>NZ_QJRX01000009.1 GCF_003205495.1 Aquipseudomonas alcaligenes | reverse complement strand
TTGCCGAACAGGATGGTCGAGCCGTCATCAGCCAGGCTGAAGCTGCCGGAATTGCCGGTGCCGCCCTCCTGGCCATGATCGGTTACCAGATCCGGGGGGTAGTCGTCGGCGTCATAGCCGCCGCTGTAATCACCGAAACGGGTGTTCAGGCCCTTGACGGAGGGGCCGACGGTATTGCCCGGTTTGGTCTGCACATTCTCGCCGATCTGCGGGCAAAGGGTGCCGCCTCCGGCCATCAGGTCGCCAACCGTCTTGCCCCCGGAGCCGAAATCGAGCAACTGGAAATTGCCCGGACCTATGTTGGCATCGTTGTGCGAGGCCGACTTGAGCACCTGAAGCGCACCGAAGTCGAAGCCGAAGTTCGCTTGCCCAGGTTCGCCGCAGACCATCACCGGAGCCAGTTCGCAGGGGCTGGTCGGGCTGGGGCCTGCCGTGGCGATAGCGGCTACGGCCTTGTCCGCCGGGTTGCCGAACATCTGCAGGACACCCCAGAAGAACCCTGCCAGCGGGAAGTCCGGCACGGCTACCCGCACGTAGCGCGCATCGCTGCCGGCACTCGTCGCGAAGGGGCCGTAGACGCTTGCCGAGAAGGTGACCAGAGCCAGGTCGCTGACGCCAGCCAACTCGGCATTGCCGGAAGCGGCTGCGTTCAGATCGAGTGTCAGCGTCACCGCGGCCTGGGCGGCAGAGGCCCCGGCGCTCATGTCGCCGCCGACATATTCGCTCAGGGTCTTAGCCCCACTGAGTGCGGCGGCGTCCACCGCGCTCTGCAGGCGGGTCTTGTTGACCAGCATGTGCCCGCCATCCAGGGCCAGGGCGGACATCAGCAGGATGGACACCAGGGCGATGACGATCAGCACTATGGCAGCGCCCCGCTGACGTTGTGGCAGCGCGGTGGAGCGGCGCGGCTTGCGGGGGCTCATGGTGCAGGCTCCTCTAGTCGATGTTGATCTGGATGGGCTGGCTTACCTGCTTGGCATCGCTGGTCTTGCCCCGATAGCCGTCCAGCACGCGCTCGGTCAGCGGCCCGTCGGTTCCCACCGCCGAGGGTGCGCTGCCGGGATTGGCAGCCCGCTCCTTGTCGGCGATCTGCTCATAGTTGGTGGCGTACACGCTCTGTCCCAGGTGACCGACACGCCCCTCGTCGTAGGTCATGCATCCACCCAGCACAACGGCCATGACACACAGCAGATTTAGCGTCTTCATCGTGGCGTCTCCGTTATTTGAGGTCATGGCCGAAGCTGCTGCCGGTGACACCCAGGCTGACCGGCACGGCACGATCGGGGCCGTCACCCTTGGTCTTGCCGAGCAGGTAGAAATCGAGATCGCTGGGCTCGACGAAACGCTCCGTGGGCAGACGTACCAGCTTGGCATCGACCGGCTTGGCGATATGCGGGGTCACCAGTATCACCAGCTCGGTTTCGCCCTTGATGAACTCCTGACTGCGGAACAGGTGGCCGATCACGGCAATGTCACCGAGGCCTGGGAAGCGGCTGACCAGATCGCGGGTGCTCTCGTTGATCAGGCCGGCGATGGCGATGGTCTGACCATTGGCAAGCTCCACCGTGGACTGCGCGCTGCGCTTGGTCAGCGAGGGAATGACCTGGCCTACCCCGTCGCCCAGCGGCGTATCCAGGCCGGTGTCCAGGACCAGGGCATTGGCGTTGGAGATCTCGCTGACCGAGACATTCAGGTTCAGGTTGATACGGTCGGCATCCAGCACCACCGGCAGGAAGCGCACGCCGACGCCGAACTCCTTGTACTCGATGGTGATGCCATCCTCTTCGGTGATCGGTACCGGGAACTCGCCTCCGGAGATGAACTCGGCCTGCTGGCCGGTCAGGGTGACCAGTGTCGGCTCGGCCAGGACCTTGGCCGAGCCATTGTCCTTGGCCGCCTCGAGCACCACGTCGAAGAGGAAGCTGCCGGAAGCGAACTGGGCCAGGAAGCCCTTGCTGTCGCGCAGCAGGCCATCCTCGAGCAGCGAGGAGCCACCATTGAAGGTGCCGATGTCCCAGTTGCCGGCTTCGCCGATGGCCAGGAAATTCACCCCGAGACGCTTGACCAGGTTGCGTTGCATCTCGGCCACCTTGACCTCGAGCATCACCTGCTGGCCACCGCCCACACTGAGCAGATTGACCACCTCCAGCGACTTGCTGGGGCCCGCCTTGGCATCCTGCCCCTCGCCCTGGGCAACGCTGACGCTCTGGGCCGCATAGCTCTTGGCGATACTCATCGCCGAGTCCATGGCGGCCGCGCTGCTGACCTGGCCGCGCAGCACCAGGGCACCCTGAGCGCTGAACACCTCGATCTTCTCGTTCGGCAACAGCTGGTAGAGCTTGCTCTTGAGACCGCCGAGATCGTGCACGACCTCCAGGTCGAGACTGTCGATCAGCCTGTTGTTGCCGTCCCAGAGCAGCACGTTGGTGCTGCCCAGAGCACGCCCGAGCAGGTAGAGCTGGGATGGGCTGGTGATCAGGATATCGGCGATGTCCGGGTTGCCGACCGAAATGCGCTTGACCGGCACCCGCGTGCTGAGCACCCGGGACTTGTAGATCGGTACCTGGATACTGCCGTCATTGAGCGCCGGCATCACGCTGACGGCCGCCTTCTCGGCTGCCTGCAACTGGGTCACCACCAGGCTCAGGCCCAAGAGCAACGCCGAACCCATCACTCGAATGCTTTGCATGTCCCTCTCCTTGCCGGGCCGCTTGTCCCGTATGCGCGGGCTCGGCCCGCGAAGCCTGTCTCGCCAGGGCGCTGGCGCCTACAAACGCACGTTGGCCACTGCAGTGCCGCGAATCACCGTCACCCCTGCTCCCTCGTTGCTGCGCCGTACCACCGGCTTCGGCTGGGGAGCCGGTGCCGGGGCCGGCTGAGCGGCAACAGGCGGGGGTTCGGGCGGGCGCTTCTGGTTGTCCAGCGGGTTGCGCAGGGCCAGCTGCAGGCGCCCCTCAGCCATCGCCTTGACCAGGATTTCGGCCTCCTCGGGAGTCATCTCCAGGGTGACCGCACGCACCACCACGGGCTGGGTCTTGTCAGTGCTGGCGGTCTGGTCCACGGCCAGCACGCGCAGGTCCTCGAGGATGGTCTCGGCCTGGGCATTGGCATTGCCGGTCTTCTTGGTGGCCAGTACATCCACCCGGTTACCCGGCAACAGGAACCCGGCCACCCCGACCACATCGTCGACCCGGACCGAAATGGCGCGCTTGTCGGTTTCGATCAGCGAGGCCAGGGTGCTGCCGCCCAGGTGCTCGGCCAGCCGGGCACTGCGCAGGATGTCTCCACGCAGCATGGAGAAGGTGGCGATCTTGCCGATGGCCTTCTCCGGACTGTCGAACGAGTCGTCGGGAGCCGTGGCCTTGGGCATGCGCACCATGGTGATGTGCTGGGCCTCGATCATGGTGCCGAAGGGAATTTCAACGGCTGCCACCATCACTCCGCGCATGTTGTCATCGGGAGCGGCGCTGAGCCGCTCGCTAAGCCAGTTGTTGGCCATCCAGGCGGCCCCCAGCCCGAGTACCACGGACAGGACCACCAGCGTGAGAGTACGAGAACTCATGTCTGCATCTCCTCAGCCGAGAAAATCGAGTTGCACGAAGTAGTTGTGCCATGCCCACTCGAGCTCCCGAGGCGACAGCGGCCCGGGACTATCGAGGTAGCGTTGGCGGTCCAGCGCCATGCCGAGCAGATCGCGCGGATGACAGGGCACCAGTGGCATGCCCTCCGCCTCGTACAGCCCCTGCAGGACGTAGCGCAGCAGGATCGGATCGAATGCGATGCCGAGCCGCTCGCACTCCTGCCGCCAGATGCGCTCGTAGTCATCCGGCTTGAGGTAATCGAAGTGCAGCTTGTAGCCGATGCGCCGCAGGAAGGCCTCGTCGGCCAGCTCCAGCGGGTTCAGGTTGGTGGAGAACACCAGGATCAGGTCGAACGGCAGTTCGCAGTGCCGGCCGCCACCAAGGCTGAGGAAGTCGCGCTTCTCCTCCATCGGCACTATCCAGCGGTTGAGCAGCTCCGCCGGCGCCATGCGCTGGCGCCCCATGTCGTCGATGATGAACATGCCGTTGCTGGCCTTGAGCTGCAGCGGTGCCTGGTACTGGCGGCTGTAAGGGTCATAGCGGACATCCAGCTGCTCCATGGTCAGCTCGCCGCCGGTGATCACGATCGGTCGCTTGCAGCACAGCAGCCGGCGGTCGATACCCTCGTCCAGCAACAGTGGATTCTGCTGCGGATCTTCCAGGCTCTGGTGCACCTGGGGGTCGTAGACCTCCACCACCGACTCGTTGATGACGATGGCATAGGGCACCCATATGGCCTCGGCGAACAGGCGGATCAGCTTGGTGCTGATGTAGGTCTTCCCGGTACCGGCAGGGCCGTAGATCATGATCGCCCGACCGGAATTCATCGCCACGCCGAGCTGATCCAGCATGCCCTCGCTGAGGACCACGCCCCCGAAGGCCGATCGCATGTCGCGTGACGTGATGTTGCCATGGTGGATGGTCTGCACCTTCAGCAACGAGCGATAGGCGCTCACCGGGAAAGGTGCCGCCCCCAGGTAGCCGCTGCGCTCGAGGGCATCGCGCGCCGAGACCCTGCCACGTTCGGTCAGGCCATAGCGCAGCGCCTGTCCCCCTGTCTGCCCCAGCACCTCGATGCGTCCCTGCTTGCGCAGGAACTGCAGCACCTCTTCCACCACTGCGCCCGTCAGTGCCAGGCGCTCGACCAGGCGCGGCAGGTCGAGGACGCCGGCATCGTGAAGGTGCTTGCACAACAGATCGCCGAGAAAGTTCTCGTTCAGGCCGGTGTCACGGATGCACTTGGGCTGAGGTGCAAGCTTCTGGACGGCCTCGCGCTCGCTGGGATAGGCGTTACTGTCGCTGATGGCGTACATGATTCCCCTCCCTCACCAGGGCCGCAGCGGTAGCCAGTAGAGACTGGCCACAGTCCCCAGCAAGATGGCCAGGGCGAAGGGGAAGCGCAGCTGCGAGGCATCCCCGGCCTGCGCCGGTACGTAGGCACGCAAACTGGCCATGGCCCAGTAACGCTGCGCGAATCGGAACAGCTGGCCGCGCCACAGAAGGATCAGGATGCCCATCAGGCTGCCCGCGATCAGCGTCAGCGCGGCAGCCCATGCCACGCCCAGTGGGCCGAGAAAAGCGCCGACCACGGCCATCAGCTTCACATCGCCCGCCGCCATTCCCCCCATCGCATAGAAGGGCATGAACAGCGCCAGGCCAGCCAGTGCGCCATAAATCGCCTGGGCCGGACTGCCTGACAGCAGGTACTGGCCGAGCAGCCCGGCAAGCAGGCCAATCAGCACGAAAAGATTGGGAATGCGGCGGCAAGCGACATCGCTCGCCGCCGCGAGCATCAGCAGAGCCACCAGCCAATACTGCATCGACATCTGCCAAGCATTCATGGTGGACGACCCGACTAGCAGGGAGTGACGGAGCCGTTGCTCGAGCTCACTGCGCCGCAGAGCTCGCGGATATTGTCATCCACTGCACCGCCCAACAGGTTGAACGCAGCCACCACCGCCAGAGTGATCAGCCCCCCGGCCACCGCGTACTCCACAATCGTCAGGCCTTCTTCATCCTTCAGGAACCTCACTACCGAGGCTTTGACAGTATCGAATTTCATCTCGCTCACCTCTTCAACTGGATCAACGCCAAGCTGGCTGGCAGTCGCGCCTCATGCCCGACCTGTTCCTGACGCTAGTGAAGGCTGGCTCGATGGGTTAGGAGTTTTTTGTCGATCACTAGGAGTTTTTTGCTGCTTCCTCGCATTCGGCATGAATGCCATGCGTGTGCTCCTGCACCCCATTCGCATGCGACAGACGGCAGCCCGTGCGGCAGCCTCTGGCAAGTTTCCGCCGAAGTGCTTCCCTATATGTTTCAAATAGTTGTCATGTCTCCACGGAGCGGTTATCAAAAAAATGACGGATATTGCCATTCGGTATTTGCACTAGTGGCACTGTGACAATACTGCTCAAGTGGGGCGAGAGAAAAAGGCGCAGAGCTAAGGTTATGAAGTCGGACTTGGCCAAAGCACAACGCAGACCATTCCTGTTGTGGATGGATCTGACTCATGATCGTTCGGCAGACGAGCTGATCGCGCAGTTTCGTTCGACCTGCGATTGCCGCCTGGCCAAGGACTCGACGATCTCCGGGCGTGACTCGGGGCAGCCGCCGGACATGATCTGCATGCACTTCGACAGGCCCGATGCTCTGGGGCTGAACCTGCTGCTGGAAGTCAAGCGCACGGTCCCCTCGATCCCCATCAGCATGTTCACCGTCCAGCACTCCGAGGAGTTGGCCGTCTGGGCCATGCGCTCAGGCGTCTGGGAGTACGTGGCACTCCCGCTCTGTGGTACCGAGAAGAGCCGCTTCCTCAGGGCTCTGGAGCGACTCTGCCAACTGCGCTGGCAGGAGGATGTACATGCCCGGAAGCTGCAGATCGAGCGCAGCAGCAACCTGCCGGACAGCATTCGCCTGACCAAGGAGCACCAGAAGCACCATGCTCTGCAGAAGGCCGTGAGTTACATCGACCAGCACTATCAGGAAGGTATCGACCAGAAGGACCTGGCCCAGCGCTGTGGCATGACTCCGTTCCGTTTCTCCCGTCTGTTCAAGGAGGTGCTGGGGCTGGGCTTCATGGAGTACGTGCTGAACAAGCGCATGGAACTGGCCAAGGACCTGCTCGCCAATAGCCAGATGCCGGTCACCAGTATCGGCTACGAGGCGGGCTTCAAGGACCCCTCCTACTTTGCGCGCGCCTTCAAGCAATGCCTGGGCTGTACCCCCAGCGAATACCGCACTGAAAGCCGGCCTCGGGAGATGCCGCGCTTCATGGGCGATGACGAAAAGGCGGGCAACAACGAAGCGCCCAGGGCCTCATGACGCAGGAGTGAATGCAGGCCATGACGATGGAACCCGGCAGGCATCAAGGCAGCTCCGTAGCCTCCTGGCGCCTCTGGCTGGGGGGAACGGTATTCCTGCTGCTGCTCAGCCTGGTCTACCTGCTGTTAACCAGTGCGCCGAAACTGCACATCCTGCTGAAAACCCGGGTTTATGAGTCGATCTTCTCCGGCGGACTGCTTCACTCCCAGTTCGCCTTCGACATGCTGTGGTTCGCCGTGGCGTTCATCCTGCTGCACCTCCTACTCGCCGCGCTGATCCTGGGTTGCTGGCGCTGGCTGTCACCACGCTGGCTTGCCAGGGAAAGAAGCGGATACAGCCTGTTGCTGGTATGGGGCGTCGTACTCGCGCTGGTAGCCAACAGGTGCTTCTTTCCGCAGAGCTTCTTCTCTGGCAGTGAGGAGGCTGGCCCTGTGCTCTGGGCCCTCTTGTGGGGCGGTAGCGCACTCTGGCTGGTGCTGCTACTAGGCGGAGGGATGCTGCGCAAACCCGTGTGGGCGCTGGCACTCATAGGCGTTCTGGCCGCCTGGCTGCCCTGGCCGGATAACCTGGTCACAGACGACGGGCCCAGAGTGCTGCGAGCTCATCCCGATGTCATCATCGTCGGCTTCGACTCCCTGCGCCCGGATGTGATTGGCGACACCTACACGCCACACCTGCAGGGTTATCTGCGCGACTCCGTGATCTTCCCCGATGCGGTGACGCCCCTGGCACATACCTACCCAGCCTGGATGAGCATATTGACTGGCGTCTATCCGGTTCGCCACGGGGCACGCTTCAATCTGATTCCGGACAGCTTCCTGGATCCGCAGTACAGGACCCTCCCCCAGTATCTGAAAACACTCGGCTATCAAAGCATCCTGGCGATGGACGAACGCCGCTTCGCCAATATCTCAGGCCAGCATGGCTTCGACCGAATAGTCGGCCCAGACGTAGGTGCGGGGGATTTCATGCTCGGTGCCACCTCCGACACCCCCGTGCTGAACTTCGCTCGCCAGACCTCGCTGGGTCGCCACCTCTTTCCTTACATCCACAACAACAGAGCGGCCTACAACGCATACCGCGGCTCGGTATTCGTCGACAGTGCAGCCGCCGAACTGGTCGGTATTCCTGTCGAGACCCCCGCTCTAGCTGCCGTGCATTTCTGCATGGCTCACTGGCCTTATGCATTCGTTCCCAAGCGCGCTCTTGCAGAGGAACGCTTCAAGCGTTTCTCTCCTGAGGTCTACAGCGATGAGTACTACCTCAACTACCTGAAAGCCGTCAGCGAAGCCGACGCGCAGTTCGGTCGTTTCATGGCTCAACTGAGGTCTGCCGGCCGTCTCGACAATGCGCTGATCTTCTTCATTTCGGACCATGGAGAATCCTTCTCGACCGATGCCCTGGACCTGGCCGGCACAAGAAGCGATGAGAACAGGTGGCAGTTGTCGGTCAATGGGCACGGAACCCATGCCACGCTCCCCGCCCAGTACCGGGTCCTGCTTGCCATGCAGGTCTATCGGAAGGGTAAACCGACGCTCTCCAGCACGAGTCTGTCGGTCGACAGGCCGGTCGGGCTGATCGATATTCTGCCTACGACTCTCGACCACCTCGGGCTGTCTCCAGATGCCAAACCCGATGGCCTGTCGCTATTCCAGTCTGCCCCCACGCAGCGCGATTTCTTCGTCGAATCGGGATTCTCGGTACCCGCCGTCCGCAGCAACGACCCCGACCCCGACCAGGCACTGCAGCAAGGTATCGGCTATTACCGAGTCCGCCCGAGCGGCGAAATCGAGCTGAAGCCGGAATGGATTCCTGCGCTCATCGAGCGCAAGGAATACACACATATCGGCACAGGCGACATGCTTACCTACGGCAACTATGACGAAGAGCGGGTCGGCTTCCGCCTCCTCGACCTGCGTAACGCGACATGGCAGAAAGTGGATGAGCGCGCCCCCGCCGAACTACTGGCACGGGCACGGAAGCTCTGTCAGCAATTCGCCGGTGACCCCCGCCTGACCAGAGAGCCCGTCTGCCGGCAGACGCTGGTGGTGCAAGACACCGATCAGGCCGCACGTTAATCAGCCCGGATGTTGGGCCAGAAGGTCGATGAACGCGGCCTCGTCCAGCACGCGAACCCCCAGCTCACCGGCCTTGGCCAGCTTCGAGCCAGCCCCTGGCCCTGCCACCACGCAGGTGGTCTTGGCCGACACCGAGCCGGCCACCTTGGCGCCCAGGCTCTCCAGCTTCTCCTTTGCCTGGTCGCGGCTCATGACTTCCAGGGTGCCGGTCAGCACCCAGGTCTGGCCGGCCAGCGGCAAGCCATCGACCACCTTCTTCTCGCTCGCCCAGTGCATGCCGAACTCGCGCAGCTGCGCCTCAATGCGCAAAGCGCGCTCGGCGTTGGCCGGGATGTCGAAGAACTCGCGCAGCGACCTGGCGGCCTTCTCGTTGAGGCGCTCGACCTGGCGCAGGTCGAGCCAGTCGGCGTTGATCACGCCTTGCAGACTGCCGAACCTGGCCGCCAGCTTCTCCGCGCCGGTGGCGGCGATGAAGGGGATGTTGAGCTTGTCGATGAAGCCCGCCAGGGACGCGCAGGCGGAGAACTCGGGACTGAGATCGCCCTCCTCCTGCAACTCGATGCCACGGGCCAGCAGGTCATCGATGACCTTGAGGTTGTGCGCGTCCTCGAAGAAGTTGCGAATTTCCGAGGCCACTTCCAGGCCGACGTCCGGCAGGTAGGTCAGCACTTCCGGCAGGGCCACGCGGATGCGCGCCAGCGAGCCGAGGGCACGGGCCAGCAGTTTGGCGGTCTCCTCGCCTACGTCCGGAATGCCCAGGGCATAGATGAAGCGCGCCAGGGTCGGTCTAGCGCTATCGCGGATTGCCGCCAGCAGGTTGCGCGTGGACAGGTCGGCGAAGCCTTCCAGAACCACCACCTGCTCGTAGGTCAGGGTGTAGAGGTCGGCCGGCGAGGCCACCAGGCCGGTATCGACCAGCTGCTCGACAATCTTGTCGCCCAGGCCCTCGATGTCCAGGGCACGGCGCGAGGCGAAGTGGATGATCGCCTGCTTGAGCTGGGCGGCGCAGGACAGACGACCGACGCAGCGATAGACCGAGCCCTCGCTGGTGGTTTCGCGGCCCTTGCTGCGTTTGACCAGCTGGGTGCGCTCGACAGCCGAGCCACACACCGGGCACTGCTCGGGCACCTGCACCGGGCGGGCATCGGTCGGGCGGCGCTCGGCCACCACCTGCATCACCTGCGGGATCACGTCGCCGGCGCGGCGGATGATCACGGTGTCGCCGATCATCAGGCCCAGGCGCGCGACCTCGTCCATGTTGTGCAGGGTCGCGTTGGAGACGGTGACGCCGGCCACCTTGACTGGTTTCAGGCGCGCCACCGGGGTGACGGCGCCGGTGCGGCCGACCTGGAACTCCACATCGAGCAGCTCGGTGAGCTCCTCCTGGGCGGGGAACTTGTGGGCCAGAGCCCAGTGCGGGGTGCGCGCGCGGAAACCGAGCTGCTGCTGGTCCTCGATGTTGTTGACCTTGAATACCACACCGTCGATGTCATAGGGCAGCGCCATGCGCCGCTCGCCGATATCGCGGTAGTAGGCCAGGCACTGCTCGATGCCGCGCGCCAGCTTCAGCTCGCGGCTGATCGGCACGCCCCAGGCCTTGAGCTGTTCGAGCATGCCGACCTGGGTGGCCGGCAGCTCGCCGCTGACCTGGCCGACGCCGTAGCAGCAGAACTCCAGCGGGCGGCTGGCGGTGATCTTCGGATCGAGCTGGCGCAGGCTGCCGGCGGCCGCATTGCGCGGGTTGGCGAAGGTCTTGGCGCCGCTCTCGGCCTGGCGCGCATTCAGTTCGTCGAAGCCGGCCCTGGGCATGTAGACCTCGCCGCGCACTTCCAGCACAGCCGGCCAGCCCTCGCCCTTGAGCTTCAGCGGCACGTTGCGGATGGTGCGCACGTTGGCGCTGATGTCCTCGCCGGTGCTGCCGTCGCCGCGGGTGGCGCCGCGCACCAGCTGGCCATCGCGGTACAGCAGGCTGACGGCCAGGCCATCGAGTTTGGGCTCGCAGCTGTATTCCACCTCGGCGCCGCCACCGAACAAGTCGCCGCCAGAGAGGCCGAGGCCACCCTGCACGCTGCGGTCGAAGGCGCGCAGGTCCTCCTCCTCGAAGCCGTTGCCCAGGCTGAGCATGGGCACCTCGTGGCGCACCTCGCCGAAGGCGCTGAGCGCCTCGCCACCGACGCGCTGGGTCGGCGACTCCGGCGTCACCAGCTCCGGATGCTCGGCCTCCAGCGCCTGCAGCTCGCGGAACAGACGGTCATACTCGGCGTCGGGCACGCTCGGCTCGTCCAGCACGTAGTAGCGATAGTTGTGCTCATCCAGCTCGGCGCGGAGCTCGGCAATGCGTTGGGCGGCGTCGGTCATGGCTTGGGTCCTGAGAAACGACAAGAGCAGCCTAGGCTGCTCTTGGGGTTGCATGGGGGTGGAGCGCTTAGCGTTTGCCGGCGAGCTGCTTCTTGCGCTCGAACTCGACGATACGCTGGCGATAATGCTCGATGGTCTGCGCGGTCATCACGCTGCGCTGGTCGTCCTTCAGCTCGCCGTTCAGCTCGTGAGCAAGCTTGCGCGCGGCGGCGATCATCACGTCGAAGGCCTGCTTCGGATGGCGCGGGCCCGGCAGGCCGAGGAAGAAGCTCACCGCCGGGGTGTAGAACAGCTCGAAGTCGTCCAGGTCGAAGGTGCCGGGCTTGACGCCGTTGGCCATGGAGAACAGCACTTCGCCGTTGCCAGCCATGCTCTCGTGACGGTGGAAGATGTCCATCTCGCCGAAGCGCAGGCCGCTCTCCAGGATGTTCTGCAGCAGTGCCGGGCCCTTGAAGCCCTCGGCATCGCGGGCGATCACATTGATCACCAGCACTTCCTCGACCGGCGCCTGTTCCTTGGGTTTGGCGGCCGGCTTGTCTTCCTCTTCCTCGACCGGCGTCAGCAGCGTGGGCACAGGCTCGTCAGAATCCAGATTGAGGTCGCCCTGCTGCGGCTCGAGGTTGCGCCGGCGATTGATCTCGCTGGCGCTCATGCTGGGCATGTCGGCTTCGTTGAATTCGGGTTCGCGCTTGCGATCGATGACCCGCGCCGGGCCCAGCAGATCGGGGTCGGCATCGTCGTCGGGCAGATTGCTGAAGCTATGGTCGAGCTTGAACTTCAGCTTGCCGCTACCGCCCCGCATGCGGCGCCAGCCGTCGAACAGAATGCCGACGATGACGATGACACCAATGACGATCAGCCAATAGCGCAGCTCCATGAAACTCCCAAGCCCCTGAACGATGAAAATGTAATGAAAATAAGGGCTTCCTGCCCCTTTGGAACGCGAACAACTGTATGTTTTTACAGGTGATTTTCGCGTGTAACAAAAGTGAGGCCTAAGCTAGCACGACGAACGGTAAATGTGCACCGTCGCAAGGCATTTCCTGACTTTTCAGGCCTCGACCAGGGTCATGGCCTCCTCGACATCCACCGCCACCAGACGCGAGCAGCCCGGCTCGTGCATGGTCACGCCCATCAGCTGATCGGCCATCTCCATGGCGATCTTGTTGTGGGTGATATAGATGAACTGCACCGTCTCCGACATTTCCTTGACCAGCCGCGCATAGCGGCCGACGTTGGCGTCGTCGAGCGGCGCATCCACTTCGTCGAGCATGCAGAACGGCGCCGGATTCAGCTTGAAGATGGCAAACACCAGGGCCAGCGCGGTCAGCGCCTTCTCGCCGCCGGACAGCAGGTGGATGGTGCTGTTCTTCTTGCCCGGCGGCCGCGCCATGATCGCCACGCCGGTATCCAGCAGGTCCTCGCCGGTCAGCTCCAGGTAGGCATGGCCGCCACCGAAGACCTTGGGGAAAAGCGCCTGCAGGCCGGCGTTGATCTGGTCGAAGGTCTCCTTGAAGCGGTTGCGGGTTTCCTTGTCGATCTTGCGGATGACGTTTTCCAGGGTCTCCAGCGCCTCCACCAGGTCGGCGTTCTGCGCATCCAGGTAGCGTTTGCGCTCGGACTGCTGCTGGTATTCGTCGATCGCCGCCAGGTTGATCGCGCCCAGCCGGGCGATGCGCCCGGCCAGTTGCTCCAGCTGCTGGTCCCAGGCTGCCTCGCTGGCGTCGCTGGGCAGGGTGGCGAGCACCCCGTGCAGGTCGTAGCCGTCTTCCAGCAACTGGTCCTGCAGGGCCTTGCGCCGCACGTTGAGGCCCTGCCAGTCCATGCGCTGCTGCTCCAGCTGGCCGCGCAGCAGTTGCGCCTGCTGCTCGGCCTGGCTGCGCCGCTTCTCGGCATCACGCAGCTCGCGATCGGCATCTTCCAGGGCCAGACGGGCGAGCTTGAGCTCGTCCTCCACGCCCATGCGCTTCTCCAGCAGCTCTTCGAGCTTCATGCGCAGCTCTTCCAGCGGCGCGGCACCCTCCTCCAGGTTCAGCGAAAGCTGCTCGCGGCGCTCGATGGCGCGCTCGAACTGCAGCTCCAGACGCTCCAGCGCCTGGCGCGTGGACTCGTGCTGAGCCTTGATCGAACCCAGGCGCACGGCCAGCTGGTGGGCATGATCCTTGTGCTGGCGCGCCTCCTGGCGCACCCGGTCGAGCCGCTCGCGCAGCTGGTCGCGAGTGGCCAGCAGTTGCTCGCGCTGCTCGGTATCGGTGGCCATGGCGTCCAGCGCATCCTGCAGCACCAGGCGCGCTTCGCCCAGCTGCTCCTGCTCCAGCTCGCGCTGCTCGGCAGCCTCCTCCTGCTCTTCCTCCAAGCGGCGACGGCGCAGCGCCAGTTGCTCGGCCTTGGCCTGGCCGGCGGAAAGCCTGGCTTTCAGCTCGCCCTGGCGACGTGATTCGTCCTGCACCAGGCGGCGCTGTTGCTCACGCACCTCTTCCTGTTGGCGCTGGCCGGCCTGCAGGCGCTGCAGGTTGTCCTCGAGATCGGCCAGGGCCGCCTCGCGTTCGTCGCGCTCGCCCTGCAGGCGCTCCAGCTCCTGACCACGGGCGAGCACGCCACTCTCGGCCTCGCTGGCACGGCGCACACGCAGGAAGTGTCGGCCGACCCAGTAGCCGTCACGGCTGATCAGGCTCTCGCCCTCGCCCAGCTGCAAGCGCTGGGCCAGGGCCTGATCGAGGCTCTCCACCGGGCGTACCTTGCCCAGCCAGGGCGCCAGGTCGATGCTGGCCTCGACCTTGTCCAGCAGGCTGCCAGCGACGCGGCCTCCACCGTTCTGCGGATTGACCAGACGCAGCTCGCCCTGGTCGAAACCGCCCAGGTTCAGATTATTGAAATCGTCCAGCAGCACGGCCTGCAGATCGGCACCGAGCACCGTCTCCACCGCCAGCTCCCAGCCGCTTTCCACGCGCAGGCCTTCGGCCAGGCGCGGACGGTTGTTCAACTGGTGTTCGCGCAGCCATTCGGCGGCGCCCTTGCCCGGGTTCAGCGCGGCCTGCTGCAACGCCTCCAGCGAGGCGATGCGGCCATTCAGCCGCTGCAGCTCGCCCTGGGCCTGCTGCTGGGCCTGGGTGGCCTGCTGCAGCTCGCCACGCAACTGTTCGAGGCGTTCGGCCTGGCCTGCTTCGGCGGCGTGCAGCTCTTCCAGCTGCAGCTCGCTGGCGGCCAGATGTTCGGCCAGCTCGAGGATGGCAGCATCTTCCGGATCGGCCGCCAACTGGGCCAATTCGTCGGCCAGGCGGCGCTGGCGCTCGGCCAGACGCTCCAGGCTCTGCTCCAGCTGGGCGATGCGAGACTGCTGTACTTCGGCCTGGCGGCGCGGCTCGGCGCTGCGCTGGTTGAAGCCTTCCCACTGCTCCTGCCAGCCATGCATGGCGCTCTCGGCCTCTTCCAGGGCGGCGGCGGACTCCTCGGCGGCGGCGCTGGTCAGCTCCTGCTCGGGTTCGAGCATGGCCAGCTCTTCCGCCAGGGTCGCCAGCAGGGTGCGGTCATGGCCCAGGTGCGATTCGGTCTCCAGACGCGCGCGCTCGGCCTCGTTGAGATCATCCTGCAGCTGGCGCAGGCGCTGCTGGCCGTGCTGGATGCTCTGTTCGACCCGGGCGATGTCGCCGCCCACGGAATAGAAGCGCGCCTGCACCTGGTTGAAGCGTTCGGACAGCTCGTGGTGGCCGTCGCGCAGGCGCTCGATGCTCGCGTCGGCGCTGCGCTGCTCGGCCACCAGGGCCTCGCAGGCCACTTCCTGGTCGCCGATCACCTGTTCGCGGCTACCGACCTGCAGGTTCAGCGTCTGCCAGCGCAGGGCCGCCAGCTGAGCCTTGAGCTGACGTTCCTCGGCCTTGTATTCCTGGTACTTCTCGGCGGCCTGGGCCTGGCGGTGCAGGCGTTCGAGCTGGCGCTCCAGCTCTTCGCGCAGGTCGGTCAGGCGCGCCAGGTTCTCCTGGGTGCGACGAATGCGGCTCTCGGTCTCGCGGCGGCGCTCCTTGTACTTGGAGATGCCGGCGGCTTCCTCGATGAAATTCCGCAGATCCTCGGGCTTGGCCTCGATCAGCTTGGAGATCATGCCCTGCTCGATGATCGAGTAGCTGCGCGGGCCCAGGCCGGTGCCGAGGAAGATGTCGGTGATGTCGCGGCGGCGGCACTTGGTGCCGTTGAGGAAGTAGGTGTTCTGCCCGTCGCGGGTGACCCGGCGGCGGATGGAAATCTCGGCGAACGCCGCGTACTCGCCCACCAGCGAGTTGTCGCTGTTGTCGAAGATCAGCTCGATGGAGGCCTGGGTCACCGGCTTGCGGGTGTTGGAGCCGTTGAAGATGACGTCGGTCATCGACTCGCCGCGGAGGTTCTTCGCCGAACTCTCGCCCATCACCCAACGCACGGCATCGATGATGTTGGACTTGCCGCAGCCGTTGGGGCCGACCACCGCCGCCATGTTGCTGGGAAAACTGACGGTGGTGGGGTCTACGAAGGACTTGAAGCCCGCCAGCTTGATGCACTTCAGGCGCATGCCGAGGCCTCCGCGAAGGACGGGCGGGAAATGCGCAGGACGAGGCGGTCCGCTGCCATGAAGTGCATGGAGATCCTTGTGACAAGGGGCGAAACGGGAAGTCGCGCGAGTGTATCACAGGGTTTTCCGCGGCCAAGGGCGAGCGCGGAGTGACGCCGCTCAGTGACCTAGGCTGCGCCCCAGAGCGGCCGGCACGCCGCTGCTGTCGGTGGGCTGCCAGGGCCCGCGTGGGCTGCTGGCCCAGCTCCAGCCGCGATCCCAGCGGTAGTAGACGCGCTCGCGGTAATACAGCTTGCTGCTGCCCTGGAGCACGTACACGCCCAGCGCCGGGTCCCAGTAGGCATTGCCGCCGGGTGGCGGCGCGTAGCGCGGATGGCTGTGCTGGCGTGCGGGCTCACCCGCCCCGGGCGTAATGGCGGGTTGCAGGGAGCAACCCGCCAGGGCCAGCGCCAGCAGTGCCGGGGCGAGCCTCAAGGGGCCTGCTCCGGGCTGTCGATCAGCAGCTGTTGCGGCTCGCGGGTGCTGCTGGATATCGGTTGGCCGCGTCCGACCCATTCACCCTGGGTGGCCACGCCGCTGCGCGAAACGCGGGCGACCAGCTGGATCTCGGGGAAGCTGGAGAGCTTGAGCTGCTCCATCATCGCGTCGGCATCGCTGAGCTCGATCTTGGCCGGCAGATCCGCCACGGTCAGGCGCTTGACCGCCAGCGGCATGGGCGGGCCGGAGGCGGCGCGGGCGAAGACGAACACCGCATCGCCCGGCTGCACCTTGGCCTTGAGCTCCGGCGCCAGGTCGACGCTGACGCTGATCACCGCCGCGCTCGGAGCCGCCGGTGCCTCGGGCAGCGACTGGCCGGCGGCCTGCAGCTGCTCACGGGCACGGTCGATGCCAATCTGGATCGAGGCGCGTGACGGGTCGTCCGCCGGCATCTGCGCCAGCAGGCGCTGCCAGTAGTCGACGGCATCGGCGAAGCGCTGGTCCTCGAAGGCGGCGATACCCAGCAGGCCGAGGCTGGTGACCTCGCCCGGGTCGCCCTTGAGCGCCTCGTCGGTCAGCGCCTGCAGCTTGCCGCCCCACTGCTTGCCGGCGGCGAAGTAGCGGGCCTGGGCCAGCTGGCCGAGCAGCTCAGGCGCACGCCCGGCGATGCGGATCACCTGCTCGAAGGCCTTGGCCGCCTCGGCGGCACGGCCCTCGCCCATGTAGATACGACCGAGGAAATACCAGGCCTCGGAAGAATCGGGATTGTCCTTGACTGCCTGCTCCAGCTGCGCGGTCATGCGCTGGATCGATGGCTGCTCCTGCATGGCCGCCAGCTGCTGGCTGGCGCCCCACTGCCAGTACAGGCCGAAGGCCAGGCCCGGCACGGCCAGCGCCATCAGCAACGGCAGCGCCTTGCCCAGGCGATGGATACGCCCGCCCCTGCCGCCCTCGGTATCGGCCAGCAGCTCGCGCGCAGCCTCGGCCTGGCCGGCGTCGAACTGTTCGACGGTCAGGATGCCCGCCTCGCGCTGGGCGGTGAGTTCGGCCAGACGCTCCTGGTACAGGGCGACGTTGAGTGCGGTACGGTCTTCCTCGGCCTGGGCGCGGCGGCCGCGCAGCACGGGAATCAGCAGAAAAGCCGTGCCGACCAGCAAGAGCAGGCCGACGGCGAGCCAGAATTCGATCATCTGTCTTGGGTATCCCGGTTTTCTTTCAGCAGAGCGTCGAGGCGCTCACGTTCGGCGGCGCTCAGGGCGACCTGCGCGGGCGCCCGCTCGACCTTGCGCCGGCGCAGCACCAGCACGCAGAGCACGACGGCGCCCAGGCCCAGCAGGCCGAAGGGGCCGTACCAGAGCAGCCAGGTGCGGCTGTCCAGCGGCGGCTTGTACATCACGAAGTCGCCATAACGCATGACCAGGAAATCGACGATCTCCTTGTCGCTGCGCCCCTCGTCGAGCATGCGGTAGATCTCGCGGCGCAGGTCGGTGGCAATCGGCGCATTCGAGTCGGCGATGTTCTGGTTCTGGCACTTGGGGCAGCGCAGCTCCTCGGTGAGGCTGCGGAAACGCTCACGCTCGACCTCGTCCTTGAACTCGTAGGTGTCGATGGCGGCGCGGGCCACGCCGACTAGGGAGAGGCCGAGCAGGCAGGCGATCAGCAGGCGTTTCACGGCTGGTCCTCCAGCAGCGCCTGGTAGCGCGGCGCCAGTTCCTCGCGCCAGACGCGCTCATCGATGGCGCCCACGTACTTGTGGCGGATGATGCCCTGGGCATCGATGAGGAAGGTCTCGGGCGCGCCATACACGCCCAGGTTGATGCCCAGCGAGCCTTGCGGGTCGGCGACATTGACCTGATAGGGATCGAGATAGTCCTTGAGCCACTGGCGCGCGGCCACGCTGTCGTCCTTGTAGTTGACGCCATGGATCACCACGCCAGCCTTGGCCAGCTGGTTGAGCATCTGGTGCTCGGCCTTGCAGGTCGGGCACCAGGTGGCCCAGACGTTGACCAAGGCCGGCCCCTTGAGGTCCTTCTCGGTGATCAGGCGCTGCTCGTCCTTCAGGTCGGGCAGGCTGAAGGCCGGCAACGGCTTGTCGATCAGCGCCGAGGGCAGCTCCTGCGGATCGAGGAACAGGCCGCGATAGAGAAACAGTGCCATGCCCAGGAACAGCGCCAGCGGCAGCAACAGGATCAGGCGTTTCATGCTGCAGCCTCCTTCAGGCCGAGAACGTCACGCACGCGGGTACGTACCTTGACCCGGTAGCGCGGGTCGAAGGCCGCCAGCAGGCCGCCCAGGCCCATCATCAGACCACCCAGCCAGATCCAGCGTACGTAGGGCTTGATGTGCACGCGCACGGCCCAGGCGCCATTCTCCAGCGGCTCGCCGAGGGCGACGTAGAGATCGCGGGTGAAGCCGGCGTCGATGCCGGCCTCGGTCATCGGCATCTGCTGCACGGTGTACAGACGCTTCTCCGGGTGCAGCACGGCGACTTCCTCGCCGTCCTCCAGCACGCGTACGGTGCCTTTGTCCGAAGTGAAGTTGGGGCCTTCGAAATGCTCGGCGCCTTCGAAGACGAACCGATAGCCGCCCAGCTCCAGCGACTCGCCCGGCGCCAGGCGCAGGTCGCGCTCGGCACTGCTATGGCTGACCAGCACCACACCGATGGCGCAAACGGCCATCCCCAGGTGTGCCAGATGCATCCCCCAGTAGCTGCTGGAGAGGCTGCGCATGCCCTTGAACAGGCCCTTGTGCCGACACTTGTCGAGCAGGTCGCGGACGCCGGCCAGCAGCACCCAGAAGGCCAGCAGGAACACCGCCAGCACGCTCCAGTGGAAGTCGCCGAAAGCCCAGCTGGCGATGAAGCCGAGGATCACGGCGCCGACCAGCACCGGGGTGAGCATGCCGAGTAGCCACTGCACCGGCGTGTCCTTCCAGCGCACCAGCACGCCGACCGCCATGACCAGCATCAGCAGCGCCATCAGCGGCACGAACAGCGCGTTGAAATACGGCGGGCCAACCGACAGCTTGGCGCCGGTCAGGGCATCCAACACCAGCGGATAGAGGGTGCCGAGCAGAATCATGGCAGCCGACACCACCAGAACCAGGTTGTTGCCCAGCAACAGGGTCTCGCGCGACCACAGGGCAAAGCCGACCTGGCTCTTGACCACCGGTGCGCGCAGGGCGAACAGCGCCAGCGAACTGCCAACCACGATCAGCAGGAACACCAGGATGAACACGCCGCGCTCGGGGTCGTTGGCGAAGGCATGCACCGAGGTGAGCACACCGGAGCGGACCAGGAAGGTGCCGAGCAGGCTCAGGGAAAACGCGGCGATGGCCAGCAGCACGGTCCAGCTCTTGAACACGCCACGTTTCTCGGTCACCGCCAGGGAGTGGATCAGCGCGGTGCCGACCAGCCAGGGCATGAACGAGGCGTTCTCTACCGGGTCCCAGAACCACCAGCCGCCCCAGCCCAGCTCGTAGTAGGCCCACCAGGAGCCGAGGGCGATACCGACACCGAGGAAGGCCCAGGCGACTATGGTCCAGGGCCGCGACCAGCGCGCCCAGGCGGCGTCCAGCTTACCGCCGAGCAAGGCGGCGATGGCGAAAGCGAAGGCCACCGAGAAGCCGACATAGCCCATATACAGCATCGGCGGGTGGACGATCAGGCCGAAGTCCTGCAGCAACGGGTTCAGGTCACGGCCATCGGCCGGACTGTTGGGCAGCAGGCGCGCGAAGGGGTTGGAGGTGATGATCAGAAACAGCAGGAAGCCGACGCTGATCATGCCCATCACGGCCAGCACGCGTGCCAGCATCTCGTCCGGCAGCTGGCGCGAGAAAATCGCCACGGCAAAGGTCCAGCCGGCCAGGATCAGTGCCCACAGCAGCAGCGAGCCCTCGTGAGCGCCCCACACGGCGCTGAACTTGTAGTACCAGGGCAAGGCGCTGTTGGAGTTCTGCGCCACGTAGGCCACGGAGAAGTCGTCGGCCATGAAGGCCCAGGTCAGGCAGGCGAAGGCGAAGGCCAGCATGGCGAACTGGCCCCAGGCCGCCGGTTGGGCCAGGCCCATCCACTGGCGGTCGCCCAGCCAGGCGCCGACCAGCGGCAGGCTCGACTGCACCACGGCCAGACACAGGGCGAGGATCAGGGCCAGGTGGCCCAGCTCCGGAATCATCAAAGCGGCAGTCATGGCTTGACCTCAGCGTCGGCCGGCAGCTTACCGCTCTCCTTGAGCGCCTTGGTCACTTCCGGCGGCATGTAGTTCTCGTCGTGCTTGGCCAGCACCTCGTCGGCCACCAGAACGCCGTCCGCGCCCAGCTTGCCGAGGGCGACTATGCCCTGTTCCTCGCGGAACAGGTCCGGCAGGATGCCGCGGTAGCGGATGGTCACATTCTTGGCGAAGTCGGTGACCACGAACTCGACGTCCAACGAGTCGGCGGAACGCTTGACCGAGTCCTTGGCCACCATGCCGCCGGCGCGGATGCGGGTATCCTGGGGCGCCTCGCCATTGGCGATCTGGGTCGGGGTGTAGAACAGGTTGATGTTCTCCTGCAGCGCCGTCAGCGCCAGGGCGACGGCGGCGGAGACGCCGACCAGGATGGCCAGAACGATATACAGGCGTTTCTTGCGGACCGCGTTCACTGTTGCTTCTCCCGGCGCAAACGGCGCGCCTCGTCTTGCAGATAACGTCGACGCGCGAGGATCGGCAGCACCACGTTCAGCGCCAGCACCGCCAGGCTGATGGCGTAGGCCGACCACACGTAGGGGCCATGGTTGCCCATGGCGAGGAAATCGCCGAAGGATTCGAAGCTCATGCCCTGCCCTCCACCAGCCTTGCCACTTCGGCACGCACCCAGCTGCTGCGGGCCTCGCGCTTGAGCACCTCGGTGCGCATGCGATAGAGCAGCACGGCGCCGAGGAAGCAGTAGAAACCGAGTACGCAGAGCAGAAGCGGCAGCCACATCTCCATGCTCATGCTGGCCTTGCCGGTGACCTTGAAGGTGGCCGGCTGGTGCAAGGTGTTCCACCACTCCACCGACTTCTGGATGATCGGGATGTTCACTGCGCCGACCAGCGCCAGCACGGCGCAGGCCTTGGCCGCGCTGTCACGATTGGAGATGGCGTTGCCCAGGGCGATGATGCCGAAATAGAGGAACAGCAGGATCAGCATCGAGGTCAGGCGCGCGTCCCACACCCAGTAGGTGCCCCAGGTCGGCTTGCCCCAGATGGCCCCGGTGACCAGCGCGACGAAGCACAGCCAGGCGCCGATCGGCGCGGCCTGCTGCAGGGCCACGTCGGCCAGCTTCATCTTCCACACCAGGCCGACCAGTCCGGCCACCGCCATCAGCAGGTAGCAGGACTGGGCAAGGAAGGCCGCCGGCACGTGGATGTAGATGATCCGGTAGCTGTTGCCCTGGTACTTCTCCGGTGGCGCGAAGGCCAGGCCCCAAACGATGCCGACCACCAGCAGCAGAACGGCGGCGGCGGCCAGCCACGGCAGCCAGCGGCCGCTACGTTCGTAGAACCACTTGGGCGAACCCCATTGATGGAACCAAGTCCACTTCATCTTCACGCCAACTCTTGGTTATTCGCCGACGCTGATCTTCAGCCCGGCGCCGATTGCAAAGGGTGTCAGGGTGACCGCCAGGGCGGTCAGGCTGGCCAGCCACAACAGGTGGCCGGTCGCCGGCAATCCTTGCAGAGCCGCCTGCAGCGCCCCGCTGCCGAGGATCAGCACCGGGATGTACAGCGGCAGTATCAACAGCGCCAGCAGCAGGCCACCGCGCTTGAGACCAACAGTCAGCGCCGCGCCTACTGCGCCGAGCAGGCTGAGCACCGGGGTGCCGAGCAGCAGCGACAGCAGCAGTACCGGCAGGCAGCGCCCCGGCAGGCCGAGCATCAGCGCCAGCAACGGCGCCAGCAGCACCAGGGCCAACCCCGAGAACAGCCAGTGTGCCAGCACCTTGGCCAGGACCAGAAGGGGCAGCGGGTGCGACGAAAGGACCCACTGCTCCAGCGAGCCATCCTCGAAATCGCTGCGGAACAGCCCGTCCAGCGAGAGCAGCACGGC
The DNA here is from genome assembly GCF_003205495.1 of Aquipseudomonas alcaligenes. Classification (GTDB taxonomy): domain Bacteria; phylum Pseudomonadota; class Gammaproteobacteria; order Pseudomonadales; family Pseudomonadaceae; genus Aquipseudomonas; species Aquipseudomonas alcaligenes_B. The sequence continues at coordinate 195,556 of NZ_QJRX01000009.1, read as the reverse complement.
CAGCAGCGCCGCAACCCAGATCAGCCCCGGCGACAAGGTCTGTAACAGATTGGTCTCCGGGCCGACCGCCAGCGGGAACAGGGCGATGACGATGGCGAAGAACACCAGCGGGTTGGCCAGCTCGGCCGGGCGACGGAACAGCAGGCGCGACTCGCGGGCCAGCAGCAGGAGGAAGACGTTGTTCATTCGCTGCGCTGCCCCAGGTCGAGTACCCGATAACCGGAGGGGGTCTGCTGCAGGCTGTGGTGGGTGGTCAGCACCACCAGGCCACCCTGCTCGCAATGCGCCGCCAGATGGGCCTCCAGCTGCGCCACGCCCTGCTTATCGAGGGCGGTGAAAGGTTCGTCGAGAATCCACAGCGGCGGCGCCCCCAGGTACAACCTGGCCAGGGCCACGCGGCGCTGCTGACCGGCAGACAGGGTGTGACAGGGCACATCCTCGAAGCCGCGCAGGCCCACCGCCTCCAGCGCCTGCCAAATCGCCTCGCGGGGGGCCGGCTGGTGCAGGGCGCAGAGCCAGGCCAGGTTTTCCTCGGCGGTGAGCAGGCCCTTGATCCCGGCGGCATGGCCGATCCACAGCAGGCTGCGGCCAAGCTCGCCATGCTGGCGGGCCAGCGGCTTGCCGTTTAGCAGCACTTCGCCAGCGGTCGGCTGCATCAGCCCAGCGAGCAGGCGCAGCAGGCTGGTCTTGCCGCTGCCGTTGGGCCCGGCCACCTGCAGCAGGGTGCCACCGGCGAGGTCCAGTTCCAGGCCGTCGAAGAGCAGGCGCCAGTCCCGCTCGCAGGCGAGGGCAACGGCTTGGAGTCGTGGACTGGTCACTGCATGGCGTCCCGCAGGGGTTCAAGTCGGAGGGGGGCTGGCCGCTATACTGTGGCAAGTTGACCGCATAGCCAGCCCGAACGGGGCAGCATTATACATGCCGGGCTTCACCCTCCGAAGCCGGCTTTTTGACAGGGTGTAACCCGGCCATGGCAGAAATCAGCAGTCCTCGCCCGCTCCCCGCGACGCCAGCGGCCGTGCGCCCCGCCCAGGTCAGCGCCGCCGACCTGGCGGTGAAGCTGCTGCAGCCCCTGGAAGGCCTGCTGGCCGCCGGCGAGACCGCCAAGGCCGAGGTGCTGGCGGCCAAGGAAACCGCGCAAAGCTTCCAGCTGCTGCTCAAGCTGACACTGGACAGCGGCAAGCAGGCCACCCTGCAGGCCAGCAGCCCACGGCCACTGGCCCAGGGCACCGCGCTGACCGTCACCGCGCTGTCGGAAACACGCCTGGCGCTGGCCCTGCAGGGCGGCGACAGCAAGCTGCTGACCAGCCTGGACCTGGAGCAGCTGCCGGTCGGCACCCTGCTGCAGGGCAAGGTCGAGGCCCGTGAACAGATCGCCCAACTCAAGGCCCAGCAGGCCCTGTACCGGGTGGTGGTCAACCTGCTCAACACGCCACTGGCCGGCAGCAAGCTGAGCGTGGAGACGCCATTGCCGCTGCCGCTGGGCAGCCTGCTCACCGCTCAGGTACAAGGCAGCCAGAGCCTCGGATTCCTGCCCCTGAGCGGCCGACTGGACCAACTGGTGCTGGGCCAGCAACTGGCGGCCCAGCAAGGTCGCCAGGGCTCGCTGGAGGGCCTGTTCAAGGGCCTACAGGGCATGGCCCGGCAGGATGGCCTGCCGACCGAACTGCGCGCCAGCATCGACAAGCTGCTCGGCCTGCTGCCCGACGGCAAGCAGCTGGGTAGCGCCGACGGCCTGGCCAAGGCCATGGAGCAGAGCGGCGTGTTCCTCGAAGCCAAGCTGCTCGGCGGCCAGACCCAGCAGCTGCCGCAGGATCTCAAGGCCAACCTGCTGCGCCTGGTCGCCCAGCTGCTGCCCAGCCTGCCTGGCAGTGCTGCCCTACCCTCGGCCAACGCCGGCAATGCCCTGGCGCAGGCCCTGCCCAGCTTCGTCCGCAATGCCCTGGGCGCACTCGGCCAGGCCAGCCTGCGGCAGCAGGCCATGAGCTTCCCCCTGCCCTCGCGCCTGCTGCAGTCAATGGACGAAGAGGCCGACCTGGAAACCCTGCTCAAGCTGGCCGCGGCCGCCGTGTCGCGCCTGCAGACCCACCAGCTGTCGAGCCTGGCGCAGACCCAGGTGACCCCGGAAGGCAACCTGCTGACCACCTGGCAGCTGGAGCTGCCGATGCGCAACCAGCAGGACGTGGTACCCCTGCAGGTCAAGCTGCAGCGCGAGGAGTCCGGCGCGCAGGGCGGCAAGGAGCAGAAGGAAACCCTGTGGCGCATCGAGCTGGCTTTCGACCTCGATCCCCTGGGGCCGCTGCAGGTGCAGGCACAGCTGCTGCGCGGCAGTCTGTCCAGCCAGCTGTGGGCCGAGCGTGCCGACACCGCGCAGCTGATCGACCGCGAACTGGACAACCTGCGCCAGCGCCTGCAGGGCTCCGGCCTGGAGGTCGGCGAGCTGAGCTGTCGCCAGGGCATGCCGCCACAAGGGCCGAAGACTCATCTGGAACAGCGCTGGGTGGACGAGACCGCATGAAGCACAAAGCACCACGCCAGGCCATCGCCCTCTCCTACGACGGCGCCAGCGCTCCCAGCCTGACCGCCAAGGGCGACGATGAACTGGCGGAAGCCATCCTGGCCATCGCCCGCGAGTACGAGGTGCCGATCTACGAGAATGCCGAGCTGGTACGCCTGCTGGCTCGCCTGGAACTGGGCGATGCGATCCCCGAGCCGCTGTACCGCAGCATTGCCGAGATCATCGCCTTCGCCTGGTACCTGAAGGGCAAGCGCCCGGACGGTTTCGTCGAGGATCCGGCGGAGCGCGACGTCACGCCAGACCGGGTCAGTCCGGCCCCGCCGCTGTTGGCGGCGCCCCGGGAATGAAGGCGATCAGCTCGCCGGCGCTGCCCTTGCCCTGGGGAAAGTCCAGCAACTGCCAGGCGAAGTAGCCGGAGCGGAAGTAGTACACCTGCTGATAGCCCCAGCCCACGGCGCGGCGCGCGGCCTCGGCGCCCTGCGGGCAGACCTCGCTGTCGCAGTACAGCACCATCGGCATGCCACGCGGCCAGTCAGGCTGGGCCAGGTCGGCGAAACGCCCGTCCAGCGCCATGTGCAGGGCACCATGCACGTGGCCCCAGCTCCACTCGCGGGCCGGCCGTACATCGATGAACAGCACGCCAAGCTCGTAGAGCTGGCGCGCCTGCGCCGCGTTCACCGTGGTGGCCCCCCTGACTTCCAGCGGCGCCTCGCTGGCCTCCAGATTCGGCACGACCAGGCACAACAGCAACATCAGTGCAAAACGCATGGTGGACCTCCTCGGAAGCCGGCCCCATGCATTCAGCTTAGGTAGAGGGGTGCGCCGCGCTTGGAATCAATAGCGCGGGCCACCGGGAAGGTAAGAACGGAAGGGAGTAAGGCAGCTCAGCCGCGCTGCTTCTGCGCCTGGTGCAAGCGACTGACCAGCTCGGCCTCGGCCTGGCTGAGGCCGCAGGAGTGGGTCAGGTCGTCGACGCTGGCGCCCATCCCCACCAGGCGCGCGGCCTGGGTGAAGGACAGGCTGGAGGGATCGCGCTGCTCCATCTGGCTGAGCTTGTCGGGCAGTGGCGCGACGATGCGGCGCAGCTCGTGCAGCTCCTCGCCCATGCGGATGCTGCCGGTCAGGTAGGCATCCAGGCGCCGGCTCACCTCCTTGAGCCGCTGATCGCGGAGGGCGTCACGCTCCTTCTGCAGCTCGGCCTGCTGGCGCAGCTTCAGCGACAGCTGATAGCAGAAGCCTGCGAGCAGCACGCAGAACAGGCCGAGCACGGCCACCGCGATCTCCAGCATGGGTCAGATGCTCTCCAGCTCGGACCACTCTTCCTCGGACATCATCTTGTCCAGTTCGACCAGGATGAGCAGTTCGCCGTTCTTGTTGCAAACGCCCTGGATGAACTTGGCCGACTCCTCGTTGCCTACGTTCGGCGCGGTCTCGACCTCAGACTGGCGCAGGTAGACCACTTCGGCGACGCTGTCGACCAGGATGCCCACCACCTGCTTGTCCGCCTCGATGATGACGATGCGGGTGTTGTCGGTCACCGGCGCCGGCGACAGCCCGAAGCGCTGGCGGGTGTCGATCACCGTGACCACGTTACCACGCAGGTTGATGATGCCCAGCACATAGGCCGGCGCGCCCGGAACCGGAGCGATCTCGGTGTAGCGCAGGACTTCCTGCACCTGCATCACGTTGATGCCATAGGTCTCGTTATCTAGGCGGAAGGTTACCCACTGCAGGATAGGATCTTCGGAACCTTGCGCTGACGTTTTCTTCATGTCCCTAGCCTCGGTCTGATTGCCGCCCTCGGCGGCGTTCGCGGGTGAGCCCGCTTGTCGTTAACTATAGAGCGCCGGCCGCTTCAGTGCGGGCGGGCTGCCCCGTTGCGCGTGGCGCCGCTGGCGATCAACTCGGCCAAGGCCGAGACGTCCAGCAGCGCGCACATGTGTTCGATCACCGTACCGGCCAGCCACGGGCGTTGCGAGCGCTGGCTGCGCCACTTGATCTCGCTCGGCTGCAGGCGGATCGAGCGGCTGACCTGGTGCACCGCCAGGCCCCATTCGTAGCCCTCGACGGAGATCACGTACTGCAGGCCCTCACGGAAATCATCGCGGTAGCGCTCGGGCATCACCCAGCGCGCGGTATCCAGTACCTTCAGGTTGCCGGCCTGGCACGGCAATATGCCGAGGAACCAGTCCGGCTGGCCGAACAGCGGGGTCAACTCGGCGCCCGCCAGCGGGTAGATGCTGCCCAGGCACACCAGCGGTACCGCCAGGGTCAGGCCGGCGACGTCGAACAGCAGGCACTCGAACGGCTCCTCGGCCCAGCTCGGCCGGCCATCGAAACTCACTGCGGCAGCCGGACGCTCCGCTTGCACCATGGTCGGCTGCGGCTCGACAACCTGGACCACCGGTGCGGCGGGTTCCTGCACCATCGGCATGGGCAGCTCGATAGTCGGCAGCACCGGAGGCCTGGCCTCGGCCAGCGCCAGGGGGCGGGCCAGGACCGGGCGCGGCTCGTCGCGGCGTGCGTCGCGCACCTGCTCCTCGAGCACCGCGGCCTCGAATTCATCGATGTCGACGCTCTGTTCCAGCTCGGCAGCCGCCTCCTGCAGCAGGGCGTCCAGATAGGACTGCAGGGCCTGCTGGGAGCGGGTGGCGGGGACGGCGGTGCGACTCATAGGGCGTTCCACGAAAGAGGTCTGTACAGCCTATCGGCAGGTCTGGGCGCTGACTTGAACCGGTTTGTTGAGCATAGCCGGCTCCCTCAGGCTACCTGAGCGGTCGGCTGGCCGGCCAGCAAATGCTTGAGCAGCGCACGATAGGCGATCACGCCACGGCTGTTGCCGTCGAACTGCGAGGGCGTGAGCCCAGCACGGCTGGCATCGCGCAGGCGGGTGTCGACCGGGATGTAGGCCTGCCACAGGTGCTCGGGATAGGCGTTGCGCAGCACCCGCAGGGTGTTCAGCGAGGCCTGAGTACGGCGGTCGAACAGGGTCGGCACTATGGTGTAGGGCAAGGCCTGCTTGCGCGAGCGGTTGACCATGTTGAGGGTGTTGACCATGCGCTCCAGGCCCTTCACGGCGAGGAACTCGGTCTGTACCGGAATCACCAGCTGCTGGCTGGCAGCCAGGGCATTGACCATCAGCACGCCGAGCAACGGCGGACTGTCGATGATGGCGTGATCGAACTTGTCCCACAGCTGCGCCAGGCTTTTGGCGATGACCAGCCCCAGACCGCTCTGCCCCGGCGACTGGCGCTCCAGGGTGGCCAGCGCGGTGCTGGACGGCAGCAAGGCAATGCTCTCGTGGCTGGTCGGCAGCAGCAGGCTGGCCGGCAGCCCCCGCGGTACATTGCCCTGGTGCAGGAACAGGTCGTAGTTGCTGTGCTCCAGGGCATCCGGATCGTGGCCGAAATAGCTGGTCATCGACCCGTGCGGATCGAGGTCGACCACCACCACGCGCTTGCCCGCATCGGCCAGCAGGCCCGCCAGGGCGATGGACGTGGTGGTCTTGCCGACCCCACCTTTTTGATTGGCTACTGCCCAGACTTTCATCGTCATCGTCCTCCCGGCGCGGTCATGCCTTACCGAGAACTGATAGGCGCCTCATGGCGCAGGCGTCGAAATATTGGCGGGACCGGTCACCGGCGCCGCCACAGGAGCTGGCGGTGCAGATTGCGTGCCAGCCCGCTGCAGTGCCGGGTCCGCCTGGGCCTTGGCACTGCCGACCCCGCTGATACTGCGCCGAACGTCGAGATTGCGCGAGATCACCAGCACCACCCGGCGATTGCGAGAGCGCCCCTCCTCGGTGGCATTGTCGGCCACCGGCTGGAACTCGCCATAGCCGACCGCTGCCAGACGCCCAGGGTTGACCCCGTCCATCGCCAACATCCGCACTATGCTGGCCGCCCGCGCGGTGGACAGCTCCCAGTTACTGGGGAACTGCGCGGTATTGATCGGCAGGTTGTCTGTGAAGCCTTCTACGTGAATCGGGTTCTCGTAGGGCGCAAGGATCTTCGCCACCTTCTCGATCAAGGCGAAAGCCGTCTCGTTAGGCACTGCGTCGCCGCTGGGGAACAGCAGGCTGGAGTTCAGCTCGATTTCCACCCACAGCTCGTTGCCGCGCACGGTCAGCTGCTCGGAGGCGATCAGGTCGCCGAAGGCATCGCGCATGCTGGAGGCGATCTCCTGCAGTGGGTCGCTCACCTCCTCGCTGGCGCTGCCGTTGGGATTGTCCTCGATCATCGAGCGATCGGGCTCGGTGGTGCGCGGCTTCTCGTCGCCGATGGGAATCGGCTTGATCGCCCGCTCCGGCTCGCTGAACACCCCGACCAGGCTCTCCGACAGCACCTTGTACTTGCCTTCGTTGATCGAGGAGATCGAGTACATCACCACGAAGAAAGCGAACAGCAGGGTGATGAAGTCCGCGTAGGACACCAGCCAGCGTTCGTGATTCTCGTGCTCTTCGTGATTGCGCCGCCGGGCCATGCGCCCTACCCCGTCAGTCCATGAAGCCTTGCAGCTTCAGCTCGATGGAACGGGGGTTCTCACCCTCGGCGATGGACAGGATGCCTTCCAGCAGCATCTCGCGATAACGCGACTGACGCATGGCAATGGCCTTGAGCTTGTTGCCCACCGGCAGCAGCAGCAGGTTGGCGAAGGCCACGCCGTAGATGGTGGCGACGAAGGCTACGGCGATACCGCTGCCGAGCTTGCTCGGGTCGGCCAGGTTGCCCATCACGTGGATCAGGCCCATCACCGCACCGATGATACCGATGGTCGGTGCATAGCCGCCCATGCTCTCGTAGACCTTGGCCGCCTGAATGTCACGGGCTTCCTGGGTATACAGGTCGACCTCGAGGATGCTGCGGATGGCCTCCGGCTCAGCGCCGTCCACCAGCAGCTGCAGGCCCTTGCGCGCATAGGGGTCGGCCTCGATGTCGGCCACCGACTCGAGGCCCAGCAGCCCCTCCTTGCGCGCGGTCATGCTCCAGGCCACCACGCTGTTGATGCCACCGGCCAGGTCGATGCGCGGCGGGAAGATGATCCAGCGCAGGATCGCCAGCGCGCGCTTGAAAACCGCCATCGGCGCCTGGATGAAGGCCGCGCCCAGGGTTCCGCCGATCACGATCAGCGCCGCGGGGCCGTTGATCAACGCGCCGGCATGCCCGCCCTCCAGGTAGTTGCCGCCGATGATGGCGACGAAGGCGAGGATGACGCCGATGAGGCTGAGTACATCCATCAGATGCAGGCCTCGGCCAGGTGCCGGCCGATCTCGTCGAGGCCGTACACGGCGTCGGCCAGGTTGGCCTTGACCACCGCCATGGGCATGCCATAGATCACGCAGCTGGCCTCGTCCTGGGCCCATACCTGGCTGCCGCTCTGCTTGAGCAGGCGCGCACCCTCGCGGCCATCGGCACCCATGCCGGTGAGCACCACGGCCAGCACCTTGTCGCTGAACGACTTGGCCGCCGAACCGAAGGTGATGTCGACGCAGGGTTTGTAGTTGAGACGCTCATCACCCGGCAGGATGCGCACCGCACCGCGCGGATCGACCATCATCTGCTTGCCGCCGGGCGCCAGCAGGGCCAGGCCAGGACGCAGCACATCGCCATCCTCGGCTTCCTTCACACTGATCCGGCACAGTTTATCCAGACGCTCGGCGAAAGCCTTGGTAAAGGCTGCCGGCATGTGCTGGATGAGCACGATGGGCGCCGGAAAATTGGCCGGCAGCTGGGTCAGTACGCGCTGCAGGGCCACCGGGCCACCAGTGGAAGTACCGATGGCCACCAGTCTGTAGGACTTGCGCTTTGGCGCCGCACCCTGAGCCGGAGTCGCCGGTGCCGCGCTGGGCCGGCTGGCAGGGGCCGCGACGGGTGTGGCGCTACTACGCGCTGTTGCCTGGGTCGCGGCAGCCGGCGCCGGGCTGGCCGCAGGAGTGCTGAAAGTGCTGTAACGCCGGTTGCTGCGGGCGATGGTATGGACTTTCTCGCACAACAGCGCCTTGACCTTCTCGGGGTTGCGCGAGATGTCCTCGAAGTTCTTCGGCAGGTAGTCCACCGCGCCGGCATCCAGCGCATCGAGGGTGACGCGGGCGCCCTCGTGAGTCAGCGAGGAGAACATCAGTACCGGGGTCGGGCAGCGCTGCATGATGTTCTTGACTGCCGTGATGCCATCCATCATCGGCATCTCGTAGTCCATGGTGATCACGTCCGGCTTCAGCGCCAGCGCCTGATCGATGGCCTCGCGACCGTTGGTGGCGGTACCAACCACCTGGATATTGGGGTCGGCGGAGAGAATCTCCGAGACCCGGCGGCGGAAAAAGCCGGAATCATCCACCACCAGGACCTTGACTGCCATAAACACTCCAGAGCGACTGGCCGAGCCAGCCGCGAACGATCAGATACGACGCGCGTAGCGCTTGAGCATGCTCGGCACGTCGAGAATCAGGGCGATGCGCCCGTCACCGGTAATGGTAGCGCCGGACATGCCCGGGGTGCCCTGCAGCATCTTGCCCAGCGGCTTGATCACCACCTCCTCCTGGCCCACCAGCTGGTCGACCACGAAGCCGATGCGCTGACTGCCGACGGTGAGGATGACCACGTGCCCCTCGCGCTGTTCCTCGTCGACCGCGCCATTGACCAGCCAGCGCTTGAGGTAGAACAGCGGCAGCGCCTTGTCGCGCACGATGACCACTTCCTGGCCGTCCACCACGTTGGTGCGCGACAGGTCGAGGTGGAAGATCTCGTTGACGTTGACCAGCGGGAAAGCGAAGGCCTGGTTGCCCAGCATCACCATCAGGGTCGGCATGATCGCCAGGGTCAGCGGCACCTTGATGACGATCTTCGAGCCCTGGCCCTTGGCCGAGTGCACGTTGATGATGCCGTTGAGCTGGGAAATCTTGGTCTTCACCACGTCCATGCCGACACCGCGGCCGGACACGTCGGAAATTTCGGTCTTGGTCGAAAAGCCCGGGGCGAAGATCAGGTTGTAGCACTCGGTCTCGCTCAGGCGATCGGCCGCGTCCTTGTCCAGCAGCCCCTTCTCCACCGCCTTGGCGCGGAGGATCTCCGGGTCCATGCCCTTGCCGTCGTCGGAGATCGACAACAGGATGTGGTCGCCCTCCTGCTCGGCCGACAGCACCACGCGGCCAGCGCGCGCCTTGCCGGCGGCCTCGCGTTCCTCGGGGCTCTCGATGCCATGGTCGACGGCGTTGCGCACCAGGTGCACCAGCGGGTCGGCGAGGGCCTCGACCAGGTTCTTGTCGAGGTCGGTTTCTTCGCCGACCAGCTCCAGATTGATCTCTTTCTTCAGGTTGCGCGCCAGGTCGCGAACCAGGCGCGGGAAGCGGCCGAAGACCTTCTTGATCGGCTGCATGCGGGTCTTCATGACCGAGGTCTGCAGGTCCGCGGTGACCACATCGAGGTTGGACACGGCCTTGGCCATGGCCTCGTCGCCGCTGTTCAGGCCAAGGCGCACCAGGCGGTTACGCACCAGCACCAGCTCGCCGACCATGTTCATGATCTCGTCCAGGCGTGCGGTATCGACGCGCACCGTGGTTTCCGCCTCGCTGGGGGCGGCGGCCGCAGCGGCAGGTGCCGGTTTGGCGGGCTCGGACTTGGCTGCGGGTTTGGCAGCCACGGGCTTAGCCGGCTCCACCTTCTTGGCTGCAGGCGTCGAGGTCGCCGCTTTGACTGCAGGCGCCTCTTCCACGGCGCCGGCGAACTTGCCCTTGCCATGCAACTGGTCGAGCAGCGCCTCGAACTCGTCATCGGTGATCTCGTCGCCACCGCTCGCCGCAGCCGGAGCAGCAGGAGCTGCCGCTTTGGCTGCGGGGGGCTCTTCCACCGCGCCGGCGAACTTGCCCTTGCCGTGCAGCTGGTCGAGCAGTGCCTCGAACTCGTCGTCGGTGATCTCGTCAGCAGCGGATGCAGCAGCCGGGGCCGCCGCTTTGGCTACCGGGGCCTCTTCGGCCGCACCGGCGAACTTGCCCTTGCCGTGCAGCTGGTCGAGCAGCGCCTCGAACTCGTCATCGGTGATCTCGTCGCCACCGCCTGCGGCGGGAGTCTCGGCAGCCGGCTGGTCGCCGATGGCATCGAGCAGTTGCTCGAACTCGCTGTCGGTGATATCGCCACCGGGTGCCGCTTCGGCCACCGGCTCGGGCTCAGGCTCGGCAGCCTGCTCGTCGGCGCTCTCCGGTTCGGCCAGGCGTGCCAGCGCGGCCAGCAGCTCGGGAGTGGCCGGGGTCGGCTCGGTGCGTTCGCGCACCTGACTGAACATTTCGTTGACCGCATCCAGCGCCTGCAGGACCACGTCCATCAGCTCGGCGGTGACCCGCCGCTCACCCTTGCGCAGGATGTCGAAGACGTTCTCCGCGATGTGACAGCACTCCACCAGCTCATTGAGCTGGAGGAAGCCGGCGCCACCCTTGACCGTGTGGAAACCACGGAAGATGGCATTGAGCAGGTCCATGTCATCCGGCCGGCTCTCCAGCTCGACCAGTTGCTCGGACAGCAGCTCAAGAATTTCGCCGGCCTCTACCAGGAAGTCCTGGAGGATTTCTTCATCGGCGTCGAAGCTCATCGGTGCGCTCCAAAGGCTCTTCTAGAGCCCTAAAATCCAAGGCTGGACAGCAGGTCGTCGACATCGTCCTGGCTGGACGCGACGTCATCACGCTTATCGGCATGAATCTGCGGACCTTCACCCTTGGAAGGCTCTTTTTGTTGTTCTTGCTCGGCACGCAGCGCCTCCAGGTCATGCTCGATACCGGCGAAGCGGTCGACATGGCTGGCCATCAGCATCAGCTTGAGCAGGTCGCGCTCCACTTCGGTGACCAGCTGGGTCACGCGCTTGATCACCTGCCCGGTGAGATCCTGGAAATCCTGGGCCAAGAGAATGTCGTTGAGGTAGCCGGACAGACGCTGGCTGTCACGCTCGCTGCGAGCGAGGAACAGTTCGATGCGCTTGGCCAGGTCGCGGAAAGCGTCGGCGCCCATCTCGCGGCGCATGAACTTGCCCCAGTCGGCAGACAGGGCCTGTGCCTCGTCGCCCAGGTCGTTGACCAGCGGCGCGCTCTGCTCGACCAGGTCCATGGTGCGGTTGGCCGCTTTCTCGGTCATCTGCACCACATAGGACAAGCGCTCGGTGGCGTCGGTGATCTGCGAGATCTCCTGCGCGTGCGGATTGCGCGGGTCGATCTGGAAGTTGACGATCGAGTTGTGCAGTTCGCGGGTGAGCTTGCCGACTTCCTGATACAGGCCGTGGTCGCGCGCCTTGTTGAGCTCGTGGATCAGGCTGACCGCCTCGCCGAAACGGCCCTTCTCCAGGCTCTCGACGAGTTGGGTGGCATGCGCCTTCAGGGTCGATTCGAGTTCGCCCAGGTGTGAATCATCGTGTGCCATAGCGCCCTCGCGGCGATCATCAGCCGTTAACCCGTTCGAAGATCTTCTCGATCTTCTCCTTCAGCACCTGGGCGGTGAACGGCTTGACGACATAGCCATTCACGCCAGCCTGGGCGGCCTCGATGATCTGTTCGCGCTTGGCCTCGGCGGTCACCATCAGCACCGGCAGATTCTTCAGGCGCTCGTCCGCGCGCACCGCGCGCAGCAGGTCGATACCGGTCATGCCGGGCATGTTCCAGTCGGTCACCAGGAAGTCGAAACTGCCGCTCTGCAGCATGGGCAGGGCCGTATTGCCGTCGTCGGCCTCGGCCGTGTTGGTGAACCCCAAATCACGCAGGAGGTTCTTGATGATCCGTCGCATCGTCGAGAAATCGTCAACGATGAGGATTTTCATGTTCTTGTCCAAGTCGACCTCCGTACAGTCCTAAACGCCACCGGCACCCCGGGACGTCGCAAATCTTGAAACCGGCTCTTCGTCAGCTGGCCCGCCACTCGCCCAGACGTGCGCGCAAACGGGCGGCGCACTGGCTGTGCAACTGACTGACCCGGGACTCGCTGACCCCCAGAACTTCGCCGATTTCCTTCAAATTCAATTCTTCGTCGTAGTACAGCGCCAGCACCAGCCGCTCGCGCTCCGGCAGATGGGCGATGGCATCGGCCAGCGCCGCCTGGAAACGCTCGTCTTCCAGGCCGTGCAGGGGACCACTGTGGCTACTGGCATCCTCGAGCAAACCGCCATGCTCGCCGTCCTGCATCAGGTCGTCGAAGCTGAACAGGCGGCTCCCCTGAGTGTCGCCAAGGATGCCGTAGTAATCCTCGAGACTCAATTGGAGTTCGGCCGCAACCTCTTGATCTTTAGCGTCTCGACCGGTTCTGGCCTCGATTGCGCGGATGGCATCGCTGACCATGCGGCTGTTGCGGTGCACCGAGCGCGGTGCCCAGTCACCCTTGCGCACCTCGTCGAGCATGGCGCCACGAATGCGGATGCCGGCGTAGGTCTCGAAGCTGGCGCCCTTGCTGCCATCGTATTTCTTTGAGGCTTCCAGCAGGCCGATCATGCCGGCCTGCATCAGATCGTCGACCTGCACGCTGGCCGGCAGGCGCGCCAGCAGGTGATAGGCGATGCGCTTGACCAGCGGCGCGTATCGCTCGATCAGCTGGTGCTGGGAATCCTGCGCTTGCGCCTTGTTGTACATGCGAAGTCCACTGGCTGCTGTCATACGGCCGTCCCCGCGATCGGCTGCTGCACCAGACGCTCGACGAAGAACTCCAGATGGCCGCGCGGGTTGGCCGGAAGCGGCCAGGTGTCGACTTTCTGGGCAATCGCCTTGAACGCCAGTGCGCATTTCGAGCGCGGGAAGGCTTCGTACACCGCGCGCTGTTTCTGCACGGCCTTGCGGACGGATTCGTCGTAGGGAACGGCGCCCACGTACTGCAAGGCCACATCGAGGAAGCGATCGGTCACCTTGGTCAGTTTAGCAAAGAGGTTGCGCCCTTCCTGCGGGCTGTGGGCCATGTTGGCGAGGACGCGGAAGCGGTTCATGCCGTAATCGCGGTTGAGCAGCTTGATCAGCGCGTAGGCGTCGGTGATCGAGGTCGGCTCGTCGCAGACCACCACCAGCACCTCCTGGGCGGCACGGACGAAGCTGACCACGCCGTCGCCGATGCCGGCGGCGGTGTCGATTACCAGCACATCAAGGTTGTCGCTGATGTCGCTGAAGGCCTGGATCAGGCCGGCATGCTGTACCGGCGACAGCTGCACCATGCTCTGCGTACCGGATGCCGCGGGCACGATGCGGATGCCGCCGGGCCCTTGCAGCAGCACGTCCTTGAGGTCGCACTCGCCGTTTATCACATCGGCCAGGGTGCGCTTGGGCGTCAGGCCGAGCAGTACGTCGACGTTGGCCAGGCCCAGGTCGGCGTCCATCAGCATGACCCGGCGACCGAGGTCGGCCAGCGCCAGCGACAGATTCACCGACACGTTGGTCTTGCCGACGCCGCCCTTGCCGCCAGTGACTGCGATCACCTGTACGGGATGCATACTACCCATGTTCTTCTCTTACCTTGTCTTGCCTGGTCTGGGCTGGTCGGGCAACTACACCGACCTGTTCCTACACACTAGAACGCCTTGCGCGCCACCGCCTGCCCTACCCCGCGCGACGCGGGTGGTAGAAGCCGGCAAACATGTCGGCCATGGCTTCCTCGCTCGGATCTTCCTCGGTCTGCAGGCTCACGGCGCGACTCACCAACTGGTGGCTGCGCGGTACCTGCAGATCGTCCGGAATCTTCGGCCCGTCAGCCAGATAGGCTACCGGGAGATGCTGGCTGATGGCCAGCCCCAGAACTTCACCTAGGTTGGCCGCCTCGTCCACCTTGCTCAGGATGCAGCCGGCCAGGCCGCACTGCTTGTAGCTGTGATAGGCGGCCTTGAGCACCTGAGCCTGGCTGGTGGCAGCCAGCACCAGATAGTTCTTCGCCTTCAGGCCGCGCGCAGCCAGGCTCTCCAGCTGCAGGCGCAGGGCCGGGTCGTTGCCCGGCAGGCCGGCGGTGTCGATCAGGATCACCTTCTTGCGCGCCAGCGGTGCCAGGGCCTGGATCAGCGACTGGCCCGGATCGACCTGGGTCACGGAAACGTTGAGGATGCGGCCGAGGGTCTTGATCTGCTCCTGGGCGCCGATACGGAAGCTGTCCATGCTGACCAGGGCGATGCTCTGCGAGCCGTACTTCAGCACGTAGCGCGCGGCCATCTTGGCCAGGGTGGTGGTCTTGCCCATGCCGGCCGGGCCGACCAGGGCGATCACCCCGCCCTCCTCTAGCGGCTCGACCGCCGGGGTCTTGATCGCGTGGGCCAGATGGGCCAGCAGCATGCGCCAGGCCTGGCGCGGATCGGCGACCTTGGCCACGCGCTCCAGCAGCGCCTTGGACAGCTCGGCGGACAGGCCCATGCGCTGCAGGCGACGCCACAGGTTGGCCTGCTGCGGCTTGCGGTTCTGCAGCTGGCCCCAGGCGATGGAGCCCAGCTGCACCTCGATCAGTTCACGCAGACCGTGCAGCTCGAAGCGCATGGCATCCAGGGCGCGCTGGTCGACCGCGGCGGCGGCCGGCTTGCTGGCAGCCTGCGGAGCGGCCACCGGGCGCTGCACCTTGACCGCAGTGGCCGGCAGCTCGGGGGCGATCAGCGATTCGTTGGCGAACAGCTGGCGGTCCTTGCGCTCGTCGGCCACCGCGCGGATGGTCAGCTCGGCCTGGGCATTGGCGATCTTCGCCTGGGTCTTGCGCAGCTCGGCCTCCAGCGCCGGGTTGGGCGTACGCGCCGGGGTGGCCGGCTGGTAGTCCAGCGCCGCGGTCAGCTCCACGCCGCCGGCCACGCGGCGGTTGCCGATGATGGCGGCGTCGGCGCCCAGTTCGTCACGCACCAGCTTCATGGCGGTACGCATATCGGCGGCGAAGAAGCGTTTGACTTGCATGGCTTAGAACCCTCAGTTCTGGCCGACCGTGGCGACGATCGTGACCTGCTTGTTGTCCGGTATTTCCTGGTAGGCCAGTACATGCATGTTGGGTACGGCGAGCCGCGCGAATCGCGACAGCATCGCCCGGACCGGGCCGGCCACCAGCAGGATCACCGGCTTGCCGAGCATTTCCTGGCGCTGCGCCGCTTCCACCAGGGAGCGTTGCAGCTTCTCGGCCATTCCGGGTTCGAGGAGGATGCCATCCTCGGAGCCCTGACCGGCCTTCTGCAGGCTATTGAGCAATAACTGTTCCAACCTGGGCTCCAGAGTGATCACAGGCAGCTCCGGCTCTAGTCCCACAATGCTTTGCACGATTGCGCGGGCCAGCGCGACGCGAACCGCGGCGACCATCGCGGCGGGATCTTGACTCTTGCCGGCGACATTGGAGATGGCCTCGGCGATGCTGCGGATATCGCGCACCGGCACCTGTTCCTGCAGCAGTGCCTGCAGCACCTTGAGCAGGGTCGACAGCGAAACCATCCCCGGCACCAGCTCCTCGGCCAGCTTCGGCGAGGTCTTGGCCAGCAGCTGCAGCAACTGCTGCACCTCCTCGTGGCCGATCAGCTCGTGGGCATGCTTGTGCAGGACCTGGTTGAGGTGGGTGGCGACCACGGTGCTGGCATCCACCACCGTGTAGCCGAGCGACTGCGCCTGGTCGCGCTGGCTCGGGTCGATCCACACCGCCTCCAGGCCGAACGCCGGATCCTTGGCGGCGATGCCGTTGAGCGTGCCGAACACCTGGCCGGGGTTGATCGCCAGTTCGCGCTCCGGATACACCTCGGCCTCGGCCACGCTGACGCCCATCAGAGTCAGGCGGTAGGCATTGGGCAACAGGTCGAGGTTGTCGCGGATGTGCACCGAGGGCATCAGGAAGCCCATCTCCTGCGACAGCTTCTTGCGTACGCCCTTGATCCGCGCCAGCAACTGGCCGCCCTGGTTGCGGTCAACCAGCGGGATCAGGCGGTAGCCGACCTCCAGACCGACCATGTCCACCGGGGTGACGTCGTCCCAGCCCAGCTCCTTGACCTCCTGGGCCTTCTGCGCCGGCAGCAGCTCCTGCTGGCGCTTGACCTCCTTGACCTCCTCCTCCTTGACCTTGCGCTGCTTGTTGGCAATCCAGTAGGCAGCACCGGCGGCCACCAGGCCGAGGCCGATGAAGGGCACATGCGGCATGCCCGGCACCAGGCCCATGGTGATCATGATCGCCGCTGCCACGGCCAGGGCCTTGGGCGAGGCGAACATCTGCCGGCTGACCTGGGCGCCCATGTCTTCGGAGGTGGAGACCCGGGTGACCATGATGGCGGCCGCGGTGGACAGCAGCAGCGAAGGGATCTGCGCCACCAGACCGTCACCGATGGTCAGCAGGGTGTAGATGCGTCCGGCCTCGGCGAAGGGCAGATCATGCTGGGCCACGCCGATGGCGATGCCACCGATGAGGTTGATGAAGAGGATCAGCAGGCCGGCCACGGCGTCGCCACGGACGAACTTCGAGGCACCGTCCATCGAGCCGTAGAAGTCGGCCTCCTGGGCCACCTCGGCACGGCGCCGCTTGGCCTCGGCCTGGTCGATCAGGCCGGCATTAAGGTCGGCGTCGATGGCCATCTGTTTGCCGGGCATGGCGTCCAGGGTGAAACGCGCGCTCACCTCGGAAATGCGCCCGGCACCCTTGGTGACCACCACGAAGTTGATGATCATCAGGATGGCGAACACCACGGCGCCGACCACGTAGTTACCGCCGATCACCACCTCGCCGAAGGCCTGGATCACCTTGCCCGCGGCGTCATGCCCCTCCTGGCCGTGCAGCAGCACCACGCGGGTGGAGGCGACGTTCAGCGCCAGGCGCAGCAGGGTCGCGGCCAGCAGCACGGTGGGGAAGACGGCGAAGTCCAGCGGCCTCAGCGAGTAGATGGCGACCAGCAGGACCACGATGGACAGGGCGATGCTGAAGGTGAACAGCACGTCGAGGAGGAACGGCGGGATCGGCAGCATGACCATGGCGAGCATGACCAGCAGCAGCAGCGGAATACCCAGATTGCCATGGCGCAACCCCGCCAGGTTGCTGCGTACGTCCCCGATGATTTGCGCACGATCCACTGCCACTTGTTATCCCCAGCCCATTCAATCTTTTGACGCGAAAGGCGCCGTGCAGGGGTAATCGCAAGAAGCATTCCAACTCTGCCGTGAAGGCACGAGAGACGGCCACGCCGCTACTCGTCGCGGCGCAAATCCGGCGGGATCGGCAGGTCCGGCAGCGGTCCCGGGCGTTTGCCCTTGCCGGCGCGGAACTGCTTGAGCTGGTAGACGTAGGCCAGCACCTGGGCCACCGCCAGATAAAGACCGGCGGGGATTTCCTGGTCGACCTCGGTGGAGAAGTACACCGCCCGCGCCAGGGCCGGCGACTCGAGCAGGGTGACCTTGTGCTCCTGGGCAATCTCGCGGATCTTCAGCGCCAGGAAATCGCCACCCTTGGCCAGCAGCACCGGCGCATTGCCCTTCTCCGGGTCGTACTTGAGGGCCACGGCGAAGTGGGTCGGGTTGGTGATCACCACGTCCGCCTCCGGCACCTGCTGCATCATGCGCCGCTCCGCCATCTGCCGCTGCAACTGGCGGATCTTCGACTTGACCTCGGGCTTGCCTTCGCTGTCCTTGTACTCGTCCTTGACCTCCTGCTTGGTCATCATCAGCTTCTGCTTGGTGTCCCAGAGCTGGAACGGCACATCCACCGCGGCGATCAGGATCAACCCGCAGGCCATCCACAGCAGGCTCCAGCCGGTCACCAGCATGGCATGCAGGATGGCTGCCTCGACCGGCTCGTTGGCGATGGCCAGCAGGTCGTCCTGGTCCGCCTTGAGCACCAGCAGTGCCACCAGCAGGATGATCACGAACTTGGCCAGGGCCTTGAGCAGCTCGACCAGGGCCTTGGCGGAGAACATCCGCTTGAGCCCCTCCCAAGGGTTCATGCGGCTGAACTTGGGCTGCAGCGCCTCGCTGGAAAACAGCCAGCCGCCCAGGGCGACCGGCCCGATGATGGAGGCGATCAGCATGACGATGAAGAACGGCTGCAGCGCCAGCAGCGCCTCCATCCCGGTGCGCAACAGATAACGGGCCATGGAACCATCATCCAGCAGCACCTCGCGCGGCAGAGCGAAGTTGCCCTGCATCATGCCGAGCATGGCCTGGCCCATCTGCGCGCCGAAGATCAGCAGCGCGGCGGCGCCGCCGAAGGTCACCGCCAGGGTGCTGAGCTCCTTGGAGCGAGCGATCTGACCTTTCTTGCGCGCCTCCTCGAGGCGCTTACTAGTAGGTTCCTCGCTCTTGTCCGCGCCGCTTTCGCTCTCGGCCATTGAGCCTCCTCAGCGCAGGCGCGCGAGTTCGCGCAACTGTTGCAGGGCTTCGCTGGTGAACACCTGGAAGTGTGCCAGGAAGTCGGTCAGCCCCAGCCAGAAGATGAACATGCCGAGCACTAGGGTCAGCGGGAAGCCGATGGAGAAGATGTTCAGCTGCGGCGCGGCGCGGGTCATCACGCCGAAGGCCAGGTTGATGATCAGCAGCGCGGTGACCGCCGGCAGCGACAGCAGCAGGCCGGCGGCGATCACCCAGGCCAGCTTGCCGGCCAGTTCCCAGTAATGGTCGAGCAGCAGGCCCTGGCCCACCGGCAGGGTGACGAAGCTCTCGGCCAGCACCTCGAACACCACCAGGTGGCCGTTCATGGCGAGGAACAGCAGGGTCACCAGCATCAGCAGGAATTGCGCCAGTACCGCTACCGACACGCCGTTGGCCGGATCGACCATGGAAGCGAAACCCAGGCCCATCTGCATGGCGATGATCTGCCCGGCCACGGTGAACAGGTGGAAGTACAGCTGCAGGACGAAGCCGAACATCACCCCGATCAGCACCTGTTCGCCGATCAGCAGCATGGCCTGCAGGCTCACCGCGTCCACCCGCGGCATCGGCGGCAGGGTCGGCGCCAGCACCAGGCAGATGGCCAGGGCCAGGTACAGACGTACCCGCGCCGGCACCAGCTGGGTGCCGATCACCGGCATCACCATCAGCATGGAGGCGATGCGGAACAGCGGCAGGAGGAACTGGCCCACCCAGCCGCCGATCTGCGCATTAGTCAGTTCGAGCATCAGCCGATCAACAGCGGAATGTTCTGCACCAGCGTCTGGGTGTACTCCATCAGCTCGCGCACCAGCCAGGGCCCCGCCCACATCAGGGTGAGCAGCATCACCAGCAGGCGCGGGATGAAGCTCAGGGTCTGTTCGTTGATCTGCGTGGCGGCCTGGAACATGGCCACCAGCAGGCCCACCAGCAGGCTCGGCAGCACCAGCAGGCCGACGATCAGGGCGGTCAGCCAGAGCGCTTCGCGGAACAGGTCGACGGCGATTTCGGGAGTCATATGGGCCTCGCTATATCGTGCCGAAGCTGCCGGCCAGGGTGCCCATGATCAGCGCCCAGCCATCGACCAGGACGAACAGCATGATCTTGAACGGCAGGGAAATGATCAGTGGCGACAGCATCATCATGCCCATGGCCATGAGGATGCTGGCCACCACCATGTCGATGATCAGGAACGGGATGAAGATCATGAAGCCGATCTGGAACGCGGTCTTCAGCTCGGAGGTGACGAAGGCCGGGATCAGGATGGTCAGCGGCGCCTGCTCGGGCGAGGCGATATCGGTACGCTTGGACAGGCGCACGAACAGCTCCAGGTCCGAGGCGCGGGTCTGCGCCAGCATGAACTCCTTGATCGGCACCTCGGCCCGGGCGATCGCCTGCTGCGCCGGCAGCTGCTCGTTGAGGTAGGGCTGCAGGGCGTCCTGGTTAATCCTGTCGAACACCGGGGCCATGATGAACAGGGTCAGGAACAGGGCCAGGCCGATCAGGATCTGGTTCGACGGCGTCTGCTGCAGGCCCAGGGCCTGACGCAGGATGGAGAACACGATGATGATGCGGGTGAAGCTGGTCATCAGCATGACGAACGCCGGGATGAAGCTCAGCGCCGTCATGATCAGCAGGATCTGCAGGCTGACCGAATACTCCTGCTGCCCCTCGGCGTTGGTGCTGAGGGTGATGGCCTTGATCGACAGCGGGTCGTCGGCGCCGAACGCCAGGGGCGCGGCCAGGGCCAGCAAGAGGGTCAGCAGGATGCGCCAGGGGCTCATGTCTTGTCCTTCTGGTCCTTGCCGAGTAGCTCCATCAGGCGCTGGGCGAATTCCGGGGTAGCCGGCGTGGCGGCGTCGAGCGGCACCGGCTCCCTGAGCACGTGCAGCGGCGTGATGCGCCCGGCGCTGATGCCGAGCAGGACCTGCTCGCCACCGACCTGGACCAGCAGCAGGCGGTCACGCGGGCCCAGGGCCTGGCTGGCCACCAGCTTGATCGCCTGGTTGCCGCGCGGACCGATCTGCTGCACCCGGCGCAGCAGCCAGGCCAGGGCGAAGATCAGGCCGACCACCAGCAGCAGGCCGAACAGCAACTGCGCCAGCTGGCCACCGATATCGCTGCTGGCCATGGGCGTGGTCGCCGCCTTGGCCACCGGTTCGGCGGCCAGCGCCGTCAACGGCGCCAGCAGGAGAAGGCTGCAAAATCCACGCATCATCACCTCAGCGCAGCTTCTTGATGCGTTCGCTGGGGCTGATCACGTCGGTCAGGCGGATGCCGAACTTCTCGTTGACCACCACCACCTCGCCATGGGCGATTAGGGTGCCGTTGACCAGCACGTCAAGCGGCTCGCCGGCCAGGCGGTCGAGCTCCACCACCGAGCCCTGGTTGAGCTGCAGCAGGTTGCGGATGCTGATCTCGGTGCTGCCGACTTCCATGGAGATGGACACCGGGATGTCGAGGATCACATCCAGGTTCGGGCCCTCCAGGGCCACCGGACCATTGCCCGGCTTGGGCGCGGCGCCGAACTCTTCCATCGCCATGCGCGGCGCGGCCGGAGCGGCGGCGCCACCCTGGTTCATCAGCGCATCGATGTCGTCCTGCCCGGCATCACCGGCCTCGGCCAGGGCCGCGGCCCACTCGTCGGCCAGGGCCTGCTCTTCTGGGCTGGTACCTTCGTTTTCGTCTGCCATCGCTCTACCTCGGCTGGCTGTCTATCTGTTCATCTGGCGGGCCGGACCGGCCGCTCAGGTTAATGACTACCCGCGTCAGCGCGCCTTAGCGCAGGCGTTCCACGGGTTCGAGAATCTGCAGGGCCAGGTTGCCCTTGTGCGCGCCCAGCTTGACCTTGAAGGCAGCCACGCCATTGGCGCGCATGATCATCTGCTCCGGCAGTTCCACCGGGATCACATCGCCCGGCTGCATGTGCAGGATGTCGCGCAGCTTGAGCTGGCGGTGGGCCAGGGTCGCGCCGAGCGGCACCTTGACGTCGAGGATGTCCTCGCGCAGGGCCTTGATCCAGCGCTCGTCCTGGTCGTCGACGTCGGACTGGAAGCCGGCGTCGAGCATCTCGCGGATCGGCTCGATCATCGAATAGGGCATGGTGATGTGCAGGTCGCCACCACCGCCGTCCAGCTCGATATGGAAGGTGGAAACCACCACCACCTCACTGGGGCTGACGATGTTGGCCAGGGCCGGGTTCACTTCCGAGTTGATGTACTCGAAGTTGACGTCCATCACCGCGTGCCAGGCTTCCTTCAGGTCGATGAAGGCCTGGTCGATGACCATGCGCACCACTCGCAGCTCGGTGGGGGTGAACTCGCGGCCCTCGATCTTGGCATGGCGACCGTCGCCGCCGAAGAAGTTGTCCACCAGCTTGAACACCAGCTTGGCGTCGAGGATGAACAGCGCGGTGCCGCGCAGCGGCTTCATCTTCACCAGGTTGAGGCTGGTCGGCACGTAGAGCGAATGCACGTACTCGCCGAACTTCATCACCTGCACGCCGCCCACCGCCACGTCGGCGGAACGGCGCAGCAGGTTGAACATGCTGATGCGGGTATAGCGGGCGAAACGCTCGTTGATCATCTCCAGGGTCGGCATGCGTCCGCGGACGATGCGATCCTGGCTGGTCAGGTCATAGCTCTTGACGCTACCGGGTTCGCCGGCATCCTCGGTCTCGACCAGGCCATCGTCGACGCCATGCAGCAGCGCGTCGATCTCGTCCTGTGACAGCAGGTCTTGTACGGCCATGGCTAGCTCCCGCCTACTGCAGCACGATGTTGGTGAACAGTACCTGTTCGACCACGGTTTTGCCGGTTTCCTTCTGCGCCAGCTCCTGCACCACCGCGGTAGCCTGGCTGCGCAGCATCTCCTTGCCGACCGGGGTCATCAGGGCGCCAAAGTCCTGGCCGGAGAACAGCATGACCAGGCGGTTGCGCACCAGCGGCAGATGCACCTTGAGGGCGTCCAGTTCGGCCTGGTTGCGCGCCATCAGCGCCACGCTGACCTGCATGTAGCGCTGCCGCCCCTGGTAGTTGTAGTTGGCGATGAAAGCCGGGGCGATGGCCTCGTAGATGGCCGGCTGCTTGACCGGTGGCGCCGTTTCGCTGGCGCTCTCCTCGGCCGCCGCCTCATCCTCGGCCCCCTTGTCCTTGCCCAGGAAGAACAGCGTCGCGCCCACCGACAGGCCCACCGCCAGCAGCAGGGCCACGACGATCAGGATGATGAGCTTGAGCTTGCCCTTGCCGCCGGTCTTCTCGCCGCCTTCGGCCGCCGGGGGTTTGGGAGCTGGTTTCTTTGCCATGCCAGAAATCCGTCACTGAACTGAGATTTGTCCTTGGTCAAGGGCTTAGGAGCAAGTGTTATGCCACCTTGTAAACAAGATAGTCCTTTACCGCGTCCCCCGATACCGGCTGCCGATATACCAAGGCAACGGTCACCTGTCACCCTAAAACGACTGCGCCCGGTGCTTTATCGGCACCGGGCGCAGTTCACTGCAACAGGCTCTGGCAGGCGTCAGGCGTAGTAATCCACCAGCCCGCGCGGCGCCGAGCCGGCGGCCGGAGTGCGGATCTCGCTGACACCGCTCAGCACTTCCTCATCGCCGGAGCCACCCAGGCCGCGACCCGCAGAGCGCCCCTGGCCCTCCTCGCTACCGCCCTGGGAGCCACGCGCCAGGGACTGGTCAGAGACGTTGACGTCGAGCTGGTTCATGCCCTGCTGGGCGAAAAGCTCGCGCAGACGGTGGGCCTGGCCTTCCAGCTGGTCACGCACGTTGGCATTGGCGCTGACGAAGGTGACCTGGGCCGCCTGGTCCTTGTTCAGCTCGATACGCACCTCCAGGCGCCCCAGCTCGGCTGGGTCGAGCTGGATCTCGGCGGACTTGAGGTTCTGGCTGGACAGCCACATGACCTTGTCCACCACCGCCTCGCTCATCCCAGGCTGGCCGACCTGCAGCGGCTGACCCGGTACCAGTGGCAGGCGCTGGGCGGCGCCGGTCTGCTGGTTGATGGCCTGGCTCAGGGCGCTGAGCTTGCTGGCGAAGGCTTCGGCCCGCGCATCACTCTGCCCTTCGCGAAGATTCGGCACTGAGGTATCCAGGGCCTCGCCGAGCAACTCGCCCTCCAGCCCCTCGCTCGGCGCGTCCTCGCTAGGCATAGCTTCGCCGGCGAAGGCCGCCAGGGCATTGGCGAAGCCCTGGCCCGGGTTGCTGGCCCGCTCGGCGGCGACCGCGCCAGGGCTCAACTGCTGCTGGGCTGCGGCCTGATTCTGGGCGCCGATCTCAAGCGCCAGCTTCACCGCTGGCAGGCTGTTGAGCATGTCCAGCTCGGGATCGTGACTGGCCTCGGTGAGGGTGGCCGGTGCGGCGCTGGCCACCGTCGGGGTTGCCGCCTGCAACAGCGGATCGGCCGTGTCGGCCGCCATCTGCGCGTCACCGCTCAGTGCCGGATCGACGGTCTCCTCGGCCGGCAGCTGGCCGGTCATGGCCATCAGCAGCAGCGGGTCGACGCCCTCCTCGCCGCCTTCGGGCAGATCCTCCGGCAAGCCTTTGCCGCTTTCGGCAACGACCGACTGCTCGACGGCAGCCTCGCCCTCGGCCTCGTCTGTCGGCCTGGCTTCGGCCGAGCGTTCCTCAGCAGCCTTGGCGCTCGCCTCCTTGCGCTCGGCAGCCTTGGCCTGGCGCTCCTTGGCATAGACCTCCGCGAAGCTGGAGTCGGCGTTCTTGACGGGCTCCGCGCCTCCGGACGGGGCCTTGGCGGCAGGCGCCTTGGGCCGCACTTCGGGCGCGGACTGGAGGAGAAAGTCGGGTGCAACGGACATGGGTACTCTCCGTTAGGGATGGATCGTACCGGGGATAGAGCAAGGGCCGGGCCAACTCGGCCACTCCGCCCGAAAAGACTTCAGCGGTAACGTTGGCGCTCGGACTTGAGCAGGATGCGCACGATGGCGAACTCGCGGCCGATCTGTTCGATCAGCGCCGGCGCTTCCTCCAGCCGCTCGCGCCGGGCGGCCTCCTCCAACTGCTTGCACAGCCCGGCCAGCAGGGGCGCGCCCATGTTGCTGCAGCTGCCCTTGAAGCTGTGGGCGGCCAGGCGCAGGGCCTGGGCGTCGGCGGCGGCCATGGCCGCCTGGATATGCCTTTGGCGCTCGTCCGAATCGACCAGGAAGGTATCCAGCAGCACGGGATACTCTTCCCCCATGACATCCTGCAGGGAGGCCAACACGTTCTGATCGAGATGGTTATCGGACACCGGCTCACTCCATGATCGGACAACGCCGCGATTATGCCTGAGATGGGAGGCGCGTCGCCTGCGCATATTGGCAATACGCCATCACCGTCACACTGGCCAGCGAAACTCCACCCTCACGCCGCGGCCATCGCTGCTCCACTGGCACTGGTCGGCCAGCTTGCGCACCAGGCGCAGGCCGCGCCCGCTCAGGCGGCCGCAATCGGCCGGCTGGGCGAAGACATCGGCCACATCGAAACCGGCGCCGCTGTCCTGCACGTCGATAGTCAGGCGCCCGCCCTCGGCTTCCGGGCTCAGGTGCAGGTCGAAGCGTACGAAACCATCCTGCAGCCCCTGCAGGCGCGAACCACGCTCCTGGTAATAGCGGGCAAAGCCCTGCGCATCGGCCTTGAGCGCCGAGTCCAGGCCCAGCACGCCATGCTCCAATGCATTGGAATAGAGCTCGGCCAGCACGGTGTAGAGCGCCCCGCCCTGGGCCCGCAGGCCCTGCACTTCCATCAGCAGCTGCAGCAGGAAGGGCAGCGGGTTGAAGCGCTTGAGCGTCTCGGCACGAAACTCGAAGCTGGCCGACCAGTCCAGCGGGCTGCTCTGCCCGCTGTCGGAAAAGGACAGCGCCGGGCGTCTGAGCTCGCCCTCCTCGGCCATGCACAGCTCGATCATGCTGACATCGTCCTGGGCCTCGCCGCGAAAAGCCGCCAGGGCCCGCTGGATCTCGTCGAACATGTCTGCCGGCGGGTGACCGGCGGCGAACACCTGCAGCAGGCGCTCCTCGCCGAACAGATGGCCAGCGGCATCGCGGGTCTCCAGCACGCCGTCGGACAACAGGAAGATGCGATCGCCCGCCTCCAGCGGGTGAACCTCGTAGTCGTCCTTGAAGGACGCCGGCTCGAGCACCCCCAGCGGCAGATGGCGCGACACCAGCGGCACCCGCTCGCCAGTGGCGGCGCGCAGCAGGTGGCCATCCGGCAGGCCACCGTTCCATACCTCCACCACCCGGCGCTGGAAACTCAGGTTGAGCAGCGTGGCGCAGCAGAACACGCCAACCGGCAGGATGCGTTTGAGCTTGGCGTTCATCTCGCGCAGGATCTCGGCCATCGAGAAGCCCTTGGCGGTCATGCCGTAGAACACCTCGGCCAGCGGCATGGCGCCGATCGCCGCCGGCAGGCCGTGGCCGGTGAAGTCGCCGAGCAGCACGTGCATGCCGCCGGAGGGCTTGAACGCGGCCAGCAACAGGTCGCCATTGAACAGGGCGAAGGGCGACTGCAGGTAGCGGATATTGGCGGCATTGAGGCAGCCGGAGTGGGCCACCTTGTCGAACACCGCCTTGGCCACCCGCTGCTCGTTGACCAGATGCTCGTTGTGCTTGGCGATCAGGTCACGCTGCCGGCGCACCGTGTCCTGCAGGCGGCGCAGGCGATCCATGGCGCGGATCTTGGCATCCAGGATGACCTGGTTGTAGGGCTTGGCGAGGAAGTCGTCTCCCACCTCCAGGCAGCGCACCAGGGCTTCGCTCTCGGTCAGCGAGGTGAGGAAGATGATCGGCACCAGCTCCTCGCCGGCCAGCTCCTTGATCCGCCGCGCAGCCTCGAAACCGTCCATCACCGGCATCAGGGCGTCCATCAGCACCAGCTGCGGGCGTTCCTGCTCGAACAGCGCCAGCGCCTCCAGGCCATTGCCGGCGGTCAGCACCCGGTGCCCCTGACGGCTGACGATGGTGGACAGCAGCATGCGGTCGGCCGCGCTGTCCTCGGCGATCAGGATGGACAGGCGCCCGGTCATGGTGATCAGCCGATCTGGAACAGCTGTTCGAAGTTGGAGATGGAGAGGATCTTGCGCACGTCGGGGTTGCAGTTGACCAGGCTGATGCGCGCATGGTCGCCGCCGGCGTGGTCGCGCAGCAGCAGGAGCATGCCCAGGGCCGAGCTATCCAGGTAGGTGGCCCCCTTGAGGTCGACCACATAACGCTTGGGCGTGGCGCTCACCCGCTCGTAGGCATCGCGGAATTCCTGATGCGCGGAGAAGTCGAAGCGGCCCTGGATATGGATGGTCAGCTCCTGTCCGTCGCTCGAGGGCAGCGCGGTGATGGCCATGTGGAACTCCTTGTTGGTTCTTGTGCAGACAAGATGTAGCACCCGAGCGTGACGGCGGCAACCGCGATTCAGCCCTGATCCCTCTGTGGCAAGCGCTGCGACAGCTCGTCGAGCAGCTTCTGCTCGCGCTTGTCCTCGGCCGCGCGGGCCTCGTCCAGGTAGCGCTGGACCAGCTTGCGCAGGCCCTCCACCCGCGCATAGCGCTGCTGCCAGGCGGCCCGCGCCTTCTGCAGGTTCTGCCGGTGCCAGTTGATGCTCTGCAGCTGCTGGCCAATGGCGGTTTCCAGCTGGCTGAGAAAGCGCTGGTAGTTCATCAGCCACTGGCCGGAAACGCCCTTGCTGCCCTCGCTGATCCACTGCTGCTGGTAATCGGCGCGATAGCGCTCCAGCTCGCCCAGCTGCGCCTCGGCCTTGGCCAGCAGGCCCTGCATGTGCGCCATCTGGCGGGCCGCCTCGCGTTCGGCGCGCTCGGCCATCTCGACCACCGGCGCCAGGCGCGCGGCACGGCTGACCGCCATCTATCAGGCCTGCGCTTGCGGGTTGAACACTTGCGCCAGCTGGCTGACGCTGGCCTCCATCGGCTCGCTGTCCTCCAGGCCCTGGCGCAGGTAGCGGGCCATGGCCGGCTGGCGGGCGATGGCCAGGTCGGTGTCAGCATCGCCACCCGGCACATAGGCGCCGACGCTGATCAGGTCGCGGCTCTGCTGGTAGCGCGACCACAGCTGCTTGAAGCGCTGCGCCAGCTTGAGGTGCTCGGGGCTGACCACCTGGGGCATGACCCGGCTGATCGAGGCTTCGATATCGATGGCCGGGTAGTGGCCTTCCTCGGCCAGCCGGCGTGACAGCACGAAGTGACCATCGAGCACGCCGCGGGCGGCGTCGGCGATCGGGTCCTGCTGGTCGTCGCCCTCGGAGAGCACGGTGTAGAAGGCGGTGATCGAGCCACCGCCGGCCTCCGCGTTGCCGGCGCGCTCGACCAGGCGTGGCAGACGGGCGAACACCGAGGGCGGGTAGCCCTTGGTCGCCGGTGGC
Source organism: Aquipseudomonas alcaligenes (assembly GCF_003205495.1). Classification (GTDB taxonomy): domain Bacteria; phylum Pseudomonadota; class Gammaproteobacteria; order Pseudomonadales; family Pseudomonadaceae; genus Aquipseudomonas; species Aquipseudomonas alcaligenes_B. Next base: position 167,386 of record NZ_QJRX01000009.1, on the reverse strand, counting down.
TCGCCGATGGCCAGGGCGATCTCGCGCTGGGCCTGGGCGAAGCGGGTCAGCGAATCCATCAGCAGCAGGACGTTCTTGCCCTTGTCGCGGAAGTATTCGGCGATGCGCGTGCAGTACATGGCCGCGCGCAGGCGCATCAGCGGCGCATCGTCGGCCGGCGAGGCGACCACCACGGAACGCTTGAGGCCCTCCTCGCCGAGGATCTCGTCGATGAATTCCTTGACCTCGCGGCCCCGTTCGCCGATCAGGCCGACCACGATGATCTCGGCCTCGGTAAAGCGGGTCATCATGCCCAGCAGCACCGACTTGCCCACGCCGGTACCGGCGAACAGGCCCAGGCGCTGGCCACGGCCGACGGTGAGCAGGCCGTTGATGCTGCGGATGCCGACGTCCAGCGGCTCGCTGATCGGATGGCGGTTGAGCGGGTTGATGGTCGGGCCGTCCATCGGCACCCAGTCCTCGGCCTTCATCCCGCCCTTGCCGTCCAGCGCGCGGCCGGCGCCGTCCAGCACCCGGCCGAGCATGGACATGCCCATGGGCAGGCGACCGGTATCCGGCAGCGGTACCACGCGGGCCCCGGGGGCGATGCCGGCCAGGCTGCCGACCGGCATCAGGTAGATCTTGCCGGCGGCGAAGCCCATCACCTCGGCCTCCACCTGCACCGGGTGGTAGCTGTCGTCGTTGATCACCAGGCAGCGACTGCCCAGCGCGGCACGCAGGCCCTCGGCCTCCAGGGTGAGGCCGACCATGCGCAGCAGGCGGCCTTCGACCACCGGCTGGCTGGGCAGGTCGATCGCCTCGGCGTAGCCGGCCAGGCGCCTGGCGAAGCTGGTGCGCTCAAGGCGCATCGGGGCTCTCCAGGTCGACCTGGATGTCGGCTTCCGGCGGATTGGTGGCCTGCGCCCGCTGCTGCTCGAACAGCTGCTTGAGGGCCGTGGCCAGGCGCGTCTCGACGCTGGCGTCGATGCGGCTGCTCTCGCTCTCCACCCGGCAGCCGCCGGGCTGCAGGCTCTCGTCCTCGAGGATGCGCCAGCTTTCCTCGTGGCGTTCGCGCAGCGCCTTGACCAGCTCGAAGTCCTGCGGATGGACATGGATGCGGATATTGCTGGCGCCCATTGGCAGCAGCTTGAGGGCCTCGCGCAGCACGTGGCGGATCTGGCTGGAGTCGATGGCCAACTCGCGCTGGATCACCTGGCGGGTCATCTGGCTGACCAGGTTGACCAGGCCCTGCTCCAGTTCGCGGTCCTGGTTGGCGATGGGCTCCAGCAGGTGCCCCATCAGCTCCTCCAGGCTGGCAATCTTGGCCGCCAGGGCGACTTCGGCTTCCTGCTTGGCCTTCAGCTGGCCGGCCCGGAAACCGTCCTTCTCGCCGGTGGCGAAGCCTTCGTTGTAGGCCTCCTGGCGGATCGCCTCGAGCTCCTCCAGCGTCAGTGGCTTGACGTCCTCGACCGCCACCTCCTCGATCTGCGGTTCGGGCTCCGGCTCGGGTTGCGGCTCAGGCTCGGGGGCCTCCTCGACCTGCGGATCGAAGCTGGGTATCGCCCAGCGGTCGAACTCCGCCACGTCCTTGGCGCGGATCAGCTCGCTGGGTGCTTCCTTGGGCGCCATGGCTTAGATCATCGCCTCGCCGCCGGCACCGCCGAGGACGATCTCGCCGGACTCGGCCATGCGCCGGGCGATGGTGAGGATTTCCTTCTGCGCCGTCTCCACTTCGCTGACGCGCACCGGGCCCTTGGCCTCCAGGTCGTCGCGCAGCAGCTCGGCGGCGCGCTTGGACATGTTCTTGAACACCTTTTCCTTGATCCCCTCGTCGGCGCCCTTGAGCGCCAGCACCAGGATGTCCGAGGACACCTCGCGCAGCAGCGCCTGGATGCCGCGATCGTCGACGTCGGCCAGGTTGTCGAAGACGAACATCAGGTCCTCGATCTGGCTGGACAGGTCCTCGTCCACCTCGCGGATGGAGTCCATCAGCTGGCCTTCCACCGAACTGTCGAGGAAGTTCATGATGTCGGCCGCGCGTTTGACCCCGCCAAGGCTGGCGCGGGTGGTGTTGGCGCTGCCGGAGAACTGCTTCTCGAGGATCTGGTTGAGCTCCTTGAGCGCGGCCGGCTGCACGGTATTCAGGGAGGATACGCGCAGGACGATGTCCAGGCGCACCTTATGGTCGAAGTGGCTGAGCACTTCGGCGGCCTGGTCCGGGTCCAGGTAGGCGACCACAATGGCCTGGATCTGCGGGTGTTCGTAGCGGATCACGTCGGCCACCGCACGCGGCTCCATCCACTTCAGGCTGTCCAGGCCGCTGGTGCTGCCGCCGAGCAGGATGCGGTCGATCAGGTTGCCGGCCTTGTCCTCGCCCAGCGCCGCGGTGAGCATCTTGCGGATGTAGGCGTCGGAGCCGACGCCCAGGCTGGTCTGGTCGCCGACTATGTCGACGAACTCGCCCATCACCTGCTCGACCTGTTCGCGCTGCACGTTGCGCATGCCGGCCATGGCCACGCCGACCTTCTGCACTTCCTTGGGGCCGAGGTGGCGCAGCACCTGCGCCGCATCGGTCTCGCCGAGGGACAGCAGGAGGATGGCGGCCTTGTCGACCTTGTTCAGCTTGGCAGGAGCACGATTGTCACTCATCGGCGTTGATCCACTCTTTGACTACCTGGGCCACACGGCCCGGATCTTCTGCCACCAGACTCTTGATGGCGTTCAGTTGTGCATCATACCCCTCGGACGGGCTGGGCAGCAGGATGCTCTGCGGCCCGCCGAGGCTCACCCGGTCGGCCGCCAGCTCGCCCTCCAGGCCACCCATGTCGCCCAGTTCGACGTCGCCCTCGCCGGCCGCGCCGGCGCCTTTGCCGCCGGCGGTGATGTTGTTGAGCACCGGGCGCAGCACGCCGAACACCAGGACCAGGATGAACAGCACGCCCAGTACCTGTTTGACGATGTCCCAGAACCAGGGTTGCGAGTAGAACGGGATTTCGATGCTTTCCTCGCCGGTTTCGGCGGAGAACGGCGCATTGATCACGCTGACGCTGTCGCCACGGCTGGCGTCGAAGCCCACCGAGTCCTGCACCAGGCGGGTGAAGCGGGCCAGGTCCTCGGCGCCCCAGGGGGTGCGGGTGACCTCGCCGGTCTCGGCATTGATGCTGACCTTGTCGTCCAGCACCACGGCCACCGACAGGCGCTTGAGGCGGCCCTGCTGCTGCTTGGTGTAGCTGATCGAACGGTCCAGCTCGAAGTTGCGGGTGGACTGTTCGCGCTTGTCGGCCGGGTACGGCGCCAGCATCGGCTGGCCGGTGGCCGGGTCCATGATCTGCTGGCCGTTGGCGTCCAGCAGCGGCTGGCCGGGGGCGACCGGGCCGGCCGGCGCCGGCTGGGCGGCAGCCTGCTCGGGAGCGCTGGCGGCGCCCGGCGGCTGGTTGCTCAGAGCACCCGGCACACCCTGTGGCGGCAGGCTGCTGGAGCGCTGTTCGTTGACCTGCTGCTCGCTGCGCAGGGCCGGCTGGTCCGGGTTGAACATCTCGGAGGTGGATTCCACCGCGCTGAAGTCGACGTCGGCGGACACCTCGGCCTTGTAGCGGCCGTTGCCCAGCACCGGCTGCAGGATGTTGTGCACGCGCTGGGTGAACAAGCTTTCCATGCGCCGGGTGTAGTCGAACTGCTTGCCGGCCATGGTCAGCTCGGACAGCTCCTGCTGGTCGGACAGCAGGTTGCCCTTCTGGTCGACCACGGTGACCTGCGACTTGGTCAGCTCCGGCACACTGGTGGCCACCAGGTTGACGATCGCCATCACCTGGCTCGGCTCCAGGCTGCGGCCCGGGTACAGCTCGACCAGCACCGAGGCGGTCGGCTTGCGCTCGTCGCGCACGAACACCGAACTCTTCGGGATGGCCAGGTGCACACGGGCGCCCTTGACGTTGTTCAGACTGGAAATGGTGCGCGCCAGCTCGCCTTCCAGGCCGCGGCGGTAGCGGGTGGCCTCCATGAACTGGCTGGTGCCCAGGCTCTGCTCCTGATCAAGGATCTCGAAGCCGACGTTGCCATCGCTGGGCGCTACGCCGGCGGCGGCCAGCTTCATGCGCGCGCGGCCCAGCTCGTCGGACTTGACCAGCAGGGCGCCGGAATTCGGCTCCACGGTGTAGGCGATGTCGGCGGCGTTGAGCACCTCCATCACCTGGTTGCTGTCCATGCCGGCCAGGTTGCCGAGCAGCGGCTTATAGTCCGGCTGCTGCGACCACAGGACCACGGCGAAACCGATCGCCACGCTGGCGGCCAGGCCGACCAGCAGGCCGATCTGGCGCAGCATGGACATCTCGGAGAGGTTTTCCAGGAAGGACAGCCCGAACAGCGGCTTCTTCGCCTCTTCGGCGCCGGTGGTGGCGGGTACGTTTGCAGCGACTGCTTCAGCCATGACTCAACTCCGCCCCGTTAGACCGGCATCTGCATGATGTCTTGGTAGGCCTGGACCAGCTTGTTACGCACCTGGGTCATGGCCTGGAAAGACACACTGGCCTTCTGCGAGGCGATCATCACATCGGTGATATCGACACCGCCCTGCCCCATCTCGAAGGCCGTGGCCAGCTGGCTGGAGGCCTGCTGCGTCTCGCTCACCTTGTTCACCGCCTGGCCGAGCATCTCCGAGAAGCTTGGCGCACCCGGCTCCGGAGCAGCAACCTGTACGGGCTTGATCTTGGCCATGGCCTCCATCTGCATGGAGCGCATTTCCAACATCAGGCGATTGAATTCGACACCCTGGCTCATGACCTTCTTCCTCCAGCTGCCGCGGTTTTTTGACGCTGCGCGGCTTTTGCAGAGGTATTTGCAAGCACAGTGCCAAAAAACAAAGACCCGCACAGTGGCGGGCCAAGAGGGGAAAAAGTGAGCCTGCGCGGAACGGGATGGGTTGGTCACAGGCCCACCCCATCGCGGCCATCAGCTGGCGTAGAGATAGGCCTCGACGTCCATGCCGGCGTCGCGCATCTGCGCCAGCTTGTAACGCAGGGTGCGCGGGCTGATACCGAGGCGCTCGGCGGCCTCCTTGCGGCGGCCACGCTCGGCGCGCAGGGTATCGATGATCATCTGGAACTCACGGCGGCGCAGATCCTCGCCCAGGGCGCCAGCGCCCTCGGCAACACCGGGCTCTGCGCTTGCTGGCGTACCACTGGCCAGCGGCGCGCCGGCGAGCGGGTTGCTGACCACCAGACTCACGGCTGGCGCGGCGGGCATCGGCGCCATGCCGATGGGCGCGGTCAGGCACAGGTCGTTGGGCTGGATCAGCCCGCCCTGCTGCAGGATCAGGGCGCGCTGGATGGCGTTATCCAGCTCGCGCACGTTGCCCGGCCAGGCATGCGCCACCAGGGCCGCGCGCGCCTGCGGCGAGAGCTGCACGGCGGCATGGTTCATTTTTTTGACGTGCTTGGCCAGCAGGCGCTCGGCCAGCGGCAGAATGTCGGCGGGACGCTCGCGCAGGGCGCGCCAGGCCAGCGGGAACACCGACAGGCGATAGTAGAGGTCCTCGCGGAAACGCCCGGCCGCCACTTCGCCAGCCAGGTCGCGGTTGGTGGTGGCCAGCACGCGGATGTCCAGGCTGATCGGCTTGCGCGCGCCGACCCGCTCCACCTCGCGTTCCTGCAGCACGCGCAGGAGCTTGGCCTGCAGGCTCAGCGGCATCTCGGAGATCTCGTCGAGGAGGATGGTACCGCCGTCGGCCAGCTCGAACTTGCCCGGCTGGGCGGCGATGGCGCCGGTGAAGGCGCCCTTCTCGTGGCCGAATAGAGTGGCCTCGAGCATGTTGTCGGGAATCGCCGCGCAATTGATGGCGATGAAGGGACCGTCGGCACGGGTCGACTGCTGGTGGATATAGCGTGCCAGCACCTCCTTGCCGGTGCCGGACTCGCCGGAGATCAGCACGGTGGAGTCGCTCCTGGCCACCCGCGCGGCCAGCTCCAGCAGCTGCTGGCTGGCCGGCTCGCAGGCCACCGGACCCTCGCCTTCGCCGGCACTGATGCGGCCGAGCGCGTGGCGCGCCACCAGCTCCAGCAGGGTGCGCGGCTCGAACGGCTTGACCAGGTAATCGGCGGCGCCCTGACGCATGGCCTCCACCGCGCGCTCCACGGCGCCGTAGGCGGTCATCAGCAGCACCGGCAGTTGCGGGTAACGTGTGCGGATCAGGCCGAGCAGCTGGTGACCGTCCATGCCGGGCATGTTGACGTCGCTAACCACCAGGCCGAAGGCCTCCTCGCCCAGCGCGGCAAGCGCATCCTCGGCACATTCCACGGCGCGGAAGTCATGCCCGCCGATCATCAGCGTGTCGGCAAGGGCCTCGCGCAGCGCGCGGTCGTCTTCGACCAGCAGAACCTTGGCAGTCATGGGCTTACTCCTGATTATCCGGTTGCGCCGCAGTGATCAGCGGCAATACGAGGGTGGCGCTGGTGCCGCGGCCGACGCGCGAGCGCAGGCGCAGTTCGCCCTGGTGGGCACGCACCACCGCCTTGACCACGGCGAGGCCGAGGCCGGTACCGGTGGTCTTGGTGGTGAAGAACGGCTCGCCGAGGCGCGCCAGGGTGGCGCGGTCGATGCCCGGGCCGTTGTCGCTGACGCACAGGCGCAGGCTGTTGCCGCGCGCATACAGGTGAATCTTCAGGCGCGCCTCGCGGCCACCGGCCTGGATGGCGTTCTCGATCAGGTTGAGCACGGTGCCGACCAGGGTGTCGCGGTTGCACAGCAGTTCGCCCAGACGCGCGTCGCACTGCCAGCGCACCTGCATACCCAGCACATGGGGTTCGGCGGCACCGCGCAGGGCATCGAACAGGTCATTCGGAGCGATGCGATCGGGCAGCGGCAGCTCGCCGCGGGCGAACACCAGCATGTCGCGCACCTGGTGCTCCAGCTCGTGCAGGCGCTCCTTGATGCGCCCGGCGAAGCGCTGCTGCTGCGCGAACGGCAGCTCTTGCTCGGACAGGTGGCTGGCATAGAGCAGTGCGGCGGACAGCGGCGTGCGGATCTGGTGGGCCAGCGAGGCGACCATCCGGCCGAGGGCGGACAGGCGCTCGTGGCGGGCCAGCTGGTCCTGCAGGCGCCGGGTTTCCGTCAGGTCGGTCAACAGCACCAGCTGCCCCGGCTCGCCCTGCAGGGAGCGGGTGGCGATGGACAGGCGGCGCCCGTCCTTGAGGGAAATCTCGTGTCCGTCGTCCTCGCGCGGCGCGAAGTTGCGCGCGATCACCTCGCGCCAGAGCATGCCCACCAGCGGCTTGCCGAGCAGGCTGCGGGCCACCGGGTTGGCTTCGCGCACCACGCCCTGGCCGTCGATGACGATGACACCGCCGGGCAGCAGGTCGAGCAGGCTCTGCAGCCGGTTGGCCAGGCGCTCCTTCTCCGCCAGCTCCTGCATGCGCTGGGCACTGACCAGGGCCAGCTGCCCCTTGAGCTCGTTCACCCGCGCCTCCAGCATGCTGTAGGAACTGCTCAGCTGGGTGGACATCTGATTGAACAGGGCGAAGGCCTGTTCCAGGCTGGCGCGACTGGCCTGCTCGACCGGCGCTGCGGCGCTGCTGTCAGGGATGTCTGGCTGGGGGGCGGCTTGGCTCATGCTCTTCTCTCGGCTGGCGAACCGTCAGCAGACGGTCGGACAGAAGAGTCTTAGCAATCCCCATGCCTAAAAAATAATTCTTTATTTTCAATAACTTAAAAAACAAAACCGGAGCTTGCGTCAAAGCTCCGGCTTAATTGGGCGAGACGAGAGGCCGATCAGTCCTCGTCACTACCCTCCTCGTCGCGACGGCTCATGCCGTACTTGCGCATCTTCTCCACCAGGGTGGTGCGGCGAATGCGCAGGCGTTCGGCGGCACGCGCCACCACGCCACCAGCATCGTCCAGCGCCTGCTGGATCAGGCCCTGCTCGAGGTTGCCCAGGTAGTCCTTCAAGTCCAGGCCTTCCGGCGGCAGCATGGCGGCGTTGGCGATACCCGGCAGGCCGGCACCGATCACCGCACGCTCGTCCAGCTCCTCGCGGATGCTGATGGCCAGCTGCTCGTCCTCGTCGTCGACGTGGCGGAACTTCTTCGGCAACTCGCCGACGCCGATCACGCCGTAGGGGTGCATGATCGCCATGCGCTCGACCAGGTTGGCCAGCTCGCGCACGTTGCCCGGCCAGTCATGGCGGCACAGCGACATGATGGCGGCGGAGTTGAAGCGAATGGAGCCGCGTTTCTCGAACTCCATGCGCGAGATCAGCTCGTTGAGCAGCAGCGGGATGTCTTCCACACGCTCGCGCAGCGGCGCCATCTCGATCGGGAAGACGTTGAGGCGGTAGTAGAGGTCCTCGCGGAAGGTCCCCTCCTCGATCATATTCTCCAGGTTCTTGTGGGTGGCGGCGATGATGCGCACATCCACGCTCTGGGTCTTGTTGCTGCCGACCCGCTCGAAGGTGCGCTCCTGCAGCACGCGCAGCAGCTTGACCTGCATCGGCAGCGGCATGTCGCCAATCTCGTCGAGGAACAGGGTGCCGCCGTTGGCCAGCTCGAAGCGCCCGGCCCGGCTGGTGATGGCGCCGGTGAAAGCGCCCTTCTCGTGGCCGAACAGCTCGCTCTCCAGCAGCTCTGCCGGTATCGCGCCGCAGTTGACCGGCACGAAGGGCGCCTCGCGACGCTTGGAGTGATAGTGCAGGTTGCGCGCCACCACTTCCTTGCCGGTACCGGACTCGCCGAGGATCAGCACGCTGGCCTCGGTGTCGGCCACCTGCTGCATCATCTGGCGTACCTGGTGGATGGCCCGGCTGGTGCCGACCAGGCTGCGGAACAGGTTAGGCTCGCGCTGGCGACCGCGCTCGCGGGCCTGGTCGTACATCTCGCGGTAGACCTGGGCACGGTGCAGGGAGTCGAGCAGCTTGTTGTAGCTGGGCGGCATCTCCAGGCTGGCCAACACGCGGCGGCGCAGGTCCTCGGCCCACTCGGCCGGAGCCGGCTCACCAATCAGCAGCAGCGGCAGGTTCTCGTCCCAGGCGGCGAGCTGCTTGAGCAACTCCAGCGCACCACCCTTGGCGGTCACATCGCCGAGCAGGACGTTGAGCACTTCGCGGCTGGATTCGAGCTTGTCCACCGCCTGGCGCCAGTCGCTGCTGCCACAGGCCAGGTGGTCTTCACCGAGGAAACCGAGAATCACCGCCAGGTCGCGGCGGCGTTCGGCATTGTCATCAATCAGGAGGATCTTGGTTTCACGCCACATCTTGTTCTGTTCTGGCTCGAGGGCTGGGAGAGGGGGTCGCCGAGCGGAATCACAAGCGACAACGGCAATTGGCCACTAGTAAAGTCAAAAATCAGACAAGAGTCAATTTTATGGCGTAGATTTTTCCATGAATCCCGACGGCATCCGCAATAGTCCGTAGATGCCCGGGAAAGCCTCCAGGAAGGAGGCCTGGCTCAGGTGAACAGCTGATAGACCTTGGCGCCCTGCTGCGACTGGTTGAGCTGGACCAGCTCCCCGGCCAGGCGACGCTGCTCGGCCTGGCAGGTGGCGACCAGTTCCCGGTAGAGGTCGAGCAGCTCATGCATGCGCTGCTGCAGCAGCCCCTCGTCGCGCACCGCTTCGACCATGGCCTCTTCCACGGCCTGGCGGCACTGCGCATCCAGCTCACCGATGGCGGTCCAGTCGCGACGCTGCAGGGCATCGCGCAGGGCGCTTCCGGTGGCTTCAAGGAGCTGGACGGACGAACTCATGGTATTCCCCTTCTGCTGGCCCATCAGTGGCTGATGGCATCCCAACCGGACTTGACGTTGCGCAACAGGCCGGCGACCTCGTCGAGGATAGCCGCATCGTTGGTGACATTGGCCTCGACCAGGCGTACCACCATGTATTCATAAAGACGATCCAGGTTGGCGGCCACTTCGCCGCCGCGCTGCAGATCCAGCCCTTCGCGCAGGCCACCGATGATACCAATGGCCTTGCTGATCAGCTCGCCTTTCTGTGCGGCCTGCCCGTGCAGCATGGCGCCCTTGGCCTGGGCCAGACGGGAGAGACCGCCCTCCATCAGCATCTGGATCAGACGATGCGGACTGGCATCGGCTACCTGAGCTTGGGTGTTGACGGTTTGGTACTGCTTGAGGGCCGCCATCGCGTTCATGATCGCTCCGCTGAAATTGCCTGACTACTGTCCTTGTATCGGCAATCCCGGGCGCGGCTTTAGCGGCAAAACGGAAGAATCACTCCGCCGCCGCAGCCGGCTCGACCTCGGGACCGATGGCGTCCCAGGCGGACTTGATCTGGCTGAGCAGCTGCTGTACTTCGTCCAGGCTGCGCGGCGTGTCGTCCAGCGCAACGCCTGCCAGGCGCCGGGTCATGTAGTCGTAGAGCGCATCGAGGTTCTCGGCGATTTCCCCGCCCAGCTGCTTGTCCAGGCTGGACTGCAGCACACCGAGGATGGTGATGGTGCTGCCCACGGCCAGGCCACGGATCTCTATATCCCCTTCCAGTTGAGCCTGGCGTGCCAGCAGAACGCGCTCCAGGGCGCCGTCCAGAAGCATTTGCACGGCACGGTACGGGCTGACTTCCTGAGCGGTCTTGACCTGCTTGTAGGTATCGATGGGTTTCTTGCTCATCATCAATCCTTCTTCACGAAACCGGGCAGACTGGCCAGCTGGTTGGTCAGGCTCTCGCTGGTCTTCTGCAGACGCGCAACCAACTGGTCCATCGCACTGTACTGAGCAACCAGGCGCTCCTGGACCTTGGCGATACGCAGGTCCAGAGCCTCGCGCTGGTCATCGATATTGGACAGGGTACTCTGCAGAGCCTGGGTACGCTGATCAAACACACCGTCTGTCTTGAGATAGGCGCTCACATTCTTCTCGAGCCGCACCATCAGACCATTGTCACCGGTAAAGTAATTGGCAACGGCCTCAAAATCCTTATCGAGCGCGGAACTTAGCTTGGTGTCATCGATTTTCAGGGTGCCGTCTTTCTGGGTCGTGATGCCCAGTTCGGCGAGAGCCCTAGTCCCCTCGCTCCCAGTCATTTTCACCAGTTCGCTACGCAACCCCGAGAGCAGTCCGCGCACAGTCGCATCGCCAACCAAGGCGCCGGTGACCGGATTTTTTCCCTCGCCCACCTGAACCACCGCAGTCTGCTGCGCAGCAGTATTGATCAAGCCGTTGTAGGCATCGACGAACTTCTGGATATTGGTTTTGACCGAGCCCCTGTCGACCCCGATGGTGATATCGACCGTCTTACCTGCAGCCAGGTCTGCACTGCTTTGCACGCCAGCCAGATTGAGGGTGACCCCATCAATGGCCGAGCTTACCGAGTTGCTGCTGCTTTCAACCCTGAGACCATCAACGAACAGGACGGCGGATTGAGCTTTGCTGATAACTCCTGCGGCCCCAGTGGTGGAGTTCGGGCCAGCAGAAGTAGCCGTAACCCCACTTGCCGGATTGAGACTGGTGAGAGCATTGCTGCCACTGCCAACACCGGAAGATGTAGCAGCAGCAGTCAGCGCCGTTCCATTGGTGGAGCTGAGTACCAGGCGAGCGCCCGAAGCATCGGTTTCGATGCTAGCAGAGACACCCTGCCCGGCACCGGCAGTGTTGATTGCGTCGCGAATATCTTCCAGGGAATCGCCATCAGCCACAGCGATATCAAGATCGACGCTGCCAGCCGAAATCGCCAAGTTGCCGGGTTGGAAAGTAGAGGTGGGACCACCGGCAAAGGCGGGAAGAGACAAGCTGGCCGAAGGCTGGAAAGCCTGGGTGGTAAGGGCCACAGTACCAGTGGTGACCCCATCCTCGCTTACCGCCACCTTGATGTCATTACCCTCGCCCGACTTGTTGGAGCTCAGCACCAGACGGGATCCGGATGAGTCGGTAACGATGGTAGCTGTAACCCCTTTATCCTTCCCGGCAGCATTGATGGCATCACGAACACCGGCAAGGCTGTTATTGGCGGACGTGATATCGACTTCAAAATTCGTCGAGCCAGTGGAGATAGTCAGGGTGCCACTGCTGAACCTGGTAGACGCATCAGTGGAAACCGACTGCAAACCAACCTTGCTGCTGGTCGCAAGCTGCTGAACCTGAACACTGTACTTACCCGCCACAGCATCGGCGTCTGCCTTTGCCGTAAGCACACTAGTGCTACTCGACGAAGCGGTACGGTTGGTGAACAACGAGGGCTTGTTAAGATTCTGGATGGCAGTCTGTAGGCCGCTCAGCGATCCCTTGAGGGTCCCCAGAGCAGAGAAGCGCGAGGTGGTGGCCTTCTCCAGGCGATCAAGCTGCTGGGTCTTCGGAGCCCGCTCTGCATTGACCAGTGCGGTCACTATGCTGTCGATATCGATACCCGATCCGACGCCCAGTATTCCAGCCATGTCTCACCTCGCCAAAAATATGACAATCAACGCCTTGCAAGCACTTAACAGTCAAATGTCGTGCCAACCTCGTCTGTCAGGCTTCGGCCTTGAACAGGAGGCTGCGCACCTCGTCCAGGCTTTCTGCCAACTGCAAAGCTTCTTCGGAGGGAATCTGGCGAATCACATCGCCCGAAGATGCATCGGTCACCTTGACCACGACACGCCCGGAACTGTCTTCCACCGAGAAATTGACATTGCGGCGCACCGACTGGACAAACTCCTGAATGGTCGAGACCGCGGATTCGACCTGTTCGCGGGAGACATCCCGAGCCTCGTCGGTAGCTGCCTTTGCCGCCTGCTCGTCGCCGCCGGGGGCGACGTCGATCTGCTGATTGCGCGGCACCTCGGCTGGAGCAGAGCGCCCTGTCACCTGCTGTACCGGATTCAGCGAATTCTTGATTGAGCCGACGTCCATAAATTTCTCCTCACAATGAGGTAGCGGGGAGAAGAGCCAAGCCCTTCTCCCCGCAGTCTAGCGCTTCTGACCTTAGCCGAGCAGACTGAGCACAGCCTGCGGCAGCTGGTTGGCCTGGGCCAGGATTGCGGTACCGGCCTGCTGCAGGATCTGATTCTTGGTCAGTTCCGAGGTTTCGGCAGCGAAGTCGGTGTCGCGGATCCGGCTGCGAGCGGCAGAGGCGTTCTCGGAGATGTTCTGCAGGTTCGAGATGGTGTTCTCGAAGCGGTTCTGCACAGCACCGAGCTGGGCACGCTGGCTGTCGATATTGGACAGTGCACCACTGATCACACCAAGAGCCTTCTGAGCACCGACTTGGGTGCTGATATCCACATCAGCCACTGCGTTCAGCGAGCTGAAACCGTCGGTGCCCAGGTTGGCGGCCAAGCCGGTCAACTGGAAGGCATCCGGAGACTCGACACGTACGCGGCCATCTACACGAGCACCACCGCCAGCGGCAGAGATAGTTCCTGCAGCGCCAAGGGCAGTATCGCCGTCGAAGTTATAGGCAGTGATGGTAGGAGTTGCACCACCACCGGAGAAGCCGTCGATGAGAATCGAGTCGCCCTTGTCATTCACCAGTTCAACACTGGAGCCAAGAGAGCGCGCTGCGATACCGGTGGTACCGGTTTCCTTGTTGATCGCGTCAGCAAGAGCACTCAGATCGGTGAAGTCGGTGACGTTGGCGGAGATCGCGACGCCAGCGGAAGCTGCAGAGTTGTTCGCACCGTACAGGTTGAAAGATACAGTGGCAGCAGCGGTGTTGGAGAAGCCACCCAGACGGGCCACGGTACGAGCGGTAGCGGAAACACCAGTCTCGTCGGAGTCGGCGTTGATTGCCGCAGCGATTTCACGAGCGGAAGAGCCAGTCGCGAAGTCCGCGTTGGCACTGCCCAGCTTGCCAATGACAGCAAAAGTGCTGTCCTGATAGCCCTGGCTGGTTGCGTTCAACGCAGCGAAGGCGCTCGCACCGGCTACTGCAGACTGGGCACTGGTGCCCAAGTCGGTGCGGTTGACACCGATGCGGGTTGCACTGGCTGCACCGATGGAGACGCTGATGGTTTCATAAGCATTGGCGCCAACCTGGAAGCTCTGCGAGCCGAAGGTACCGTCGAGAATCTTGCGCCCACCAAAGCTGGTGGTGTCGGCGATACGGTTCAACTCCTGCTGCAGCTGCGACACTTCGGACTGCAGTGCAGCACGCTCGGTGCCACCGTTGGAACCGTTGGCCGACTGCAGGGCCAGATCACGCATACGCTGGAGAATACCGGTGGACTGCTGCAGAGCACCTTCAGCGGTCTGCGACAGGGAAATACCGTCGTTGGCGTTACGGGTGGCAACGTTCAGGCCGTTGATCTGGCTGGTCAGGCGGTTGGAGATCTGCAGACCAGCCGCGTCATCCTTGGCGCTGTTGATGCGGAAACCGGTGGACAGGCGCTGGAGAGAGGTATCCAGACCCTTGGACGAGGTGTTGAGGTTACGCTGAGTGTTCAGCGAAGCGACGTTTGTGTTGACTGTCAGGGCCATGGTATTTGCCTCCAAAGGACCGTACTAACTGGTTGTCTGAGCTTGCGAGCTTCGGGCCTGCTTGCTCAGACGCCCCATAAAGTTCGCATTCGGTCTTTGTATCGGCGCTGTCTGGGGCAACTTTAGGTGGATTGAGCAAGAAAAAATCAATTTTTTTTCCGAAGCTCAATCAACAATTTACGTCTCCCAAGAAAATGAAGGTGGGAAAATACGAGAAAATTGACGCGCTACCAGTATGGTTTTCGGCAGCACGTCAGGGCTTTTGAGATCAATCGAGGCGCTTGAGGAACCCCTCAGGGCAGACGGTAAGCAGTAGCTTGCTCTCAAAGTCACGGTCGATGGCGAACTCAGGGTGCATTGGCAACCACTTGTGCACTGCAGTTTTCGGGTTGTCGCCAACATTCCACGGTCGATCGGCAAAGAAGTCCTTGGGCAAATCCTCCACTACCGAGTCGAAGACAACCAGGTAGCTGCCCTTGGTCACCAGTTCCGCATAGGCAGCCAACTCGGCTAACACATGCTCCTCGGTGTGGTTGGAGTCCAGGCACACCATCACTCGTTGCTTGCCCGCTACCCGGGCACGCACCTGCTCGACCACCTCGGCGCTGGTGGAGGAACCCTGGATCAGGTGCAAGCGCTTGCTCATCGGGTGGTCCTCAATAGCCTTGCGGTTATGTGCTCGGATATCAATGTCGATGCCAACCACCTCGCCCTCGCCCAGCAGCTCCAGCAGCGAGGCGTAGAATAGCAACGAGCCGCCGTGAGCCACACCGGTCTCGATTATGACCTGGGGTTTCACCTGCCAGATCAGCTCCTGCATGGCCATCATGTCCACTGGGGTCTGGATGATTGGGCGGCCCATCCAGCTAAAGTTGTACATGTACTTCTGTTCGAAGGCTCGGCGCATCCAGGCACGCGACTGCGCTTGCCAGGCCGCATCCTGCGGGTAGGTGGCAATCCGCTCGGCTTTCTCTTGTTCGAAGGCTTGGATCGGATCAGGATTGGATGCAGTCATGACAAACCTCTTGAATTTAGGGAGTGAACCACAGGATCGATCTTCATCGCCCAAGCAGCTCCGGCAGATCCACCAGCAGACTGCGAGGCTGCCAGGCAAAAGCCCGACTGATACGAGATATATCTATGCGCGGAAAGCGCCGGCAGACACCATCCTCGGCAAAGCGCACCCGAGCGCCGGTCAGCACCTGTAGACGCTCGGCAAGCTCGCGATGAGACAGATTGATACCGCTAGCCAGATTGTAGAGGCGTGAATCGCCGTGCTCGGAGATACGCGGAATTAGCTCGATCACGTCGCGCAGCGACACGTAGTCCTTGGTCGACTCCGCCGCCTCTCCAATCGTCACCTCGCCCTCGCGCAGCAGCTCCGCCAGTACCATCTGCAGAAAAGTATGCGGGCTCTGCCCGACTCCGTAGACATTACTCAGACGTACCACACGCACAGCCGGGTGGTTTTGGGCCAGACACATCGACTCTCCGAGCAGCTTGGACAAATCGTAGAGCCCGTCGAGAGTTGGTCGCTGCGGCAGGTCCATGTCTTCCTGAGCCAGCTGATCAGCCGAAAGGCCGCCATAGACGCGTGTCGACGAGAGATAGAGGAAGGATTCGAAGCTCGCCTCACGCAGTACTCGCGCCAGCAAGCCGACGTGGGCATCCACCGCATCCAACGGACGTTGGCGGAAATCACCGGTCAGGCCGACGGCGTAGATCAGATGCCCGTGTGCCTGCCCGGCCAAACTGACATCCCGCGCGGGCGTCAGCACCTGATGGCCGGAAGCCCTCAGGTGCGCAACCAAGTGCCGGCCGATGAAGCCGCCCGCACCCAGGACGGTGAATCGACTCACGTGCGCCACCCCAAGAGCTGTAGTGGATTACCCGCATTAATGCTGTAGGCCGGCACCTCACCACGCACCAGCGACATGGCGCCGATCACGCAGCCCTTGCGCAGGATGGCGCCATCGAGAATTACGCAACCGGCACCGATCCAGACGTCGTCCTCAATAAGGATGCCGCCCTTGCTCGGCCGAAAGCGTTGCTCGCGAATCAGTTTCTCACGCGCACTGAACTCGTGGTTCACCGGCGCGAACACACAGTTGGCGGCGATGGCCACATCATTGCCGATCAGGATGCCGTTGCCGGTGTACAACACACAGCAGGAGTTGATGGTCGTACGCTCGCCGATCAGCACATCGCCAGCGCCCCCCGCTGGCTTGAATTTGACGAAACTGTCGACCACCGAACCGGCGCCGATTTGGATGAGCGTCCCGCGCGTGGAGTCCTCGATATCGGCCATGGGCGAGATACGGGCCTCGGGGTGTATGGAAAGTGTCATGAGCTGCCTCCTCAGAGCACCTGAAGCGTCGGTACGGCCACCACGAAGCGCGCGCCCCACTCACTGATCTGCGCCTGTTGCGCTGTGACCTCGGGCAGCAGGTTCCACGGCAGCACTAGCACGTAATCTGGCCTCTCGGCAGCGATGCGCGCAGGCGAAACTATGGGAATGCGGCTGCCCGGCAGGAACTTGCCCTGCTTGTGCGGGTTGGCGTCGGCCACCCAGGCCAGCAGGTCGCCACGCACCCCGGCGTAGTTGAGCAATGTGTTGCCCTTGGCCGCCGCGCCATAGCCCACCACCTTCTTGCCTTCGGCCTTGGCCTTGAGCAGGAAACGCAGCAACTCGTGCTTGATGCGCTCGGCAGCGGGCGCCAGGCTCGAGTAATAAGCGGCAGTCCTCACTCCGCTCGCCTCCTCCCGTGCCAGCAGCTCGCCGACGGCGGCGGCCATCTGGCGCCCCCCCTCGGCACGCTGCACGAAGACCCGCAACGAGCCGCCATGGGTCGGCAACTCCTCGACATCGAACACGGCCAGGCCGTTGCGCTCACAGAGCGCCTGCACTGCGGTCAGCGACAGGTAGGAGTAGTGTTCGTGGTAGAGGGTGTCGAACTGGTGCTCGGCCATCAGCCGCAGCAGATGGGGAAACTCGAAGGTGGCCACGCCGGTCGGCTTGAGCAGCGCGACGAAGCCCCTGAGGAAGTCGTTGATGTCCGGCACATGGGCCAGCACGTTATTGGCCGCCATCAGGTCGGCGCTCCAGCCCTCTTCCGCCAGTTGACGACCAACGGCCTCGCCGAAGAACAGCTCGCGGATCTCCAGTCCCTTGTCGCGCGCCGCCCGCGCGGTGCTGGCGGTCGGTTCGATGCCCAGGCAGGGAATCCCACGTTTGGCCACATATTGCAGCAGGTAGCCGTCGTTGGCGGCGATCTCCACCACCCGGCTCTGCGCGTTCAGGCCGAAGCGCTCAGTCATGCTGGCGACGTAGCGCTCGGCATGGGCCAGCCAGCTGCTGGAGAAAGAGCTGAAGTAGGCGTAGTCGGCATCAAACAGGCTGTCGGCAGCACGGTAGTCCTCAGTCTGCACCAGCCAGCACGAGTCGCATACCTGCACCCGTAGCGGCACCCACTGCTCGGCCTGGTCGAGTTGCGCGGCGCTGACGTAGGCGTTGGACGGCGGCGCCGTGCCCAGGTCGATCAACGGCAGGTGCAGGTGCGCACCACAGCCACGGCAGTTCATAGACGTACTCCCTGAAAACTCTCATCCAGCAACGGATGGCCGGCATCGCGGGCCGACAGGTTCTTGAATGGCAGCGGCCAGTCGATGGCGAGAAGCGGGTCGCCGACAGACAGACCGCCTTCGTGGCCCGGGGTGTAGTCGGCGCTGTGCAGGTAGAGCAGCTCGGCATCGTCGCTGAGGGCCTGGAAGCCGTGGGCGAAGCCTGGAGGCAGCAGCAGGCTGCGGCCGTCGCCTTCTTCCAGGCGTTCGGCGTGCCAGCGCAGGAAGGTCGGCGAGCCCTGCCGCAGGTCCACCGCCACGTCCCAGACCACACCGCGCAGGCAGCTGATCAGCTTGCTCTCGGCATGCGGCGGGTACTGGAAGTGCAGGCCGCGCACGGTGCCGCGCTCGCGGGTCAGCGACTGGTTGATCTGGCGCACATGGAAGGGCTGGCCGGACAGCTGCAGGCTGCCCTCGCAATACAGGCGGGCAAAACGCCCACGCTCGTCCTGGTGCACGCGGTGCTGCAGGGCGAACAGGCCGGGCAGCGGCAGCTCGACCAGCTGCAGTTCGCTCACGCCTGCCCCCAGTAGTCGGCCAGCTGGGCCAGGGTCACGGCACGCATGTCGTCGCCGCGCTGCCAGGCCAGGTGCCAATCGAGGGTTCGCTCCAGGCACTCGTCCAGCGCCCAGCGCGGCTGCCAGCCGAGCAGCTGGCGCGCGCGACTGCTGTCCAGGCGCAGCAGGCCGGCCTCGTGCAACTCGCTGGGCTCGATCTTCAGCCCTGGCGCCTGCGGCCAGCGCGCGGCCAGGCGCGCCACTACCTCACCGACATTGCAGGTATCGCTGTCGGCCGGGCCGAAGTTCCAGGCGCCGGCCACAGCCGGCCCCTGCTCGTACAGGCCCTGGGCCAGCTGCAGGTAGCCCGCCAGCGGCGCCAGGGCGTGCTGCCAGGGGCGCACCGCCTGCGGGTAGCGCAGGGTCACCGGCTCGCCGCGCGCCCAGGCGGCCAACACGTCCGGCACCAGGCGGTCGGCGGAGAAATCGCCACCACCCAGCACATTGCCGGCCCGTGCGGTGGCCAGAGCCAGGCCGTGTTCGGCATGATGGGAAACGGGGAAATAGGAGGCGGCGAAGGACTGCGCCAGCAGCTCGCAGCAGGCCTTGCTACTGCTGTAGGGGTCGTGACCGCCGAGTGGCTCGTTCTCCCGGTAGGGCCAAGCCCATTCGTTATTGGCGTAGACCTTGTCGGTGGTCACCACCACGCAGGCCTTCACGCCACCGACCTGGCGCACCGCCTCGAGCAGATGCAGCGTACCCATCACGTTGCTCGCGTAGGTACCCAGGGGGTCACGGTAGCCCTCGCGCACCAGCGGCTGAGCCGCCAGGTGCAGGACGATCTCCGGCTTCACCTCGGCCACCAGTGCCTGCAGGGCGGCCAAGTCACGCAGGTCGCCGATGCGACTGTCGATGCCCTCGCCCACCCGTGCCAGTTCGAACAGGCTGGGATCGGTCGAGGGCTCCAGGGCGAAGCCGGTCACTTGGGCTCCCCAACTCTGCAGCCAGAGCGCCAGCCAACCGCCCTTGAAGCCCGTGTGGCCGGTCAGCAGGACGCGCTTGCCGCGCCAGAACTCGTGGCTCAGCTCCACTGTTTCCAAGGCGCCTCCCCGCTCTGCCACAACTGCTCCAGGTAGTTCTTGTCGCGCAGGGTATCCATCGGGTGCCAGAAGCCCTCATGCTGGTAGGCCATCAACTGACCCTCGCCAGCCAGCTGGGCCAGAGGCTCTACTTCCCAGGAAGTGGAATCATCCGCGATACAGAGCAGCACCTTCGGTGACAGCACGAAGAAGCCTCCGTTGATCCAGCCGCCGTCACCACGTGGCTTCTCGACGAAACCGGTCACCTGGTCACCTTCACGGGCCAGGGCACCGTAGCGTCCCGGCGGCTGCACGGCGGTCACGGTGGCGTGCTTGCCATGCCGCTTGTGGAAGGCCACCAGGGCGCTGATATCCAGGTCGGATACACCGTCGCCGTAGGTGAAACAGAAAGCCTCCTCCTGCTCCAGAAAGCGCCCGACCCGGCGCAGGCGTCCGCCAGTCATGGTGTCCTCGCCAGTGTCGACCAGGGTCACGCGCCAGGGCTCGCTGTAGTTCTGGTGTACCTCCATCTGGTTGTTGCGCATGTCGAAGGTGACATCGGAGGTGTGCAGGAAATAGTTGGCGAAAAAGTCCTTGATCGCGTAGCCCTTGTAGCCCAGGCAGATGACGAAGTCCTGGATGCCATGGGCCGAATACTGCTTCATGATGTGCCAGAGAATCGGCTTGCCGCCAATCTCGATCATCGGTTTGGGCTTGAGGTGAGACTCCTCACTGATGCGGGTACCCAGACCACCGGCCAGAATCACTGCTTTCACTGTGGTTCTCCTTGCTCACAGAAGTGCTGCCACATGCCGCGATAGGCTTCTTCAACGCAGGTAGCGAAGTCAGCACCATCGCACAAAGGCGACGCCTGCATGGCCTGGCGAAGGCCCAGGCGAATCTTTTCAAGGGCATCCAGGTCGCTGGCAAGCATTACGGCCTTGTCGATGTATTCCGCCTCCGAATTGGCAATCCACTCCTCGCGCCCCAAACCTCGCAATATGGTTGCACCGAGTCGCCCCATGGAAGGACGGTCACGCAGGGTGATAAAGGGTAATCCCATCCATAGGCTGTCAAACAACGTTGTACCGGAGTTGTGCGGAAAGCAGTCGAGTGCAATGTCCATGCTGTCCAGTATTGGCCAGGGAGGCGAGGTACAGCCCATGTCCAGACGCTCTTTCTCCACGCCATGTTTGGCAAACTCAGCAGCGAAGTGCTCGCGCAGACCACTGTCGAGAAATGGTCCACTGTTGATTATCAGCTTGGAGCCCGGTACCCGATTGAGAATTTCCGCCCACACACGGATAACCTTGTAGTTGAGGCGTATCGGTCGAGTCAGGGTACCGAAGGTGATGTATCCGTTGCGCTTGGCTGGCAGAGGACTGACCGCTGTGACATTTGGCGGCGTATACGCAAAGGACGGCGAGCGCACCCTCCAGGGCTTTTCGGTGAAGGCCACCTCGTGACCATAAGGAATCGTCTCAGCGTCGGTCAGGTAGTAGTCCATGCTGGTAAGGCCAGTGGTATAGCCGAAGCCCAGCCAAGTGACTTGAACTGGCGCTGGTTTTAGAGCAAATACCGCTAACCGGTTATTGGCAGTATGGCCAGCTAGATCCACGAGGATGTCTATCTCATCAGTGCGGATCAGCTCCGCAAGAGCCTCATCAGCCATTCCCACAGTGCGTCTCCAATGATCCACGAACCCTTTCATGCGCTCGCTGATCTCGTCTTCGCACCGGACCTCTGAATATGCGAACACTTCGAAGCGGTTGTGGTCGTGATGCTCTAGCAAAGGCTGGATAAAAATGGCGCACGAGTGCTTGCGGAAGTCCGGCGACACGTACCCCACCCGCAGGCGCCGCTGAGCTGTACGGTCGTTGGCGTAATTGAAGTAGCGCCGAGCAGGGAAGAAACGCTCCGCCTGATCACGATATATCTGGAAGATACGCTCGATTGGCCAGTCTGGATGATAGTTTGCTGCAAACAGCAGGTTCGAGCGCGCCTTCTCGATAGTCTGGCTAAGCGGTAAGAGAGTGTTGATTGACTCGTCCAAACGCACGAAATTGGCCAAGGCAACGCCATAGTTAGCGCGGGCATCCGGCGCTTGTGGATCAAGTTGCAGAGCCTTTTCGTAACAAGCAATGCTCTCGCTGATACGCTGTCCCGCCCCCAGGATGTTCCCCAGGTTGTTCCATAGTGATGCGATGTCGCCATTGAGGCGGATAGCCTGGCGAATTACCTGCTCCGCCTCGCTCAACTCACCAGCGTCCAGGTAAGTATTAGCCAGATTGTTCCATGGAAACGGAATATCCGGGGTGATGGCAACTGCTCGCATAAAGCAGCCTTCGGACTCCTGCTGGCGACCGATACTGTGATAGAGCATACCGAGCAGGTTCCACCCCTGACCAAAGCTCGGTTTGAGCTGTAGGCCACGCAACATGAACTGCTGAGCCTCAGCCAGATTCCCAGCCTGCTGGCGGCAATGGCCCAACCAGCAGAGGGCTTCTGCATGTTCGGGGTTGCGCGCTAGGGTCTCTTCAAAATAAGGCTGCGACTGAAGTGGCGGAAGCCCCATGGCCACCATCGCATAACCCAACCGAAACCAAGCCTCGGCATTCTCAGGGTTTCGCTGCACCCACTCTTCCAGAGCGGCCAAAGCATCACCGCCACGCCCCTGTTCACGCAGCAGCTCGCTGAGTCGCTCCCAGCCCATACGGCATGAGGGGGTGCGGCGCACCAGCTCGCGCAACTCGCTCTCTGCAGCGGCAACTTGGCCATGGCGAATATGACATACAGCCAACACCAGACGCGCCCGCCAGCCATTCGGGTCCAAAGCTAGCGAGCGAAGCGCCAACTTCTCGGACGTTTTCAGGTCATGATCATCAAGGCTCAGATCGGCAAGTGCCGCCAAGACTTCAGCGTCTTCACCCTTATAGCGATAGCACGCCAGCAAGAGCGGCTTCGACTGGTGGCGTTGCCCTAACTTATAACGAGCCAAAGCCTCGGAGCGTTGAGTCTCGGGCGTGGACTGCCCCAACTCGGCGAGAACGGCCAACACACGGGCCCAGTCCTCAGAGGTCTCTGCATCTAACAGCTGCTGCTGCCAGGCATTCTGGGTGGTCTTGGCTAGACAGCATTTCTTATACTTCAAGCCACTGCCGCATGGGCAAGGCTCATTCCGCCCCGGCTGTTCCCCGCTCGACTGATTAAGCGCTTCCAGGGCCTGCCGCATGCGATCCACCAAAGACAGCAAGTGGAGAATACTAGGATCGTTGGGAGATAGACTCAGGGCCTGAGTGAAGGCGGCAGCTGCAGCATCCCAGGCCTTCAGTTGCAGATAGGCCTTGCCTAGATTTACCGCATGTTCAGCTTGATATGGTTGCAGTTCGAGGAGTTGCTCGAAGCAACGCACAGCAGTGGCGGTATCCTGACTGGCTAAAGCGGCTTCGCCCAGCCAACCCCAAGCCCCGACATCCGAGGGATCCAGGTAAATCAGTTTCTCGCAGCTGTTGCGCGTACGACCGTAGTCCCCCTCCTCGAACCCCAAACGCGCCTGGTCGCGGAAGAAGCCTATCAGCCAGTCGTTGTTTTCCGTCATGCTCTATTCCGCCAACAATCCAGCATCAAACCAGTACTGCCGAGAAGGTTAGCAATTAGCGAGCCACCGGCATAAGGCGCAACTGATTGGACACCCAGAAAACATATTGCAGAGCTAGTGCGTGACTTTTTGCGGACCTAATGCAGAGAGCTCTTCCCATAGATCATGCGGCGAGCTGAGGCGCCATCAACACGTCAGGTTGCGTCCGGTTCAGCGCAACTGATTGAACAGATTGAGTCCAGCGATCTTTACATAGCTCTGCTGCGCCGCTTCGAGAACGATGGTCTGGAACGACAGACGCGACAGCGCCTCCGCATAGTCCAGTTCACGCAGGTCGGCCTGCACGGCCTTATTGACCAGGGTGACGTCCTCGTTGTCGATCTCGGTGGTATCGACCAGGTTAAGGCGTGCGCCGATCTCGGTCTGCACCTCGAGAACCTGGCCGATGCCGTTGTCCAGGTTCTTCAGGGCAATAGCCACTTCGTCGCGAATCGCCAGATTTCCGACGGGGGATGTCGGAGAGGACTCCAGCGCTTGGCGCAGCTGCGAAATGGTATTGAGGATACTGCGCTGCTCCTGGAACTGCGGTTTGATACCGAACTCGTCGCCGGCCGCGGCTGCCCCACTTAGGTTGAAGTCCACACCGAACACGGTAAAGGTCGATGGATAAGGGCCTGGGGCCGAGCCGGTAGCGATAGGCGTACTGCTTGGACCGACCGGCTGTGCATAGACGTCATAGTTGGTGGCGTTGGTGAAGCGCAAGACCACGCCGGAAGTCGGGAACTGCGAGTTGAAAGTGGCCTGATTGCTGATGGTACCGCCGTCAATCACGGCGGTGGACGCGTTGGTCGAAGAGCGGGTAACGGAGAACTCGGTGGGTGCCGCCTGCAGAGTGAAGCTGTGAGTCCCGATACCCGGGGTACCCGGTGTTGCGGTGTCGGCGAGCAACTGATCGAGATTCTGCTCGTTGTCACCGTCCTGCAGCACCACATCAAGCTGAAAACGCATGCCACGGAAGTTGATGGTGTTACCACCATTGGCCAGAGGGTCGATCTGCCCGCCACCGGGTATCTCCGATGTCACATCGGCACCCGTACCGTCGTAGATGCGAAACTCGCGACCACTGACGAACACCAGCGAATACGGCTCGCCTGCGCGGAAGTTGCTGTTGAAGGCATCCTGGTTCTCGACCAGCCCCTGAGACATGAACACCCGCTGATCGGCCGCCGGTACTGCTGGAATGTTGGTAGCCGGCAGCGGCGGTACCTGCCCCGCCAGAGCGGCATTATTCACGCCGCCGGTCTCCAGAACACGGTCGGCATTGGTCACATCCTCGAACAGGCGCTTGCCGTTGTCGTTGATCGCCACTGTGGTCGATCCGGCCACCTGCAGGCTGCGCTGGCCCTCGTCACCAAAATAGGAATAAGTGCCATCGGGGTTGCGAATGAATGGCTCGGTCTTGCCCAGGAAGCCGGAGAACAGGTACTCGCCCCGGGCGTTGCGGCTGTTCATCAAATTCAGCAGTTCGGCCTCGCGCTCGCCCAGCTCCTTGGCGATGGACTTGCGGTCCTGGGCCGACAACGCGCCACCACCGGCCTGCACCGCCAGTTCGCGGATGCGCTGCAGCACGGTGTTGACCGAGTTGAGGGTGGTCTCCTCTTGGGTCAGGCTGTTCTTCGCCGCTGTCAGGTTGTCCTTGTACTGCCCCAGCAACGCCTGCTGCTGCTCCAGCTGCAGCAGGCGTACCGAGGCCACCGGGTCGTCGGCGGGAGTGAGGATACGATTGCCGCTGCTGATCTGCTCCTGGGTGCGGATCACGTTGGAATAGTTGCGCCCGATACCGTTCACACCGTTGTTGAAGGCCTGGATGGAGGAGATGCGCATGACCATGGTGGCTATCCGGCTTAGAAGGTGTTGATCAGGGTATCGAACAGGGTACGTGCGACCTGGATGATCTGCGCCGAGGCCTGGTAATACTGCTCGAACTGGATCAGCTTGGCCGCCTCCTCGTCGAGGTTCACTGCCGACACCGAGTCGCGGTTGTCGGTGGCCTGCTTGAGGATCGCCCCGGTCGCCTCGCCATCCACCCGTGCCTGGCTGGTCAGGGTGCCGACCCGTTCCACCAGATCACCGTAGGAGTCAGTAAAGCTCGCCCCGGTGGTAGTCGGGAAGTTGGGGTCGACACCGACCGTCGCCTTGTTCTGCAGATCGGCCAGCTTCAGGGCGTTGCGGTTGTCCGATACGCCATTGGTGTTGAAGGCGATGGTGAAGTTGTCGCCAGTGGTCGGGCGGCCGCTGATGGTGAACTCGAAGGTGAAGTCATTGGGCGGCGTGCCGGCGGTGATCTGCTGGGTGTTGTTCTGCCCCGGCACAATGACGTTGCTGCTCAGCACCGCACCCGTGGTGTCGACCACATCGTAGCCGGTGGCCGAGGTGAACACGATACGCAGTGGCGGTGCGCTGCGCAGGCTGTTCTCCAGGGCAGCCTGGGCAACCGGGTCGTAGATGTCGATCTCGGTGATCAGGCTCGGCTGGGTGATCCCCCCGGTACCGACGTTGCCAGGACTGGTTTCGGCCTTCAGTGGCGAGGCGAACGCCAACTCCTGAGCATTCTTCAGGTCCGCGCGGATATCGCTGCCAGCGGTACGGGTCGGCATGACGCGGAAGCGATCGCCGGCGGCGAAGGTGCCGGAGGCTACGTTCATCGAGAACCCATCGAAGACCAGCGGCGTGGCACTGGTGATGTCGTAGGGTGACGGCGCAGGCACCAGCGGGGTGTCGGGATCGCCATCGTTGTCATAGAGCGCGGAGACCGTTTGACCGTCGGAGACCCGCCTTACGGTGTATTCGGTGGCGCTGGTGAACTCGATCTCGTAGTCGCTGGTGGTCAGCGCGGTAGTGTTCTCGATCAGTACGTTGAGATTGGCCGAGGGGTCGCTGTTGCCGACCCGAGCCAGGCTGCGCTGGCCGACCAGCAGCGGATCATTGATAGCGCGGAACAGCGGTTCGCCGAAGTTGCCCTTGAGGTCCAGCCCCTGCCCAAGCTGGCTGTTGATCTGGTCGGCGACCGACAGCGCCAGGCGCCCGACGGCGTTCAGCGACTCGTCCAGCACGTCCTCGCGATAGCGGATCAGACCACCCATCTCGCCACCGGTAATCAGCGAGGTGATGCCCTGGCGCGAGTTGCCGCTGATGAACTGTACTTCGGCGCGCAGGGGGTCGGCGGTGCCGGGCACCACCTCCAGGCGCGAGGCGGTGGCTCCCACTACCAGCGGCTGGCCGGAGCCGATGAACAGGTTGTAGCTGCTGTCGTCCTGCGGAACCACGGTCACGCCGATGAACTCGGAGAGCTTGCGCACGGCCTCCTCGCGGGCATCGAGCAAATCGTTGGGCTGCTTGCCATTGGCCGCGGCCACGGCGATGGCGTTGTTGTAGCCGGCGATCGAGGTGGCCAGCTGGTTGACCTGGTCGGTCACCGCCTCGAGCTGCTTGTTGATGAAGGCATTCTGCTCGTAGAGACGGTCGTAGATGGTGTTGAAGCGCTTGGCCAGGCCCTCGGCCTCGGACAGTACCAGCTGCCGCGCCGGAATATTGGCAGGGTCCTCGGCAGCGGTCTGCAGCGAGGCGAACAGCTTCTGCAGGCCGGGGGTGATGCCGGTGGTGCTGCCGGCCAGCAGCGAATCGAGCTGGTTGATCTGCCCCAGGTAGGCGGACACATCGCTGTTCAGTGCCGTGCTGGTGCGTACCTGGGTGGTGAGGAACTCGTTGTAGATGCGCCGCACGTCGACCAGTGTGGTACCCGAACCGATGTAGCCGGCACCACTGAACTGCGGGATGCGCGTGGCCTGCACCGTGTCCTGCCGGGAAAAGCCCGGCGTGTTGACGTTGGTGATGTTGTGGCCGGTGACCGCCAGCGAGGTCTTGTTCGCGGCGAGGCCCGACAGGCCAATGCTCAGTAGGTCAGCCATGATTCAGCTCTCAGGTCCTCGTGGTCGGACTGTCGGCGGCAGCCACAGCCTGGTAGGTCTGCATCTGCCGGGCGATCTGCGCGATCTTGCGGGCGTACTGGGGGTCGGTGGCGTAACCGGCCTCCTGTAGCTCGCGCACGAAGCTCTCCGGGTTATCGGTCGCGGCCAGCGCTTCTTGATAGCGGCCGTTGCCCTGCAGGAAGCTCACGTAGTCGTTGAAACTCTGCCGGTAGGAGTCATAGGCGCGGAAGGAAGCCGCCTCCTTGACCGCCTCACCGCCCTTGTATTCGGTAGTCAGTACCCGTGCCGACTCACCCTGCCAGCCGCCGTGGGCCTTGATGCCGAACAGGTTGTGGCTGCTGGAGCCGTCGGCCTGGCGGATGATCGACTTGCCCCAGCCGGTTTCCAGGGCGGCCTGGGCCACCAGGTAACGGGCGTCGACGCCGATCTTCTGCGCGGCCTCCTCGGCCAGCGGCAGCATGGTGGCGACGAAGTCGGCAGCCGAGGCGAAGGCCGACTTGCCCTTGGCCAGCGGCGGCTGGGCCACCCGGCGACCACTGATGGCGTCGCTGTCGCCCAGGCTCAGCGGCTTGCCGTCGGCCACCGCGCTGGCCTGCGCCGGCACCCAGTCGCTGCCGGCCAGTGGCTGGCCTTCGCCGCTAGCCGGGACTATGCCGGCCAGCAGGCGGTCGGTGAGCTTGCTCGGCAGGCTCAGACGCCGCTGGTTGAGCTGCTGCGAATCGTCGCGGGCGGCGACACCGCCCTCGCCTGCCGGTTTGAACGCGCCAGCTTGGCCCAAGGCACCGGCGCGCGCGCTGGCGCTCGGCGCCTCGACCTGGGCGAAGGGGTTGACCCGCTTCGGCCCGCTCTTCATCTGGCTGAGCTGGCGTTCCAGCACCGAAGCCAGGCCGATGCCACCATTGTTCTTCGACAGGGTCACGGCCAGCTGCTGGTCGTGCATGTCCTGGTAGGTCTTGCTCTCGTTGCTGTTCATGAAGTTGCCTTCGGCGAACACTTCGTTCGCCTTGCGCATGGCCTTCATCATTTCATTGAGGAACAGCGATTCGAATTCCCGGGCGACCTTCTTGATGTTGCCTTCGCTGTCGCCGCCGACCTTGAACTGGTTGAGCCGGTTCAGGTCGGTGTAGGCGCCGCTGTCGAGGCCGGCTGCGAGTCTGGAGTCCATGGTCGCCTCCGTCAGATCACGATCAGGTCGGCCTGCAAGGCGCCGGCTTGCTTGAGCGCCTCGAGGATGGCCATCAGGTCGGAAGGCGCGGCGCCCACCTGGTTGACCGCACGGACGATCTCGTCGAGCGTGGTGCCGGGGCCGAACTTGAACATCGGCTTGGCCTCCTGCTCGGCATCCACCCGGGAATTCGGCACTACTGCGGTCTGCCCGCCGGAGAGCGCCTCGGGCTGGCTGACGATGGGGTCTTCGGTGATGGTCACGGTGAGGCTGCCGTGGGTCACCGCAGCCGGCTGCACCTTGACGTTCTGGCCGATGACGATGGTGCCGGTGCGCGAGTTGATGATGACCTTGGCCGCCGCCTGGCCAGCCTCGATCTCGATGTTCTCCAGCACCGCCAGATAGTCGACGCGCTGGTTCGGATCCAGCGGCGCGCTGACGCGGATCGAGCCGCCGTCGATGGCCTGAGCCACGCCCGGGCCGAGCAGGCCGTTGATCTGGTCGACGATGTTCTTCGCCGTGGTGAAGTCCGGACGGTTGAGGTTCAGCGTCAGGCTATTGCCCTGGTCGAAGCCGCTCGGCACCGGGCGTTCGACGGTAGCACCGGCGGGGATGCGGCCAGCCGACGGCACGTTGACGGTGATGCGCGAGCCGTCGGCACCGCCGGCGTCGAAGCCACCGACCACCAGGTTGCCCTGGGCGATGGCGTAGACGTTGCCGTCGATGCCCTTGAGCGGGGTCATCAGCAGGCTGCCGCCGCGCAGGCTCTTGGAGTTGCCGATCGAGGAGATGGTCACGTCCAGGGTCTGCCCCGGCTTGGCGAACGGCGGCAGCTCGGCATGCACGGACACCGCGGCGACGTTCTTCAGCTGCACATTGCCGCTGCCGGCCGGCACCTTGATGCCGAACTGCGCCAGCATGTTGTTGAAGGTCTGCAGGGTGAAGGGCGTCTGCGTGGTCTGGTCGCCGGTGCCGTTGAGGCCGACCACCAGGCCATAGCCGATCAGCTGGTTGGTTCGCACGCCCTGGATGCTGGCCAGGTCTTTCAGGCGTTCGGCCTGCACGGTGCTCGCGGCGAGCAGCAGGCAGAGGGCGGAAATCAGTTGCTTCATGGTCGGCTACCTGCTCAGAACGGGAACAACGGGCTCATGAAGAAACGGTCGAACCACCCCGGCTGGCTGGCATCGGCGAAGGTACCAGTGCCCGAGTAGGTGATCCGGGCATTGGCCACGCGGGTCGAGGACACGGTGTTGTCGGTGGCGATGTCGTCGGCGCGGATCAGCCCGGCGATGCGCACCAGCTCATCGCCGGTGTTCAGCGTCAGCCACTTCTCGCCGCGCACGGCGAGGATGCCGTTGGGCAGCACTTCGGCGACTGTCACGGTGATCGAGCCGGACAGGCTGTTGCTCTGATTCGCTGCGCTCTCTCCCTCTGTCGAGCGGGTACCGCTGTAACCCACATCCAGGCTGAGATCCTCGGCCTTGAGCGGGTTGAGGCTGGTACTGGGGTTGTCCAGCGAAACGGCGCCACCGAACAGCGAGGTCAGGCCGAGGTTGGCGCTGCTGTCCTTGGACATGTCCGAACCGGCCGCCTTGCTGGCTTGGGTACGCTCGCTGAGGGTGATGGTGATGATGTCGCCGACCCGATAGGCCTTGCGGTCGTCGTACAGGTTGGTCTCGAAACCGGCCTGGTAGATGGCGCCGTTGGTCTGCGCCGCCGGCAGCGGGGTGCGCGGCAGCACCGGGGCGTAGTAGGGATCGTCCGGCTTCGGCGGGGGCGTAACGCAGCCACTCAGGAGCACGCAGCCCAGCAGGGAGAGAAGAATCATCGGCCGGTTCATAACCACTACCTCACGGCGTTCTTGTTGCTATTCATTGGCCGGCGCCAGAGGCGCCTGCGCTATCAAAGGTTCTGCGTGATGAAGGAGAGCATCTGGTCCGAGGTGGAGATCACCTTGGAGTTCATCTCGTAAGCGCGCTGGGTGGTGATCATGTTGACCAGCTCCTCCACCACGCTGACGTTGGAGTTCTCCAGGGTGTTCTGCAGCACGGTGCCGAGGCCGGTGAGGCCCGGGGTGCCGACCTGCGGCGCGCCGCTGGCGGCGGTCTCGAGGAACAGGTTGTTGCCGATCGCCTGCAGGCCGGCCGGGTTGACGAAGTCGGCGGTCTGGATGTTACCGATCACCTGGGCGGCGGGGTTGCCGAAGGTGGTCACCGAGACGGTACCGTCCTCGCCGACGGTGAAGGTCTGCACCTCGGCCGGCAGGACGATGGCCGGCTCCAGGGGGAAGCCGCTGGAGGTGACGATCTGGCCATCGGAGTCCAGGTGGAAGCTGCCGTCGCGGGTGTAGCCGACGGTGCCGTCCGGCATCAGGACCTGGAAGAAGCCGCGGCCGTTGACCGCCATGTCCAGCGGCTGCTCGGTGGTCTGCAGGCTGCCGGCGGTGAAGATCTTCTGGGTGCCGGCGATGCGCACGCCGGTGCCCAGCTGCAGGCCGGTGGGCAGCTCGCTGTCCTGGCTGGACTGACCGCCGGGCTGGCGACGGATCTGGTACAGCAGATCCTCGAACTCGGCGCGATCGCGCTTGAAGCCGGTGGTCGAGACGTTGGCCAGGTTGTTGGAAATGGTGGTCAGGTTCATGTCCTGGGCGGACAGGCCGGTCTTGGCGACCCACAGAGCCGGAAGCATGTTCTTTCTCCTCGAGCGCCGGTTTCATGGCGCTTCGCGTTGGTGATTAGCTGATTTGCATGACCCGTGCCATGGCGGAGGCGCCTTCTTCGGCGGTACGCATCATCTTTACGTGCAGCTCGAACTGGCGGGACAGCGAGAGGATCGCAGTCATCTCCTCGACGGCGTTGACGTTGCTCGACTCGAGGAAGCCGGAAGTCAGGCGTACGGTGGCATCGGGCTCCTGCGGGCCGGTCGCATCCTTGACGCGGATCAGGCCATCGCTGCCCTTCTCCATGTTTCTGGGGTCGGGGTTGACCAGCTTGATGCGGTCCACCTCGGCCATCACGTTGGGGGCCTCGCCGAGGGCGCGAATGCTGATGGTGCCGTCCTGACCGATCTCGACCTTCTGCTCCGGCGGCACGGCGATCGGCCCGCCATTGCCGAGCACCGGCAAACCGTTGCCGGTGCGCAGCTGGCCGAGGGCGTCAATCTGCAGGCTGGCGGTGCGTACGTAGGCCTCGCTACCGTCGGCCGCCTGCACGGCGATCCAGCCCTGGCCCTCGATGGCCACGTCCAGGTCGCGCCCCGTCTCCTGCAGGGAGCCGGGGGTGAAGTCGGTGGCGGGACGCTCGGTCATGGCGTAGACCCGCGCCGGGTAGCTGTCGCCGAACACCGGCATGGAACGCGCCTGCTCGTAGTCGCGGCGAAAGCCGGTGGTCGAGATGTTCGCCAGGTTGTTGGCGTGGGCACGCTGGGCCAGGGTGTTCTGGCTGGCGCCGGTCATGGAGATGTACAGCATCTTGTCCATGGGTTGCTCCGCAGTTCGGCCGATTGCCGCTCGTAACTCAGTTACAAGCTCTTCAGCAAACCGCGTGCCAGGACAAAAATAGAATTACATCTATTTGATTTTTATAGATTTTTATAAAGAAAAGACCCCGTACGGAGTCTTTCCAGAAGGGATTACGGCGAGGGCTTGCCGCTAGCGGCAAGCCCCCTCCTCCACTCATCAACGCAGGTTGATGATGGTCTGGGTGATGGCGCTTTCGGTCTCGATGGTCTTGGCGTTGGCCTGGTAGTTGCGCTGGGCGACGATCAGGTTGACCAGCTGGTCCGACAACTCGACGTTGGAATCCTCAAGCGCGCCGGCCTGCAGGGCGCCCAGGGTGCCGGAGCGCGGCGTACCGACCACTGGCTCGCCGGACTGGAAGGACTGCACCCAGGCAGTCTTGCCGACCGGGGTAAGGCCTTGCACGTTGGCGAAGTTGGCCAGCACCACCTGGCCCTGGACCAGCGACTGGCCATTGGTGTAGCGGGCGAAGATCACCCCGGTATCGTCGATCTCCAGGCCGGCCAGTTCGCCGGTGGTATAGCCGTCCTGGCTCACCGCAGTGACCGCGAAGGCGCTGGCGAACTGGGTTGCATTGCGGATATCAACGGTGATGCCCGCCGCCGCCGCGTTCGCGCCGTTGGCACTCCATACCGGCGGCACCGAATTGTCCGGCGCGGCCGGCACCCAGTTGGTCAGGCTCAGGGTGCCATCGGCGTTCACCGTGAAATCAGTGGAGGCCAGCGCCGCAGTATCCAGCTGGCCTGCCGCCGTAAAGCTCAGGTCGACGGTGTAGGGCGTGGTCAGGGTCGGATCGTTGGGGTTGCGCCCGTCGATCAGGACGTTCATGGTCCAGGTATTGGCCGCGGTCTTGACGAAGTACTGGGTCAGCACGTGGGCATTGCCCTGAGTGTCGTAGATGTTGGTCGAGGTCGACGAGTTGTAGGTGGTCGGGTCGGCCGGGTCGAAGGGCACAGTGGTCGGCACCGTGTTGTTCGAGTTGAGGTTGAAGGTCTGCACCATGTTCTCGGTGGCACGCGGCGACTGGGCGGCAGTGCGGATCTGGATGTCATCGACGATGCCGTTCTGCAGGTTGCCGGCGGCATCCACCGCGTAGCCCTGCAGGCGATAGCCGAAGTTGTTGACCACATAGCCATCGCGGTCGGTACCGAAGTAGCCGGCGCGGGTATAGCTGATCTCGCCGTTGTTGCTGGTGACGAAGAAGCCGTTGCCGTTGATGGCCAGGTCCAGGGCGTTCTGGGTGTAGTTGATGTTGCCCTGGTTGAACAGCTGCGACACGTCGCCCAGCAGTACGCCGCTGCCCTGCGGGTTGGCCCCGGTGCCGAGGACCGAGGCGGCATAGACGTCGGCGAACTCCGCGCGCGACTGCTTGAAGCCCGCGGTGCCGGCGTTGGCGATGTTGTTGCCGGTGACGTTGAGGTCGTTGGTGGCTGCCCGCAGACCGCTGAGACCGATGTTGAAAGCCATGGAAGTGCTCCTTTGCCGTTACTGCCGGCGCTTACAGCCTGGGGTTATTGACCGATGACCTGGACCTGGGACAGCGGCACGATGCCGACACCCGCCAGGTTGAGTTTCATTTCGCCGCCGTTCTGCCCCAGCACGACGCTGTCGACGTTGGCCGGCAGCAGGGTGTAGAGACCCTTGGTACCGTCGGCATAGGTAGCCTGCGCCTCGAACTTGTAGGTGCCGGGCGGCATGAGATTGCCGCTGGAGTCCTTGCCGTCCCACATGAAGCTGACGTTGCCGGCGGCCTGCTGGCCGAGGTTGACGCGGTTCACCACCTTGCCGGCGCTGTCGTAGACGTTGACGTAGACGTTGCTGCTGGTGACCGGCAGGACCAGGCTGCCCTTGAAGGTCTCGCTGGTATCCACCACCGCCTTCTCGCTCGGCACTATCACCTTGCGGCCGACCAGGGAGGATGCCTGTAGGGCCTGCGAGGACTGGTAGCCGGACAGCAGCGACTCCATGCGGGTGTTGAGCTGTTCGATGCCCTCGACCTGGCTGAACTGCGCCAGCTGGGCGATGAACTCGCCGTTCTCCTGGGGCTCCAGCGGGTTCTGGTTGTTCAGCTGGGCCACCAGCAGCTCGAGGAACTCGTTCTTGCCAAGCTCCTTTTTCTGGGTGCTGTCCTGCTTGATCTGGTACTGGTCCAGTACGGAACCGACGCCACTGACACTCATTGTCTCGCTCCTCATTCGCCGCTTACTGGCCCAGGGTCAGCACGCGCTGCATCATCTGCTTGGCGGTATTCATCATTTCCACGTTGGTCTGGAAGGCACGGCTGGCGGAGATCATGTCGGCCATTTCCTCGACCACGTTGACGTTCGGGTAGTACACGTAGCCCTTGTCGTCCGCCGCCGGGTGGTTCGGCTCGTAACGCGGCATCAGGCTGCTCTGGTCCTCGACCACGCCCAGTACCTGCACGCCACGCCCGGCCTGGTCCTGGTCGGCGAACAGCGAGCCGCGATCACCCTCCAGGCTCGACTCGAACACGGTGGCGAACACCGGGTGGCGCGCGCGGTAGGTCTGCTCGATGCTCGAGGAGACGGTCTCGGCGTTGGCGATGTTGCTGGAGATGGTGTTCAGGCGAGTGCTCTGGGCGCTCATGCCGGTACCGGCGATGTTGAAGACACTGGCGAGTGACATGTTCGTGATCTCCCTTATTCGCCGCGCAGGGCGCTGACCAGCCCTTTGAACTTGCTGTTGAGAAAGGTGAAGCTGGCCTGGAACTGCACCGCGTTCTCGGCGTAGTTGGCTTGCTCCTGCTGCATGTCGACGCTGTTCTGGTCGATGGACGGATGGAACGGGGTGCGGAAGCGCAGTGCCGGATCGGCCAGCTGGATGCCGTCGGCGGCAATGTGCTGGCTGTCGGTGCGGCTCAGGCCGAAGGTCTTGCCGCCCTGCTTCTCGTTCTGCTCGGCGAGCACGGCGGCGAAATCCAGGTCACGGGCCTTGTAGTGCGGGGTGTCGGCGTTGGCGATGTTGTTGGCCAGCACCTCGGCGCGCTGAGCGCGGAAGCCGAGGGCCATTTCGTGGATGCCGAGTGCTTTGTCGAAACTGATGCTCATGACCTGGAACCTTTGCCGTGTGGGCGTCGTACCAGACATTCAGCAAAGGCTGTGCCAATTTTATTTATATTTATTTTTCAATGAGTTAGAAACTTAAAAGCCACCTAGGGAGCGGCAAGCGGCAAGGCTTTTCCGCTTTCGCGGTGGCAAGCGGCAAAGCCGGCAATGCCCTTTGCCGCCCCAAAAGAAAACGGGAGGCCATTGGCCTCCCGTTGCACGTCCCAGGCGGGATCACTTCACCTTGTAGATGATCCCCGGGCTGCACTGGACCATCTGGTACAGGTCCGGCAGGCCGTTGAGCGCCTCGGAGGCGCCAAGGAACAGGTAGCCGCCCGGCTTGAGGGTGGCATGGATCCGGGTGAGGATGTCCTTCTTCACCTCGGCGGAGAAGTAGATCAGCACGTTGCGGCAGAACACCACGTCGAACTTGCCGAGCGCGGCGTAGCTCTCCAGCAGGTTCAGCGGGCGAAATTCCACGCGACTCTTGATCGCCGGCTTGACCACCCAGCGCCCCGGCCCCTTGGGATCGAAGTAACGCTGCAGACGCTCCTGCGACAGGCCGCGGCCCATGGCCAGGCTGTCGTACTCGCCGGACTTGCAGGCCGTCAGCATCGACGGCGACAGGTCGGTGGCGACTATCTGCACGCCGGCCTTGAGCTGACCCAGGTTGGTCTTCTCGAACTCGTCGATGGTCATCGACAGCGAATAGGGCTCCTGCCCGGAAGAGCAGGCCGCCGACCAAATGCGCAGGCGCTGGCTGGGATTGGCCTTGATCAGCTCCGGCAGAACCCGGTTCTTCATCACCTCGAAAGGATAGGTATCGCGAAACCACAGGGTCTCGTTGGTGGTCATGGCATCGACCACCTGCTCGCGCAGACCACCGCGCGGCTGGGCCTGCATCTTCTGCACCAGCTCGCCGAGGCTCTTGATGCCCTGCTGCTCCATCAGCTTGTTGAGGCGACTGGAAACCAGGTACTGCTTGTTGCTCCCCAGCAGAATGCCGCAGGCCTTCTCCAGAAAGGTCCGAAACTGCTCGAAGTCCAAATTGCCTGAAGACACTAATGCCGCCTCGCCAAACATAGTCCTAACCGAGGGTCTGACCCTCAGCCTCCATCAGCTACCCGGATGCGCTCGACCACGCGGGAGGCCAGATCGTCCGGGCGGAATTTCGCGAGGAAATCGTCCGCCCCCACTTTCTTGACCATCGCCTGATTGAACACGCCGGAGAGAGAAGTATGCAGAATCACATGGAGGTTCTGCATCCTCGGATCGGAACGGATCTCCGCCGTGAGGGTGTAACCGTCCATTTCCGGCATCTCGATATCGGAGATCAGCATGAGAAATTCCTGCGCCGGGTTCTTGCCCTCCTCCACCATCTTGCGCAGGTAGTCGTAGGCCTCGCGCCCGTCATTGAGCGCCACCACCTCGACACCTACGCTTTCCAGGCAGCGCGAGACCTGCTTACGCGCCACCGAGGAGTCGTCACAGATCAGCACCCGCTTGGACACCGCCTTGGCCTGCGTCTCGACGTCGACGACGCCCTCGGAGATGGCCTCGGACATAGGCGCCACCTCGGCGAGGATCTTCTCCACGTCGATGATTTCCACCAGCTTGTTGTCGACTCGGGTCACGGCCGTCAGGTAATGATCACGGCCGGTACCCTTGGGTGGCGGATGGATCTCTTCCCAGTTCATGTTGACGATGCGTTCCACCGAGCGCACCAGAAAGCCCTGCACCTTGGTGTTGTACTCGGTGATGATCACGAAACTGTTCTGGATATCGTCCAGCGCCGACCTACCGGTGGCCAGGGCCAAATCGAGAATCGGGATGGTGCCCCCACGGATGTTCGCCACACCACGTACCACCTGACTGGACTTGGGCATCACGGTGAGCTTGGGGCACTGCAGCACCTCCTTCACCTTGAACACGTTGATGCCATAGAGCTGCTGACCGTCCAGACGGAACAGCAAGAGCTCCAGGCGGTTCTGCCCGACCAGTTGGGTACGCTGGTTAACCGAGTCCAATACTCCGGCCATGCCCAGACTCCTTATTGTTCATATCGCCGCGCGTTCTGCTAAAGCCTAGCAGGCGGCACGGGCCTTGCTTCGTGAGTTGCATGAACGCACTCACGACACTTTCCCGACGCATAATGGCAAAACGCCTTGTGCTTGCCGGTGTTTTACCCGCTTTGGGCCTGTTCGGCTACAGCTCGCCGCATGCGGCTCCGCTGACCTTGCCCGAAGAACTTATCGGCGCTACCGAAGGCTTTCTTGAATTCATGGTCGAGGATTATCTAGAGCGTAGCGAAATCCCCGCGAGGCATGAGATTCAGGTCAACGCGCTCGATCCACGCTTGCGCCTGGCTGCCTGCGACAGCGATTTGACACAGAGCCTGGAAAGCCCGACCCAGCCCGTCGGCAGGGTCACGGTGCGGGTCAGCTGCGAAGGTAGTACACCCTGGACGGTGTTCGTCCCTGCCCAGGTGCGCATCTTCCGTCCCGTGGCGGTACTCAAGACCCCGCTCAAGCGCGACAGCATCATCGGTCCGGCGGATATCGCCATGATCGAGCAGGATGTCGGCCTGCTTAACCGAGGCTATATCAGCGATCCCGAGCAAGCTATCGGCAAAAAACTGACGCGCCCGCTTCAG
Organism: Aquipseudomonas alcaligenes; assembly: GCF_003205495.1. Classification (GTDB taxonomy): domain Bacteria; phylum Pseudomonadota; class Gammaproteobacteria; order Pseudomonadales; family Pseudomonadaceae; genus Aquipseudomonas; species Aquipseudomonas alcaligenes_B. The sequence goes on along the minus strand of NZ_QJRX01000009.1, from coordinate 129,833 downwards.
GCAGATCAGGTATTGACCCCGGCGCACCTGCAGGTGGCGGAGAGCGTTAAACGCGGCGACCAGGTGGTAATCGCCGCCCGCGGAGGTGGAATCAATGTGCGCATGCAGGGCGAGGCCTTGTCCGGCGGCACTCTCGGCCAGCAGATCAGCGTACGCAACCTGAGCTCCCAGCGTGTGATCAGGGCTCGCGTGGTAGGACCTGGCCAGGTCGAGGTGGACATGTAGGCACGATTCTTGTAGCGCAAATCCCCGACGATTTCCTACACTGTTAAACGACGCACATAATTGCGCCCTAAAGTTTCGACGGAACCGGCCGACATCCTAGTCAAGCGTCCAGATCCCGTCAGAGGTTTACTAACATGGTCATCGACTTCAACCGGCTGAATAATGCCGCCGGCCCCGCCAACAACGGGCGTGCCGGTAGCGCTCAGGCCAGCGGCCGCAACGAGGCCGTCAGCAACACGCCGCCGAGCGCGGTGCAGGTTGCCGATGAGCAGGCTTCGAGCGCCAAGACCGGCGAATCCGTGCAGCTCAGCCGCGAAGCCCAGCAGTTGCAGAAAGTCAGCGACAAGCTGCGCGATCTGCCGACCGTGGACAAAGAGCGCGTCGCCAAGCTGAAGCAGGCCATCGCCGATGGCAGCTACCAGGTGGACGCCCAGCGCGTCGCCGGCAAGCTCCTCGATTTCGAATCCCAGCGCTAGTCCAAGGGCTGCGCTGGGGGTGTTGGACGCCCGATCCCCAGAGCCCGCGATGCAAGATAACGACCTGCTGCACCTTTTCATCGAAGATATCGGCACGGCCCAGCGCCTGCTTGAACTGATCGATGCCGAATTCCAGGCCATGGGCGAACGGGACCTGCCGCGCCTGGAGCAGATCCTCGGCGAAAAGCTCCCCCTCCTCGGCCTGCTCGAACAGCACGGCACGGCTCGCAGCCAACTGCTCGCCGCGCAACAACTGAGCGCCGACCGCGTCGGCCTGGAAACCCTGGCCAGCCGCAGTGCCAACGGCACCGAGCTGCTGTCCCGCAGTGACGAGCTGAATGCCCTCCTGGAGCAATGCCGCGACGCCAACCAGCGCAACGGCCGGCTGATCCGCGCCAACCAGGCCTCGCTGAAGAGCGTACTGGGCATCCTGCGTGGCGGCGAAACGCCGGGGCTCTATGACAGCCGCGGCGGCGCCGCTAGAATCGCGCAGCAACGCCCCCTCAGCCAAGCCTGAGCATAACAACGAGCACAGGGACATACAGGCAATATGCCAGTATTCTAGTGCAGTAGTACTTTTGCGCCTGGAGACTCCCGGATCGTGTCCAATCCATTCATCGAGGAAGATGGTCCGCAGCCACCCAAGGTGCTGACCGCCCCCTTGGAAATCTTCGCCAACCTGCGTCTGCTGCAGCAGGGCCACGACCCGCTGATCATCAAGTTCAAGGACCGCAACCAGCGATTCCAGAGCTATCTGGTCGAGGTCAACCGCGAGCGCGGAGTAATAGCCCTGGACGAGCTGATCCCCAGCGACGGCGAACGCTTCCTACAAAATGGCGAGGCCTTCAGCGTCGAGGCCTTTCACGATGGCGTGCGCATCGCCTGGGAGTGCGAGGACCCGGTGCGCATCGGCGAGCTGGAGGGCGCGCGCTGCTACTGGGGCTACATGCCCGAACGCATCACCTACCACCAGCGCCGCAACGCCTTCCGCGCCGCCCTGGGCCAGGGCCAGCTGGTCAATATCGAACTGTCCGGCAGCAAGCTCAGCCCGGCCCTCAAGGGCCAGATGCTGGACATCTCGGCCACCGGCTGCCGCCTGCGCTTTCCCGGCAACGTGGTTGACCGCCTGCAGCCCGGCCAGGTCTACGAACGTTTCGCGGCCATGCTACCGATCGGCGCGATGAGCACCGCCGCCGAGCTGCGCCACGTGCACTTTGAGGAGAAGGCCAACATGACCTTCGTCGGCCTGCGCTTCTTCCGCATGAGCGGCCTGGAGCAGCGTCAGGTCGAGCGCTTCGTCTACCAGTTGCAGCGCGAGGCGCGGCGCATCGAACAGGAATAGCAGGAGGCCGCCGCGAGGCGGCCTTCGCGCTTCAGGCCTGGGTTCCCAGCACCCGTCGCTCCCAAGGCGTGATCTCGTCCAGGTAGCTCATCAGCTCCATCTCCTTGCTGGCGCAGTAGCCGTCGACGAACTCGTCGCCGAACCACTGGCGCGCCAGCGCACTGCCCTTGAGGCGCTGCAGCGCCGCATGCAGGGTACATGGCAGGCTCAGCGCCTCCGGCTCCTCGAACTCGCCCTGGATCGGCGCGCTCGGCTGCAGGCCGCAGCGCAGGCCGTGCAGGCCGGCGGCCAGGCTGGCGGCGATGGCCAGGTAGGGATTGGCGTCCGCTCCCGGCAGACGGTTCTCCACCCGTCTTGCCGCCGGAGCGCTGGCCGGAATGCGCAGGCCGGCGGCACGGTTGTCATGCGACCAGCAGGCGTTGTTCGGCGAGGCATAGGGGTGGCACAGGCGCTGGTAGGAATTCACGTGGGGGGCAAACAGCAGGGTGAAGTCGGCCATTGCCGCCTGCTGGCCAGCGATGAAGTGGAAGAATGCCGGCGTCGCCTCGCCATCGGCGGAGCTGAAGATGTTGTCGCCGCCCTGCTCCACCACGCTTTGGTGGATATGCATGGAACTGCCCGGCGTATGCGGCAGCGGCTTGGCCATGCACACCACGCTGAGACCGTGCTTGAGGCCGACCTCCTTGAGCAGGTGCTTGAACAGGAAGGTCTGGTCGGCCACCTGCAGCGGATCGCCATGCAGCAGGTTGATCTCGAACTGGCTGACCCCCATTTCGTGCATGAAGGTATCGCGCGGCAGGCCCAGCGCCTCCATGCAGCGGTAAACCTCGGCGAAAAAGGGGCGCAGGCCGTTGTTCGAGGACACGCTGAACGCCGAGTGCCCGCACTCGCGGCGTCCGTCCAGCCCGGCCGGAGGCAGGAAAGGCTGCTGCGGATCGGCATGCCGCTCGAAGACGAAGAACTCCAGCTCGGTGGCCACCACCGGCTGCCAGCCATGCTCGGCATAGCCCTCGACCACGCGCCGCAGCAGGCTGCGGGTGGACAGGCCGCAGCTGCGCCCGTCGAGTTCCTCGGCATCGCAGATCGCCAGGGCTCGCGGCGTTTCGCTCCAGGGCAGGCGGAAGACCCGCTCCGGGGGGCAGGTCAGTGCCAGGTCGCCATCGTCGCTGCCGTAGTAACGCGCAGGCGGGTAGCCGCCCATCATGCACTGCAGCAGCACCCCGCGCGCCAGCTGCAGGCGCCGCCCCTCGAGGAAGCCGGCACCGCTCATCACCTTGCCCCGCGGCACCCCGTTGAGGTCCGCGGTGACGCATTCGATCTCGTCGATTCCCTTCAAGCGCTCGGCGAGCGAACGGCGGTCGTCGGCTGTCATGTCCTGTTGTCCCTGTGATGCCGCGAACGCGGCGATCCGTACAAAATACGCATCACCCGTTCAAGATATCAAGCAACGACTCAGCGCAGGAAGGTCACCACCTGCTCGGCATCGAAGGGCCAGTTGAGCTCGGCGCCACTGTCGCAGCGGCGCAGCACCGGGATGCGCAGGCCGTACTGCTCGACCCAGTCCTCGCGCTCGGCGATATCGACCAGCTCGACCAGCAGGCCGTGCTCGACGAAGGGCATCAGCAGCGCCTCGGCCACCTCGCACAGGTGGCAGCCAAGGGTGCCGAAGAGTTGGCATTCGGGCGGCATCGACTAGAACCTCGGAAGCATGCGAAGGCCCAGTCTAACACCGCACTCAGGCAGCCGGCGCCTCGTCCTGCAGCAGCCCCTGCAGGCCATCGAGCAGGCGCTGGTTGAGCGCACCGGCCTTGTCCAGCAGCTCGTCGCCGAAGCGCTCGTCGAGGGCGAAGCCGCCTTCGAGCAGTTGCTCCAGGGTGCCCTTGGCATCGTCCGCCAGCCTGTCGGCGCTGCGCAGCGCCTCCAGCAGGCCGCGCGCGTAGTCCACCAGGCTGTCGTTGACCGCGCTGGCCGCCTGGCCACCCTGCTGCGCCACGGCGCTGTAGGCATCGGTGGCCTGGCGCACGGTGGTCTGGGTCAGACGCAGGGACATGGAGGCCAGCTGCGAGCCGTCCATGTCCAGCGCCAGGGCTCGGTCGAAGGCGCCGGCCAGGTCGCCGGCATAGAACTGGTTGGACAGCTCCTGCACCTGGCCGAACAAGTCCTCCAGCGCGGCGCGCTCCTCATCGTCCAGCTCGCCCTCGACCTGCACCTGCCAGGCACCGATCTGGATGCTGCCGGAACTGCTGCTGGCCGCCAGCAGCGCCGTGCTGCCATCGCTGGCGGCCACGGCGCGGCTCTGCGACCAGCTGGCCGAGGCCGCCGCCACGGAGATGCGCAGGCGGTCGCCATCGCGGGTGGTGACCTGCATGTCGAAGGTCTCGGCGCGGGCGGCGAAACGCTCGCTGTAGGCCGCTGCCGCGACCAGGCCTGTGCTGCCGCTGTCGGTCGGGGTCTTGGGCACGTAGTCCTGCTGCAGCCCCTGCAGACCGGCCTGGATCTTGTCGTAGGTGCTGTCGATATCCTCGGCCACCCGGCCCTTGAGCATGCCCATGCCGTCGAGGATCTTGCGCGCCTCGGCGAAGCCCTTCTCCACCCCCTCGCGGGCCTGGGCAAGCAGCCCCTCCAGCCTGGCCGGATCGGCGCCGGCGGCGGCCTCACCCTGCAGGCGCTGCTCGATGAAACCGAGTACGCGCTCCGCCACCTTGTCCGGGCTGAAGTCCTCGCGCGCGCCACTCAGCGCACCGGGTTCCAGGCCCAGGCGCTCAGCCAGGCGGTTAGCCAGGGTGTTCTGCGCATCGGCCTGGCCGCGCGGAGCGGACAGGTTGTTGAGCAGCGACGGGCGGGACAGCGACGGGGAAAGCGAAGCCAGAGTGTTCATGGCGGCGTACCAGGGCAGGACATCTGATCCGTTGACGGCCAGCGCCGGGGAAACTTGAATCTCAACCGACCAGCGGCCAGGTATTGCCACGGATCATGGACGACCCCGTCCGGCTTCGGCATGCTCGGTGCCATCGATGGGGAGAATCCACTTGTTCACCGACCTGCTGATCATCCTGGCCTGCTCGCTGCTGGTCATCGCCCTGTTCCGCCGCCTGCGCCTGCCGCCGGTGCTCGGCTACCTGTGCGTCGGCCTGCTGGTCGGCCCGGCCGCACTGGACTGGATCGACTCGGCCCGCGATCTGCCACGGCTGGCCGAACTGGGCGTGGTGTTCCTGCTGTTCAGCCTGGGGCTGGAATTCTCCCTGCCGCGCATGCTGGCCATGCGCGGCACCGTGTTCGGCCTCGGTAGCGCCCAGGTGGCCCTGTGCGGTACGGCCCTGGGGGCGGCCCTCTGGCTGGCGGGCCTGGCCCCGGTCAGCGCGGCACTGCTGGGCCTGGGCCTGGCGCTGTCGTCCACCGCCATCGTCGGCAAGGAGCTGGTCAGCCTCGGCGAGGTGTTCAGCGGCCACGGGCAGAACGCCATGGGCGTGCTGCTGTTCCAGGACCTGGTGGCGGTGCTGCTGCTGACCCTGGTGCCGGTGGTCGCCGGCCAGGGCGGCGAGCCCTGGTACTGGGCGCTGCCGCTGACCCTGGGCAAGACCCTGCTGCTGTTCTTCGGCCTGCTGCTGGCCAGCCGCTGGCTGCTGCCCAAGCTGTTCCACGAAGTGGCGCAGTCGCACTCGGCCGAACTTTTCGTCATGCTCGCCCTGGTCATCGTCCTGCTCACCGCCTGGCTCACCCACCTGCTGGGCCTGTCCATGGCCCTGGGCGCCTTCCTCGCCGGCATGCTGCTCGGCGAGAGCCATTACCGCCACCAGATCGAGGCGGACATCCGGCCATTTCGCGACATCCTCCTCGGCCTGTTCTTCGTCAGCGTCGGCATGCTGATCGACCTGCGCCTGTTCGCCGAGCAGGGCTGGGCCATCCTCGGCGCCACCCTGCTGCTGCTGACGCTCAAGTTCGGCCTGGTGGCATTGCTGGTCAGGCTGCGCGGCGAGGACAACGAAACCGCCTGGCGCAGCGGCCTGGCCCTGGCCCAGGCGGGCGAATTCTTCTTCGCTCTGGTCGCCCTGATGCGCCAGCAGAACCTGCTGGAGGCCCCCCTGGCCGGCCTGCTGCTGGCCGCGGCCTTCTGTTCCATGGCGCTCACGCCGCTGCTGCTGCGCGGCGCGCCCCTGCTGGCCCTGCGCCTGCGGCGCAAGGCCGGACGCGAGAGCCCGCTGGAGGAGATCGCCAGCCGCAGCGCCGAGCTGGAGGGCCATGTGGTGATCTGCGGCTACGGCCGGGTCGGCCAGTCCATCGGTCGCTTCCTGCAGCGCGAAGGCCAGGTCTTCGTCGCCCTGGACGACGACCCGGTGCGGGTCGAGGAGGCCAGCGCCGGCGAGAGCAATGTGCACTACGGCGACTCGCGCCGCCGTGACCTGCTCGAGGCCGTCGGCCTCGAGCGGGCACGCCTGCTGGTGGTGGCGGTGGACAAGACCGACGTGGCCCTGCACATAGTCGAGCAGGCGCGCCTGCACTGCCCCGAGCTGCAGATCCTGGTACGCACCCGCGATGACAGCTGCCTCGCCGAGCTGCAGGCCGCCGGCGCCAGCGAGGTGGTGCCGGAGGTGCTGGAATCCAGCCTGATGCTGGCTTCCCACGCCCTGGTCATGCTGGGCATCCCCGAGCGACGGGTGCGCCAGCACCTGGACGAGGTTCGGCGCAATCGCTATCGCCTGCTGCACGGCTTCTATCACGGCGCGCAGACCAACCTGCTGGACGCCCAGGGACAGCCGCGCCTGCTGCTGCACGCGGTCAACCTGCCGGAAAACGCCTATGCCTGCGGCCAGTGCCCCGCGGACCTGCATCTGGAGGAGCTGGGGCTGGAGGTGCAGGCGGTGCGCCGCGACGGCATAGACCTACCGCTGGAACAGCGCCCGCAGTTGCGCGAGGGGGATGCCGTACTGCTGTCCGGGCCGCTGCAGGCCATCGAGGCCGGCGAGGCACGCCTGCTCGGCGGCGACTGACTCAGGCCGCGCCGAGCAGCACTTCGGCGGCGGCCCTGGCCTGCAGCGCCTGGTCGCCCGGCCCCTGCACGTGGGCGATGGTCAGCGCTCCCTCGAGCAGAAACTGCAGCTGCCCGGCCAGCAGCTCCGCCCGTTCGAACCCCGCCGCCTGCAACAGTTCGCGGAAATGCCCGGCGAAGGCCGCCTTGAACGCGGCCGCCTGGCGATGGATGGGGTGCTCGCGTTGGTGGAACTCGGCCGCGGCGTGAATGAAGCTGCAGCCGCAGAAATCCTCCTGGTGAATCCAGGCGTGCAGACCGTCGAAGGTGCGCAGCAGCGCCTCGCGCGGCGGGCAGCTGGCGCGCAGCTGCGCCAGGCCCTCGAGGGTCTCGCGCTCGCGCCGTTCCAGCACGGCCAGAATCAGCTCGTCCTTGGAGCGGAAGTGCTTGTACAGGGTCATCTTGGCCACGCCGGACTCGGCCAGGATGCGGTCGATGCCGGTGGCATGGTAGCCCTCCCGGGCGAACAGGGTCTGGGCGGTGCTGATCAGTTGTTCGCGTTTGCTTGATGCCATCGGGTCCTCCAGGTGACGGACATTATGCGGGGGGCGGCGACTCCCGCTCCAGTTCGGAAAGGCTTCGCTTGAAATATACAGACCTGTCTGTCTATTATCGAGTCACTTTTCACCCCGAGGCTATTCCCATGCGACTCCATGACTTCACCCTGTCCGGCAACTGCTACAAGGTCCGCCTGTTCCTCGCCCTGCTCGGTCGCGAGGCCGAGCTGGTGCAGACCGACCTGCTCGGCGGTGCGCAGAAACGCGCCGAGTTCCTCGCCCTCAACCCGCGCGGTCAGGTACCGTTGCTGGAGGATGACGGTCGCGCCATCTACGACTCCCAGGCCATCCTGGTTTACCTTGCGCGGCGCTACGCCGAGACCAGCTGGTACCCGCAGGATGCCCTGAGCCAGGCGCGCATCGCCGGCTGGCTCAGCTTCGCCGCCAACGAAGTGGCCCAGGGCCCTGGCCAGGCCAGGCTGCACGCGCTGTTCCGCATGCCCGGCGACCTGCCCCTGGCCCAGCGGCGCGCGACCCAGACCCTGGAACTGCTGGAGGCCCACCTGGCCCGCCACGACTGGCTGGCCGAAGGGGCTGCGCCGAGCATCGCCGACATCGCGGTCTACCCTTATGTCGCCCTGGCCGGCGATGGCGGCCTCGACCTCGCGCCCTATGCCCATCTCGCCACCTGGTTCGCGCGCATCCGCGCCCTGCCCGGCTACATCGGCATGCCCGGCCTCTGAGGAGTCCCCATGGACACCCCCTTCCATCCCGGTGAACAGCAGATCCAGGCCCGTCTCGGCGTGCGCGACAAGCTGGCGGAGATCGGTCGGCGGGTGATCCGCGACCACATGCCGGAGCAGCATCGCGAGTTCTTCGCCCTGCTGCCCTGGCTGCTGGTCGGCAGCCGTGACGCCAACGGCCAGCCGCAGGCCTCCGTGCTCTGGGGCACGCCCGGTTTCGCCCGCTCACCGCAGCCGCGGTGCCTGCGCATCGACGCCCGCCCCGAGGCGGACGATCCGCTGGCCGCCAATCTGCGGGCGGGCGCCAGCCTCGGCCTGCTCGGCATCGAGCTGCCGACGCGCCGGCGCAACCGCATGAACGGCCATGTCGAAGCGCTGGACGACACGGGTTTCGCCGTCGCCGTGCAGCAGTCCTTCGGCAACTGCCCCAAGTACATCCAGGTCCGCGCCTGGCATGCCAAGCCGCGCCAGCCGGGGCCGCTGGAACAGGGCGAGGGGCTCGACCCGCGCTGGCTGCGCCTGGTCGAGGGCAGCGACACCCTGTTCATCGCCAGCTGCCATGGCGAGGACATCGATGTCTCGCACCGTGGCGGCCCGCCCGGCTTCGTCCGCCTGGGCGCCGACGGCCGCCTGTGGCTGCCCGACTACAGCGGCAACTTCATGTTCAACACCCTCGGCAACCTCTTGCTGGAGCCGCGCTGCGCGCTGCTGTGGATCGATTTCGCCAGCGGCGATCTGCTGCATCTGGAAGCCCGCGCCGAGCTGGTGTGGCCCGAGGACTACGCCGAGCCCGCACCACCCGGCGCCGAACGCATGCTGGCGCTCAGTCCCGGTCGCTGGCGCCTGCGCCTGCGCCGCGCCCGCCTGCCGCTGGCCTTCGGCGCCGCCGAACCGTCGCCCTACCTGCCCGTTCAAGGAGCCTGAACATGCGTATCCTGCTTCTCTGCCTGCTGCTGGTCCTTGCCGGCACCGGCCAGGCCGCCGGCCTGCGCTTCGCACTGGTCAAGACCGCCGAGACCGAGACCCGTGACGCCTTCACCATCGAAGGTGGCGCCTGGACCGAGAAGGCCATCGCCAACCACGTCGCCGTGCTGATCGAGCACCACGCCGCCACCCTGCTGCTGGACACCTCCCTGGGCCGCCAGGTGGACCGGCAGTTCGAAGCGGAGATGCCCTGGTACGACAAGCCGCTGCTGCGCTATGGCAAGGTTACCCCGGTGCGCGACCAGCTGGAGCGCGACGGCATCCGCATCGACCGCATCCTCCTCACCCACAGCCACTGGGACCACGCCTCGGGCCTGGCCGACTTCGCCGAGGTTCCGGTGTGGGCGCCCTACGAGGAAATCGAGTTCAGCCAGATCGCCGGCCCGCCGGCGGTACTGCCCAGCCAGTTCGCCCACGGCGTGCGCTGGGTGCCTTTCCTCTACGCCGCCCAGCCGTTCATGGGCTTCGAACGCAGCCACGACATGTTCGGCGATGGCAGCCTGGTGCTGGTGCCGCTGGACGGCCATACCCCGGGCTCGGTGGGGCTGTTCCTCACCCTCGACGACGGCCGGCGCTTCTTTTTCACCGGCGACACCAGCTGGCGCCTGGAGGGCTTCACCGGCCCGCGGGAGAAGTTCTGGATCAGCAAGCGCATGGTCGACAACGACCCACAGGGCACCCGTCTGCAGCTGGAGAGGGTCCATCGCCTGCTGCAAGAGCACCCCGACCTGACCGTGATCCCGGCCCACGACGAAGCGGTGCAACGCCGGATCGGCTACTACCCGCACTGGATCGAGTGAGGCTCGACTCGACCAAGGTCTAGAGGCCGCCGCCGCGGCAAAGTGGTTTATTCGCCCTCGCTGCAACCGGACCGGACAACCGGGCCGCCATCACCAGCCGAGGACAATAACAATGAGCAAGTCCCCCCTTGCCCGCGGCGTGGCCCTCGCCGCGCTGGGCACCAGCCTCACCCTGCCGACCATCAGCCAGGCCGCCTTCATCGAAGACAGCAAGGCCAATGTGGAGCTGCGCAACTTCTACATGAACCGCGACTTCCGCCAGGAAGGTGCCGCCCAGTCCAAGGCCGAGGAATGGGCCCAGGGCTTCCTGCTGCGCGTTGAATCCGGCTACACCGAAGGCACCGTCGGCTTCGGCGTCGACGCCATCGGCACCCTGGGCTTGAAGCTCGACTCCGGTGGCGGCACCAGCGGCACCGGCCTGCTGCAGCGCGACCGCGAGAGCGGCGAAGCCCAGGACAGCTACGGCGACCTCGGCGTCACCGCCAAGGTCAAGGTCTCCAACAGCGTGCTCAAGGCCGGCACCCTGATGCCCAAGCTGCCGGTAGTCCAGGCCAACGACTCGCGCCTGCTGCCGCAGAGCTTCCAGGGCGGCTGGATCAACTCCCAGGAGTTCGCCGGGCTGACCTTCGATGCCGGCCAGCTGAGCCGGGTCAACCAGCGTGACTCCTCGGACCACGAGACCATGGTCATGACCACTGGTACCGGCCGCGGCTTCACCGGCACCAGCGGGGTCGACAGCGACGAGTTCAACTTCGCCGGCGCCAGCTACAAGTGGAGCGACCAGCTGACCACCGCCTACCACTACGGCGCCCTGGACAACTTCTACCGGCAGCACATCCTCAGCGCCGTGCACGTCCTGCCGCTGGGCGACCAGCAGAGCCTGAAGAGCGATATCCGTTTCGCCCGCTCCACCGACGATGGCGACAGCAACGTCGACAACAAGGCCTTCGGCGCCATGTTCACCTATGCCCTTGGCGGCCATGCCTTCGGCCTGGGCTACCAGCAGATGAACGGCGACACCGGCTACGCCTACATCGGCGGCACCGACCCCTTCCTGGTCAACTACGTGCAGATCGGCGACTTCGCCTTCAAGGACGAGAAGTCCTGGCAGGCCCGCTACGACTACAACTTCGCCGCCATCGGCATCCCCGGCCTGACCTTCATGACCCGCTACCTGTCCGGCGACAACGTCGATCGCGGCGCCGGCCTGTCCGAGGGCAAGGAGTGGGAGCGCAACACAGACATCGCCTACGTGTTCCAGGAAGGTCCGCTGAAGAACTTCGGCGTGAAGTGGCGCAACGCCACGGTACGCTCCAACTTCGGCAACGACCTGGACGAGAACCGCCTGATCCTAAGCTACAGCCTGGCGCTCTGGTAGAGAGGCAACCGACCGTCCTCTGCTATTGGTAGCCCGGATGCAATCCGGGGGCGGAGTTGCCTGCTTCCCGGATTACATCCGGGCTACGACCGCTAAGCCACGCAACCACGAAAAAGCCCGCCAATCGGCGGGCTTCTTTTATCCAGCGCGGACTCAGTCCTGGCTATTGGCACCGATCTTGTGGATCGACAGGTCGGCACCGTAGTACTCCTGCTCCTGGTTCAGGCGGATGCCGGTCGCGGCCTTGAGCAGGCCATAGACCAGGAAGCCGCCCACCAGCGCCACCAGCACGCCCAGGGCGGTGCCGATCAGCTGGCTGGCCAGGCTGACGCCGCCCAGGCCGCCCAGGTAGCTCTGGCCGAAGATGCCGCAGGCGATGCCGCCCCACACGCCGCACAGGCCGTGCAGCGGCCACACGCCGAGCACATCGTCGATCTTCCACTTCACCTGGGTAGCGGTGAAGGCCCAGACGAACAGGGCGCCGGCGATGGCGCCAGTGGCCAGCGCGCCAACCGGGTGCATCAGGTCGGAACCGGCGCACACCGCCACCAGGCCGGCCAGCGGGCCGTTGTGCAGGAAGCCCGGGTCGTTACGGCCGACCAGCAGCGCGGCGACCGTGCCGCCAACCATGGCCATCAGCGAGTTGACCGCCACCAGGCCGCTGATGCTGCCCAGGGTCTGCGCGCTCATCACGTTGAAGCCGAACCAGCCGATGATCAGGATCCACGAGCCCAGTGCCAAGAACGGAATGTTCGACGGCGCGAAGGCCACCAGGCGGCCATCGCGGTAGCGGCCGTCGCGGCGGCCGAGCAGGATCACCGCACCGAAGGCCAGCCAGCCTCCCACCGCGTGCACCACCACCGAGCCGGCGAAATCGTGGAAGGCCGCGCCGAAGCGCTCGGTCAGCCAGGCCTGCAGGCCGAAGTTGCCGTTCCAGATCAGGCCCTCGAAGAAGGGGTAGACCAACGCGACGATCAGCAGCGTGGCGCACAGTTGCGGGCCAAACTTGGCGCGCTCGGCGATGCCGCCGGAGATGATCGCCGGGATGGCGGCGGCGAAGGTCAGCAGGAAGAAGAACTTCACCAGGGCATAGCCGTTGCCGGCGGTCAGGGTCGCGGCCGGCTCGAGGAAGGTGACGCCATAGGCCACCCAGTAGCCGACGAAGAAATAGGCCAGGGCCGAGACGGCGAAGTCCGAGAGGATCTTCGACAGGGCGTTGACCTGGTTCTTGTGGCGCACCGTGCCCACTTCGAGGAAGGCGAAGCCGGCGTGCATGGCCAGGACCATGATGGCGCCGAGCAGGATGAACAGGGTGTTGGAGCCGTGGATCAGGGTTTCCACGGCGCTGTTGAGGTTTTCCATCGGCAGTAGGCTCCGGCGGTATTGGCACCAATTCAGTTCATGACGGACGAGATACGCACCATCCTGATGCCTTCATGCGCCAGGTCGAGGCTCGAAGGAAACCTCATCTGGCGCACACCGGCCCGTCAGAAAAACCCGAAAAGGAGCTAATTTCTTTATTTTTCAGTTATTTGTATCGACCCCAAGGATCATCTCCGGACCCTTGCAGCGCCCCATTACAAGGCAGTCGATCGAAAAGACGCACCACTGAATAGCAAGCGCCGTACCACTCCCGATCGCGACCTCACAGCAGAGGCCGCCCCTACCTGCGGCGCCGCACCAAAGGTGCGCAAGGCGAACGAGCCCCAGGCGCCCGGCAGAGCCATCGGCACGGCTGGCCGCATTCTTGCAATCAAGCTGCATCCCGACCGGGCCGTCCGGTCAAGTTTCCATCCACGCAAGGAACCGGTCCGTGATCGACGGCCAACCAGTCGCCGTTTTCCAGCCTTTCATCGACACCGCCACCGGGCGCATTGCCGGGGTCGAGGCGCTCGGCCGCCTGCGCCAGGCCGACGGCAGCCTGCGTTCGGTGGGCCCGCTGTTCACCGACCCGCGCGTCTCCCCGGCCAGCCTGCGGCGGCTCGACCGGCAGATCCGCGACGACGCCCTTGCCCGCCTGCACCAGGCCCCGGCGGACTGGTTCCTCAGCCTCAACATCTCGCCGCGCTGGATCACCCGCCTGCGCCCCAACCAGGCGCTGCCCAGCCTCAAGCAGCTGCACAGGCAGGGCATAGCGGCGCAGCGGGTGGTGTTCGAGATCACCGAACTGGGCGGTGGCAGCGACAAGCTGGCCGAGGTGGTGGCGCGCTACCGCGAAGCCGGCGCGCGCATCGCCATCGACGACTTCGGCGCCGGCTACTCGCAGCTGGACCGGGTACTGGCCCTGCAACCGGACATCCTCAAGCTGGACATGCGCCTGTTCCAGGAGGCGGCCCGTGGCGGCCCCAGCGGCGAGGTGGTCAAGGCGCTGGCGCAGATGGCGGAGAAGACCGGCTGCTGGATCATCGCCGAAGGCGTGGAGACCGAGGCCGAGCTGGATTTCGCCCTGGAGTGCGGGGCGCGCTACGTGCAGGGCTACCTGTTTGCCCGGGCTGAGGCGCAGTTCTTCGCCGCCGACGCCTTCGTCGAGCGCTTCGCCCGCCTGCGCGAGCAGTACGTGCAACGCAAGCTGGCCGAGCGGGCCAGGCTGGTGACCCTGCGCCAGCAACTGGCCGAGGTGATGAACCTGATGCGCGGCTGGGTGGAGCGTGGCGCCACACTGGCGGAGCTGTTCAGCCCGCTCGACTACCCCTGGCTGCTGCGCGTCTACCAGTGCGACCGCCACGGCACGCAGATCAGCCCCAACCTGCAGTGGGACGGCCGGCGCTGGCAAGAGGACCCGCGCTACCTGGGGCACAACTGGTCGTGGCGGCCCTACTTCTACCAGCTGCTGGCCGAGGGCTGGGAAGAAAGGCGCCTGACCCTGTCCAGCACCTACCGCGACGCCACCACCAACCAGTACTGCCTGACCGCCGGACAGTTCATCGACAACGGCCGCCGTCTGCTGCTGCTGGATATCGACGCGGCCGGGCTGACCTGACGGCGGTGAGGATCAGATCAGGATGGGCCTGTGATAAGGCGCCAGTTCCATGCGGTTGCGCCCGTTCTGCTTGGCCCGGTACAACGCCTTGTCGGCGCGCTCGATCAGCCCGGCCACGCTCTCCTGCAGGTAGTACTGGGCCACACCGATCGAGGCGGTGACGCGCATACCGGCCGGCAGGCCCTGGTACTCGGTCACCGCCAGCTCGTCCTGGATGCGCTTGATGCAGTGCTGGGCCATCTCCAGGGAAGTCTGTGGCAGGAATAGGAGAAACTCCTCGCCGCCGTAGCGGGCGAAGAAGTCGGTGCTGCGCAACAGCGGCTGAACGGTGTTGGCGAAGGTCTTGAGTACCTCGTCGCCCACCGGATGGCCATAGCTGTCGTTGATCCGCTTGAAGTAATCGAGGTCGAGGATGCACACGCAGAAACCGGCGCCGCCACGGTCCGTGCGGTTCTTCTCGTGGGTCAGCATTTCCAGCAGATAGCGGCGGTTGTACACCCCGGTCAGCTCGTCATGGGTGGCCAGCTCGGTCACCTGCTGCAGCACCTCCTGCAGCTGGGAGTTGCTGGCCATGAGCTTCTTGCGCAGCTCGCTGATATTGCCACCGAGTACGGAGATGAACGGCAGGAAGGCGGAAAAGCTGCACCACAGCACCATCTCCACCGCCAGGTTGAAGCGCTCGCCCTCGATGTGCTCGATCAGCGGCAGGGTCAGGCCGTAAGCGACTATGGTCAGCAGGCTCAGGCCGAGCAGCTGGCGGGTGTGCAGGCGGAAGCAGCCGAACACCATGATGATCAGCAGCACCACCAGGTGGGCACCGCGGGCCTCGCCGGCGTAGGTCTGGGTAAACAGCACCATGGCGATGGCCGCCACCATCTGCGCCATGGTCAGGCTCGGATCGCGCAGACGCAGGTTGAGGCCGGTGTGGAACAGCAGGAAGAACCCCAGGTTGGTCAGCACCGCGATGACCAGCCAGGTGCCCATGACCCAGGCGGGCGAGATGCCGTTGTACAGCGACACGCCCTGGGGGACACAAGCCAGGACGTACATCGCCAGGCTCATCAGGAAGCGCTGGACGCGCAACTGCTGATGCGGGTCCTTGGATGAGGCAGCCAATGAAGTCACGCGTTTGCTCTCTTGTAGTTATGGAATAGGCACGTGATGGCCAGACCATATCATCGCGGCACGGGCGAGCTGCTACCGTCCGTCGTCAGCCCGACGGCAGCCCCGGCCGAACAGCACGGCACTTGCAGGCGTCGTGGCGAACACCGAAGCTAGGCAAAGACCCCTCTGCAGAAGACGAGTACCGCCTTGGATTGGCAAACCCTGCTCACTCGCGAACGCCTCGGCAAGCCGGTCTACAGCTCCGACGAGCTGGGCCGCAGCCCGTTCCACAAGGACCACGACCGCATCATCTTCTCCGGCGCCTTTCGCCGCCTCGGACGCAAGACCCAGGTCCATCCGGTGTCCAGTAACGATCACATCCACACCCGCCTGACCCACTCCCTGGAGGTCGGCTGCGTGGGGCGTTCGCTGGGCATGCGCGTGGGCGAAATGTTGCGCGACGAGCTGCCGGCCTGGTGCGCTCCCAGCGATCTGGGGGTGATCGTGCAGTCGGCCTGCCTGGCCCACGACATCGGCAACCCGCCCTTCGGCCACTCCGGCGAGGATGCCATCCGCCACTGGTTCCGCCAGGCCGCCGGACGCGGCTGGCTGGACGACATGAGCGAGGCCGAGCGCGGCGACTTTCTCAGCTTCGAGGGCAACGCCCAGGGCTTTCGCGTGCTCACCCAGCTGGAATACCACCAGTTCGACGGCGGCATGCGCCTGACCTACGCCACGCTCGGCAGCTACCTCAAGTACCCCTGGACCGCGCGCCACGCCGAAGCGCTCGGCTACAAGAAGCACAAGTTCGGCTGCTATCAGAACGAGCTGCCGCGGCTGGAACAGATCGCCGCCAAGCTCGGCCTGCCCAAGCTCGACGAGCAGCGCTGGGCGCGCCACCCGCTGGTGTACCTGATGGAGGCCGCGGACGACATCTGCTACGCCCTGATCGACCTGGAGGACGGCGTGGAGATGGAACTGCTCGACTACGCCGAGGTCGAGGCCCTGCTGTTCGACCTGGTCGGCGACGACCTGCCGCAGACCTACCGCCAGCTCGGCCCCGGCGACTCGCGGCGGCGCAAATTGGCGATCCTGCGTGGCAAGGCCATCGAGCATCTGACCAACGCCGCCGCGCGCGCCTTCGTCGCGCAGCAGCCGGCGCTGCTGCTCGGTGCTCTGGAGGGCGATCTGGTGGAGCACATGCACGGCCCGGCCAAGCGCTGCGTACTTCGCGCCAAGGCCATGGCGCGGGAGAAGATCTTCCAGGACAAGCGCAAGACCCTGCACGAGATCGGCGCCTACACAACCCTGGAAATCCTGCTCAACGCCTTCTGCGGCGCGGCGCTGGAGCAGCACGGCGGCAACGGTCTGTCCTTCAAGAACCGGCGCATCCTCGACCTGCTGGCACATTACGCACCGCAACCGGGTTGGCCTCTATACCAATCTTTTCTGCGCATGGTCGATTTCATCGCCGGAATGACCGACAGCTACGCTACCGAAATGGCCCGGGAGATGACCGGGCGCTCCAGCCCGGTATGACACCATGAAAGACTCGTTCAGGCAGCTGTTCGGCTGGCATGCGGGGCCTCTGGACTGGGGGCCGGCATTCATCGCCGGTCTCGGCTGCGCCCTGCCCCTGCTGCTCGGCCTGCTCAGCGGCCATCCGGGCTTCCTCTGGGCTTCGGTCGGTGCCTTCCTGGCCGCGCAGTCCAACCCGCTGCACCGTTTCGGCATGCTGCGCCTGCTGCTGCTCACCCTGTTCGGCGCCTGCAGCGCGGGGCTGGGCTTCTGGGCGGCCAGCGATGCAGTGCTCAGCCTTGTCCTGTTCGCCGCCTACGGCTTTCTCCTGGCCTGGCTGCAGCGCTTCGGCACCGAGGCCGGCAAGCTCGGCCTCGGCCTGATCGTCTGCCTGTGCCTCGGCCAGGGCCAGTTCGGCATCAGCGGGCTGCACAACCCCGATGCAGTGGCCGCGCTGTTCATTCTCGGCGGCCTCTGGGTCGCCCTGCTCGCCTTCGGCCTGCGCGGCCTGCACGGCCTGCGCATGTGGCCCTACATGCCACGCCTGCTGGCGGTGCTGCGGGTGCTGCGGCGCTATGCCAAGCGTCTGCCCGAACAGCGCTGGCGCCTGCATGCGCTGGCTTGCACCCTGGGCTGCGCGGCGGCCGGGCTGATCGTCCAGCTGGCCAACCTGCAGCGTGGCTACTGGCTGACCCTGGCGCTGATCGCCACCCTGCAGCTGGAGAATCGCGGCAGCCTGGCCCGCGCCCTGCAGGCGAGCATGGTCAGCCTGGGCGTCGCCCTCGCCCTCATCTACCTCGGCCACAGCCTGCAGAGCCCACCGGCGATGGTCGCCACCATACTGCCGCTGATCGTTCTCAGCCGCGCCCTGCAGGCCCAGCACTACGGACTGTTCGTGGTGCAGGTGGGGATCAGCTTCGTGCTGCTGGCCGAGAGCCTGGCACCCGACTGGCACCAGGCCCAGGGGCGCCTGCTGAACAGCCTGATCGGCGTGTTCCTGGCACTGCTGGTGGCACTGCTGAGCCATGCCCTGCAACAGCGGCTGGAGCGCCGCACAGAGGTCCTGCCAGCGACGAAAAATTAAGCCCGGGCGCGCGGCAGACCCGCCACGCGTTCACTATGCTTCTGTCCTGTCCCCCAGCGCAGTCAAGGAAGTGAGACGATGCACGTGAAACTCCGTGGTCAAGAACGCCGTTTCCCGCTCCACGTGCATATCAGCGTACTGTTTTCTCTTCTTCTGCTCGGTAGTGGTGTACTGCTCGGCCTGTTCAACTACTACCAGACCACCAAGGTCATCCTGTCCAGCAGCAGCCAGCTATTCAACCAGTTCCGCGAGGAAGTGGAAGCCGACCTGCGTCACACCTACCAGCCGATCCGCCGCCTGCTCACCCTGCTCGCTCTCAACGAGAACAACCAGAGTGCCGAGGGCCACCAGCGCATGGACCTGCTGCCGATGTTCGCCCAGGCACTGCGCGACAACCCCAAGCTGGCGGCGCTTTACCTGGGCTACGAGGACGGCGACTTCTTCATGGTGCGCTCGCTGCGCGACGAGCGCCTGAAGAAGATCTTCGATGCGCCGGCCAACGCCGCCTTCCAGGTCTGGACCATCGACCGCACCGGCGCGGCACGGCCGATTTCCGAGTCGCAGTACTTCGATGCCGAGCTGAACTGGATCAGCCGCCGGCAGAACCTCAAGGAAACCTACGACCCGCGCACTCGCCCCTGGTACCAGAGCGCCATCGACAATGGCCGGCAGATCACCACCGAGCCCTACGTGTTCTTCTCCAGCGGTGATGTCGGCACCACCCTGGCCCGCATCACCCAGGAGCGTACGGTGATAGGCGCGGACGTGACCCTGGCCGACCTCTCCGCCAGCCTGGCACGGCACAAGATCACCCCCTCCACCGAGGTGGTGCTGTATCGCCCGGATGGTGCCGCCGTGGCCTACCCGGATATCCAGCAGCTGGTGGTGAAGAACGGCACCACCCACCTGGTCCAGGTCGACAAGCTCAGCCCGGCCCTCGGCGAACTGTTCCAGCGTGGCCTGGACAAGGACCGCCAGGGCGCCATGCGCCTGGCCGGCAAGCGCTGGCAGGTGTCCTACAGCCAGTTCGAGGAGGGTGGACCCAATGGCCTGCGCCTGGCCCTGCTGGCCCCCGAGGAGGAGTTGCTGGCCGATGCCTACCGCATCCGCTGGCAGGGCGCGATGCTGACCATCGGCATCCTCCTGCTCTGCCTGCCGCTGGGCTGGCTGATGTCGCGCATCCTGGTCAAGCCGCTGCGTGCCCTGGTCAACGAAGCCGAAGCGATCCGCAGCTTCAACTTCAGCTACCCGGCCAGCGGCCACTCGCCGGTGCTGGAGATCGACCAGCTGGCGGTGGCCATGGGCAAGATGAAAGACACCCTGTCCAGCTTCCTCGACATCACCGCCAGCCTGTCCGCCGAGACCCGCTTCGATGCCCTGCTCAAGCGAGTCCTCAAGGAGACGGTGGGCCTCAGCGAGGCCGGTGCCGGCCTGCTGTTCCTGCGCGACGGCGACAGCGGTCGCCTGGAGCCGCACGGCCTGTTCATCAACGACGAGCAGCACAGCCTGGAGGAGCATCGTATTCCTACCTACCTGCCGGGCGATTCGGACATTCCCGAATGGATCCGTCAACCGGCCGAGGGCGGCGCCACCGCCGTGGCCTCGCTCGGCTTCGACCAGGCCAACGGCCTGCAGAGCCTGCTGCACACCCTCGACAGCCCGCGCGTGCATCTGGTCGGCACCGGCCTGCACAACCGCCAGGGTGATACCCTCGGCGTGCTTCTGCTGCTGCACCGCGACAGCGGCGAGGAAAGCGAACCGGCCATGCTGCGCCCGCAGCGCATCGCCTACGTCGAGGCGGTGTCCGGGGTGGCCGCGCTATGCATCGAGAGCCAGCGTCTGCTGGAGCAACAGAAGAAGCTGCTGGACGCCTTCATCCAGCTGATCGCCGGCGCCATCGACGCCAAGAGCCCCTACACCGGCGGCCACTGCCAGCGGGTGCCGGAGCTGACCCTGATGCTGGCTCAGGCCGCCGCCGCCAGTGACGCCGAACCCTTCCGCGACTACCAGCCCAGCGACGAGGAATGGGAGGCCCTGCACATCGCGGCCTGGCTGCATGACTGCGGCAAGGTCACCACCCCGGAGTACGTGGTGGACAAGGCGACCAAGCTGGAAACCATCTACGACCGCATCCACGAAGTACGCATGCGCTTCGAGGTGCTCAAGCGCGACGCCTGGATCGCCTACTGGGAAGGCCAGGCCAAGGGCGGAGACGAAGCCTCGCTGGCGGCGCTGCGTGACGAGGCCCTGGCCGCGCTGGATGATGAGTTCGCCTTCGTCGCCCGCTGCAACCTGGGCGGTGAGGCCATGGCCGAGGCCGACCTGGAGCGCCTGCGCGGCATCGCCGCACGCACCTGGACACGCACCCTGGACGACCGCCTGGGCGTGTCCTGGGAGGAAAACCAGCGCCAGGCACGCAGCCCGGCGCCCGAGCTGCCGGTGCAGGAGCCGCTGCTGGCGGACAAGCCGGAGCATCTGTTCGAGCGCCCGGAAAGCGAGCTGATCCCGGCCGACAACCCCTGGGGCTTCCGGCTCGAGGTGCCGCAGTACAAACACAACCGCGGCGAGCTGTACAACCTCGGCATCGCCCGCGGCACCCTCACCGCCGAGGAGCGCTACATCATCAACAACCACATCGTGCAGACCATCCGCATGCTCGACCACCTGCCCTTCCCCAAACACCTGGCGAACGTCACGGAGATCGCCGGCGGGCACCACGAGAAGATGGACGGCAGCGGCTACCCGAAGCGCCTGAAGCGCGAGGAGATGAGCCTGCCGGCGCGGATGATGGCGATCGCCGACATCTTCGAGGCGCTGACCGCGGTGGATCGCCCGTACAAGAAGGGCAAGACCCTCAGCGAGGCGCTGGGCATCATGGCCGGCATGTGCCGCGGCGCCCATGTCGACCCCGAGCTGTTCGGGCTGTTCCTCGCGGCCGGCATCCACCAGAGCTATGCCGAGCGCTACCTGAAGCCTGAGCAGATCGACGCGGTGGATGTGCCGGCCATCCTGGCCAAGGCCGGCCTGGCCGGATAGGCGGCAATAAAAAACCGGCCAAGGCCGGTTTTTTATTGCGTCAGTCGAACATGCCCACGTGGCGTGGATGGCTGGCCACCCGCGCCAGCCAGGCCTGAATCGCCGGGTAGGCGGACAGGTCGAAGCCGCCCTCGTGGGCCACGTGGGTATAGGCATACAGGGCGATGTCGGCGATGGTGTACTGCTCGCCCACCAGGTAGGGCGTGCGCTGCAGCTGCTGCTCCATCACCTTGAGCGCCTTGCGCCCGCGCACCTGGCACACCTCGTACTCCTCGCGCCGCGCCTCGGGCAGGCCCAGGTACAGCTGGATGAAGCGCGCCACCGCCACATAGGGCTCGTGGCTGTACTGCTCGAAGAACTGCCACTGCAGCATCTGCGTGCGCAGGCGCGGCTCGCTGGGGATGAACGCGCTGCCATCGGCGAGGAAGTTGAGGATGGCGTTGGACTCCCACAGGCAGGTGCCGTCTTCCAGCTCCAGCACCGGAATCTTGCCGTTGGGGTTCTTGGCCAGGAAGGCCTCGGTCTGGGTCTCACCCTTGAGGATGTCGACCGGCAGCCACTGGTACTCGCGGCCGAGCAGATGCAGCATCAGCTTGACCTTGTAGCAGTTGCCGGAACGGTAGTCGCCATAGACCTTGAGCATCATTGGCCTCCCTGGGCCTGCGCCGCACGGATGACTGCCGCCAGACGGCGCAGGCCTTCGCCGAGCTTCTCCGGCGGTACGTGGCTGAAGTTAAGCCGCAGATGGCCGGGGTTGGCGTCCGGGTCGACGAAGAACGGCTCGCCGGGCATGAAGGCGACGTTCTGCGCCATGGCCGGTTGCAGCAGGGTGCGGGTATCCAGCTTGTCCTTCAGGGTCAGCCAGAAGAACAGGCCGCCCTGCGGCACCTGCCAGCTGGCCAGGTCGCCGAAATGCTCCTCCAGCGCCGCCTGCATGGCGTCGCGGCGCACCCGGTAGAAGTCGCGCAGCTCGGCCAGGTGCGCGCGGTACTTGTCGCTGCCCAGCCACTGCAGGGCCTGCCACTGGCCGATACGGTTGGTGTGCAGGTCGGCCGCCTGCTTCAGGCGCAGCAGATGCGGGAACAGGTCCGCACTGGCGATCAGGAAGCCCACGCGCAGGCCCGGCAGCAGGGTCTTGGATACGGTGCCGGTATAGATCCAGCTGGTGCGCTGGAGGCGGCTGACGATAGGCGTGGCGCTGCCGGCATCGAACACCAGCTCGCGGTACGGCTCGTCCTCGATCAGGGTCACGTTGAACTCGTCGAGCAGCGCCGCCACGGCGTTGCGCTTGGCCTCGCTGTAGCGCACGGCAGACGGGTTCTGGAAGGTCGGGATGAGGTAGGCGAAGGCCGGCTTGTGCTGCTGCAGGCGCTCGCGCAAGGCTTCCAGCTCGGGGCCGTCGGCCTCCTGCGGCACGGTGATGCAGTCGGCACCGAACAGCTGGAAGGACTGCAGCGCGGCCAGGTAGGTCGGCGCCTCAACGAGAATTTCCGTACCCGGATCGATGAACAGCTTGCTGGCCAGGTCCAGGGTCTGCTGCGAGCCGCAGGTGATCAGCACCTGGCTGGCCTCGCAGGGCACGCCCAGCTTGCGCGCCTCGGCGGCCACCGCCTCGCGCAGCGCCGGCTCGCCCTCGCTCATGCCGTACTGGCCGAGCGAGGCCGGCATCTCGCTCCAGTCCACCTGCGGCAACATCGGCTCGGCCGGCAGGCCGCCGGCGAAGGACATCACCTCCGGACGCTGCGCCGCAGCGAGGATTTCGCGGATCAGGGAGCTTTTCAGGCGGGCAACGCGTTCGGAGAAGGCCATGGAGATCACCGGTAGCACAGGCAGGGAAAATTGGGTCAAACTGTTTGACCGAAACTACGACGGCCGGAATGGATACGTCAATATGCTTGACCTGAAAAAAGCCACCGCCCAGCAGACCGCCATGGCGACCTTCTTCTTCGGCTACCAGGCCTTCACCGCCAAGCCCGACGAAATGCTGGCCAGGCGCGGCCTGTCACGCGTGCACCACCGCATCCTGTTCTTCATCGCCCGCCAGCCGGGGCTCAGCGTCAGCCAGCTGCTCGCCTACCTCGGCGTGAGCAAGCAGGCGCTGAACATCCCCCTGCGCCAGCTGCAGGAGATGCGCCTGGTGGAAAGCGTGGCGGCGACCGAGGACAAGCGCAAACGCCAGCTCGGCCTCACCGCCGAGGGCGCGCGCCTGGAGCAGGCCCTGCGCCGCGAGCAGACCCTGCTGCTGCAGCGGGTGCTGGAAGAAGTCGGCGAGCCGGCGCTGCAGGCCTGGCTTGAGGTCAACCAGGCGCTGAGCAAGGCCCGCCAGGGCGGCGCAGAAGCCTGAGGTTCAGGCGTTGCCCTGGCCCTCCAGTTCGCGGGCGCCGCGGAAGAACACCAGGGCCGAGGCGACTGTGCCCGCCAGCAGCGGAATGAAGGCCAGCACTATCAGGATCACGCTGGCGGCCATGATGCCGCCGACCACCTCCAGCCAGGCCATGACCCGCAGCACGGGGTAAGGGTCCCTCACCTTCAGCAACACGATGCCCAGCCAGAGCGTTGCCAGCCCCATCAGCGCGAGCAGGCCAAAGTAGCTCAGGGTCGGCCAGTCGAGACGGGCGAAGATGGCATCGCCCCACACCCAGTGCAGTCCCTCGCTCAGCAGGCTGCTGAGGATAATCAGATAGACCGGGGCGGCAAGCTTCCCGGCGGCAAAGCGCTGCTCGAGAAACGCCTTGAAACGCAGCAGCAGGTAACAGCCCAGCAGGGTCGACAGGGTGCCCAGCCACTCCCCGACCCTGGCGGCGGCAGTGGCCTGCTCGGAGGCCGAGAGAAAAGCCGCGACCAGTGCGGCGCCCGTGGCCAACGCGGTCGCCAGACTGAGCCAGCCGAGCACCCGCAGCTGCCCCGCGCTCCAGCCCGGCAGCTGTGGCGGCACCCGGGCCTCCACCAGCTCCACCTGTGGCGCCGCGTAGGGATTGTGCTGATCCATGGCGATTTCCTTGTGTAATGGGAACAGTCTCGCTCACCCCAACGCCTCTCTGAAACTGTACCGATGATTGTCGGAGCCGCTGTACCGCGACGCCCGGGTGAGCTGCGCATAGGCTGCCAGCATCCACGGAGAACCACCATGACCTCGGAACTGCTGCTCGCCTTCGTCCTCTTCGCCTTCGTCACCTCGGTGACACCGGGCCCCAACAACATGATGCTGCTGGCCTCGGGCGTGAACTTCGGCGTGCGCCGCAGCCTGCCGCACATGCTCGGCATCAGCCTGGGCTTCATGCTGCTGGTGGCCGCCGTGGGCCTGGGCCTCGGCCAGCTGTTCGAGCAGTTCCCGCCGCTGTACACGGCGCTGCGCTACGCCGGCGCCGCCTACCTGCTGTACCTGGCCTGGAAGATCGCCGGCAGCGGCGCGCCGGATGCCGACGGCAAGACCACCGGCAAGCCCTTCACCTTCCTCCAGGCGGCGGCCTTCCAGTGGGTCAATCCCAAGGCCTGGATCATGGCCATCGGCGCCATCACCACCTACACGCCGCAGGAGGGCTTCCTGCTCAACGTGCTGCTGATCGCGGCCCTGTTCGCCCTGGTCAACTGCCCCAGCGTCGGCCTGTGGACGGTGGCCGGCAGCCTGCTGCGGCGCTGGCTGGACCGTCCGCGCGTTCTGCGCGTCTTCAATATCGGCATGGCGCTGCTGCTGGTGGCCTCGCTCTACCCTATCCTGATCGACGTCAAGGGAAGCCTGTGATGACCCTGGAAGCCATGGACACCTCCACCCGCCTGCGCCCGCTGGCCGACTCCGCCCCCTCCGCCGTGGTCGCCGGCTTCGTCGCCGCCCTCACCGGCTATACCAGCTCGCTGGCGCTGATGTTCCAGGCCGGCCAGGCCGCCGGCCTGAGCGCCGCGCAGATCTCCTCCTGGCTGTGGGCACTGTCGATCGGCATGGGCATCTGCACCATCGGCCTGTCGCTGCGCTACCGCGCGCCGGTGGTGGTGGCCTGGTCGACGCCGGGCGCCGCCCTGTTGATCACCAGCATGCCGGGGGTGAGCTACCCGGAGGCGATCGGCGCCTTCGTGGTCTGCGCCCTGCTGCTCAGCCTGCTGGGCCTGTCCGGCGCCTTCGAGCGGGTCATGCGCCACCTGCCCGCCTCGCTAGCGGCGGCGCTGCTGGCCGGCATCCTGTTCCGCATCGGCAGCGAGATCTTCGTCGCCGCGCCGACCAGTACCGTCCTGGTGCTGGCGATGTTCTTCACCTTCCTGTTCGGCAAGCGCCTGGCGCCACGCTATGCGGTGCTCGCCGCGCTGCTGGTGGGCGGAGTGACGGCGGCAGCGCAGGGCCTGCTCGACTTCAGCCAGTTCAAGCTGGAGCTGGCGGTACCGGTGTGGACCACGCCGAGCTTCTCCCTGAACGCGGCGATCAGCATCGGCATCCCGCTGTTCGTGGTGGCCATGGCCTCACAGAACATCCCCGGCCTCGCCGTGCTGCGCGCCGACGGCTACGACGTGCCGCCGTCGCCGCTGATCGCCACCACCGGCATCGCCTCGCTGCTGCTGGCGCCCTTCGGCTCCCACGGTATCAACCTGGCCGCCATCAGCGCCGCCATCTGTACCGGTGCCGAGGCCCATGCGGACAAGCGCAAGCGCTACACCGCGGCGCTGTGGAACGGCGTGTTCTGCGGCCTCGCCGGCATCTTCGCCGCCACCCTGGCCGCCCTGTTCATCGCCCTGCCCAGCGCCCTGGTGCTGTCCATCGCCGCCCTGGCCCTGCTCGGTTCGATCGGCAACGGCCTGGCCCAGGCCATGCAGGCGCCGGCCGAGCGCGACGCCGCGCTGGTCACCTTCATGATCACCGCCTCGGGCATGACCCTGCTGGGCATCGGCTCGGCCTTCTGGGGCCTGGTCGGCGGTGCCGTGACCCTGCTGATCCTCAACTGGCGCCGGCGCTGAGCCGACCGCCCAGAAAAAAGCCCGGGCAGGTCCCGGGCTTTTTGTTGCGCGGCGAACTCAGGCCGCCTCGGCCTCCTCGGCCGCCAGTTCCTTGCCGTGGGCGAAGTTGACCCACCAGCCGAAGGCGGCGGCGGTGAAGAACATGATGAAGCTGTAGATGGCCGCCGGAATCGCCATGGTGGGATTGTTCAGCAGCATCGGGCTGAGCGCCAGGGCAATCGCCAGGGTGCCGTTGTGGATGCCGATCTCCATGCCGATGGCCACCGCCTGGCGGCGCGGCAGATTCATCAGGCGCGGCACGCCGTAGCCCACGGCCAGGCTGATCAGGTTGAACAGCAGCGCGGCCAGGCCCACCACCGGGGCGTAGTCGACCACCGTCTTCCAGTCCTTGATGAAGGCCAGCACCACCACCAGCACCAGGAACAGCGCGGAGATGATCTTCACCGGCTTCTCCATGACATTGGCGAAGCCCGGCGCCAGCTTGCGGATGACCATGCCGATGGCCACCGGGCCGAGGACGATGGCGAATACCTGCAGCACCTTGGCGAACTGCAGGGGGATGGCCTGGTCGCCTTCCATGAAGTAGGCCAGCGACAGGTTGACGATGAACGGCATGGTGAGGATGGCCACCACCGAGTTCACCGCGGTCAGGGTGATGTTCAGCGCCACGTCGCCATGCGCCAGGTGGCTGTAGAGGTTGGCCGAGGTGCCGCCGGGCGAGGCCGCCAGCAGCATCAGGCCGACCGCCAGGGCCGGTGCCAGGCCGAAGCCCTTGGCGATGAAGAAGCACACCAGCGGCAGCAGGAGCAGCTGGCAGCCCAGGCCGATCAGCACCGGCTTGGGAAACTTCACCACCCGGGCGAAGTCCGCCAGGGTCAGCGACAGGCCCAGCCCGAGCATGATGATGCCCAGGGCGATGGGCAGGAACAGGGTATTCAAGGCACTTGCGGTCATTCTTGTTGTTCTCCGGAACAGTCATTGGCCTGTTGCAAAAATCCGTTTGGGCGCCAGGCCGCGCCATGGGTCGTTGCTGCTTCTCGTCGTAGTCCTGCCACGACGGGTCGCAACGGCTCGCCTGACGGGCTCTGACACTCGCGCTCGAATACAGACACCGACCGCCAGGCCGCCGGCCAGCGATTCTTGACGAGCCGGCCAAGCCTTGTAACTGGCTTTTTAAGCCAAAGGAACTACTGGTCGTAACAGAATGCAAAAAGGGCGCCTTGCGGCGCCCTTCCTGTCAGATCGCGGTGGCCCCGCCATCCACCGCCAGCGCGTGGCCGGTGGTGAAGCCGGCCGCGTCACAGCACAGGTAAAGCACCGCGGCGGCGATCTCCTCGACCTTGCCGATACGCCCGACCGGGTGCATGCCGGCGACGAACTCGGCCTTCTTCGGGTCGGCCTCGGCGGCACGGCGCCACATGTCGGTGTCGATCACCGCCGGGCACACAGCGTTGACGCGGATCTTCTTCTTCGCGTACTCGACGGCAGCCGACTTGGTCAGGCCGATCACCGCGTGCTTGGAGGCGGCGTAGATGCTCATCTTCGGCGCGGCGCCGAGACCGGCCACCGAGGCGGTGTTGACGATGGCGCCGCCGCCCTGGGCCAGCAGCAGCGGCAGCTGGTGCTTCATGCACAGCCACAAGCCCTTGACGTTGACACCCATGATGGCGTCGAACTCGGCCTCGCTGCCCTCGGCCAGCTTGCCCTTCTCGATCTCGATGCCGGCGTTGTTGAAGGCGTAGTCGAGGCGCCCATAGGCGGCCACCACCTGCTCCATCAGTGCCTTGACCTCGGCGTCGCGGGTCACGTCGCAGCGCACGAACAGGGCCTCGCCACCGGCGTCGCGGATCAGCTGCACGGTGCCTTCGCCGCCGCTCACGTCGACGTCGGACACCACCACCTGCAGGCCCTCGGCCGCGAAGGCCAGGGCGGTGGCGCGGCCGATGCCGGCGGCACCGCCGGTTACCAGGGCTACTTTGCCGGAGAAGGTCATGCTCATGTCTGCATCCTCGCAGGGAGTTGGAAATGAGCGGAGTCTAGCCAGCGCGCGCGCCGGCGAGCAGCACTATCAGGGTGCCATGTGCCGGGTCATGCAGAGGAGTGATGAGGCACCGGGCGCCCCATCACTCGCCTGGATAGGATCAGGCCAGCTCGGCGACGATCGCGGCCAGCGCCTGGGCCGGGTCGGCGGCCTGGCTGATCGGGCGGCCGATCACCAGGTAATCTGAGCCGGCGGCCAGGGCCTGGGCCGGGGTGAGGATGCGCTTCTGGTCATCGGCGCTGCTGCCGGCCGGGCGGATGCCCGGGGTGACCAGCTGCAGGGCCGGGTGCGCGGCCTTGAGCGCCGGTGCTTCCTGGGCCGAGCAGACCAGGCCGTCCATGCCGGCCTGGGTGGCCAGCGCGGCCAGGCGCAGCACCTGCTCCTGCGGCGCGATGTCCAGGCCGATACCAGCCAGGTCCTGCTGCTCCATGCTGGTCAGCACGGTCACGCCGATCAGCAGCGGCTTGCGGCCGGCCAGCTTGTCCAGCTCCTCGCGGCAGGCCGCCATCATGCGCAGGCCGCCGGAGCAGTGCACATTGACCATCCACACGCCCAGCTCGGCGGCGGCCTTGACCGCCATCGCCGTGGTGTTGGGGATGTCGTGGAATTTCAGGTCGAGGAACACCTCGAAGCCCTTGGCCTGCAGTGCCTCCACCACCGCCGGGCCGCTGCGGGTGAACAGCTCCTTGCCGACCTTGACCCGGCACAGCCGCGGGTCCAGGCGCTCGGCCAGGGCCAGGGCGGCGTCACGGGAGGGGAAGTCGAGGGCAACGATGATCGGGGTGGACATGGCGGGCTCACAGGCAGGTCGAAAACGCCGCGCATTGTACCCCAGGCAACCGCCGTGGTCAGATCAGCTTCTCCAGCGCCAGCGCGGTCATGAAGCCGGACAGGGTGATCAGCCCGGTCATGGCATGGGTTTCGGCGAAGGCCTCGGGGATCATCGCATCGACCAGCATGCACAGCACCGCGCCGGCGGAAAAACCCAGGGCCACCGCCAGCCAGTAAGGTGACAGGCTGGCGAACAGGCCCGGCCCGGCCATCGCCGCCAGGCCCGAGAGCAGCACGATGCCACCCCACAGGCGCAGCACGTAGAACACGCTGCGGCCCTCGCCGCGCAGCCCGGCGGCGCTGGCCAGGCCCTCCGGCAGGTTGGAGAGGAAGATCGCCGCCAGCATCACCAGGCTGACCTGACCGCTGTCGAGCAGGCCCAGACCGAGACCGACCGACTCCGGAATACCGTCGAGAAAGGCCCCGGCGGCGATCAGCAGCCCGGCCATGTGCGCCTGGCCGCCGGCCTCGCGGCCGCGATGGCGCAGTTCCAGGCGCTCCAGCCACTCGTTGGCGGCGACGAAGGCCAGGCCGCCGGCGAGCATGCCCCACAGGGTGGGGGCCAGGCCGCCGAGGCGCTCGGCCTCGGGAATCTGCTCGAAGCAGATCGCGGCGATCAGCACCCCGCTGCCGTAGGCCAGCAAGGCCGCCACCAGGCGCCGCGACAGGCGCAGGAACACGCCGAGCAAGGCCCCCAGCAGCAGGCTGCTGGCCGCCAGCACACCCCACAGGCCGGCCTGCGCCAGCATCCCCCAGTCCATACCCCCTCCTCCAGACTCCACCCGAGCCGCTAGACTGGCAGCCCCGATTCCGCGCAGGCAGCAGTGATGGCCCGTCTCCAGCTCGATTTTTCCCGCCAGTAGTTCCGCTACCAGACCCACATGACGGTGCGCAGTACCGACATCAATGGCGCCAACCACCTCAGCAACGATGCCATGATCTCGATGATCTCCGAGGCCCGCGCACGTTTTCTGTTCGATCACGGCATCCGCGAAACCTCCGACAGCGGTACCGGCATCATAGTCACCGACCTCGCCACCATGTACCGCGCCGAATCCCATGCCCGCGACCAGCTGCTGTTCGAAGTGGGCGTGATGGACTTCAACCGCTATGGCGGCGACATCATCTTCCGCATCAGCCGCCCGGCCGACGCCACCCTGATCGCCCTGGCCAAGTCCGGTTTCGTGTTCTTCGACTACGGCCAGGGCAAGGTGGTCCCCATGGCCGCCGAGTTCAGCGCCAAGTTCCCCGAGGTGAACTGGCTGTAGATTGGCGAACGGTCGGTGAACGCTCTAGGTTTACACGGTTAGCGCCCGCCCAGAGGCGCCCAACCGAGAAGCCTGACATGCGCACACCCCATCGACTCCTGATACTGGCCGCCACCCTCGCCCTGCCCCTGGGCGGCCAGGCCGAACCTTCGGCGGAACGCGGCCGCTACCTGGTGCAGATCGCCGGCTGCAACGACTGCCATACCGCCGGCTACCTGCTGGCCCCGGACCAGGTGCCGGACAGCGCCTGGCTGCTGGGCGACCGCCTGGGCTGGAGCGGCCCCTGGGGCACCACCTACGCCAGCAACCTGCGCCTGGTACTGCCGCGGCTCGACGAGGAGCAGTGGCTGCAGCTGGCGCGCAACGCCAACTACCGCCCGCCCATGCCCAACCATGCCCTGCGCATACTCACGGATGACGACCTGCGCAGCATCCACCGGTTCGTCAGCCAGCTGGGCGAGGCCGGCGAGCCGGCGCCGGCCGCCCTGCCGCCGGGCCAGACCGCCCAGGGCCCGGTCGTGCAGTTCCCGGCGCCGCCCGCCCAGCCCTGAAACCGCCTCAACTCGGTGCGCCACCCGCACGCGGCGCACCGTATTGAACCAGCGCCGCAGCACGCGAGGCTGACACTCCGCTGATTGGCGCGCCCGCGGCGCATTGGCCCGAGTCTTG
The DNA here is from genome assembly GCF_003205495.1 of Aquipseudomonas alcaligenes. Classification (GTDB taxonomy): domain Bacteria; phylum Pseudomonadota; class Gammaproteobacteria; order Pseudomonadales; family Pseudomonadaceae; genus Aquipseudomonas; species Aquipseudomonas alcaligenes_B. The sequence goes on along the minus strand of NZ_QJRX01000009.1, from coordinate 98,890 downwards.
CTCAAGCCCTGATACAGGCATCCAACGGCGGCTGCCCCCGATACGACAAAGGCGTCGCACCTCCTCCGCTCCGGCGGTCAGTGGTGCGGCGCCTTTTGCGTTTCATCCCCCAAAGCCCGGGGGTGGCTGGCGGCCCGCGATCCGGACGCCGGCCGGTAACTCTCTCAACCTGGCTGTGGCTTCGGCCACGGGGCCGGGCGCCACAAGCGCCGGGCTCTCCCGCCGGCGGCCAGGCGACGTGCCCACGATCACGTCGCCGCGCCGCCGACGGGACTCTAACTCGATGATGAGGTGTTGGATGAATACAAGTTTCTGGAAAGCCGGCCACGCACCGACGCTGTTCGCCGCGTTCCTCTATTTCGACCTGAGCTTCATGGTCTGGTACGTGCTCGGTCCGCTGGGCGTGCAGATCGCCAGCGACCTGGGCCTGACCACCCAGCAACGCGCCATGATGGTCGCCACGCCGATCCTGGCCGGCGCCGTGCTGCGCTTCCTGATGGGCCTGCTGGCCGATCGCACTTCGCCGAAGACCGCCGGCCTGGTCGGCCAGGTAATCGTCATCGCCGCCCTGGCGGTGGCCTGGCAGCACGGCATCCACAGCTACGAGCAGGCGCTGCTGCTCGGCCTGTTCCTCGGCTTCGCCGGTGCCTCCTTCGCCGTGGCCCTGCCGCTGGCCTCGCAGTGGTATCCGCCGCAGCACCAGGGCAAGGCCATGGGCATCGCCGGCGCCGGCAACTCCGGCACCGTGCTCACCGCCCTGTTCGCCCCGGGCCTGGCCGCCGCCTTCGGCTGGGGCAACGTGTTCGGCCTGGCGCTGATCCCGCTGGTGCTGACCCTGATCATCTTCGCCGGCGTCGCCAAAAACGCTCCCGAGCGCCCGGCGCCCAAGGCCATGGCCGACTACCTCAAGGCCCTCGGTGACCGCGACAGCTGGTGGTTCATGTTCTTCTACAGCATCACCTTCGGCGGCTTCCTCGGCCTGGCCAGCACCCTGCCCGGCTACTTCCACGACCAGTACGGCTTCGATCCGGTGAAAGCCGGCTACTACACCGCCGCCTGCGTGTTCGCCGGCAGCCTGATGCGCCCGCTGGGCGGCGCCCTGGCCGACCGCATCGGCGGCATCCGCTCGCTGCTGGTGATGTACACCTGCGCCTCCATCTGCATCGCCGCGGTGGGCTTCAACCTGCCCAGCGCCTACGCCGCCCTGGGCCTGTTCGTGGTCGCCATGCTCAGCCTGGGCGCCGGCAACGGCGCGGTGTTCCAGCTGGTGCCGCAGCGTTTCCGCAAGGAGATCGGCGTGATGACCGGGCTGATCGGCATGGCCGGCGGCATCGGCGGCTTCTGCCTGACCGCAGGGCTCGGCGCGATCAAGCAGTCCACCGGCGACTACCAGCTGGGCCTGTGGCTGTTCGCCAGCCTCGGCGTGCTGGCCTGGTTCGGCCTGCACGGCGTCAAGCTGCGCTGGCGCACCACCTGGGGCAGCGCGGCCGTCACCGCCGCCCGCGTCTGAGCCATCCATGCCGGGCGCCCAGTGCGCCCGGCGTTGCTCACAGGACGGTTGCGACAAAGGCGGGGCTGGGCGAGGCTCCCGCACTGGTCAGGAAAGGTGGAGTGGCGACACTCCTTGGGGCCCCGAGCGGCCCGGCCTTTGTCTCAACCGACTTGATTACCTCGGGCGCCTCTCGGCGCCTTTCGCACGAGAGAGCCCGCATGGCCCTGCAACTGAGCTTCGGCGAAGCCACCGCCACCGGCCCGCGCACGGAAAACCAGGACGCCATCCGCGTGGTCACCCCGGCGCCCGCCCTGGCCGCCAGCAAGGGCTTCCTGTTTGCCCTGGCCGATGGCGTCAGCCAGTGCGCCGACGGCGGCCTGGCCGCACGCGCCACCCTGCAGGCCCTGGCCCTGGACTACTACTCGACCCCCGAGACCTGGGCCGTGGCGCAGTCACTGGAGCGCCTGCTGGTGGCGCACAACCGCTGGCTGCAGGCCGGCAGCGGCGGCCAGCCGCTGCTCACCACCCTTTCCGCGCTGATCCTGCGCGGCCGCCGCTTCACCCTGGCGCACGTCGGCGACTGCCGCGCCTACCGCCTGCACGGCGGCCAGCTGGAGCGCCTCAGCGAGGACCATGTGTGGGAGCAGCCGGGCATGCAGCACGTGCTCAAGCGCGCCCTGGGCCTGGACCAGCACCTGGTGGTGGACTACCTGGAAGGTGAGCTACGCGAGGGCGAGCGCTACCTGCTGGTCAGCGACGGCGTCTGGTCGACCCTGGGCGACGCCGGCATCCGCCGCCTGCTGCTGGACGAGAGCGACCCGGCCGCCGCCTGCCAGGCGCTGGTCGCCGCCGCCCATCTGGCCGGCAGCCAGGACAACGCCAGCGCCGTGCTGGTGCAGGTCGAGGCGCTGCCGGACAACGACCTGGCCGATACCCTGGCGCAGCTGCAGCAGTGGCCGCTGCCGCCCAAGCTGCGCGAGGGCCAGGACTTCGAGGGCTGGCAGGTCGAGCGCCTGCTGGCCGAGTCGCGCCAGTCGCTGGTGTACCGGGTGCGCGACGCCCAGGCCCGGCGCTGGCTGCTCAAGACCCTGCCGGCCAGCCGCCACGACGAGGCCCAGGCCGGGGCCGCCCTGCTGCTGGAGGAATGGTTCCTGCGCCGCGTGGCCGGCCGCCACTTCGCCGAGGCCCATCCGCTGCCGCAGCGCCAGCACCTCTACTACGTGCAGCGCGAGTACGCCGGCCAGACCCTGGCCGAGCACCTGCGCCTGTCCGGTCCGCTGGGCCTGGCCGAATGGCTGGAGCTGGCGCCGCGCCTGCTCAAGGCCCTGGGCCAGCTGCACCGGCGCAACATCCTGCACCGCGACATCAAGCCGGAGAACCTGCTCTGGTGCGACGACGGCGAGCTGCGCCTGCTCGACTTCGGCCTGGCCTACTGCCCCGGCCTGTCGCGCGACGAGCAGCACGCCCTGCCCGGCACGCCCAGCTACATCGCCCCGGAGGCCTTCGCCGGCATCGCCCCGGAGCGCCAGCAGGACCTCTACGCCGCCGGCGTCACCCTCTACCACCTGCTCACCGGCCACTATCCCTACGGCGAGATCGAGGCCTTCCAGCACCCGCGCTTCGGCAGCCCGGCCGCCCCCAGCCGCTACCGCCCGGACATTCCAGCCTGGCTCGACGACTGCCTGCTGCGCGCGGTGGCGGCCAGCCCCGAAGAGCGCTTCGAGACCGCCGAGGAGTGGCTGCTGGCCCTCGAGCAGGGCGAGCGCCAGACCCTCGGCGGGCGCCCGCGGCCACTGCTGGAGCGCGAGCCGCTGAAGGTCTGGCGCGGCGTGGCCCTGGCCTCGCTGCTGGTCAACCTGGTCCTGCTGGTCAGTCTGCTGCGGGGCCAGTGAGGCCAGGCCGCACCACAACGACGCAGCGCCGCTTTAAACGGGTGCGCAAAAGCCCGAGAGATGCACGAAAGAGCGCTGGAAGCCTCGAAAAAGGGGCCTTGCGAAGTTGGCACGGGGCCTGCAAAAGACACCTCGAACACACATAAAGGCACCGCCCTCAATGCGGAAGACGGTGCCCTCCCGCTAGATCGGGACCTGGACAAAGGCGTCCTCGCTAGGCAACTGGCGGGACGCCTTTTTTGTTTCATGGCCTGCCCTTGGCAGCCACTTTCGAGTCGTCGCGGAGCATCGCTCCCGGCCATTTTTCGGGATTTCAGCAGGAGAGGACCGGCATGAACAAACTCAAGCTGGTAATGGTGGGCAACGGCATGGCCGGGGTCAGAACCCTGGAGGAGCTGCTCCGGCTCGCGCCGGACCTGTATGAGATCACCGTGTTCGGCGCCGAGCCGCACCCCAACTACAACCGCATCCTGCTGTCGCCGGTGCTGGCCGGCGAGCAGAGCTTCGCCGACATCGTGCTCAACGGTATCGAGTGGTACCAGCAGCACGGCATCGACCTGCGCCTGGGGCGCAAGGTGGTGGCCATCGACCGCAAGAAGCGCCTGGTCACCGCCGACGATGGCAGCACCGCCCAATACGACCGGCTGATCCTCGCCACCGGCTCCAACCCCTTCATCCTGCCGGTGCCGGGCAACCGCCTGGAGGGGGTGATCGCCTACCGCGACATCGCCGACACCGAGAAGATGATGCAGACCGCGCGCACCCACAGCCACGCCGTGGTCATCGGCGGTGGCCTGCTCGGCCTGGAGGCGGCCAACGGTCTGCGCCAGCGCGGCATGCACGTGACCGTGGTGCACCTGGCCGACTGGCTGCTGGAGCGCCAGCTCGACCAGACTGCGGGCAAGCTCCTGCAGCAGGCGCTGGAGGCCCGTGGCATCCGCTTCCGCCTCAACGAGCAGACCGAGGAGCTGCTCGACTACGGCAGCGGCCGGGTCTGCGCCGTACAGTTCAAGAGCGGCGACACCATTCCCGCCGACCTGGTGGTGATGGCCGCCGGCATCCGTCCCAACACCGAACTGGCGGAAAAAGCCGGCCTGCCCTGCAACCGCGGCATCCTGGTGGACGACTGCCTGCAGACCTTCGACCCGCGCATCTATGCCGTCGGCGAATGCGCCAACCACCGCGGCATCGCCTACGGCCTGGTGGCACCGCTGTTCGAGCAGGCCCAGGTCTGCGCCAACCACCTGGCCATGCTCGGCACCGCCCGCTACCAGGGTTCGGTGATCTCCACCAAGCTCAAGGTCACCGGCATCGATCTGTTCTCCGCCGGCGACTTCATGGGCGGCGACGGCACCGAGACCATCACCCTCTCCGACCCCATCGGCAGCGTGTACAAGAAACTGGTGATCAAGGACGACGTGCTGGTCGGCGGCTGCCTGTACGGCGACACCCTGGACGGCAGCTGGTATTTCCAGCAAATCCGCGAGGGCGTCGACATCGGCCGCATGCGCGATCACCTGATGTTCGGCCGCGCCAGCCTGGAGGCGGCCGGCCTCGCCGAGAAGGATGCCGCCCGTGCCTGAAGCGACCCTGCAAACCACAGCAGCCACCTGCTGCTACTGCGGCGTCGGCTGCGGCGTGCTGATCGAGCACGATGGCGAGAAGATCCTCGGCGTGCAGGGCGACCCCAGCCATCCGGCCAACTTCGGCCGCCTGTGCAGCAAGGGCTCGTCCCTGCACCTGACCGGCGACCTCGACGCCCGCGCCCTCTACCCCGAGCTGCGCCTGGGCAAGAATCTCGCCCGCGCCCGCACCGACTGGGACAGCGCCCTCGACCACGCTGCCAGCGTATTCGCCGAGACCATCCGCGAGCACGGCCCGGACAGCGTCGCCTTCTACATCTCCGGCCAGCTGCTGACCGAGGACTACTACGCCTTCAACAAGCTGGCCCGCGCCCTGGTCGGCACCAACAATATCGACAGCAACTCGCGCCTGTGCATGAGCTCGGCGGTGGTCGGCTACAAGCGCAGCCTGGGCGCCGACGCCCCGCCCTGCAGCTACGAGGACATCGAGCAGGCCGACTGCCTGCTGATCGCCGGCAGCAACATGGCCTATGCCCACCCGATCCTGTTCCGCCGCCTGGAAGCGGCCAAGGCCGCGCGGCCCGAAATGAAGATCATCGTGGTCGACCCGCGCCGCACCGATACCTGCGAGCTGGCCGACCTGCATCTGGCCATCGCCCCGGGCACCGACGTGGCGCTGTTCCACGGCCTGCTGCACCTGCTGCTGGCCAACGGCGACTACGACCCGGCCTATATCGATGCCCACACCGAGGGCTTCGAGGCCCTGCGCGGGCTGGCGGCCGACTACCCGCCGAGCGAAGTGGCGCGCCTGTGCGCCATCGACGAGAGCGAGCTGCGCCGCGCCGCCGAGCTGATCGGCCAGTCGCCGGCCTTCCTCTCGCTGTGGTGCATGGGCCTCAACCAGTCCAGCGCCGGTAGCGCCAAGAACAGCGCCCTGATCAACCTGCACCTGGCCACGGGACAGATAGGCCGGGTCGGCGCCGGCCCCTTCTCCCTCACCGGCCAGCCCAACGCCATGGGCGGCCGCGAGACCGGCAGCCTGTCCAACCTGCTGCCCGGCCACCGCGAGGCCGCCAACCCCGAGCACCGCGCCGAAGTGGCCCGTTACTGGGGCGTGGACAGCCTGCCGGAAACCCCGGGACTCAGCGCCGTGGAACTGTTCGAGGCGGTGCGCGCCGGCAAGATCAAGGCCCTGTGGATCGCCTGCACCAACCCCGCGCAGTCGCTGCCGGACCAGCAGAAGATCCACGAGGCCCTGGCGCTGTGCCCCTTCGTGGTGGTGCAGGAAGCCTTCTTCACCACCGAAACCTGTAAGTACGCCGACCTTCTGCTCCCGGCCGCCAGCTGGGGCGAAAAAGAAGGCAGCGTGACCAACTCCGAGCGGCGCATCAGCCATGTGCGCCGCGCCGTGCCAGCGCCCGCAGAGGCGCGGCCGGACTGGGCGATCGTCTGCGACTTCGCCCGTCGCCTGGAACAACTGCAACGCCCCGGCCTGCCAAGCCTGTTCGCCTTCCTCGACGCGGAAATGCTGTTCGAGGAGTACAAGCACCTGACCCAGGGACGCGACCTGGACCTTTCCGGTCTCAGCTACGCCATCCTGGACGACCAAGGTCCACAACAATGGCCCTTCCCGGCCGGCGCCCGCCAAGGCACCGCGCGTCTGTACGGGAACGGCCTCTTCCCCACCGCCAGCGGCCGCGCACAGTTCGTCGCCGACCCTTACCGGCCGGCCCAGGAACGCCCGGTGGCGGACTTCCCCCTGCTGCTCAACACCGGCCGCCTACGCGACCAGTGGCACGGCATGAGCCGCACCGGCACCGCCGCACGGCTGTTCGGCCACGCGCCAGAAGCGGTGCTCGGCCTGCACCCGGACGAGCTGGCGCGGCGCGGCCTGCAGTCCGGCGAGCTGATCCGGCTGCGCAGCCGGCGCGGCGGCCTGATCCTGCCGGTGCAGGCCGACGACAGCCTGCAAGCGGGCCAGGCCTACCTGCCGATGCACTGGGGCGACCGTTTCCTCAAGGGTCTGGGCACCAACGTGCTGACCCAGCCGGCCTTCGACCCGCTGTCCAAGCAGCCGGAGCTGAAGCTCAGCGCCGTGCAGGTCGAGCGCGCCGAGCTGCCCTGGCAGTTCTTCGCCCTGGTCGAGGGCGACGTGCAGCGCCGCTTCACCGCCCTGCGCCCGCTGTTCGAGCGTTTCGCCTACGCCAGCCTGGCGCCCACCGGCCGCGAACAGCGCCCGGCCCTGCTGCTGAAGGCCGCCGCCACGACGGCGCCGGACGCCGAGCTGCTGGCGCAGATCGACGCCCTGCTCGGCCTCGACCAGGGCCCGGTGATGGCCTACGACGACCCCCGGCGCGGCGTGGGCAAGCGCCTGCGCACCGAGGGCGGGCGCATCGTCACCGTGCGCCTGGCCGGCGAGGTTGCCGCCCGCGACTGGCTCAAGGGCCTGTGGGAACAGGGCAGCAGCGACGCCGAGCTGCGCCGCTGGCTGCTGGCCCCGCTGGCCACCCCGCCCGGCGGCGGCATGCAGGCCAGCAAGGTGCTGTGCAACTGCATGAACGTCAGCCAGGACGCGGTATGCGCCGGCATCGAACGCGGCCTGGACCTGGACGGCCTCAAGCGCGAGCTGAAATGCGGCACCAGCTGCGGCTCGTGCGTGCCGGAAATCAAGCGACTGCTGGCCACCCGCGTGGCGGCCGTAGCCGTGCAAGCCTGAGGAGTAGAAGCATGAGTGCAAAAGTCTGGCTGGTGGGCGCCGGCCCCGGCGACCCGGAACTGCTGACCCTCAAGGCGGTGAGGGCCCTCAACCGGGCCGAGATCGTGATGATCGACGACCTGGTCAACCCGGCCGTGCTGGAACACTGCCCGGCGGCGCGTGTGGTGCCGGTGGGCAAGCGCGGCGGCTGCCGCTCCACGCCGCAGGCCTTCATCCACCGGCTGATGCTGCGCTACGCGCGCCAAGGCAAGTGCGTGGTGCGTCTGAAGGGTGGCGACCCGTGCATCTTCGGCCGTGGCAGCGAGGAAGCCGACTGGCTGGCCGCGCATGGCATCGAGGTGGAGATGGTCAACGGCATCACCGCCGGCCTGGCCGGCGCCACCCAGTGCGGCATCCCCCTGACCCTGCGCGGCGTGGCCCGCGGCGTGACCCTGGTCACCGCCCACACCCAGGACGACAGCAGCCTGAACTGGCAAGCCCTGGCCCAAGGGGGCACCACCCTGGTGGTGTACATGGGCGTGGCGAAACTGGCAGAAGTACGCGACAGCCTGCTGGCCGGCGGCATGCGCGCCGACATGCCGGTGGCGATGATCGAGAACACCTCGCTGCCGCAACAGCGCGAGTGCCGCAGCACCCTGGCCGGCATGCAGCAGGCGGCCGCCGATTTTGCGCTGAAGAGCCCGGCGATCCTGGTGATCGGCGAGGTGGCGGCGCAGCAGCAGATTCAAGCTTTGGCAGAGATTGCCTGATCCCCTTCGCTCCTGCGGAGTAGTGCTTCGCCCGGCCGCATGGCCGGGCTTTTTTTTGCCCCGGGAGCCTCAGCGCTTTTCCGCGACTATCGCGTAACGGCCCTTGTTGCGAGCGCCGTCCGGCAGGTTCATGAACTCACCGATCAGCAGCCGGCAGCCACAATCGCGCAGGATCTGTTCGGTCTCTTCCGGCAGGTTGGAGTCGTAGAAGAATTCCACGCCGAACATGAAGTCGGTGAACGCCGGATGGCTGGAGCCACCCACTGTCAGCATCAGCCGGCCGCCACCAGGCAGCCGCTCGACGACCCGCTGCAGGATCCCGGCATGCTCGCTGCGCGGGAGGTGAAAGATCGAGTCCCAGATGATCGCCGCCTGGAAGTCCCGGTCCGGCACGTAGCGCTCCATCGGCGACAGCAGCCAGCACTGGTCAGGTAGGCGCCGGCGGGCCTGTTCGAGCATCGCCTCGGACTGGTCCACGCCGATCACCCGATGGCCGCTGGCGACCACCTGCTCGGCCATCGGCCGCCCCGTGCCGCAGCCCAGGTCGAGGACGGTGGAACCCGGCGGCAGCGGAGCCAGCAGCGTGTCCAGGTAGTGGCGCTCGTTCTTGAAGAAGCCCGAGCGCGCCTCGCCCCACTGCTGGGCGACCTTGTTGTAGGCATCGCGGTTCATCGTCTCTCCTGTCGGCGGCAGGCGCGGATTCTCGCACCGAAACAGGCGTTGCCCCAAAGCAAAAGGCCCGGTCGCGGGACCGGGCCTTTTCCGGGGCCGCGCGACTCAGCCGGCCTGCTGATGCCAAACCACCCCCTCGCGGCGCTGCCCCCAGGCATCGAAGTGCGGGCCATAGGCGTTCTCCACCGAAGCCCGCTTGATCTTCAGCGTCGGCGTCAGGAAGCCGTTGTCCACCGCCCAGACCTCGGGCACCAGCACCAGGCCGTTGAGCTGCTCGTGCTTGTCCAGGGCCAGGTTGGTTTCCTCCAGCAGGCGCTTGAGGCTGCCCTCCAGCTGCTCGCGCGGCTCCTTGCGCCCGGCCTCGGAGAGCACGCACAGGGCCAGCGGCTGAGGCAGGCCGTCGCCGACCACGCAGACCTGCTCGATATGGCTGTGCACGGCCAGGCGGTTCTCGATCGGCGCCGGGGCCACGTACTTGCCCTTGCTGGTCTTGAAGATTTCCTTGATCCGCCCGGTCAGGCGCAGATTGCCCTCGGCATCCTGCTCGCCCTTGTCGCCGGTGCGCAGGAAGCCATCCTCGGTCAGCGTCTCGGCAGTCTTGCCCGGCTCCTTGTAGTAGCCCTGCATGGTCGAGCCGCTGCGCACCAGCACCTCGCCCACCTCGCTGATGCGCACCTCGACGCCCGGGTTGTTCTGGCCGATCCAGCCCTGCTTGAACTTGCCCGGGCGGCACACGTGGGAATAGCCGCAGTTCTCGGTCATGCCGTAGACCTCCTGCAGCTCCAGGCCCAGGCGGCGATACCAGTTGAGCAGTGCCTCGGGCACCGGCGCGGCGCCGGACAGCGCGTAGCGCACCGCGTCCAGGCCCAGGCCACGCAGCACCTTGCGCCCGATCAGGCGACCGAGCAGCGGAATGGACAACAGGAAGTCCAGTTTCCTGGCCGGCATCTTGGAATAGACGCCCATCTGGAACTTGGTCCAGATCCGCGGCACGCCGAAGAACACCGTGGGACGGGCGCGGCGCAGGTCGTCGAGGAAGGTATCCAGGCTCTCGGCGAAGTACACGGTCAGCCCGCTGTACAACGAATTGAGCTCGACGAACATGCGCTCGGCCACGTGGCACAGCGGCAGGTAGGACAGCACCCGGTCGTCCTCGCGCACGCCGAACAGCTCGGTGGCGTGGCTGGCGGTGAAGCCGAAGTTGCCGAAGTTGTGCATCACACCCTTGGGCATGCCGGTAGTGCCGGAGGTGTAGATGATGGTGGCGAGCTGCTCGGCGCGCGGCCTGGGGGTGTCCTGAATCGGCGCGCAGGCCTGCAGGTCCTGCCAGGTGCGGTCGTAGCGACCGTGCGGGTGCAACGGCAGGGCCACGGTGGTGACCTGCTCCGGCACGCCGGGAGCCATGGCCGGCCAGTCGTCGAGCTTGCCGATGAAGGCCACCCTGGCCTCGGCATGCTCCAGCACCTGGCGCACCGACTCGGCGGTGAGGTTGGGATAGAGCGGCACCGACACGTGCCCGGCCATCCAGATGGCCAGGTCGGCGACTATCCAGTGCGCACAGTTCTTGGAAATGATGGCGATCTTGCTGCCCTGCTCCAGCTCCAGACTGCGCAGCCAACTCGCCGCGCGCCGGGCCTGCTCGCCCACTTCGGCCCAGGTCAGCTGCTCCACCTGTCCGGCGCCGAGGGGCTGGATCAGGTAGGTCTTGTTCGGGTGACGCGACTCGCGCTCGAAAAACACTTCGAGCGGCAAACGGACTGCACTGGCCACGGGGCCTCCTTGTTTATTGTTTTTGTCACAGGGAGCAACCAAGCACTTGCTTGGTTGAATATTCCATGCGTCAGGAGGCATCGCAAGTAGAGAAATGTTACAGAAGCGCCGACAGGCCGCCCTGGCCGACTAGTGGGGGTGATACAGGCTCTTGAGCGTCATCAGGCCGGGCACGCTCGACTCGCCTTCCAGCTCGACCAGGCTGGCGGTGTGCAATGCCAGGGGTTCCTGCAGATAGCCATGCACCAGCAGACCGCCGAGGCTGCCGAGCAGCGGGTTGTGGCTGACCAGCAGGCAGTCGCCCGCGTACTGGTCGAGCTGCAGCACGGCGTTGCGCGGCGAGTCGTCGGGGGTGGCCCAGTCCACCGTGGTCAGCGGCAGGCTCAGGCCGAGCGCCTCGCGCACCAGTTCGGCGCTCTGCTGGGCGCGCCGGTAGGGGCTGACCAGGATATGCGCGAGCGCCTGGCCACGCAGGCGTTCGGCGCTCTTGCGCACTTCCTTGCGGCCACGCTCGGTCAGCGCCCGCTCCGCGTCGCTGCGCGCACGCGGCTCGGCCTCGCCATGGCGCAGCAGCCAGAGTTTCACAGCTTGGGCTCTTCGTCGCGCACCGGGTGCGGCGCCGGCGGGATGCTGTGCGGTTCGTTGTCCTGCGGTACGCGCGGGGTCGGCCAGTCGGCGAAGGGCCAGGGCTTCTCCTCGCTGTTGAAGGTGCCGAAGCGGCCGATCTGCTGCAGGTACTGGCTGAGGCTGTCGCCGAAGCCCTGCAGGCCGGCGTTGGGCGCACCGTAGAACAGGCGGTAGCCCAGCTGCAGCAGCACCACGCCGGCGAGCACGATTTCCGCCAGCTGCCAGACGATGGCGAAGATCACCATCCAGACAATGCGCAGGCCGATGGACTCGCGCTCCAGTTCCTTGCTTTCGTCGCTCATGTCGCTCTCCTTCTCAGAATCCGCTGGGGGAAATGAAGTCCACGTCGGTCTTCGGCTCGCCGCGCATCAGCGCCTGGATCACCTGTTCCAGGGTACGCCCCTCGAACAGGATGGCATGCAAACCGGCGACCAGGGGCATGTAGACCTGCAACTCCTCGGCCTTGTGCTTCAGGACCTTGAGGGTGTTGACGCCCTCGGCCACCTCGCCCAGGCGCGCCACCGCATCCTCCAGACTCAGGCCCTCGCCGAGGGCATGGCCGACCTGGAAGTTGCGGCTCTTGGGCGAGGAGCAGGTGACGATCAGGTCGCCCACGCCGGCCAGGCCGAGGAAGGTCATGGGGTTGGCGCCGAGCTTGACGGCGAAGCGGGTCATCTCGGCCAGGGCACGGGTGATCAGCATGCTCTTGGTGTTCTCGCCCATGCCCAGGGCCACCGCCATGCCGGCGATGATGGCGTAGACGTTCTTCAGCGCGCCGCCCAGTTCCACGCCGAAGCTGTCGCGGCTGGCGTAGACGCGGAAGGTGCGGCCGTGCAGGGCCGACTGCACGCGCTGGCAGAGCTCCTCGTCCTCGCTGGCAATGACGGTGGCGGTCAGCGCATGCTCGGCGATCTCGCGCGCCAGATTGGGTCCGGACAGCACGCCGATGCGCGCCTGCGGCGCCACTTCGGCGAGGATCTGGCTCATCAGCTTGAAGCCCTCGGCCTCGATGCCCTTGGTGGTGCTGACCAGCAGCTTGCCGGCCAGCAGCCCGGCCACCGGTTGCAGCGCCTTGCGCAGCGCCGAGGAAGGAATGGCGACGAACACCAGCTCGCAGGCGGCCAGGGTGGTCGGCAGGTCGGTTACCGGCTCGACCCCGGGCAGCAGCTTGATGCCCTTGAGGTAGCGCGGGTTCTCGCGCTGGGTGCGCATGGCCTCGGCCTGCTCGGGGTCGCGCATCCACTGCAGGACGCGCTGGCCGTTGGCGGCCAGGAGGTTGGCGATGGCGGTGCCGAAGCTGCCGCCACCCAGTACTGCAACGGGTTGTTGCTCGGTCATAGGAATTCCACAACGGGCCATCGGGATGGCGAATGGCGGCATTATCACGAAGCATCGCCCGACCGGCCAGTACCGTGCGTGACTGCCATCGCAGCGCATGCGCTGGCAAAGCCTGCCTTCTCGGTTAACATGCCGCAGTCAGGCAGAGAACAAGGCCGTTCCGTGCACAGTTTCCTTTCCCTCCCCGGCTTGCCCCCGGCCGCTCCCGCGGGCACCCGTCCCGGCATGCCCATCCTCCCCGGCGGGAGAGCGCAGCCATGACCTTCGGCCGCAAGTGGGACATCCACACCCGCACCCAACTGATCAGCGTCGGCCCGGCCCTGCTGCTGACCCTGCTGTTGACCGGCCTGTTCACCCACTCGCGGCTGCAGGACCTGCGCGCGGAAATCGACCAGACCGGCCAGCGGGTGGCCGACCAGCTGGCGCCGGCCGCCGAGCACGGGATCGCCGCCGGCAACCCGCAGGCCCTGGAGACCCTGCTGCGCGCCACCCTGAAGACCCCGCACGTACGCTTCCTGGAAGTGCGCGACAAGGCCGAGAACATCCTGGTCTACGTCGAGCGGCATGGCGAGGACAGCGCGGCACGCGTGGAAGTGTTCCACGCCCCCATCGAGCAGGCAGCGGCGAACGGCGCCGATGAGCAGTACCTGGGCCGGGTGGTGGTCGGCATGTCCGACGAGGCCTTCACCAGCCGCCAGCAGACCATCCTGTTCAAGGCCACGGTGCTGGCCCTGTTCGCCCTGCTGCTGACCTTCCTGCTGGCACGCCAGCTGGCGCGGCGCCTGGCCGGCCCGATCATCGAGATGGGACGGGCGCTGCAGGCGATCAAGGCTGGCGACTACCACACCAGCCTGCCGGAAACCGACACCAGCGAACTGGGCGATCTGGCGCGGCACATCAACAACCTGGCGGCCGAGCTCGCCCAGGCCAGCCGCGAGCAGCACAGCGCCATGCAGCAGCTGATCCAGACCCGCGAGCAGGCCGAACAGGCCAGCCGCGCCAAGTCGGACTTCCTGGCCATGATGAGCCACGAGCTGCGCACCCCGATGAACGGCGTGCTGGGCATGCTGCAGCTGCTGGAAACCACCGAGATGACCGGCGAGCAGGCCGAATACGCGGCCCTGGCCACCGAGTCCACCGAACACCTGCTCAAGGTGATCAACGACATCCTCGACTTCTCGCGCATCGAGCGCGGCGCCCTGGAACTGGAGCGCATCCCCTTCAACCTGCTGGAGCTGCTGCAGGGCTCGATCCAGGTGTTCCAGCACAGCGCGCAGCAGCGCGGCCTCTACCTGCGCCTGGAGAACCAGGCCGGTCTGGAGGACTTCGAGGTGCAGGGCGACCCGACGCGCATCCGCCAGATCCTGGTCAACCTGCTGGGCAACGCGCTGAAGTTCACCGAGGAAGGCGGCATCCGCATCGAAACGCGCTGGCAGCCGCTGGACAACGAGGTACTGTGGTTCACCTGCGCCGTGCACGACAGCGGCATCGGCATCGCCCCGCAGCGCCTGGAGCACATGTTCGACGCCTTCCAGCAGGCCGACACCTCGATCTCCCGGCGCTATGGCGGCACCGGCCTCGGCCTGTCGATCGCCCGCACCCTGGCCGAGCGCATGGGCGGCACCCTGCACGCCAGCAGCCAGGAAGGCGTGGGCTCGGTCTTCACCCTGGAAATCCCCCTGCCCTTCAGCCCGCGCCACAGCGCTGCCATGCCCTCGCCTGAGGACGACAGCCAGTCCGGCGACGGCCAGGAAGTGCTGCTGGTGGAGGACAACCCGGTCAACCAGACGGTGATCGAGGCCATGCTGCGCAGCCTCGGCTACCGGGTGACCCTGGTCGGCGATGGTGCCCAGGCGGTCGGCAGCTTCGACGCACAGCGCTTCGCCGCCGTGCTGATGGACTGCCGCCTGCCGGTGATGGACGGCTACGAGGCCACGCGGCAGATCCGCCGCCTGCACCCGCACGGCGGCACGCCGATCATCGCCCTCACCGCCAACGCCCTGCAGGGTGACCGCGAGGCCTGCCTGCAGGCCGGGATGAACGACTACCTGGCCAAACCCTTCAAGCGCGCCGATCTGGAGCGCATCTTGCTGCGCTGGCTGGGCAAGCGCACCACGGCCGGCGCGGGAATGCTAGAGTCGGGCGAGTGATGATCTGCGACAAGAACAGGCTGTTTACAACTGTTCACACTGCGCTGTGACTTTCACCTAGGCGCAACAGTCTATGACTAGTCTGCCGCTACACAAGAAAACCCGCGGCGCAGCTTAGCCCCGCCGAGGGGACCATTGAGGAGTTCGCATGACCCAGCAAAACGCCTATACCCGGGAAGAATTGCTCGCCTGCAGCCGCGGCGAACTGTTTGGCCCAGGTAATGCGCAGTTGCCCGCCCCCAACATGCTGATGATCGACCGCATCGTGCACATCAGCGAGACCGGCGGCAAATACGGCAAAGGCGAGATCGTCGCCGAACTCGACATCAATCCCGACCTGTGGTTCTTCGCCTGCCACTTCGAGGGCGACCCGGTGATGCCCGGCTGCCTGGGCCTCGACGCCATGTGGCAGCTGGTTGGCTTCTACCTCGGCTGGCAGGGCAACCCCGGCCGCGGCCGCGCCCTCGGCTCGGGCGAGGTGAAGTTCTTCGGCCAGGTCCTGCCGACCGCCAAGAAGATCACCTACAACATCCACATCAAGCGCACCATCAACCGCTCGCTGATCCTCGGCATTGCCGACGGCAGCGTGGCCGTCGATGGCCGCGAGATCTACAGCGCCGAAGGCCTCCGCGTCGGCCTGTTCACCTCTACCGACAGTTTCTGAAGGACATTTCCGCATGCGCCGCGTCGTGATCACCGGTCTGGGCATCGTTTCCTGCCTGGGCAATGACAAAGACACCGTCTCCGCCAACCTGCGCGCCGGCAAGGCAGGCATCCGCTTCAACCCGGAATATGCCGAAATGGGCCTGCGCAGCCAGGTGTCCGGCTCCGTCGACCTCAACCTGGAAGAGCTGATCGACCGCAAGGTCCTGCGCTTCATGGGCGATGCCGCGGCCTACGCCTACCTGTCCATGGAGCAGGCGATCAAGGATGCCGGCCTCAGCCTGGAGGAAATCTCCCACCCGCGCGTCGGCCTGATCGCCGGCTCCGGTGGTGCCTCCACCCTGAACCAGATGGAAGCCATCGACATCCTGCGCGAGAAGGGCGTCAAGCGCATCGGCCCATACCGCGTGCCGCGCACCATGGGCAGCACCGTGTCGGCCTGCCTGGCCACGCCGTTCCAGATCAAGGGTGTGAACTACTCCATCTCCTCCGCCTGCGCCACCAGCGCCCACTGCATCGGCCACGCCATGGAGCAGATCCAGATGGGCAAGCAGGACATGGTGTTCGCCGGCGGCGGCGAAGAGGAACACTGGAGCCAGAGCTGTCTGTTCGACGCCATGGGCGCCCTCTCCACCCAGTACAACGAAACCCCGGAGAAGGCCTCGCGCGCCTACGACGCCAAGCGTGACGGCTTCGTCATCGCCGGCGGTGGCGGCATGGTGGTGGTCGAGGAACTGGAGCACGCGCTCAAGCGCGGCGCCAAGATTTACGCCGAGATCGTCGGCTACGGCGCCACCAGCGACGGCTACGACATGGTCGCGCCTAGCGGCGAAGGCGCCGTGCGCTGCATGCAGCAGGCCCTGGCCACCGTCAGTGCGCCGATCGATTACCTCAACACCCACGGCACCTCCACCCCGGTCGGCGACACCGCCGAGGCCCGTGCGGTGCGCGAAGTGTTCGGCGCCAAGGCACCGGCCATCAGCTCGACCAAGAGCCTGTCCGGCCACTCGCTGGGCGCCGCCGGCGTGCACGAGGCGATCTACTGCCTGCTGATGATGCAGGGCGGCTTCATCGCCGGCTCGGCCAACATCGAGGAGATCGACCCAGAACTGGCCGACCTGCCGATCCAGCGCCAAACCCGCGACGCCCAGCTCAACACCGTGATGAGCAACAGCTTCGGTTTCGGCGGCACCAACGCCACGCTGATCCTGCAGCGTTACCAGGGCTGATTACCCGCCCCATGAAAAACGGCGCCCACGGGCGCCGTTTTTCGTTGTGCGCAACTCAGATGCGGAAGCGTGCCACCAGCCCGTTGAGGTCCACGGCCAGGCGCGAAAGCTCCTGACTGGCGGCGCTGGTCTGGTTGGCCCCGGCCGAGGTCTGCAGCGACAGGTCGCGGATGTTCACCAGGTTGCGGTCCACTTCGCGGGCGACCTGCGCCTGCTCCTCGGATGCGCTGGCGATCACCAGGTTGCGCTCGTTGATCGAGGAAATCGCCTGGGCGATCTCGTCCAGGGCGCGCCCGGCGGCCTGCGCCAGCTCCAGAGTGGAAGTGGCACGCCCGGTGCTCTGCTGCATGGCACCGACAGCACGCTCGGTCCCCTGCTGAATGCCACCGATCATCTGCTCGATTTCCTGGGTCGACTGCTGCGTGCGATGGGCCAGTGCGCGCACCTCGTCGGCCACCACGGCGAAGCCACGGCCGGCGTCACCGGCGCGCGCCGCCTCAATGGCGGCATTGAGGGCCAGCAGGTTGGTCTGTTCGGCGATGGCACGGATCACGTCGAGCACCTGGCTGATGTTGCGTACCTGCTGCGCCAGCTGCTCGACCTCATGGGCGCTATCGGTCACCTCGGTGGCCAGACGGCTGATGGAATCGACGGTCTGGCGCACCTGCTCGCGGCCATGCTGGGCCGTACGGTCGGACTCGCGCGAAGCCTCCGAGGTGCTGACGGCATTGCGCGCCACCTCTTCCACTGCCGAGGTCATCTCGTTCACCGCAGTGGCAGCCTGCTCGATCTCGGCGTTCTGCTGATGCAGGCCACGGGTGGAGTCCTCGGTGACCGCGTGCAGCTCCTCGGAGGCGGATGCCAGCTGGTTGGAGGAGTCGGCGATGCTCTGGATGGTGTTGCGCAGGCTCTGCTGCATGCCACGCAGAGCACTGAGCAACTGCGCAGGTTCATCCTCACCGATGATGTCGAACTTCTGCGTCAGGTCGCCGGAAGCCACCACCTGCGCCACCGCCACCGCCTCGCCCAGGGGGCGCACGATACTGCGGGTCAGCATCAGGGCCAGGAAGATGGTCGCCGCCAGTGCCGCGACTATCAGCAGGATCACCAGCTGCGTCGCATCCGCGTAGACTTCGCTGCTGAGCTGGGCCGCCTCCGCGGCTCCGTTGTTGTTTAGCTCGGTCAGGTCGCGCAGCAGGGCCGCCATGTCCGCGGCATGCTGGTTGAGCTCGCCGCTGGCGACGGCGATCGCCGAGTCGACATCGTCCTGAGCCGAAAAGCTCATGAGCTTTTCCTGCTCGCTGAAATAGGCCGACTGCTTCTGCTGGTAGCGCTCATACAGCCGGCGCTCCTCATCCAGGCTGAGCAGTGCCTCGTAGCGCGCCTGTGCCTGGCCCAGGTCGGACCTGAGCTGGTTGATCAGAGCGGTGTTCTGCGCCAGGGCGGCCGGCTCGCGAATCACGATCAGGCGCAGGGTGGCCGTACGGATACGCAGGATGTTCTGCCCCATGTCGTTGAGCGCCACGATACTGGGCAGCCAGACCTCCTTGACCTCGGCCGCGGCGCCATTCATGCGCTTCATCTGCAGCAGGGAGAAGCCCCCGACCAGCACCACCAGCAGTGCCAGGATGGCGAAGCCCAGGCCGGCTCGTGTGGCGATTTTCATATTTCTCAGAGACATGACGGGTTTCCTGATGGTTGCTGGGCAATCTGAGGATAGTCGCAAGCTGTGGCAGGTCTTGGCGCCGGCCTGGAAAGCGAGAGATCCGTCTCGCCCTCTGCGTATCGGCCGTCACCGCCACGCCTTGAGCCAACTGCCCATAACGCGAAAGGCCCGGGCGCTGCTGCGGCCGGGCCTGGGTACGACATGCCGGGGATCAGCGCACCTGGAAGCGCTGCTCGACCAGCTTGCGGTCGCCCTGAAATACCATGAACTGCCACTCGCCCGGCACCACCTCGTGGTGTTCGGTGAACTCGAAGGCCATCACGTCCTGCGGCGCGCCGACCACCAGTTTCTGCATCAGCTCGATCTTGTCCTGGCGCTTGCCGTCAGGGCCCACCAGGCCGGGAGTGAAGTACATCAGGGTCAGCGGCTGCTCCGTCTCGGTCTTGCCGACCAGGCGGTAGCGCACGCCGAACTTGGTGCCCAGCCGCGCCGGCACCTGGTCGGTCTGCTCGATCGGCTGGTTGGCACGGGTCAGCACGCGCTCGCCCGGCTGCGGATCCTTGAACTGGGTGGCGAATACGCCGTACTCGATCGGCCCCTCGACACGCACTTCGGCCAGGGCCAGGTTGGCGGAAAGGCCCAGGGCCAGGACGGTCAGGCTGAACAGTTTCATCTCGCGCTCCTTGTTGGAAGATCGGGCGCGAGGCTATGACGCCGCGGTTACAGGCTGATGACAGTCAGTCCGCCAACTCGGCCCGGCGCTGGCGTGGCAGCACGGCGAGGAAGTTGCCGCGCGCCACCCGCCGCGCCACATCCTCCGGCAGGGCATCGAGGAAGGGGCGGAACTCGGCGAAGTAGTTGCCCAGGCCATCGAAGCGGCCGACCACGTCCGAGCCGAGCATGAAGCGCGTCGGGTAGCGACGTACCAGCTGCAGCCAGGCCGGGTCGGCCCGCCCCTCGGCATCCAGCAGATAGGGTCGCAGCACGCTCCAGGACAGGTCGATGTACAGGTTGGGGTACTGGGCGAGCAGGCGCTCCAGCGTCGGCAGGAGGAATTCCAGCCGCTCCTGGTGTCGATGGATCTCCAGGCTGGTGCCGGCATGTGCCCAGATGAAGCGCACGTGCGGGTGGTTGCGCAGTGGCTCCTCGAGCTCCGCCAGGTACAGCGGGTTGCGCTCGCGCTTGGAGGTGATGTTGCTGTGCAACAGCACCGGCAGGTCGTACTCGGCGGCCAGGTGGTAGACCCGCGTCATGGCCTCGTTGTTGGCCCGCGGGGTGTCGCCGTAGGTCAGCGCGGTGAGGTCGTCGTGGCGGGTGAAGACTTCGCCGATGCCCTGCCAGAAACCGGGGTCCAGCTCCAGCATGCGGCGGATATGCGCGTCGGCATTCTTGTCGGTGGGGTTGAAGCCGCTGAGGAAGGGATGCAGGCGCCGGCGCTGCTCGGCCGGCAGGCGCTTCACCGCAGCCGCCACCAGCACGTCGGTGGCGCTGTACCAGTAGGCGCCGGCATCGTCGCCGGCGTAATAGCGCGGGCGCTTGGGCTCGTCCTCGTGCCACTTCTTGGCCACCGGGATACCGGTGATCAACGCATGCTCGACCCGCCCGGCGTCCATGGCCCGCAACAGCGGGGCCATGCCCTCGCTCTCCTGGAAGAAATCGACGTAATGCAGGTGGGCGTCGCTGAAGCGGTAGTCGCGGGCGCTGGCCTGCAGCGCGCAGAGCGCGAGCAGGCCGCCGAGCAGCAGTCGATGAACGAACAATGGCGGTCCTCCCTGGCGATCGAGCAAGGGTAGACTGCCAGCTTGCGCCGCCGTTCACTGGCGGCCGGCGCAACCAGGGGCCATCATGCCTCTACGCCACCTCGCCAGTGCCTGCGCATGACCCTGCCCCGCCTCGCCGCCCTGCTCGTCCTGTTCTCGCCCACGCTGGCCGCCGAGACCCTGACCTATCCGCTGCACTCCAACGGCGTCGACCCCGAGGCCTATGTGGTCGAGCTGCTGCAGCAGGCCCTGGCCAGGAGCGGCGGCGACTACCAGCTGCGCCCCTCACCCCGGCCGATGCCGCAGAGCCGCGCCGAGCAGTCGCTGGAGCAGAACGACGGCAGCGTGCAGCTGATGTGGAGCATGACCACCCGCGCCCGCGAGGAGAGCCTGCTGCCGGTGCGCATTCCGATCTACAAGGGCCTGATCGGCTGGCGCATCCCCCTGGTACGGCGCGAAGACAAGAACTGGCTGGCCCAGGTGCAGGGTCTGGATGATCTCAGACCGCTGCGCTTCGGCCAGCGCGCCGACTGGCCCGACACGCGCATCCTGCGCAGCAACGGCCTGCAGGTGATCACCAGCCAGAGCTACGACAGCCTGTTCCGCATGCTCGATGCCGGGCGCTTCGACCTGTTCCCGCGCGAAGTGGTGGTGGTCTGGAACGAACAGGCCCAGGCCGCCCGCGAAGGGCTGGCGCTGGAGGTCGACGAGCACATCGCCATTCACTACCCCACCGCCTTCTACTTCTTCACCTCGCGCGCCCGTGCCGACCTGGCGCAGGCGGTGGAACGCGGGCTGGAGGCGATGATCGCCGACGGCAGTTTTGCTGCGCTGTTCCAGCAGCACCACGGCGCCACCCTGGAACGCGCCAGACTGGACCAGCGCAAGGTGATCGAGCTGGAAAACCCCGACCTGCCGCCACAGACGCCGTTCCAGCGCAAGGTGCTGTGGTACCGGCCCAATGCACCGCAATAGCGCCCGGCGAGCCGAATTGGCGCAAATCTGACGGCGGACCGTCGGCGCCAGCCTTGTGACGCAGCGCACAGTGCATGGTGGCACCCGGCTTGCACTTCTCCCCGCAGAACTCTCAGGGAGATGCACCATGCTGCAGTTGTTGCGCAAACCCTCACGCCGCGAGCGGGACGAAGAAGCCCTCGCCGCCCTCTTCAGCGGCCATGACCTGACCACCCGCCTGCCCGAGCAGCAGCCCTGGATGGGCCGCCTCAACCGCTTCAGCGATGGCCTGCACCAGCGCATCCGCACCAGCCTCGGTGCCGCCGTCGGCATCGCCGCCCACGCCCCGCAGCTGGCCAGCATCGCCAGCGCCAACCAGGCCAGCGGGCAGAGCCTGGCGCAGTCCTCGGAGCTGATCGCCAGCGCCAGCGAGCAGGTCACCACCACCCTGGACGCCGAGCTGGTACCCGGCGCCGCCGAGGTGGCGCGGCTCTCCGGTGAAGTCGCCAGCACCCTGCGCCAGTGCCAGCAGAGCGGCCAGAGCGTACTGCGCCAGGTGGAGGCCATCGGCGCCTGCGAGCAGGAACTGGCCGAGGTGATCGGCAACCTCACCGCGCAGCTGGAAGAGGTCAGCAAGGTCATCGGCGTGATCGCCAGCATTTCCCAGCAGACCAACCTGCTGGCGCTCAACGCGGCCATCGAGGCGGCCCGCGCCGGCGAGCACGGCCGTGGCTTCGCCGTGGTCGCCGAGGAAGTGCGCCGCCTGGCCGG
The DNA here is from genome assembly GCF_003205495.1 of Aquipseudomonas alcaligenes. Taxonomy (GTDB): domain Bacteria; phylum Pseudomonadota; class Gammaproteobacteria; order Pseudomonadales; family Pseudomonadaceae; genus Aquipseudomonas; species Aquipseudomonas alcaligenes_B. The sequence goes on along the minus strand of NZ_QJRX01000009.1, from coordinate 76,858 downwards.
CCACACCACCGAGGCCACCGGCCAGGTCGGGCAGATCATCGAGCGCTTCCGCGACGGCATGGACCAGCTCGGCGGCGCCGGCGAGCGCATGCACCGGGCGGTCGAGGACGGCCGTGCCGGCATGCTGCAGGTCGGCAGCGGCCTGGACAGCACGCGCCAGGCCATGGACCGCCTGGACGAGCGGGTCGGCCATATCGCCACCGGCACCGAGCAGATCGGCGCGGCGGTGCGCTCGATCAACGGCGACGTGCAGCAGATCGCCCAGGTCGCCGGCGACCTGCTCGGCAAGGCCGGCCAGGTACTGCGCCACAGCCAGGCCGTGCGCGAGGACGGCGACCGCCTGCTGCAGGGCCTGGGCGACTTCCGCCTGGAGCTGCACCGGGCGGTGCAACGCAGCGTCGAGCAGCTGGCCGGCGACGCGCGCCTGGCCGGCGAGGTGGCTGGCGCCGAGCGCCTGCTGGCCGACACCCTGCGCCGCGATGCACGCTTCGAGCTGTTCTACCTGGTCGACGCCAGCGGCGTGCAGCTCTCGGAAAACATCTTCGCCGCCGACGTGCCGCACCAGGACGCTCCGAGCTGCCGGGGCCGCGACTGGAGCCAGCGCCCCTGGTTCCGCAGCGTGGCGGATGACCTGCGCAGCCATATCACCCCGGTCTACCGCTCCTCGGCCACCGACGACTTCTGCTTCACCGTCTCGGTACCCATCCTCGGTGGCGATGGCCGTCTGCTGCGCGTGCTGGGCGCCGATGTGCGCCTCTCCGTGCTGGTCTGAGACGCGCCGCCTGGGCTAGGCTGGAGCCATCCAACCTAGCCCGGGAGCCACCATGATCCGCATCAGTACCGAGTCCGGCCTGCGCCACAGCATCGAGATCGGCGAGCATCTGCTGCACACCGACGTACCCGAGTCCTTCGGTGGCACGGCCTCCGGCCCCGAGCCGCACGACCTGTTCGACGCCGCCCTCGGCGCCTGCAAGGCCCTGACCCTGATGCTCTACGCCAGGCAGAAGGGCCTGGCGCTAGATAGCCTGGACGTGCGCGTGGTCCGCGACGACAGCCAGGAGCGCCAGGGCATCTACCGCCTGGCCGTGGAACTGGACCTGCACGGCGCCCTGGACGAGGAGCAGCGCCAGCAGCTGCTGCGCATCGCCGACAAGTGCCCGGTGCACAAGCTGATGACCAGCGCCGAAGTACAGGTGGAAACCCGCCTGGGCGAGGCCTGAGATGAGCGAGCTGCTGCTGATCCGCCCCAGGGCCGAGGACATCGCCGGCCAGCCGATCCTGCGCCCGCTGCCGTCGGCCAAGTGCCGCAGCGTCGGCCCCTTCGTGTTCTTCGACCATATGCTGGAAAAGGTCTATGCCCCCGACAGCGGCATGAACATCGCCCAGCACCCGCATATCGGCCTGTCCACCCTCACCTACCTGTTCGACGGCGAGCTGCAGCACAAGGACAGCCTGGGTTCCGACCAACGGGTGCAACCCGGTGACGTCAGCTGGATGACCGCCGGCCGCGGCGTCGCCCATGTCGAGCGCACGCCCGCTCAGCTGCGGCAGAGGGGTTCACGGCTGCACGGCCTGCAGGTGTGGCTGGCCCTGCCGCAGGAGCTGGAGACGTGCGAACCGGGCTACAGCCACCACCCCGCCGCCAGCCTGCCGCGCCACGAGGCCATGGGCGTCGCCATCACCCTGATCGCCGGCACAGGCTTCTGCCTGCAGTCGCCGGTGCCGGTGCCCTCGCCCACCCTCTACGCCGAACTGAAGCTGGCCGCCGGCGCCAGCCTGCAGATTCCCGCCGAGCACCGCGAGCGCGCGCTGTACCTGATCGAGGGCGAGGCCCAGCTGGAAGGCGACGACCTGCCGCTGCGCGGCCTGGCCGTGCTGCCGGAGGGCGAGGAACTGCTGCTTTCCGCCTGCGGCGAATGCCACCTGGCGCTGATCGGCGGCGAGCCGCTGGGGCCGCGGCGCATGTTCTGGAACTTCGTCGCCAGCGACGCGCAGCAGCTGGAACAGGCCAAGCAACGCTGGGCCGCCGGCGACTGGCCGCAGGTGCCGGGCGAACAGGCACGCATCGAGCTGCCCGGCTAGGCACAGCACCGGCTGGGCTAGCGATCGGCCTGGGCCAGCGCCGCCTCCTCGTCGGCCAGGCGCCGGATATAGGCGGCGAAGTCCGGGTCCTCGCCACGCAGCAGGTGCGGCAGGCGCTCGCGGAAGTCCTCGCGGCGACTCCACTCGCGCATGTAGTCCTCCCAGGAATGCCAGCGCCGGCGCTGCTTGGCGTCCATGTCGTCCTGGTAGGCGAGCAGGTAGGCGCGTTCGAACAGCGAGATCAGCATGTCGAAGATCACCCACATGCGCTCACGCTGCTCGTCGCTGAGATCGGGCGTGGCGTTCTGGCTGCGCAGGCGCAGGTCCGGGTTGGCCAGTACCACTTCGAGGAAGTCGATGTAGGCGTCGGAGATCTGCTGCCAGATGGCCTCCTCCTCGTTCTCGCGCTCCTTGCGCTGCTCGAAGAGAAACACGCCGATGGCGAACGGCAGCGCCACCACCGTGACTATGTAGGACAGCAGCTCCCAGCTGGGCAGGCTCATGAGGGTCTCCAGAGGAACGAGGCGGCCATTGTGCCCTACTCCGTCTCCGCCCAGCGCTCCTTCACTTCCAGGATCGCCGGCAGGATGCCGAGGAACAGCTCGACCAGTTGCGGATCGAAGTGCCGGCCACTCTCGCGACGGAGGAACTCCAGTGCCTCTTCTACCGGCCAGGCCGGCTTGTAGGGGCGCACGCTGGTCAGCGCATCGAACACATCGGCGATGGCGACGATGCGCCCCTCCAGGGGAATGGCCTCGCCGGCCAGGCCGTTGGGGTAGCCGCTGCCATCCCACTTCTCGTGGTGGGTCAGGGCGATGCTGCGGGCCATGCGTAGCAGTCCGGACTCGTGCTCGCCGATGATCTCGGCGCCGATCTGCGCGTGCTGGCGCATCACCTGCCACTCGGCCTCGTCGAGCTTGCCGTTCTTCTGCAGGATGGCGTCGGGGATGCCGATCTTGCCGACGTCGTGCATCGGCGCGGCGTTCAGCAGGTCGTCCGCCTCCACCTCGCCGAGCCCGGCGGCCCTGGCCAGCAGGTGGGTGTAGTGACTCATGCGGATGACGTGCAGGCCGGTCTCGTTGTCCTTGTACTCGGCCGCCAGGCCCAGGCGCTGGACGATCTGCAGACGGGTCTGGCGCAGCTCGTCGACCCGCACCAGCGACAGATGGGTGCGCACCCGCGCGCGCACGATGGCCGGGCTGACCGGCTTGGTGATGTAGTCCACCGCGCCGACCTCGAAGCCCCGCGCCTCGTCCTCGACATCGGCCAGGGCGGTGACGAAGATCACCGGGATGGCCGCCGTGGCCGGCTGCGCCTTGAGCCGGGCGCAGACCTCGTGGCCGGTCATGCCCGGCATCATCACGTCCAGCAGGACCAGCGCCGGCGCCTCGCGCGCGGCCAGTTCCAGGGCCTTGTCGCCGTCCTTGGCGAACAGCAGGCGGTAGTCGTCCTGCAGGATCTGCCGCAGCACCTGCAGGTTGGTCGGTTCGTCGTCCACCAGCAGCAGCGTGGGACGGGTATCGGCGGGTCGGATCATGGGGCTACTCCGGACTGCAGTTCCAGCCAGCCGAGCAGCTCGGCCAGCAGCGCGTCGGCGCGCTCGAAGTCGAAATCGTCGATCGCCTGCTCCAGGCCCCTGGCCTGGGCGGTCGGCAGCGCGGCGATCAGCCGTTGCAGGGCCTGTTCGGCCAGCTCGCCGTGGCCCAGGGCGGCGCGCGCCTGTTCGATCAGCGGCGCCAGCTCGGCCAGTGCCGGTAACGGTGCCGCTTCTTCCGCAGGCGGCGCCTGCTCCTGCGGCAACTCGCCCGGCAACTCGCCCAGGGCGGCCTGCAGGGCCAGCAGCAGCCCGCCGGCCGAGGCGGCCACCTTGCCCTTGAGCGCATGTTCCAGCTGCCCGGCCAGGCGGCTGACGCGCAGCAGCGCGAGGTTGGCGGCGGCGCCGCGCAGGCGGTGCACCAGTTCGATGGCGGCCTGCGGCTCGGCATCCTGCAGCAGGCGCTCGATGTCCACGCAGCTGGCACGATGCTCGTCGAGGAAGCGGCGGATGGCGGCGACCATGGCCGCCTGGCTGCCCCACAGCTGCAGGCCGCGCGGCCAGTCGATGGCGATGTCCGGCGCGGCCTCGGCGGCCGACGGCGGCACCGACGGCGCCGGCGCCAGGCCGATGACGCGGGCCATCTCAGCCAGCAGCTGGTCCATCTCCAGCGGCTTGGAGGCGAAACCGTCCATGCCGGCCTCGCGCGCGGCGAGACGGTCCTGCTCCAGCACGCTGGCGGTCAGGGCGATGATCGGCGTCGGCGCCAGCCCCTGCCGTGCCTCCTCCTGGCGAATCCGCCGGGTCGCCTCCAGGCCGTCCAGGCGCGGCATCTGCACGTCCATCAGCAGCAGGTCGAAACCACCGGCGCAGAAGGCCGCCAGCGCCTCCTCGCCATCGCCTGTGGTCACCACGCGGTGGCCGAGCTGGCCGAGGGTCAGGCTGAGCAGTTCGAGGTTCTGCGGCACATCGTCGGCGGCCAGGATGCGCAGCGGCGGCAGGCCGAGGCTGGCGGCCCGCGGCGCAGCCGCGCTGGCCTGGCCGGCCGGCAGCGGCAGCTCGACGCGGAACAGGCTGCCTTCGCCCAGGCGGCTCTCCACGGTGATGCGTCCGCCCATCAGCTCGGTCAGCTGGCGGGCGATGGTGGTGCCCAGGCCGGTGCCGCCGAAGCGCCGGCTCATCGAGGCATCGGCCTGGGCGAAGGGGTCGAAGATGTGCTGCAGGCGGTCCGCAGCGATGCCGATGCCGCTGTCGCGCACGGCGAGCAGGACCTTGCCCGGCGCGCCGCTGACTTCCAGGCGCACCCAGCCGCTTTCGGTGAACTTCACCGCGTTGCCTACCAGGTTGGTCAGCACCTGCTGGATGCGCAGCGGGTCACCGCGGAAGTGCTCGCCGAGGCCGGCCTGGTAGTCCAGGCTGAGGCTCAGTCCCTTGGCCTCGGCGCTCAGGCGCAGGGCGTCGCAGACCTGGCGACACAGCTCGGGCAGGGAGAAGTCGAGGCTCTCCAGCTCCACCGCGCCACGCTCCAGCTTGGCGGTGTCGAGGATGTCGTTGAGCAGGCCGAGCAGCGAGCGCGCGGCCTGACGCACGGTGCCCAGGTGGCGGCGCTGCAGGTCGTCGAGGCGGGTGCCGAGCAGCAGCTCGGTGAAACCGATGATGGCGTTCATCGGTGTGCGGATCTCGTGGCTCATGTTGGCGAGGAAGGTGGTCTTGGCCTCGGCCGCCTGCTCGGCGCGCTCCTTGGCGTCGCGCAGGGCCTCCTCCATCTCGCGGCGCTGGCTGAGGTCGGTGGCGAACTTGACCACCTTGAACGGCTTGCCGTCGGCATCGAAGATCGGGTTGTAGGAGGCCTGGATCCACACCTCGCGCCCGCCCTTGGCCAGCCGCAGGTACTCGCCGCTGTCCAGCTCGCCGCGCGCCAGGCGCGCCCAGAACTCGTCGTAGGCGCCACTGTCGACGAAGGCCTGCTCGCAGAAGATGCGATGGTGCTGGCCGCGGATCTCCTCCAGGCTGTAGCCCATCAGCTCGAGGTAATTCTGGTTGGCGTTGAGCACGTGCCCCTGCAGGTCGAACTCGGCCATCGCCAGGCCGCGCCCGATGGCGGCCACCGTGCCCTCGAATTCGGCGTTGCGCAGCTTGCTCTCGGTGATGTCCAGCATCACCCCGTCGATCCAGTGCGGCGCCCCCTCCTCGTCGGCTACCGCACCACCGCCCTCCCACACCCAGACCTCGCGGCCGTCGCGGCGCAGCAGGCGGTACTCGACCTCGTAGCTGCGCCCGGCGGCGATCGCCGCATGCACCACCTGGCTGACCCGCTCGCGGTCGTCCGGATGGATCAACCCGTTGAAGCTGCAGCGCCGCTCGATGAACTCCTGCGCCGGCCAGCCGCTCAGGCGCTCCACCGCATCGCTGATGAACAGCATGCTCCAGTCCCGGTCCAGCAGGCAGCGGAAGGCCACCCCGGGGAGATTGCCGATCAGCGAGCGGTACTGCTGCTCGCGCTCGCGCAGGGCGCGCTCCATCGCCTTGCGCTCGCTGATGTCGCTGATGAAGCCGACATACAGGGTCTGCCCCGGCAGGCAGGCCTTGCCGATGGCCAGGCGCATCGGCAGCAGGCTGCCGTCCTTGCGCCGCCCCTCCACCTCGCGGCCGACGCCGATGATGCGGGCCTCGCCGGTGCGCCGGTAGTGCTCCAGGTAACCGTCATGGGCGGAATGGTGCGGCTCGGGCATCAGCATGCTGATGTTGCGCCCGACCAGCTCGTCGGCGCGCCAGCCGAACAGCTGCTCGACCGAGGGGTTGATGTCGCGGATAAGGCCGCGCTCATCGATGGTGATGATGCCGTCCACCGCCGTGTTCAGAGTGGCGCGCAGGCGCATTTCGTTGTCGCGCAGCTGGCCGACCAGCTGGCGATAGCGCAACAGGCCATTGGCGGCGGCGACGAAGATGGCCAGCGAGACGGTGATCAGCGCCACCGCCAGGGCCAGGTACAGGCTGTGCTCGCTGGCGCCGTCGCCTTCGGCCACACCGACGAAGCGCGCCGCGGCCATGCCGGTGTAGTGCATGCCGCTGATCGCCAGGCCCATCACCAGGCCACCGAGGACCACCGCCCAGATGCCCAAGCCGCGACCGCGCAGGCCGAAGCGTACCCACAGGGCGAGGATCGCCAGCACCACCGCCACCCCGATCGACAGGGCGAACCACCAGGGGTCGTAGCGCAGCAGCGGCGCCATCTGCATGGCCGCCATGCCGCTGTAGTGCATGGCACCGATGCCGGCGCCCACCAGCACGCCGCTGCCGACCAGCTGCGCGGCCGTGACCTGGCGCCGCGCCAGCAGCTGCAGGGCGACCCAGGAGGCGCCCAGGCTGGGCAGCATGGACAGCAGGGTCAGCCCCGGTGCGTACTCCACCCGCACGCACAGCTGGAAGGCCAGCATGCCGATGAAGTGCATGGCCCAGACGCCGCCGCCCAGGGCCAGCGAGCCGGTGATGATAGCCACCTGGCGCACCGCCGGGCTCTGGCTGATCCGGGCCATGCCCGCCACCTGCAGGGCCATGGCCGAGGTGAAGGCGGCGATCAGCACCGAGAGCAGCACCAGCCAGGGGTCGTAGCTGCCGAACAGCAGCAGGCTGGGGTCGGCGTCGAGCAGGAACAGGCTGGTCAGGTACGACATAGGGGCAGCGGGCACGGATAGACGATGGCAAGTTAAGCAGGCCCGCACGGGCCGGCGCCAGGCACTGGCACCTGGAAAGAGCCATTAGATAGCCATCATCGAGCAAGCTCCAGCGCTATTTTTCGCGGGCATGAAAAAGCCCGCCGAAGCGGGCTTTTCACGGCACTGCCGGTCAGGCGGACAGCTCGACCAGCAGCTTGTTCAGGCGTCGTACGTAGCTGGCCGGGTCCTTCAGGCTGTCGCCGGCGGCCAGGGCGGCCTGGTCGAAGAGGATGTGCGAGAGGTCGGCGAAACGGTCCTCGTCGGCCTCGGCATCCAGCTTCTCGATCAGCGGGTGGCCCGGGTTGATCTCGAAGATCGGCTTGGACTCCGGCACCTTCTGCCCGCTGGCCTCGAGGATCTGGCGCATCTGCAGGCCGAGGTCCTGCTCGCCGATGGCGAGGATCGCCGGCGAGTCGGTCAGACGATGCGATACCCGCACTTCCTTGACCTGTTCGCCCAGCGCGCCCTTGAGGCGCTCCAGCAGCCCCTCCTTGGCCTTGGCCACCTCTTCCTGGGCCTTCTTGTCCTCTTCCGAGTCGAGCTTGCCCAGGTCCAGGTCGCCACGGGCGACGTCGACGAAGTGCTTGCCGTCGAACTCGGTCAGGTAGCTCATCAGCCACTCGTCGATGCGGTCGGTCAGCAGCAGCACCTCGATGCCCTTCTTGCGGAAGACTTCCAGATGCGGGCTGTTCTTGATCTGCGCATGGGTCTCGCCGGTGAGGTAGTAGACCTTGTCCTGGCCTTCCTTCATGCGGCCGATGTAGTCGGCCAGGGCCACGCTCTGCTCGCCGCTCTCGTCGGCGGTGGAGGCGAAGAGCAGCAGTCCGGCGATCTTCTCCTTGTTGGCGAAGTCTTCCGCCGGGCCTTCCTTGAGCACCTGGCCGAAGGCCTTCCAGAAGGCCTTGTAGTCCTCGGGCTTGTCCTTGGCCAGCTTCTCCAGCATGTCCAGCACGCGCTTGGTCAGCGCCGACTTCATCGAGTCGATCACCGGGCCGGATTGCAGGATCTCGCGGGAGACGTTGAGCGACAGGTCGTTGGAGTCGACCACGCCCTTGATGAAGCGCAGGTACAACGGCAGGAACTGGTCGGCCTGATCCATGATGAACACGCGCTGCACATAGAGCTTCAGGCCCTTCGGTGCCTCGCGGTGGTACAGGTCGAACGGTGCGCGGGCCGGCACGTAGAGCAGCGAGGTGTATTCCAGCTTGCCTTCGACCTTGTTGTGGCTCCAGGACAGCGGGTTCTCGAAGTCGTGGGCGACGTGCTTGTAGAACTCCTGGTATTCCTCGTCCTTGACCTCGGTGCGCGGGCGGGTCCACAGCGCGCTGGCGCGGTTGACGGTTTCCCACTCCGGCTCGGCCGGCTTATCCTTGTCTTCGCCGTAGTGTTCCTTCGGCAGCTCGATGGGCAGGGCGATGTGGTCGGAGTACTTCTTGACGATGTTGCGCAGGCGCCAGCCGTCGGCGAACTCTTCCTCGCCACTCTTCAGGTGCAGGACGATGCGGGTACCGCGCTCGGCCTTGTCGATCGTGGCGACTTCGAACTCGCCCTCGCCGCGGCTCGACCAGTGCACGCCCTCGCTGGCGGCAGCGCCGGCGCGACGGGTGAACACCTCGACCTGGTCGGCGACGATGAAGGCCGAGTAGAAGCCCACGCCGAACTGGCCGATCAGGTGCGAATCCTTCTTCTGGTCGCCAGAGAGGTTCTTCAGGAAGTCGGCGGTGCCGGACTTGGCGATGGTGCCCAGGTGGGCGATGACTTCCTCGCGGCTCATGCCGATGCCGTTGTCCTCGAGGGTGACGGTCTTGGCGTCCTTGTCGAAGGACAGGCGGATCTTGAGCGGATCGCCACCCTCGAGCAGCTCGGGCTTGGCCAGGGCCTCGAAGCGCAGCTTGTCGGCGGCGTCCGAGGCGTTGGAGATCAGCTCACGGAGGAAGATTTCCTTGTTCGAGTACAAGGAATGGATCATCAGGTGCAGCAGCTGCTTCACCTCGGTCTGGAAGCCCAGGGTCTCTTTTTGAGTTTCCACACTCATGGTCATCGAACTCCACATGCAGGACAGAAGGCCGCGAACGCGGCGGATGTCCTGCAGATGGGGACTTCGGGAAGGATTTCAAGACCTTGCCCGAATCAGGGCTGCAACAGCTCGATGCGCTCGATCTCTTCCGGCTTGAAGCTGAAGCTGGCCTGGCCGGCGCCGCTGCCCAGCTGCTGGCTGAGGCGGATGCTGCCATCGCCGTCGAGACCGACGAAGCGCCCCTCCAGGGTGCCGCCGCTGGCCTTGCTCACACGCATCAGCAGTTGCCGGTACTGTTCCGGGTTGCGCTGCAGGCGTGCCAGGGAGAAACGCAGGCGGCGATCCAGGGGTGCCCGGGCGCTGGCCTGCGGGGCTTGTTCCGGCTCCTCGGCCTGGACCACCGTTTCGGCACGCGCCTCCTGGGCCGCCAGCTCGGGGTAGCGATCATCGCGCACCTGCCAGCCACGCGGGCCTTTCTCCAGCACCAGCGCCAGGCTCTGCTCGGCGCCGTTGATCCTGGCCTGCACCTGCAGCGGCAGCTCACTGGCCGGGAAGGTCACGTCCGGCAACTCGGCCAGCTGCACCAGGCGGGTGGCGAAGCGACGCTGCAGGTGGTCGTCGATGACCTTGGCCAGGGTCTCGCGGGAATCGAAGCGGGTATCGAGGCGACCGTCCCGGTAGCGCAGGCGGTCGGCGAACAGCTCCAGGCGCCCACTCAGGCTGGTCTTGAAGGACGGCGGCAGGACCAGGTGGAAGTCGCCCTGCAGCTTGTTCGGCGGCAGGGCCTGCAGGTCCAGGTGCAGGGTATAGCCCTGGCTCAGGCGACGTGCCTCCGGCAGGTCCTGCTCGGGCAGCAGCCAGCTGATCTCCACCTCCGGCAGCGCGCCCTCGTCTTCCGGCAGCACATCCAGCTGCACCGGGGCCTTCTGCGCCTGCGGCAGGCGGATGGTCACCTCGCGGCGGGCGAAGAAATCCTCGCCTTCGCGCAGGCTCAGCACGCCGTCGATCAGCTCGGCATACTGCGGCTTGAACGGTTGGCCGTTGAGCTCGCCATGCAGGCGGATATCCAGCTCGGCCGGGGCCTTGGGCGCCTCCTTGAGCCAACGCAGGCTGAGGATGGCCTCCAGGCGCGCGGCATCCCGGTTGGCCATCAGCACCATGCCCACCACCAGCGGGATGCAGCCCAGGGCCATGAGCACCACGGCCTGGCGCGCCATGCGCCAGTGGCGCAGCACGTAGACCAGGGTGAGCGGCGGTATCAGACTGCCCCAGCCCCACAGCAGGCTGGTGGAGAAGGCCCGCATCACCAGCCAGACCAGGCCGACGAGGATCAGCAGCAGGCCGCCGAGGATCAGCAACGCATCCATTGAGGATTCCTTGTTCTGTTCTTATGCTGCGCCCCGCCACTCACTCAGGGTTCGTCGACCTTGAAGTGGGCGCGTGCCGTGGCGATGGGCTCGCTCTGGCTGGTCTGCCAGGCCGTGATGGCGACGTTGGCCACCCGCCGGCCCTGGCGCCACACCTGGCACTGGGCGTAGGTGTCACGATAATGACCGGCGCGCAGGTAATCTATCGAGAAGTCGATGATTTTCGGCAAATGCGGGATGCCCATGAACATCAGCAGGTGCAGCATGGCCGCATGTTCCATGAAACCGGCGATGACCCCGCCGTGCAGCGCCGGCAGGATCGGGTTGCCGATGTTGTCCTTGCTCGCCGGCAGGCGGAACACCATGTCGTCGCCCAGGCGCAGGCACTCGATGCCGATCAGCTTGGCGTAGGGGATCAGGCTGATCAGCGCGTCGTAGTCGTTCTTCTCATGGGCCTGGCGCACCAGGGTATTGAGGTTGAGCGCGGCCATCAGGCACCTCCCTGGATATTGCGTTTGAGCTCCTTGTCGCCCTGGGCGCCCTTGCCCATGCGCATGAAGGCACCGACCACATGGGCGATCGGCTCGTCCGGGTTGTCCTGATAGGCATAGCCGCGGGTAAAGATGATGTTCTCGGTGACCCGGTAGCATTCGGCGAAGCCGAAGACGTCCTTGTGCGGCTGGGCCGGGCGCATGTAGTCGATGCGCAGGTCGAGGGTCGGGCAGATCTCGAACTCCGGCAGCACGCAGACGGTGGAGATGCCGCAGGTGGTGTCCATCAGGGTGGTGATGGCGCCGCCGTGGATCACCCCGGTTTCCGGATTGCCGATGATCTGGGTGCTGTACGGCAGGCGCAGGGTCAGGCCTGCGGGCTTGGCCTCGTGCACGCTAAGACCCAGCACCTGGCAATGGCGCAGGGCCGAAAGAAAGCGCTCGGCGCGCTCTAGAACAGGGTTATCGCTCATGACTGCAGTTCCCGGCGATGTTGCAAAAGGCGCGCATGATACCCCCTCGGCCGCCGCGCGACACAGCGCACGGGATGTGATGCGACGCACGCTTGGCCGGATGCGGCGGAACTTTGGCCGGTCCGTCGCCCTCCAATTGCCGGATTGAGGATAGTCCCGTCACCAAAGGAGAGACGACATGAGCAAACCCTTTACCTATGCCCTGCTGCTGGCCGCCATGCTGGGTCTGACCGCTTGCGAGCAGTCCTCGGAAGACAAGGTGGAATCGGCCAAGGAGAATGTCTCCGAGGCCATGGAGTCCCTCGGCGAAGCCGCCAAGGACACTGGCGAGGCCATCGAGCAGAAGACCAACGAAGCGCTGGGCAAGGAGCCCACCGTCGGCGAGAAGGTCGAGGAAGCCGCCGACGACGCGGCGGACGCCATCCAGGAAGCCGGCGACGAGGCCAAGGACGCGATCGACGCCCAGTGAGACCAGGAGGCCCGCAGATGCGGGCCTCCTGCCGTTCAGGCCAACGCCGGGCTGAGCATCAGCAGAAGGCTGCAGGCCAGCCCCACCACCCACACCAGGCTGCGCTGCCAGGCCAGATCGACCCAGTACAGCACCACATAGAGCACCCGGGCGAGCACGAACAGCAGCGCCGCCCCGTCCACCAGCGCCCCCTGGCTCTGGGTCACATGCGCCACCAGCACGCCGGCGGCGAACAGCGGGAAGGCCTCGAAACTGTTCTGATGCGCTGCCAGAGCGCGCGCACCAAAGCCCGTCAGGCGTGCCTGCTGGGCCCGCGGGTGGTGGTTGTCGTAGCGCCCGCCGCCCTCCTCGGCCATGGCCTTGGCCACCGGGATCTTGGCCAGAAAGATCAGTATCGCGCTGATGAACAGGCACCACAGTGGCAATGTCATGGGTTTTTCTCCTTGGTCGGCGTGCCGGTGGTCTGGGTATGGACCATCACTTTCAGGACATCGGAATGGAACTCGCGGTGATACAGCACCAGCACCACACCGGCGCTGAGCAGCATGAAGAACCAGGGGTGGATGAACCAGCCCAGGGTCGCCATGCCGAAGTAATAGGAACGCAAGCCCAGGTTGAACTGATTGACCGCCATCGAGATCACTCGCGCAGTGCGCACCGCATAGGCCTCGCGTTGCGGCTCGGACAGGCCGCGCTCGGCCACCAGCGGCGCCGAGCCGATCAGCACCGAGGCGAAGTTGTACTGGCGCATGCACCAGCTGAAGGTGAAGAAGGCATAGACGAACACCATCGCCAGGCAGATCAGCTTGAGCTCGGACAGCTCGCGACTGGCGGCCTGCACCAACGGCAGGTCCTGCAGCAGCGACACCGCTCGATCCGAAGCACCCAGCACGGTAAGCACACCGGCCAGGATGATCAGGGTACTGGAGGCGAAGAACGAGGCATTGCGCTCGAGGTTACCGATCACGCTGGCGTCGGCGATGCGGTTTTCCCGTAGCAGCATGCGGCGCATCCAGTCCTCGCGGTACAGATGCATCACACTGGCCAGGCAGGCCGTGTCGCGCCCCTTCCAGATCGCATAGCGGGCATAGCCCAGCCAGCACCCCAGGAACCACAGCGCCGCCAGCAGGTGCGGCAGGTAAGCCTTGTCGGAAAGCATGCGGACTCCTTGTGCCGTAGGCCCGATTATAGGAGGTCGCAAGGAGGGAAAGCTGTGCAGATGGTGCCCGAAGCCGGACTCGAACCGGCATGCCATTGCTGGCGAGGGATTTTAAGTCCCCTGCGTCTACCGATTTCGCCATTCGGGCGGTAGCGCGGTGAAGCGAGGGCTGGACTATATACAGCCCGCGCCAACCCGGCAAGGTAAAGAAAAAGCCCCGTAGATCAACGATCTACGGGGCTTTACTTGTAGTGGAGGCCGAGGTCGGAATCGAACCGGCGTACACGGATTTGCAATCCGCTGCATGACCACTCTGCCACCCGGCCTCAAACGAAGACGCCGCTTACCGCGGCGTCAACGTCAACAATCTGGAGCGGGAAACGAGACTCGAACTCGCGACCCCGACCTTGGCAAGGTCGTGCTCTACCAACTGAGCTATTCCCGCGTCTTGGTGACGGGCGCCATTCTATAGATTCGAAACGCCTCGTCAACCCCTTGATTCAAAAATACTTTATTTCTTCTCGGCATCGATGCTGAGGTGCGGCCAGGCAGCCAGCAGGTATTGCAGCATGGACCACAGGGTGAGTGCCGCCGCCACGATCAGCAGGACGTAACCGAGGCCGACCCAGACGGTCAGTTGCGGCGGATTACCCAGCAGGATGATCAGCGCCACCATCTGCGCGGCAGTCTTCCACTTGCCCAGATTGGACACGGCCACGTGCGCCCGCGCGCCCAGCTCGGCCATCCACTCGCGCAGCGCGGAAACCACGATCTCACGGCCGATGATGATCACCGCAGGCAGGCTCAGCCACAGGTTGGCGTGCTCCTCCACCAGCAGCACCAGCGCCACGGCCACCATCAGCTTGTCCGCCACCGGGTCGAGGAAGGCGCCGAACGGCGTGCTTTGCTCCCAGCGCCGGGCCAGGTAGCCGTCGAACCAGTCGGTCACTGCCGCCAGGGCGAACACCGCGCTGGCCGCCCAGTAGCTCCAGGCGAACGGCAGATAGAAGAACAGGATGAAGACCGGAATCAGGGCGACGCGCAGTACGGTGAGCAGGTTGGGGATGTTCATCGGGACCACTGGCCAGCGAGTTGAGCGCGCATTCTACTCGCTGTGCAAGGCGGCATAAATCGACTCGGCGAGCTTTTTGCTAATGCCCGGCGCCTTGGCGATCTCCTCGACGCTGGCGCGGTTGAGTTCCTGCAGCCCGCCGAAGTGCTTGAGCAGCTCGCGCCGGCGCTTGGGACCGATGCCGGCGACATCCTCCAGGCTCGAGGTGCGCCGCGCCTTGCCTCGTCGCGCGCGGTGCCCGGTGATGGCGAAGCGGTGCGCCTCGTCGCGGATCTGCTGGATCAGGTGCAGGGCCGGCGAGTCGCCGGGCAGGGTGAATTCGTGATCGGCATCGTTGAGATAGAGGGTTTCCAGGCCTGGCTTGCGGGTCACGCCCTTGGCCACGCCGAGCAGGATCAGCTCCGGCACCGCCAGCTCCTCCAGCACTTCGCATGCCATGGCCAGCTGGCCCTTGCCACCGTCCACCAGCAGCACGTCCGGCAGCTTGCCTTCGCCATCCTTGAGCTTGCCGAAGCGCCGGGTCAGCGCCTGGCGCATCGCCGCGTAGTCGTCGCCGGCGGTGACACCCTCGATGTTGTAGCGGCGGTAGTCGGACTTCAGCGGCCCCTCCGGACCGAACACCACGCAGGAGGCCACGGTGGCCTCGCCACTGGAGTGGCTGATGTCGTAGCACTCCAGGCGTTGCGGCGCCTCGTCCAGGTCCAGCGCCTCGGCCAGGGCCTCGAAGCGAGCGGCCACCTGCTTGCGATCGGCCAGGCGCGCGCCCAGCGCCTGTTCGGCATTGGTCACCGCCAGCTGCTGCCAGCGCGCCCGGGTACCGCGCACGCGGTGGCTGATGGTCAGCTCGCGCCCGCGAAGCTCGGCAATCGCGGCAGCCACCGTCGGCAGGTCCTCGTGAGTGACATTGACGATCAGCTCACCCGGCAGGTCGCGTTCGTGGCTGGACAGGTAGTACTGGGCAAGGAATGCGGACAGCACGGCGCCGCCCTCCTCCTCGATACCCACCTGCGGGAAGAAGTTCTTGCTGCCCAGCACTCGCCCGCCGCGCACGCCTATCAGGTGCACGCAGGCGCCACCCGGATTGACGATGGCGGCCACCACGTCGACGTCGCCGCTGCCGCCTTCCATGCTCTGCTGGTCCTGCACCCGGCGCAGCTGGGCGATCTGGTCGCGCAGCTCGGCGGCACGTTCGAACTCCAGGGCCTGCGCCGCCTTCTCCATCGCCGCGGACAGCTCGTCCGTCAGCGCACTGCTGCGCCCCTCGAGGAACATCACCGAATGGCGCACGTCCTCGGCGTACTCGGCCGGCTCCACCAGGCCGACGCAGGGCGCCTTGCAGCGCTTGATCTGGTACTGCAGGCAGGGCCGGGTGCGGTTCTTGAAGTAACTGTCCTCGCACTGGCGCACCAGGAAGGTCTTCTGCAGCAGCGCCAGGCTCTCGCGGATCGCGCCGGCACTGGGATAGGGGCCGAAGTAGCGCCCCTTCGCCGACTTGGCCCCGCGATGGATGCCCAGGCGCGGGAAGTCGCCATCGGACAGCAGCACGTAGGGGTAGGACTTATCGTCACGCAACAGGATGTTGTAGGGCGGGCGCCACTGCTTGATCAGCGTCTGCTCCAGCAGCAGCGCCTCGGTCTCGTTGGCCACGATCGTGGTCTCAACCTGGGCGATGCGCGCCACCAGGGCGGCGGTCTTGGGTGCCAGGCCGGTCTTGCGAAAGTAGCTGGCCAGGCGCTTCTTCAGGTTGGACGCCTTGCCGACGTAGAGCAGCCTGCCCGTCTCGTCGAGCATGCGGTACACACCGGGTCTGCCGCTGCAGGTGGCGAGGAAGGCGCTCGGATCGAAAGGCGTGGCGGTCATCGAAGTCGCAGACTGAAAAGACGAAGAGGACGCAGTTTACGTCCTCTTCACTGGCTTGCCTAAGACTCTCAGCTGACGGCGTCGACCATGCCGTGGCGCACGGCCAGCAGCGCCAGCTCCACATCGCTGTTGATCGACAGCTTCTCGTAGATGCGGTAGCGGTAGGTGTTCACCGTCTTCGGCGACAGGCACAGCTTGTCGGAGATGGTCTGTACCTTCTGGCAGTTGGCAATCATCAGGGCAATCTGGATCTCGCGCTCGGACAGCAGATCGAAGGGCGAACCGCCACTGTTCGGCTGGAAGGATTTCAGCGCCAGCTGCTGGGCGATCTGCGGGCTCAGGTAACGCTGGCCGGCGAAGGCCATGCGGATGGCCTGGACCATCTCCTCCAGCGCCGCGCCCTTGGTCAGGTAACCGGCGGCGCCGGCCTGCAGCAGGCGGGTGGGGAACAGGTCATCCTCGCAGGCGGTGACGGCGATCACCTTGAGGTCGGGATAGCTGCGCAGCAGCTTGCGGGTGGCTTCGAGACCGCCGATGCCAGGCATCTTGACGTCCATCAGGACCACATCGGGGTGTAGCTCGCGGACTTTCTTGAGGGCTTCCTCGCCGCAATCGGCCTGGCCGATGACCTGCAGGCCATCGATATCGGCCAACATGCGGGTAATGCCCGTTCGAACCAGATCGTGGTCGTCGACCACCAGCACCTTAATCAAGCGACACCTCGCTGCACACAACTGCCGCTACCCTGCAGTCAACGAACCTAGCTTGGCGCAATTCCGTCAGAAAGCAAACGTCAGAAAGCTGTGCTTGGCGGCTTACCAAGGTCGAGAAGATGGCGGAGGCGGTGAGATTCGAACTCACGGATAGTTGCCCATCGGCGGTTTTCAAGACCGCTGCCTTAAACCACTCGGCCACACCTCCGCATTCGCGGGCCGCCATACTACCGGAACGCAACACACTGTCAAACTCTGCCCATTGGCAGCCAGGGTCGCTCTGTTATGATCGGCTTGACCACGGATTTTCACCCCTTCAGGAGGGATGCCATGCACGAACAAGACTACGCACTCGCCCATGCGCAGGCGGACCAGTTGGAAGTCAGCAAGGTTCTGCGCAACACCTATGGCCTGCTGGCCATGACGCTCGTGTTCAGTGCGCTCTGCGCCTTCTTCAGCGCCCAGCTGAATCTGCCGCATCCAGGCTTCATCGTCACCCTGATCGGCTTCTACGGCCTGTTCTTCCTCACCGCCAAGCTGCGCAACAGCGGCTGGGGCCTGCTCAGCACCTTCGCCCTGACCGGCTTCATGGGCTACGTGCTGGGCCCGATCCTCAACCGCTACCTGGGCATGGCCAACGGTAGCGAAGTGATCACCAGCGCCCTGGGCATGACCGCCCTGGTGTTCTTCGGCCTGTCCGCCTACGTGCTGACCACCCGCAAGGACATGAGCTTCCTCGGCGGCTTCATCACCGCCGGCTGCTTCGTCCTGCTGGGCGCCATGCTGGTGGCCTGGCTGTTCGACATCAGCGGCCTGCACCTGGCCATCAGCGCCGGCTTCGTGCTGTTCGCCTCGGCCTGCATCCTCTACGAAACCAGCGCCATCATCCACGGCGGCGAACGCAACTACGTGATGGCCACCATCGGCCTGTACGTGTCGATCTACAACCTGTTCGTCAGCCTGCTGCAGCTGTTCGGCATCATGGGCAGCGACGACTGATTCGCCAAAGCCCTGAACGAGCCCGCTTCGGCGGGCTTTTTCATGCCCCGGCGTTTATCATGGCGCCATCGCAACAACCGCAGATCCACCATGAAGTTCGCCATCGCCCTGTTCGCCCCCGGCCATGCGCCCTCCTCGCGCCGCGCCCTGCGCTTCGCCCAGGCGGCGCTGGACGGCGGCCACGAGATCGTTCGCCTGTTCTTCTATCAGGATGGAGTGCACAGCGCTTCCGGCAATGTGGTGAGCCCGCAGGACGAACTCGACCTGCCAAGTGAATGGCGCGAATTCGTGCAGCAGCATCAGCTGGACGCCGTGGTCTGTATCGCCGCCGCGCTGCGCCGTGGGGTGCTCAATGAAGAGGAGGCACAGCGCTACGGCAAGCCGGCCGCCAACCTCGCTGCCCCCTGGGAGCTGTCCGGCCTCGGCCAACTGCACGAGGCGGCGCAAACCGCAGACCGCCTGCTCTGCTTCGGAGGTCAGTGATGGGCAAGTCGATGCTGATCATCAGCCGCCAGGCGCCCTGGGCCGGCCCCGCCGCCCGCGAGGCACTGGACATCGCTCTGGCCGGCGGCGCCTTCGACCTGCCGCTGGCCATGCTGTTCCTCGACGACGGCGTGTTCCAGCTGGTCGCCGGCCAGCAACCCGCTGCGCTGCAGCAGAAGGACCTGGCCGCCAACCTGCAGGCCCTGCCGCTGTTCGGCGTGGAGGACCTGTATGTCTCCGCCCGCAGCCTGAGCGAACGCGGCCTGGGTGAAGCGCAGCTGGCACTGCCGGCACAGGCGCTGGACGATGCCGCCCTGACCTTGCTGCTCGACCGTTTCGACCATGTGGTAACAATCTGATGGCGACCCTGCACCTGCTCTCCCATTCCCCCTTCAGCGACAGCCGCCTGAGCAGCTGCCTGCGCCTGCTCGGCCCCAACGATGGCCTGCTGCTGAGCGGCGATGCGGTCTACGCCCTGCAACCCGGCACCGCCCAGCTGCAGGCACTGGAGCTGATGCCTGCCGGCATCACCCTGTACGCACTGGAAGAGGACCTGCAGGCCCGCGCCCTGAGCGCCCCTGCCTGCGCCCAGGCCATCGACTACCCGACCTTCGTCGAACTCTGTGGCCGCTACGCCAAGGTCAACAGCTGGCTATGACAGCACTGCGCATCGACGGGCGCGAGATCGCCCTGGACAAGGACGGCTACCTGGTGGAGCTGGCCGACTGGTCGCCCGCCGCCGCCGAAGCCCTGGCTCAGCGGGAGGAGCTGGAACTGACCACCGAGCACTGGGAAATCCTCGAACTGCTGCGTGGCTTCTACGCCGAGTTCCAGCTGTCGCCGGCGACCCGTCCGCTGATCAAGTACGTCGCCCTCAAACTGGGCCCGGACAAGGGCAACAGCCTGCACCTCAACCGCCTGTTCAAGGGTACTCCCGCCAAACTCGCCGCCAAGTTGGCCGGCCTGCCGAAGCCCACGAACTGCCTATGAACCTCGTCACCCCGCCGGAACACCCCTTCGCCCAGTTCGTGCGCATCCTCGGCAAGGGCAAGCGCGGCGCGCGCAGCATGACCCGCGAGGAAGCCCGCGAGGCCATGAGCATGCTGCTCGACGGCAAGGTCGAGGACACCCAGCTGGGCGCCTTCCTCATGCTGCTGCGGCACAAGGAGGAAAGCGCCGAGGAGCTGGCCGGCTTCACCGAAGCGCTCCGCGCGCGCCTGCAGGCGCCGCCGATCGCCGTGGATGTCGACTGGCCCACCTATGCCGGCAAGAAGCGCCACCTGCCCTGGTACCTGCTGGCGATCAAGGCCCTGGCGGCCAGCGGCGTGCGCATCCTGATCCACGGCGGTGGCGCCCATACCGCCGGCCGCCTGTACAGCGAACAGCTGCTGCAGACGCTGGAGATTCCGCTGTGCGGCGACTGGAACGAGGTCGGCGAGGCACTGGATGAGCACCGCCTGGCCTTCATCCCGCTGGGCGCCTGGGCTCCGCAGCTGCAGCGGATGATCGATCTGCGCAACATCCTCGGCCTGCGCTCGCCGATCCACTCGCTGGCGCGTCTCCTCAACCCGCTGGGGGCGCGGGTCGGCCTGCAGAGCATCTTCCATCCCGGCTACCAGGCGGTGCACCGCGAGGCCAGCCGGCTGCTCGGCGATCACGCCATCGTGATCAAGGGCGAAGGCGGCGAGATCGAGGTCAACCCGGACGGTATCTGCCACCTGTACGGCACCGAGAACGGCGCGAACTGGGACGAGGAATGGCCGGCGCTGTCGGCGCAGCGCCACGTCAAGCCGGACAGCCTGGACCCGCAGCACCTGCTCGCCTTCTGGCGCGGCGAGGTGGAGGACAGCTACGGCCGCCTGGCCGTGCTCAGCACCCTGGCCCTGGCCCTGCGCGGCCTGGGCGAGCCGCGCGAAGCGGCGTTCGCCCGCGCCGAAGCGATCTGGCAGGCGCGCCGCTAGCTCTCAGCCCTTGTCGAACCAGGCCAGCTTCTCGCGCAGGGTCACTACCTCGCCGACGATGACCAGGGTCGGCGCATGCACCTCATGCTCGGCCACCAGCTGCGGCAGGTTGGCCAGGGTGCCGGTGAACACACGCTGATTCTGCGTGGTGCCCTGCTGCACCAGTGCCGCCGGGGTGTCGGCAGCCCGCCCGTGGTCGATCAGGGCCTGGCAGATCTGCGGCAGGCCGACCAGGCCCATGTAGAACACCAGGGTCTGCCCGGGCGCGACCAGATCGGTCCAGGGCAAGTCGGTGCTGCCGTCCTTGAGGTGGCCGGTGACGAAACGCACCGACTGGGCATGGTCGCGGTGGGTCAGCGGGATGCCGGCGTAGGCCGCGCAACCGGATGCCGCAGTGATGCCCGGCACCACCTGGAACGGAATGCCCTCGGCGGCCAGCTGCTCGATCTCCTCGCCACCACGACCGAAGATGAAGGGGTCGCCGCCTTTCAGGCGCAGCACGCGCTTGCCCTGCTTAGCCAGGTCGACCAGCAGCTGGTTGATCTCCTCCTGCGGCACCGCATGCTCGGCGCGGCGCTTGCCGACGTAGATGCGCTCGGCATCGCGGCGGCACAGCTCGATGATGGCCGGGGCCACCAGGCGGTCGTAAAGCACCACGTCGGCCTGCTGCATCAGGCGCAAAGCGCGGAAGGTCAGCAGGTCGGGGTCACCCGGGCCGGCGCCGACCAGGTACACCTCGCCCAGCGCACGCGGCGCGGCGCCGGCGATCTTGGCCTCAAGCAGGCGCTCGCCCTCACCCAGCTTGCCGGCGAACACGCTCTCGGCGATCTGCCCCTGGAACACGTCTTCCCAGAACACCCGGCGCTGCTGCACGTCGGGGAACAGCTGCTTGACCCGCTCGCGAAACTTCTTCGCCAGGCTGGCCAGCTGGCCATAGGTAGACGGGATCCAGGTCTCGATCTTGGCGCGGATCAGTCGCGCCAGTACCGGCGCGTCGCCGCCGCTGGTCACCGCAACGATCAGCGGCGAGCGGTCGACGATGGCCGGGAAGATCACGCTGCACAGTGCCGGCGCGTCCACCACATTGACCGGAATGCCCAGCGCCTGTGCCTCGGCCGAGATGCGCGCGTTGAGCGGCTCGTCATCAGTGGCGGCGATCACCAGCGCCACGCCCTGCAGGTCGGCGCTGTCATAGCCGCGCAGATGCACACGGCCTTCGCCGGCCAGCGCGGTGAGCTCGCCTCGCACCTCCGGCGCCACCACACGCAACTGGCCGCCGGCGTCGCTCAGCAGGCGCGCCTTGCGCAGCGCGACCTCGCCGCCGCCGACGACCAGTACGACACGACCTTGCAGTTTGTGGAACAGCGGAAGGAAATCCATGACTCAGCCTCTCCCGAGGTAAAAAAACGGGGTGGCCATCGCCACCCCGCCATTGTGCATGTGCTATCGGCTTAGCCGATCACCTCGATGCCGCCCATGTAGGGCTTGAGCACTTCCGGCACGCGGATGCTGCCGTCGGCCTGCTGGTAGTTTTCCAGCACCGCCACCAGGGTGCGGCCCACCGCCAGGCCGGAGCCGTTGAGGGTGTGCACCAGCTCCGGCTTGCCGGTTTCCGGGTTGCGGTAGCGCGCCTGCATGCGGCGGGCCTGGAAGTCGCCGCAGTTGGAGCAGGAGGAAATCTCGCGGTACTTGTCCTGGCTCGGCACCCAGACTTCCAGGTCGTAGGTCTTCACCGCGGAGAAGCCCATGTCGCCGGTGCACAGGGCCAGCTTGCGGTACGGCAACTCGAGCAGCTGCAACACGCGCTCGGCGTTGGCGGTCATGCCTTCCAGCGCCTCGAAAGACTTGCTCGGCTCGACGATCTGCACCATCTCGACCTTGTCGAACTGGTGCTGGCGGATCATGCCACGGGTGTCACGCCCGGAGGCGCCCGCCTCGCTGCGGAAGCACGGGGTATGTGCGACGAACTTCAGCGGCAGCTGCTTGGCGTCGAGGATTTCGCCGGAGACGATGTTGGTCAGCGACACCTCGGCGGTCGGGATCAGGTAGAAGTCCGCCTCGCCCTCGCGGCTGATCTTGAACAGGTCTTCCTCGAACTTCGGCAGCTGGCCGGTGCCCTGCAGCGCCGGAGCCTGCACCAGGTAGGGGGTGTAGGCTTCTTCATAGCCGTGCTCGCCGGTGTGCAGGTTGATCATGAACTGCGCGAGGGCGCGGTGCAGGCGGGCGATGGGGCCGCGCAGCAGGGCGAAACGCGCACCGGAGAGCTTGGCGGCGGTCTCGAAGTCCAGCCAGCCGTGCTGCTCACCCAGGGCGACGTGATCCTTGATCGCGAAGTCGAAGCTGCGCGGAGTCCCCCAGCGCGCCACCTCGACGTTGCCGTCTTCATCCTCGCCCACCGGCACCGACTCGTGCGGCAGGTTGGGGATGTTCAGCAGCAGGTTGTCCAGCTCGGTCTGGATGGCGTCCAGCTCGCGCTTGCCAGCATCCAGGTCGCTGCCCATCTGGTCGACTTCTGCCAGCAGCGGAGCGATGTCCTCGCCACGCGCCTTGGCCTGGCCGATGGCCTTGGAGCGACTGTTGCGCTCGGCCTGCAGCTGTTCGGTGCGCATCTGCACCGCCTTGCGCTGGGCTTCGAGGGCTTCGAAGCGCGCGACGTCCAGCTGGAAGCCACGAGTGGCGAGGCGCGCCGCGACTTCTTCGAGCTGGCTGCGAACGAGTTTGGAATCGAGCATGGTGTAGGTCCCAACAAGCAGATGAACGCCGACGCTGAGTCGGTCTTGAATGTGGCGAAGTTTACGGACTTCGGCGCGCCAAGCCGAGCCCTTTTGCCCGTAACCGACTCAGTAGCTCACATGCCTGGGCCGACGAAGCGCAGGCGCTAGTTCAGCGCACCAGCAGCATCCCGCCCCAGGCCGCCAGCAAACCACCGAGCAGACTGCTCAGCAGATAGGCGATGGCCACGCCCGGCTGGCCGTTCTCGAACAGCCGCAGCACTTCCAGGCTGAAGCTGGAGAAGGTGGTCAACCCGCCGAGCACGCCCGTGATCAGTCCGGTGCGCAGTGCCAAGGGCAGGTCGGTCCGGGCCAGGAACAGCGCCGAGAGAAGACCAATCAGAAAGCAGCCGACCAGGTTCACCGCCAGGGTCGCCAGGTAGTAATGCCGCGGCCAGTGCGCGACCACCCAGGCGCTGGTGAGGAAACGCAGTACGGAGCCGGCGGCACCGCCGGCGGCCACGGCCAGTACGACCTGCATCATGGGCGACGTCTCCTCGGGCTCTGCCGGTCCAGCTGGGCCAGGCGCTCGAGCTTTTCGCGAATCTTCAGTTCCAGCCCGCGCGGCACCGGTTCGTAGTAGCGCCGCGGCTGCAGTTCCCCGGGGAAATAGTCCTCACCGGCGGCATAGGCGTCCGGCTCGTCGTGGGCGTAGCGGTACTCTTCGCCGTAGCCCAGCTCCTTCATCAGCCTGGTCGGTGCGTTGCGCAGGTGCAGCGGCACTTCCAGCGAACCGTGCTCGGCCGCCTCGCGCATGGCCGCCTTGAAGCCCATGTACACCGCATTGCTCTTCGGCGCACAGGCCAGGTAGACGATGGCCTGTGCCACCGCCAGCTCACCCTCGGGACTGCCGAGGCGCTCCTGCACATCCCAGGCGTTGAGGCAGAGGGTCAGGGCCCGCGGATCGGCGTTGCCGATGTCCTCGCTGGCCATGCGCACCACGCGCCGGGCCAGGTACAGCGGGTCGCAGCCGCCGTCGAGCATGCGCGCATACCAGTACAGGGCGGCGTCCGGGTTGGAGCCGCGCACCGATTTGTGCAGCGCGGAAATCTGGTCGTAGAAGGCCTCGCCACCCTTGTCGAAACGCCGGCGGCTGTCGCCCAGCAGGTTGTGCAGCAGCTCCGGGCCCATCTCGCCGCCGTCTTCGGCCAGGTCGGCGGCATTCTCCAGCAGGTTGAGCAGGCGCCGGCCATCGCCATCGGCGGCGGCCAGGAGAATCTGGAAGCTCTCCTCGGGCAGCGCCAGGTTGCGCTTGCCCAGGCCCTTTTCCTCCCCCAGCGCGCGCGCCACCAGCTTGCGCATGGCCGCCTCGTCCAGGCTCTTCAGCACATACACGCGGGCGCGGGACAGCAGCGCATTGTTCAGCTCGAAGGACGGATTCTCGGTGGTGGCGCCGATGAAGATCAGCGTGCCGTCTTCGACATAAGGCAGGAAGGCGTCCTGCTGGCTCTTGTTGAAGCGGTGCACCTCGTCGACGAAGAGGATGGTGCGCCGGCCGTACTGGGCGGCCTGCTGCTTGGCCACCTCGACTGCCTGGCGGATTTCCTTGACCCCGGACAGCACGGCGGAAATCGTCTCGAAGTGCGCGTCGGACACCTGCGCCAGCAGCCTGGCCAGGGTGGTCTTGCCGACCCCGGGCGGCCCCCAGAAGATCATCGAGTGCAGGGCGCCCTGCTCCAGCGCCTCGCGCAGCGGCTTGCCCTGGCCTAGAACGTGCTCCTGTCCGACATACTCGTCCAGGCTGGTGGCGCGCAGGCGCGCGGCCAGGGGCTGGGCGACGGGGGTGGAGCGGAACAGGTCCACGGCGGTGAGCGGCCTCGTTATTCCTGGATGACGTCGGCGCCCTCGGGCACCTGGAAGTCGAACAGACCGGCATCCAGTTTCTCGTTCATCTTCACGCCGAGGAACAGGATGTTGGTGCGCTGGCCGATGCTGTCGATCAGCTGCATGTCGTTGATCATGCCCTTGCGGAAGGACAGGCGCAGGTTGTCGAACAGGCTGTCCTTGGCCTTGGGCTTGAGGATGAAATCGACCACGTCGCCACCTTCCTTGAAGGTGATGTCGAAGTTCTCGCGGATCTTCGACACATCGCCGGACAGCAGCAGCGCCGGGGTGTGGGTCAGGCGCTGATCGAGGGTCTGCACGGTGACCTGCATCAGGTCCGGATCGTACAGCCAGACCTTCTGCCCGTTGGATACCAGCAGCTGCTCCTGCGGTGCGTCGGTGTGCCAGCGGAACAGGCCCGGGCGCTGCAGCGCCAGCTGGCCGGAAGTCTCCTGCAACTGGGTACCGGAACCGTCCAGGGTCAGCTGGGAGAAGCGCCCGCTCAGGGTCTGGGCCTGATCGAGCAGACCGGTCAGGCGCTTGACCGCGGCCTCGTCGTCGGCATGGGCAAATACGGGGCTGCAGGCCAGTGCGGCCAGCAGCAGCATGCGGATCAGGCGCATGGAAATCCTCTCAATTCAGTCGCGGGACGGCCCCGGCGCTATGACTTCGCGCGAGCCGTTGGTGTTCATCGGGGTCACCACGCCGGCCATTTCCATGGCCTCGATCATGCGCGCGGCGCGGTTGTAGCCAATCTTCAGCTTGCGCTGCACGGCGGAGATGGAGGCGCGGCGGCTCTCCAGGACGAAGGCGACGGCCTCGTCATACAGCGGGTCTTCCTCGCTGCCCTCGCCACCTTCGCCACCGCCGCCGCCCTCGAAGCCGCTGCCGGCCTCTTCGACGCCGGCCAGGATGTCCTCGATGTAGTCCGGCGCGCCGCGCTGCTTCCAGGCCTCGACCACACGGTGTACTTCATCGTCGGAGACGAAAGCACCGTGTACGCGAATCGGCAGGCCGGTGCCGGGCGGCAGGTAGAGCATGTCGCCGTGGCCCAGCAGCTGCTCGGCGCCACCCTGGTCGAGGATGGTGCGCGAGTCGATCTTGCTGGAGACCTGGAACGCCATGCGGGTCGGGATGTTGGCCTTGATCAGGCCGGTGATCACGTCCACCGACGGGCGCTGGGTGGCGAGAATCAGGTGGATGCCGGCTGCACGCGCCTTCTGCGCGATACGGGCGATCAGCTCTTCGACCTTCTTGCCGACGATCATCATCATGTCGGCGAATTCGTCGACGATTACCACGATGGTCGGCAGGGTCTTCAGGTACGGCGGCTCGTCGTCCATCGACTCGCGCTTGTATAGCGGGTCGTGCAGCGGCGTGCCGGCTTCCTCGGCATCCTTCACCTTGCGGTTGAAACCGGCCAGGTTGCGCACGCCCATGGCCGCCATCAGCTTGTAGCGGCGCTCCATCTCGGCCACCGACCAGCGCAGGGCGTTGGCGGCTTCCTTCATGTCGGTCACCACCGGGCACAGCAGGTGCGGGATGCCTTCGTAGATGGACAGTTCGAGCATCTTCGGGTCGATCATGATCATCCGCGCCTCTTCCGGCGTGGACTTGAACAGGATCGACAGGATCATGGCGTTGACCCCCACCGACTTACCGGAACCAGTGGTACCGGCCACCAGCAGGTGCGGCATCTTGGCCAGGTCGGTGATGATCGGCTTGCCGCCGATGTCGTGGCCCAGGGCCAGGGTCACCGGCGACTTGGCGTCGTCGTACTCGCTGGACGACAGCACTTCGGAGAAGCGTACGATCTGCCGGTCCTCGTTGGGAATCTCGATGCCGACGGTGGTCTTGCCCGGGATGACCTCCACCACCCGCACGCTGATCACCGCCAGCGAACGCGCCAGGTCCTTGGCCAGGTTGGAGATGCGGCTGACCTTGACGCCCACGCCCGGCTGGATCTCGAAGCGGGTGATCACCGGCCCCGGATGCACGGACTCCACCACCACCTCGACGCCAAACTCCTTGAGCTTGATTTCCAGCAGGCGCGACATGGCTTCCAGCGACTCGGGCGAGAAGCTCTTCTGCTTCTTCTCGGCCACGTCGAGGATGGAAATCGGCGGCAGGGTGCCGGCCACGGCGGCATCCTCGAACAGCGGCACCTGCTTTTCCTTGAGCACGCGCTTGCTCGGCTCGGCGGCCTTGGGCGGCGGTGGCGGCGCGATCACCGGGGCGACGCGGGTCTCGCGCTCCACCATGTGCTTGCTCAGCGACTCCTCGCGGGCGATCAAGCGCTCCTTGACCTTGGCCTGCTCGCGACGGTCGCTCACCACGGGGGCGGCCACCTCGCTGACGCGCTCGTCGACTTCCCGCAACTGGGCCACCAGTTGCTTGCGCTGCAGGCGGGCCTCCCACCAACGGGTGATCAGGCTGTTCACCAGCTCGATCAGGTCGAGGGTGATCTTGCCGGTCAAGTCCATCACTTTGAACCAGGACAGGTCGGTGAATACGGTCAGGCCGAACAGGAACAGGGCCAGGAACAGCAGGGTGCTGCCCTGCACGTTGAGAGCGTTGATCGCCAGCTGGCCGAGGCTCTCGCCCAGCGCACCACCGGCGGAGGCCGGCATGCCGGCCGCGGAATGAAAATGGATATAGGCCAGGCCGGCGCCGGCCAGGACCAGGAACACCAGGCCGATCAGCCGCCAGGAGAACAGCCAGCCGCTCCACTGCCAGGGCTGGTGGCGGTTGCGGAACACCTGCCAGGTCTTCACCCCGAGCAGCAGCGGGAACAGATAGGCGAAATAGCCCAGGGCCATGAACAGGATGTCGGCGAACCAGGCGCCGGCGCGACCGGCGGCGTTCTGCACCTGCTGGGTACTGCTGGTATGGCTCCAGCCCGGATCGTTCTGGTCGTAGGTCAGCAGGGCCATCCACAGGATCAGGCAGAGCGCGCCGAGCGCGATCAGGGCACCTTCCTTGAGGCGGTAATGCAATTGCTGACGCCAGGCCGGAACCTGGGCTGCTGTACTGGAATTCTTCAAAACGCTGCCGTTCCTGCGCCCTGGGCGCGCCCAACTATCGATAGGACAACTCAAAGAGGCGACTATTGTACAAATTTACAGGTATCACGCCAGGCCAAGGGCCGTTTTGCCGGCCCGTCCCGCTTCGGTGTAGCATACCCGGCTATCCCTTGCGCGCCGCCCAATTGGAGCACGCATTCTCTTTTGTGACAAAGGCTTATGGGGTCTTTTTATGAGCGAAGTCAAGCATTCACGCCTGATCATCCTGGGCTCCGGCCCGGCCGGCTATACCGCCGCCGTCTATGCCGCCCGCGCCAACCTCAAGCCTGTCGTCATCACCGGCATCCAGCCCGGCGGCCAGCTGACCACCACCACCGAAGTCGACAACTGGCCGGGTGATGTCCACGGCCTGACCGGCCCGGCGCTGATGCAGCGCATGCAGGAGCATGCCGAGCGCTTCGACACCGAGATCGTCTACGACCACATCCATACCGCCGAGTTGCAGAGCAAGCCCTTCACCCTCAAGGGCGACAGCGGCACCTACACCTGTGACGCCCTGATCATCGCCACCGGCGCCAGCGCCCAGTACCTCGGTCTGCCGTCCGAGGAGGCCTTCGCCGGCAAGGGCGTGTCCGCCTGCGCCACCTGCGACGGCTTCTTCTACCGCAACCAGGTGGTCTGCGTGGTCGGCGGCGGCAACACCGCCGTCGAGGAAGCCCTGTACCTGTCCAACATTGCCAAGGAAGTGCACCTGATCCACCGCCGCGACAAGCTGCGCTCGGAGAAGATCCTGCAGGACAAGCTGTTCGACAAGGCCGCCAACGGCAACGTGCGCCTGCACTGGAACCACACCCTGGACGAAGTGCTGGGCGACAACACCGGGGTGACCGGCGTGCGGCTGAAGAGCACCGCCGACGGCAGCACCAAGGAGCTGCAGCTGGCCGGCGTATTCATCGCCATCGGCCACAAGCCCAACACCGAGCTGTTCCAGGGCCAGCTGGAAATGCGCGACGGCTACCTGCTCATCCAGGGCGGTAACGAAGGCAATGCCACCGCCACCAGCATCGAGGGCGTGTTCGCCGCTGGCGACGTCGCCGACCACGTCTACCGCCAGGCCATCACCTCGGCCGGTGCCGGCTGCATGGCCGCACTGGACGCCGAGAAGTACCTCGACGCCTGAGCCCAGGGGCGGGCCAATCGCCCGCCCTGCCCTCCTCCATGCTGACCTGGCTGCAGCGCGACTCGCTGGAATTCCCGCCCTTGGAGCGCGCCCTGCGCGAGCCCAATGGCTTGCTGGCGGCTGGCGGCGATCTGTCCGCCGAACGCCTGATCGCCGCCTACCGGCACGGCTGTTTCCCCTGGTTCAGCGAAGGCCAGCCGCTGCTCTGGTGGTCGCCGGACCCGCGCACCGTGCTGCTGCCCGAGGAGTTCCACCTGTCGCGCAGCCTGGCCAAGCTGCTCCGCCAGCAGCGCTTCCGGGTGACCTTCGACCAGGACTTCGCCGCCGTCATCGATGGCTGCGCCGGGCCGCGCGACTATGCCGACGGCACCTGGATCACCAACTCGATGCGCGCCGCCTACCTGGAACTGCACCGTCGCGGCTTCGCCCATTCGGTGGAAGTCTGGGGCGGCGATCAACTGGTCGGCGGCCTCTACGGCCTGGCCATGGGCCGCCTGTTCTTCGGCGAATCCATGTTCAGCCGCACCGACAACGCCTCCAAGGTCGGCTTCGCCACCCTGGTGGGCAAGCTGCGCGAGTGGGGCTTCGCCCTGATCGACTGCCAGATGCCAACCCAGCATCTGCACAGCTTCGGCGCCCGCCCCATCGCCCGCCAGGAATTCGCGGCCTATCTGCAACGTTACCTGGACCAACCCAGCGCCGCCGACTGGCGGCCGTGACTGCGGCATGTGGTAGGCGCCAGTAGGCTGGCATACACTTGCCCCAGGGGTTCCCCGAGGATCGACCATGACCGAGCTGGCTCGCCTCAAGTTCTATGCCACTCAGCCACATCCATGCAGCTATCTGCCCGAGGAACAGGCCACCACCCTGTTCCTCGATCCCAGCCAGCCCATGGATGTGCAGGTCTATGCCGAACTGTCGGAAATGGGCTTTCGCCGCAGCGGCGACCACCTCTACCGCCCACACTGCCAGCGCTGCACCGCCTGCGTGCCGGCACGCATCCCCGCCGACCAGTTCATTCCCACCCGCCAGCAGAAGCGCATTCTCAAGCGCAACGCCGACATCCAGGTCAGGGCCGTGCGTCCGGCGTTCAACGAGGAGTACTACGCCCTCTACGTGCGCTACATCGAACAGCGCCATGCCGACGGCGACATGTACCCACCGAGCCGCGACCAGTTCAGCACCTTCCTGGTCCGCGACCTGCCGTTCGCCCGCTTCTACGAGTTCCGCCTGGCCGGCCGTCTGGTTGCCGTGGCCGTTACCGACGTGCTGCCCAACGGCCTGTCGGCGGTCTACACCTTCTACGACCCGGCCGAGGAGCGTCGCAGCCTGGGGCGCTTCGCCATACTCTGGCAGATCGGCGAGACCGCGCGCCTGGGCCTGCAGGCCGTCTATCTCGGCTACTGGATCAAGAACTGCCGAAAGATGAGCTACAAGACCCAGTACCGTCCCATCGAGCTGTTCGTCAACCAGCGCTGGGTCGTCCTGACCTGAACGCAATACCCGCAGCCACCCAGCCACTTGGCGGCCCTCCCCCTTTTCGGGCACAATGCACGCCGCTTTTGCCTGGGCACCCATGCGCCAGGCCAATCTTTGGATACCGAGGGCTTTACTGCATGTCGAAAGAAGACAGCTTCGAAATGGAAGGTACTGTCGTCGACACCCTGCCCAACACCATGTTCCGTGTGGAGTTGGAAAACGGGCACGTCGTTACCGCGCACATCTCCGGCAAGATGCGCAAGAACTACATCCGCATTCTGACTGGCGACAAGGTCCGCGTCGAACTGACGCCCTACGACCTGAGCAAGGGCCGCATCACCTACCGCGCCCGCTGATCGCACGACGATCCCGAATGCAAAAACGCCCGGCACTGCCGGGCGTTTTCGTTTGCAGTGCCGACCGTCAGGCCGGCTCTGCCGTGGTTTCGAACTCGAAGTGCAGCTCGCCATCGACCAGGTCGATGTGCACCACCCCGCCATGCTCGGCCAGCTCGCCAAACAGGATCTCCTCGGCCAGCGGCCGCTTGATCTTGTCCTGGATCAGCCGTGCCATCGGCCGCGCGCCCATCGCCGCATCGTAACCATGCTCGGCCAGCCAGCCGCGCGCCGCATCCGTGACATCCAGCTGCACCCGCTTGTCCTCCAGCTGCGCCTGCAGCTCGGTGAGGAACTTGTCGACGATGCTCTTGATGGTCTCGTGGCTCAGGCGACCGAACTGGATGATGGTATCCAGGCGGTTGCGGAACTCCGGCGTGAAGCTCTTCTTGATCACTTCCATGGCGTCGGACGAGTGGTCCTGCTGGGTGAAGCCGATCGACGCGCGAGCCGCGGTCTCCGCCCCGGCGTTGGTGGTCATGATCAGGATCACGTTGCGGAAGTCGGCCTTGCGCCCGTTGTTGTCGGTCAGGGTGCCGTGGTCCATCACCTGCAGCAGCAGATTGAACACTTCCGGGTGGGCCTTCTCGATCTCGTCCAGCAGCAGGACGCAGTGCGGCTGCTTGGTGATGGCCTCGGTAAGCAGGCCGCCCTGGTCGAAACCGACATAGCCGGGTGGCGCCCCGATCAGCCGCGACACAGTGTGGCGCTCCATGTACTCGGACATGTCGAAGCGCACCAGCTCGATGCCCATGGCCTTGGCCAGCTGGCGGGCGGCCTCGGTCTTGCCGACACCGGTCGGACCGGCGAAGAGGAAGGAACCAACCGGCTTGTCCGGCGCCTTGAGGCCGGCACGCGACAGCTTGATGGCGGTGGACAGCGAGTCGATCGCCGCGTCCTGGCCGAACACGGTGAGTTTGAGGTCGCGCTCCAGGTTGCGCAGCAGCTCCTTGTCCGAGCTGCTGACATGCTTCGGCGGGATGCGCGCGATCTTCGCGACGATGTCCTCGACCTGGGCCACCTCGATGCGCTTGGCGCGCTTCTCCTCCGGCTGCAGGCGCTGGTAGGCGCCGGCCTCGTCGATGACGTCGATGGCCTTGTCCGGCATGTGGCGGTCGTTGATGTAGCGCGCCGCCAGCTCGGCCGCCGCACGCAGTGCCTCGTCGCTGTATTCGATGTGGTGGTGCTGCTCGAAGCGCGCCTTGAGCCCCTTGAGGATGCCCACGGTGTCCTCGACGGACGGCTCGGTGACGTCGACCTTCTGGAAGCGCCGCGCCAGGGCCCGGTCCTTCTCGAAGATGCCGCGGAACTCCTGGAAGGTGGTGGAGCCGATGCAGCGGATCTCGCCGGACGACAGCAGCGGCTTGAGCAGGTTGGAGGCGTCCATCACCCCGCCCGAGGCCGCACCGGCGCCGATGATGGTGTGGATCTCGTCGATGAACAGGATGGCGTGCGGGCGCTTGCGCAGCTCGTTGAGCAGCGCCTTGAAGCGCTTCTCGAAGTCGCCGCGATACTTGGTGCCGGCCAGCAGCGCGCCGAGGTCGAGGGAATAGACCACGCTCTCGGACAGCAGATCGGGCACCTGGCCGTCGACGATGCGCTTGGCCAGCCCCTCGGCGATGGCGGTCTTGCCGACGCCGGCCTCGCCCACCAGCAGCGGGTTGTTCTTGCGCCGCCGCGCGAGTATCTGCGCCACGCGCTCGACCTCGTGCTCGCGGCCGACCAGCGGATCGATGCGCCCCAGGCGCGACAGCTCGTTGAGGTTGCTGGCGTAGGCATCCAGCGGATTGCCGGAGGTCGAGGACTCGCCGCCCTCGTCGTCCTGCATCTCCTGCTCACTCTCGTGGTGATCGGTATGGCCCGGCACCTTGGAGATGCCATGGGCGATGTAGTTGACCACGTCGATGCGGGCCACGCTCTGCTGCTTGAGCAGGAACACGGCCTGGCTCTCCTGCTCGCTGAAGATGGCGACCAGCACGTTGGCACCGGTCACTTCGCGCTTGCCGGAGCTCTGCACATGGAACACGGCGCGCTGCAACACGCGCTGGAAACCCAGGGTCGGCTGGGTCTCGCGCTCTTCGTCGTGCTGAGGGATCAGCGGCGTGGTGGAGTCAATGAACTCCTGCAGGTCATGCCGGAGCTTGTCCAGATTGGCGCCGCAGGCGCGCAGTACGGTCGCTGCAGCCTCATTGTCCAGCAAGGCAAGCAGCAGGTGCTCGACCGTCATGAACTCATGGCGCTTGGCACGTGCCTCCTTGAAGGCCAGATTGAGGGTGACTTCCAGCTCTCGATTCAACATAGCTTCACCTCTTGCCCAAGCGGGACGGCGTCAACCGTCCTTCTCTATCTCACAGAGTAGCGGATGCTGGCTTTCCCGGGCGTACTGGTTGACCTGCATCGCCTTGGTCTCTGCGATATCGCGGGTGAACACCCCGCAGATTGCCTTGCCTTCCGTATGGACCGTCAGCATGACCTTGGTCGCCAACTCGCGGTTCATGCCGAAGAACAACTCCAGCACTTCGACCACGAAATCCATCGGGGTGTAATCGTCGTTGAACATCAGCACCTTATACATGGGCGGCGCCTGCAACGCCGGCTTCGCCTCCTGCACGGCCAGGCCGGTGGAATCGTCCTCGTGCTCGCCGGGGTGCTGCTGATTGAATGTTAGTCGAATCTGGCTGCGTGAATGCATGCTGAACTGATGGTGTCGCGACCGGTCGGAGAGTGGTGCTAGACGGACTTTGACGGGCTTCTCAGCCGTCCGACCTAGTGCCTTGACTAAAGGCGAAACAGTGTTACAAACAGTGAATACCCTACTCGGGTATCGGGGCTCCGCGGCTAGTGCCAAGATGGCCGAAGTCGGGCGTGGAGCTGAAGTGGATGATACTCCAGTGATGGAGTCCTTTGCAGAGGGATGTCAGCATGCTCAGCGGTAAGGTCAAGTGGTTCAACAACGCCAAGGGCTACGGATTCATCGTGGCCGATGGCCGAGATGAGGACCTGTTCGCCCATTACTCGGCTATCCAGATGGACGGCTACAAGACTCTCAAGGCCGGCCAAGCGGTCAAGTTCGATATCCTGCAAGGCCCCAAGGGCCTGCACGCAGTGAATATCAGCCCGATTCTGGCAACCAGTGACACCCCGGCGACCGCCAGCGCGCCGCAAAGCACTCCGGTAGAAGCCTGAAAAGAGCACCAATGAAAAAGGCCGGTCAGATGACCGGCCTTTTTGTTACCACTCGTCGCCTTACATGTGGGCGATGATGGCATCACCGAACTGCGAGCAGGACAACAGCTTGGCACCTTCCATCAGACGCTCGAAGTCGTAGGTCACGGTCTTCGCGGCGATGGCACCGTTGGTGCCCTTGATGATCAGGTCGGCCGCTTCGGTCCAGCCCATGTGGCGCAGCATCATCTCGGCGGAGAGGATGACCGAGCCCGGGTTGACCTTGTCCAGGCCGGCGTACTTCGGCGCGGTACCGTGGGTGGCCTCGAACATGGCCACGGTGTCGGACAGGTTGGCGCCCGGGGCGATACCGATACCACCCACTTCGGCCGCCAGGGCGTCGGACAGGTAGTCACCGTTCAGGTTCAGGGTGGCGATCACGTCGTACTCGGCCGGGCGCAGCAGGATCTGCTGCAGCATGGCGTCGGCGATGGCATCTTTCACCACGATGGTCTTGCCGGTGTTCGGGTTCTTGAACTGCATCCACGGGCCGCCATCCAGCAGCTCGGCGCCGAACTCGTCACGCGCCACCTCGTAGCCCCACTCCTTGAAGGCACCTTCGGTGAACTTCATGATGTTGCCCTTGTGGACGATGGTCACGGAGCTGCGATCGTTGTCCACGGCGTACTGCAGGGCCTTGCGCACCAGGCGCTTGGTACCTTCCAGGGAAACCGGCTTGATGCCGATACCGCAATTCTCGGTGAAGCGGATCTTCTTGACGCCCATTTCCTCGGTGAGGAACTTGATGACCTTCTCGGCCTCGGGGCTGCCGGCTTTCCACTCGACACCGGCGTAGATGTCTTCCGAGTTCTCGCGGAAGATGCACATGTCCACGTCACCCGGCTTCTTAACCGGGCTCGGCACGCCTTCGAACCAACGTACCGGACGCTGGCAGACATACAGATCCAGCTCCTGGCGCAGGGCCACGTTCAGCGAGCGGATGCCGCCACCGACCGGAGTGGTCAGCGGACCCTTGATGGACACGACGTAGTCGCGCACGGCTTCCAGGGTTTCCTTCGGCAGCCAGGTGTCCTGGTCATAGACCTGGGTGGCTTTCTCGCCGGCGTAGACTTCCATCCAGGCGATCTTGCGCTGGCCGGCATAGGCTTTTTCAACGGCAGCGTCGACGACCTTGATCATCACCGGGCTGATATCGACACCGATGCCATCACCCTCGATGAACGGGATGATCGGGTTGTTCGGTACATTCAAGGTCATGTCGGCGTTGACGGTGATCTTTTCGCCGTTCGCAGGCACCTGGATCTTCTGGTATCCCATGCTGGACTCCGTTTGTTTTCGTGGTCTGACAATCCACCGCACGGGTAATGCGGCGGACGATACTTCTGGGTCTCGGAAAGGTGCTGCATTCTTGTAGTTTTTCTACAGAAAGTCACGCACTTTTCGCCATTTACTGACAGCCCAGCGACAGCCTAGACTGCTTGAATACTGGGTTCGCGCCAAACATGTAGTCAAACTACATCAGCGCTACAAAAAGCCCTCTTGGGGCGACTTCAATCCTAGCAGCTTGGCTCCAGATTGCTTCGATCCAAGCCTCGACCAATAGTTGCCGCAGACTCGCGGAGGTTCATTGCAATGCGTTTCACCCCACACGTCACCGTTGCCACCGTGGTCGAAGACCAGGGCCGTTTCCTTCTGGTCGAGGAGTTGGCCGGCGGCCAGGCGGTATTAAACCAGCCTGCCGGCCACCTGGAAGCCGACGAAAGTCTCATCGCTGCAGCCCTGCGCGAGACGCTAGAGGAAACCGGCTGGGAAGTTGAGCTGACCGCAGTCACCGGCATCTACCTGTACACCGCGCCGAGCAACGGCGTGACCTACCAGCGCGTGTGCTTCTCCGCCAGGCCGCTGCGCCACCTGCCGGAGGCGCCACTGGACGAAGGCATCCTCGGCCCGCGCTGGCTGACCCGCGAGGAACTGGCCGCCCAGCCAGAGCGCTGGCGCAGCGAACTGGTGCTGCGCTGCATCGACGACTACCTGGCCGGCGAGCGCCACCCACTCAGCCTGATCCGCGACCCGGCCGATCGCGGCCCGGCCTGATTCGCCGAGCAGCGCCCGCTCCTGATAGAATCGCCAGCTTTCCGCAGTCACCCTGTCCCGAACCCCATGCGCGAACCAGCCAATACCCGAGTGATAGTCGGCATGTCCGGCGGCGTCGACTCCTCCGTTTCCGCCCTCCTGCTGCTCGAACAGGGCTACCAGGTCGAGGGCCTGTTCATGAAGAACTGGGAAGAGGACGACGGTACCGAATATTGCACCGCCATGACCGACCTGGCCGACGCCCAGGCCGTGTGCGACCGCATCGGCATCAAGCTGCATACCGCCAACTTCGCGGCGGAATACTGGGACAACGTGTTCGAGCACTTCCTCGCCGAATACAAGGCCGGGCGCACGCCGAACCCGGACATCCTGTGCAACCGCGAGATCAAGTTCAAAGCCTTCCTCGACTACGCCCTGTCGCTCGGCGCTGACCTGATCGCCACTGGCCACTACGTGCGCCGCCGCGATGTCGACGGCCGTAGCGAAATGCTCAAGGGCCTCGACCCGAACAAGGACCAGAGCTACTTCCTGCACGCCGTGGGCGGCGAGCAGATCGGCCGCACCCTGTTCCCGGTCGGCGAACTGGAGAAGCCGCAGGTGCGCGCCATCGCCGAGAAGTACCAGCTGGCAACCGCCAAGAAGAAGGACTCGACCGGCATCTGCTTCATCGGCGAGCGCCGCTTCAGCGACTTCCTCAAGCAGTACCTGCCGGCCCAGCCGGGCGACATCGAGACCACCGAGGGCGAGGTGATCGGTCGCCATGTCGGCCTGATGTACCACACCATCGGCCAGCGCCAGGGCCTGGGCATCGGCGGCATGAAGAACGCCGGCGACGAGCCCTGGTATGTGCTGCACAAGGACCTGACCCGCAACGTGCTGATCGTCGGCCAGGGCAACGACCACCCCTGGCTGTTCTCCCGCGCCCTGCTCGCCTCGGACATCTACTGGGTCAACCCGGTCGACCTGTCCAGCCCGCGCCGCCTGAGCGCCAAGGTACGCTACCGCCAGGCCGACCAGGCCTGCACCCTGGAAAAGACCGCGCACGGCTACCGCGCGCTGTTCGACGAGCCGCAGCGCGCCGTCACCCCAGGCCAGTCCGTGGTGTTCTACGACGGCGAGGTGTGTCTCGGCGGTGGCGTGATCGAAGTCGCCGAACCCTGTGCCGAGGGAGCGCCGCACGCATGAGTCCGACCCAGGAACAGCTGCTGGCCCTCTCCGCCGTGTTCCAGGCCGCCAGCCTGGTGGACAAGCTGGCGCGTACCGGCCAGGTCAGTGACGCCCAGGTCGGCTGCCTGCTCGGCAGCCTGCTGGTGCGCGACCCGAAGAGTACCCTGGAGGTCTACGGCGGCGACGACCTCAACCTGCGTGAAGGCTACAAGGCCCTGGTCGGCGCCCTGGAGCGCAATCCGGCCAGTCTGCAACGCGAACCGCTGCGCTACGCCCTGGCCCTGCTCGGCCTGGAGCGCCAGCTGGCCAAGCGCGACGACCTGCTGCAAGTGATCGGCAATCGCCTGGACCAGATCCAGAACCAGGTCGAACACTTCGGCCTGACCCACGACAACGTGGTGTCCGCCTGTGGCGCGCTGTACCAGGACACCATCAGCACCTTCCGCCAGCGCATCCAGGTGCATGGCGACATGCGCTTCCTGCAACAGCCGGCAGTCGCGGCCAAGGTGCGCGCCCTGCTGCTCACCGGCATCCGCTCCGCGCGCCTGTGGCGCCAGCTCGGCGGGCACCGCTGGCAGCTGGTGTTCAGCCGCGGCAAGCTGCTCAAGGAACTCTATCCGCTGCTGCGAGGCTGAGGTGAGCATCCCCAGTCGCAGCGTGAAGCCGGTACAGGGCGCCCTGCTGCTGGCGCTCTCCGCCCTGCTGTTCTCGCTGATGGGCGTGGGCATCCGCGAAGTCTCCAGCGGGGTCAACAACGAGTCGGTGGTGTTCTTCCGCAACCTGGTCGGCGTGCTGTTCTTCCTGCCGCTGCTGCTGCTCAAGGGCGCCGCGCCACTGAAGACCGGCCGCATCAGGTCGC
This sequence comes from Aquipseudomonas alcaligenes, assembly GCF_003205495.1. Classification (GTDB taxonomy): domain Bacteria; phylum Pseudomonadota; class Gammaproteobacteria; order Pseudomonadales; family Pseudomonadaceae; genus Aquipseudomonas; species Aquipseudomonas alcaligenes_B. The sequence goes on along the minus strand of NZ_QJRX01000009.1, from coordinate 38,484 downwards.
ACCTGTGGCGCACCGGCTACGGCCTGGCGGCGATGTACTGCTTCTTCTATGCCATCGCCCACCTGCCGCTGGCCGACGCCATGCTCTTCACCTACTCGGCGCCGGTGTTCACCCCGGTGCTGGCCTGGTGGCTGCTCAAGGAGCCGCTGACCAAGCGCATGCTCATCACCACCGGCATCGGCCTGGTCGGCGTGCTGCTGGTGGCCAAGCCCAGCCAGGCATTGCTCGACAGCCAGGCCCTGGTCGGCCTGGCGGCCAGCATCCTGGCTGCCTTCGCCTTCGTCTCCATCCGCGAGATGAGCGACAGCGAGCCGGCCTTCCGCATCGTCTTCTACTTCTCGCTGTTCAGTGCGCTGATCTCCGCCGTGCCGCTGACCTGGGCCTGGCAGCCGCTGGATTCGCACCAGCTCGGCCTGCTGCTGGTGATCGGCCTGCTCGCCACGGTCAGCCAGATCGTCATGTCCAAGGCTTACAGCCTGGCGCCGCCCGGTCTGATCGGCCCCTTCGCCTACCTGGCCATCGTCTTCGCCGGCGTCATCGCCTGGCTGCGCTGGGGCGAGATGCCGGACCTCAGCTCGCTGATCGGCGCCGCGCTGATCTTCGCCTCCAGCCTGCTGTCCATCGCCCGCCGCCCGGCCGCCCGCTAATCGGGCGGGCCAGCACGGGCGACTTCATGTATGATGTGCGCCCTTTTCGTTGACCGACCTGTCCGAGAACGCCTCCATGCAGCTCTCCTCGCTCACCGCGGTTTCCCCCGTCGATGGCCGCTACGCCGGCAAAACCAGCGCCCTGCGCCCGATCTTCAGCGAATACGGCCTGATCCGCTTCCGCGTGATGGTCGAGGTCCGCTGGCTGCAGCGCCTGGCCGCCCATGAAGGCGTCGCCGAAGTGGCGCCCTTCTCCGCCGAAGCCAACGCCCTGCTCAACGAGCTGGCGGAGAACTTCGCCATCGAGCACGCCGAGCGCGTGAAAGAGATCGAGCGCACCACCAACCACGACGTCAAGGCCGTCGAGTACCTGCTCAAGGAGCAGGCCGCCAAGCTGCCGGAACTGGCCGCGGTCAGCGAATTTATCCACTTCGCTTGTACTTCCGAAGATATCAACAACCTGTCCCACGCCCTGATGCTGCGCGAAGGCCGCGACACCGTGCTGCTGCCGCTGATGAAGCAGATCGCCGCCGCCATCCGCGAGCTGGCCGTCAAGTTCGCCGGCGTGCCGATGCTGTCGCGTACCCACGGCCAACCGGCCTCGCCGACCACCCTGGGCAAGGAACTGGCCAACGTCGTCTACCGCCTAGAGCGGCAGATCACCCAGGTGGCCGCCGTGCCGCTGCTGGGCAAGATCAACGGCGCCGTGGGCAACTACAACGCCCACCTGTCGGCCTACCCGCAGATCGACTGGGAAGCCAACGCCAAGCAGTTCATCGAAGGTGACCTGGGTCTGCAATGGAACCCCTACACCACCCAGATCGAGCCGCACGACTATATCGCCGAACTGTTCGACGCCATCGCCCGCTTCAACACCATCCTTATCGACTTTGATCGTGATGTGTGGGGCTATATCTCCCTCGGCTACTTCAAGCAGAAGACCGTGGCCGGCGAAATCGGCTCCTCGACCATGCCGCACAAGGTCAACCCGATCGACTTCGAGAACTCCGAAGGCAACCTGGGCATCGCCAACGCGATCTTCCAGCACCTGGCCAGCAAGCTGCCGATCTCGCGCTGGCAGCGCGACCTGACCGACTCCACCGTGCTGCGCAACCTCGGCGTCGGCTTCGCCCACAGCGTCATTGCCTACGAGGCCAGCCTCAAGGGCATCGGCAAGCTGGAGCTGAACGAAGCGCGCATCGCCGAAGACCTGGACGCCTGCTGGGAAGTCCTGGCCGAGCCGATCCAGACCGTGATGCGTCGCTACGCTATCGAGAACCCCTACGAGAAGCTCAAGGAACTGACCCGCGGCAAGGGCATCAGCCCCGAGGCGCTGCTCACCTTCATCGATGGCCTGGACATGCCGGCAGCCGCCAAGGAGGAACTCAAAGAGCTCACCCCGGCGCGCTACATCGGCAACGCCGTCGCCCAGGCCAAGCGCATCTGAGCGCCACCAGCCTCTCCAACGCCCGGCTGAGCCGGGCGTTTTTGTTTTAGCCATTTCACTTCTTTCAAGGGCTTAGCCATGAATCCTGATACTCCTCTGCAGCTGCTGGGCGGCCTTACTCCTCGCGAGTTCCTGCGTGACTACTGGCAGCAGAAGCCCCTGCTGGTGCGCCAGGCCATTCCCGGCTTCGAGAGCCCGATCAGCGCCGACGAGCTGGCCGGCCTGGCCCTGGAAGAGGAAGTCGAGTCGCGCCTGGTGCTGGAGCACGGAGCACACCCCTGGGAGCTGCGCCGCGGCCCCTTCGCCGAAGACACCTTCAGCCAGCTGCCGGAGCGCGACTGGACCCTGCTGGTGCAGGCCGTCGACCAGTTCGTCCCGGAAGTGGCCGAAGTGCTCAAGGACTTCGGTTTCCTGCCCAGCTGGCGTATCGACGACCTGATGATCAGCTTCGCCGCGCCGGGCGGCAGCGTCGGCCCGCATTTCGACAACTACGACGTATTCCTGCTGCAGGCCGAAGGCCAGCGCCGCTGGAAGATCGGCCAGATGTGCGATGCCGACAGCAAACTGCTGGCGCACGCCGACCTGCGCATCCTCGCCGACTTCGAGCAGACCGACGAATGGGTACTGGAGCCCGGCGACATGCTCTACCTGCCGCCGCGCCTGGCCCACTACGGCATCGCCGAGGATGACTGCATGACCTACTCGGTGGGTTTCCGCGCCCCCAGCGCCGCCGAGGTACTGACCCACTTCACCGACTTCCTCGCCCAGTTCCTGCCTGACGAGGAGCGCTACAGCGACGCCGGCATGGCGCCGACCAGCGACCCGCATCAGATCCAGCAGGATGCCCTCGACCGCCTCAAAGCGCTGCTGACCGAGCACATGAGCGACGAGCGCCTGCTGCTGACCTGGTTCGGCCAGTTCATGACCGAGCCGCGCTACCCGGAGCTGGTCAACGGCCCGGAAATCGAGGAGCAGGACTTCCTCGCCGCCCTCGAAGACGGCGCCGTGCTGGTACGCAACCCCAGCGCGCGCCTGGCCTGGAGCGAAGTGGACGTCGGCCTGGTGCTGTTCGCCAGCGGCCAGAGCCGCCTGCTGCCGGCCCACCTCAAGGAGCTGCTGCGCCTGATCTGCGCTGCCGATGCCCTGCACGCCGACAACCTGGCGCCTTGGTTGGCGGACGAGGACGGGCGTACACTGGTGCGCGAACTGGTCCAGCAAGGAAGTTTGGAGTTTGCTGATGAGTGAGATCCACGTCCGCCTCGCCCACTGGCAGAAGGACAACGCCGACCTGCGGCGCATCCGCGAAGCGGTCTTCATCGCCGAGCAGGCCGTGCCGGCGGAACTGGAATGGGATGACGAGGACAGCGAGGCCGTGCACTTCCTCGCCCTCGAAGGCGATTACCCGATCGGCACCGCGCGCCTGCTGGCCGACGGGCAGATCGGCCGGGTTTCGGTGCTCAAGGACTGGCGCGGTCTGAAGGTCGGCGATGCCCTGATGCAGGCCGCCATCGCCGCCGCCGAACAGCGCGGCCAGCGGGTGCAGAAGCTCAGCGCCCAGGTCCACGCCGCCGCCTTCTATGAGCGCCTGGGCTTTCTCATCGAAGGCGACGAGTACCTCGAAGCGGGTATTCCCCACGTACTGATGGTGCGCCATAGCGACTAGGACCACAGCATGAGCGAAGAAAACGCCCCGATCGACGCGAACGAACCGGAACTGCCGGCCATCGATTTCCAGTCGCCGGGGCGTTTTGCCGTGCACAACCCGGACAACCAGCCCGGTATCACCGCGGAATCCCGCGAGCCGGCGCCCTTCGTGCTTGGCAGCCACGTCGACCTGGAGCGCTTCAGCAGACCGGAACAGGCCCAGGCGCACGCCCTGGCCCTGCTGCTGCAAGCCCGGCAGAACCTGTGCCTGTACAGCCCGGACCTGGAAGCCTGGCTGTACAGCCACAGCAGCGTGCAGCAGGCCTGCACCCAGTTCCTCCTGGCCAGCCCGAAGAATCGCCTGCGCATCCTGGTGCGCGATGTCGGCAAGCCGGTACGCCAGGGCCACCGCCTGCTCAACCTGGCCCGGCGCATCACCAGCAACCTGCATATCCGCCGGATCAACCCGGACCATCCGGCCGACGAATGTGCCTACCTGCTGGCCGACGACCGTGGCCTGCTGCTGCGCGAGCAGCCCGAGCAGTACGCCGGCTATGCCCTGTACAACGATCCCGGCCGCGTGCGCCAGCGCCAGGCGCAGTTCGACCAGGCCTGGGATCTCAGCCTTCTCGACCCCGACCTGCGGAGTTTTCTGCTATGAGCCTGCGCCACTGCCTGCTCGTCCTGTTGCTTGGCCTCAGCCTGCCCCTGCTGGCCGCCACCGAGCTGATTCAGCTGAACTACCGCAGCGCCGACGAGGTCCTGCCACTGGTACAGGCCGCCCTCGATGGCCAGGGCAAGGCCAGTAGCTATGGCAACCAGCTGCTGATCAATGCCGCGCCGGAGAAGATCGCCGAGATCCGCGACCTGCTCGGCCAACTGGACAAGGCCCCGCGCCGCCTGTTGATCAGCGTGGATACCAGCGAGCAGAGCCTGGAGGACCGCGACGGCTATCGCGTCGATGGCAGTGCCAGCGCCGGCGACGTCGAAGTGATCGCCGGGCGTGGCGAAGTCCAGGGCCGCGACCAGGTGCGCATCATTCGCCGCTCGACCAGCAGCAACAGCGGCGGCACCCAGCAGGTGCAGGCCACCGAGGGCTACCCGGCACTGATCCAGGTGGGCCAGAGCGTGCCCCTGACCAGCACCAGCGTCGGCCCCTACGGCCAGGTATACCAGAACACCGAGTATCGCAACGTCACCCAGGGCTTCTACGTCACAGCCACCCTGAGCGGCGACAGGGTCCACCTGAACATCAGCGCCAACAACGACAGGGTGAACCCCTATCAGCCGGGCGTGATCGATGTACAGAGCACCGACACCCGAGTCAGCGGTCGCCTGGGCGAATGGATCCCCCTCGGCGGCGTCAGCCAGCAGAGCCAGGGCGATGACTCCGGCTTCCTGCGCCGCCACTCCACCCGCGGCAGCAACGACATGAGCATGCGCATCAGGGTCGAGGCACTCGACTAAAGTCGCCCCGCCACTCATGTAGTTGCTCAAAAAAAGCACTACAAAATGATTGACGAACGCCCGTTTGAAAGCGCATCATGGCCTCGCTCCCGCTAGCCAGGGGCTCTCTTGCAGAGCCTCCAGATCGATCCCGTACCACCATTCGGGGCGGTCCGTGTTCTAACAGCCCACAAGGCGTTTCAACGAGGTTGCGACTGGAACGAAAGTTGTCCTGAGGGACGGGGAAGCCTAAGCGTTATCAGCCAGACCGCCTGACCAGAGAAACTGCACCGCCCAACGGCATCCACGAGCCGGTAAGCCGCAGTCACTGTTCGCCCGGACTGTCTTGTTTCGTCCTCTCCTCCCCCTCCGCTGCACACTCGTCCCCGTCAATATCTCGAAGTTCCGCCCTGTGTCGCCCGCAACACTGCAGCTTTTTTGCACGTTGGTTTTGGGTGGGAAGTCGGTGCTCAACCAAACTCATACTTTGAAGGATTGACCATGTCAGCTTATCAAAACGACATCAAAGCCGTTGCCGCTCTGAAAGAAGCCGCAGGCAGCAGCTGGAGCGCGATCAACCCTGAGTCCGTCGCTCGCATGCGCGCTCAGAACCGCTTCAAGACCGGTCTGGAAATCGCCCAGTACACCGCTGACATCATGCGCAAAGACATGGCCGAGTACGACGCCGACTCGTCCAAGTACACCCAGTCCCTGGGTTGCTGGCACGGCTTCATCGGTCAGCAGAAGCTGATCGCCATCAAGAAGCACCTGGGCACCACCAACAAGCGCTACCTGTACCTGTCCGGCTGGATGGTCGCCGCCCTGCGCTCCGACTTCGGCCCGCTGCCGGACCAGTCCATGCACGAGAAGACTGCCGTCTCCGACCTGATCGAAGAGCTGTACACCTTCCTGCGCCAGGCTGACAGCCGCGAACTGGACCTGCTGTTCACCGCCCTGGACGCTGCTCGCGCTGCCGGCGACAACGCCAAGGCCGCCGAGATCCAGAACCAGATCGACAACTACGAGACCCACATCGTCCCGATCATCGCCGACATCGACGCTGGCTTCGGTAACCCGGAAGCCACCTACCTGCTGGCCAAGCGCATGATCGAAGCCGGCGCCTGCTGCATCCAGATCGAGAACCAGGTTTCCGACGAGAAGCAGTGCGGCCACCAGGACGGCAAAGTGACCGTTCCGCACGCCGACTTCCTCGCCAAGATCGCTGCCGTTCGCTACGCCTTCCTGGAACTGGGTATCGACAACGGCGTGATCGTTGCTCGTACCGACTCCCTGGGTGCCGGCCTGACCAAGCAGATCGCCGTAACCAAAGAGCCGGGCGACCTGGGCGACCAGTACAACTCCTTCCTGGACTGCGAAGAAGTGTCCGCTGCCGAACTGAAGAACGGCGACGTCGTAATCAACCGCGGCGGCAAACTGCTGCGTCCGAAGCGCCTGCCGTCCAACCTGTTCCAGTTCCGCGCTGGCACCGGCGAAGACCGCTGCGTCCTGGACTGCATCACCAGCCTGCAGAACGGCGCCGACCTGCTGTGGATCGAAACCGAGAAGCCGCACGTTGGCCAGATCAAGGGCATGGTTGACCGCATCCGCCAGGTCATCCCGAACGCCAAGCTGGTTTACAACAACAGCCCGTCCTTCAACTGGACCCTGAACTTCCGCCAGCAGGTATTCGATGCCATGGTTGCCGAAGGCAAGGACGTCTCCGCCTACGACCGCGCCAAGCTGATGAGCGTCGAGTACGACGAGACCGAACTGGCTCAGATCGCTGACGAGAAGATCCGTACCTTCCAGCGTGACGGCTCCGCCCACGCCGGCATCTTCCACCACCTGATCACCCTGCCGACCTACCACACCGCCGCACTGTCGACCGACAACCTGGCCAAGGGCTACTTCGCCGACCAGGGCATGCTGGCCTACGTGAAAGGCGTGCAGCGTCAGGAACTGCGCCAGGGTATCGCCTGCGTCAAGCACCAGAACATGGCTGGCTCCGACATCGGCGACAACCACAAGGAGTACTTCGCTGGCGAAGCTGCTCTGAAGGCCAGCGGTAAAGACAACACCATGAACCAGTTCCACTAATAGGAACCGGCTCTGCGGCCCAAGCCGCAGGTGTTATCAGACGAAGCCCCGGCAGCGATGCCGGGGCTTCGTCGCATTCACGACTACAGAAAGCCCCACCTCAGCCGCACCTGCTCCATCGCCAGCGATACGCCATGCACTCCTTCGCTTATACCTTTCAGCGGAAACAGCATCTGCTGGACAATTAAGCGCCCGTAATAAAACACTGCGATCCGCTCAGGCATCAATTAATAGGGCGACTGTAAACAATTACCGACAGACTCTTTCAGAAAAGCGTCATGCCCGCCTAAGACCAAAGCCGCAGGACCGCCTGCAGCCCGCACCAGACGGCCATCTGCGGCGTCAGATGGCGGCAAGGCGTTCATTTTTTTATTCGGAAAAATTTACTTACCTCGCGCAGCCGGCATAAAATTGCCGACACACTACTTCGCGGAGCCGCTTTCATTGGCGGCTGCGATCATTAAAAGAAGCCGTCCCTTTACCCAAGGAGTACCGGCATGCCTGATGCGGTATCGACCATGTCCCATAACTGGGCCTTCGCTGTATTCCTGCTCGGAGTCTTCGGACTCATCGCCTTCATGCTCGGCCTGTCCAGCCTGCTCGGCAGCAAGGCCTGGGGGCGCAGCAAGAACGACCCGTTCGAATCCGGCATGCTCCCGGTCGGCAGCGCGCGCCTGCGCCTCTCGGCAAAGTTCTATCTGGTCGCGATGCTCTTCGTGATCTTCGACGTTGAAGCCCTCTTTCTCTTCGCTTGGGCGGTCTCGGTGCGCGAAAGCGGCTGGGCCGGCCTGATCGAAGCTACAGTTTTCATAGCAATTCTGTTGGCTGGTCTTGTCTATCTTTGGCGTATCGGTGCGCTCGACTGGGCACCCGAAGGCCGTCGCAATCGGCAGGCGAAGCTAAAACAATGAGGCTTTGGCGATGCAATACAAACTTACTCGGATCGATCCGGATGCGCCTAACGAGCAGTATCCGATCGGCTCGCGGGAGACCGTAGCCGACCCGCTGCTGGAAGATCAGGTCCACAAGAACATCTTCATGGGCAAGCTCGAAGATGTGCTCAACGGTGCGGTGAACTGGGGGCGCAAGAACTCCCTGTGGCCGTACAACTTCGGTTTGTCCTGCTGCTACGTGGAAATGACCACGGCCTTCACCGCGCCGCACGACATTGCTCGTTTCGGCGCCGAAGTCATTCGTGCGTCACCGCGCCAAGCCGACTTCATGGTTATCGCCGGTACCTGCTTCATCAAGATGGCGCCGATCATCCAGCGTCTCTACGAGCAGATGCTGGAACCCAAGTGGGTCATCTCCATGGGTTCGTGCGCCAACTCCGGCGGCATGTACGACATCTATTCTGTGGTCCAGGGGGTCGACAAGTTCCTCCCGGTGGACGTCTATATTCCCGGCTGCCCGCCCCGTCCGGAAGCATTCCTGCAAGGCCTGATGCTGCTGCAGGAGTCCATCGGCCAGGAGCGCCGACCGCTGTCCTGGGTCGTCGGCGACCAAGGTATCTACCGTGCCGAAATGCCGTCGCAGAAGGAGCAGCGTCGCGCCGAGCGCATCGCCGTGACCAATCTGCGCAGCCCCGACGAAGTGTGAGCCGGCGCCCGCGCCCGCTCACTGATGCCGTATACCGCCGATAGCGACCGAGACCATGACTGCAGACAGCATTCTGTCCGTTCCACCCTACAAGGCCGATGACCAGGACGTGGTCGTCGAACTGAACTCCCGTTTCGGTGCCGAGACCTTCACCGTCCAGAGCACCCGTACCGGCATGCCGGTGCTGTGGGTCGCCCGTGATCGCCTGATCAACGTGCTGACCTTCCTGCGCAACCTGCCGCGCCCCTACGTCATGCTGTATGACCTGCACGGCGTCGACGAGCGCCTGCGCACCCAGCGCCGCGGCCTGCCGGGCGCCGACTTCAGCGTGTTCTACCACCTGATGTCGATCGAGCGTAACAGCGACATCATGATCAAGGTGGCGCTCAAGGAAGGCGATCTCAACGTCCCCACCGTCACCGGCATCTGGCCCAACGCCAACTGGTACGAACGCGAGGTCTGGGACCTCTACGGCATCACCTTCCAGGGCCACCCGCACCTGTCGCGCATCATGATGCCGCCGACCTGGGAAGGTCACCCGCTGCGCAAGGACTACCCGGCGCGCGCCACCGAGTTCGATCCGTTCAGCCTGACCCTGGCCAAGCAGCAGCTGGAAGAGGAAGCCGCGCGCTTCAAGCCGGAAGACTGGGGCATGCGCCGCCACGGCGAGCACGAGGACTACATGTTCCTCAACCTCGGCCCCAACCACCCGTCCGCCCACGGCGCCTTCCGCATCATCCTGCAGCTGGACGGCGAAGAGATCATCGACTGCGTGCCGGACATCGGCTACCACCACCGTGGCGCCGAGAAGATGGCCGAGCGCCAGTCCTGGCACAGTTTCATCCCCTACACCGACCGCATCGACTACCTCGGCGGGGTGATGAACAACCTGCCCTACGTGCTGGCCGTGGAGAAATTGGCCGGCATCAAGGTGCCGGACCGCGTCGACTTCATCCGCGTGATGCTCGCCGAGTTCTTCCGCATCACCAGCCACCTGCTGTTCCTGGGTACCTATATCCAGGACGTCGGCGCCATGACTCCGGTGTTCTTCACCTTCACCGACCGTCAGCGCGCCTACAAGGTGATCGAGGCCATCACCGGCTTCCGCCTGCACCCGGCCTGGTACCGCATCGGTGGCGTCGCCCACGACCTGCCGCGCGGCTGGGACAAGCTGGTCAAGGAATTCGTCGACTGGCTGCCCAAGCGCCTCGACGAGTACACCAAGGCCGCGCTGAAGAACAGCATCCTCATCGGCCGTACCAAGGGCGTGGCCCAGTACAACACCAAGGAAGCGCTGGAATGGGGCGTCACCGGCGCCGGCCTGCGCTCCACCGGCCTGGACTTCGACCTGCGCAAGGCACGCCCCTACTCCGGCTACCAGAACTTCGAGTTCGAAGTACCGCTGGCCCACAACGGCGACGCCTACGACCGCTGCATGGTCCGCGTCGAGGAGATGCGCCAGAGCATCCGCATCATCGACCAGTGCCTGCGCAACATGCCGGAAGGCCCGTACAAGGCGGACCACCCGCTGACCACGCCGCCGCCGAAAGAGCGCACCCTGCAGCACATCGAGACCCTGATTACCCACTTCCTGCAAGTCTCCTGGGGCCCGGTCATGCCGGCCAACGAGAGCTTCCAGATGATCGAGGCGACCAAGGGCATCAACAGCTACTACCTGACCAGCGACGGCAGCACCATGAGCTACCGCACGCGCATCCGGACGCCCAGCTTCGCCCATCTGCAGCAGATCCCCTCGGTGATCCGCGGCAGCATGATCGCGGACCTGATCGCCTACCTGGGTAGCATCGATTTCGTTATGGCCGACGTGGACCGCTAATCACATGAGCCAGACCAACCTGATCCAGACCGACCGCTTCGAACTCAGCCAGGCCGAGTACGACGCCATCGAACACGAAATGCACCACTACGAGGATCCGCGCGCGGCGTCCATCGAAGCCCTGAAGATCGTGCAGAAGCAGCGTGGCTGGGTGCCGGACGGCGCCATCTACGCCATTGCCGACATCCTCGGCATCCCCGCCAGCGACGTCGAGGGCGTGGCCACCTTCTACAGCCAGATCTTCCGCGTCCCGGTGGGCCGCCACATCATCCGCGTGTGCGACAGCATGACCTGCTTCATCGGCGGTCACGAGAACCTGCTCGGCAGCCTCAAGGACAAGCTCGGCATCGTCCCCGGCCAGACCACCGCCGACGGCCGCTTCACCCTGCTGCCGGTGTGCTGCCTGGGCAACTGCGACAAGGCCCCGGCCGTGATGATCGACGACGACACCTACGGCAACCTCGATGCCGACGGCATCGCCCAGCTGCTGGAGTCCTACGCATGAAGACGCTGACCTCCGTGGGCCCGATCAACCGCATCGCCCGCAGCGAAGAGACCCATCCGCTGACCTGGCGCCTGCGCGACGACGCCCAGCCGGTATGGCTGGAGGAGTACCAGGCGAAGAACGGCTACGCCGCCGCACGCAAGGCCCTGGCCGAAATGGCCCAGGCCGACATCGTGCAGACGGTCAAGGACTCCGGCCTCAAGGGCCGCGGCGGTGCGGGTTTCCCCACCGGCGTGAAGTGGGGCCTGATGCCGGCCGACGAATCCATGAACATCCGCTACCTGCTGTGCAACGCGGATGAAATGGAGCCGAACACCTGGAAGGACCGCCTGCTCATGGAGCAGCTGCCTCACCTGCTGGTGGAAGGCATGCTGATTTCCGCGCGCGCGCTCAAGGCCTACCGCGGCTACATCTTCCTGCGCGGCGAGTACGTCGACGCGGCGGCCAACCTCAATCGCGCCATCGCCGAGGCCAAGGCCGCCGGCCTGCTGGGCAAGAACATCCTCGGCAGCGGCTTCGACTTCGAGCTGTTCGTCCACACCGGTGCAGGGCGTTATATCTGCGGTGAAGAAACCGCGCTGATCAACTCCCTGGAAGGTCGCCGCGCCAACCCGCGCTCCAAGCCGCCCTTCCCCGCCGCCGTCGGCGTCTGGGGCAAGCCGACCTGCGTCAACAACGTCGAGACCCTGTGCAACGTGCCGGCGATCGTCGCCAACGGCGTGGACTGGTACAAGACCCTGGCCCGCCCGGGCAGCGAAGACATGGGCACCAAGCTGATGGGCTTCTCCGGCAAGGTGAAGAACCCCGGCCTGTGGGAACTGCCGTTCGGCATCCCGGCCCGCGAGCTGTTCGAGGACTACGCCGGCGGCATGCGCGACGGCTACAAGCTGAAGTGCTGGCAGCCCGGTGGCGCCGGTACCGGCTTCCTGCTGCCCGAGCACCTGGATGCGCCGATGTTCGCCGGCGGCATCGCCAAGGTCGGCACCCGCATGGGCACCGGCCTGGCGCTGGCGGTGGACGACTCGGTCAACATGGTCTCGCTGCTGCGCAACATGGAAGAGTTCTTCGCCCGCGAGTCCTGCGGCTGGTGCACCCCGTGCCGCGACGGCCTGCCGTGGAGCGTGAAGATCCTCCGCGCGCTGGAGCGTGGCCAGGGCACCCAGCAGGACATCGACACCCTGCTGCAGCTGGTGAACTTCCTCGGCCCCGGCAAGACCTTCTGCGCCCATGCACCGGGTGCCGTCGAGCCGCTGGGCAGTGCGATCAAGTATTTCCGTCCGGAGTTCGAGGCTGGCGTGTCCAGCAGCGCCGCTCCGGCCGCCGCGGCGCAGTTCGCCCCGGCCTGAAGAATTCGCGCGGGGCAGCCCGCGCACCGTGATTCCATTAGCCAAGCCCGTTTCGACGGGTAAGAAGAAACCTGAACCATGGCCACTATCCACGTAGACGGCAAAGATTTCGAAGTCGATGGTGCGGACAACCTGCTGCAGGCCTGTCTGTCCCTCGGTCTCGACATCCCCTACTTCTGCTGGCACCCGGCGCTGGGCAGCGTCGGCGCCTGCCGCCAGTGCGCGGTGAAGCAGTACACCGACGAGAACGACAAGCGCGGCCGCCTGGTCATGTCCTGCATGACGCCGGCGACCGACAACACCTGGATCAGCATCGACGACGAGGAGGCCAAGCAGTTCCGCGCCAGCGTCGTCGAGTGGCTGATGACCAACCACCCGCACGACTGCCCGGTGTGCGAGGAAGGCGGTCACTGCCACCTGCAGGACATGACGGTGATGACCGGCCACAACCAGCGCCGGTACCGCTTCACCAAGCGCACTCACCAGAACCAGCAGCTCGGCCCGTTCATCTCCCACGAGATGAACCGCTGCATCGCCTGCTACCGCTGCGTGCGCTACTACAAGGACTACGCTGGCGGCACCGACCTGGGCGTCTACGGCGCGCACGACAACGTGTACTTCGGCCGCGTCGAGGACGGCGTGCTGGAGAGCGAGTTCTCCGGCAACCTCACCGAGGTCTGCCCGACCGGCGTGTTCACCGACAAGACCCACTCCGAGCGCTACAACCGCAAGTGGGACATGCAATTCGCCCCGAGCATCTGCCATGGCTGCTCGTCCGGCTGCAACATCAGCCCCGGTGAGCGCTACGGCGAGATCCGCCGCATCGAGAACCGCTTCAACGGCTCGGTGAACCACTACTTCCTGTGCGACCGCGGCCGCTTCGGCTACGGCTACACCAACCGTGACGACCGCCCGCGCCAGCCCCTCTTCGGCGAGACCAAGCTGGGCATCGACGCTGCGCTGGACAAGGCCGCCGAGCTGCTCAAGGGCAAGCGCGTGATCGGCATCGGTTCGCCGCGCGCCAGCCTGGAAGGCAACTACGCCCTGCGCGAGCTGGTCGGCGAAGCCAACTTCTACAGCGGCATCGGCGCCGTCGAACTGGACAATATCCGCCTGATCCGCGATGTGCTGCAGAACGGCCCGCTGCCGGTGCCGTCGATCCGCGAGATCGAGGACCACGACGCCGTGTTCGTCCTCGGCGAGGACCTGACCCAGACCGCCGCGCGCATCGCCCTGGCCCTGCGCCAGTCGGTCAAGGGCAAGGCCACCGAAATCGCCGCCTCGATGAAGATCCAGGATTGGCACATGGCCGCGGTACAGAACGTCGCGCAAGATGCTCTCAATCCACTGTTTATCGCCAGCGTCGACGCCACCCGCCTCGACGACGTGGCCGAAGCCTGCGTCCATGCCGCGCCGGCCGACCTGGCGCGCATCGGCTTCGCCGTGGCCCACGCCATCGACCCGAGCGCCCCGGCCGTGACCGGCCTGGACGCCGAGGCCGCCGAGCTGGCGCAGCTGATCGCCGAAGCCCTGCTGGCCGGCAAGCGCCCGCTGATCGTCAGCGGCGCCTCGCTGGGCGAGAAGAGCATCATCGAGGCCGCGGCCAACATCGCCCAGGCCCTGAAGAACCGCGATAAGAACGCCTCCATCAGCCTGGTGGTACCGGAAGCCAACAGCATGGGCCTGGCCCTGCTGGGTGGTGAGTCGGTCGACGCCGCACTGGAAGCCCTGACCGCAGGCAAAGCCGATGCCGTGATCGTGCTGGAAAACGACCTGTACCGTCGCGCCGACGCCGCCAAGGTCGATGCTGCCCTGGCCGCCGCCAAGGCAGTGATAGTCGCCGACCACCAGCAGACCGCGACCGTGGCCCGCGCCCACCTGGTGCTGTCCGCCGCCAGCTTCGCCGAAGGCGATGGCACCCTGGTCAGCCAGGAAGGCCGCGCCCAGCGCTTCTTCCAGGTGTTCGAGCCGAGCTACTACGACAGCAACATCCTGGTGCGCGAGGGCTGGCGCTGGATGCACGCGCTGCACAGCACCCTGCAGGGCAAGGCCGTGGACTGGACCCAGCTGGATCAGGTCACCGAAGCCGTCGCTGCCAGCAGCTCCGTGCTGGCAGCGATCAAGGACGCCGCGCCGAGCGCCTCGTTCCGCATCAAGGGCCTCAAGCTGGCGCGCGAGCCGCACCGCTACAGCGGCCGTACCGCCATGCGCGCCAATATCAGCGTGCACGAGCCGCGCCAGCCGCAGGACCAGGACAGCGCCTTCGCCTTCTCCATGGAAGGCTACGCCGGCAGTGTCGAGCCGCGTCAGCAGGTACCGTTCGCCTGGTCGCCGGGCTGGAACTCGCCGCAGGCCTGGAACAAGTTCCAGGACGAGGTCGGTGGCCATCTGCGCGCCGGTGATCCGGGCGTGCGCCTGATCGAGTCCCGTGGCAAGACCCTGGCCTGGTTCGCCGTGCCGGGCGCCTTCGCCCCGGCCCAGGGCACCTGGCAGGTGGTGCCGATGCACCACCTGTTCGGCAGCGAGGAAAACTCCTCCCGCGCAGCTCCCGTGCAGGAGCGCATCCAGCCCGCCTACGTCGCCCTGGCCAAGGCCGAGGCCGAGCGCCTGGGCGCGGGCGACGGCGCGCTGCTCAGCCTGACCGTCGCCGGCCAGGCCCTGCGCCTGCCGGTGAAGGTCAGCGAAGACCTGGCCCTGGGCCTGGTCGGCCTGCCGGCCGGCTTCGCCGGCATCCCGGCGGCCCTCGCCGGCGCCACTGCCACCGCTCTCGGTCTTGTAGGAACCCAGGAGGCCGCGCAATGAGCTGGCTGACGCCCGAACTGATCGACGTGCTGGTCGCCGTCCTCAAGGCCATCGTCATCCTGCTGGTGGTGGTGGTCTGCGGCGCCCTGCTGAGCTTCGTCGAACGTCGCCTGCTCGGCTGGTGGCAGGACCGCTACGGTCCCAACCGCGTCGGCCCGTTCGGCATGTTCCAGATCGCCGCCGACATGATCAAGATGTTCTTCAAGGAGGACTGGACGCCGCCGTTCGCCGACAAGTTCATCTTCATGATCGCGCCGATGATCGCCTTCGCCGCCATGCTGATGGCCTTCGCGATCATCCCGGTCACCCCGACCTGGGGCGTGGCGGACCTGAACATCGGCATCCTGTTCTTCTTCGCCATGGCCGGCCTGTCGGTCTACGCCGTACTGTTCGCCGGCTGGTCCAGCGCCAACAAGTACGCCCTGCTCGGCAGCCTGCGTGCCTCGGCGCAGACCATCTCCTACGAGGTGTTTCTGGCCCTGGCGCTGATGGGAGTGGTGGCGCAGGTCGGCTCGTTCAACCTGCGCGACATCGTCGACTACCAGGCCGAGAACCTGTGGTTCATCATTCCGCAGTTCTTCGGCTTCTGTACCTTCTTCATCGCCGGCGTGGCCGTGACTCACCGTCACCCGTTCGACCAGCCGGAAGCGGAGCAGGAGCTGGCCGACGGTTACCACATCGAATATGCCGGAATGAAATGGGGCATGTTCTTCGTCGGCGAGTACATCGGCATCGTGACCATCTCGGCGCTGCTGGTGACCCTGTTCTTCGGCGGCTGGCACGGCCCGTTCGGCATCCTGCCGCAGATCCCGTTCTTCTGGTTCGCCCTGAAGACCTGCTTCTTCATCATGATCTTCATCCTGCTGCGCGCCTCGATCCCGCGCCCGCGGTATGACCAGGTCATGGCGTTCAGCTGGAAGTTCTGCCTGCCGCTGACCCTGATCAACCTGCTGGTGACCGGCGCGCTCGTGCTGGCCGCGGCCCAGTAAGGAGAAACACACATGTTCAAGTACATCTGGGACGTGGTGCACGGCACCTGGACCCAACTGCGCAGCCTGGTGATGATCTTCGGCCACGGCTTCCGCAAGCGCGACACCCTGCAATACCCGGAAGAGCCGGTGTACCTGCCGCCGCGCTACCGCGGCCGCATCGTGCTGACCCGCGACCCCGACGGCGAAGAGCGCTGCGTGGCGTGCAACCTGTGCGCCGTGGCCTGCCCGGTCGGCTGCATCTCGCTGCAGAAGGCCGAGACCGAGGACGGTCGCTGGTACCCGGAGTTCTTCCGCATCAACTTCTCGCGCTGCATCTTCTGCGGCCTGTGCGAGGAAGCCTGCCCGACCACCGCGATCCAGCTCACACCGGATTTCGAGATGGGCGAGTTCAAGCGCCAGGACCTGGTCTACGAGAAGGAAGACCTGCTGATCAGCGGGCCGGGCAAGAACCCGGACTACAACTTCTACCGGGTGTCCGGCATGGCCATCGCCGGCAAGCCGAAAGGCGCCGCGCAGAGCGAAGCCGAACCGATCAACGTCAAAGGCCTGCTGCCCTGAGGAGAGGATGATGGAGTTTGCTTTCTACCTCGCCGCGGGTGTCGCCGTGGCCTCTACTGTGATGGTCATTACCGGGACCAACCCGGTACATGCCCTACTCAACCTGATCGTTTCCCTGCTGGCCGTGGCCTGCACGTTCTTCGCCCTGGGTGCGCCGTTTGCCGGCGCCCTGGAAATCATCGTCTACGCCGGCGCCATCATGGTGCTGTTCGTCTTCGTGGTGATGATGCTCAACCTCGGCCAGGAAGCCGTAGAGCAGGAGAAGAGGTGGCTCAAGCCCGGCATCTGGACTGGTCCGGCCATCCTCTCTGCCCTGTTGCTGGCGCAGCTGCTGTACGCCCTGTTCGCCACCCCGAGCGGTGCCGCCATCGGCCTTGAAACCGTCGATGCCAAGGCCGTCGGCATCAGCCTGTTCGGCCCCTACCTGCTGGTGGTCGAGCTGGCCTCCATGCTGCTGCTCGCCGCCCTGGTCGCCGCCTACCACCTGGGCCGCCACGAAGCCAAGGAGCCCACCGCATGAATGCCATTCCCCTGGAACACGGCCTGGCCCTGGCCGCCGTGCTGTTCAGCCTGGGCCTGATCGGCCTGATGGTGCGCCGCAACATCCTCTTCGTGCTGATGAGCCTGGAAGTGATGATGAACGCCACCGCCCTCGCCTTCGTCGTCGCCGGCAGCCGCTGGGTGCAGCCTGACGGCCAGGTGATGTTCATTCTGGTGATCACCCTGGCAGCCGCCGAGGCCAGCATTGGCCTGGCGATCCTGCTGCAGCTGTATCGCCGCTTTCACACCCTCGATGTCGACGCTGCCAGCGAGATGCGCGGATGAACCTTCTATTCCTTACCCTGCTCTTCCCGCTGCTCGGCTGGTTCCTGCTGGCCTTCTCCCGCGGGCGACTCTCGGAAAACACCGCCGCCCTGATCGGCGTCGGCTCGGTCGGCCTGGCCGCCCTGAGTGCGGCCTGGGTCATCCTGCAATTCCTCAGCCTGCCGGCGGGTGGCCTCTACACCCAGACGCTGTGGCAGTGGATGAACGTCGGCAACCTGGCGCCGAGCTTCACTCTGCACCTGGACGGCCTGTCGGCCACCATGCTCGGCGTGGTCACCGGCGTCGGCTTCCTGATCCACCTGTTCGCCAGCTGGTACATGCGCGGTGAAGAGGGCTACTCGCGCTTCTTCGCCTACACCAACCTGTTCATATTCAGCATGTTGCTGCTGGTACTCGGCGACAACCTGCTGGTGCTGTTCTTCGGCTGGGAAGGCGTGGGCCTGTGCTCGTACCTGCTGATCGGCTTCTATTACAAGCACGTACCCAACGGTAACGCGGCGCTCAAGGCGTTCATCGTCACCCGCATCGGCGACGTGTTCCTGATGATCGGCCTGTTCCTGCTGTTCCTCAACCTCGGCACCCTGAATATCCAGGAGCTGATGGTGCTGGCGCCGCAGAAGTACGTGGCCGGTGATACCTGGCTGTGGGTCGCCACCCTGATGCTCCTCGGCGGTGCGGTGGGCAAATCCGCCCAGCTGCCGCTGCAGACCTGGCTGGCCGACGCGATGGCCGGTCCGACCCCGGTCTCTGCGCTGATCCACGCCGCCACCATGGTGACCGCGGGCGTGTACCTGATCGCCCGTACCCACGGCCTGTTCCTGCTGACCCCCGAGATTCTCGAGCTGGTCGGCATAGTCGGTGGCGTGACCCTGGTGCTGGCCGGTTTCGCCGCCCTGGTACAGACCGACATCAAGCGCATCCTCGCCTACTCGACCATGAGCCAGATCGGCTACATGTTCCTCGCCCTCGGCGTGCAGGCCTGGGATGCGGCGATCTTCCACCTGATGACCCACGCCTTCTTCAAGGCCCTGCTGTTCCTCGCCTCCGGTGCGGTGATCCATGCCTGCCACCACGAGCAGAACATCTTCAAGATGGGCGGCCTGTGGAAGAAGCTGCCGCTGGCCTACGCCAGCTTCGTCGTCGGTGGCGCCGCCCTGGCCGCGCTACCGCTGGTCACCGCCGGCTTCTACTCGAAGGACGAGATCCTCTGGGAAGCCTTCGCCAGCGGTCATAGCGAGCTGCTCTACGCGGGCTTGGCCGGTGCCTTCCTGACCTCGATCTACACCTTCCGCCTGATCTTCATCGCCTTCCACGGCGAGCAGAAGACCGAGGCCCATGCCGGTCACGGCCTGGCCCACAACCTGCCGCTGGCCACCCTGATCGTGCTCTCGACCTTCGTCGGCGCGCTGATCACCCCGCCGCTGGCCGGCGTGCTGCCGCAGAGCATCGGCCACGCCGGTGGCGAGGCCAAGCACGGCCTGGAGATCGCCTCGGGCGCCATTGCCCTGGCCGGTATCCTCCTGGCCGCGCTGCTGTTCCTCGGCAAGCGCACCTTCGCCACGACCGTTGCACAGAGCGCCCCGGGCCGCCTGCTGTCGGCCTGGTGGTTCGCCGCCTGGGGCTTCGACTGGCTCTACGACAAGCTGTTCGTCCAGCCCTACCTGCTGATCTGCCGCCTGCTCGGCCGCGACCCGATCGACCTGAGCATCGGTCTGGTACCGCGCCTGGCCCGTGGCGGCAACGCCGTGCTGGCCCGCGCCCAGACCGGCCAGGTGCGCTGGTACGCCACTTCGATCGCCGGGGGTGCCGTGCTGGTACTCGCCGCCCTCCTCTTTCTGAGTTAAGGAAAACAGCCTGATGATTCTCCCCTGGCTAATCCTGATTCCCTTCATCGGTGGCCTGCTGTGCTGGCAGACCGAGCGCTTCGGCAACACCCTGCCGCGCTGGATCGCCCTGCTGACCATGGGTCTGCTGTTCGGCCTCGGCCTGTGGCTGTGGGCCAGCGCTGACTTCAGCCTGGCCCCGGCCCCCGGTGCCGAGCTGGCCTGGGCCGCCGAGTTCCAGGTGCAGTGGATCGAGCGCCTGGGCATCAGCATCCACCTCGGCCTCGACGGCCTGTCGGTGCTGATGATCGTCCTCACCGGCCTGCTCGGCGTGCTGTCGGTGCTGTGCTCGTGGAACGAAATCCAGAACCGCGTCGGATTCTTCCACCTCAACCTGATGTGGATCCTCGGCGGCGTGGTCGGCGTGTTCCTCGCCATCGACCTGTTCCTGTTCTTCTTCTTCTGGGAAATGATGCTGGTGCCGATGTACTTCCTCATCGCGCTCTGGGGTCATAGCGGCAGCAAGGGTCACTCGCGGATCAACGCCGCCACCAAGTTCTTCATCTTTACCCAGGCCAGCGGCCTGATCATGCTGGTGGCGATCCTCGCCCTGGTGCTGATCAACTACAGCGTCACCGGCGTGCTGACCTTCAACTACGAAGACCTGCTGAAGACCCAGCTGCCGGCCGGTACCGAGTACCTGCTGATGCTCGGCTTCTTCGCCGCCTTCGCCGTGAAGTTCCCGGTGGTGCCGGTGCACTCCTGGCTGCCGGACGCCCACGCCCAGGCGCCGACTGCCGGCTCCGTGGACCTCGCCGGCATCCTGCTGAAAACCGCCGCCTACGGCCTGATGCGCTTCGCCCTGCCACTGTTCCCCAACGCCTCGGCCGAGTTCGCGCCGATCGCCATGTGGCTGGGCGTATTCGCCATCGCCTACGGTGCCTTCCTGTCGTTCGCGCAGACCGACATCAAGCGCCTGGTGGCCTATTCCAGCGTCTCGCACATGGGCTTCGTGCTGATCGCCATCTACTCCGGCAGCCACATCGCCCTGCAGGGCGCGGTGGTGCAGATGATGGCGCACGGCCTGTCCGCCGCCGCGCTGTTCATCCTCTGCGGCCAGCTCTACGAGCGCCTGCACACCCGTGACATGCGCGAGATGGGCGGTATCTGGGCCCGTCTGCCCTGGCTGCCGGCGGTGAGCCTGTTCTTCGCCGCCGCGGCGCTGGGACTGCCGGGTACCGGTAACTTCGTCGGCGAATTCCTGATCCTGATCGGCAGCTTCCCGGCCGCACCCTGGGTCGTGGTCCTGGCCGCCTGCGGACTGGTGCTGGGCTCGGTCTACTCGCTGGCGATGATCCACCGCGCCTACTTCGGCCCGGCCAAGTCCGATGCCCCGCTGCAGGCCCTGAAGGCTCGCGAGCTGTACATGGTGCTGGGCCTGGCGGTGCTGCTGATCCTGCTCGGCGTCTACCCGCAGCCGGTGCTCGACACCTCCGCCGCCAGCATGCACGGCGTGCAGCAATGGTTCAGCGGCGCCCTCACTCAACTCGCTTCGGTCCGGTAATCACGCGCTATGGAACTGACGACTCAACACTTCATCGCGCTGCTGCCGCTGCTGGTCACCAGCGCCACCATCATCGTAGTGATGCTGGCCATCGCCTGGAAACGCAACCACGCCATGGCCTTCATCCTCTCGGTGCTGGGCCTCAATCTGGCCCTGCTGTCGCTGATCCCGGCCGTGGAGGTGACGCCGCTGCAGGTCACCCCGCTGCTGCTGGTGGACAAGTTCGCCTGCTACTACATGGCCCTGGTGCTGGCCGCCACCCTGGCCTGCACCACCCTGGTCCACGCCTACCTGGGCGGCGAATCGGGCAAGCAGGGCTACCCGGGCAACCGCGAAGAGCTGTACCTGCTGATTCTGCTGTCCGGCCTGGGCGGCCTGGTACTGGTCAGCGCGCAGCACCTGGCCGGCCTGTTCATCGGCCTGGAACTGCTGTCGGTGCCGACCTACGGCATGATCGCCTACGCCTTCTTCAACAAGCGCTCGCTGGAGGCCGGCATCAAGTACATGGTGCTGTCCGCCGCTGGTAGCGCCTTCCTGCTGTTCGGCATGGCCCTGCTGTATGCCGAGTCGGGCAGCCTGAGCTTCGCCGGTATCGGCGCCAAACTCGCTACGGACGGCCTGCCCAGCCTGATCGCCCAGATCGGCATCGGCATGATGCTGATCGGCCTGGCCTTCAAGCTGTCGCTGGTACCCTTCCACCTGTGGACCCCGGACGTCTACGAAGGCGCACCGGCACCGGTCGCCGCCTTCCTGGCCACCGCCAGCAAGGTCGCCGTGTTCGCCGTGCTGCTGCGCCTGTACCAGGTGTCGCCGGTCACCACCGGCGGCTGGCTGAACGACCTGCTGAGCCTGCTGGCCATCGCCTCGATCCTGTTCGGTAACCTGCTGGCGCTGCTGCAAAACAACCTCAAGCGCCTGCTCGGCTACTCGTCGATCGCCCACTTCGGCTACCTGCTGATCGCCCTGATCGCCAGCAAGGGCCTGGCCGTGGAGGCCATCGGCGTGTACCTGGCCACCTACGTACTGACCACGCTGGGCGCCTTCGGCGTGATCACCCTGATGTCCACGCCCTACAGCGGCCGCGATGCCGATGCCCTGTACGAGTACCGCGGCCTGTTCTGGCGCCGCCCGTACCTGACCGCCGTGCTCACCGTGATGATGCTGTCGCTGGCCGGCATCCCGCTCACCGCCGGCTTCATCGGCAAGTTCTACGTGGTCGCCGCCGGTGTCGAGTCGCAACAGTGGCTGCTGCTGGGCACCCTGATCCTGGGTAGCGCCATCGGCGTGTTCTACTACCTGCGGGTCATGGTCACCCTGTTCCTGCAGGAGCCCAACCTCAAGCGCCACGACGCGCCGTTCAACTGGGGCCAGCGCGCCGGTGGCATCATGCTGCTGTTCGTCGCCCTGCTCGCCTTCTTCCTCGGTGTCTACCCGCAGCCGCTGCTGGAACTGGTGCAGCAGGCCGGACTGGTGGCAGTCGTCCACTGAGCGCCGCCAGCACACAAAGAACCCGGCCCCGGCCGGGTTCTTTCTGCCCCCTCGTTTTATTGAGCGTGGCTGGACCAGATGCGAGCCCTACCCGTGAAGCAACCTTGGCCCGGATGAAATCCGGGTAGATGTGCCCCGGATTTCATCCGGGCTACTGGACCGAGTCAGCGGTGCAGACCGCAACAGAATGAACAAGGGCGCCCATGGGCGCCCTAGTTCATTGCGCAGGTACTCAGATACGGAACTGCCGCACCAGCGCCCCCAGGCGCTCGCCCAGGCCGGCCAGGCTGCGCGAGGTCTCGGCGCCGTGACGGGTTTCGTCCGCCACGCTTTCCACCGCCACGGCGATCTGGTGCACACTGCGGTTGATCTCCTCGGCCACCGCGGTCTGCTCCTCGGCGGCGCTGGCGATCTGCGCGTTCATCGCATTGATGGTACCGATCAGCTGGGCGATGGCGTCCAGCGAGGCGCCGGCCTGGTTGGCCTGCTCGCTGGTGATCTCGCCGGCATCGCTGGAGCGGCGCATGGCGGTGACGGCGTCACGGGTGCCCCCCTGCAGGCGGTCGATCATGCCCTGGATTTCCTGGGTGCTCTGCTGGGTGCGGCTGGCCAGCGCGCGCACCTCGTCGGCAACCACGGCGAAGCCACGCCCGGCCTCGCCGGCGCGGGCCGCCTCGATGGCGGCGTTGAGCGCCAGCAGGTTGGTCTGCTCGGCGATGGAGCGGATCACGTCGAGCACGCTGACGATGGACTGCACGTCCTGCTGCAGGTTGTCCAGCGACACGCCGCTCTCGCGGATGTCCTCGACCAGGGCGTGAATGCGCTCGATGCTGCCATCGACCACCTTCTTCGCCGCCTGGCCCTCGTTGTCGGTCTGCTGCGCCGCCTCGGCCGCGCCCTGGGCGCTGCGCGCCACCTCGTGGGCGGCGGCGGACATCTCGTTGATCGCCGTGGCCACCTGGTCGGTCTCGTGGCGCTGGCGCTCCATGGCCTGCTCGGAACGCTGCGCCTGCGCGGCTACCTCGCCGACCAGACCGGTCAGCTGGGTGGTCATCTCGGCGATCTGTCGCACCAGGCCGTGGATTTTCTCGACGAAGCGGTTGAAGGAACCCGCCAGTTCACCCAGCTCGTCCTGGCTGGTCACCGGCAGGCGGCGGGTCAGATCACCCTCGCCGGCGGCGATGTCGTCCAGGTTGGCCTTGATCTGCTGCAGCGGGCGCAGGAAGGCGTTGCTCAGCGCCAGGCCGAGGATTCCGAACACCACCAGCATGATCATGGCGATCACCAGGATGCTGGTGAGGATGGTGCTGACGCGCTCCTCGATGGCTGCCTCGACCTCGGCGACCTGGGCCTCGACGCCGTCCAGGTTGACCGCCGTGCCCAGGGCCAGGTCCCACTTGGGCAGGTAGTAGCTGTAGGCCAGCTTGGGTACCAGCACATTCTCGTTGTTCGGCAGCGGCGAGCTGTACTGCACATAGTTGCTACCGTCCTTGGCCACGCGAACGAGCTCATCGTTGACGCGTACGCCGTTGGGGTCCTGGCGGCCGGTAAAGCTCTTGCCCACATCCACCGGGCTGTCGCCGCGGAACAGGCGGATCACCTGGGAGTCGTAGCCGAAGAAGTAGCCATCCTTGCCGTACTTGATCTTGGCGAGGATGGCGATGGCCTGCTCGCGGCTGGCCATGTCGCCCTGGCTCGCGCCGTCATACAGCGCCTGCACCGAGCCCATGGCGATCTGCATGTAGTGCTGCAGCTCGCGGCGACTCTCCTGCAGCAGGCGCTCGCGCGTCTCCTTGACCTCGTCCTCGGCCAGATCAAGCAGAATCTTGGCCGCCGCGCCACTGAGCACGATGGCGAACAGGATCACCGGCAGCAGGGCCAGCAGGAGCATTTTGCTTTTCAGTGTGAGGCGCATTGTCCTTTCCTCTGGAGGGCGTCTATTCGAAAGCGAAACGGGGCTGCCGGTTTATCGGCAGCCCCGTCAATTGCATAAGCGACCGAGCGGTCACTTAGGTTTAGCTCAGGGTGTCGGCTTGCGCCCTAGAGCAGCATGGCGGCGGCCCAGCCGAACACCAGCAACGGCAGGTTGTAGTGCAGGAAGGTCGGCACCACGGTGTCCCAGATGTGGTTGTGCTGACCGTCGATGTTCAGCCCCGAAGTCGGGCCTAGCGTCGAGTCGGAGGCTGGCGAGCCGGCATCGCCCAGAGCGCCGGCGGTACCGACGATGCAGACGATCGCCAGCGGGCTGAAGCCCAGTTGCACACCCAGCGGCACGAAGATCGCGGCGATGATCGGCACGGTGGAGAAGGACGAACCGATGCCCATGGTCACCAGCAACCCGACCAGGAGCATCAGCAGCGCGCCCAGCGCCTTGCTGTTGCCGATCCAGGCAGCCGAAGCATCCACCAGCGCCTGCACGTCACCGGTGGCATTCATCACCTCGGCAAAGCCCTGCGCGGCGATCATGATGAAGCCGATCATGGCCATCATCTTCATGCCTTCGGTGAACAGGTCGTCGGCCTCCTTCCAGCGCACCACGCCGGACACCGAGAACACCACGAAGCCCGCCAGCGCGCCGACTATCATCGAGTCCAGCCACAGCTGCACGACAAACGCCACGGCCACCGCCACGCCGGCCACCAGCAGGCTTAGCGGGCTGTAGCGCGTCTCGACCCGCTCGGCCTGGGCAATCGGCTGCAGGGCGTACTCGCGCTTGCCGCGGTAGCTGAAGAACACCGCCAGCAGCAGGCCGAACAGCATGCCGACGGCCGGGATCAGCATGGCCTCGGTGACATTCACCCCGCTGACGTCCACCCCGGCCTTGGCCACGTTGGCCAGCAGGATCTCGTTGAGGAAGATGTTGCCGAAGCCCACCGGCAGGAACATGTAGGGGGTGATCAGGCCGAAGGTGATGACGCAGGCGACCAGCCGGCGATCGATCTGCAGCTTGCTCAGCACATACAGCAGCGGCGGAACCAGCAGCGGGATGAAGGCAATGTGGATCGGCAGGATGTTCTGCGAGGACACCGATACCGCCAGCAGCAGGCCGACCAGCAGCCACTTCAGCGCGCCACCGCCCTGCTCCTGCTGGCTCCCCACCAGCGCCAGGGCGCGGTCGGCCAGGGCATGGGCCAGGCCCGACTTGGCGATGGCCACGGCGAAGGCGCCGAGCAGCGCATAGGACAGCGCCACCGTGGCGCCGCCGCCCAGGCCTTTATTGAAGGCTGCCAGCGAGCCCTCCAGCCCCAGGCCGCCGAGCAAACCGCCGGCCAGGGCGCCGACGATCAGCGCCACCACCACGTGCACCCGGCACAGACTGAGGACCAGCATGATGCCGACTGCGGCTACCACTGCGTTCATTGCGAGACTCCAATTGCCGACTTGCACAGACCGCGCGCGGCGGGAAAAAAGCGCAAGACTCTGCCTGATCGGTCAGCTTCTGTCAAAGAATCCGGCGTGCGAAATTCTGGGCAATGCGTGCATAATTCCTGTCAGCTCACCCAGCGGTTTTCCGCCGTAGCTCAAGTCGGCCATGAAATCGGTCAAGCTTCCGTCGCCCTTACCGATACATGACTCAGTAGTCTGAACTCACAAGGACCCGCCCATGCTGTCCCGCCTGTCTATCCAGTGGAAAATCACCCTGCTCGCCGGCCTCTGTCTGCTGGCCATAGTGACCTTGCTGGTAGGCGCCTCGTTGTACCAGGCCACGCGCAGCGCGCAGCTGGTACGCACGGCCAGTTCGGGCATGCTGGAAGAGTCCGCGCGGCTGCGCATGGCCGCCCGCGGCGAGCTGCAGGCGATCCGCATCCAGCGCTACTTCATGGACGCCTACCAATACGGCAAGGGCTTCTCGCGCCAGGTGCTGTTCCTCAAGGATCAGGCCGAGAAACGCTTTCTCGATGCCTTCGACCTGCGCGAGGACATGACCCGCCAGGTGCGCTCGGCCCTGGAGGCCAACCCCAACCTGCTCGGCCTGTATCTGGTGTTCGAGGCCAACGGTCTGGATGGCAAGGACGACCTGTTCGCCGGCCAGGCCGAACTGGGCAGCAACGACAAGGGCCGCTTCTCCCTCTACTGGTCGCAGAGCACGCCGGGCACGCTGGAGTCGGAGTCGATGGACGAAGCGCAGCTGCAGGACACCACCGCCGGCCCCAGCGGTACGCCCTACAACGCCTGGTATACCTGCCCGCGCGACAGCCGCAAGACCTGCGTGCTCGACCCCTATTTCGACGAGGTCAACGGCCAGCAGGTGCTGATGACCAGCATCGCCTTCCCGCTGGAACAGAATGGCAAGGTCATAGGCGTGATGGGCGTGGACATCAGCCTGGAGAGCCTGCAGCAAATCGCCCAGAAGGCCAGCAGCGAGCTCTACGACGGCCAGGCCCATGTCAGCATCCTCAGCCCTGCCGGCCTGCTGGCCGGCCACAGCCGTGAAGCCGGCAAGCTGGGCAAACCGCTGGAGGATGCCTTCAGCGATCACCAGAGCGAGATCAAGGCCCTGCTCGGCAGTGGCCGCGCCGAGTTCCTCGAACACGACAGCGTACTGCGCGTGTTCGAGCCGCTGCTGCCGATTCCCGAGGCCCAGCCCTGGGGCGTGCTGCTGGAGGTTCCGCAGCAGACCCTGCTCGGCCCGGCCAGGCAGCTCGAACAGCGCCTGGAGGAGCGCCGCACCGGCGACTCGCTGTTCTCCCTGGCGGTCGGCCTGCTCGCCATCCTGGTCGGCCTGGCCCTGATGTGGCTGACCGCGCGTGGCGTGACCCGCCCCATCCTCGGCGTGGCCGGCATGCTGCGCGACATCGCCAGTGGCGAAGGCGACCTGACCCGCCGCCTGGACTACGCCAAGCAGGACGAGCTGGGCGAGCTGGCCGGCTGGTTCAACCGCTTCCTCGACAAGCTGCAGCCGATCATCGCCGACGTGAAACGCTCGGTGCAGGACGCCCGCAGCACCGCCGACCAGTCCGCCGCCATCGCCAGCCAGACCAGCGCCGGCATGCAGCAGCAGTTCCGCGAAGTGGACCAGGTGGCCACCGCCTCCCAGGAAATGAGCGCCACCGCCCACGACGTGGCCAACAACGCCGCCCAGGCCGCCGATGCCGCGCGCAGTGCCGACGCCGCAGCCCGCGAAGGGCTGACAGTGATCGACCGAACCACCCTGTCCATCGAGCAGTTGGCCAGCGAACTCAGCTCCGCCATGAGCGAGGTCGAAGCCCTGGCCAGCAGCAGCGAACAGATCGGCTCGGTACTTGAAGTGATCCGCGCCATCGCCGAGCAGACCAACCTGCTGGCGCTCAACGCGGCCATCGAGGCGGCCCGTGCCGGCGAGGCCGGCCGCGGCTTCGCCGTGGTCGCCGACGAGGTGCGCAACCTGGCCAAGCGCACCCAGGACTCGGTGGAGGAAATCCGCCAGGTGATCGAGAACCTGCAGAGCGGCACCCGCGACGTGGTCGGTTCCATGCACAGCAGCCACAAGCAGGCCCAGGGCAGTGTCGAGCTGGTCGAGCAGGCGGTGACCGCGCTGCGCCGCATCGGCGACGCGGTCACCGTGATCAACGACATGAACCTGCAGATCGCTTCGGCCGCCGAGGAGCAGAGTGCGGTGGCCGAAGAGGTCAACCGCAACGTGGCGAGCATTCGCGATGTCACCGAGGCCTTGTCCAGCCAGGCCGAAGAGTCGGCCCGGGTCAGCCAGAACCTGAACAGCCTGGCCAACCACCAGCAGGGGCTGATGGACCAGTTCCGCGTCTGACCCGGCACCGTGCGGGGGTGCTGGCGTCATTCGCCCGCGCCCCTGGCGCCTCGCCACTTGCCCCGTCCCAGAGCGGCCGGTAGCCTGCGCACACTTTTCCGCAGGAGACTTCGCCCATGCTCAATATCGCCCTGATCGCCGGTTCCAGCCGCAGCGGCAGCCAGTCCGCCAAGGTCGCCCGCTATCTCCGCCAACGCCTGATCGACCTGGGGTTGACCAGCGCCGGACAATGCAACCTGATCGACCTCGGCGAACGCGGCTTGCCGCTGTGGCCGGCCGACGACAAGGGCCCCTGGGCCGAGTATCAGCAGCAGCTGGCCGCCGCGGATGCGCTGGTGGTGATCGCCCCGGAATGGAACGGCATGGCCTGCCCGGCCGTGAAGAACTTCTTCCTCTACGCCAGCAAGGCCGAGCTGGCGCACAAGCCAGCGTTGCTGGTGGGGGTTTCCTCGGGTATCGGTGGTGCCTACCCGATCAGCGAACTGCGTGCCTCGGGCTACAAGAACTGTCGGATTGCCTATCTGCCGGAGCACCTGATCGTGCGTCAGGTGGAGGCGGTGATGAATGAAGGGCCGGCAGCCGGCGAGGACGATCTGCGCATCCGCGCCCGCGCCGACTACGCGCTGGACATCCTCGGCAAGTACGCCGAAGCGCTGAAGCCGGTACGCGCGGCCATCGACCTGAGCAATCCGGCCTTCACCAACGGCATGTGATCAGCGCCGCCCGGGCAGGCTGATCGCGACCCGCAGCCCGCCCAGAGGGCTGTCCTCGAGGCTCAGGCTGCCGCCCCAGGCCTCGACCATGTCACGCACGATGCCCAGGCCCAGGCCGTGGCCGGCGACCTGCTCATCCAGGCGGGTGCCGCGCCCCATTACCGCCTCGCGACGCTCGGGGGCGATGCCGGGACCATCGTCGTCGACCCACAGCCGGTAGTCCTCGCCTTCCAGCGCCAGGCTCAGGCGTACCTCGGCATCGGCCCATTTGCAGGCGTTGTCCAGCAAATTGCCGAGCAGCTCGAGCAGGTCTTCCCGGTCCCATGGCAGGCACAGCCCGGGCTCGGCCTGCCACTCCAGCTTCAGGCCGTGGCTGTGGATCATGCCCAGGGTGCTGAACAGCCCAGGCAGCTCCGCCGCACAGTCGAAATGCGCCCCCGGTAGTGCCTCGCCAGCCAGGCGCGCGCGCCCCAGCTCACGCTCCAGGCGCTGGCGGATCTGCCCCAGCTGCTCACGCAGGGTGACCTGCAGCTCGGGCTGATCGCGCAACTCCTCACGTTCACTGAGGCTGACCAGCACCGCCAGCGGCGTCTTCAAAGCATGCCCGAGATTGCCCAGCGCATTGCGCGAACGCTTAAGGGTGTCTTCGGTATGGCTCAGCAGGTGATTGACCTGCGCCACCAGCGGCACCAGCTCCTGCGGCACCTGGCTGTCCAGCTCGGTGCGCCGGCCCTGCTGCAGCTGGGCAATCTGCTCGCGCACCCGTTCCAGCGGGCGCAGCGCCGAACGCACCGTGTAGCGCTGGGCCAGCAGGATCAGCAGCAGCGCTGCAGCGCCGAGCCCCAGTCCCAGCCATTGCAGACGGCGAAAGCTCTCCAGAATAGGCGTGTAGTCCTGCGCCACGCTGATGGAAAAACGCTGACCAAAACGCTGATAGTCGCCACGATAAACCAGCAGCAACTGGCCCCGCGGACCGTCACCCAGGCCGTCCTGCAGGCCCGCGTGGGCAGGCTTGGGCAGGTCGCGATCCCACAGGGAACGCGAGCGCCAGGTCTCGTCGGCAAAATCGATACGGAAGTAGTGGCCGGAGAACGGCCGCTGGAACGTCGGATCCAGGCGCCGCTCGTCCAGCTGCACGCCATTCTGGCCGCGCACCAGGGCGACCAGCAGGGTCTGCGTCTCGTCCTTGAGGTCTTCCTGCAGGTAGCGGCGCAGGCTGTGGTCGAACAGCCACAGGCTGCTCTGCGCCAGGATCAGGCCCACCACGATCAGCACACTGGCCAGGCCCAGGCTGAGGCGACGCTGGATCGACTTCAAGTGTCGACCCCGGCGTAACGGTAACCCTGGCCACGGCGGGTCTCTATCACCTCGCGCCCGAGCTTGCCGCGCAGGCGATTGACATGCACTTCCAGGACATTGGAGTCGCGCTCGCTCTCGCCATCATAGAGATGGTCGGCCAGCTGGCTCTTGGACAAGATCTGCCCGGGATGCAGCATGAAGTAGCGCAGCAGGCGGAACTCGGCGGACGTCAGCTCGATCTGCTCACTGCCACGCGTCACGCACTGGCGGCTTTCGTCCAGCTGCAGCCCGGCAGCCTCCAGCTGTGGCTGGTTGGCCAGGCCGTGAGCGCGGCGCAACAGCGCCTGGATACGCAGGGCCAGCTCTTCGGGATGGAAGGGTTTGGTCAGGTAGTCGTCGGCGCCGGCCTTGAGACCATCGATGCGCTCGGCCCAGGAACCGCGCGCCGTCAGAATCAGCACGGGCGTGCTCAGGCCGCCGGCGCGCCACTCACGCAGCACCTCGAGCCCCGGCTTGCCCGGCAAGCCGAGGTCGAGAATGATCAGGTCATAAGGCTCGGTTGCCCCCTGATAGGCGGCATCACGGCCATCGGCCAGCCAGTCCACCGCATAGCCCTGCCCTTTGAGGCTGACCAGCAGTTCATCGGCCAGGGGCACATGGTCTTCCACCAGCAACAGGCGCATCAGTCCTCCACTTCGTCCTTGAGGATACGACCGTCACGGGCATCCAGCTCCAACTCGCGAACGGTGCCGTCGGCGGTCAGCAGCTCCACCTCGTAGACCAGCACGTCATCCTCCTCTTCCAGTTCCGCCTCCAGCAACTCGGCCCCGGGGTAACGCCCCAGGGCCGGTGCCATCAGATCTTCCAGGGGGCGGATGACACCCTCCTGGCGCAGGCGCAGAGCCTCATCCTGGTCGAGGTCGCGGGCCTGGGCATCGAGGGCCAGTACCGCGACGATCAGGGCGAGGATGCCGCTATAGCGAAACACGAATTTCATCAGTCATCCCGGTGCTCTTGCAGGATCTGGCCATTGGTGGCGTCCAGCTCCACGTCCCACTGCACGCCCTGGGCGTCACGCAGCTCGACCTGATAGACATAGCGGCCATGCTCCTGCTCCAGTTCGGTGTCCTCGATCTTGCCGCCCGGGTACTTGGCCAGCGCAGCCGCGTTGAGCTTCTGGAAATCCTGGATGGTGCCTGCATCGCGTAGCTTCAGCGCCTCGTCCGGGCCCAGGTCACGAGCCTGGGCAATACCGGCGGTGGTAGCGAGGGCTGCGATGGCAAAAAGACTGGTCAGCTTGTTCATGGTGTTCTCCTTGGGGGTGTCTGTTGTCTACGGTGCCCAAGATAGCGATGCCGACTTAATTCAAGCTGAATCTTGAAGAGCGACACGGAGGCCCAGCAACCACAAGGGCTCCGCTATTATGACCGCTCACCCGACCGCCTCGATTGGCACGAATTGGCACGAATTCAGTGCCACCATACCAGCTACCCAGCTCGCCAAGCCGTGGCTCTTCAGGCGACATGGACGCTACTATCTGCGCCTTCGCCCCCGCAACCAGCGCCTCGGGGTCTACAGCGTAGCCCTGCGCACCTCCAGTCGTTCCGTAGCCGTATCCGTGACCAAAGCCATCACCCAAGCACTCGACCACTTCCGCCTCAATAACCCCGAAGCCACTTGGCCTGAGCTACGCGCCCGCCTCATCGTTATCGCTGAGGACTGCCTTGCAGTATCCCACGGTGACGATGGGATGGACTGGGCGGCCAGTGAGTCCTACCGGGGCATGTACTTAGCCCTCCGCCAGATCGGCAAGCGGGGCGACCTAAGCGCGGACCAATACCGAGCAGTAGGAGTAGGCCAAAAGATCATGGTGGCCGCCAATGCCCGAGCTGAAGGGAACCATGGTGAGCTGGTCAGGTTGATTGACCAACTGACGAATGAGCCAGTGGCGGACAGTTGCGGCCCAGCGTCCCTGTCCCCATCTGTAAGCCCACCCAAGGAACCCTTGAGCTGGTCCACGCTGTCTGAGCTGTACATGGCCGAACACAGCGTCAACTTGAAGGGCTCCAGTAGGACGACAGCCATATCGACTCACAAGGTCCTTAAGCGCGCCTTCGAGGCAGTCGGGGTCACTGACCTACGGTCCCACACTCGGGAGGACCTGACAGCGCT
The DNA here is from genome assembly GCF_003205495.1 of Aquipseudomonas alcaligenes. GTDB lineage: Bacteria > Pseudomonadota > Gammaproteobacteria > Pseudomonadales > Pseudomonadaceae > Aquipseudomonas > Aquipseudomonas alcaligenes_B. Next base: position 5,934 of record NZ_QJRX01000009.1, on the reverse strand, counting down.
CAGGGGCTGGCTATTGGAGGACCGGAAGGCGTCCACCGTCAACACGTTGCTGGGCCAGTTGATTGCTGTCCTGGGATGGGCCGAGATCACCGACAAATTACCCAAGCACTACGCGGTCAAGCTCAAGCTCACCAGGGGGACTGACAGCGAGCGCGTAGCGTTCACTCGGGAACAGGTAGTCACCATCATGGCTTACGCCAATGCCCTCCCTGCGACCTCCTAGGAGCGCTGGGCGCTATCCCTGGGGATTATCACTGGGGCTCGAATCGGTGAACTATGCGGCCTGACCGAGGCGGACATCCGGCAGGTAGATGGTCTGTGGTGCATCGACATCAACGAAGACGATGAAGGCAAGTCCATTAAGAAAAAGCACAGCAAACGCCTTGTGCCGCTCGTGGATGGTGCGCTGGACTTCGACCTCGGGACATTCCTTCAGGCACCCGATAACGGTGCTCTTCCATCACAAAACGGGGTGAACTCTGGGAAAGCCAGCAAAGTCCTCGGCAAGTTGATCAGGCAGGCTCTCGGGGAAGACCAGGGCGAGCACCAGACCCTCCACTCCCTACGGCACCACATGGCGGCCTCTATGAAAACTGCGGGTGTTGAGCTTCAGTATGCACAGGCCGTAACAGGCCACGCTTCGCGGACAGTCACCTACGACACCTACGGAGGTGGCATCCCGGTCCAGAAGAAGCACGAGGCTATCCGCAAGGCTCTGGGCGAGATGACCGCATGAGCGCCCTGGAGAATCTGAGCGTTTTCGCTTACAGCGCCAGCCTGGAAGCACAGGACCTGCACCAAGCCTACGACGATGAAGGACTGTCCAACCCCATCGGGGTCTTCACTTGCCCTTGCTGTGGTCAGGTGGCGGACGTTGAGTACGGCTGTGGAGGCCCTGAGTCCCCCAGTGAGAACATCGGGCGTTTTGGTCCAGATGGTGCCCTGGATGCCGCAAGGTGCTTCCAGTGCAGCGGCGTGTCCTACTGGCGCACTGTGGACTTCGATAAGCACAACAATGGCGGAAACAATGGCGGACGGGACTGGAAGGATTTCCCTCGGGTGCTTGTGTATGCGCCCAAGGCCACTAAAACCCATGCGACCCTTTCAGAGCCAAAGGGAGCGACCGTATGAGCCTCTTCTTGACCTGTCTTCAGTGGCTGTGTGGTGCCCTTGCGGTTTACTGGGCTATCCGCGCTGGGCTGCACTTTGTGGCGTTAGTCCTCAGCGTCCGCAAGTCAGCAGAGCAAGAGGGCTCAGGCATCGAGAAGCCCAATCCATGGGTGGCCCCATGAGTATCTGGCAGTTCCTGGGCGTCCTCGCCCTGGCCATCGTGATCTTCGCGTGCATGCTGGACACCGACTGGAAGCGCAAGCTCCTTCGGCACCACGGGGAAAAGAACCCGTAGTCACCGCACTACGTCACCTAAGGGCTGATCCCTTAGGGGTCTGCCCTTTTGACGCCGCTATTTCCAGACCGCCCAAAAGGCTGCGAGAACTTCTTGGACTGTTCTGGCTCGACCAGCTCAATGCCGTCTGGTGCCACTGGGCTATTGCGATAGTAAGCCAGCTCGGTACATCGGATAGTCTCGATCCCTTGGGCCTCGTTCACCTCAAGGCCTGAGACCAGCCGTCCGAACAAGCACATGGAAGCTGTGCCATAGAAAATTCGGCCTCCAACACTGCAAATCATCCGGTTGCGAGCCCGGCGTTCACTCTTGCGATTCGCGTAGTAGGCCAGATCGAAGGCCGACGCCGTATCGCGCATGTAGAGGAGATCAATCAAGTCCTCGACGAACTCATGGGAGCGTTTCGCGCTCAGGATCGCAACGACTGCACGATTAGAGCCCTCTTGGGTATGAGCCATGCGTTCATGAGCATGCCCCCACTCTGATTGAGTACTACTCGTCTAAGCGTAGTTCAGGTCACTGCTCGCCCTTTGCTGGGCCTTCAGAAGCTCTCATGGCTGACGCGCAGGCCAGCGTCCTCTGCCAGTCGAGTAATCTCCTGAACCCTGTTGGCATCAACGATGAAGCCTTCGTAGCTATCGCTTCCAGAATCGACCTGAAGGTATCGCAGCCCATGCTCAGCAAGCCATGCATCAAAGCGCCTTAGCACCTCAGACATCGGCAGGTTATCGGTGTGTCGGTATGCGAAGGCTTCTGTGATCCCACTTGCTTTCACTGCAATAGGTGCCATGTACTCGAAGCCGTCGAATCCGCGCCAATCGACACTGAGCATCGCCAGATACTGGAGCTTCTGCCCTCTTGTTCTGTCCAGTAGTCCGCTGGAGATGGCCTTATAGGCAGCATCTTGCGCGGTAAATAGACGGTCGATACGACGAACCAGTCTTTGAGACTCATCTTCCGGCATTCTGGCCAGCAAGTGCCCAAGTAGGCCCTTCATGGCTTTACGCTGATCAGGTGACGGACGCGGGTGAAGCTCTCGGAGAATTTCAGCGTCGCTAATATCTGTTTCATCGGGAGGTGGTGCCGTAAAGCGGCCACCGAAGAGCCGATCAAAAAGTCCCATGCGCTTGCTCCTTGCGCTGATGAATTTGGCGAAGGCCAGGAGTATACAGCCACCAAACCACTCGACCGCCCCACGGCTCTCCCTCGGTAGAGACCTCTTACCAAATTTATTTCGGCCGCATGTATATCAAGAGCACCTTCAAGCCGGCCCAGTGATGCCCTGCGGGCTGCTTCGCTAAGAAATCGTCATCCGTGGTTCGCAAAAACCCTCACTTGTAGCCCACCCACTGCTACAAGAGAGGAACCCGATGTCCCAGATGCTCACAGCCAACCAGCTTGCAGAGTTGTCCCAGCGGATTGGCACGAATGCAGATCAACTGATCCAGAAGAGGAACCAGAAGACCCGAAACAGGGCAACACGCCGCCCCGGAGCGAAACCCCAGCGAACGAAGAGGCAGACCAGCAGCGCGCATAGTCAACCCGTTCGCGTTTTTGTTCGGGCCCACTACGACTTGGGGGCGGTATCCAGAGTTTGCCATGGACATTATTGAAGGAGTCGCCCGCCTGAACTGGCATGACCGCCAAGAAGGTAGCGCAGAGGCGTCCAGACCGCTGTCAGTGAGAACCCTTATACGGCTCATTGAGTCCGTCGAGGAAATCACGGTAGCCACGGTGGCAGACTCTACCGGCCTTGGTCAGAGACATGCACGACGCTACGTCAAAGCACTTCAACTGATCATACCCCGCCTCCTCGCAGCCAGCCCCCATCATCTCATCGAAGAACTGGATACTCCCGAGGAGCCGAACGATGGTCAGTTCAGTTATTTTGGCCGCATGTATATTGAGAGCACCTTCAGGCGAATCGCAAAGGGTGAACCGTTGGATCACGGTGCCTACCTTCTGCTTGCTTCGCGTGGTCGCTGGGCTCCTTCAGCCAAGCAGATAGAGCACCTTGAAGCATCCGACAGCTAACCCTGTGATCCCCCACCGGGTTCACCTCTAAGCAGTCGTAATCCGTGGTCAACTATCACCGGTAACGGGGTTGCCCTGTGCAAAACGGGACAAATTTTCGAGACCCCATTCCATAAAAGAGCCCTGCTTGGATTCCCCCGTGCCGCCCTCGGAAATCCTCTGGTGATCGAAGGAGTCCCTGAGTTGGAACGGGGCTGGTCAAGCCACGATCCTCATTCCTTCGAGGGCAGCGCTGAGCCGTCTGATTGGCACGAATTGGCACGAATCGATTGACGCACACGCCTGGAAGCCCCTATCTTCGGGCCTCCTCTGCGTCACCTCTCTTCAGCGCTTAATTCAAGCTGAATCCGCACAAGACTCACAACTGACGGGGTATTCACCCGCTGAAGCCGCTTGGCCTGAACCGGCACGCCACTATAATCGCTGGCTTGCAATACGGAGCCGAGCATGACCGCCATCCATATCAAGTCCCCAGCCCTCAGCCTGCGCGCCGGCAAGCGCGCCCTGGCGCGTATCCGCGAGCAGGGCCTACAGCCAGCCGATGTCGTTATTCTGCCTGGCGCCGCCGGCGGCCCCAAGGGCCTGGGCATCCAGGGACTCGATCTGGCCCTGTTCGGTGACTGGCTGCCACGGGCACCCCGCGAACGCACCCTGATCGGCGCCTCGATCGGCTCCTGGCGTTTCGCCAGTGCCTGTCTGCCTGATCCCTGCGCCGGTATCCGCCGCCTCGGCGAGCTGTATACCAGCCAGCGCTTCGCCAAGGGCGTGAGCATGGCCGAGGTATCGCGCAGCTGTGTGCAACTGCTCGATGATCTGCTCGAAGGCCAGGACGCGGCGGTGCTGGATAATCCGCTGTACCGCCTGAATATCGTGGTGGTACGCAGCCACGGCCTGCTCCAGCATGACCATCGCGGTAAGCTCGGCTTGGGCCTGTCATCGGTGATCGGTAACAACCTGCTGAGCCGCAGCCGCTTGGGCCGGCATTTCGACCGGATAATCCTCCACGACGCCCGCCAGATGCCGCCACTGGGTGCCTTGAACGACTTCCGCTCGCACTTTCACACCCTCTCCGAGGGCAATCTGCGTCATGCCCTGCTGGCCTCGGGCTCGATCCCCATGGTGATGGAGGCGATCCGCGAGATCCCCGGCCTCGAACCGGGCGCCTACCGCGACGGTGGCCTGCTCGACTATCACCTCGACTTGCCCTACCAGGCCGATGGCGTGGTGCTCTATCCGCACTTCACCGACAAGGTCATCCCCGGCTGGTTCGACAAGGGCCTGTCCTGGCGCCGCGGCGACGCCGAGCGCCTGCAGGACGTGCTTCTGCTGGCGCCGGCGCGCGAGTATCTGGCCAAATTGCCCCATGGCAAGCTACCGGACCGTAGCGACTTCAAGCGCTACCTGGGCGACGATAGCGGACGCGAACGCTACTGGCGCAAGGCAATGACCGAGAGCCAGCGCCTAGGTGATGAGTTCCTCGAACTGGCCGACAGCGCTCGCCTGGGCGAACGCCTGCAACCTCTCTGAACGCACGACCAGAAAGCAATCATGCCGCTAAGCCGAAGTCGGGCGCTTTCTACCCTGATCTTCTGCGGCAACGTGCAGGCCGCTCTGGATGAGCAGGGCTGCAAGGAAGTGAATGAACTGCTCGCCTTCGTCGAGAGCAGCGGCTGCCGGTTCATCCGCAATGGCAGCAAGCATTCTTCAGCCAGCAACTGCAGAGGAAACTCGACTATCTGGAGGAGAAGGGCCTGCTCAACTCGCCCGAGGACTTCATCACCCGCGCAGCGACCGCAAGCAGCATGAGCGATGAGCCGCTCCTAGTGAATTGCCGGGGCAAGTTGCAGCCTTCGCCGGCTGGCTCAATAGCACGTTCGATCGCCTGCGGCAGGCTCGTCAAGCGTCCGAACTGGTAAACTGCCAGGCGAGCTTCACGCCGCTTCGCGGCCTATCCAGCAGAGCGTTTATCTTGGAACTGTTCAAAGAATTCACCTTCGAATCCGCCCATCTCCTGCCGCATGTGCCGGCGGGCCACAAGTGCGGCCGCCTGCATGGCCACTCCTTCCGCGCCGCCATCTATATCGAGGGCGAGGTCGATCCGCACACCGGCTGGATTCGCGACTTCGCCGAGATCAAGGCGATCTTCAAGCCGATCTACGAACGCCTCGACCACAATTACCTGAACGACATCCCCGGTCTGGAAAACCCCACCAGCGAGAATCTGGCCAAGTGGATCTGGCAGGAACTCAAGCCGCTGCTGCCGGAACTGTCACGCATCCGCGTACACGAGACCTGCACCAGTGGCTGTGAGTACCGCGGCGACTGACCTGCCCTAGCGCTGAAGAAACGCAAAAGCCACCGGTGCGGTGGCTTTTTAATGTGCGCGATTCACGCATGCGGCCTGCGCACTTTGCCCTCGGACTGCCGAGAACGCTGTCCTGGAAAGTATTTCGCCCAGAAAGGCCAAACCCCCACCCGCGTGAGCGGATGGGGGT
>NZ_QJRX01000008.1 GCF_003205495.1 Aquipseudomonas alcaligenes | reverse complement strand
CCCTTCAGCGACCCGCTCGCCCGCCCCGCGCGCGGCTCGCTGAAGGGTGCCCTGGCGTTGCTGGTGGCGTTGATGCTGGGCCTGCTGCTGTGGCAGCTGCACCAGGAGACGCGGCAGCTCGAAGATGGCCAGCGCCAGCGCAGCCTCGAGCATGCCAGCCAGCTGCGCGATCACCTGTCCCTGGTGCTGCGGCTCAAGGCCGAAGCCGGACAGGCCTTCCTGGCCAGCCACGCGGCCACGCCGCCGCCAGCTGCCGGGCTGCCGCAGCTGCTGCAGAATCTGCGCGGCATCTACCCGGCACTGCACAGCCTGGCCTGGTTGGACGCCAGTGGCCGGGTGCTGGCCGACAGCGCCCCGGGCAGCAGCGACCTGGCCCAATCTGCGCGCCAGCCCTATCACTACACCTACTCGGCGCAGGCCGGCGGGCTGATCCTGCTGCGCCTGGCCCAGCCGCAGGCCGCGGGCAGCTGGCTGGTCCGCCTGCGCCCGGCGGCCCTGGGCAACTGGCTGCCGCAACAACCGGCCGACCTGCCCTGGTTGCTGCAGGACGTACACAGTGCACAGACGCTGCTGCGCCTGCCGGCAGCGACGACCGAGCAGCGCGCCAGCAGCCGGCAACAGAGCATCGCCCAGCTGCCCGTGGCCGGCAGCGACTGGCGCATCGAGGCATTGTTCGATGCCGCGCGCCTGCGCAGCGAGTTGCTGCCCCTGCAGGCCGGCAAGCTGCTGCTGTTCATTCTCTGCGCCGCCCTGGCCCTGCTCGCCCTGTTCGGCCTGCTGCGCGAACAGCGCAGCCTGCACGCCTACCATGCGCTGTCGCGGCGCTCCCTGGAGGACGCCATCGGCGCCCTCGGCGCCATCGACGAATGCGTGCTGGTCACCCAGCCGGACGGTCGCATCAGCTACCTCAACCCGCGTGCCGAACAGATGTTCGGCCTGGACCTGGCCGGCGCCAGCCAGATGCACCTGCTGGAGCTGCTGCCGGCACTCAAACCCTGGCTGGACAACAGCTTCCACGAGCAGGGCGAGCCCATCGAGCTGCTGCAGGACGGCCGCACCCGCCTGTTCGACGCCACCTGCCACGCCCTCTACACCGACAACCCCGAGCCCGGCCGGGCCTGGGTGCTGCGCGACGTCACCGAGCGCCAGCAGAACCTGCGCGTGCTGCAGGACACTCGCCGGCGCTACCAGGACATCTTCGAGGGCAGCGGTGTGGCGCTGTGCGTGCTCGACCTGTTCGACCTGCGCGACTACCTCGAGGCACAGGGCCTGCGCCACAGCGCCCAGCTGCTGCCCTGGCTGGAGCAGGACGAACGGCGTCATGCCGAGCTGCTCGGGCAGGTGCGCGTCAGCGAGGTCAACCGGGTGGCGCTGCAGCTGCTCGGCCTGGACAGCCCGGACGAGGTCTGGGGCCACCTGATCGGCGGCAGCCCGCTGCGCCCGGGCGGCTCGCGCCATGCACTGATCTGCGCCCTGCTCGACGGCAACCGCGACATGATGGTCGAGAGCCGCATGAAGACCCCGCAGGGGCACGAGCGCTATCTCTGGCTGACCCTGCAGCTGCCGCGCCGGCGCGAGGAGCTGCGCGCGGTGACCCTGAGCATCCACGACATCACCAGCCGCAAGCGCGTCGAGCTGTCGCTGGTCGAGCGCGAACGCTTCTGGTCCGACGTGCTGCGTGCGGTGCCGGACACCCTCTACGTGCACGACATGAGCAACCTGCGGGTGCTGTTCAGCAACAACCGCCTGGGGCCCGACCTCGGCTACAGCAAGGAAGAGCTGCGCCAGCTGGGCGACAGGTTGTGGGAGAAGATCCTCCACCCGGACGACGTCGAGCTGTACCAGCGCATGCGCAACCTGCAGAAGGTGGTCGGCAATGGCCAGCTGCTGCAGTGCCAGCTGCGCTGGCAGCACCGCGACGGCAGCTGGCACTGGTTCGAGATCCGCGAGCACGCCCTCAGCCGCGACCGCCACGGCCGGGTCAGCCGTCTGATCGGCGTGGCCAAGGACATCACCGGCGAGATCGCCGCCCAGGCCAGCCTGCGCGACAGCGAACGGCGCTACCGCCTGCTGGCGGAAAGCATCAGCGACGTGATCCTGTCCAGCAACAGCGAGCTGCAGATCAACTACGTCAGCCCCTCGTCGCAGGCCTTCTTCGGCTACAGCCCGGAATGGCTGCTGGAGAACGGCCTGCTCGGCACCGTGGCCAACCCGCGCCAGCTGGCCAGCCTGCTGCAGCTGATCGAGGAGCTGCGCCAATCCCTCGGCGAGCACGACAAGCTGCTCGGCCTGCAGGAACGCCTGAGCGGCAAGCCCTTCGTCTTCGACTGCCTGCGCGCCGACGGCCGCAAGATCACCGTGGAGATGCGCCTGACCCTGATGTGGGACGAGCAGGAGCGCTTCGAGGGCGTACTCGGCATCGGCCGCGACATCACCCAGCAGCGCCGCGCCGAGCGCGACCTGCGCATGGCCGCCACGGTGTTCGAGCACTCCACCGCGGCCATCCTGGTCACCGACCCGGCCGGCTACATCGTGCGCATCAACGAAACCTTCCAGCGCATCACCGGCTACGCCGGCGCCGAGGTGCTCGACCAGCTGCCGCGCATGCTCACCGCGGACCGCCAGCAGGCGGCGCAGCTCACCTACATCCTCGCCCAGCTCAACCAGCAGGGCAGCTGGGAAGGCGAGCTGTGGCTCAAGCGCAGGAACGGCGAGCAGTACCCGGCCTGGGTCGGCATCACCGCGGTGCAGGACGACGACGGCGACCTGGTCAGCTACGTGTGCTTCTTCAACGACATCAGCGAGCGCAAGGCCAGCGAGCAGCGCATCCACCGCCTGGCCTACTACGACGCCCTGACCCTGCTGCCCAACCGCACCCTGTTCCAGGACCGCCTGCACACCGCCCTGCAGCACGCCGAACGGCACGCCGAGTGGGTGGTGCTGATGTTCCTCGACCTCGACCGCTTCAAGCCGATCAACGACTCCCTCGGCCATGCCGCCGGCGACCGCATGCTCAAGGACGTGGCCGTGCGCCTGGCCGCCTGCGTCGCCGAGGACGACACGGTGGCGCGCATGGGCGGCGACGAGTTCACCCTGCTGCTGCAACCGCGCAACACCCGCGAGGGCGCGCTGAACCGGGCCATCCACGTGGCCGAGCAGATCCTCGCAAGCCTAGCCCAACCGTTCGTCCTGCAGGGCCGCGAGTTCTTCGTCACCGCCTCCATCGGCATCGCCCTGGCACCCCAGGACGGCGACGAGCTGAGCCAGCTGATGAAGAACGCCGACACCGCCATGTACCACGCCAAGGAGCGCGGCAAGAACAACTTCCAGTTCTACCAGGCGGAGATGAACGCCACCGCGCTGCAGCGCCTGGAACTGGAGAGCGACCTGCGCCACGCCCTGGAGCAGGGCCAGTTCCAGCTCTACTACCAGCCGCAGTTGTCCGGCGATGGCAAGCGCCTGACCGGCGTCGAGGCGCTGCTGCGCTGGAGCCATCCGCGCCGTGGCCTGGTGGCACCCAACGAGTTCATCCCGGTACTGGAGGAGCTGGGCCTGATCGTCCAGGTCGGCGACTGGGTGATCACCGAGGCCTGCCGCCAGCTCAAGGCCTGGCACGAGGCCCGGGTGCGCGTGCCCAAGGTCTCGGTGAACCTGTCGGCCCGCCAGTTCGGCGACGGCCAGTTGGGCATGCGCATCTCCCGCATCCTGCGTGACAGCGGCCTGCCGCCGGCCTGCCTGGAGCTGGAGCTGACCGAGTCGATCCTGATGCGCGACGTCGGCGAGACCCTGCAGATGCTGACCAGCCTGAAGAAGCTCGGCCTGTGCATCGCGGTGGACGACTTCGGCACCGGCTACAGCTCGCTCAACTACCTCAAGCAGTTCCCCATCGACGTGCTGAAGATCGACCGCAGCTTCGTCGACGGGGTGCCCGGCGGCGAGCAGGACGCGCAGATCGCCCGCGCCATCATCGCCATGGCCCACAGCCTGAACCTGGCGGTGATCGCCGAGGGCGTGGAGACCCAGGAGCAGCTGGACTTCCTGCGCGAGCACGGCTGCGACGAGGTGCAGGGCTACCTGTTCGGCAAGCCCATGGCGGCCGCCCAGTTCGAGGCGCTGTTCGGCGGCAACGCCCTGTTCGTGCTCAGCTGAACGGCCCGCGCCGGCGCAGGGTGAACACCGCTTGTCCGCCACTTGACCGCCTTTCATGTGCCAGGGCGCGGCACATCGGGTAGAATGCGCGCCTCCCTTTTACCGCCCGCTGATAGATCAGGTGACCACCATGTTCAGCCGTGATTTGACCATTGCCCGCTACGATGCCGAACTCTTTGCCGCCATGGAGCAGGAAGCCCAGCGCCAGGAAGAGCACATCGAGCTGATCGCCTCCGAGAACTACACCAGCCCGGCGGTGATGGAAGCCCAGGGCAGCGTGCTGACCAACAAGTACGCCGAAGGCTACCCGGGCAAGCGCTACTACGGTGGCTGCGAGTACGTCGACGTGGTCGAGCAGCTGGCCATCGACCGCGCCAAGCAGCTGTTCGGCGCCGACTACGCCAACGTCCAGCCGCACGCCGGCTCCCAGGCCAACGCCGCCGTCTACCTGGCCCTGCTCTCGGCCGGCGACACCATCCTCGGCATGAGCCTGGCCCACGGCGGCCACCTGACCCACGGTGCCTCCGTGTCCTCCTCCGGCAAGCTGTACAACGCCGTGCAGTACGGCATCACCGACGCCGGCCTGATCGACTACGACGAAGTCGAGCGCCTGGCCGTCGAGCACAAGCCGAAGATGATCGTCGCCGGCTTCTCCGCCTACTCCCAGGTGCTGGACTTCGCCCGCTTCCGCGCCATCGCCGACAAGGTCGGTGCCTACCTGTTCGTCGATATGGCTCACGTTGCAGGTCTCGTGGCAGCTGGTGTCTATCCGAACCCGGTGCCCTTCGCCGACGTGGTCACCACCACCACTCACAAGACCCTGCGCGGCCCGCGCGGCGGCCTGATCCTCGCGCGCAAGAACGAGGAGATCGAGAAGAAGCTCAACTCCGCGGTCTTCCCGGGTGCCCAGGGTGGCCCGCTGGAGCACGTGATCGCCGCCAAGGCCATCTGCTTCAAGGAAGCCCTGCAGCCCGAGTTCAAGGCCTACCAGCAGCAGGTGGTGAAGAACGCCCAGACCATGGCCAGCGTGTTCATCGAGCGCGGTTTCGACGTGGTCTCCGGCGGCACCCAGAACCACCTGTTCCTGCTCTCGCTGATCAAGCAGGACATCACCGGTAAGGATGCCGACGCCGCCCTGGGTCGCGCCTACATCACCGTGAACAAGAACAGCGTGCCGAACGACCCGCGCTCGCCCTTCGTCACCTCCGGCCTGCGCATCGGCACCCCGGCCGTCACCACCCGCGGCTTCAAGGAAGCCGAGTGCAAGGAGCTGGCCGGCTGGATCTGCGACATCCTGCAGAACATGGGCGACGAGTCCGTGGTCGACGCGGTGCGCGAGAAGGTCAAGGCGATCTGCGCCAAGTTCCCGGTCTACGGCAACTGAGCCTGACGCGACAGGAAAAGCCCGGCACCCGCCGGGCTTTTTCGTATCGGCGGCCGGCAGAGCATCCGGGGCGAGGCTTGGCTATAGTGGACAAAACCACAGAGGAAACCCGTCATGAGTGATACGACCACCGAGCGTCGGCGCTTCCAGCGCATCGCCTTCGACGCCGCCACCGAGCTCGCCCAGGGTGAGCGGCGCTGGACGGTTGCGCTGCACGATGTGTCGCTCAAGGGCTTGCTGGTCAAACGCCCGCGTGACTGGAACGGCGATCCGCACCTGCCGTTCGACGCCACCATCAACCTGGATGCCGAGACCCGCCTGCAGATGGAAGTGGTGCTGACCCGCACCCGCGACGACCTGCTCGGCTTCGTCTGCCGGCATATCGACCTGGAATCGATCAGCCACCTGCGCCGCCTGGTGGAGCTCAACCTGGGCGACGAAAGCCTGCTGGAGCGCGAACTGGCCGCCCTCGGCGAGGAAGACTGAGCGCACCGGCCACCAGGCCGGCGCCTTGCTCCCCACCTAGCGCTGGCGCGGCGCGGCCACCGGCTTCTGCCACCAGCGCCGGGCCTGTACCCGACGCGCGCCCAGGCTTGCCTCGCGGCGCTGTTCGATGCTGTCGCACGGGCGCCCAGGCTCGTAGTTGAGGGTTCTGGCGAAGAAGTCGAAGAACAGGAACATGGGCCATCTCCTTGTCATGAACATGACGCCATGCTCGCGCTCGGCCAGTGCCGAATAATTGACCTGCGGCAAAGGCGGCCAGGGCGAAACAGCGACAGAGCGCCGCAGGGCCTTACTCGAACAACGCGTCCAGCGCCTGCTCCAGGCGCGTCACGGCGATCACCTGCAGGCCCTTCGGCGATTCCTTGGGCGCATTGCCCTTGGGCACGATGGCGCGCTTGAAGCCGTGCTTGGCGGCTTCCTTGAGGCGCTCCTGGCCGCTCGGCACCGGGCGGATCTCGCCGGACAGGCCGATCTCGCCGAACACCAGCAGGTCGTGCGGCAGCGGGCGGTTGCGCAGGCTGGAGATCACAGCCGCCATCAGCGCGAGGTCGGAAGCAGTCTCCAGCACCTTGACCCCGCCGACCACGTTGAGGAACACGTCCTGGTCGTAGGTGGGGATGCCGCCATGCCGGTGCAGCACGGCCAGCAGCATGGCCAGGCGGTTCTGGTCCAGGCCCAGGGTGACGCGCTTGGGGTTGGCCATATGGCTGGTGTCGACCAGCGCCTGCACCTCCACCAGCATCGGCCGGGTACCTTCCCAGGTGGCCATCACCACGCTGCCGGGCACCGCTTCCTGGGCGCGGGTGAGGAAGATCGCCGAGGGGTTGGTGACTTCCTTGAGGCCCTTGTCGGTCATGCCGAACACGCCCAGCTCGTTGACCGCGCCGAAGCGGTTCTTCACCGCGCGCAGCAGGCGCAGGCGGCCGTCGGACTCACCCTCGAAGTACAAGACCGTGTCGACCATATGCTCCAGCACGCGCGGGCCGGCCAGGGCGCCTTCCTTGGTCACGTGGCCGACCAGGAAGATCGCCGTGCCACTCTGCTTGGCGTAGCGCACCAGCAGCGCCGCGCTCTCGCGCACCTGGGCCACGCCGCCGGGGGCGGATTGCAGCTGCTCGGTGAAGATGGTCTGGATCGAGTCGATCACCATCACCTTGGGTTGCTCGCGGCGCGCCACCTCGATGATCGATTCGATGCAGGTCTCGGTCATCACCTTGAGTTTGTCCTGCGGCAACTCCAGGCGCCGCGCGCGCATGGCCACCTGCTGCTGCGATTCCTCGCCGGTCACATACAGCGCAGGGAGCCTCTGGGCGATATTGCACAGGGTCTGCAGCAGGATGGTCGACTTGCCGATGCCGGGGTCGCCGCCGATCAGCACCACCGAGCCGTCCACCAGGCCGCCGCCGAGCACCCGGTCCAGCTCGCCGGAAACGGTGGAGAAGCGCGGCACCTCCTCGACGCTGACCTCGGCCAGGGTCTTGATCTGCGCCTGCTGCCCAGCCCAGCCGCCACGCCCGGAGGGTGCCGCGGCGCCACCGCTCTCGATCACGGTCTCGGTCAGGGTGTTCCAGGCCCCGCACTCGCCGCATTGCCCGGCCCACTTGGGAAAGGTGGCGCCGCACTCGGTGCAGCCATACATGCGCTTGGCCTTGGCCATGGAACTCTCCGCCCGCTGGAAAAGCGCCGATCATAGCGCGGCGCGTTCAGGGACGCTCGGGCGGGGCGGCGGCCTGGCGCTCGCGCAGCCTCTGCTCGGCCAGCTTGTAGACCACGTAGTACTTGTAGATGTTGCCCACGTAATCCACTGTCTCGCGCCCGACGATCCGCGCGGCGGCCTGTTCGACATTGCCGAACCAGACATTCGGGTCAAGCCCGGACTTCTCTGCCAGACGGCGGAACTTCATCAGATTGCCGGGGCCGGCGTTGTAGGCGGCGAAGCTGAGCAGCAGGCGGTTGACCGGGGTGATCTCGGCGTCCTTGAGGTAGGTGTCGGCGATGAGCCGCAGGTACTTGCTGCCGGCTTCGATATTGCGATCGGCACTGCTCTCTACACCCTGGATGCCCAGCTCCTTGGCCGTGCTCGGCAACAGCTGCATCACGCCGACCGCCCCGGCCCGGCTGCGCGCGCCCTGATCCAGCTGCGACTCCTGGAAGCCCTGGGCCATCAGCAGCAGGTGATCGAACTCATAGGTGCCGGCGTGCTTCTCGAACAGCCCGACCAGCGCCTTGAACTTGCGCATTTCCGCCTCGGAGGTGGCATTGAGGATGCGATCGCTATTGCGGAAATAGCGCCGCAGCATGATGTTGCCGAACTCGGTGCCGATCTTGTGGCCCTTGCCGAAGGTGTTCAGCGCCTCCATGAGCTGCGGGCTGCCCTTGCGGATCGCCCAGCCCAGCTTGCCGCCCTCGTTGAGGAAGAAGGTCTCGGCAATCCGCAGGTCGCTGTACAGCGGCTGCCACAGGTTGGCGATATGGCGATCCGCCACGGTGATGCCATACAGGCCGGCATTGACCATCTGCAGCAGATCCTCGGTCTCCAGGTTCTCGTTGGCCGGCATGATCTTGACCGATTCCAGGCCCTGGGCCCTGAAACGCTCGTTGAGCTGCACCAGGTGTTCGAAGTAGCTGCTCGAAGGCCGTACATAGACTTCCTGCCCGGCCAGATCCTCGATGCGCTCCAGCACGGGGCCGCTGGGGCCGCTGACCACGGCCTCGCGAATATCGGAATAGACCGGGTCGGTGAAATCCACGGTCTTCAGTCGCCCCTCGGTCTCGGTCAGGCCGCCGGCGGCGATATCGCCGTGCCCGGACAACAGCTTGGGCAGCAATTCATTGCGCGCGGTGGGGATGAACATCACCTGCCAGCGCTGCGACTTCTGGCCCAGCGGGCGATGCTGGTTGAGCCACTTCTCGAAGGCCTTGCCGTACTCGTAGACCACGCCTTCCTGCTGACCGCGGTCGACCTGATAGAAGGTCTTGCTGTGCGGCACCAGGATGCGCACCGTACGGCTGGCGCGCATGCCATCCAGGTCGCCGATCCAGGCCGGCGGCACCGGCAGCACCATGGCGTCCACTTCGGACTTCTCCGCCGCGCTCAGTTCGGCAGGCGGCAGGCTGCCGACCTCGCCACTGGCCGTGAGCGACCAGGTCATCAGCACAGAGGCCCACAGCAGTGCCAGCTTCATCAAAGCCTCCTCCACGCCAAAGCGGTGATAATGGGTCCTGAACGAGGATCACTGATGCAGATAGAACTTCACCCCACCAGCATTGACCAACTCCCGTTGATCGCCAACCTCTACCAGTACTACGCCTACGAAAGCTCCGACTGGGAGGGGGAAGAGGTCGAGACGGACGGCCGCTTCTATGTCCACGAGCCGCACCTGCGGCGCTACTGGAACGAGCCGCAGTGGAGCGCCAGCCTGATCCTGGCGGACGGCTTCATCGCCGGCTTCCTGCTGATCGAGCGCAGCGAACTGCCGGGGCTGGACGCTCTGGAGTTCGCCGACCTGTTCATCCTCAAGAAGTACCGCCGCCAGGGCATCGGCCGCGCCCTGGCGCAGCAGGTGCTGAGCGACGGGCAGACCTGGCTGGTACGTTGCTACCCCGACGACCGGGTGGCCGTGGCCTTCTGGCGCCAGGTCCTGGCGGAGCTAGTGCGGCCGGTACGGCAGATCGCCCTGGACGACGAACCGGAGCTGCTCAACTACCTGATCGGCCCTGCCGCTCACTGACCCGCGCAGCCATTGCCACAGCCACAGCACTGCCCGGCGGCGCGCTTGAGACGGCGCGCCAGCTGATCCTTGAGGCCGACGCGGGCCTGCTTGAGCAGCCCCAGGCCGGCATCGTCGAGCAGCTCGCTGCCCTCCTCGATGCGGCAGATGCGCTTGTCCAGCGCCTCGTATTCCTCGGCCAGGCGGGCGAACTCCGCGTCGTCCTGGCGCAGGTGATGCAGCTGCTCGCGCAGCTCGGGGAAATCCTTGATCAGCGGGTGGTGTTCGACATGCATGGTGCAGGCTCCTGAGGTCAATGCCCCCACCCTAACCGGGCGCCGCATCCGGGCCATTGACCCGGATCAAGCCGACCGCCCGCCATCTCGGCGCTGCCGCTGGCGGCTACTGAGCTAGGCTGACAGGACATGCACCCGCAGGGAGTGAACGCCATGCCCCTCGAACACCACCCGCTGTCCCGCGAGTTTCCCGAATACCGCCAGCAGCTGCAGGCCCTGCACGCCAGCGATGCGCACTTCGCCCAGCTGGCGCAGCACTACGAGAGCCTGGACAGGCGCATCTACGAGATAGAGGACGGCCGCCAGGCCCTCGACGACCTGGCCCTGCAAGCCCTGAAGAACGAGCGGGTGGCGCTCAAGGACCAGATCGCCGAACGTCTGCGCAAGGCCAATGGTGCCGGCGGATGAGGACGGCACCGGGATCGGAGGAGACAGCCCGGGCTTTTTTTGCTTAGCTTGGGACAAATCCAGCGAGAGCCGCTCCATGACTACAAACCCAGGTTGTTCCGCTTGCCGTGATGGCAAGGGACTGGACTTCCCCATCAGCATGGCCTTCCAGCCGATCATCGACCTGCAGCGCCGCCAGGTATTCGCCCACGAGGCCCTGGTCCGCGGCAGCGCCGGCGAGTCGGCCGGCAGCCTGCTGGCGCGGGTCGACAGCGACAACCGCTATGCCTTCGACCAGAGCTGCCGGATCAAGGCCGTGGAGTGGGCCGCGCGCCTGCAGGTGCCGGCCATGGTCTCGATCAACTTCATGCCCAATGCCGTGTACCGCGCGGAAACCTGCATCCGCGCCACCCTGGAGGCGGCGGCGCGCTGCAACTTCCCGCTCGACCGCATCATCTTCGAGGTCACCGAGCAGGAACAGGTGCTGGATATCCCGCACCTCACCGGCATCCTGCGCGCCTACCGCCAGCAGGGTTTCATGACCGCCATCGACGACTTCGGCGCCGGCTACGCCGGGCTCAACCTGCTGGCCGACTTCCAGCCGGACCTGATCAAGCTGGATATGGATCTTATCCGCGGCGTGGATGGCGACCGGGTACGCCAGGTGCTGGTCGAAACCACCCTGGAGATGTGCCGCAAGCTCGGCATCCGCGTCATCGCCGAGGGCATCGAGACCCCCGCCGAGCTGGACTGCCTGCGCCAGATAGGGGTGGAGCTGTTCCAGGGCTACCTGCTGGCCAAGCCCGGTTTCGAGAACCTGCCCGAGGTGCATTACCCCGCTTAGCCCTTACACTGGACGACATAACCAGAAACCCAGGGAGTGAAACATGAGCATCCTCAGCGAATTCAAGGCCTTCGCGGTCAAGGGCAACGTGGTCGACATGGCCGTCGGCATCATCATCGGTGCCGCCTTCGGCAAGATCGTCAGCTCCTTCGTCGGTGACGTGGTGATGCCGCCGATCGGCCTGCTGATCGGCGGGGTCGATTTCAGCGACCTGGCCATCACCCTCAAGGCCGCCGAGGGCGATATCCCGGCCGTGATGCTGAGCTACGGCAAGTTCATCCAGACCGTGCTGGACTTCGTCATCGTCGCCTTCGCCATCTTCATGGGGGTCAAGGTGATCAACCGCCTCAAGCGCGAGGAGGCCGCCGCCCCGGCCGAGCCGCCGGCGCCGACCAAGGACCAGGAGCTGCTCACCGAGATCCGCGACCTGCTGAAGAACCAGCAGAAGCAGTAAAGAAAAACGGCGCCCAAGGGCGCCGTTTCCTTTTAGTGCTCGGGCGTGAGCAGCAGGCGGTTGACCCGCCGCTCGTGCACTTCCTCGACGCGCATGCGCCAGCCGGCGAACTCCACCTCGTCGCCCACCACCGGCAGGCGGTCGAGCAGGCTCATCACCAGCCCGGCCAGGGTCTGGTAGTCCTCGGTGGCCTGGGCCTGCAGGCCGATGCGCGAGCGCAGCAGGGCCAGGTTGAGCGCGCCGCTGACGCGGAAACCCGCGCCATCCGGCTCGATGTCCGGGCCATCCACCTCGCTGGCATCCGGCAGTTCGCCGGCGATGGCCTCGAGGATGTCGGTCAGGGTCAGCAGGCCCTCGAAACCGCCGAACTCGTTGACCACGAAGGCCACGTGGGTCGAGGCCTGGCGCATCTGCTCCAGGGCGCCGAGCACCGAGCAGCTGTCCGGCAGGTTGAGCGGCTGGCGCAGCAGACCCTCGATATCCGGCTCGCGCTGCTCCAGCAGCTCCTTGAGCAGTTCCTTCTTATGCACGAAGCCCAGCGGCTCGTCGACCTGGCCATCCTTGATCACCAGCAGGCGCGAGTGCGGCGAGGCCAGCAGGGCCTGGCGGGTCTGCTCGGGCTCGTGGGCCAGGTCGATATGGTCGACCTGCACACGGTCGGTCATCACCGTCTTGATCGACTGCTCGGCCAGGCCCAACACGCCGCGGATCATCACCCGCTCGCGGCGGTCGAACAGCGCAGCCTCGCCGGCGCCACCTTCGAGCATGTCGGCGATCTCCTCGCCCACCTCGTCGGCCTCGACCTTGCCACCGAGCAGGCGCAGCACCGCGTGGGCGGTACGCTCACGCATGCCACGACCGTTCTGCAGCTGGCGCTTGCGCTTGTACCGCACCAGCTGGTTGGCCAGCTCGATGAGGATGGAGAAGCCGATGGCCGCGTACAGGTAGCCCTTGGGAATATGGAAGCCCAGGCCTTCGGCGGTGAGGCTGAAGCCGATCATCATCAAGAAGCCCAGGCACAGCATGATCACTGTCGGGTGGGCGTTGACGAAGGCGGTCAGCGGCTTGCTGGCGACGATCATCAGGCCGATGGAGATGATCACGGCGATCATCATCACTTCCAGATGCTCGACCATGCCCACCGCAGTGATCACAGCGTCCAGCGAGAACACAGCATCGAGCACCACGATCTGCGCTACCACCGGCCAGAACAGCGCGTAGGTGCGACGGCCGCCACTCGGCTGGTGGGTACGCCCCTCGAGGCGCTCGTGCAGCTCCATGGTGGCCTTGAACAGCAGGAACACGCCGCCGAACAGCATGATCAGGTCACGCCCGGAGAAGCTCTTGCCGAACACCTCGATCAGCGGCTCGGTCAGGGTCACCAGCCAGGAGATGCTGGCCAGCAGGCCCAGGCGCATCAGCAGGGCCAGGCTCAGGCCGATCAACCGCGCGCGGTCGCGCAGGTGCGGCGGCAGCTTGTCGGCGAGGATGGCGATGAACACCAGGTTGTCGATGCCCAGGACGATTTCCAGGACGATCAGCGTCAGCAGGCCGAGCCAGGCGGTGGGGTCGGCCATCCATTCGAAGATCATGCGCTCCTCCGGGCAGCCGTGTACACGGCGCAGACACGGGTGACGCGGCGCAGGGCGTGGCTATCGACAGAGTTCGGGGCAAGGCGCGCAAGGGCGCCGAGGGAGGGGTGGCCGCTCGGGGGCGGCTGGCAACAATCGCTGTCCATGGGTTCCGTGGAAGGGAAAAGGGATTGCCATGCTAACGGCTCACCCGCCCATTCCTAAGCCGGAAAAAGTTACCAATTCTTAACAGGCCGGCGTGTGGCGCCCTACCAGTAGTTCTCCACCGCCACCTGGCCGGGCCTGCGGGTCAGTGCCAGGTTGAGGTTGCGCGCCTTGAGCACGGCACGGGTGTCCTCGATCATCTGCGGGTTGCCGCAGAGCATGATGCGCGAGTGCTCGGGCTCCAGGGCCAGGCCGGCGGCGCGCTCCAGCTCGCCATTCTCGATCAGGCTGGTGATGCGCGCGTGCAGCGCGCCCGCTACCCGCTCGCGGGTTACCACGGGAATGTAGCGCAGCTTGTGCCCCGCGCCCTCCAGCCACTCGCGCTGCGGCAGCTCGGCGATCAGCTCCTGGTAGGCCAGCTCGCCGCGCCCGCGGGCGCTGTAGACCAGGACGATGCGTTCGAAGCGCTGCCAGGCTTCCAGGTCCTGGAGGATCGACAGGAAGGGCGCCAGGCCGGTGCCGGTGCCGATCAGCCAGAGGTCGCGGCCGTCGGCGAAGCGGTCGAGGGTGAGAAACCCGGTGGCCTGCTTCTCCACCAGCAGCTCGTCGCCGGCACGCAGGCGGCTCAGCTCGCTGGTGAACTCGCCGCCGGGCACCACGATGGAGAAGAACTCCAGGTAGTCGTCATGCGGCGCCGACACCACCGAGTAGGCGCGCCAGACGATGCAGCCGCTGGCCTTGCGCACGCCCAGGCGGACGAACTGCCCGGCGCGGAAACGAAAGCCGGCGTCGCGGGTGCAACGCAGGCTGAACAGGCTGGGTGACCAGCTGCGCACCGCGGTGAGGGTCTGGCGAGTGAACTTCTCTTCGCTGGCGGTCATAATTCCCCCTTCATGCACGCTCCCGGCTCCTGTTCAGAAGTGGCGGCGCCAGGCCCTTATGCAACGACGCCCGGCCGACGCGCATCAGATCTTGTGCAGTCTCGCGCAAAGCGCCGCCTACAAACACCGACGGTTTCCATGCCTATTCTCGCCACGCCCTTCGCCCAGCTCGACCTGATTCGCCAGCCCGAGATGGCCAACGAGCCGCTGCAGGCCTTCGACGCCGCCGACGAGTACCTGCTGGCCCACCTGCACGAGCAGGGCCTCGGGCCTGACAGCCGGGTGCTGCTGCTCAACGACGGCTTCGGCGCCCTGGCCTGCTCGCTGGCGGCGCACTGCCAGGTGACCAGCAGCGGCGACTCGCACCTGGGCCATCTGGCCCTGCAGAAGAACCTTGCGCGCAACGGCCTGGCCGCCGACCGCGTGACCTTCGTGCCGGCCAGCGCGACGGCGGAAGGCCCGTTCGACTGGGTACTGGTGCGCGTGCCCAAGACCCTGGCCCTGCTCGAGGAGCAGCTGGTCCGCCTGCACGGCCAGCTCGCCCCCGGCGCGCGGGTGATCGCCGGCGCCATGATCAAGCACCTGCCGCGTGCCGCCGGCGACCTGCTGGAGCAGTACATCGGCCCGGTGCAGGCCTCGCTGGCGGTGAAGAAGGCGCGCCTGCTGACGGCCACGCCCGAGGCCCGGCCGGCGCCGGTATCGCCCTATCCCACGCGCTACCGGCTGGATAAACCGGCCATCGAGCTGCTCAACCACGCCAATGTGTTCTGCCGCGAAGGCCTGGATATCGGCACCCGCGCCTTCCTGCCGCATCTGCCGAAGTCACTGGTGCCGCAGCGGGTGGCCGACCTCGGCTGCGGCAATGGCGTACTGGCCATCGCCTTCGCCCTGGCCAACCCGCAGGCCGAGCTGACCCTGGTGGACGAGTCCTACATGGCCGTGCAGTCGGCCGAGGCGAACTGGCGCGCGACACTCGGTGAGCGCCCGGCGACCTTCCGCGCCGCCGACGGCCTGGCCGACCAGCCCAGGGACTCGCTGGACCTGGTGCTGTGCAACCCGCCCTTCCACCAGCAGCAGGTGGTCGGCGACTTCCTCGCCTGGCGCATGTTCCAGCAGGCCCGCGCGGCGCTGGTCACCGGCGGCGAGCTGTGGATAGTCGGCAACCGCCACCTCGGCTACCACGCCAAGCTGGCCCGGCTGTTCCGCGGCGTGCAGCAGGTGGCGGCCAATCCCAAGTTCGTGGTGCTCAGGGCCACCAAGTAGACCCAGCCCCCTCTCCCCGAGGGGAGAGGGAGAAGCCACGCCGTAGCCCGGATGAAATCCGGGATGGCGCAGCCCCCAGACACTTGCCCCGGATTGCATCCGGGCTACAGATTTCGCCGGGCAAAGCGGCTGCGACAAATTGCCCAATGCGACAATCCGCCGACTACGCCCCGGGTCCGGCTTGACGGAGTATTGATCCAGATCAATTTCCGGAGTGGCCCATCATGTTCGGCCTCGATGCACTGGAGCTGGGGCGCCTGCAGTTCGCCTTCACCATCTCCTTCCACATCATCTTCCCCGCCATCAGCATCGGCCTGGCCAGTTACCTGGCCGTGCTCGAAGGCCTGTGGCTGAAAACCAAGCGCGAGGTCTACTACGACCTGTACCGCTTCTGGCTGCAGATCTTCGCCGTGACCTTCGGCATGGGCGTGGTCTCCGGCGTGGTGATGAGCTACCAGTTCGGCACCAACTGGGCCGGGCTGTCCACCGCCGCCGGCAGCATCATGGGTCCGCTGCTGACCTACGAGGTGCTCACCGCCTTCTTCCTCGAGGCGGGCTTCCTCGGGATCATGCTGTTCGGCATGAACAAGGTCGGCCGCGGCCTGCACTTCTTCGCCACCCTGATGGTGGCCATCGGCACGCTGATCTCGACCTTCTGGATCCTCTCCTCGAACAGCTGGATGCAGACCCCGCAGGGCCACAGCCTGGTCGACGGGGTGTTCTACCCGGAAAGCTGGTGGGACATCGTGTTCAACCCATCCTTCCCCTACCGCCTGGCGCACATGGCGGTGGCGGCCTTCCTCAGCACCGCCTTCGTGGTCGGCGCCACGGCGGCCTGGCACCTGCTCAAGGGCAAGCGCGACGAGGCCACCCGTATGATGTTCTCCATGGCACTGTGGATGGCGCTGCTGGTGGCGCCGGTGCAGGCCTTCATCGGTGACCTGCACGGCCTCAACACCCTGAAATATCAGCCGGCCAAGGTGGCGGCGATGGAAGGCCACTGGGAAACCTCCCGCGGCGTGCCGCTGCTGCTGTTCGGCATCCCCGACATGCAGGCGGAAACCACCCACTACGCCATCGGCATCCCGCGCCTGGCCAGCCTGATCCTCACCCATGACCTCGACGGCGAGATCAAGGGCCTCAAGGAATGGGCGCCCGAAGACCGGCCCAACGTGCCGATCGTGTTCTGGAGCTTCCGCGTGATGGTCGGCCTGGGCCTGGCGATGATCCTCTGCGGCGTCATCGGCCTGTGGCTGCGCCGTGGCGGCCGGCTCTACGAGGCGCGCGGTTTCCAGCGCCTGATGCTGTTGATGGGCCCGTCCGGGCTGATCGCCATCCTCGCCGGCTGGGTGACCACCGAAGTCGGCCGCCAGCCCTGGGTGATCTACGGCCTGCTGCGCACCTCGGACGCGGTGTCCAACCACAGCGCCACGCAGATGGGCGTGTCGCTGAGCATCTTCGTGGTGGTGTACCTCGCCGTGTTCGGCGTCGGCATCACCTACCTGCTGCGCATGATGCGCAAGGGCCCGGTGCTGGGCCTGCTGCATGCCCACACGCCCACCGAGGCCGGTGGCCCGGGCCACCCGCGTACGCCGTCGCGCCCGCTGTCGGCCGCCGAAGACAGTGTCGAAGACGAACAGGAGCAACGCCCATGAGCATCGACCTGCCGCTGATCTGGGCCGGGGTGATCGCCTTCGGCATCTTCATGTACGTGGTGATGGATGGCTTCGATCTGGGTATCGGCATCCTCTACCCCTTCTTCCGTGACAAGGACGAGCGCGACGCCATGATGAACACCGTGGCGCCGATCTGGGACGGCAACGAGACCTGGCTGGTGCTGGGCGGCGCCGGGCTGTTCGCCGCCTTCCCGCTGGCCTACTCGGTGGTGCTCACGGCGCTCTACCTGCCGCTGCTGATCATGCTGATCGCGCTGATCTTCCGCGGCGTGGCCTTCGAGTTCCGCTTCAAGGCCAAGCGCACCCGCCACGTGTGGGACGCTGCCTTCATCTGGGGCTCGATCGTCGCGACTTTCGCCCAGGGCGTGGTGCTGGGCGCCTTTATCGAAGGGATCAAGGTGGAGAATCGGCAGTTCGCCGGGGGGGCCTTCGACTGGCTGGCGCCCTTCCCGCTGTTCTGCGGCGCCGGCCTGGTGGCCGGCTACGCCATGCTCGGCTGCGCCTGGCTGCTGATGAAGACCGAGGGCAAACTGCGCCACAAGATGTACAAGCTGATGCTGCCGCTGACCAGCCTGCTGCTGCTGTTCATCGCCGTGGTCAGCATCTGGACGCCGCTGGCCCACGAGAGCATCGCCCAGCGCTGGTTCACCCTGCCCAACCTGTTCTACTTCATCCCGGTGCCGACCCTGGTGGCGGTGACCATCCTCGGCATCGTCCGCGCCGTGCACCTGAAGATCGACTGGCAGCCCTTCGTGCTGACCCTGGTGCTGATCGCCCTGGCCTACACGGGTCTGGCCATCAGCCTGTGGCCGAACATCATCCCGCCGGCAGTGAGCATCTGGGAGGCCTCGGCGCCGGCCAGCAGCCAGGCCTTCGCCCTGGTCGGCGTGGTGTTCATGGTGCCGATCATCCTGATCTACACCGCCTACAGCTACTGGGTGTTCCGCGGCAAGGTCAAGGTCGGCGAGGGGTATCACTGATGCACGAGGTCAAACAACCGCTGGCCAAACGGCTGGCCTGGTTCGTCCTGCTCTGGCTGGGCGGCGTGGCGGCCGTCGGCCTGCTCGCCTACGTCATCAAGTGGGGCATGGGCCTGGCCTAGTGGGCCAGGCGCGGATCTCCGCTCAGGCGTTCGTAGAGGAAGTCGGAGAGCGCGCGGATACGCCCCACCCGGCGCAGGTCGGGGTGGGTGAGAATCCAGATCGGCGTATCCAGCTCGGGCCGTGGCTCCGCCAGCCGCACCAGCTCGGCGCAGCCCTCGGCCAGCGGACAGAGCAGCAGCCCCAGCCCCATGCCCTGGCGCACGCACTGGAGCATGCCGACCAGGCTGTCGCTGCGCGCCACCACCTGTTCGGCGGGCACATGCTCGGACAGCCAGGCGGCCTGCCTCAGGTGCGCCAGCGACTCATCGAGACCGACCCACAGGTGCTCGCTCAAGGGCCGCTCGCCCATCCTCGCCAGGTAGTCGTGCGAGCCGTAGAGCGCAGTCTGGATGCGCCCGGCGCAGCGCCCCAGCAGGTGCTCGGGTGGCTCGTGGGTGCCGCGTACCGCCATGTCCGCTTCCCGCGGCGTCAGGCGCAGGAACTCGTTGCGGCTGACCAGCTGCAGGCTGACAGCGCTGTGCAGGCGCTGGAAGTCGGCCAGCAGCGGCGTGAGCAGGCTGGCGAACAGGGTGTCGGTGGAGGTCAGGCGGATGCTGCCGCGGATCTGCTGCTCCAGTCCGCGCACCTGGCGCTCGGCGCCGCTGATCTGCTCGTCCAGGCCGCCCAGCCGCGCCACCAGCTCGTCCCCGGCCGGGGTCAGCACATAGCCCCCGGACTGGCGCTGCAACACGGCGACTCCCAGCCCCTGCTCGAAGTGCTGCAGCCGGCGCAGCACGGTGCTGTGGTTGACCCCGAGCTGGCGGGCGGCGGCACTGAGCGAGCCGTGCCGGGCAACCGCGAGGAAGAACTGCAGATCGCTCCAGTCCATCTGTGCATTTCCGCATAAGACAAATGCAGATAATGCAAATTTTCAGGCATCCACGCAAAGCGCAGACTGGCCATCCATCACTCGCTCGGGAGTCGCCATGTCCACGCTCACCCTCTCCGTTCGCCCCGACCTCGGCCTGCTGCTCCTGCGCGCGGCCCTGGCCGGCATGTGGCTCAGCCACGGGCTGCTGCTCAAACTGCTGACCTATGGCGCCGCCGGGCTGAGCGCCTGGCTGGTCGCGACCGGCCTGCCCGGGGCCCTGGCCTGGCCACTGATCCTGGCCGAAAGCCTCGGCGGCCTGCTGATCCTGCTGGGCCTGCACGGCCGCTGGGTCTCGCTCGCCCTGTTGCCGATCCTGTTCGGCGCCATCTGGGTCCATGCTGGCAACGGCTGGGTGTTCAGCAATGCCGGTGGCGGCTGGGAATACCCGCTGTTCCTGGCCGGCGCCTCGCTGGCGCACGTGCTGCTGGGCGACGGCCGCCTGGCCCTGAAGCGGTGAGCGCCATGCTCCCTCTGCAGCTGGTCAGCCACCCGCTCTGCCCCTATGTGCAGCGGGCCGCCATCGTCATGGCGGAAAAGGGCATCGCCTTCAGCCGTACCGACATCGACCTCGCCCACAAGCCGGACTGGTTCCTGCGCCTGTCGCCACTGGGCAAGGTGCCCCTGCTGCGGGTCGACGGATACACGCTGTTCGAGTCCGGGCCCATCGTCGAGTACCTGGAGGAGATCGCAGAGCCGAAGCTGCACCCGCAGCAGCCGCTGCAGCGGGCCCGCCACCGCGCCTGGATGGAGTTCGCCTCGGCCCTGCTGAACGATATCGCCGCGCTCTACCGGGCCACCCCGGAGCGCTTCGACGAGGCTCTGCAGCGGGTGCGCCAACGCCTCGCGGAGCTGGAGCAGGCGCTCGGCGGCGGGCCCTTCTTCGACGGCAAGAGCTTCTGCCTGGTCGATGCGCTGTTCGCCCCGGTGCTGCGCTACTGGGAGGTCTTCGACCTGCTGGCGGAGTCGCGTCTGCCGCCGCAACTGGCCCGTCTGCACGCCTGGCGCCAGGCCCTGCTGCGGCGCCCCAGCGTGATCGCCGCGGTGGCGCCCGACTACCCGCAGCGCCTGCGCGCCTTCATCGAGGCGCTGCCGGGCAGCCACCTGGGCGCGCGGCTGCGGGCGCTGCACCCGCCGCTCAGTCCAGCAGGCGACGCAGCTCCTCGCTGAGCGGCATCGGCTGGAACGCGCTGACCCGCGCCCGCCCGCTGTTGCCCAACGGCACCCACAGGCGCGAGAACAGCAGCGCGGCGAGGATGCGTGGCAGCTGCCCGGCCACCTCGCGCCAGTCGCGCGCCCGCCAGCCGACGCGCAGCATCAGCCAGTGCGACCAGGCGTGGCGCAGCGGCATGCGCTGGCCGAGGATATGGGCGCGTTCCAGCCAGGCGTAGGCGCTGTCCAGATCGCCGCGGGCCAGCGCCGCCTCGCCTTCGGCGAAGGCCTGTTGCAGCGCCTCTTTCAGTTCAGTGCGCATGCTCGTGTCCGCCATTGAGTTCGCCATCGGCATGACGCAGCACCGCGATGGCCGAATGCACGGCCAGGCTAGCCATGATGGCGGCCACGGCCAGGTCCGGCCAGGCGCTGCCGGTGCCGAACACGCCGAGCGCCGCCGCCAGCACGGCGAGGTTGCCCAGGGCATCGTTGCGGGTGCACAGCCAGACGCTGCGCATGTTGCTGTCGCCCTCGCGGTAGGCATACAGCAGCGCCGCCACGCCGACATTGGCCAGCAGCGCCAGGCTGCCTACCAGGCCCATGGTCGGCGCACTCGGTACGCCGCCCTGCCACCAGTGCCAGAGCGCCGCCCCCAGTACGCCGAGGCCGAACAGCAGCATGCTGACGGCCTTCAACTGGGCGGCGCGGGCCCGCCAGGCGAGGGCCATGCCCAGCACCCAGAGGCTGATCGCGTAGTTGCCGGCGTCACCGAGAAAATCCAGCGAATCGGCCAGCAGCGACACCGAGCCGGCCCGCAGGCCGGCGCCGATCTCGACCAGGAACATGGCCAGGTTGACCAGCAGCGCTATCCACAGGATGCGCCGGTAGCGACCGTCGTCGTGCTTGGGAGCGGTATCGGGGCCGCAGCAATGAGCACCCATTTGGTATCTCCTTTGGTTCAGGTGCAGACTAGGCTAAACCCTGTAGTCGCTACGGAGTCAACATGAGCAAACCCATCACCATCGGCATGCTGGCCCGCGACAGCGGCGTGAACCTGGAAACCATCCGTTTCTACGAGCGCAGCGGCCTGCTGCCGGCACCACAGCGCAGCCCTGCCGGCTATCGCCACTACCAGGAACAGGATGTGCGCAGGCTGCGCTTTATCCGCCGCGGCCGCGAGCTGGGCTTCAGCCTGGAGGAAATCCGCAGCCTGCTGGATCTCGCCGCCCACCCCGAGAGTCCTTGCGCCAGCGCCGACCAGATGGTGCGCGAACATCTGGACGCCATCGCCACACGCATCCGCGACCTGCAGAACATGCAGGCCGAGCTGAGCAAGCTGGCCGGTTGTCACAGCGGCCATGCCGAGCATTGTCGGCTGCTGGAGGCGCTGGACGACCGCGACTGCTGTCACTGACGTCAGCAGACAGCCAGGCTGTAATCCGGGAAGCAGGCAGATCCGCCGCGGATTGCATCCGGGCTAGGGGCTCAGCGACTCCAGTCGCGCACCAGCTCTTCCGCTTCCTGCAGCGAATCGAAGCCGGTCAGGGCCACACGGCCATCGAGCACCGGCTCCTCGACGATGGGCGCCAGGCGCAGTTCGCCGTCGACCACGAAGGCCAGCGGCTGGCCCAGATGGGTGCGGGTCAGCTCGGCCAGGGTGGCGCGCCCGGCATCGCTCAGGGTCAGCACCACGGCCGGCTCGCCCGCGGGGGTGAAGGCCATTTCCGCCTGGCGCACGTCCGCCTCGGTCAGCACCGGCTGCGGCGCCAGCCACAGGCGCACGCCACTGTGGCGGTCGCGCATGGCCTGCAGGCCCTCGGCGCTGGCACCGCGTGCCAGGTGGATGCCCAGGCGATGCTCGGTAGTCGGCAGGCGTGACTCGCTGGCGCAGCCGGCCAGCAGCGCCAGGGCGAGCGCCGCCAGCAGCGTCCTCACGCCGGCACCAGCATGGCCTCGGCCACCGCCCTGCGCTTGCCCTTGCCGACCAACTGCTCGACCAGGGTCAGGGCGAACTCCAGAGCCGTCGCCGGCCCCTGGCTGGTGATGCAGTTGCCATCCACCACCACCGGCTGGTCGACGAAGGTGCAGCCGGACAGGCGATCGCTGAACGCCGGGTAGCAGGTCATGCGCCGCTGCTTGAGCACGCCGTAGCCCTGCAGGGCCAGGGCCGGAGCGGCGCAGATGGCGGCGAACAACTTGCCGGCCCTGGCCTGCTCGCGCACCTTGTCGGCCAGCGGTTCATGCTCGGCCAGGTGCTGGGCACCGGGCATGCCGCCGGGCAGCACGATCAGGTCGAAGTCCTGGGCCAGCACGTCGACCAGCATGGCGTCGGCGGTCAGCCGGGTACCACGGGCGGCGGTGAACATGCGGCGATTCTCGATGCTGGCAATCACCACTTCCACCTCGGCGCGGCGCAGCACGTCGATCAGGGTCACGGTTTCCAGGTCTTCCACACCGTCGGCGACGGCGATCAGGGCGCGGGCTGTCATGGTCGTTCTCCTCGCCGAACGGAAACCGATGCTGTCCGTCCGGTCATAAATTCACCGCTCGGGGGTGAGCTGGTATAGTGCGCGGCTTTTCCGGATCAGGCACGAATCCGCCCCTCGCTTTCCGTCGAGTTGGCAGCCTTTGTGCTTTGCTTTCGCGCAGTCCGCCTACCTTGCCGCACCAGCCTAACGGGAGCCCCACCATGCTGGAAAAGCTGTTCCAACTCAAGGCACACAACACCACCGTGCGCACCGAGATCCTGGCCGGTGTCACCACCTTCCTGACCATGGCCTACATCCTCTTCGTCAACCCGGCGATCCTCGGCGAAACCGGCATGGACAAGGGTGCGGTATTCGTCGCCACCTGCCTGGCGGCGGCCATCGGCTCGGCGGTGATGGGCCTGATCGCCAACTACCCGATCGCCCTGGCCCCCGGCATGGGCCTCAACGCCTTCTTCACCTACACCGTGGTGCTGCACATGGGTTACACCTGGCAGACCGCACTGGGCGCGGTGTTCATCTCCGCCACCCTGTTCTTCCTGCTGTCGATCTTCCGCATCCGCGAGTGGATCGTGAACAGCATCCCACTGCCACTGCGCTCGGCCATCGCCGCCGGCATCGGCCTGTTCCTGGCGCTGATCGCGCTGAAGGAAGCCGGCCTGGTGGTGGACAACCCGGCCACCCTGGTCGGCCTCGGCGACCTCACCGCCCCCGGCCCGCTGCTGGCCGTGCTCGGCTTCTTCCTGATCGTCGCCCTTGAGGCCCGCCGCGTCACCGGCGCGGTGATGATCGGCATCCTCGTGGTCACCGCCATCGCCATCGCCCTGGGCGTCACCCCGTTCGGCGGCGTGGTGTCGATGCCGCCGTCGCTGGCGCCGACCTTCCTCCAGCTGGACATCGCCGGCGCCTTCGAGGTGGGCATGATCAGCGTGATCTTCGCCTTCCTGTTCGTCGACTTGTTCGACAACACCGGCACCCTGATCGGTGTGGCCAAGCGCGCCGGGCTGATGGGCAAGGACGGCCACCTGCCGAAGATGGGCCGCGCCCTGATCGCCGACAGCACCGCGGCCATGGGCGGCTCGCTGCTGGGCACCAGCACCACCACCAGCTATATCGAATCCGCCTCGGGCGTGGCCGCCGGCGGCCGCACCGGCCTGACCGCCATGGTGGTCGCCGTGCTGTTCCTCCTGGCGCTGTTCTTCGCCCCGCTGGCCGGCACCGTGCCGGCATTCGCCACCGCCCCGGCGCTGCTGTTCGTCGCCGTGCTGATGACCTCCGGCCTGGCCGAGATCGACTGGGACGACATCACCGTCGCCGCGCCGGTGGTGATCACCGCCCTGGCCATGCCGCTGACCTTCTCCATCGCCAACGGCATCGCCTTCGGCTTCATCGCCTGGGTGCTGATCAAGGCCCTGGCCGGCCGCTTCAAGGAACTGAACCCGGCCCTGGTGATCCTCGCCGCGATCTTCGTGGTTAAGTTCGCCTTCGGCGCCAACGCATGATCCGCATCGGTGACCAGGCGGCCTATGCCGCCCAGCTGGACGACAAGGTCGCGCGCCTGCGCGAGCTGCTGGCGCCCTTCGCCGCCCCCGCGCCCGAGGTGTTCGACTCGCCGCGCGAGCACTACCGCCTGCGTGCCGAGTTCCGCCTGTGGCGCGAGCAGGAGGAGCGCCACTACGCGATGTTCGAGGCGGGCGACAAGCACACGCCGATCCTCATCGAGCAGTTCCCCATCGCCAGCGCGCGCATCAACCAGTTGATGCCTCAGCTCAAGGCCGCCTGGCAGGGTAGCCGCGTGCTGTCGTTCAAGCTGTTCCAGGTCGAGTTCCTCACCACCCTGGCCGGCGATGCGCTGATCACCCTGTGCTACCACCGCCCGCTGGACGCCGAGTGGCAGGCCCAGGCCGAACAGCTGGCGGCCAAGCTAGGCGTCAGCCTGGTCGGCCGTTCGCGCGGCCAGCGCCTGGTGATCGGCCGTGATTACGTCGAGGAAGAGATGAGCGTGGCCGGTCGCACCTACCGCTACCGCCAGCCGGAAGGCGCCTTCACCCAGCCCAATGGCACGGTCTGCCAGAAGATGCTGCAGTGGGCCTTCGATGCCCTCGGCCAGCGCCAGGATGATTTGCTGGAGCTGTACTGCGGCAACGGCAACTTCACCCTGCCGCTGTCCACCCGGGTGCGCAAGGTGCTGGCCACCGAGATCAGCAAGACCTCGGTCAACGCCGCCCTGGCCAACCTGGCCGACAACGGCATCGACAACATCGAGCTGGTGCGCCTGTCCGCCGAGGAGCTGACCCAGGCGCTGAACGAGGTGCGGCCGTTCCGCCGCCTGGCCGGCATCGACCTGAAGGCCTACGACTTCGGCACGGTATTCGTCGACCCGCCGCGTGCCGGCATGGACCCGGACACCTGCGAGCTGACCCGGCGCTTCGACAATATCCTGTACATCTCCTGCAACCCGCAGACCCTGGCCGCCAACATCGCCCAGCTACACGACAGCCACGCGGTGGTGAAGACGGCGCTGTTCGACCAGTTCCCCTGGACCCATCACATGGAAGCCGGGGTACTGCTGCAGCGCCGCTGAGCCCAGCATCCCTAACGCTGCCCCAGCCCGCGCAACAGCCAGAACGCCAGCGCGGCGGAGACGCCCTCGAACAGCATGGCGTAGAGGTTGAAGGTCTGCTGCGCGCCGCCGTCCAGCCACAGCCCGCCCAGGCGAGCGAGCAGCAGCGCGCTGTAGAGCAGCACCAGCAGCATCAGCGCCGGGCGCAGCAGCTCGCCACGCAGCAGCGCCAGCCCCAGCCAGGCCGCCAGCCCCAACTGCAGGCCGCCGTAATAAGCGCGCACATCGGTGATCGCCGCCGGCGCCATCAGCAGCATGCCGCTGAGGTTGGCCAGCTCGTGCGGACGGACGAAGTAGGCCAGGCCGAAGCCGGCGAGGATCAAGCTCTGGACAATGAGGAACAGGCGCACCGGCAGCATCGGCAATCTCCCTGGTTGGACTGGCTGCGAGCATAGGCGCTGGCGACTCACACGGAAACAGTCGCGGCCTGGGCGCGCTCGGCCCAGCGATTTATCCTAGCCACCTGACGCCAGAATCGAGGACTCCCCCATGCGCCTGCTGCCTCTCGCCACCCTGCTCTTCGTCGCCTCCGCGCAAGCCGCCGAGCCCGTCACCATGGACGTGCACCGCGACGCCAACTGCGGCTGCTGCAAGGCCTGGATCAGCCACCTGGAAGCCAACGGCATCCGGGTCAACGACCATGTCGAAACCGACATGGCCGCCGTCAAGCAGCGCCTCGGCGTGCCGCCGCGCCTGGCCTCGTGCCACACCGGGGTGATCGACGGCAAGTTCGTCGAAGGCCACGTACCGGCCCGCGACGTGCTCGCCCTGCAGGGCCGCCCCGACTTGCTCGGCGCCGCCGTGCCGGGCATGCCGCACGGCTCGCCGGGCATGGAGACCGGTCGGGTGGATGCCTACCAGGTGATCGGCCTGGGCCAGGACGGCAAGCAGAGCGTGCTGGCCGACTATCCGGCCGAGTGACGCTCCGCTGGCGCCGCGCCCGTCCGGGGACGACACTGTCAGCCCCGGACGGAGAAAAGGAGCACGGCCATGCGCTGGGAACGCGGCAGACGCAGTGACAACGTAGTCGACGCCCGCGGCAGCGGCCGCGGCATGCGCCTCGGCGGCGGCAAGGGCCTGGGTCTCGGCGGCATCGCCGTGATCGTGGTGATCGGCTTGCTGATGGGCCAGGACCCACTGACCATCCTCGGCAACGTGGTCAACCAGGGCCTGCAGCAGGGCGCGCCGGTGCAGGAGCAGCGCGCGCCGGCGGCCAACGATGCGCAGAGCGAATTCGTCCGCGCCGTGCTCGGCGACACCGAGGACACCTGGCGCGCCATCTTCCAGGCCTCCGGCAAGCAGTACCAGGACCCGAAGCTCGTGCTCTTCAGCGGCGGCGTGCGCTCGGCCTGCGGCTTCGCCGATGCCGCCGTCGGCCCCTTCTACTGCCCGGGCGACCAGCAGGTGTACCTCGACCTGTCGTTCTTCCGCGAGATGGAGACGCGCTTCGCCGCCGCCGGCGACTTCGCCCAGGCCTACGTGATCGCCCACGAGGTCGGCCACCACGTGCAGACCCTGCTCGGCGTCTCGGCCAGGGTCCACGCGGCGCGCCAGCGCGGCGAGCGGGTGGAGGGCGACAACGGCCTCTTGGTGCGCCAGGAGCTGCAGGCCGACTGCCTGGCCGGCGTCTGGGCGCACCACGCCCAGCAGCGCCTGGACTGGCTGGAGCCGGGCGACCTGGAAGAAGCGCTGAACGCCGCCAACGCCATCGGCGACGACCGCCTGCAGCAACAGTCGCGCGGCACCGTGGTGCCGGACTCCTTCACCCACGGCACCTCGGCGCAGCGCGAGCGCTGGTTCAGGACCGGCTTCGAGCACGGTGAACCGGGGCGCTGCGACACCTTCAAGGCGGCGCGCCTGTAGGGCGCGCGCAACCCGTACCAGGCCCCTCACACTTCAGGAACGCAGGCGCGGATATCAACCGCGCTGCTGCTCCTGATAGGCCTTGGGCGACACGCCGAACCAGCCCTTGAACGCCTTGTAGAAAGCGCTCGGCTCGGCGAAGCCCAGTTCGCGGCTGAGCTGCTCGATGCGGCAATCCGCCTGGCGCAGACGCCGCAGCGCGTGCTCGCGACGCACCTCGGCGAGCAGTTCGGAGAAGCTGCAGCCCTCCTCGCGCAGGTGGCGATGCAGGGTCTGCCGGCTGGTATGCAGGCGCCGCGCTACCGCCTCTACCGACAGCGCACCGTCGATCAACCCCAGCTCGATCAGCTGCTGCACCTGCTGACGCAAGCTGTGGCGGCTGGGCAGTTGGGCCTGCATGTCGCTGACCCGCTGCAGCAGCAGGCCCTTGATGTAGTCGTTGCCGCCGAGCAGCGGCAAGCGCATGTCCGCCGCCGCCATCTCGAGGTAGTCCAGCGGCTCGCCGAATCGTACCGGACAGCCGAGGATCTGCCGGTAGCTGGCGGAACCGGCCAGCGGCCTATGGCGAAAGCCCACCCGCAGCGGCACCAGTCGCGTGCCGCTCATCTGCCGGCCCCAGCACAGCGCAGAGCTGAGGCTGTATTCGCAGGCCGGCGGATGGTCCGCCAGCGGTGCGGTGAACAGGAAGTCGATGCGCACGCGATCGCCGTCCTGCTCGACCCGCAGGTTCTCGCATTCGCTCATCACCGGGCTGTGCCGGCGGAACAGCTCCAGTGCCTCGCCGAGAGTGGCACTCATCGCCGCCAGGTTGGCCACCGGACCACGGCTCTGCAGGCCACGTTGCTGGCCCAACTGCAGGCCGAGATCGGCCGGCGCACCGCGCTCGGCCGCCAGCTGCCAAAGGCGCAGCAGCCAGGCCACCGGGATGCGCGCCTCCAGGTCCAGCTGGGTGTTCGGCGCCAGGCCCAGCTCGACGAGGTCGGCCGGACCGACCAGCTGCAGGCGGCGCAGGCTCTGGTACAGGTCGAGCAGCAGCGAGGCGGTGGCGCTGGGCGCGGTATTCAGCATGACGGCAAATCCTTTCACCCACGAGATGCCCGATTGTGCGGCGCCCCTGAGACGAATTGCCAGTCCGTTGCGACCTTCGGCTATCAACAGCTCGTGCCGGCCTTGCGTAGATTGCGACGAATAACAACAACATCGCAGGTCCCGCCATGAACCATGCCGCCGTTCTCACCTTGCCACGCCTGTTGTCCCGCGTGCCCTACCTGCTCGCCGGCCTGCCCGGCATCCTCCGTGGCCTGCGCCTGGCCAGCCGCGCACGCGGCAGCGCCGTCGGCGGCCTGGCCGACTGCGTGGAGAGCGCCGCCCGCAATAACCCGCAGGGCGTGGCGCTGATCCAGGGCGACGAGCGTCTCAGCTACGCCGAACTGGACCAGTGGGCCAATCGCCTGGCCCATCGCCTGCGCGCCGGCGGCCTGGCCCAGGGCGACTGCGCCGTGCTGCTGCTGGAGAATCGTCTGGAGCTGCTGGCCTGCGTCATCGCCTGCGCCAAGCTCGGTGCCGTCGCCGCACTGCTCAACAGCAGCCAGCGCGGCCAGGTGCTGGCCCACAGCATCAACCTGGTGAAGCCACGCGTGGCCCTGGTCGGCGAGGAACTGCTGGGCGCCTTCGAGGAGGTGCAGGACCAGTTGCAGCTGCCCGCGGACGGCCGCTACTACTTCGCCGACCACCCGACCTGGCGCGACCCTGGCCAGGCCCCGGCCGGCTGGCAGCACCCGGCCGCCGAACTGGCCGCGCAACCCGACAGCAAGCCGTTACTGGCGCGCCCGGTGCAGGCCGAGGATCCCTGCTTCTACATCTACACCTCCGGCACCACCGGCCTGCCCAAGGCGGTGGTGTTCAATCACGGACGCTTCCTCAAGGGCTACGGCATCTTCGGCTTCGGCGCCGTGCGCCTGGGCCGCGACGATCGCCTGTACTGCAGCCTGCCCTTCTACCATGCCACCGCCATGGTGGTGTGTTGGGGCTCGGTGCTATCCGCCGGGGCGGCCCTGATCATGGTGCGCAAGTTCAGCGCCAGCCGCTTCCTCGACGAAGTACGCCGCCACGGCGCCACCGCCTTCGGCTATGTCGGCGAGCTGTGCCGCTACCTGCTCGACCGTCCGGCGCGCCCGGACGACGCCGACAACCCACTGCGCATCATGGTCGGCAACGGCATGCGCCCGGCCATCTGGAGCGGCTTCAAGCAGCGCTTCGGCATTCAGCGGGTGGTCGAGTTCTACGCCTCCAGCGAGGGCAACATCGGCTTCACCAACCTGCTCAACCTGGACAACACGGTAGGCTTCACCCCCTACCCCTACGCCATCGTCCGCTACGACCGCGACAGCGAGGCACCGCTGCGTGACGAGCAGGGCCGCCTGCAACGGGTGAAGCCCGGCGAGCCAGGCCTGCTGATCGGCGAGATCACCGCGAAGACGCCGTTTCACGGCTACACCGACCCGGCCAAGACCGAAAGCTGCATCCTGCGCGACGTGTTCAGGCCGGGCGATGCCTGGTTCAACACCGGCGACCTGATGCTGCACCAGGGCTGGCGCCATGCGCAGTTCGTCGACCGCCTCGGCGACACCTTCCGCTGGAAAGGCGAGAACGTTTCGACCACCGAGGTGGAAGCGGTGCTGGACGGCATAGAGGGGGTCGGCGAGGCGGTGGTCTACGGCGTCGAGATCGCCGGCACCAACGGCCGCGCCGGCATGGCCTGCATCCGCCTGGACCGCGATCCGGCCGACTTCGACTTCCAGGGCCTGCTCGTCGAGCTGCGCCGCGAGCTGCCGCACTACGCCGTGCCGCTGTTTCTGCGCCTGAGCGAGAAGATGGAGACCACCGGCACCTTCAAGCACAAGAAGGCGCCGCTCAAGGACCAGGGCTTCGACCCGGCGCGCTGCGCCGATCCACTGTATGCCTGGCTGCCCGGCGAAGATCGCTACGTGCCGGTGGACGCCGAGCTGCATGCGGCGATTCAGGGGGGCGCCTACCGCTACTGATCCGACCGGGCAGCAACTCAGCCCGCCCGCTCGCTCGCCGCCGCGAGGCCGAGGCGGTCGAGCAGCCGGGCGACCAGCTCCTCGGGTAGTGCGGATACCTCGAAAGGCTCGCCGACGCTGACGCCCTCGGCGTCGAACAGCAGCGCACGCTCTTCCATGACCGTCCTGCTCTCGAAATCCCGCTCATCGAGGGCGCGGGCGCTCTGCCGACGCTCGATCCGTCGCAGATTTTCGTCGAGTGGAAGCCGCAGCAGGAAACAGCGAATCTCTGCCTCAGGGTAGTGGACCAGGAGCCTGCGGCGCAGATCGGCCAGCTCCTCGGCCGTGCGCCACAGGTGGCTGATGACGAAGTGGCGGTAGCCCGCGGCGCGATGGTGGCTGATGAGCAGGGCGAGGATGCCATGCAGGTAGTCCACTTCATCGGCCGGCGCCGGGGTCATGGCAATCAGCTGGTCGCCATCGAGCATCACCGCCCCGTCGAGGCTCTCGGCCAGCGCCTCGGCCAGGGTCGACTTGCCAATCCCCAGCGGTCCGTTGAGAAGGATGACCATGTGCTTGTCGTCACCAGGTTGCTCGTTTGCCGCAGGGTACTGCGCCAGGCCCGCCGAGCGCCGGCGCAAATGTAACGGGATGCATGGACGCCTAGAGCGCCAGCCCCTCGACACAGTCGATGCGCGCCAGCAGCTGCGCACAATCCGGCGCGTGCAGGTCCGCCAGCTCCGGCCAGAGATTGTCCGCCAGGTTGACCAGCACGCCGCGGGCGCCGGCGGCACGGGCGCAGTCGAGGTCGAAGCGGTAGTCGCCGACCATCACCAGCGCCTGCGGCGCCACCTGCCAGCGCGCCGCCAGGTGCAACAGGCCGCCTGGGTGCGGCTTGGGTGGCGCCTCGTCGCGGCCGACCACGTCCAGGCTGTCGAAACAGTCGTCCAGGCCGATGGCGGCCAGGGTCAGTAGCGCCAGCTCGTGGGCGTTGCGGGTGAGGATGCCGAGGCGACAGCCACGCCCGTGCAGGTGGCGCACCAGCTCCACCGCACCGGGTGCGGCCACCGAGCCCAGCGCCAGCTCGCGCTCGTGCTGCAGCAGCCAGGCGTGCTTGGCCGCCGCCTCGGCGGCGGGCAGCGCGGCCAGGTGATGGAGGATGTCGCTGTCCTGGGGGATGTCCAGCGCGCGCTTGATCGCCGGGAAGTCGTGCACGGCCACCGTCAGGGTGCCGTCCATGTCGAACACCCAGTGGCGGCAGGCGCGCAGCGCCGCGACCGTCAACGCCAGTCCTCGCGCAGGCGGGTGAGGCCTTCCTGCGCCGACGAGGCCACCAGGCGGCCGCTGCGGTCGAAGATGCTGGCACGGGAGAAGCCCCGGGCGTTGCCGGCCCAGGGGCTGTCCATGGCGTACAGCAGCCAGTCGTCCATGCGCAGGTCGCCGTGGAACCACAGGGCGTGGTCGAGGCTGGCCACCTGCATGAATTTCTGGAACACCGACACGCCATGCGGCTGCATCGAGGTGGTGAGCAGGTTGAAGTCGCTGGCATAGGCCAGCAGCAGCTTGTGCAGCTGCGGCTCGGCAGGCAGCTCGCCGGCGGCGCGGAACCACACATACTTCACCGGTTCGCAGGGCTGCGGGGCGAAGGGGTTGATGCGCGTCACCGGGCGGATCTCGATCGGCTTGTCGCTGGTCATGCGCTCGCGCATGCGCTCGGGAATCAGATGCGCCACCTGGCGCGCCAGCTCGGTTTCCGAGGGCAGACCCTCGGGGCCGGGCACCTCGGGCATCGCCAGCTGGTGGTGGAAGCCCTCCTCGTCGGCCTGGAACGAGGCGCTACAGGTGAAGATCGGCTGGCCCCTCTGGATCGCGGTGACCCGCCGGGTGCTGAAGCTGCCGCCGTCGCGCACGCGGTCGACGCTGTACACCACCGGCAGGCCGGCATCGCCGGGGCGCAGGAAGTAGCCGTGCAGCGAGTGCACATGGCGCGCCGGCTCCACCGTCTGGTTGGCGGCGGAGACGCACTGGCCGAGCACCTGGCCGCCGAACAGCTGGCGGAAGCCCAGGTCCTGGCTGCGCCCACGGAACAGGTTTTCCTCGATCTGCTCCATGCTCAGCAGGGACACCAGATCATCC
Organism: Aquipseudomonas alcaligenes; assembly: GCF_003205495.1. Classification (GTDB taxonomy): domain Bacteria; phylum Pseudomonadota; class Gammaproteobacteria; order Pseudomonadales; family Pseudomonadaceae; genus Aquipseudomonas; species Aquipseudomonas alcaligenes_B. The sequence continues at coordinate 237,185 of NZ_QJRX01000008.1, read as the reverse complement.
AGCACTTGGCTCATACATCGCTCCTCGGCGGCACACGCAATTCGTCATAGGCCGGCGCGCTGGTGAGGCGCTCATCCCACACCGCGCGACCGATGGTGAAATGGTAAAGGCTTTGCCAGCGGCTGTCGGCCAGTTCCAGCAATTCGTGCACCTGATCGTCGAAGAAACAGCCGATGCCGGTGCCGGACAGCCCCGCTGCCTCGGCCTCCAGGTACAGCAGCTGGCCGATCTGCCCGCACTCCCAGTACAGCCGCGGGTAGTGCCAGGCGCCAGCGGCCAGCGCCGCATCGAAGCGCGCCAGCATGGCCAGGGCCACGCAGCCGTCACTGGCGATGTCCTGGCCGCAGGAAAGGAAGCCGGCCAGGCCGCGGGCATCCCCCTGCAGCAGGCGGTACAGCGGCAGCTCCTGATGCACCCTCTGCCAGGCGAAGTCGCTACGCAGCCCCTGCGGCTGCGGCTGACCATCGCAACGGGCCAGCCAGTACAGCCCCGGCTCCAGCCCCTGCACGCGGTGGACGAACAGCAGCAGATCGACCCGCACCGGCTCGCCGCTCAGCGCGAAGGGCACCGGCGAATTTTCCGGCAACAGGCGCCGCAGCCAGGCGAACAGCAGCTCGGCCTGGATACCGGAGCGACCATCGAAGGCCTGGGCGCTGCGCCGCCGGTGCAGGATCGGGCGCAGCGGCAGACCGGGATTGTCGCTGCCGCTGTGCCCGCTCGGCGCCTGCCAGCTCAGGGCCGGCAAGGCCGGTGCCCGACACAGCGCATGCACCCGCGCCAGCTCCGGCCACTCGCGGTACTGCCGCGACAGGCGATTGGGCGTGCCATGCAGCTCCAGCGCCGCCAGCCCGCGCAGCAGCGTCTCGGGCAGGGCGAACTCCTGAGCCTGGACCGGGCCTATCCCGGCCGGACCGATCCACAGCAGGCAGTCGCCATGCTCGGCCTCGTGGAAGCCCTCGCGCTCCAGCCCCAGCAGGCCATCCAGCCGTGCCTCGGCGACGCCGCGCAGCAGGCGCACCTGCCAACCCTGGATCGCCGCGGCGATACCCACACAGGCCAGGGCATGGCCGAGGTCGTGCTGGCAGTAGCGATAGGCGCGCTCGCCGTACTTCCAGGCCTCGCGCCAGGGGATGCTGGCCAGGCCGAGCAGGAAGCCGCCGGCCGGCAATGCGGCCTGCAACTGCGCGCCCAGCGGCGCCGGCAGCTCGGCGCGCACCTCCAGTCCGTGCGCATCCGCTGCGTAGTGCGCCAGCAGCCCCGCCTCCTCGAGGCTGCCCGGCGGCAACAGCAGATAGGCCTCGGTCGGGTGCAGGTTGCCGGACGACGGATTGACCCGCAGCGCCCAGCGGTTGCCGCCGGCTTCCTTCCAGGCCGACAGGGCCAGGCTGTCGTACAGCAGTTGCGAAAGGCTGGCGCGATCGAGCGGCTGCGGCGCGCCGACCGGGCCGGCGAAAGGCGTGTCGTAGCCCGGCGTCTCCTCCAGCGGGCGCTGCCACAGCTCGATCAGGCGCGCCCCGGCATAGCGGCGGAAGGGGGCCGGCTGGGTCGCCCAGTCCAGGTGACCGGGCCCCGGCGCATAGGCGTTCGGCGCATGCTTGCTCAGCGCGTGATAGGCGCGCACCTGCCGTTCAGCGTCCATGCCAGTCCTCCCGGCTGATGCGATAGAGCAGGTGCGGTCGCAGCGGATGCCCCTCGGGCAGAATCGGATGTTCGAAGTCGCCGGCCGCATCGCGGCGCATGCCCAGACGCTGCATCACGCCCCAGGAACGCTGGTTGGCCGGCACGGTGAAGGACACCACTTCATCCAGCTGCAAATCCTCGAAGGCGAACTGCAGCGCACGCCGCGCCGCCTCCAGGGCATAACCCTGGCCCCAGTAGGGCCGAGCCAGGCGCCAACCGATCTCCACCGCCGGCACGAAGGGTGCTTCGAAGCGGACCCGCACCAGACCGGTAAAGCCGACGAAGGCAGCGTCCTCGCGCCGCTGCAGCGCCCAGAAGGTGAAGCCATGCTCGGCCTGGTGCGCCATCAACCGAGCGAGCAGCTCGGCGCTGCCTGCGCGATCCAGGGTCGCGGGAAAATGCGCCATCACCTCGGGGTCGGCGCACAGCTGCGCCAGGGCGTCGAGATCGTCCTCGCGCCAGGGGCGCAGGTTCAGGCGTTCGCTGCTCAGGGTTGTGCTCATATACTGGCGCTCGAATTCGTGAGTTGTTCATTATGCTGCCGCTGGTCTACCACGACGACTACAGCCCGCCCTTCCCGGCCAACCATCGCTTCCCCATGGAGAAGTTCCGCCTGCTGCGCGACCACCTGGTGGACAGCGGCCTGGTGCGCGACGCCGAGCTGCATCGCCCCGAGATCTGCCCGCCGGACGTGCTCGCCCTGGCCCACTGCCCGGCCTATATCGAGCGCTTCGCCAGCGGCGAGCTGACCTACCAGGAGCAGCGCCGCCTCGGCCTGCCCTGGAGCGAGCCGCTGGCCCGGCGCACCGTGCGCGCGGTCGGCGGCTCGCTGTTGGCCGCCGAGCTGGCACTCGACCACGGCATCGCCTGCCATCTGGCCGGCGGCACCCACCACGCGCATTTCGACGAGGCTTCCGGCTTCTGCATCTTCAACGACCTGGCCGTGGTCGCCCGCTACCTGCTGGAGAGCGGGCGCGCCGGGCGGGTGCTGATCTACGACTGCGACGTGCACCAAGGCGACGGCACCGCGCGCCTGCTGGAAAACGTGCCGGACGCCATCACCGTATCCCTGCACTGCGAGAAGAACTTCCCGGCGCGCAAGGCCAAAAGCGACTGGGACATCGGCCTGCCGATCGGCATGGGCGACGCCGACTACCTCAAGGTGGTGCACGACAGCCTGGGCTACCTGCTGGCCCTGTACCAGCCCGATATCGTGCTCTACGACGGCGGCGTCGACGTGCACAAGGACGACGCCCTCGGCTATCTGCAACTGACCGACGCCGGCATCGCTGCCCGCGACGAGGCGGTGTTCCGCCACTGCCTGGAGCGCGACATCCCGGTGGTCGGCCTGATCGGCGGCGGCTACGACAAGGACCGCGCCGTCCTCGCCCGCCGCCACGGCATCCTCCATCACAGCGCGGCGCGGGTGTTGGCAAGCCTGACCTAAACTTCCTGCTCCGAACCTGCGGGAGCGCTTATGGAAACCACCCGCCAAGGACCACCGAAGGCCTGGTATCTGGGCGCGGACCTCACCGACCGCTATGCCAAGGGGCGGCGCCCCATCGATGTCTGCGGACTCACCCCAGACGCGGCCGGCCAGTTTCACGCCGAATTCTGGCAATGGCATTGGGATGCTCCAGAACTCCCAGTGCAGGTCGACTCGTTATTGCCAGAGTTGCGCGGCGCCAGGCTCACCCTGATCGATGGCCCACAGGCCCTGGCGCTGCCGGGCCAGACCATGCGCGACTGTGAACGCAAACTCGCCGCCGCCGGCAAGACTCCCGACGCTCCGCCCTGCAGTGGTCCCTATGCCGGGTTCGTCCGTTCCTCGCTGGAGCTCTTTGCCGCCCTGGCCCATGCCGGATTGCGCCCGAATACGCCGATTGCCGAGACCTATCCGGGAGCGGTGTGGAAACGACTCGGCACCGGACTGGCCAAGAAATCGTCGCATGATGGACGGCGGCAACGCCGTGAGTTGCTGGAGCGCATGGGTGTGCGCGGACTCACGGAGCTGCCCAGCCACGACCGCCTGGATGCCTGCCTCTGCGCCCTGCTGGCGGCCGCCCATCACCGCCCCCGGCCCGGGCTTGCAACCGTCTGGTCAGGCTTACCCCTGCAGCAGGACTCGGGCGGCAGCCTGCGCGAAGGGCAGATCCTGACCGTCTGCACCACGGGAGAATCGAGCATGACGCACGCCGAAAACGACAACGCCCAAATGCTGCTGGATGAACTCATCGCCTCGTATCGAGCCGGATCGCCACGACTCCACACCTACAAGGGCGCCTACCAGTTGCTCTTCGGCCACTCTCCGCAGCCCTGGTCGCAGGGCCACGCGATGAGGGTGCTTGCCCTCGCCAAGGCCACGACCCCGAGGACACTGGAGGGGCTCGGTCAGGTCCAGTTGGATTGCTTCATAGTGGCGGCCAAAAGCAAGCGTCCAGGGAAAGGGCACTGGGGCCTGCAGATCTATGACGAAAAACAGTGGCTCCAAGCCTTTCACGACGCCGAGCTACTGAGCTGATCGACCCGCGGGTGGCTCGGGTAGAATGCCGGCCCACTCCCCCTAGCCGCGAATCGCCATGCCCACCGACAGCACGTCCTCCGCTCCCCTGGTTGCCATCATCGGCGGCGGCCCCGCCGGGCTGATGGCCGCCGAAGTGCTGGCCGCCGGTGGCGTGCGGGTCGAGCTGTTCGACGCCATGCCTTCGGTCGGGCGCAAGTTCCTGCTGGCCGGGGTCGGCGGCATGAACATCACCCATTCGGAGGCCAAGGCGCCCTTCCTGTCCCGCTACCGCGAGCGCGAGCCGGAGATCGCCGCGCTGCTAGCGGACTTCGATGCCGAAGCCCTGCGCGCCTGGATTCACGGCCTGGGCATCGACACCTTTGTCGGCACTTCCGGCCGTGTGTTCCCCACCGATATGAAAGCCGCGCCGCTGCTGCGCGCCTGGCTCAAGCGCCTGCGCGAGGCCGGCGTGGCCATCCACACGCGCAGCCGCTGGCTGGGCTGGAACGACGAGGGCGCGCTGCGCATCGCCACGCCCGAGGGTGAGCGCCAGCTGCAGGCCGATGCCTGCGTGCTGGCCTTGGGCGGCGGCAGCTGGGCACGGCTCGGCTCGGATGGAGCCTGGGTGCCGCTGCTGGAGCAGCGCGGAGTCGAGGTCGCGCCACTGCGTCCGGCCAACTGCGGCTTCGACGTGGCCGGCTGGAGCGAGCACCTGCGCGGCAAGTTCGCCGGGGCGCCGCTGAAGAACGCCACCCTGGCGCTGGACGGCGAGGCGCCGCGACGTGGCGAGTTCGTCCTCACCGAGCACGGCATCGAGGGCAGCCTGGTCTATGCGCTGTCCGCCACCATCCGCCAGCGCATCGAGCAGAGCGGCAGCGCGCGGGTCTATCTGGATCTGCAGCCGGATCGCACGCTCGAGAAAGTGGAGGCGTTGCTCAACAAGCCGCGCGGCTCGGCCTCCATGGCCAAGCATCTACACCGCCAGCTCGGCCTGGACGGCGCGAGGGCCGCGCTGCTGCGCGAGCTGACCAGCAGCGAGGATTTCGCCGATATGCGCCGTCTGGCCCGGGCGATCAAGGCGTTGCCGATCGAACTGCTGCACCCCCGCCCGCTGGACGAGGCCATCTCCAGCGCCGGCGGCGTGACCTTCGCGGCGCTGGACCACAACCTGATGCTGCGCGCCCTGCCCGGCACCTTCTGCGCCGGCGAAATGCTCGACTGGGAGGCACCGACCGGCGGCTACCTGCTGACCGCCTGCTTTGCCAGCGGCCGCGCAGCCGGGCTGGGCGCACTGCGGTGGTTGCGCCAGCGCGGTGCTCTGTAACCCGCCGACTAGAGGCTCGACACCAGCCACGAGCCCTTTAGGACAGTCAGTGCATCACTCCCGCGGCAATAAAGGCAGCAATTCACCAGCCGGCAGCATGAGGGTGTTGGAGAAGTAAGCACGATAGCCATAGGCTGTCATCACTACCTTGCACGGCACGGTCGTACGCCCGGCCAGGGCCTCATTGAAGCGCCGCTGATCGATGAAGCGCTCCGAGCGCCCCTCATCCGTGGTTTCCGCGAAATGCAGGCTGGAGCGGTAGAGGAAACGCCCCTGCTCCTGACCGACTCGCTCCACCGTGCCAGAGCCAAACAGCGGAATCACATGATCCATGGCAAACACCGGCTCGCGCTCCAGGGAACAGCTGAGCGACTGGCCAATCTTGCCGCTGCCATCCAGGCGCGAATAGACCTCGTCAAGATCAAGATCGGAAGCGAAGAACAGGTTGAAGCTGATGCGCCCGGCGTCGGGCTCTGCGCGCAGGTAGGCGAGGTTGGCGATCGGCTGGTGATGGTCCTTCATGCAGGCCGAGCAGCTCAGCGCGATCAGCAGCGCAGCCGCGATCCTTATCAGGCTCATGGCCCCAGATACTCCTGAATAGAGCGTTTCACATAGTCGTACGGCGAATATCCCTGGGGCATCATGACGCTGAACATGCGCCCCGCGTCGTAGTGATGGATATCCGCGACGACGCTGACATTGGCCCCCTGAGGAATCCAGCGCTCACCGAAATCGGCTACGCCATCGGAACTGTCGGGCTTCTTGGCATCGGCGCGGACATTGATCCAGAACTCGGCCTTGGGCGTGGGCTTGCTCAGGTAGATGTCCGAGCCCATCCACACCATCATGCCCTCGCCTACCGGGTCCAGGGTGACCAGAGCCTTCACCTTGTAGCCCTTCTCTACCAGTATCTGTGACAGGTGAGCGCCGTTCCAGCCGCCCAGGCTGTGCCCCACCAGGTAGACGGGCAAGGCCTTGGTGGTGATTGGCTTCAGCACATATTCGTCGATGTCGAAACTGCCGCGCACATCGCTGTAACCCAGGTGGTAAGAGACATAGCGTCCCGCCTGTTTCTGCACCTCGAAGTCCGTATCCAGCTTGCGCCTGGCGTCGGCCACGTTGTTATTGGGCCCCTGCAGGTAATAGGACTCCTTGTCGGCAGCGCCGCCAATGAAGAACACCACAGCCTTCTTCACCTCCACCGGTACTTGCTTGACCGTCTGGTCCGCCGCCGGTGTCAGCGTGTGCGATCCTGCGACCTTGTTGTTTTGATTGGCGGCGCCACTCATGGGTGGTTACCCACGAGGATCTGTACCGTTTCGGCCTGGCCCATCTGGCTCACCACATGGGTGAAACCCTGGGCATCGGTAATGCCTTTCTCCATCGCGCCGCTGGCGCGGCGAATGGCGTAAGGGTAATTGGCCAATGGCTCACCGGTTTGGGAGCAGACCAGCTGCACGCTGTCTTGAAACAGGCCCGCCAGCGGTGCAGGCACCACGAAAGGGGCTGGGGTGTGCTGCGTACCAACCAGCACGTCTCCCGAACCGCTGATGATCACGCCGCCATGCGCCGTACCACTGCCAAGGAAGGCGACAGGACGGCCATTGACCAGAATGGAACCGATACCTTCAGCGACGGAATCGCCGCAGGCGCTGGCGTCGCCCACGCGCAGCGTTGGCAAACCATTGATGATGACGTTGGGGGAACCGGTGACGGTCGGGTTGACGCCGTGCCCCGGCAGGGGGCAGGCATTGCTATCGCTCTGGCGAGCGGCGGGCTTGCTCATGGTCGACTCCTTGTCAGGTTCTAAGGCGCCTTCCCGGCGCAGCGGCCGCATTATGCCCCCGCCCAACAAGAGGTTCCGCGTACTGGGTCAGTTTTGCGACATGCGCGTCTGCGACATGCGTGTTGGCGACGTGCGCGCTTGCGAGATGCAGCCTGTCAGCCCACCGCCGGCAATGGCGCCTCCAACGGCGTCACCGTCACCCGCACGTCCGGATCGTGGCTGCCGCCGCCGAGTATTACCCCGCGCAGCGGCGAGACATCGGCGAAGTCGCGGCCCCAGCCGAGGGTGATGTGTTCCAGATTGGGCAGCAGGTTGTTGGTCGGGTCGAAGTCGACCCAGCCGTGGCGCGGGCAGTACAGCGAGATCCACGCATGCGAGGCGTCGGCGCCGATCAGCCGGGGCTGGCCGGGTGGTGGCTGGGTCAGCAGGTAGCCACTGACATAGCGCCCGGCCAGGCCCTGCGAGCGCAGGCAGGCGAGCATCAGGTGGGCGAAGTCCTGGCACACGCCGCGGCGCTCCTCCAGCACCTGGGCCAGCGGGGTCGCCACCTGGGTGGCGGCGGCGTCGAAGGTGAATTCGCGGAAGATCTTCTGCATCAGCAACTGCGCCGCGCGCAGCAGCGGGCGGCCGGGGGCGAAGCAGTCGGCGGCGTAGTCGGCGAACAGGCGCTTGATATACACATAGGGCGACTGGAAGCGGTAGCGCGCCGCCTCCAGCAGCTCGGGTGAGAGCGGCTGGCCGGAGTAGCCAAGGGACGCCACCACGGCCTCCCAGGCGGGCGAGTCATCCAGCACCAGGCTGTCGCGGGCCAGCACCTCGACGCGCAGGCTGGCGATCACCCGCAGCTGCTCGTGCGGGCGCTCGAAGACCAGGCGGGTCAGCGGATTGCCGAACGTATCGAGGCCATCCTGGCGCGCGGTCGGCTGCGGGGTGACGGTCAGGTGCCGCTCCTGGCACAGCTGCCGGGCGCAGTCGCGCGGCCACAGGTGGGCCAGCTGCTGGGCCAGGGACACCGGCGCCGAGTAGCGATAATGGGTGTCGTGCAAAACCTGATAGAGCGCGCGCTTCATGACGATTGCGTCCTCTGGCTGGCATCCACATGCACGAAGAAACGCAGCGCCAGCTGGTCGGAAACCCGCCCGGAGACCTCGGCGATCTGCAGCAGCAGGTCGGCCAGGCCACCGAGCACCGCGCGCTGGCCGGAGCTGCCGAACAGCGGGCTCTCCAGGCTGCCCAGGCGGAAGGCGGCGAGCTTGCTCGCCAGCTCGCCCAGGGTGGGGCCGGCGCGGAAGTCGAAGCCCTCCTCCAGGCGCTCCAGCGAACGCAGCAACTGGCGCAGCTGGAACAGCACCGCATGCGGGTTCTGCTCGTCGAGCAGCAGCAGGTCGAGCACCGGGATCAGCTGCGGCGCGGCCAGGTAGCGGGTGCGGTAGGTGATGATGCTGTTGCCCAGCTCCAGCAGCCACTCCAGCGCCGACTGGTCCTGTGCCGCGTGGCTGCGCAGCAGGCCGGCGACGCTCTCGCAGAGGAACTGCAGGCGCTCGATGCAGCGGCCGATCATGAGGAAGCGCCAGCCGTCGTCGCGGGTCATGTCATCCAGGGCGAAGCCGGACAGCGCCGCCAGCGACATCAGCAGGCGGTCGAGAAAATCCAGCAGCTCGCCGAAGTCGGCGGGCTGCCCTTCCAGGGCCTGGGCCTCGCGCTGCAGCTCCACCAACGCCTGCCAGTTAGCCTGGGACAGCTTGCCGCGCACGCTGCCGGCAGCCCACTGCAGGCGCTGCAGGTTGGCGCGCAGGCTGGTCGGCCAGTCGGCGCCGAACAACGCCTGCTGCAGGCGGGCCTGCAGCGAGCCGCTGACCGCGCCGGGCAGCAGGCCGAGGCCTTCGGCCAGGGCCAGCGCAGCCTGCAGGGCCTGTGGATCATCGTCATCGTCGACATAGCGCTGCAGCAGGATGCGCAGCAGGCGCGCGCTGTCCTCGCAGCGCTCGCCGTAGCGGCCGAACCAGAACAGGTTCTCCACCACCCGCGATGGCAGGTAGGGGTCGCTGCGCACCAGATCGGCCACCCCCAGCGGGCGCAGCCATTGCCAGGGCTCGCCGCCGGGGTGGCGCTCGCCGAGCACCCAGGTGTCCTTGCTCGCCCCGCCGCGCTGCATCGATACCACCTCGGCATCGGCATCGGCCGCCACGCGGGTCAGGCCACCGGGCAGCACCCGGTAACCTTCGGCACTGGCCACGGCGAACACGCGCATGCCGATGGCGCGCGACGCCAGGCCGCCCTCCTCGGCCAGCCACACCGGCGCCTGCGACAGCTGGGCGCGAGCCTGGGCCACGTAGGCATAGGGACGGCTGCGGATGCGCTCGGCCAGCGCGGCGCGCTGGGCCTCGTCGAGGTCGCGGGCGAATACCGGGGCGAAGCTCTGCGAGGGGAAGCTGGGGCGCACCAGCAGCTCGTTGAGCTTGTCCAGCGCCTCGTCCAGCACCGGCGCCTCGCCGCACCACCAACTGGCGATGGACGGCAGCAGCAGCTCCTCGCCGAGCAGTTTCTCGGCAATCGCCGGCAGGAACCCGGGCAGGCCCGGCGATTCCAGCACGCCGCTGCCGAGGGCATTGGCCACCAGCACGTTGCCCTGGCGCACCGCCTCGAGCAGGCCGGGCACGCCGAGGGCGGAGTCGGTGCGCAGCTCCAGCGGGTCGCAGTAGTCGTCGTCCAGGCGGCGCAGCACGGCATGCACGCGGCGCAGGCCGGCGAGGGTCTTGAGGTAGAGCTTGGCGTCGCGCACGGTCAGGTCGCTGCCCTCGACCAGCGGATAGCCGAGCTGGCGCGCCAGGTACAGGTGCTCGAAATAGCTCTCGTTGAAACGCCCGGGTGTGAGCAGCACCACCAGCGGCGTCTCGCCGCCATCTACCGGCGCCTGCCGGGCCAGGGTGTCCTGTAGGGTGCGGAAGAAACCGGCCAGGTACTGCACGCGCAGGTCGCGGTACAGCTCGGGGAAGGCACGCGAGAGGATCTGCCGGTTCTCCAGCGCGTAGCCGGCACCCGACGGCGCCTGGGTACGGTCGGCGGTGACCCACCAGCGGCCGTCCGGCGCACGGGCCAGGTCCACCGCATAGAGGTGCAGGAAGGTGCCGCCCGGCGGCTGCACGCCCTGGCAGGGCCAGAGGAAGTTGTCGTGGCCGAACACCAGCTCGCTCGGCAGCAGACCTTCGGCGAGCAGCTGCTGCGGGCCGTACAGGTCAGCCAGCACGGAATTCAGCAGGCCGGCACGCTGGGCGACGCCGGCGGCGATCTGCTGCCACTCGTCGGCGGGGATCAGGTTGGGCAGCAGGTCCAGTTCCCAGGGACGGTCGGCGCCCTCCGGGTCGGCGTAGACGTTGTAGGTCACGCCGTTTTCCTGAATCTGCCGTGCCAGCGTGGCCTGGCGCTGCTGCAGCTGCGCCGGGGTGCTGCGCCGCAGCTGGTCGAGCAGGCGCCGCCAGTGCGGGCGCACCTGGCCCTGGGCATCGAGCAGTTCGTGGTAGGCCGCGTGGGGGCGCGGGTAATCGGCAAGCAGGTCAGGCATGGCAGGCTCTATCAGGCGCAGGACTCCCCTCGCCCATTCAGGGGAGAGGGGTCGGGGGAGAGGGTGGTCGACAGCCCTCTCCCCAACCCTCTCCCGCAAGCGGGAGAGGGAGCTAAACGCGGCGCAAATCCAAAGTCATGGGCAGTTCATTATTGTTGATGGGCTCGCTCAGCGTCTGCTCACCCGGGCTGTGCCCGTGGCGGAAGAAACGCGCCAGGCGCCGGCTCTCGGCGGCGTAGGCATTCACCGGCAAAGCCTCGAAGTTGCGACCGCCGGGATGCGCCACATGGTACTGGCAACCGCCGAGCGAGCGCTGCATCCAGGTATCCACCAGGTCGAACACCAGCGGCGCGTGCACGCCGATGGTCGGCTGCAGGCAGCTGGCGGGCTGCCAGGCGCGGTAGCGCACACCGCCGACGAACTCGCCGACCTTGCCGGTCGGGCGCAGCGGCACCGTCACGCCATTGCAGGTCAGCAGGTAGCGGTCCGGGGCCAGGCCGCCAAGGCGCACCTGCACCCGCTCCAGCGAGGAATCCACATAACGCACGGTACCGCCGACGGCGCCCTCCTCGCCCAGCACATGCCAGGGCTCCAGGGCCTGGCGCAGCTCCAGGTCGATGCCCTTCACCGCGTAGTCGCCCAGCTTGGGGAAGCGGAACTCCAGGTGCGGGGCGAACCACTCGGCGCGCAGCGGGTAACCGGCGGCATTGAGCTCCTGGATGACGTCGGCGAAGTCCTGCTCGACGAAATGCGGCAGCAGGAAGCGGTCGTGTAGCTCGGTGCCCCAGCGCGCCAGGCGCGGCGGACGGTAGGGCTCGTGCCAGAAGCGCGCAACCAGGGCGCGCAGCAGCAGTTGCTGGGCCAGGCTCATGCGCGCATGCGGCGGCATCTCGAAGGCGCGCAGTTCGAGCAGGCCAAGGCGGCCGCTGGCGCTGTCCGGCGAGTACAGCTTGTCGATGCAGAACTCGGCGCGGTGGGTATTGCCGGTGACATCCACCAGCAGGTTACGCAGCAGGCGGTCGACCAGCCAGGGCGGGCACTCGCGGCCCGGCTCGGGCATCTGCGCGAAGGCGATCTCCAGCTCGTACAACGCATCGTTGCGCGCCTCGTCCACCCGCGGCGCCTGCGAAGTCGGGCCGATAAACAGGCCGCTGAACAGGTAGGACAGCGACGGGTGGTTGTGCCAGTAGCTGATCAGGCTGCGCAGCAGGTCCGGACGGCGCAGGAAAGGTGATTCCGCCGGAGTCGCGCCGCCGAGGACGAAGTGGTTGCCGCCGCCGGTGCCGGTATGGCGGCCGTCGAGCATGAACTTCTCGCTGGAGAGGCGCGACAGCCGCGCGGCCTCGTAGAGAAATTCGGTGCGCTCGACCAGCTCGTCCCAGCTCGCCGCCGGGTGGATGTTCACCTCGACCACGCCCGGGTCCGGGGTGACGCGGAAGTGGGTCAGGCGCGGGTCGGCCGGCGGCTCGTAGCCCTCCAGCAGCACCGGGCAACGCAGTTCGCGGGCGGTGGCCTCGATGGCGGCGACCAGTTCCAGGTAGTCATCGAGACGGTCCAAGGGCGGCATAAACAGGTACAGGCGACCGTCGCGCGGCTCGGCACACAGCGCGGTACGCACCACGCCGCCGGCCGACTCGAACGGCCCCGGCGCCGCCGGCCCCTCGCCCTCGCTCGGCTTGCCGTGGCCATTGCCCGGGTGCAGCGGAGTGCGCAGCTGCTGCTGGATGCTCTGCCGGCTCGGCAGCGGCGGGAAAGGCTGGTGCGGGTCCTGCGGCGTGACATAGGGGTAGTCCAGCTCGCCGACCCAGGGTTGCGAGTCCAGCGGCAGGCGGTAGCCCAGCGGCGAGTCGCCGGGGATCAGCCGGCAGTGTTCGTCGCGCAGGAACCAGGGGCCGGTCAGCCAGGCATCGTCGCCGGCGCTGCGCATCAGCGGCAGGACCTGCCCGACCACTTCGCCGAGGCCGCGGCAGAACACCTTGCGCAGGCGCTCGCGCTCCAGCGGATCACTCAGGCGCGCATCCTCCGGGGTGACGTTGGCCGGCAGGCGGCGCTCGCGCCACAGGTAATAGAGCCAGTCCTCATAGGCCGGGAACACATGCTCGGCGGACAGCCCCAGGCGCCCGGCCAGGCTGGCCAGGAAGCGCGCGGCCAGGCGTGCGTCGGCGCCGTAGTAACGGGTTTCGTCGGCGTACAGCGCCGGGTCCTGCCAGATCGGCTCGCCGTCCTTGCGCCAGAAGCAGTTGAGCGACCAGCGCGGCAGCTGCTCGCCCGGGTACCACTTGCCCTGACCGAAATGCACCAGGGCGTGCGGCGCATAGTGCGCGCGCAGGCGGTGGAACAGCTCGGCGGCCAGGCGGCGCTTGTTCGGCCCCATGGCGGCGGTATTCCACTCGGCATCGTCCGGGTAGTCGAGGGCAACGAAAGTTGGCTCGCCGCCCATGGTCAGGCGCACATCGCCATAGGCCAGCTCGGCATCGACCTGGCGGCCGACGCTGAGGATGTCGTGCCACTGCTCGTCGCTGTAGGGCTTGGTGACCCGCGGCGCCTCCCAGATGCGCTGCACGCGCATGTCGTGCGCGAACTCGCACTCGCACTCGTCGAGCACCCCGCTGATCGGCGCCGCCGAGGACGGCTCCGGGCTGCAGGCCAGCGGCACATGCCCTTCACCGGCGAACAGGCCGGAAGTCGGGTCGAGACCGATCCAGCCTGCGCCGGGCAGGTACACCTCGCACCAGGCGTGCAGGTCGGTGAAGTCCTGCTCGGTGCCGCTAGGACCGTCGAGGGCTTTGACGTCGGCCGTGAGCTGGATCAGGTAGCCGGAGACAAAACGCGCCGCCAGCCCCAGGTGACGCAGCAGCTGCACCAGCAGCCAGGCCGAGTCGCGGCACGAGCCGGAAGCCAGCTGCAGGGTTTCTTCCGGCGACTGCACGCCCGGTTCCAGGCGGATCAGGTAGCGGATGTCCTGCGCCACGCGCTGGTTGAGCGCCACCAGGAAGTCGACGCTGGGCGTGGGCTTGCGCTCGACACCGGCCAGGTACTTGGCGAACAGCGGCCCACCGGCCTCGATGACCAGATAGGGCGCCAGCTCTCGCCGTTCGGCCTCGACATAGGCGAAGGGGATCTTCTCGGCATGCGGTTCGAGGAAGAAGTCGAAGGGGTTGAACACCGCCATCTCGGCGACCAGGTCGACGGTGACCTTGAGCTCTTCGGTCTTCTCCGGGAACACCAGGCGCGCCAGGTAGTTGCCCTGCGGGTCCTGCTGCCAGTTGACGAAGTGCTCGCCAGGCCAGACCTGCAGCGCATAGGAGAGGATGCGCGTGCGGCTGTGCGGCGCCGGGCGCAGGCGTACCACCTGCGGGCCGAGGTTGATCGGGCGGTCGTAGCGGTAGTGCGTGACGTGCTGCAGTGCGACATGGATCGACACGGCGTGCCTCCTGCGAGCCAGGGCGATACCAGGGCTGCGCAAGAGTTATGCCAGTGGTTTTGCAGGCTTTAGGCGGCGCGCGCCGGGATATAGGCACCAGAATGGGGCGGCCGTGCGGAGCGCCCGGGGTTGGCGCACGGAAAAGGCGCCAGCTTCCAGGAGGGGATGGCGTGATGCAGGCGGGTGATATGCGGACAGCTCCCTCTCCCGTTCACGGGAGAGGGCTGGGGAGTGGGTGGGGGCCACCGGCCCCTCTCCCACAAGTGGACGAGGGGAGCAAGCCGCTCAGCGCGGCGCCACCGGGCGACGGGCCGGCTTCTTGTCCTTGCCGGCGCCGGCCTTCTCCGCCTTGCGCCGCGCCTCGGCGGCGGCCTTGGCCTGCTCGCGCTTGTCCCAGCTCTTGCTGCCGTCGCTGCCGCGCGGCGGCAGGCCGGTGTGCTGGGTGAGGATGCGGCCGACCGTCTTGCCCTTGTCGCCGCCGGCCTTCTTGCTGCCGGCCGGGGTGGAGTTCTTGCGCCGCGCGCTCTGGTACTCGTCGGTCTGCGGCTGGAAGGTCGGGATCAGCTGGTGCTTGCCGTTGCCGATCAGGTCGCTGCGGCCCATTGCGGTCAGCGCTTCGCGCAGCAGCGGCCAGTTCTTCGGGTCGTGATAGCGCAGGAAGGCCTTGTGCAGGCGGCGCTGCTGCTCGCTCTTGACGATGGTCACGCCGTCGCTCTTGTAGGTGACCTTGCGCAGCGGGTTCTTGCCCGAGTGGTACATGGCGGTGGCGCTGGCCATCGGCGAGGGGTAGAAGGCCTGCACCTGGTCGGCGCGGAAGCCGTTGCGCTTGAGCCACAGGGCGAGGTTCATCATGTCCTCGTCGGTGGTGCCCGGGTGTGCGGCAATGAAGTAGGGGATCAGGTACTGCTCCTTGCCCGCCTCCTTCGAGTACTTCTCGAACATGCGCTTGAAGCGGTCGTAGCTGCCGATGCCCGGCTTCATCATCTTCGACAGCGGGCCTTCCTCGGTGTGCTCCGGGGCGATCTTCAGGTAGCCGCCGACGTGGTGGGTGACCAACTCCTTGACGTACTCCGGCGACTCCACGGCCAGGTCGTAGCGCAGGCCGGAAGCGATCAGGATCTTCTTCACCCCTGGCAGGGCACGGGCCTTGCGGTACAGCTCGATCAGCGAGCTGTGGTCGGTATTGAGGTTCTCGCAGATGCCCGGCCACACGCAGGACGGCTTGCGGCAGTGCTTCTCGATCTCCGGGTCCTTGCAGGCGATGCGGTACATGTTGGCGGTCGGTCCGCCGAGGTCGGAAACCACGCCGGTGAAGCCCGGGACCTTGTCGCGCATCTCCTCGATCTCGCGGATGATCGACTCGTGCGAACGGTTCTGGATGATGCGGCCCTCGTGCTCGGTGATCGAGCAGAAGGTGCAGCCGCCGAAGCAGCCGCGCATGATGTTGACCGAGAAGCGGATCATCTCGTAGGCCGGAATCTTCGCCTTGCCATAGGCCGGGTGCGGCACGCGCGCATAGGGCATGCCGAACACATAGTCCATTTCCTCGGTGGTCATCGGGATGGGCGGCGGGTTGAACCACACGTCCACCTCGCCGTGCTTCTGCACCAGGGCGCGGGCGTTGCCCGGGTTGGTCTCCAGGTGCAGCACGCGGTTGGCGTGGGCGTAGAGCACCGGGTCATTGCGTACCTTCTCGAAGGACGGCAGGCGGATCACGGTCTTGGCCCGGGTCATCTTCGGGCTGGGCAGCAGCTCGACGACCTTGGCCTCGTTGGGGTCTTCGGCAGGCGCGCCTTTTTCCTGCTCGATGGCGCAGGCGGCGGTGTCCTGGGTGTTGACGTAGGGGTTGATGATCTTGTCGATCTTGCCCGGGCGGTCGATGCGGGTGGAGTCCACCTCGTACCAGCCCTCGGGGGTGTCCTTGCGCACGAAGGCGGTGCCGCGGATGTCGGTCATCTGCTCGACGGTTTCGCCCGCGGCCAGGCGCTGGGCGATCTCGACCACGGCGCGCTCGGCGTTGCCGTACAGCAGGATGTCGGCGGTGGCGTCCATGAGGATGGAGCGGCGCACCTTGTCCTGCCAGTAGTCGTAGTGGGCGATGCGGCGCAAGGAGGCCTCGATGCCGCCGAGGATCACCGGCACGTGGCTGTAGGCCTCCTTGCAGCGCTGGCTGTAGACCAGGCTGGCGCGGTCGGGGCGCTTGCCGGCGACGCCGCCGGGGGTGTAGGCGTCGTCGCTGCGGATCTTCTTGTCCGCGGTGTAGCGGTTGATCATCGAGTCCATGTTGCCGGCGGCCACGCCGAAGAACAGGTTGGGCTGGCCGAGCTTCATGAAGTCGTCCTTCGAGCGCCAGTCCGGCTGGGCGATGATGCCGACGCGAAAGCCCTGGGCTTCCAGCAGGCGGCCGATGATGGCCATGCCGAAGGACGGGTGGTCGACGTAGGCGTCGCCGGTGACGATGATGATGTCGCAGCTGTCCCAGCCGAGCTGATCCATCTCTTCCCGGCTCATCGGCAGGAAGGGTGCAGGACCGAAACACTCGGCCCAGTACTTGGGATAGTCGAACAGCGGCTTGGCGGCTTGCATATTTCTTGATCAACCGGGCTTTCTCGGGGGGCGCGGAATATAGCACAAAAAATATACAGAGTCCGACTGTGGCGCTCTGCCAAACCCTACCTGCCCGTGCCATCAATTTGTGATCACAGGCACGCTTGTGTCTATACTCCAGCCTGATTGCCCAAGCGGCCCCTGACGCCGAAACAAGGAGCGTAAACAGTGCGATGCGCAACCCTGCAGGCACTGCTGTTGGTGTGCCTGGCCGCCGTCTGCGGCCAGCTTCGGGCTGCGCCGGCGATTCTGCAGGCCGGCGACAGCGGCCGTGAACTGAACGGGCAGATCGAGCTGCTGGAGGATGTCGGCGGCCGCCTGAGCATCGCCGACATGGCCGATCCCGCCGTGCAGCAACGCTTCCAGCCTGCACGCGGGCGCGCCAGCGTCGGCCAGAACCCCAATCCCTGGTGGATCAAGCTGCAGCTGCAACGCGACGCGCAGGCCCCGGCCCGCTGGTGGCTGGAAATCGGCGCGGTGACCCAGCTCGACCTGCAGCTGTACCTGCCCGACGGCCAGGGCGGCTGGACCCTGCGCCAGTCCGGCGAACGGGTCGGCTTCGCCGAGGGGCGCGACCATCCCTACCGGCGCATGGTCCTCGCACTCCCCGAACTGGGCACGCAGCCGACCACCATCTACCTGCGCAGCCTTGATCCCGCCGGCAACTCCTTCCCGCTGCGGGTCTGGCAGCTCGACGAGCTCGACCACCTGGCCAGCCAGGAAAACCTCGGCCTGGGCCTGATCTACGGCATCATCGCCGCCCTGCTGCTGTACAACCTGTTCATCTTCTTCAGCCTGCGCGACAAGGCCTACTTCTGGTACGTGCTGACCACCGCCGGCGCCCTGCTGATGATCGTCAGCATGAGCGGCCACGGCTTCCAGCACCTGTGGCCGGACGGCCCGGTGCCCTTCTGGCTGGACCGCATCACCCTGCCCTCGCTGTGGGGCTTCTGCGCCTGCCGCTTCACCCAGACCCTGCTGCAGACCCGCCAGCACGTGCGCTGGGCGCACCACCTGCTGAGCTTCGCCTGCGCCTGCTACGTGATCGCCGTGACCCTGGAGGCCTTCGGCCAGCGCAACCTGGCCGCCTGGCTGATCGCCCTGCTGTCGCTGACCAGCATCCCGGCGGCCCTCGGTTCGGCGCTGATCCGCTGGCGCCAGGGCTACTTCCCCGCCCTGCTCTACCTCTGCGGCTACGGCCTGATCCTCGGCAGCATCAGCCTGGCGCTGATGCGCTCCACCGGCCTGGTGCAGCCGGCCACCTGGAATGCCTACGTGTTCCCGCTGGCGGTGGCAGCCGAGTCGATCCTGTTCTCCTTCGCCCTGGCCTACCGCATCCAGATGCTCAAGCAGGAGAAGGCCGAGGCCCTGCTGCAGGCCGACCGCGAGAAGACCGCGCGCCTGGCGCAGATGCAGAGCAGCGCCGACGAGCTGCAGGAGGCCGTGCGCCTGCGCACCGCCGAGCTGGCCGAGGCCAACCACCTGCTGTGCGAGCGCGAGCAGAGCCTGCAGCATGCCGCCTTCCACGATCCGCTCACCGAGCTGCCGAATCGCCGCTACCTGATCGAGCGCGCCGAACTGGCCCTGGCCGACGCCCAGCGGCGCAACGAGTCGGTGGCGCTGATGCTGGTCGACCTCGACCATTTCAAGCCGATCAACGATCGCTACGGCCACGACGCCGGCGACCTGCTGCTGCGCACCATCGGCCATCGCCTGCGCGAGCACGTGCGTACCAACGACATGGTGGCGCGCCTGGGCGGCGACGAATTCGCCGTGCTGGTCTGCGGTCCGGAGGCCGAGCGCCACGCCCAGGAAATCGCCGGCCGCCTGCTCGCCGAGCTGTCGCGCCCGGTGCTCTACGGCGCCAACCGACTGGCGGTGACCATCAGCATCGGCGGAGCCCTGTACCCGCAGCATGCGCTGCAGTTCACCGGCCTCTACAAGGCGGCCGACGAGGCCATGTACCGGGCCAAGCAGAAGGGCCGCTCCGGCTTCGTGCTGCAGGGCTGCGACGGCGAACTGAGCCAGCACACTTGTCTGATGCTGGATGTGCTCAAGGTACCCAGCGGACTGAGCTGAGGCGACTCAGGAGAAGTAGCGCCGCGGTACCCGGGCCGTCACCTTGGTCAGCAGCTCGTAGCCGAGGGTGCCGGCGGCGCGGGCCACCTCGTCGACCGGCAGGTTGGCCCCCCACAGCTCCACCGCATCGCCGACCGCCGCCCCGGGCAGGTCGGTGAGGTCGACCGTCAGCATGTCCATCGATACCCGTCCGGCCAACGGCACGCGGCGCCCGCCGACCCACAACGGGGTGCCGCTCGGCGCATGGCGCGGGTAGCCGTCGGCGTAGCCGCAGCTGACCGTGCCGATGCGCGATGGCCGCGCGGCAACCCAGGTCGCGCCATAACCGACACTTTCGCCCGGGGCGATATCACGCACGGCGATCAGCTCGGCGCTCAGGCTCATGGCCGGGCGCAGCCCCAGCTCGACGGCGGACAGGTCGGCGAAGGGCGAGGCGCCGTAGAGCATGATGCCGGGGCGCAGCCAGTCCATGTGCGCGGCCGGGATCATCAGCAGGGCCGCCGAATTGGCCAGGCTACGCTGGTCGAAATCCAGGTCGAGCAGGTCGAGGAAGCACTCCAGCTGCACCTCGGTCAGCGAGTGGCCGCGCTCGTCGGCGCAGGCGAAGTGGCTGAGCAGGTTCAGCTCGGCCACCTGGGCGGCGCCGCGCAGGCGCGGGAACAGCTCGCGCACGGCATCGGGCGCAAGGCCCAGGCGGTGCATGCCGGAGTCCAGCTTGAGCCAGATATTCAGCGGCCGCGCCAGCTCGGCGGCAAGCAGGGCCTCGGCCTGTTCCGGCCCCTGGACCACCAGGTCCAGGCCCAGGTGCGCCGCCATCGGCAGCTCGCTGGCGGCGAAACAGCCCTCCAGCAGCAGGATGCGCGCCTCGCCGTGCAGGGCACGCACCTCGGCGGCCTCCTCCAGGCTGGCCACGGCGAAGCCGTCGGCCTCGCCGTGCAGGGCGCTGACCACCTCGCGCACGCCGTGCCCGTAGGCGTTGGCCTTGACCACCGCGAAGGCCTGGCGCCCCGGCGCGCAGCGCTTGGCCAGCTGGTAGTTGTGGACGATGGCGGCCAGATCGATGGTGGCGACGAGGGGGCGCATGGGACTCTTCCGCAAACGAAAACGGGCGCCCATCTTAACCGCTGGGCGCCCGTTTTCATTGCGCAGGATCAGTCCTGCGCGGAGGTCAGTCTTCCTCGAAGTTGTACATACCCGGGGCGAGGTTGTCGAAGCGCGTGTACTTGCCGATGAAGGCCAGGCGGCAGGTGCCGATGGGACCGTTACGCTGTTTGCCGATGATGATCTCGGCCACGCCCTTGTACTCGGTCTCCGGGTGGTACACCTCGTCGCGGTAGACGAACATGATGATGTCGGCGTCCTGCTCGATCGCCCCGGATTCACGCAGGTCGGAGTTGACCGGGCGCTTGTTGGGGCGCTGCTCCAGCGAGCGGTTGAGCTGCGACAGGGCGATCACCGGGCAGTTGAACTCCTTGGCCAGGGCCTTGAGCGAGCGCGAGATCTCGGAGATCTCGTTGGTGCGGTTGTCGCCGCTGGAGCCGGGAATGCGCATCAGCTGCAGGTAGTCGACCATGATCATGGCGATCTCGCCGTGCTCGCGGGCCAGACGGCGGGCGCGAGCGCGCATCTCGGTCGGGGAAATCCCCGCCGTATCGTCGATGAACAGCTTGCGCTCGTTGAGCAGGTTGACCGCCGAGGTCAGGCGCGGCCAGTCGTCGTCGTCCAGCTTGCCGGAACGCACCTTGGTCTGGTCGATGCGCCCGAGCGAGGAGAGCATACGCATCACGATCGAGTCGCTGGGCATTTCCAGGGAGAACACCAGCACCACCTTGTCGGTGCGCAGCACGGCGTTTTCCACCAGGTTCATGGCGAAGGTGGTCTTGCCCATGGACGGACGGCCGGCGACGATCACCAGGTCGGCCGGCTGCAGACCGCTGGTCATGCCGTCGAGGTCGGTGAAGCCGGTGGAGATGCCGGTCAGACCCTCGTTGGTGTTGAACAGCTCGTCGATGCGGTCGATGGTCTTGACCAGGATCTCGTTGATCCCCACCGGACCGCCGGCCTTGGGCCGTGCCTCGGCGATCTGGAAGATCTGCCGCTCGGCCTCGTCGAGCACCTCCACCGCGCTCTTGCCCTGGGGCGCATAGGCCATGTCGGCGATGTCGTTGCTGATGCCGATCAGCTGGCGCAGGGTGGCGCGCTCGCGAATGATCTGCGCATAGGCCTTGATGTTGGCCACCGAGGGGGTGTTCTTGGCCAGCTCGCCGAGGTAGGCCAGGCCGCCGACCTGGCTCAGGTGGCCTTCCTTGTCCAGCTGCTCGGACAGGGTCACCACGTCGAACGGCGAGTTGCGCTCGGCCAGGGTGAAGATGGCGCGGAAAATAAGCCGGTGGTCATGCCGGTAGAAGTCGCCATCGGAGACCGCGTCGGAGACCCGCTCCCAGGCGTTGTTGTCGAGCATCAGGCCGCCCAGCACGGCCTGTTCGGCCTCGATGGAATGCGGCGGCACCTTGAGGGCGGCGGTTTCCAGATCGTATTGCTGAGGGATGCTGATGTCGTTCATGGCACCTGTGATTCCGGGAACTCAGAGGCTTTTACGGAGGCGGGCTCTGCAAAAGGCTCTCGCAAAAAACAACGGGCACGCACCGCGTATGCGATGAGTGCCCGATTGTCGGCAGGCCCGCACCTTCGTGCAAGCCCGCAGGTCGCGTGCCTTAGGCAGCTACCACGACCACCTTGACGGTGGCTTCGACGTCGGTGTGCAGGTGCACGGCAACGTCGAACTCGCCGATCTGGCGGATGGTGCCGTGCGGCAGACGCACTTCGGCCTTGCTCACTTCCACGCCGGAAGCGGTCAGGGCTTCGGCGATGTCGTGGGTACCGATGGAACCGAACAGCTTGCCTTCGTCACCGGCCACGGCAGTGATGGTGACTTCCAGCTCGGCCAGCTGAGCGGCGCGCGCTTCGGCCGAAGCCTTCTTCGCGGCAGCGGCAGCTTCCAGCTCGGCGCGACGAGCTTCGAACGCAGCAACGTTCTCGGCGGTAGCGGCGGTGGCCTTGCCCTGCGGCAGCAGGTAGTTACGGCCGTAACCGGCCTTGACGTTCACCTTGTCGCCCAGGTTGCCCAGGTTGGCGATTTTTTCCAGCAGGATAACTTCCATTTGGGTCTTACCTCTTAACTTTTAACCTTCACCGTTCGCGGGGCCAGCGCCGTTCTTGCGCGCGAGGCGTCCGCGAAAATCAAACAGACCGTCGATAACCGCCAACAGACAAATCAGGTTCCCAGCCAGCAATACCGCCACGTACAGACCGATGACCCAGAAGCTGGAAAGACGCTTCAGGGCGATCAAACCATGACCCAGCCCGACACCGGCAAACAGCAGCGGCACCATGCAGATCGGTGACAACGCAGCCGCCTCGACGCCCAACGCCGGAGCGAGGAGCACACCGGCCAGCAGAGCGATGGCCAGAGCTGGGGGCAAGCGAACCGCGCGGAATTCCTGTCCGAAGCCGCCGGGGTTGAACAGCGCCGCCTGCCAGTAGCGCGCCAGTACCAGACAGAGCAGCGATGCGGCCTGGAAGGAGGACGCAATCAACCCCGTCAGAGTCGGTTTCAGCGACTCCTGTACAGCGGCGAGCTGGTCGGCCGGCAGATCCTTCATCAGCTGGGGAATCATCGGCCGGACAGCGTCCACCAGCGACTCGATCAGCCCTCGGGATACGGTGCTCAATAACGCGATGAACACCATGCCAAGCACGACACTGGACAACAGCACCCAGACCCAGGAGGTGGTGGCGCGCAGAACCTGCGCCAGCACCAGCGTACCGGCCATGATCAGGAGGATGCTCGGATCACCGAGGTACCACCAGAGCAAGGCGGGCAACAACGCCCAGAACAGAATACTCAACGCGTCGCTCAGGCCACGCCGCAGCAGCACCAAACCACCACCGGCGGCACCCAGCCAGAACAACAACGGTACAGCTATGGAACCCGCCACCCCGAGGGTGGCCTGCATGCGGCCGCGCATCACGAATTCAGCAAAGGCGCGCATGCGATCTATCTCTCAGCTCTCGAACGACCCGATCTCAGCGGCCGTGGCTGTCGGTGTAGGGCAGCAGGGCCAGGTAGCGGGCGCGCTTGATAGCGACGGCCAGCTGACGCTGGTACTTGGCCTTGGTACCGGTGATACGGCTGGGAACGATCTTGCCGGTTTCGGAGATGTAGGCCTTCAGGGTGTTGAGATCCTTGAAGTCGATCTCTTTCACACCTTCGGCGGTGAAACGGCAGAATTTACGACGACGGAAGAAACGTGCCATGAATGTGGCTCCTCAATAGATCCGTGGATTACTCGTCAGCGTTGTCGCTGTTGTCACCGTCTTCGCCTTCGGCGGATTCGGTTTCAACGCGCTCACGGCGCTCGCG
Organism: Aquipseudomonas alcaligenes; assembly: GCF_003205495.1. Classification (GTDB taxonomy): domain Bacteria; phylum Pseudomonadota; class Gammaproteobacteria; order Pseudomonadales; family Pseudomonadaceae; genus Aquipseudomonas; species Aquipseudomonas alcaligenes_B. The sequence continues at coordinate 213,797 of NZ_QJRX01000008.1, read as the reverse complement.
GCGCTCGCTGCGGTTTTCTTCGGCCTTGAGCATCTCGGACTGGCCGGTAACGGCTTCGTCGCGACGGATGATCAGGTTACGGATCACGGCGTCGTTGTAGCGGAAGTTGTCTTCCAGCTCGGCCAGGGCCTTGCCGCTGCACTCGACGTTCAGCATCACGTAGTGAGCCTTGTGAACGTTGTTGATGGCGTAGGCCAGCTGGCGACGACCCCAGTCTTCCAGACGGTGGATTTTGCCGCCGTCTTCTTCGATCAGCTTGGTGTAACGCTCGACCATGCCGCCGACTTGCTCGCTCTGGTCCGGGTGAACCAGGAAGATGATTTCGTAATGACGCATGAATGCTCCTTACGGGTTGCAGCCTGCCAACGGTAGTGTGGTCAGGCAAGGAGTGAATGACTCGTTTGGACTTGCCGAAGCGAAGGCGCACAAGCGCCTGCCGTCACGGCAAGGGGCGACATTCTAGAGAAGCCCCCTGCCGCGCGCAAGGCGAATTGGCGATTATTTGATCAGACCTTGCCCGCCGCGCGACGCTGGCGCACCGCCTCGAACAGGCACACACCGGTGGCCACCGAGACGTTGAGGCTGCTGACGCTGCCGCCCATAGGCAGCTTCACCAGGTAGTCGCAGTGCTCGCGGGTCAGGCGGCGCATGCCCTTGCCCTCGGCGCCCATCACCAGCACCGTGGGACCGGTCATGTCCAGCTGGTACAGCTCCTGCTCGACCTCGCCGGCGGTGCCGACCACCCACAGGCCCTTCTTCTGCAGCTTTTCCAGGGTGCGCGCCAGGTTGGTCACCGCCACCAGCGGGATCACCTCGGCCGCGCCGCAGGCCACCTTGCGCACGGTGGCATTGAGGGTGGCCGACTTGTCCTTGGGCACGATCACCGCCTGGGCGCCAGCGGCGTCGGCGGTGCGCAGACAGGCGCCGAGGTTGTGCGGGTCGGTCACGCCGTCCAGCACCAGCAGCAACGCCGGGCCCTCGCTGCGCTCGAGCAGCTCGTCGAGCATGTTCTCGCCCCATACCTGGCTCGGGCTGACCTCGGCAACCACGCCCTGGTGCACGCCCTCGGCCCACTCGTCCAGCTCCTGGCGGTCCTTGTGGCCGACCGCCACGCGGTTCTGCCCGGCCAGTTCGAGCAGGCTCTGCACCCGCGGATCATGCCGGCTCTCGGCCAGCCAAAGCTGCTTGACCCGCTTGGGATGGTGGCGCAGCAGCGCCTCGACGGCATGTACGCCGTAGACCCTCTCCAGCTGGCTCATCGCTTGGCCTTGCGCTTGCTCGGCTTGCCGCCGTCGGCAGCACCACCGGCCTTGGGCGCGCCCTTGCGATGGGACGAGGGCTTACCACCCTTGCCACCACCCTGCTTGGCCCCCTCGAGCAGAGCCTTCTTCACGTCGCGGCTCTTCTGCACATCGGTATTGCCCGGGCCCGGCGCCTTCTTGCGGCTATCGCCGCCGCGACCGCGGGGCACCGGTGCCTTGTCGGCCTTGCCTTCGCTCAGCTCGAAGTCGATCTTGCGCTCGTCCAGGTCGACACGCATGACCTTGACCGCCACGCTGTCGCCGAGACGGAAGCTGCGGCCGCTGCGCTCGCCCGCCAGGCGATGGTGCACCGGGTCGAAGTGGTAGTAGTCACCCGGCAAGGCGGTGACGTGCACCAGGCCCTCGACATAGATGTCCTTCAGCTCGACGAACAGGCCGAAGCCGGTCACCGCGGTGATCACGCCCTCGAAAGTCTCGCCGACGCGATCCTGCATGAACTCGCACTTCAGCCAGTTGACCACGTCGCGGGTGGCCTCGTCGGCGCGGCGCTCGGTCATCGAGCACTGCTCGCCGAGCTTCTCCAGCGCCGCCTCGTCGTACGGATAGATGCGTGCCTTGGGCATGCTCGCCGCACCGGCGCGCTGCACGTGCTTGGTCTCGCGCTTGGAGCGGATCACGCTGCGGATGGCGCGGTGCACCAGCAGGTCCGGATAGCGGCGGATCGGCGAGGTGAAGTGGGTGTAGGCCTCGTAGTTGAGGCCGAAGTGGCCGTTGTTGTCGGCGCTGTAAACCGCCTGGCTCAGCGAGCGCAGCATCACGGTCTGGATCAGGTGGAAGTCCGGGCGCCCCTGGATGCTGGCCAGCAGCTTCTGGTAGTCCTTCGGCACCGGCCCCTGCTTGCCCTTGTGCAGCGCCAGGCCCAGCTCGCCGAGGAAGGCCTTGAGCTTCTCCACCCGCTCGGCCGGCGGGCCGTCGTGCACACGGTACAGCGAGGGAATATCGTGATCCAGCATGAAGCGCGCGGTGGCCACGTTGGCCGCCAGCATGCATTCCTCGATCAGCTTATGCGCGTCGTTGCGCTGGGTCGGGCGGATCTCGGCGATCTTGCGCCCGGCGCCGAAGACGATGCGCGTCTCCTGGGTCTCGAAGTCGATGGCGCCGCGCTCGTGGCGGGCGGCTAGCAGCACCTTGTACAGGGCGTAGAGTTCCTTGAGGTGCGGCAGGACCTGCTTGTACTCCTCGCGCAGGGCCTTGCCCTCGCTGCTCTTGGGCTGCTCCAGCATGTAGCTGACCTTGTTGTAGGTCAGCCGCGCATGGGAGTGGATCACCGCCTCGTAGAACTGGTAGTCGACCAGCTCGCCGGACTTGGACATGCTCATCTCGCAGACCATGGCCAGGCGATCGACCTGCGGGTTCAGCGAGCACAGGCCGTTGGACAGCTCCTCCGGCAGCATGGGCACCACGCGCTCGGGGAAGTACACCGAGTTGCCGCGCTTCGAAGCCTCTTCGTCCAGCGCCGAGCCGACCTTGACGTAGTGCGACACGTCGGCGATGGCCACATAGAGCTTCCAGCCGCCGGAGAACAGCTTCCAGCGACCGCTGTTCTTCTCGCAGTAGACGGCGTCGTCGAAGTCGCGGGCGTCCTCGCCGTCTATGGTGACGAACGGCAGGTGGCGCAGGTCGACGCGATTCTCCTTGTCCTTGTCCTCCACCTCGGGCTTGAGCTTGCGCGCCTCCTTGAGCACCGCCTCGGGCCAGACATGCGGGATGTCGTAGCTGCGCAGCGCCACGTCGATCTCCATGCCCGGCGCCATGTAGTTGCCGATCACCTCGACGATGTCGCCCTGCGGCTGGAAGCGCGCGGTCGGCCAGTGGGTGATCTTGATCTCGACGAACTGGCCGATCTTGGCGCCGGCGGTGCGCCCCGGGGTGACCAGCACTTCCTGCTGGATCTTAGGATTGTCGGCCTCGACGAAGCCGATGCCGGCCTCCTCGAAATAGCGCCCGACTATGGTTTCGTGGGCACGTTCGATCACCTCGACGATGGCGCCCTCGCGGCGGCCACGGCGGTCCAGGCCGGAGACGCGGGCCAGCGCGCGGTCGCCGTCGAACACCAGGCGCATCTGGGCCGGACTGAGGAACAGGTCGTCGCTGCCGTCGTCCGGCACCAGGAAGCCGAAGCCGTCGCGGTGCCCGCTGATGCGGCCGCGGATAAGGTCGAGCTTGTCCACCGGGGCGTAGGTGCCGCGGCGGGTATAGATGAGCTGGCCATCGCGCTCCATGGCGCGCAGGCGGCGCCGCAGCGCTTCCAGCTGCTCATCGGTGGTCAGGCCGAATTCGGCCACCAGCTCCTCGCGGGCGGCGGGGGAACCGCGCTCGGACAGGTGCTGCAGGATCAGCTCGCGGCTGGGAATCGGGTTATCGTATTTTTCCGCCTCGCGGGCGGCCTCAGGATCGAGGGATTGCCAATCGGCCATTAAGTGAAATCACCTTTACGCATATATAGAGGGTGTGCCATACCCCTATTGAAGCGCGAAACGGCATCGGGGGTCAGCACAATAATTTTTTCGCCGTCAGGGGTTTACAAGCAAAAACGGCGTCCGTATAGTTCGCGCCCACAACGTTGCTGAGACGTTGTAACACGGAAACGACCGAGTAATCATAGTTTCCCGTGCCCAGGTGGCGGAATTGGTAGACGCACTAGGTTCAGGTCCTAGCGGTGGCAACACCGTGGAAGTTCGAGTCTTCTCCTGGGCACCACTCTTCAGAAACCGAGCGACAGCTCGGTTTCGCATTTAACGGAGCAGCTTCCGTACCGCCAAAAGCGGTGAATGCTGCAAAAGTCGGCGAGCAATCGTCGCAATGTGCCCAGGTGGCGGAATTGGTAGACGCACTAGGTTCAGGTCCTAGCGGTGGCAACACCGTGGAAGTTCGAGTCTTCTCCTGGGCACCACTCTTCAAAAAAAAACCGAGCCAATGGCTCGGTTTTTTCGTTTCTGCCGCCTGAAAACCCTCTCGACGAGAGCAGCCAGGCCGCTCCCACCAATCCGTAGCTTTAGACCTTGAACTGGGCGAAGCTGGCCTTCAGCTGGCTGACCAGTCCATCCACCACCCGACCACTGACCGCCGTCTCGCTGACCGCCTGGGCCGCACGCTGGGCCTCGCTGTGGATCACCTCGACCCGGCCGCGTACCGCCGAGGCGCCGTCCGCCTGGTGGGCAGCCGAGCGGGTGGCGGTGTCGATGGCACCATGCACCTCGTCCACCGAGGCCTGCACCGACTGCTGCAGGCGCGCGCTGTCGCGCAGGGCCTGCAGCCCCTCGGCCGCCTGGCCGCCGGCCTGGCCGATCACCGCCACCGCCTCGCGGGCGCCCTGCTGCAGGGCGGTGATGTGCGCCTGGATGTCGCCGGTGGACTGCTGGGTCTTGCTCGCCAGGGCACGCACCTCGTCGGCCACCACGGCGAAGCCGCGGCCGCTCTCCCCGGCCCGCGCCGCCTCGATGGCGGCATTCAGCGCGAGCAGGTTGGTCTGCTCGGCGATGGACTGGATCACCGTCAGCACCACTTCGATCTGCTCGCTCTGCTTGGCCAGCTTCTCGATCACCGCCGAGCCGCTCTCCACCCGCGCCACCAGCGCCTCGATCAGGCTGCCGACCTTGGCGGCGATGGCCGCATTCTCGTGCGCCGCCTGGCGAATCGCCGCGACCCGCTGCTGGGCATCGTGCATGGCCTGGCTCTCGGCCTGGGCCGCAGCCGCCATTTCCTCCAGGGCCTGCAGGCTGCCGGCCACCTCGTCGCGCTGACGCCCGGCCGCCGCTTCCGCCGCCGCGCTGCGCTGGGCCAGGCTGCGGATCTCCTCGCCGGTACGCTGGGCCACTTCGCCGGCCTCGCGCACGATCGGCTGCAGCTTGGCGATGAACTGGTTGACCGCGTCGGCCATCTCGCCGACCTCGTCGTTGCTGTCCAGCTGTACCCGGCGGGTCAGGTCGCCCTCGCCGGCGGCCAGGTCCTTGAGCGCGACGATCAGCAGCTGCAGGCGGCTGAGCACACGCCAGCCGAGCACCAGGGCGACCACCGCCAGGGTCAGCAGGCCGACCACCAGCAGGCCGCTGGCGATACGCCAGCGCAGGCTGTCGGCCGCCTGCTGCACGGTCTCGCTGCCGTTGCGCGCCATGTCCGCGGTAGCCTGCTCGGCCAGCTGCAGACGCTGCTGCAGGGCCTGGGTACTTTCCTGGGCAGCCCCCGAGAGGCTCTTGTCGACCAGCTCGCCGGCACTGCCGACCAGGGTGGCGAAGCGCGCATCCAGGGCGCCCAGCTCCTGCTCAACGCCATCCAGCGACATGCCCAGCTGGACCTTGCCGATGGAAGCGCCCATCGGGTTGATGTCGACTTCGACCATGTGCACCTTGGGGTCGCGAGAGGCGGCGTCGACCAGCTTGGCCAGCGCCGTGTCGCCCTGCCCGGCCGCCACCAGCTCGCGCACCCGCGGGCTGCTGCGGTTGAAGTTGCGGGTCAGGCGCTGGCCCTGGGCGTCGTAGAACACGGCGAAGAGCACTGCAGGATCACGCTGGACGATGCGGGTCAGCGCGGTCAGTGCTGGTGCGTCGTTGTCCCAGATGGCCTTGGGCGCGACACCGGCGAGCAGCTGGGCGATGGAGTTGCCGGACTGTTTGAGGTTCTGCTCCAGCACCTGGCGCAGCTGCGCCTGCTCGTCCTTGAGCTGGCCGGACAGACCACTGGCCAGGCGTTCTCGGGTATTGGTGGAGAGAGCGGCCAGGCCGGCGCGCATCTCCTCCTCGGCGCTACCCAGCTCACCGGCCAGGCGCTGGCTTTCGCCCCCCAGGCGCTCGGTCAGATCGCTGACCAGGCCGTCCACGGTGGCACGCGTCAGCCACACGGCCAAACCGACCTGGGCCAGCATGGCCAGCCCCAGGGCAATGAATACAGGACGCAGCAGACGGCTGCGCAACAGCGAGAACAGAACGGACACTGCGGAACTCCCTCCGGTCAGGCGACCCTATACCTGTGCATCGGCCGCATTCGGCAAAGCTGAAGCTAAGGCAAGGTATAGGCCAAATGCCAGCATAAAAAAAAGCCCCGCGCGGGGCGGGGCTTTCTTCACTGGTTCGACTCAGTACTCCGGGTTGCCCTTGAGCTGGGCCTCGGCGGCCTTGGCCAGGTCCGGCGGGAGGAAGTCCTTGTCCGGGTCGTAGTCCGGCTTGAGGAAGCTCGACAGGGCTTCCAGGTCGGTCGGCGCCAGGGTACCGGCGGCCTGCTTCAGGCGCAGGTTGTTGAGGATGTAGTCGTAGCGGGCGTCGTTGTAGTTGCGCACCGAGCTGTACAGCTGGCGCTGGGCATCGAGCACGTCGACGATGTTGCGGGTACCGACCTGGTAGCCGATTTCGGTGGCTTCCAGGGCGCTCTGGTTGGAGATGATCGACTGCTTGCGCGCCTGCACGGTTTCCACGTCGGTGTTCACCGCACGGTGCAGGTTGCGCGTGTTCTCGACGATCTGCCGGCGCAGGCTCTCGCGCTCCTGCTCGCTCTGGCTCAGGCGCTGGTAGGCCTCGCGCACCTGGGAGCTGGTCAGGCCGCCACTGTAGATCGGGATGTTCAGCTGCAGGCCGATGCTGGTCTGCTCGGCATCGCCGTTGTAGGGCGAGGACAGGTCGCTGTTGGTGAAGCCGAGGGAATCGTTGTCGCCCTTCTGGTACTGGGCCACGGCATCTAGGGTCGGCGCATGGCCGGCCTTGCGCTGGCGCAGGGTCTCCTCGGCGGCATCGACCGCGTAGTTGCTGGCCTGCAGGTTGAGGTTCTGCTGGGCGGCGGTGTCCACCCAGGCCTTGGCGTCGTTGGGCGTCGGCGCCAGCACCGGCAGGGTGTGCTGGATGCCTTCGATGGAGGCGTACTCGCGGTTGGTCAGGGTGACCAGGGCCTGGAAGGCGTCCTCCACGGCACGCTGGGCGAGGATGCGGTTGGCGCGGGCGGTATCGTAGCCGGCCTGGGCTTCGAGGACGTCGGTCTTGTCCGATAGGCCCACATCGAAACGCTCGTTGGCCTGGTCCAGCTGACGCTTGAACGCCGCTTCCTCGGCCTTGGTCGAGGCCAGGGTGTCCTGGGCGCGCAGCACGGCGAAATAGGTCTCGGCGCTCAGCAGGATCATGTTCTGCTCGGTGGCCGAGAGCTGCAGGGCCGCCTGCTGGTCGGTGGCCTTGGCCGCCTGGAACTGGTACCAGCGGTCGGCGCGGAACAGCGGCTGGCTCAGGTTGGCCCGGTAGGACAGGCCGCTGCGCGAAGAGTCCAGATCATCGATATCGCGCCGATCGACCTGGGTGTCGGTATTGGTCGCATCGGCTCCGGCGGACAGGTTCGGCAGCAGGCCGGCGCGCGCCTGCGGCACCACCTCGCGGATCGCCTCGTAGTTGGCCCGTGCGGCGGCCAGGTCGGCGTTGTTCTTCACCGCCTCGTTATAGACGGTGACCAGGTCGGTCTTGCTTGCCAGGGGGGCGTCTTCGGCCCAGGCCATTCCTGTGGTGGCAGCAGCTACTGCGAGCGCCAGAGAGAGTCTGCGTAGCATGATCAATCCTAGATACGGGGGTAATCGGGCAAGGCTAAGGTGGCCGCCGACCCTGGTCAAGGCAGCCGCCGGACAGTTTGCAACAAGCTTTGTTGCCTGACTGCAACAATTTCCACATCCCACCGGCCAGGTTGCGAATTCCCGACGAAACGCCGGGTGCCCATTGGTGTTCCGCAGCGGGCTTGATTAGACTGCCGGCAGTTCTTGTCGGGGTGCCCAGAGTCGTGGGCTGAGATCGGACAGTTCCGGATCCCGTTGAACCTGATCAGGTTAAGGCCTGCGTAGGGAACAAGATGTGCTCGCCGCCCTGGCGACCCCCTCTGGCACCGCCCCCGGTGCGCCCGCCGCCTTCAGGTTCGCTCCGACAACCAGCCCGGAGAAGCCGATGAGCGTGCAACACCAGAAGAACCTCAGCGAAAGCGCACAGGTCGACCAGCAGTCCGTACAGCCCTTCCCCCGTTCGCAGAAGGTCTACGTGCAGGGTTCGCGCCCGGACATCCGCGTGCCGATGCGCGAGATCAGCCTGGACGTCACCCCCACCGCCTTCGGTGGCGAGATCAACGCCCCGGTCACCGTCTACGACACCTCAGGCCCCTACACCGACCCCGCCGTGCAGATCGACGTACGCAAGGGCCTGCCGGACGTACGCAGCGCCTGGATCGAGGATCGTGGCGACACCGAGAAGCTGCCGGGTCTGTCCTCCGAGTTCGGCCAGCGCCGCCTGAACGATGCCGAGCTGGCCAGGATGCGCTTTGCCCACGTGCGCAACCCGCGCCGCGCCAAGGCCGGGCAGAACGTCAGCCAGATGCACTACGCCAGGCAGGGCATCATCACGCCCGAGATGGAGTTTGTGGCCATCCGCGAGAACATGAAGCTGGCCGAGGCCCGCGAGGCCGGCCTGCTGAAAGAGCAGCATGCCGGGCAGAGCTTTGGCGCCAGTATCCCCAAGGAAATCACCCCCGAGTTCGTCCGCAGCGAGATCGCCCGCGGCCGCGCCATCATCCCGGCCAACATCAACCATGTGGAGCTGGAGCCGATGATCATCGGCCGCAACTTCCTGGTGAAGATCAACGGCAACATCGGCAACTCGGCGCTGGGTTCTTCGATCGAAGAAGAAGTGGCCAAGCTGACCTGGGGCATCCGCTGGGGTTCGGACACGGTCATGGACCTGTCCACCGGCAAGCACATCCACGAGACCCGCGAATGGATCATCCGCAACTCGCCGGTGCCGATCGGCACCGTACCGGTCTACCAGGCGCTGGAGAAGGTCGGCGGCATCGCCGAGGACCTGACCTGGGAGCTGTTCCGCGACACCCTGATCGAGCAGGCCGAGCAGGGCGTGGACTACTTCACCATCCACGCCGGCGTGCTGCTGCGCTATGTGCCGCTGACCGCCAAGCGGGTCACCGGCATCGTCAGCCGCGGCGGCTCGATCATGGCCAAGTGGTGCCTGGCGCATCACAAGGAGAATTTCCTCTACACGAACTTCGAGGAAATCTGCGAAATCATGAAGGCCTACGACGTCAGCTTCTCGCTGGGCGACGGCCTGCGTCCGGGTTCGATTGCCGACGCCAACGACGCCGCGCAGTTCGGCGAGCTGGAAACCCTCGGCGAACTGACCAAGATCGCCTGGAAGCACGATGTGCAGACCATGATCGAAGGACCCGGCCACGTGCCGATGCAGCTGATCAAGGAGAACATGGACAAGCAGCTGGAATGCTGCGACGAGGCGCCCTTCTACACCCTCGGCCCGCTGACCACCGACATCGCCCCCGGCTACGACCACATTACCTCGGGCATCGGTGCGGCGATGATCGGCTGGTTCGGCTGCGCCATGCTCTGCTACGTCACGCCCAAGGAGCACCTGGGCCTGCCGAACAAGGATGACGTGAAGACCGGCATCATCACCTACAAGATCGCCGCGCATGCCGCCGACCTCGCCAAGGGCCACCCGGGCGCGCAGATCCGCGACAACGCCCTGTCCAAGGCGCGCTTCGAGTTCCGCTGGGAAGACCAGTTCAACCTCGGCCTCGACCCGGACACCGCGCGTGCCTTCCACGACGAGACCTTGCCCAAGGAGTCGGCCAAGGTGGCGCACTTCTGCTCCATGTGCGGGCCGAAGTTCTGCTCGATGAAGATCACCCAGGAGGTGCGCGAGTACGCCGCCGAGCACGGCCTGACCGACGAGCAGAAGGCCATCGAGGCCGGCTTCGCCGAGCAGTCCGAGCGTTTCAAGGAAGAAGGCGCGGTGATCTACAAGCAGGTCTGAGCCGCGCTGCAGAGCTGAAAAAGCCGGGCATGCCCCGGCTTTTTCATGTGCGCCGTTCAGCGCGGCGAGGGAAAGTAGATGGGCTTGAGGATGCCGTTCAGCCGCGCGTAGGGAATGCGCAGGTCGGGATGACCGCTGGAGTAGGGGGCGATACGGCCGACCTCGTACTTGAGCATCACCGAGCCGCGCAGCAGGGCGACGTTAGCGGTGCGCACGAAGGGCCATTCGGCCTGGTAGTCCAGGTCCTGGTCCAGGCCATTGGTCTTGAGCCAGGCCTGGTGCGCCAGCTCGGCCTGTTGCCAGAAGGCGACCTGCTCGTCCGGCAACAACAGGTCATCGAGGCTCAGCAGGCGGCCCTTGTCGCGGTCGTAGTTGAGGTAGGCGCGCCCGGGGATACCGTGGGCGCCACCGGTGAAGCGGTAGCTGGACAGCTCGATCACCACCAGGCGGCCGTGCTGCTCCAGCACCTTGGCCTGCAGGTAGCTCATCCAGCCCGGCTTGGCCGTGGCCAGGAACTCCTGCTCGTAGAGCGCCAGCGAGGGTGGCGGCGGATCGCCCGGCAGCTCGATGGTCAGCTTGAGCAGCTCCTGCTCGATGCGCGCGTTGAGCTCCGGCAGATCGTCGAAGGTCTGCAGATCGATATTGATCAGCGCGCAGTCCTTGCCCTCGCAGCCCGGCGCGCGGTGCTCCCAGGCCTGGCGACTGACGGCCAACCCCGAGTCGGGCTTGGCGGCGAGCAGCAATGCCTGGCAACCACTGAGCAGGAGCGACAGGGACAGCAGGCCGGCAACGGCGATGGCACGCATGGATTCTCCTCGGGACGGCGACGGGCGTTTCGACTGCACGCCGCACCCGGCGTTCCCGGGTGCGGCGGCGGCCATTGTCGCCGCCCGCGCGGCGCCATCCAAGTGGGCCGAATCACAGGCTGAAGTCGCGGCGCACCTGCAGGTAGACACGGTCGCGGTTGTCGAACTGGCCGTACTGGGTGCTCTGCCCGCCACTGAAGGCGATGTAGCCGGCCTCCAGGTACCACTGGTTCCAGGGCCGGTAGCCGAGGTTGGCCTTGACTAGGTGGCTGCTCTGCACCTCGCGGTTGTACAGCCAGAGCACCCCGGCGTTAAGGCGCTGCTTGGACCAGTCCTTGAGCAGCGCCGCCGAGGCTTCCCAGCCGGTCTCGCGCGGCAGGCTGTCCGGCGCGCCATGACGGTGGCTGACCGTGGCCTGCAGGTTGACCGTCCACTCGTTGCGCGTCAGGTCGAGGCCGAGCAGCGCCGCCGACTTGGGCACGTTCTCCGCGCCTTCCGGGGTCTGTAGCGGTTCGTTGAACAGGTGCACCAGATCGCCGCGCACCACCCAGTCGCCGGCCGGGCGGGCGAACGAGGCGCCGACCAGGCTGCGCCGGCGCTGCTGTTCGACCATCTGCCCCTCATCCATCACATACAGCGGGTCGGGGCTGAGGCCGTCGAACAGGTAGAAGTCCAGGTCGGTGCCGTCGACCAGCATCTTGCCGCGCCAGCCGATGTCCGGGCGCTCGTGCTCGTCGTCCTCGTCCAGCCCCTCCGGCCGCCCGGCGATGGCGAAGTCGGCACCAGCCGGGGCGTAGCGGGTGGTCTTGGCCCTGGGCGCGACGACGAACTGCTGTTCCAGGCTGTCGCCGTAGACCTCCACCACCGCCATCGGCCGGGTCTGCCGGCCGAGGGAGTAGTCGTCGATGTAGGGCAGCAGGAACTCGCGCAGGTCCAGCGGGTTGAGCACGTCGACCAGGCGGAAGTAGTCGCCGCGGCCCCAGGCGATCTGCTGCTGGCCGAGGCGCCATTGCCAGTTGTCGCCGACCCAGGTCAGGTAGAGTTCGCGCAGGTCCTGATCGGACTCCATGCGATCCTCCAGCTTGCCGCCGGCATCGTCGTACTGGCTGCGGTAGCGACCGAGCAGCACGCTGTCGAGAGTCCAGTTGCCCTGGCTGATGCGGCTTTCCAGCAGCGCCTCGACGCGGTGGCCGGAGCTGCTGGCGCCGGTGGTGTCGTGGTGGTAGCCGTCCTCCAGGTGGCCGCGACCGCTCAGGCTCGCGGCGGCCAGCGGCAGGCTGAACAGGGCACAGGACAGGCCGAGCAAGGGTGCGCGCATCAGCGAATCCCGTTGCGCAGGGCGCGCTCGCTGAAGTTCTGGTCGCCGAGGTCCAGGTTGTAGTCGGCGGCGGTGCGCAGCAGGCGGGTCTGGCCACCCTCGACCAGGTTGCTCATCAACGATTCGTTGACCGTCCAGAAACCTTCCACCTGGCTCACATCGACCACTTCGAAGGTCTTGATCTGGCGGCCGCCACGGAAGAACTCGTCGCGCAGGATCAGCTGACGCTCGCGGTCGACGTACACCAGGCGCTGGCTGTAGCCGGTGCGCGGGTTTTCCAGACCGTCGGCGGTGCGCGCTTCGATCACGTAGACCGGGCGGCCCTTGTACTCCTCCTCGCGCAGCAGCCGGTACTGGTAGTCGTCGACGCGCATGCGCTCGATGTCGGCGAAGGAGAAGTCGGTACCGAGGAACGGACCTTCCTTGGAGTTGGTGGCGATGCGCCGGGTCTTGCGCAGCGCCGGCAGGTACAGCCACTGGTCGTCCTCGCGGGCCTGGGCCTCGGCATAGCTGTGCATGAGGATGCCGGTGCCGGCGGTATCGCTGGGCGCGGTGAAGTACAGGGTGGACTTGCGCTCCTCGCCGTACTCCTTCTCCAGCATCAGCAGCTTGCGCTCGCGCACGAAGCCGTCGGCCATGGTCTGCACCAGGGTCACCTCGGAGCGGCGGTCCTGGCCTTCGTCGCGGTCGCGCACGGCGCGCATGATGGCGGCGGGGTCGAGGGCCTCGGCGAGGGCCGGGAAGCTCAGCAGCAGGCCGAGGGCGAGCAGGGAAATACGCATGGCAAAACTCCTTAACGACAGTCGACTGTCAGGTAGCTGTTCGGGGTGGACGACCACTGCGCGGTGGTCTCCAGGTGGTAGCCGGGCAGGCTCGGGACTTCGGCGTGCTCGCGGCCCAGGGCGACCAGCTTGAGGCGCTGGAAGTCCGGCCGCGCCAGGTCCTGCAGGTCGCGGCTACGCAGGCTCTCGGCGACCAGGTAGAACTGCGCCACCTCGCCGTCGCTGGCCGGCAGGCCGGACTCGCCATTGAGCACCTGGCGCAGGTAGACCAGGATGTCGGCGGCCGAGTAGGCCTGCAGGCTGCGCTGGCGCAGGCTCGCGGTAGCCTGCTGCAGTGCCTGCAGGGTGACGCTATGGGGTGGCACCGGCCCTGCGGCCTGCAGCGCCCACTCCTGCAGGTGCAGGCCCTGCAGGGCGCCCTCGGCGCCGCTGGCTACCCGACAGCCGGGGGCGAAGTCGGCGGCCAGGCGCCTGGCGTAGTGCTGCAGCAGCTCGGCCTTGTCCGCCTCGGCATAGGGCCGCGCCAGGCGCAGCCAGAAGTGCGTGCCGTCGCCGGCGCTGGTGACCAGGCGCGGGCCGAGCAGCGGATGGCGCTCCACCAGCCCGGCCAGGGTCTGCAGGCCCGCGGGGGTCAGCTCGCGGGTCTCGATCAGGCGACGGAAGCGCACGTCGTCACCCTGGGCGGCGATGGCATTGGTGCTGGCCAGGCTGTCCAGGGACTGGATCGGCGTGCGCCCCCGGGCATCCTTCACTTCCCACAGGTTCTGCGTGGCGCCGACCAGGCGCTGCAGGTGCCCGGCCTGGTACAGCTCGCCGCCCGGGTAGAGGGTCAGCGCCAGCCAGTCCTGGGCGCCGGCCGGCAGGGCCAGGCAGAGCAGCCAGAGCAGGTGCTTATGCATTGGCCGGCTCCAGCTGCGCCTCGGCCTGTGCCACCCGGGCGGCATTGACGAAGACCGGCAGTACCAGCAAGGCGAACAGTGCGGCCAGCAGCATGGTCAGGGAGATGAAGAGCCCCAGGTTGACCAGCGACTGGTAGCCCGACAGGCACAGCACCAGGAAACCCAGGCCCAGCGCGAAGGTGTTGATCAGGATCGGCTTGCCGCTGTGCTGCAATGCCGACTGGGTCACCTGCTCCGCCGTACCCCGGCTGCGCCGCATCGCGGCGATCACGTGGATGGCATAGTCGATACCGATACCCACGGAAATCGCCGCGATGATCGAAGTGCCGATATCCAGGTCGGTGCCGGTCAGCGCCATCAGCGCGCCGATGCCCACCAGGGTGAAGAGCAGCGGCAGCAGCGCAGCGAAGCCCAGGCGCACCGAGCGGAACATGGCCATGACCATCAGCGCGATCAGCGCCAGCGACAACAGGATGCTGCTGACCTGCCCCCACACCACCGCATCGGTGGTGGCTACCAGCACCTCGCCATAGCCGGACACGCGCACGGTCATGCCGGCCGGCAGCACCTCGCGGGCCTTGGCCAGGGCATCGCGCATCACCGCACCGACCTCGGAAGAGCGATCGGTATGCAGGATCGCCAGCACCCGGCCGTTCTGGAAGCGGCGGTCGACCACGTCGAACAGGTCGCGACCATTGGCGTTCTCGTAGAGCAGGTAGTACTGCGCCAGCAGGGCCGCGCTGATGTCGTCCGGCAGGCGGTACTGCTCGGCGGCGAAGGTATCCTGGGTCACCTGGTGCAGGCGCTTGACGAAGTCGGCCGGCGAATAGGTGAAGCCGACCAGCGGCTGCTGGCGCAGGTGTTCCTGCAGCCTGGCCACGCCCTGGATCACCGCCGGATCCTTGAAGGCGTCGGCCCTGTCGCTTTCGATCATCACGCTGATCGGCGTGGTGCCGCCGAACAGGGCGTTGATCGCCGCATCGTCCTGACGGATGCGGCTATCGTCCTCGAAGTAGCCGATCACCTGGTTGTCCACGGTCAGGTGTTCGACCACGTACCAGCCACACAGCAGGATGGCCGCCAGCATGCCGAAGGCCAGGCGCCTGCCGTAGCGGGCGAAGCGGCCGAGGGTCGCGATCATGCGGTCCAGGCGGTCGCTGGCCAGCAGGCCGTGGCGCGGGGCCTCGGCCCGCCAGAGGATCAGCAGAGCCGGCAGGAAGACGATGGTGATCAGCCAGGCGAAGAAGATGCCGATCCCGGTGAATAGACCGAACTCGCGAATGAAGGTGACATCGGTCCAGGCCAGCGAGAGGAACCCTCCCAGGGTGGTCGTGGAGGTCACAAACATCGGCCAGAACAGCTGTCGCATCACCTGCGCAGCCGTGTCGATGCGTGCCTGGCGATCCGGTTCGGGCGGCAGGTTGCGGTAGTAGTCGGCAAGGAAGTGGATGGCGTCGCATACCGCGATGGAGATGATGAACACCGGCATGATCGAGGTGATGATGTTCTGCTTCACCCCGCAGGCGGCCATCAGGCCGAGGGTCCAGATCAGGCTCAGCACGGCGATCAGCAGCGGCACCACCACACCCTGCACACGGCCGAAGCTGACGAACAGCACCAGCAGGATCACCAGCAGTACCGCCGGCAGCAGGGTCTGGTTGTCCTGCTCCATGTTCGACGCGGTCTGCGCGGCGATCATCGGCGGGCCGCTGAGGTAGATGCGATCGTCGCCCTGCACCTTGTCGGTGATGTCGACGATGGCCTGGTACACCTGCAGCATGGCCGGCGAGTCGTCCTGGGCGATGTTGAACTCGACCTGGATGGTGGTGGCGCTGCCGTCGCGCGAGACCAGGCTGTCGAGGAACAGCGGGTTGCCCATGGCCTCGGCACGCAGGGCGTCGAGCCCGGCCTGGTCGGCGGGCACGCGCGGCATCAGCGGATGCACGTCGAGCGCCTCGTCGATGGTCAGCAGGTTCTCGATGGTCACCAGGCTGCGCACCTTGCGGATCGGCACCAGGCGCGTGTGCAGGCTGTCCAGCCAGGCTTCCTGGGTATGGCTGAGCTCGCCGGCCTCGGCCAGGCGCTGCTTGAGCGCGGCCAGGCGCGGTTGGTCGGCCGGGGTCAGGCCGCCTTCGAGGATGGCCTCGACATCAGCCTGCAGGCGCGGATCCTCGGCCAGCGCGCGCAGCTTGTCGCTGTCGGCCGGCAGGACCATCTCGATGGCCTGGAAGGCGCGGGTCAGCTCGGCCACCCGCTGCAGGCTGTCCGGGTTGAAGATATTGCCCTGGGGGTTTTCCAGGGCGACGAAGGCCTGCTCGCCGGTGTTGGAGAACAGCCGTTTGTTGTCGGCATCGGCCATCCGGCTGGGGTGGCTCTTGTCGATCATGTAGGGCGTGCTGTTGATCTCAAGGCGCCCCAGCGCGACCACCGCCGCAGCGGTGATCAGCAGCAGGATGGCGAGCATCAGCCAGGGCCGGTGCAGCATCCTGGAGAGCAGCGTGAAGGCGCGGGTCTTCATGCGGCGGCTCCTGCGCCGGTATAGGCGTCCAGGCGCAGGTCGTCCTTGGCCTTGCTGCGGTTCTGCGCCTCGGCCACCAGGTTGGCCCAGATCACCGTCTTGTGGATCTCGCTGGTGCCGCCGGCGAAGAACAGGCCGATGGAATCACGCAGCAGACGCTCGAAGTGGAAGTCGCGGCGGTAGCCGTAGTTGCCGTGGATGCGCATGGCATTCAGGCAGGCCTCGTGCATCGCCTCGCTGGCCAGCATCTTGATGATCGAGGCCAGGGTCGAGCAGTCGCGGCCTTGCTCCAGGGCGGCGAGACCACGCACCACCACGCTGCGCAGCAGCTCCAGCTGGGTGTAGGCCTGCACGATGTGACCCTGTACGTACTGGTTGTCGCTGATCGGCCGGCCGAAGGCCTCGCGCTTGAGGCTGTACTGCAGGCACTCGTCGATCACCGGCTGCATGCAGCCGACGATGGACACACCGGTGAAGATGCGCTCGACCAGGAAGCCGAAGTACAGCACGCGCAGGCCCTGGCCTTCGCTGCCGACCAGGCTGTCGGCGTCCAGCGCCACGTCATTGAAGGTCAGGCTGCCGATCGGTGTGCCGCGGTTGCCCATCAGCTCGAACGGCGCGGACTGCACCAGGCCGGGGGCGGCCGTCTCGGTGATGAAGCAGGAGATGGCGTTGGGGCCGGCCTCCTCGAGACGGGCGAAGGTCATGCAGATGTCCGCCACCGGAGCGTTGGTGATGTTCCACTTCATGCCGTTGAGACGGTAGCCAGCACCATCGCGACTGGCCGCCAGTTTCAGCGAGCGCACGTCGGAGCCGCAACCCTGCTCGGTGATGGCGAAACAACCGATATTCTCGCCGCTGATCAGCGGCGGCAGCCAGCGCTGCAGCTGCGTCTCGCTGCCGTAGCTGAGCAGCGCGGCCTGCACCAGCGCCACCTGTGCGACAAAGGAGACCAGCACGCCCATGTCCTGGCAGCCCTCGGAGAAACCCTCCAGCGCCGCGGAGAATTCCCACACGCCGAGGCCCTGGCCGCCGAAGCGCTCGGGCATGTGTACGCCGAACAGGCCACTGCTGCCCAGGGCGCGCCACAGCTCGCGGTCGAAACCCAGTTCCTGGTCACGCTGGGCCGAGGTCGGGCGCACCAGTTCGCGGCCGACCCGCAGGTAGTGTTCGCGAATCGCCTGCTGTTGTTCGTTCCAGATACCGTTCATGTTCATGCTCCTATGTGCAGGGTGTTCTGCTGCTTGGCGTCGCGCAGCCGGGAAAGGAATTCGTCGCCCTCGAGCTCGATCAGCGCCTCGATCTGCGCCACCCGCTCGTGGTCGATGGCATCCAGGCGCAGCCAGAAGGGATGCACCTCGCGGCCCTGGTAGCGGTTGGCGTAGAGGTGTTCGGCGGGGATGCAGGCGGTACGCGCCGGCATGATCTGCGGGCGGAAGCCGAAGAAGCTGAGGTTGCGCAGGGTCACCTGGCGTTCGCCGTCGCCGACCATCGCCGCCACACCACTGTCGGCGCGGCACAGCAGGCGGCCGTAGGCGCTGAGCAGGAGCATGCCGGCCTTGGCCTCGAGCACCGGGTCGCCGACCTGGGCCTTGGTCACCCGGCCGATCTCGCGCACTTGTTCCACCGGCAGGTCCTGCAGCTCGCCGATCTGCGCGTAGAGGTCGCGACCGAAGGCGGTCTCCACGCCGAAGGCCGGGCGCTGCTCGTCGTCGAAGCGCTTGCCGCGGGCGATCGGCGCCTTGAGGGTGGAATAGGCCAGCAGCTGCTGATCGCTGTCGCGCACCAGGACGATATGCACGTCCTCCTGGGCCAGGTGCTCCAGCGGCTCGGCATGCAGTTGGCGCAGCGCCGCCACCTGCGGGTTGATGAAACCGACCTTGGCGTAATGGACGAAGGCAAAGCGCAGCAGCTGGCGGGTCAGCTTGTTGTCCAGCTGGTAGTTGGGAATGGCGTAGGTGGCGATGCCGGCGCGGCGGTCGATGCAGAACTGCTGGTAGCCCTGCAGGCCGGCCAGCAGTGGCGCCTGGTAGTGCTTCACCGAGCGTTCGAGGAAGAACGCATCGGGTCGCTCCGGCGGCAGCTGGCGCCACTGCGCCAGGGCCTGTCGCCCCTGCTCCAGCTGATGCTGGTGCTCGCGTTCGGCCTGGGCGTCGCGGCGCCGGGTCAGTTCCCAGACGTCGACATAGATGGCGTCGCGCACCGGGCGGCCATTGACCAGGTCGAGCACCAGCGCGGTGGCCAGGGTGCCGAACAGGTGGGCGGCGATACCCAGCTGCGAGGTGTAGTCCTTGCCGGCCAAGTGGCGGTCGAGCTCGGCGTACATCTCCAGCGGCACGCATTCCACCGGCACCAGGAAGCTGCAGGCCTGCATCGGATCGAGGGTGGCCACCTGCTCGGCGCTCAGCTGGTTGTCCAGCACCTGCAGGTCCGGGTTGCGGTAGTCGAACACCGGAATGTACTGCGCGGCGGCCATGTCGTAGCCGCAGACCACCGGCTTGTACTGGCGCTGGCAGATGCGGTGCAGGAGGAACTTCATCTCCAGGCCGGCGCGGCCGGTGACGTCGATGG
Organism: Aquipseudomonas alcaligenes; assembly: GCF_003205495.1. Lineage (GTDB taxonomy): Bacteria > Pseudomonadota > Gammaproteobacteria > Pseudomonadales > Pseudomonadaceae > Aquipseudomonas > Aquipseudomonas alcaligenes_B. The sequence continues at coordinate 194,795 of NZ_QJRX01000008.1, read as the reverse complement.
CGTCCACCACCACGTCGGCCTGGGCGACCATGGCCTCGACGTTGTCCGGGGTGACGCCATGGCCGTGCAGCTCCAGCTTGATATAGGGGTTGATCTGCCGCACGCGCTCGGCGAATACCTCGACCTTGGCCCGACCGACGTCGCTAGCCACCATGTTCTGCCGGTTGGCGTTGTTCAGCTCGTAGCTGCCGTTGTCGGCGAGGATCAGGTGTTCGGCGCCACTGCGCACCAGGAGCTCGATCACGCTGCCGCCGGTGGAACCGCAGCCGGCGATGAGAATTACCGCCTCGCGCAGGCCGCACTGGTCGTCGCTGCTGATGAACCCGGCATTGCGCAGGGTGAGTTCGCGGTAGAACTGGTCGTGATCCAGGGGAGGCTGTGGATGGGTCATGGGTTGCGTCCTGCTGAATGGGAAGGCGGGCATCCTATTCAGCGTTTTAATGGCACAACAAGGACCAATGGGAGCTCGCTGTCATTAACCAATAAATGACGCAAGATATTGTTTTATATAGACATTTTATATGTGATCACAGAGATTTGACGCCCACAAACGACGACCGCCCCGTAATGGGGCGGTCGGTCATGCAACTGTCATCGAAAAAGTCGCTCGCGAGGCTCTAGCTCACCAGTTTGTGCAGATCCTGCGGCACCCTGGCCAGCTCCCAGAGAAAGCTGTCGAGCTTGAAGGTGGAAGTACGGATCTTCTCCTCCATGTCCTGCAGTTCGCGGCATACCTCCTGGTAGCGCTGCTCGCGGCGAACGGCGGCCAGCGCCTCGTTGATCCGTTCGGGCTGCGCGCCGATGTACTCGCGCACGCGCTTGCCATCCTTCTGCGGACGCACCAGATAGAGATAGCGCTGCTGATGCCAGTATGGCGTGGCGGCGATGCGCGGCGAATCCTGCAGGGCCGCGAGCTCGGCCAGCAGGTTCATGCGCAGGGACCTGAGGCTGTCCAGCTGCTCGGAGATGCGCCAGACCTTCTGCCCCAGGCTCTCCTGGTCGCCGAGCTTGTCGGCATGGCTCTCGCGGTGGGAAATGTCGGTGATGGTCAGCAGGCTGCCGCGATCGCTGCCGTCGGCGCTCGGGATGGGGGCGGCGCTCATCTGCACCCAGCGCACTTGCCCATCACCGGCCTGGATACGCATCGGATAGCGCTCGGCAGAGGGCCCCTGGCGGCGCTGCATCAACACCACCTCGACCAGGTCGGCACTGATCACCTGGGCCAGCGGCCGGCCCAGCACCTCGGTCGGGGCATAGCCGAGGAACTGCTGCATGAAGGGGTTCATGTAGGTGACGCGGCCGAAGGGATCGAGCACTACCAGTCCTTCCTGAGCCTGCTCCACCAGGTTCTGGTAGCAGCGCGTGTCGCCGGTGCTATAGCAGCTGGCGACCTGCAGCCCGGGCTGCGCACCGAACTCGGCGTCGGTATAGGCCACCGGGATATCCGTGTCCGGATCGTATTGCTTGAGCAGATCGATCAGCTCGGCAGCGCGCATTCCACACCTCCCTGTTGAAGTCGCCATGGGCCGCTCCGAGTATACTCGGCGACACCCGATGAAAAAGGCTTTCATCTGCGAAATGCCCGGCAATTCGGCATATCTGCCGCCATGTTGCGGCCATTAAGCAGGAAGCCGGCGAACCTCCAGTGCCGCAGGCGTTTCGCCAGCTTGCCAAAGCACCAGCGCGGCGCGCACATTCAGTACCATTACCGACACGGGGCGCGGGCCCCGCTGCGATACACGAGGGGGATACATGTCACAGGCCGATGTCGAGCTGATCCAGCGGGAGACCTGCTTTCAGGGCTTCTACCGCCTGGACCGCCTGCACCTGCGCCATCGCCAGTTCGCCGGCGGCATGGGCCCGCAGCTGAGTCGCGAACTGTTCGTGCGCCACGATGCGGTCTGCGTGCTGCCCTATGACCCGCAGCGCGACGCCGTGGTGCTGGTGGAGCAGTTCCGCGTCGGTGCCCTGGACAAGAGCAGCAACCCCTGGCTGCTGGAGCTGGTGGCCGGCCTGATCGACCCGGGCGAGCAGCCCGAGGACGTCGCCCACCGCGAAGCCGAGGAAGAAGCCGGCCTGCAGCTGACCGCGCTGTGGCCGATCACCCAGTACTATCCCTCCCCTGGCGGCTCGGACGAGCGCGTGCACCTCTATGTCGGCCGCTGCGACAGCCTGGGCGTCGGCGGCGTGCACGGCCTGGCCGAGGAAGGCGAGGACATCCGCGTGCATGTCTGGCCGCTGGAGGACGCCCTGCAGGCGGTGAAGGACGGCCGTATCGACAACGCCGCCAGCATCATCGCCCTGCAGTGGCTGGCGCTGAACCGCGCCGAAGTGCGAGGACTGTGGTCATGAACCTGCTGCGCGAGCGCTACCGGGTCGACCTGGTCGAGCTGCAGGCCGCTTGCGAAGCCAACTACGCGCGCCTGCTGCGCCTGCTGCCGGACATGCGCGAGGCACAGGGCGAGCGACGCGTGGCCCTGAGCCAGGGCGACCTGCTGCTCGGCGTACTGCTGATCCGCGTCACCGAGAACTGCCCCTACACCACCACCCTGGAAGTGCGCCAGGAGCACAGCCTGCCCTGGCTGCCGGTGCCGCGTCTGGAAGTGCGCGCCTACCACGACGCGCGCATGGCCGAAGTGATAGGCGCGGAAAATGCCCGGCGTTTCCGCGGCATCTACCCCTACCCCAATGCTGCCATGCACCAGCCGGACGAGAAGACCCAGCTCAACCTGTTCCTCGGCGAGTGGCTGAGCCACTGCATCGCCTGCGGTCACGAGCTGATACCCGTCCTGTGATCACAACTGCGCAAATGTGACAGGTTCACGTTTGTCGGGTTTACCGAATCGCATTTCACCCACCATAATCCTGGGAACCCGTTCAGGAGTTGGCCCTTGTCGCGCCCGTCGTCTCTTGCCTCCGATCGCCCGGTGCTGCTGGTGCAGCTCTCGGACAGTCACCTATTTGCCGAGGAAGACGGCAAGCTGCTGGGCATGAACACTCGCGACAGCCTGGAGAAAGTCATCGCGCGGGTGCAGGCGGAACAGCCGCAGATCGACCTGATCCTCGCCAGCGGCGACCTCTCGCAGGACGGCAGCCTGGTGTCCTACCAACGCTTTCGCGACCTCAGTGCGCAGCTCAACGCGCCGGCCCGCTGGTTCCCCGGCAACCATGACGAACTGCCGGCGATGCATGCCGCCTGCAATGGCAGCGACCTGCTGCAGCCGGTGGTGGACCTGGGCCACTGGCGCATCACCCTGCTCGACTCCTCGATCCCCGGCGCCGTGCCCGGCTACCTGGCCGAGGACCAGCTGCAGCTGCTGGAGCGCGCCCTGAGCGAAGCCCCCGAACGTCACCACCTGGTGTGCTTCCACCACCACCCGGTCTCCATCGGCTGCCGCTGGATGGAGCCGATCGGCCTGCGCAATCCGGAAGCCCTGTTCGCCGTGCTGGAGCGCCACACGCAGGTGCGCGCAGTGCTCTGGGGGCATATCCACCAGGAGTTCGACCAGCAGCGCGGCGGCATTCGCCTGCTCGCCTCGCCCTCGACCTGTGTGCAGTTCGCCCCCGGCAGCGAGGAATTCCAGGTCGACACCACGGCACCCGGCTACCGCTGGCTGCGCCTGCACGCCGACGGGCGGCTGGAGACCGGCGTGTCGCGGGTCACCGGCATCCACTTCGAAGTCGACTACAGCGTCAAAGGCTACTAAGTCCGCACGGCCGGATGTCAATGCTTGCGGCTGGCGTCGCCTAGCTTGTAGCCTCCCGCTCCATGACTCCCAGCATCCTCTATATCCACGGCCTCAACAGTTCGCCGGCCTCGACCAAGGCCAGCCAGCTGCTCCGGGTCGCCGAACACTGCGGCCTCGCCCGCCAGCTGCGCGTGCCGGCCCTGCACCATCACCCGCGCCAGGCCATGCTCCAGCTGCAGGCGGCCATCGCCGAGCTGGGCCGGCCGCTGCTGGTCGGCAGTTCGCTGGGCGGTTTCTACGCCACCTACCTCGCCGAGCAGCATGGCCTCGATGCCCTGCTGATCAACCCGGCGGTGCGCCCGCACCTGCTGTTCGGCGGCAAGGAAGAGCTGCAGACCAACTACTACAGCGGCGAAACCTGGCTGCTGACCCACGATCACGTCGCCGCTCTGGCCGAGCTGGAAGTGCCCGAGCCGCGCGACGCCCGGCGCTACCGGGTGTGGCTGCAGACGGCCGACGAGACCCTCGACTACCGCCAGGCCGAAGCCTATTACCAGGGCTGCACGCTGGATATCCAGCCGGGCGGCGACCACAGCTACCAGGGCTTCGCCCAACGTATTGCGGAAATCCTCGCGCTGGCCGGCTTCGCTCCGGCCCTGTGGGCCGATTTCGACTTTTCCACCCTTTGAAGAAGACCTGAACCGCTTATGGCCCAGCAGAACGCCTACAACGCCGATGCCATCGAAGTACTGTCCGGTCTGGACCCGGTGCGCAAGCGCCCGGGCATGTACACCGACACGTCGCGGCCCAACCACCTGGCCCAGGAAGTCATAGACAACAGCGTCGACGAGGCGCTGGCCGGCCACGCCAGCGCGATCCAGGTGATCCTCCACGACGACAACTCGCTGGAAGTGATCGACGACGGCCGCGGCATGCCGGTGGACATCCACCCGGAAGAGGGCATTCCCGGCGTCGAGCTGATCCTCACCAAGCTGCACGCCGGCGGCAAGTTCTCCAACAAGAACTACCAGTTCTCCGGTGGCCTGCATGGTGTCGGCATTTCGGTGGTCAACGCGCTGTCCAATCAGGTCGAGGTCAAGGTCAAGCGCGACGGCAGCGAGTACCGCATGACCTTTGCCGACGGCTTCAAGGCCAGCGACCTGGAAGTGATAGGCACGGTCGGCAAGCGCAACACCGGCACCAGCGTGCGCTTCTGGCCCGACCCGCAGTATTTCGATTCGCCCAAGTTCTCCATCAGCCGGCTGAAACATGTATTGAAGGCCAAGGCCGTGCTCTGCCCCGGCCTGGAAGTCACCTTCAGCGACAAGAGCAATGGCGAGACCACCCGCTGGTACTACGAGGACGGCCTGCGCTCCTACCTCACCGACGCGGTCAGCGAGCACGTGCGCCTGCCCGAGGAGCCATTCTGCGGCTCGCTGGCCGGCAACAAGGAGGCGGTCGACTGGGCCCTGCTGTGGCTGCCGGAAGGCGGCGAGTCACTGCAGGAGAGCTACGTCAACCTGATCCCCACCGCCCAGGGCGGCACCCACGTCAACGGCCTGCGCCAGGGCCTGCTGGACGCCATGCGCGAGTTCTGCGAGTTCCGCAACCTGCTGCCGCGCGGGGTCAAGCTCGCGCCGGAAGACGTCTGGGAACGCATCGCCTTCGTCCTCTCGATGAAGATGCAGGAGGCGCAGTTCTCCGGCCAGACCAAGGAGCGCCTGTCCTCCCGTGAGGCAGCCGCCTTCGTCTCCGGCGTGGTCAAGGACGCCTTCAGCCTGTGGCTCAACGCTCATCCCGAAACCGGTCTGGCCCTGGCCGAGCTGGCCATCAGCAACGCCGGGCGCCGCCTCAAGGCCGGCAAGAAGGTCGAGCGCAAGAAGATCACCCAGGGCCCGGCGCTGCCCGGCAAGCTGGCCGACTGCGCGGGGCAGGACCCGATGCGCTCCGAACTGTTCCTGGTCGAGGGCGACTCCGCCGGCGGCTCGGCCAAGCAGGCGCGCGACAAGGAGTTCCAGGCCATCATGCCGCTGCGCGGCAAGATCCTGAACACCTGGGAAGTGGACGGCGGCGAGGTGCTGGCCAGCCAGGAAGTGCACGACATCGCGGTGGCCATCGGCATCGACCCGGGCTCGGCCGACCTGTCGCAGCTGCGCTACGGCAAGATCTGCATCCTCGCCGACGCCGACTCCGACGGCCTGCACATCGCCACCCTGCTTTGTGCATTGTTCGTCCGCCACTTCCGCCCGCTGGTGGAAGCCGGCCACGTCTACGTGGCGATGCCGCCGCTATACCGCATCGACCTGGGCAAGGAGGTCTACTACGCCCTCGACGAGGCCGAGCGCGACGGCATCCTGGAACGCCTGACCGCCGAGAAGAAGCGCGGCAAGCCGCAGGTCACCCGCTTCAAGGGCCTCGGCGAGATGAACCCGCTGCAGCTGCGCGAAACCACCATGGACCCCAACACCCGGCGTCTGGTGCAGCTGGGTCTGGACGACTTCCAGGCCACCCACGAGATGATGGACATGCTGCTGGCGAAGAAACGCGCCGGCGACCGCAAGAGCTGGCTGGAAACCAAGGGCAACCTGGCCGAGGTCCTGGCGTGAGGCCGAGCCTCGCCCTCGCCCTACTGCTGCTCGCCGGCGGCGCGCACGCGGCCGAGTCGCCCGCGCCGGTGGTCGAGCTGGAACTGCTGGCCGAACACCCGATCACGGGCATGGCCGCCGGCAACCTGTCCGGCCTGACCCGCTGCGGCGGGGAGTGGCTGGCGCTGTCCGATCGCGAGGACGACCGTCTGTATCGCCTGCAGCCCGCGGATGGCGCCTGGCAGGCCGAGGCCGAGACCTTCTCCGCCCCGCCACCGCCGCCCAGCGCGCTGCCCTGGGGCCTGCGCATGCACGGCTGGCTGGCCGGCAAGCTGCGCGGTGGCGAGCTGGACTTCGAAAGCCTGGCCTGCGACGCCAAGGGCAACCGCTACCTGCTCAGCGAGGCGCACGTCGCCCTGCTGCAGGTCGGTCCCAGCGGCATGGCCGAATGGCTGGAGCTGCCCGCCAGCCTGATCCGCCAGGCTCGCGCCAGCGGCATGCTGCTGCGCCACAACGCGCTGCTCGAAGGGCTGGTCATCGACCCCGCCGGCGAGCGCCTGTGGCTGGCTGCCGAGCGCGAACGCCGCGGCCTGCTGGTACTGCACAAGATCAATGGCCGCTGGCGCTGCAGCGGCGGCTGCGTAGTGTTCAGCGAGGCCGGCCTGCGTCGCTCGCCGCTCGCCCCGCAGAGCGAGGCGCGCTATCCGCGCAGCTTCGGCGACCTGGCCTTCTGGGATGGCAAGCTGTTCAGCCTGGAGCGCCTGGAACAGCGCATCTGCCGCCGCGACCCCAATACCGGTGCCCAGGAGAAGTGCTGGTCCTTCGTCGCCGCCGCCCTGGCCAGCGGGCGCAGCTACCCGGAGCCCTACGGCAACGCCGAGGCCCTGTGGCTGGACCAGGATGGCGCCTGGCTGGGCCTGGACAACAACGGCATGGCCCGCGCCGACGGCGAGCAGCGCTCGCTGCTCTGGCAGTTCAAGGCGCCGCCAGGCGGCTGGAGCGCGCCATGAGCGAGCCCGTCGCCGGCCAGCGCGCCGCCCGCGTCATGCTGATCCTCGCCTGGGCCGCCGCCCTGGCCCTGGCCACCTATTGGTTCGGCGACTGGGAAGAGCAGCAGATCAACCCCAACCGCCAGCCGCAGTCGGTGCATGGCGACGGCTACATCGAGGTGCGCCTGGCCGCCGGGCGTGGCGGTCACTACCTGTTGGACGGGCAGATCGACGGCCACAACCTGACCTTCCTCCTCGACACCGGCGCCACCGCCGTGGCCATCCCCAAGGCGGTGGCCGAGCGCCTCGACCTGGAACGCGGCGCGCCGGTACAGATCCGCACCGCCAACGGCACCGTCACCGGCTGGCGCACCCGCCTCGGCCTGCTGCAGCTCGGCGACATCCAGCTACGCAACGTGGCGGCACTGGTGACCCCCGGCATGGACGGCGAAGAGGTGCTACTCGGCATGAGCGCCCTCAAGCAACTCGAATTCACTCAGAAAGGCGGCACCCTGGTGCTGCGCCAATCAACACGCTAATGAGGCACGCATGAGCGACACCCTCGACCTGAGCCTGGAAGGCGTCGAACGCCGGTCGCTGGCCGACTTCACCGAGCAGGCCTACCTGAACTACTCCATGTACGTGATCATGGACCGCGCCCTGCCGCATATCGGCGACGGCCTGAAACCGGTGCAGCGGCGCATCGTCTACGCCATGAGCGAGCTGGGCCTGGATGCCGACGCCAAGCACAAGAAGTCGGCGCGTACCGTCGGTGACGTGCTCGGCAAGTTCCACCCGCACGGCGACAGCGCCTGCTACGAAGCCATGGTGCTGATGGCGCAGCCGTTCAGCTACCGCTACACCCTGGTCGACGGCCAGGGCAACTGGGGTGCGCCGGACGATCCCAAGTCCTTCGCCGCCATGCGTTACACCGAGGCGCGCCTCTCGCGTTACTCCGAGGTGCTGTTGGCCGAGCTGGGCCAGGGCACCGTGGACTGGGTGCCGAACTTCGACGGCACCCTGGACGAGCCGGCCACCCTGCCGGCGCGTCTGCCCAACCTGCTGCTCAACGGCACCACCGGCATCGCCGTGGGCATGGCCACCGATGTGCCGCCGCATAACCTGCGTGAAGTGGCGAGCGCCTGCGTGCGCCTGCTCGATGAGCCGAACGCCACGGTCGAGCAGCTGTGCGAACACATCCAGGGGCCGGACTTCCCCACCGAGGCGGAGGTCATCACGCCCAAGGCCGACCTGCTGAAGATCTACGAAAGCGGCCGTGGCTCGGTGCGCATGCGTGCCGTGTACCGTGTCGAGGACGGCGATATCGTGGTCACCGCGCTGCCGCACCAGGTCTCCGGAGCCAAGGTGCTGGAGCAGATCGCCGCGCAGATGCAGGCCAAGAAGCTGCCGATGGTCGCCGACCTGCGCGACGAGTCGGACCACGAGAACCCCTGCCGCATCGTCATCATCCCGCGATCCAACCGCGTGGATGCCGACGAGCTGATGACCCACCTGTTCGCCACCACCGACCTGGAGTCCAGCTACCGGGTCAACACCAACGTCATCGGCCTGGACGGCAAGCCGCAGGTGAAGGACCTGCGCACCCTGCTCTCCGAGTGGCTGGTCTACCGCGTTGGCACCGTGCGCCGCCGACTGCAGTTCCGCCTGGACAAGGTGGAGAAGCGCCTGCACCTGTTGGAAGGCCTGCTGGTCGCCTTCCTCAACCTGGATGAAGTGATCCACATCATCCGCACCGAGGACTCGCCCAAGCCGGTGCTGATGGAGCGCTTCGGCCTCAGCGAACTGCAAGCCGACTATATCCTCGACACCCGCCTGCGCCAGCTGGCCCGTCTGGAAGAGATGAAGATCCGCGGCGAACAGGACGAGCTGGCCAAGGAGCGCGACAAGCTGCTGGCCCTGCTCGGCAGCGAAGCCAAGCTGAAGAAACTGGTGCGCCAGGAAATCCTCGACGATGCCGAGAAGTACGGCGACGCCCGCCGCTCGCCGATCGTCGCCCGCGCCGAGGCCCGCGCCCTGTCGGAAACCGAACTGATGCCGACCGAGCCGGTCACCGTGGTGCTCTCGGAAAAAGGCTGGGTACGTTGCGCCAAAGGCCACGATATCGACGCCACCGGCCTGTCCTACAAGGCCGGCGACGGCTTCAAGGCCGCCGCGCCGGGCCGCTCCAACCAATACGCCGTGTTTATCGACTCCACCGGACGCAGCTACTCGCTGGCCGCCCACTCGCTGCCATCGGCCCGTGGCCAGGGCGAGCCGCTGACCGGGCGCCTGACCCCGCCGCCCGGCGCGACCTTCGACTGCGTGCTGCTGCCGGACGACAGTGCCCTGTACGTGATCGCCTCCGACGCCGGCTACGGCTTCGTGGTCAAGGGCGAAGACCTGCAGGCCAAGAACAAGGCCGGCAAGGCGCTGCTGACCCTGCCCAACGGCGCGCTGGTGGTGCCGCCCAAGCCGGTGGCCAGCGTCGAGGAGGACTGGCTGGCGGCGGTGACTACCGAGGGCCGCCTGCTGCTGTTCCCGGTACGCGACCTGCCGCAGCTGGGCAAAGGCAAGGGCAACAAGATCATCGGCATCGCCGGTGAGCGCGTGGCCAGCCGCGAGGAATACCTCACCGACCTGGCCGTGCTGCCGGCGGGCGCTACCCTGATCCTGCAGGCCGGCAAGCGCACCCTGTCGCTCAAGCCGGACGACCTGGAACACTACAAGGGCGAGCGTGGCCGCCGCGGCAACAAGCTGCCGCGCGGCTTCCAGCGGGTCGACCAGCTGCTGGTGGAGAGCGGCAGCTAAAGGAGAGACGAGATGGCCGCCGCCGAACTGCGCTGGCAACAGGATACCCAGGGTCGCACGCAGCTCTGCGTCAGCGGCCACTGGACCCTGGCCACGCGCAAACCGGACTTGCAGGCGGTGTTCGAGTCCTTCGCCGGTCCCGGCGGCGAACTGCCGGTACGGGTGACGGTCGCGGCCTGGGACAGCAGCCTGCTGGCCCTGCTGCGGCGCCTGCAGCGCCTGGCCGCGGAGCGCCAGTTGCAGCTGCGCTGGCTGGAACTGCCAGACGGCGTCGAGCGCCTGCTACAGATGGGCAGCACGCACCCGATCCAGCCCGCCGGCAGCGCTCAGCGCCGCGGCGGCCCGCTGACCCGCCTGGGCCTGGTGGCCATGTCCACCCTCGCCAGCCTGGCCACCGCAGCAACCTTCCTCGGTGAAATCTGCCTGGCCCTGCTCAACCTGCTGCGCGGCCGCGCGCGCCTGCGCGCCGGCGATTTCTGGCTGGCCCTGCAGCAGTGCGGCCCCGGCGCCCTGCCCATCGTCGCTTTGATCGCCACCCTGGTCGGCCTGATCCTCGCCTTCGTCGGCGCCGCCCAGCTGGAGGCCTTCGGCGCCCAACTATACATCGCCAACATGGTGGCCATCGGCATGACCCGCGAGATGGGCGCGCTGATGACCGCGGTGATCATGGCCGGGCGCACCGGCGCGGCCTATGCCGCCGAACTGGGCAGCATGCAGGCCAACGAGGAGATCGACGCACTGAAGACCTTCGGCTTCCCGCCCCTGGAGTTCCTGGTGCTGCCGCGCCTGTTGGCGCTACTGGTGGCCATGCCGCTGCTGTGTGCCTTCGCCGACGCCCTGGGCATCCTCGGCGGCTTCGTCATCGGCGCCGGGCTGTTCGACATCTCCGCCACCCAGTACCTCAACCAGAGCCTGGAGATGCTCAGCCTCACCGACTTCCTGCTGGGCATCTTCAAGAGCCTGGTGTTCGCCGTGCTGATCGGCCTGATCGGCTGCCACTACGGCCTGGCCTGCGGGCGCAACGCCCAGGCCGTGGGCCAGGCGACGACCCGCGCGGTGGTCAGCATCATCGTCGCGCTGGTGGTCAGCGATGCGCTGATCACCCTGATCTGCACCCAGCTGGGAATCTGAGATGAGCGAGGCCGTGCTGATTGCCGAAAACCTCTGCGCCGGCTACGGCCAGCGGGTGATCCAGCGCGGCCTGAACTTCCGCATCGCGCGCGGCGAGGTGTTCGTCATCATGGGCGGCAGCGGCTGCGGCAAGAGCACCCTGCTGCGCCACCTGATCGGCCTGCAGGCGCCGCTGGCCGGGCGCCTGCTGTTCAACGGCGAGGACTTCTGGGCCCAGCCCGAGGCGCGCCGCGCCACGCTGCAGCAGGAATTCGGCGTGCTCTACCAGAACGGCGCGCTGTGGGGCTCGATGACCCTGCGCGAGAACATCTGCCTGCCGCTGGAAACCTACCGCCCCAACCTGTCCCGCGCCGAACTGGACGAGCTGGCCGCGCTCAAGCTGGCCCTGGTCGGCCTCGGCGGCTGCGACGAGCTGTACCCGGCCGAGCTGTCCGGCGGCATGCGCAAGCGCGCCGCACTGGCCCGCGCCCTGGCGCTGGACCCGCAGGTGCTGTTCTTCGACGAACCTTCGGCCGGCCTCGACCCGATCAGCTCGATGGCCCTGGACGAGTTGATCCTGCAGCTGCGCGACAGCCTCGGCTCCAGTATCGTGCTGGTGACCCACGAGCTGCCGAGCATCTTCGCCGTCGCCGACACCTGCCTGTTCCTCGACGGCCAGGCCGGCACCCAGCTGGCCCTCGGCCCGCCCGACGAGCTGCTGGCCCATGGCCCGGAGGCGGTGCGCCGCTTCCTCGGCCGCAGCCCGCACCCGGCCAAGGAGGCCCCATGAGCGAAACCCGCAAGCCCCTGCTGATCGGCAGCTTCCTGCTCGGCGGCCTGTTCCTCCTGGTCGTCGGCACCCTGCTGCTGTCGCGCGACAGCTGGTTCAGCCAGCCGACCGAGTACGTGGTGTACTTCAAGGGCGCGCTGGACGGCCTCGACGTCGGCGCCGACGTCACCTACCGCGGGGTGAAGATCGGCAGCGTGCGCGAGATCCGCCTGTCCTACGACCGCAACATCAAGGACGTGGTGATGCCGGTGATCCTGCGCATCCAGCCCAACCGCACGGCCGGCCGGCGCAGCTTCGACCAGATCCTCGAACAGCTGGTGCAGCGCGGCCTGCGCGCCCAGCTGCAGACCCCCAGCCTGCTCACCGGCAAGGCCATCGTCGCGCTGGACATGTTCCCCGACCAACCCGGCTACGTGCGCGAACCAAACGAGGTCGAGCTGCCGGCCATCCCCAGCGTGCCGTCGCGCATCGACCAGGCCGCCACCCTGCTGGGCGACCTGGTCGCCGACGTGCGCGAGCTGCCGCTGCGCGAGCTGATCGACTCGGCCACCCTGGCCATGCAGGGCATCGAGCGCCTGAGCCGTTCCGACGACCTGAACCAGGGCCTGCGCAGCCTGGCGTCCACCCTGGCCAACCTCGACCGCCTGAGCCAGCGCCTGGAAACCCAGCTGCCGGCCCTGCTCAGCTCCGCCCAGCGCAGCAGCGGCGAACTCAACGCCACCCTCGGCGAGATCCGCCAGGCCTCCGCCGGCCTGCGCCAGACCCTGGAGCAGACCAACGCGCTGCTCGGCGACGGCCGCCGCAGCCTGGGCCCGGAATCCGAACTGCAGTACCAGCTGAACACCACCCTGCAGGAACTCGGCCGCGCCAGCAAAGCGCTGCAGCGCACCGCCGAGAGCCTGGAACAGCAACCGCAAGCGCTGATCTTCGGGAAACCCCAGCCATGAGCCGCTACCTGCTGCCCCTCGCCTTCCTGCTGCTGGCCGGCTGCGCCACCAGCACGCCGCAGCGCTTCTACCAGCTGCCAGTGCCGGCCACCCCGGCATCGCTCGATGCCGGGGGACCGGCGGTACTGCTAGGGCCGCTGCAACTGGCCGACTACCTGCAGCGCGAGAACCTGGTGCAACGCCGCAGCGACCAGCGCCTCGACCTCAGCGCCGACGACCGCTGGGCCGGCAGCCTGCAGGACGATGTCGGCCGCCTGCTCCTGGCCACCCTGGCCGAGCGCCTGCACAGCGGTAACCTGGCGCTCTACCCGGACCGCATCGGTTTCCGCGCCGACGCCCAGCTGATCCTGCATGTCGCCCGCCTGGACTCCGGCCCGCAGCAGCCGGCGGTACTGGAAGCGCGCTGGCGCCTGCTCGACGCCCAGGGCCGGCAGCGCGCCGGCGACCTGCTGCGCCTGAGCGAGACGCACGACGGCAGCCTGGACGACCAGGTCGCCGCCCAGGGGCGCCTGGTCGAGCGCCTCGGCCAGCGCCTGGCCGAGGCCGTGCAGGCCCTGCCGGCCGGCAGCTGAGCGGCTGGCGCTGGAGTCGCGCGCCGCTTTGACGGATGATACGCGGCCGCCTCGCACATGTTTTCCGGCCGCCGCCGCGGCCCCAGGGTGAAAGAATGAAACCGCTGCACCTCGCCTCCGTCCTGCTGCTGACCGGCCTGCTCGGCCTGGCCGGCTGTACCGCGCACCGCCCGGTGCCGCTGTACCAGCTGGACAACGGCAACGCCGCGCTGCCGACCCAGGAACAGGGCATCGCCGTGCTGCTCGGGCCGATCTCGGTGGCCGACTACCTGCAGCGCGAGGCCTTCCTCCAGCGCCAGCTCGACGGCAGCCTGCTGGCCGCCGAAGACGCCCGCTGGGCCGGCAGCCTGGCCGCCGACATCGACCAGCTGTTGCTGCGCCAGCTGGCCTCGAACCTGGACAGCCAGCGCACCGTGCTGGCGCCGACCAGCGCCACCTTCAAGGCCGACGTGCAGGTACTGCTGAACATCATCCGCCTGGACTCCGGCCCGGCCCTGCCGGCCGTGCTGGAAGCGCAGTGGCGCCTGCTCGACCGCAACGGCCAGCTGCGCGACAGCCGCCTGCTGCGCCTGGAAGAAGCGCACAGCGGCACCCTGGCCGACCAGGCGCAGGCGCAGAGCCGCCTGCTGCGCCAGCTGGCCCGGCAGCTGGCCGAGGCCATCGAGCCGCTGCGTAACCAGCCGGTGGCCGAGGCCACCAAGCCGGCGCCGGCCCCGGCACGCCCGGCCCGCCCGCCACAGCCGGGACCGAAGATCCCCATGGTCGGCCCGACCCCGAGCACCGGCGACGTGCTGCGCTTCTGAGCCCGACCTTGGTCGGCTGGCCGGCGCGGCGCCAAGCGGGTAGGCTGCCGACCCCATGAGCGCGACCGATATCCTCCTGCTGGCCCTGGCCGGCTTCGCCGCAGGCGGCATGAACGCCCTGGCCGGTGGCGGCACCTTCTTTTCCTTCCCCGCCCTGCTGGCCAGCGGCCTGCCGCCGGTGACCGCCAACGCCACCAATGCCGTGGCCCTGTGGCCGGCCAGCCTGGCCGGGGCCTGGGCCGCGCGCGGCTCGCTGCGACCGCTGGGACGCTACCTGCTGCCACTGCTGCTGGCCGGCCTGGCCGGCGGCCTGCTCGGCGGCCTGCTGCTGCTGGCCGGCGGCGACGAGATCTTCCGCCACCTGATTCCCTGGCTGCTGCTGGCCGCCACCGCGCTGTTCGCCGCCAGCCCCTGGCTCAGCCGCGCCCTGGCCGCGCGCCGGCGCGACGCCGGGCGCCCGCCGCATGGCCCGCTGTCGCTCGGTGCCCATGTCGGCGTATCGGTGTATGGCGGCTACTTCGGCGCCGGCATGGGCATCCTGCAGCTGGCCGCCTTCTCCATCGAGGGCCACCCGCTGGCCCGCGCCAACGCCCTGAAGAACCTGATCTCGGCGGTGATCTACAGCGTCGCCAGCCTCACCTTCATCTTCGCCGGGCGGGTCAGCTGGGCCGAGCTGCTGGTCCTGCTGGCCGGCGCCACGGCCGGCGGCTATGCCGGCGGGGCGCTCGGCGAGAAACTGCCGCCGCGCCTGCTGCGCGCCCTGGTGATCGGCGTGGGCGGCGGCATGACCCTCTACTATTTCTGGGCCACCTACGCCCGCTGATTTGCCCCAGGCGGCGCGGCTCTGCTAGTGTCGCGCCCGTTCCAACACCCGCCGAGACAGTGCCCATGGCCCGCAAGAAAGCCGCCGATTTCGAAACCTCCCTCGCCGAGCTGCAGACCCTGGTCGAGCGCTTGGAAAGCGGCGAGCTGTCGCTGGAGGATTCCCTCGGTGCCTTCGAGCAGGGCATCCGCCTGACCCGCGACTGTCAGGCCGCCCTGGCCCAGGCCGAGCAGAAGGTGCAGGTGCTGCTGGAGCGCGACGGCGAACTCGCAGAAGCCCCCTTCGACGCGGACGAGCCGGCATGATCGCCGCCTACCAGCAGCGCTGCGCCGCCCGCGTCGACGCGGCGCTTGAAGACCTGTTCGCCGCCCCCCGCCACGACCTGCAGCGCCTCTACCAGGCCATGCGCTACAGCGTGGTCAACGGCGGCAAGCGCGTGCGCCCGCTGCTGGTCTACGCCGCCTGCGAGGCGCTGGATGGCGACCTCGACCGCGCCGACGGCGCCGCCTGCGCGGTGGAGCTGATCCACGCCTACTCGCTGGTGCACGACGACCTGCCGGCGATGGACGACGACGACCTGCGCCGCGGCCAGCCGACCACCCACATCGCCTTCGACGAGGCCTGCGCCATCCTCGCCGGCGACGGCCTGCAGAGCCTGGCCTTCGAAGTGCTCGCCGACGCCCGGCGCAACCCGCAGGACGCCGAGCTGCGCCTGGCCATGGTCATGGGCCTGGCCCGCGCCGCCGGCCCGGCGGGCATGGTCGGCGGCCAGGCCATCGACCTCGCCTCGGTTGGCCGGCGCCTCGACCAGCAGGCTCTGGAGGCCATGCACCGGCACAAGACCGGCGCACTGATCGAGGCCAGCGTGCAGCTCGGCGCCCTGGCCAGCGGCCGCGCCGATGAACACAGCCTGCGTGCCCTGGCCCAGTATGCCCAGGCCATCGGCCTGGCCTTCCAGGTGCAGGACGACATCCTCGACGTGGAAAGCGACACCGCCACCCTGGGCAAGACCCAAGGCAAGGACCAGGCCAACGACAAGCCCACCTACCCCGCCCTGCTCGGCCTCGACGCGGCCAAGGCCTATGCCCTGGAGCTGCGCGACCAGGCCCTGCACGCCCTGCGCCTGTTCGGCGACAGCGCCGAGCCGCTGCGCGACCTGGCCCGCTACATAGTCGAGCGGCGCAGCTGAGCCGCACCATCACTCGCGCAAATACCCCGCCTTTCGCCGCATAAGGCTTGCTTTACCGCCGCGCCCGAGCCCCTAAGATGGCTTCATGACAAGAAGCCCGGAGTGGCCGGCCATGCCCTTTTCCGCCCTGCTGATCGCCAATCGCGGCGAGATCGCCATCCGCATCGCCCAGGCCTGCGCCGACCTGGGCATCCGCTCGGTGGCGGTGTACGCCGAGGACGACGCGGCCTGCCTGCACACGCGCAAGGCCGATGCCGCCGTGCCGCTCGCCGGCCGCGGCGTACCGGCCTACCTGGACATGGAGCAGCTGCTCGCCATCGCCGGCGAACAAGGTTGCGACGCCATCCACCCTGGCTACGGCTTCCTCGCCGAGAATGCCGAGTTCGCCCGGCGCTGCCAGGCCGCCGGCCTGACCTTCGTCGGCCCGGCGCCGGAGACCCTCGAACTGTTCGGCGACAAGGCCGCCGCCCGCGCCCTGGCCGAACGCTGCGAGGTGCCGCTGGTGCCGGGGCTCAATCGTGCCGTGAGCCTCGCCGAGGCCCTCGCCTTCCAGGCCGAGCAGGGTGCGGTGATGCTCAAGGCCCTCGCCGGTGGTGGCGGCCGCGGCATGCGCGCGGTCAGTACCACCGAAGAGCTGGTCGAGGCCTATGCGCGCTGCAGCTCCGAGGCGCAGAACGCCTTCGGCGACGGCGCACTGTACGTCGAGCAGCTGGTGCAGCGCGCCCGCCATGTCGAGGTGCAGGTGCTGGGCGACGGCAACGCCGTCAGCCACCTGTGGGAGCGCGACTGCAGCCTGCAGCGGCGCCACCAGAAGCTGGTGGAGATCGCCCCCAGCCCGGACCTGGACGGCGCGACCCGCGAGGCGATCATCGCCTGCGCCCTGCGCCTGGCCGGCGAGGTGAACTACCGCGGCATCGGCACCTTCGAGTTCCTCCTCGACCTGGACCGCCCGGGCCGCTTCTACTTCATGGAGGCCAATCCGCGGGTGCAGGTCGAGCACACCGTCACCGAGCAGGTCACCGGCGTCGACCTGCTGCACGCCCAGCTGCGCCTGGCCGCCGGCAGCCGCCTGAGCGAACTCGGTCTGGCCAGCCCGCCAGCACCCAAGGGCTGCGCCGTGCAGCTGCGCCTGAACCTGGAGACCCTGCACGCCGACGGCAGCGCGCGCCCCGCCGCCGGCACGCTGAGCGCCTACCAGCCGCCCTCCGGCCCCGGCCTGCGGGTGGACGGCCACGGCTACGCCGGCTACCCGGTCAGCCCGGCCTACGACTCGCTGCTGGCCAAGCTGATCGCCACCGCGACCGACTACCCGGGCGCCCTGCGCCGCGCCTACCGCGCCCTCTGCGAGTGCCGCCTGGAGGGCGTGGCGAGCAACCTGCACCTGCTGCAGAACCTGCTACAGCGCGAGGAGGTCGCCGCCAACCGGGTCGACACCCGCTTCGTCGAGCGCCACCTCGGCGAGCTGCTCGCCGCCCATGGCGAGGCCCATCCGCACCGCTACTTCGCCGGCAGCGGCGCGGCGGACAGCACCGCCCGGCATGGCGTCGAGGCACCGCCCGGCACCCTCGCCCTGGCCGCGCCGAGCAGCGGCGTGCTGGTCGCCCTGCAGGTGGCCGAAGGCGATGCCGTGGCCGCCGGCCAGGTGCTCGCCGTGCTGGAGGCGATGAAGATGGAGTTCGAGGTGCGCGCCGAGCGCGGCGGCATCGTCCGCGCCCTGGCCGTCGCCCCTGGCGACGCACTGGCCGAGGGCCAGGCCCTGCTGTTCCTCGAGCCGGCCGAGGTCGATGGTGGCCAGGTGCAGGACGAACAGGCCGTCGACCTTGCGCATATCCGCGCCGACCTGGCCGAAGTGCTGGAGTGCCACGCACGCCTCACCGATGCGCGCCGCCCCGAGGCGGTGGCCAAGCGGCGCAAGACCGGCCAGCGCACCGTGCGGGAAAACCTCGCCGACCTGCTGGATGAGGGCAGCTTCAGCGAATACGGCGCCATGGCCCTGGCCGCCCAGCGCCGCCGGCGCTCGCCGGAAGAACTGCTGGAGCTGAGCCCGGCCGACGGCCTGGTGGCCGGCACCGGCACGGTCAACGCCGGGCTGTTCGGCGAACAGGCCGCGCGCTGCCTGGCCATCGCCTACGACTACACGGTGTTCGCCGGCACCCAGGGCGTGATGAATCACAAGAAGACCGACCGCATGCTGGCCCTGGCCGAGCAGTGGCGCCTGCCCGTGGCGCTGTTCGCCGAGGGCGGCGGCGGCCGGCCGGGTGATACCGACTTCGTCGGCGTGGCCGGGCTGGACTGCCACACCTTCGTCGGCATGGCCAGGCTGTCCGGCCTGGTGCCGACCGTGGGCGTGGTTTCCGGCCGCTGCTTCGCCGGCAACGCCGCACTGCTCGGCTGCTGCGATGTGATCATCGCCACGCAGAACGCGACCATCGGTATGGCCGGCCCGGCGATGATCGAAGGCGGCGGGCTGGGCAGCTACAAACCGGAGGAAGTCGGCCCCACCAGCGTGCAAGGCCCCAACGGGGTGATCGACGTGCTGGTGGCCGACGAAGCCGAGGCGGTGCAGGTGGCCAAGCAGTACCTGGGCTACTTCCAGGGGCCGCTGGCCGACTGGCGGTGTGCCGACCAGCGCGAGCTGCGCCAGCTGATCCCGGAGAACCGCCTGCGTGTCTACGACATCCGTCGGGTGATCGAACTGCTGGCCGACAACGGCAGCGTGCTGGAGCTGCGCCGCCAGTTCGCCCCGGGGCTGATCACCGCGCTGATCCGCATCGAGGGCAAGCCGTTCGGCCTGATCGCCAACAACCCGGCCCACCTGGGCGGCGCCATCGACGCGCTGGCGGGCGACAAGGCCGCGCGCTTCCTGCAGCTGTGCGACGCACATGACCTGCCCATCGTCTCGCTATGCGACACCCCCGGCTTCATGGTCGGCCCCGAAGCGGAGAAACAGGCCACGGTGCGCCATGTGTCGCGCCTGTTCGTCACCGCCGCCAGCCTGAGCGTGCCCTTCTTCACCCTGGTCTTGCGCAAGGGCTACGGCCTGGGCGCCCAGGCCATGGCCGCCGGCAGCTTCCACGCGCCGCTGTTCACCGCCGCCTGGCCCAGTGGCGAGTTCGGCGCCATGGGCCTGGAAGGCGCGGTGCGCCTGGGCTTCGCCAAGGAGCTGGCGGCCCAGGCGGACGCGACCAGCCGCCAGGCCCTGTTCGACAAGCTGGTGGGCAAGGCCTACGCCAACGGCAAGGCGCTGAACATGGCCAGCTACCTGGAGATCGACGCGGTGATCGACCCGGCCGAGAGCCGCGCCTGGCTGCTGCGCGGGCTCAACGCGGCACCCGCGCCGGCGCCACGCGCGGGCAAGAAACGGCCCTTCGTCGATACCTGGTAAGGAACTCGCCCATGCCCATCGAACATCGGCTCCTCGCCGTCAACGGCATCG
The DNA here is from genome assembly GCF_003205495.1 of Aquipseudomonas alcaligenes. Classification (GTDB taxonomy): domain Bacteria; phylum Pseudomonadota; class Gammaproteobacteria; order Pseudomonadales; family Pseudomonadaceae; genus Aquipseudomonas; species Aquipseudomonas alcaligenes_B. The sequence goes on along the minus strand of NZ_QJRX01000008.1, from coordinate 175,054 downwards.
ACCTCAGCCTCTATAGCGCCGGCCCCGAAGGCGGCCGCCCGGTCTGGCTGTTGCACGGCTTTCCCGAGTGCTGGTACGCCTGGCATCCGCAGATCGAGGCGCTGGCCGCCGCCGGCTACCGGGTGTTCGCCCCGGAGATGCGCGGCTACGGGCAGAGCAGCGCGCCACGCGACCCGGCCGCCTACGACCTGCTGACCCTGTGCGGCGACATCCAGGGCGCCATGGACGCCTTCGGCCAGACCCGCGTCGCCGTGGTCGGCCATGACTGGGGAGCGCCGGTGGCCTGGCACCTGGCCCTGCTGGAGCCCACGCGGGTGCAGGCCCTCGGCGCCCTGTCGGTGCCCTTCGGCGGGCGACCGAAACGCCCGGCCATCGAGATGATGCGCGAGGCCTACGCCGGGCGCTTCCACTACATCCTCTACTTCCAGCAGCCGGGCCTGGCCGAAGCCGAGCTGGACGCCGACATCGGCCGCAGCCTGCGCCTGCTGCTCGGCGGCCTGGAAGGCGCGCTGCTGCAGGACAAGCCGGCTGACGCCCGGTTGTTCGACGGCGCGGATGACCTGCCGCTGCCGGCCTGGTGCCCGCCCCAGCTGTTCGCCGTGTACGAACGGACCTTCTCCGGTCGCGGCTTTTACGGCGCGCTGAACTGGTACCGCAACTTCGAGCGCAACTGGCAGCGCACCGAGCACCTGGCCGCACTGCGGGTCGAGCAGCCGACCCTGTTCCTGCTCGGCGAGCGCGACCCGGTCGGCCGTTTCGAGGCACCGACCCTGGCGCGCATGGCGGCCAAGGTGCCGCGCCTGGAACAGCACCTGTTGCCCGGCTGCGGCCACTGGCTGCAGAGCGAGGACGGCGCGCGGGTCAGTGCGCTGCTGCTGGATTTCCTGGGGCGGCACTACGCCGCGGGCTGATCCGCTTACAGGGTGTTTGGGCTGTTCCCGGCGCTTCGGGTAAACTGCCGCATCTTTTGCACGCCCATAACGATTCGCCTGATGCCGACCACCTTCCACGAGATTCCGCGCGAGCGCCCCGCCACGCCCCTGCTCGACCGTGCCGAGACCCCGGACGGCCTGCGCCGCCTGGCGGAAAGCGAGCTGGAGACCCTCGCCGACGAGCTGCGCCAGTACCTGCTGTACAGCGTCGGCCAGACCGGCGGGCATTTCGGCGCCGGCCTCGGCGTGGTCGAGCTGACCATCGCCCTGCACTACATCTTCGACACCCCGGATGACCGCCTGGTGTGGGACGTCGGTCACCAGGCCTACCCGCACAAGATCCTCACCGGCCGCCGCGAGCGCATGTCCACCCTGCGCCAGAAGGACGGCCTGGCCGCCTTCCCGCGGCGCAGCGAGAGCGAGTACGACACCTTCGGCGTCGGCCACTCCAGCACCAGCATCAGCGCCGCCCTCGGCATGGCCATCGCCGCGCGCATGCAGGGTTCGCGGCGCAAGGCGGTGGCGGTGATCGGCGACGGCGCGCTGACCGCCGGCATGGCCTTCGAGGCGCTCAACCATGCGTCGGACGTGAAGGCCAACATGCTGGTCGTGCTCAACGACAACGACATGTCGATCTCCAAGAATGTCGGCGGCCTGTCCAACTACCTGGCCAAGATCATCTCCAGCCGCACCTATTCGAGCATGCGCGAGGGCAGCAAGAAGATCCTCTCGCGCCTGCCCGGCGCCTGGGAGATCGCGCGCAAGGTCGAGGAGCACGCCAAGGGCATGCTGGTGCCCGGCACCCTGTTCGAGGAACTGGGCTGGAACTACGTCGGCCCGATCGACGGCCACGACCTGCCCACCCTGCTGGCCACCCTGCGCAACATGCGCGACCTGGAGGGCCCGCAGTTCCTCCACGTGGTGACCAAGAAGGGCAAGGGCTTCGCTCCGGCCGAGGCCGACCCGATCGGCTACCACGCCATCACCAAGCTGGAGCCGATCAACGCCCCGGTCGCGCCCAAGCAACCCTCCGGGCCCAAGTACTCCAGCGTGTTCGGCCAGTGGCTGTGCGATATGGCCGCCGAAGATCCGCGCCTGGTCGGCATCACCCCGGCGATGAAGGAAGGCTCCGACCTGGTGGCTTTCAGCGAGCGCTTCCCCGAACGCTACTTCGACGTCGCCATCGCCGAGCAGCACGCGGTGACCCTGGCCGCCGGCATGGCCTGCGATGGCGCCAAGCCGGTGGTGGCGATCTACTCCACCTTCTTGCAGCGCGCCTACGACCAGCTGATCCATGACGTGGCGGTGCAGAACCTCGACGTGCTGTTCGCCATCGACCGCGCCGGCCTGGTCGGCGAAGACGGCCCGACCCACGCCGGCAGCTTCGACATCTCCTACCTGCGCTGCATCCCCGGCATGCTCATCGCCACGCCCAGCGACGAGAACGAGCTGCGCCAGCTGCTGACCACCGGCTACCACTTCCAGGGCCCGGCAGCCGTGCGTTATCCGCGTGGCAGTGGCCCCAATGCGCCCATCGACCCGGCACTGGACAGTGTCGAGATCGGCAAGGCGGTGCTGCGTCGCCAGGGCCAGGGCGTGGCCCTGCTGGTCTTCGGCGTGCAGCTGGCCGAGGCCCTCAAGGTCGGCGAGACCCTCGACGCCACCGTGGTCGACATGCGCTTCGTCAAGCCGCTGGACGAGGCCCTGCTGCGCGAACTGGCCGCCAGCCACGCGCTGCTGGTGACCATCGAGGAAAACGCCGTGATGGGTGGCGCAGGCTCCGCGGTCAGCGAGTTCCTCGCTGCCGAGAACCTGGTCAAGCCGCTGCTGCACCTGGGCCTGCCCGATTACTACGTGGAGCACGCCAAGCCGGCGCAGATGCTCGCCGAGTGTGGCCTGGACCAGGCCGGCATCGAAGCGGCCGTCCGTCGCCGCCTGCAGCAACTTGAGCAAAGCTCAAGCTGAGGCACGCTAAACTTGCTTGAGCTTCAACACGCCGTGCACTAAGGTGCGCGGCGTTTTCTTTTCCATCAGGTGCGCCGGTTCACGCCGGCGATAATCGGGAAGCCGGTGCGCTCCATGAGCAATCCCGGCGCTGCCCCCGCAACGGTAATCGATCGCAGCCCTGCTGCAGGTCCGCGCAACAGCCACTGGGTCAACCGGGAAGGCGCGCGGAGCAGAATCGAGAGCCCGGAGACCGGCCTGACGGATTCGACTGGTGTTGCGGAGGGCCGCACCGTCAGGCGCCGCCGTGCGCCTGCTTTCTGCCCTCCTCGAAGTCTTTGTCTTTGAGGAATCCCGATGAAACTGTCCCACACCCTGCCCCTCTCGGCCCTGAGCCTGGCCCTGCTGCCTGCCGGCCTCGCGCTGGCCGCCGGCCAGGGCGCCGCGCTCAAGCTGCCCGAGACGCTGATCAGCGCCAACCGCGACGTGCAGCAACGCGATGCCAGCAGCACGGCGAGCACCGTATTCACCCGCGCCGACATCGAACGCCTGCAGCCGGCCTCGGTCAGCGACCTGCTGCGCCGCGTCCCCGGCGTGCAAGTGACCGACAACGGTGCCGGCAGCCTGGCCAGCCTGTATATCCGCGGAACCAAGTCGGCACAGAGCCTGGTGCTGGTAGACGGCATGCGCATCGCCTCGGCCAGCTCCGGCGACAGTAACCTGCAGTTCCTCAATGTCGACCAGATCGAGCGCGTCGAAGTGCTGCGCGGCCCACGCTCGGCGGTGTACGGCGCCGACGCTATCGGCGGCGTGGTGCAGATCTTCACCCGCCGCAGCGCCGGCGAGGGCCTGCAGCCCTTCGTGCGCATGGGCTATGGCAGCAACGACAGCTGGCGGCGCAGCGCCGGACTCTCCGGCGGCGACCAGCAGACCCGCTTCAGCCTGGCCGGCAGCCTTGACGAAAGCGACGGCATCGATCGCACCGGCATCTCCTACGACTCCGACCAGGACCACGACGCCTACCGCAACAAGGCCTTCAGCCTCAGCCTGAGCCATAGCTTCAGCGACAGCCTGGAAGCCGGCGTCAACGTCCTCGACCAGCGCGGCCGTACCGAGTTCGACAACCCCTTCGGCCGTTTCGACATGACCACCTTCGAGTCGGTCGGCCAGGAGCCCTACAGCGACTTCACCCTCAGCAGTGCGTCCAGCTACCTGGACGCGCAGGTCAACGACCTGTGGAGCAGCCGCCTGGAAGTCGGCCACAGTGAGAACCGCGAGGAAAGCCTGGACAAGCTCAGCGACGAGCGTGGCGTGTTCAACACCTATCGCGACTCGGTGAACTGGCTCAACACCCTGGCCCTGAGCGACAGCCACGGCCTGCTGCTGGGTGGCGAGTGGTACGAGGATCAGCTCAACAGCAACACCGCCTTCGCCGAGCAGCAGCGCTGGAACCAGGCCGCGTTTGTCCAGCATCGCTATGAGAGCGAGCACTTCTCCACCGAGCTGGGCGTACGCCACGACAAGAACGAGCAGTTCGGCAGCGAGAACACCTGGAGCGGCGCCCTGACCCTGCCGCTGAACGCCGGCAATGACCTGGTGCTGTCGTACAGCGAGGGCTTCCGCGCGCCGACCTTCAACGATCTCTACTACCCGGACTACAGCAACCCGGACCTCAAGCCCGAGCACTCGAAAAGCTATGAGCTGCAGTGGCGCAGCCAACTGGCCGAGCGCACACGCCTGGAGGCCTCGCTGTACCGCACCGACATTGAAGATGCAATCGCCAGCGACCAGGACTTCATCCCGCAGAACATCGCCGAAGCCCGTATCCACGGCTTCGAGGCCAACCTGCAGCAGGAGCTGTTCGGCTGGCAGGGCCAGCTCGGCATCGCCTTAGTCGATCCGCGCGACCGCGACAGCGGCCACACCCTCAATCGCCGTGCCCGCCGCACCCTCAGCCTGGACCTGGATCGCGCCTTCGGTGCCTTCGCCGTCGGTGCCACCTGGCAGCTGGCGAGCAGCAGCTACGACGACCCGGACAACCAGCACGAACTGGGCGGCTACGGCCTACTCGGCCTGCGCGGCAGCTGGCAGGCGAGCGGCGAGCTGAAGCTGGAGGCGAAGATCGACAACCTGCTGGACAAGGACTACCAGCGCGCCCTCTACGAGCACGGAGGCGAACGCTACGGCTACCGCCAGGAAGGCCGCACGGCCCTGCTCGGGTTCGTCTGGACTCCCAAGCTGTAAACGAACAAGGCCCCGCGAGGGGCCTTTTTTCTTAATACCTCAACGGGCCCTGGCCAACAGTTCGCAGAGCTGCTCGGTGGCCGCCAGCATCTGGAAGCTGGGCCGTTCCAGGCCCTTGTCCGGCACCGTCCACAGCTGGCCCAGACGCACCGCGGGCAGCTGCGGCCAGGCTCGCCAGCGCTGCAGTTCGGCCTCGCTGCCCCCCAGAATCACCTCGGGCGCGCGCCCCAGCACCGCCTCGACATTGACCTGGGGTGCCGGCAACTGCAGATCGGCGAACACGTTGCGCGCGCCACACACCCGCAGCGCGTCGCTGACGATCTGCCGCCCGCCGAGGGTGTACAGCGGCTCGTTCCAGACCTGATAGAACACCGCCAACGGCGGCTCGCGGCGATAGCGCCGGCGCAGCTCGGCCAGGCGCGTGGTGAAGCGGTCGCGCAGCTCACGGCCGCGGGCCTCGGTACCGACCAGCCGACCCACTTCGGCGAACTGCTCGGCCAGCGCCTGCAGATCATGGGGCTCGCCGACATACAGCGGGATGCCGAAGGCCCGCAGCTGCGCCTGCTGGGCCTCGGGCACACTGCCGGGCCAGAGCAGCAGCAGGTCCGGCTTGAACGCCAGCAAGGTTTCCAGCTCGACCTGGCCATAGCGCCCGACCGAGGGCACACCCGCCAGCGCCGGCGGGCGCGGCCCGCCATCGAGCAGGCCGACCAGGCGCGACTCGGCGCCCAGTTCCAGCATGATCTCGGACATCGAGGGGGCCAGGCTGACCACCCGTTCGGCCGCCGTCAGCGCCGGGCTGAGGGCGAGCAGACAGGCGGCCAGCAGCGCGCGCATCAACCCAGCTGGCGGGGAATGCGGTACAGGCAGAACAGCACCACGCTGCTCAGGGCCAGGAGGATCAGGGCGACGGCATTGAGCCCGCTGAACAGGGCGATGGCGGCGATCCACGCCGGCAGACCGGCACCGAGGAAGGCCTTGCGCCGCTGCGCCGCCAGTGCCAGCCAGGCCTCGCGCTCGTGTTCACCGTCCAGTGCAGCCTCGGTGGCGATCAGCGCGCGCTTGTAGGCGGAGAACAGCGGCAGGCTGACGAACATGGAGGCCAGGCCGGCGATGAACAGCGGCATCTCCAGCACGCTGCCCAGTGCCTGACTGCCGCCGAACAGCAGGTTGAGGAAGAACAGCGGCGCCAGGGCGAAGCCGAGCCAGCGCCACCACTCCAGGGCGAGCCGGCGACGCACCTCGGCGCGGGTCACTCGGTTTCTTCCTGGTGCTGCAGCCCCAGCATGTGGCCGAGCTTGCCGGCCTTGGTCGCCAGGTACTTGCGGTTGTGCGGGTTGAGGGCGATTTCCAGCGGGCGACGCTCGGCCACGCGCACGCCGAAGCCCTCCAGCGCCTTGACCTTGCGCGGGTTGTTGGTCATCAGGCGGATCGCGCGGATGCCCAGGTGGTCGAGCATCGGCTGGCAGATCGAGTAGTCGCGCTGGTCGGCGGCGAAGCCCAGGCGCTCGTTGGCCTCCACCGTATCGGCGCCGCCATCCTGCAGCTCGTAGGCGCGGATCTTGTTCAGCAGGCCGATGCCACGGCCTTCCTGGCGCAGGTACAGGAGCACGCCACGGCCCTCGGCGGCGATGGCGCGCAGGGCGGCCTCGAGCTGGGCGCCGCAATCGCAACGCTGGCTGAACAGGGCATCGCCGGTGAGGCACTCGGAGTGCAGGCGACCCAGCACCGGCTGGCCGTCGGCGACGTCGCCCAGGGTCAGGGCCACGTGCTCCTTGCCGCTCTCCTCATCGAGGAAACCGTGCATGGTGAACACCGCGAAGGGCGTGGGCAGTTTGGAGGCGGCGACGAAGACGACGGACACCGGGTGCTCCTGTTGGACGTTCGGCAGAAAAGGCCGGCATTGTACCAGCCACGGCGGCAGCCGGCTCAGCCTGAATTGTCGGGGATAAGCATCGGCCTGGCCGATGGGTCGGCTAGAACTTGGACTCCAGCTGCAGCACGCCATTCTCCTCGCGCCAGCGCACCCGGCTGAGATAGCTCATGCCCAACAGCACCTCGGTGGGCGAGTCGCCCTCCAGCACCGCGGCCTCGACGCCGAGCACCTCCAGGCCACCGACCTTGACGTTGTTCAGCTTGATGCGCCAGGCCCGCACGTTGCCGCCGGCGGTGCCGACCACCATGGGCAGCCCGTCGACCCGGTAGTCGATGCCCAGGCGGCGGGCCTGGCCCTCGTTCATCGCCACCGAGGTGGCGCCGGTGTCGACCATGAACTGCACCGGATGGCCATCGATGGAGCCGGCGATCCAGTAGTGGTTGCCGACGCCCCTGCTGATGCTCACCTGGGTCTTCTGCGGCGCGGCACTGCCGGCCTGGTTGTATTCGCGCGACAGGCCGTAGCTGCGCTGCACGCCATCCACCTCGAGCAGCGCGCCCTTGCTGTCGGCACTGAGCACCCTGACCCCGCCCGGCCCGGTCTGCCCGGCCTTGACCAGCTTGCGCTGGCCATCGACCAGCAGCACGGCGGCATTGGGGAACAGACCGACCACCTGCACCTGGGTCTCGGCCTGCAGCAGCGGGCTGAGGGCCAGCAACGCGCTGGCGGCGAACAGCTCAAGGCGACGCATCGGGAATCTCCATGTCCTCGTCGAAGGGGTACGGCTGCTGCCAACGGCGGAAGATCGGCCGCAGGCTGCCGTCCTGCACCAGACTGGCCATGCGCCGGTCGTAGAGTGCAGCCAGGGCACGACCGTGGGCAGTATCGGTAAAGCCGGGGTAGAGCGGCAAGCGGGTCAGGCTGGTGCTGCGAAAGCGTTCCGGGTTCGGCGCGGTGGCCAGCACATCGGCCGCCTCGGTATTGGCGTCGATGTAGAAATCGGCATGCCCGCGCTCCAGCATGGCGAGGATGCCGCTGCGCCGCTCGATCTCCTGGAAGTTCAACGGCTGCGGCAGATACTGCTGGTAGCCATAGCCGCGCATCCACACCAGGCGATGGCGCGCGAGCGTCTGCAGGCTGGGGGTTGGCTGGCTGGCCAGGCCGAGGGCGACGATGACATCGGCATCGTAGGGCCAGCGGGGATAGTGCACCCGCTCGCTGACCTCGTGGCGATAGGAACCGAGGAAGGCATCGGCCTCGCCGCGCTGGACCAGGCCGATGGCGCGCATGTAGGGCTCGTTGCGCCAGCGCAGCCGCACGCCGGCCGGCTCGAACACCTGACGCAGTATTTCCCAGGCCAGGCCAGTGCCGTCCGGGTTGGTATGCCCGGCCCAGCGCTCGCTGACCAGCAGCACCTCATGGGGCACGTCCTCGGCGGCCTGGGCACCCTGCAACCCCAGACTCAACAGCAACCCCAACAGCCAGGCGCGCATGCTCACCTCCGCCTCAGGTCAGGCCCCAGACCAGCAACTGCATCGCCAGCCAGGCGAACACCCCGGCCAGTACATCGTCCAGCATGATGCCGACGCCGCCGTGCACATGCCGGTCGATCCAGCGGATCGGCCAGGGCTTGAGGATGTCGAATACCCTGAATACCAGAAAGCCTAGCAGCAACCAGTACCAGCCCTCGGGTACCAGCCACAGGGTGATCCACATGCCGACCATCTCGTCCCAGACGATGCCCTCGTGGTCGTGCACGCCCATGTCCTCGGCCACCCGGCCGCACAGCCAGAAGCCGAACAGCATGGTGACGCCGAGCATCAGCCAGTAGCCCCAGTCCGGCAGCAGCTGCCACAGCGGAATGAAGGGCAGCGCCACCAGCGAGCCCCAGGTGCCCGGGGCCTTGGGCATCAGCCCGGAGCCGAAGCCGAAGGCGAGGAAATGCCAGGGATTGCGCCAGACCTGCGGCGCGACTTTGACGACTTCAGTCACCATGCAGTCCTAAATCTTGTGCGAAATGTTGATAGCCCGCCCGCGGCGGTTCGAGCAGGTGGCCCTGGCCGTCCAGCAGCTGCACGCCCTGCCCCGCCACGACCCGGCCGATCACCACGGCCTCGGGCCATTGCGCCTGCAGCGCCGGCAGGTGTTCGGCCGCCAGGGTAAAGGCCAGCCGGTAGTCGTCGCCACCGGCCAGCGCACAATCCCGCGCCCGCTCGCCCACCAGAGCTTGCAGGGCCGGCGACAACGGCAGGCGCGGCAGCTCGACCTGCAGGCAGGCGCCGGACGCCGTGGCGATATGGCCACAGTCGGCCAGCAGGCCGTCGGAGATATCCAGCGCTGCCGTGGCCCGGCCGCGCAGCCACTGGCCCAGGGCCAGCTGCGGCTGCGGCGCCCAGTAGCGCTGCAGCAGATAGTCGGCAGCCTCACCCTCGGCCCGCTGCTCGCCCAGTACCAGCGGCAGCGCCCCGGCGCCATCGCCCAGGCTGCCGCCGACGCAGAGCAGGTCACCCGGCCGCGCGCCACCGCGGGTCAGCGCCTGGCCCGCCGGCACCTGGCCGAACACGGTGAGGGTCAGGCTCAGCGGGCCGCGGGTGGTGTCGCCGCCGACCAGGGCGATGGCGCAGCTCTGCGCCATCTGCGACAGGCCGCGGGCGAAGCCTTCCAGCCAGGCAGGTTCGGCATCGGGCAGGGTCAGCGCCAGGGTGAAGCCGAGCGGCACGGCGCCCATGGCGGCCAGGTCGCTGACGCTGACTGCCAGGGCCCGTTGGCCGAGCAGGAAGGAGTCGCAGGACTGGGGGAAATGCACGCCGGCCACCAGGGTATCGGTGGACAGCGCCAGCTGCATGCCGGGGGCCGGCTGCAGCAGGGCGCAGTCATCGCCGATGCCGAGGACGATGCCTGCGGCCGCCTGCGCACAGGGCGCGGCGGCGAAGTAGCGGCGGATCAGCTCGAACTCACCCACGCGGGGAATGCCGGCTCAGCGCTTGCCGGCCTTGACCTCGGCCGCACGCAGCACCGGGGCCAACTTGTCCAGCACGCCATTGACGAACTTGTGCCCGTCGGTTGCGCCAAACACCTTGGCCAGCTCGATGCCTTCGTTGATCACCACCTTGTAGGGCACGTCGACGCGGCTCTTCAGCTCCCAGGCGGACAGGCGCAGGATGGCCAGCTCGACCGGGTCCAGCTCTTCCAGCGGAATGCTCAGGAAGGGCGCGAAGGCGGCATCCAGCTCCGGCTTCTGCCGGGCCACGCCGGTGAGGATCTCGTGGAAGTAGGCGCCGTCGACGCCGCTGAAGTCGTTATCGACGCGGAACTGCGCTTCGATCTCGTTCAGCGACTGACCGGCCATGTGCCACTGGTATAGCGCCTGCATGGCCAGGCTGCGGGCCACGCGGCGCTGCGCGATCTTGCCCTTGGCCTTGGGCTGCGGAGCGTCCTGGCTGTCGTCGTGATTCAGGCTCACTTGGCCTCCAGGGCCGCCAGCAGGCTGACCATTTCCAGGGCGGACAGGGCAGCTTCGGCGCCCTTGTTGCCGGCCTTGGTGCCGGAGCGCTCGATGGCCTGCTCGATGGAGTCGACGGTCAGCACGCCGAAGGCGACCGGCACGCCGTATTCCATGGATACCTGGGCCAGGCCCTTGGTGCACTCGCCGGCAACGTACTCGAAGTGCGGGGTACCGCCACGGATCACCGCGCCGAGGGCGATGATGGCGGCGAACTCGCCGCGCTGGGCGACTTTCTGGGTGACCAGCGGAATCTCGAAGGCACCCGGGGCGCGGATGATGGTGATGTCGCTTTCCTTCACGCCGTGGCGGACCAGGGCGTCGACGGCGCCGCTGACCAGGCTCTCGACGACGAAGCTGTTGAAGCGGCCAACCACCAGGGCGTATTTGCCTTGCGGGGCGATGAAGGTACCTTCGATGGTCTTCAGGGTCATGGGCGAGTCTCAGTCTGTATAAAGAGCCGGGGCGCCTGGGGCACCCCGTGGGTATCAATGTAGAACGAAAAGCCAGGCCGGGCGCAGGCTGCGCTCGGCCGGGGTCGTCATTCAGCGGGCAGGTATTCTACAACTTCCAGGTCGAAGCCGGATATGGCGTTGAACTTCATCGGCGAGCTCATCAGGCGCATCTTGCGCACGCCCAGATCACGCAGGATCTGCGAACCGGCGCCGACGGTGCTGTAGGTGGCCGGGCTCGGCGCCGGCTGCTTGCCCAAGTGGGCCAGCAGTTCCGGGCCGGTGAGCGGGTTGCCGAGCAGCAACACCACGCCGCTGCCGGCCCTGGCCACCTCGGCCATCGCCGCGCGCAGGCTCCAGCGTCCCGGCTGCTTGACCAGGAACAGGTCGCGCAGCGGCTCCATGTTGTGCACCCGCACCAGGGTCGGCTCCTCGGCGCACACCTTACCCAGGGTCAGGGCCATGTGCGCGGTGTTCTCCACGCCGTCGCGGTAGGTGACCAAGGTGAACTGGCCCAGCTCGGTGTCCAGCGGCTGCTCGCTGACGCGCTCGACGGTGCGCTCGTGGATCAGCCGGTAGTGGATCAGGTCGGCGATGGTGCCGATCTTCAACCCGTGCTCCTCGGCGAACTTCTCCAGCTCCGGGCGGCGGGCCATGGTGCCGTCGTCGTTCATGATCTCGCAGATCACCCCGCTCGGCTCGTAGCCAGCCATGCGCGCCAGGTCGCAGGCCGCCTCGGTGTGGCCGGCGCGGGCCAGCACGCCGCCGGGCTGGGCCATCAGCGGGAAGATGTGGCCAGGGCTGACGATGTCGTCGGCCACCGCGTTGCGCGCCACCGCGGCCTGCACGGTACGCGCGCGGTCGGCGGCGGAGATGCCGGTGGTGACTCCCTCGGCGGCCTCGATCGACACGGTGAACTTGGTGCCGAAGCCGGAGCCGTTGCGCGGCGCCATCAGCGGCAGCTTGAGCAGCTCGCAGCGCTCGCGGGTCATCGGCATGCAGATCAGGCCGCGGGCGAAGCGGGCCATGAAGTTGATGTGCTCGGCGGTGACGCATTCGGAGGCGATGATGATGTCGCCCTCGTTCTCGCGATCCTCGTCATCCATGAGGATGACCATCTTGCCGGCGCGGATGTCTTCGATCAGTTCTTCTGCGGTATTCAGGGCCATGGCGGCGCGTCTCACTTGTTCAGGTAGCCGTGTTCGGCCAGGAAAGCTTCGCTGATGCCGGAAGCACTGGGCTCGGCGGCCTTGTCGCCCAGCAGCAGGCGCTCCAGGTAGCGCGCCAGCAGGTCCACTTCGAGGTTGACCCGACGCCCCGGCCGGTAGTCAGCCATGATGGTCTCGACCAGGGTGTGCGGCACGATGGTCAGTTCGAACTCGGCGCCGTTGACGGCGTTGACCGTCAGGCTGGTGCCGTCGACGGTGATCGAGCCCTTCAGCGCAATGTACTTGGCCAGCTCGCGCGGGGCGCGCACGCTGAACTGGATGGCGCGGGCGTTATCCTCGCGCTTGATGATCTCGCCGACGCCGTCGACATGGCCGCTGACCAGGTGGCCGCCGAGGCGGGTGGTCGGGGTCAGGGCCTTCTCCAGGTTGACGCGGCTGCCGGCCTTCAAGTCGACGAAGGCGGTGCGGGTCAGGGTCTCGCGGCTGACGTCGGCCCAGAAACCGTCGCCCGGCAGCTCGACCGCGGTCAGGCACACGCCGTTGACCGCGATGCTGTCGCCCAGCTTGACGTCGCCGAGGTCCAGCTTGCCGGTCTCGACGTAGACGCGCACGTCGCCACCCTTGGGCGTGATCGCACGGATGGTGCCGATGGATTCGATTATGCCGGTGAACATGCGTCCTCCCGGAAACTGGTGCAATGCAGCATGGACGAACTCCTGTTTTGGTCAAAAACAGGGCAATGCCGATCGATAGGGATTTTCGCGGGCGCAGACGGACGGCGCCCCGGAAGGGAATCCCGCTCTCTCTTTATCCGGACTATACCGTCGGCCCCGGAATCGCACCGGGTCTGCTGTCCCTTTCGCTGGAAAGGCGCTCGCGGGCTAGGCGCTACGCGCCATTACCGCCGGTGGGGAATTTCACCCCGCCCTGAGAACGTTGCGACCGGCGAACGGCCGCGGCTGGCTTTTTACCATATTTGCCGCACCGCTGCATGGCGGCGCTTCGATCAAACCCATCGAACGGCTCAGTGCGCCCTAGGCACGGCGGTGATCCGCCAGTCGTCGCCGATGGCACGCATCTCGCGGATCTCCAGCTCCTGCGCCTCGGCCATGCGCGCCAGCGGCCAGTCCAGCAGCGGGCGGGCGCTGGAACCGAGGAACTTGGGCGCGACGAACAGCTGGTACTCGTCGACCAGATGGGCCCGGGCGAAGGCGCCGGCCAGCTTGGGACCGGCCTCCACCAGCACCTCGTTGGCGCCACGCGCGGCCAGCTCCAGCAGCAGCTTGCGCAGATCGACATGGCCATTGCTGCCGGGCACCGCCAGCAGCTCGTGACCGTCTTCGAGGAAGCGATCGCGCGCGGCCGCCGCGGCGCAGGTGGCGACCAGCGCCGGGCCGGCCTGGAAGAAGGGCGCTGCCAGCGGCACGCGCAGGCGCCCGTCGACCAGCACACGCAGCGGCGGACGATCGAGGGCCAGGGCGGTCAGCTCGGCGTTCAGGCCCAGTTCCTCGGCACGCACGGTCAGGCGCGCCTGGTCGGTGAGCACGGTATCGGCGCCGGTGATGATCACGCTGGCGCGGGCGCGCAGGCGCTGCACGGCGGCACGCGCCTCGGGCCCGGTGATCCACTGGCTCTCGCCGTTGGCCATCGCCGTGCGGCCGTCCAGGCTCATCGCCAGCTTGACCCGCACGTAGGGCAGGCCCTGCTCCATGCGTTTGATGAAGCCGGCGTTCAGCGCCCTGGCCTCGGCCTCCAGCACGCCGCTGTGCACGGCGATGCCGGCGTGCATCAGGCGCAGCAGGCCCTTGCCGGACACCTCGGGATTGGGGTCCTGCATGGCCGCCACCACCCGCGCCACGCCGGCCGCAACCAGCGCATCGGCGCACGGCGGGGTACGGCCGTGATGGCTGCAGGGCTCCAGGGTCACGTAGGCGGTCGCGCCGCGCGCCTTGTCGCCGGCCTGGCGCAGGGCATGCACCTCGGCATGCGGCTCGCCGGCCTTGGCGTGCCAGCCTTCGCCGACGATCCTGCCGTCCTGCACGATGACGCAGCCGACCCGTGGATTGGGATGGGTGGAGTACAGCCCCTTGCGCGCCAGCTCCAGCGCGCGGGCCATGAACTGCTGGTCGGTGGCGCTCATTCTTTCGACGGCTCGCGGGCCAGGCGCTCGATCTCCTCGCGGAACTCGTTGAGGTCCTGGAAGCGCCGGTACACCGAGGCGAAGCGGATATAGGCGACCTCGTCGAGCTTCTGCAGCTCGGTCATCACCAGCTCGCCGAGCACCCGCGACTTGATCTCGCGCTCGCCGGTGGCGCGCAGGCGGTGCTTGATGTGGGCGATGGCCTCCTCCAGACGCTCGACGCTCACCGGGCGTTTCTCCAGCGCGCGCTGCATACCGGCGCGCAGCTTGTCCTCGTCGAACGGCTGGCGGCTGCCGTCGGACTTGATCAGGCGCGGCATCACCAGTTCGGCGGTCTCGAAGGTGGTGAAACGCTCGCCACAGGCCACGCATTCGCGGCGGCGGCGCACCTGTTCGCCCTCGGCGACCAGGCGGGAGTCGATGACCTTGGTGTCGTTGGCGGAGCAGAACGGACAGTGCATGGAGGAAGAGGCCCTACGAAACGGTGGCCCATGGTAGCGCATGGTCCCGGCAAGACAAGCCGCAGGCTTTGCGGTATACAGGCGCGCGTTTTTTGCGCTATTCCAGAATCATCTGCCGCATCGGATGCCGCCATGCCCCGCCGCCCCCTTCTCGCCTGCCTGTCCCTGCTGCTGGCCGCCTGCGCCGGCGAAGCGCCCAAGCCCGTGACAGCGCCCACACCAGCCAAGCCCGAAGTGGCGATCACCCCGGCCGCGCCCGTCGCGCAGCCGCTGCCCGCCCATCTGCGCGAGCTGCGTGGCAGCCTGCTGACCCCGCCGGCAGGCAGCGACGTGGAGCTGGCCCTGCTGGTAGTGGACGAGCGCGATCGCCCGCAGCGCCTGCTGGCCAGCCAGGCGCTGGCAGGCACCGGCAACGCCCTACCCTTTCGCCTGCACTTCGATCCGCAACAGTTTCCCGGTGGCGCGCGGATCGAGCTGCGCGCGCGCATCAGCCAGTCCGGCCGCCTGATCCTGCGCCTGCCGCCGCAGCGGGTGCTGCAGGCCGACAGCCGCGATTTCGGCGCCCTGCCGCTGGTGAACGCACCATGAACGCCCCCGCCGAACTGCAGAAAGCCCTGCAACAGCTGCTCGGCGACGCCCGCCTGAGCGCCGAGACCCTGCCCGGCACCGACATCCACCTGTGGCTGGTCGACCCGAGCAACATGGACCGCAGCTTCAGCCCGGAAGAAACCCGGCGCATCCTCGAGGAGCCGCCCTACTGGAGCTTCTGCTGGGCCAGCGGCCTGGCCCTGGCGCGCTGGCTGGCGGAGCGCCCCGAGTGGGTACGCGGCAAACGTGTGCTGGACTTCGGCGCCGGCTCCGGTGTGGCGGCCATCGCCGCGGCCAAGGCCGGGGCGGCGGAAGTGGTGGCCTGCGACCTCGACCCGCTGGCCATAGCCTCCTGCCGCGCCAACGCCGCGCTGAACGGCGTCGAGCTGAGCTACTCGCTGGACTTCTTCGCCGAGGAAGACCGCTTCGACCTGATCATCGTCGCCGACGTGCTCTACGACCGCGCCAACCTGCCCCTGCTGGATGCCTTCCTCACCCGCGGCCGGGAGGCCCTGGTGGCCGACTCGCGGGTCAAGGACTTCCAGCACCCGCGCTACACCCGCCTCGGCCTGCTGGAGGCCTGCACCTGGCCGGACCTGGCCGAGCCGGCGGAATTCCGTAATGTCAGCCTGTACCACGCCAAGCGCGGCTAACACTCCCCTCGCCCACTTGTGGGAGAGGGGACTGCTTGTATCCGAGCCCTACCGCCCGCATTTATAGTTCCAGCCTTTCGCCTCTCCGAGAACAGCCATGAGCGATACCCCCTACATCTTCGACGTCTCCGGTGCCGCCAATTTCGAGCAGCTGGTGATCCAGAACTCCTTCCACAAGCCGGTGCTGGTCGACTTCTGGGCCGAGTGGTGCGCGCCGTGCAAGGCGCTGATGCCGCTGCTGGCGAAGATCGCCGAGGAGTTCCGCGGCGAACTGCTGCTGGCCAAGGTCGACTGCGACGCCGAGCAGGACATCGTCATGCGCTTCGGCATCCGCAGCCTGCCGACCGTGGTGCTGTTCAAGGACGGACAGCCGGTCGACGGTTTCGCCGGCGCCCAGCCGGAGTCGGCCATCCGCGAAATGCTCAAGCCGCATGTGGCCGAACCGGCGCCGCTGGCCGCCGATCCGCTGGAGACGGCCCAGGCGCTGTTCGCCGAGGAGCGCTTCGGCGAGGCCGAGGCCCTGCTCAAGCAGGTGCTGACCGAGAACAACGAGAACGGTGCGGCGCTGATCCTCTACGCCCGCTGCCTGGCCGAACGCGGCGAGCTGGGCGAAGCCGAGGCGGTGCTGAACGCGGTCAAGGGCGACGAGCACAAGCAGGCCCTGGCCGGCGCCAAGGCCCAGCTGACCTTCCTGCGCCAGGCCGCCAGCCTGCCGGATGGCGCCGAGCTGAAGAGCCGTCTGGCGCAGAACCCGGACGACGACGAGGCCAGCTACCAGCTGGCGGTGCAGCAGCTGGCGCGCCAGCAGTACGAGGCGGCGCTGGACGGCCTGCTCAAGCTGTTCGTGCGCAACCGCAGCTTCCAGGAGGGTCTGCCGCACAAGACCCTGCTGCAGGTGTTCGACCTGCTCGGCAACGACCACCCGCTGGTCACCCTGTACCGCCGCAAGCTGTACCAGGCCATCTACTGATGGCGCCCTTCCGCCTACTGCTGCGGGTGCGCTACGGCGAGTGCGACGCCCAGCAGGTGGTGTTCAACGCCCGCTACGGCGACTACGTGGACGTGGCGGCCACCGAGTTCTACCGCGCCGTGTTCGGCAGCTACCAGGCTCTGCTGGAGCAGGGCCTGGACAGCCAGGTGGTGCGCATGGTCACCGACTGGAGCGCGCCGGCGCGCTTCGACGACGTGCTGCAGCTGGAGGTGCGCAGCCTGCGCCTGGGCAACAGCTCGTTCACCCTGGAAGTGGACATCCGCCGCCAGGCCGACCAGGCCGCCATCGCCCGCAGCGAGGTCACCTATGTGATGGTCGATGCCCGAGCCTTCACCAAGGTCGCCATTCCCGAGGCCATCCGCGCCCAGCTGGAGCGCGGCGCACCGGGTGTGACGATCAATCAGGCCGGCTAGCCGATCCAGCGATACAGCGGCGCCGCCTCGCCGCTTTCCACCTGCACCTGCGGGCAATGACGCAGGCGCACCAGCAGGCGCTTGCCGGCCGCCTCGCCACCGGCCAGGGCGGCCAGTTCGCCGAGCAGTTGCGGCCCCTCCAGGCTGCCGGCGCGCTGCAGCAGTTCCTGCGCCTGGTGCCACAGGTCGTCGGCCGGACTAACACTGCGCACCGCGCCGGGTGGCGCTTCCAGCGGCAAATGCGCCGCCAGCCGAGCCCAGTCCTCGGCATCCATCTCCAGCGTCAGGTCCACCGGCCAGTCGCCGACCCGCCCCTTGATTCGCAGCATCTTCACTCTCCCGAACAGCAGGCCGCCATGCTGCCATGCGCGCCGAGACTGGCCAATCGCCACGGATAAATGTTACAACATAACCTAACAATCCATCACCGGAGTTCGCCCCATGCGCCGCATCCTGCTCGCCCTGCCTCTCGCCCTGCTGCCGCTGACCATCGCCCAGGCCGCCAGCCACGAGCACGATCATGCCCATGAGGAGCACGGCAGCCTGGGCAAGCATGAGCATGGCGTGGCCAGCCTCAATGTGGCGCTGGATGGCCAGACCCTGGAGATCCAGCTGCAGAGCCCGGCCATGAACCTGGTCGGTTTCGAGCACGAGGCCAAGAGCGACGCCGACAAGGCCAAGGTCACCGCCGCACGCCAGCATCTGGAGCAGCCGCAGGCGCTGTTCGCCCTGCCGGCCGAGGCCCAGTGCGCAGTGGAGGAAAACGAGGTGAAAAGCCCGCTGTTCGCCGAGCACGAGCACGAGCACGAGCACGAGCACGAGCACGAGCATCATGACCACGGCGACGAGCCCGGCCATAGTGATATCGAGGCCAGCTACCGCTTCGTCTGCGCCAATGCCGGGGCATTGCAGACCCTGGAGCTGGGCAGCTTCTTCGGCACCTTCCCGGCCACCGAGAAACTGGACGTACAGCTGATCGGCCCGAGCGGCCAGCAGGGCGCCGAGCTGACCCCGAGCAATTCGCGCCTGAGCTTCTGAAACACGCCGGCGCATCCTGCGGGTGCGCCGCCGCTCTCCTTGCCTTTAAGCTGTCGCCTTCTCCGACTCGCGGATCGCCCATGTCCGACGCACTGATCGAACTCACCGACCTCGGCTTCGCCTGGCCCGGCCAGGCCGAGCTGCTGGATATCCCCAGCTTTACCCTGCGCCGTGGCGAAAGCCTGTTCCTCAAGGGCCCCAGCGGCAGTGGCAAGACCACCCTACTCGGCCTGCTCGGCGGCGTGCAGAAGCCTGGCCGCGGCTGTCTCAAGCTGCTCGGTCAGGAGCTGGCGCAGATGTCCTCCGGCGCCCGCGACCGTTTTCGCGTCGACCACACCGGCTACATCTTCCAGCAGTTCAACCTGCTGCCGTTCCTCTCGGTACGCGAGAACGTCGAACTGCCCTGTCGCTTCTCCAAGAGCCGCGCCCGCCGCGCCAGCGAGCGCCACGGCAGCGTCGACAACGCCGCTGCTCAGCTGCTGCAGCACCTGGATCTGAAGGCCGAGCTGCTGGAGCGCCGCGCCGATTCCTTGTCGATCGGCCAGCAGCAGCGGGTCGCCGCCGCGCGCGCGCTGATCGGCCAGCCGGAACTGGTGATCGCCGACGAACCGACCTCGGCGCTGGATCACGACGCCCGCGAGGCCTTCCTCCAGCTGCTGTTCACCGAGTGCCGCGCAGCGGGCGCCAGCCTGCTGTTCGTCAGCCACGACCAGAGCCTGGCGCCGCTGTTCGACCGCAGTGTCTCGCTGGCCGAGCTGAACCGCGCCAGCAAACCGGCGGAGGTCTGACATGCATTTATTACGCATCGCCCTGGCCAGCCTGGCCAACCGCCGCTTCACCGCCCTGCTCACGGTGTTCGCCATCGCCCTCTCGGTGTGCCTGCTGCTGGCCGTCGAGCGGGTGCGTACCGAGGCGCGCGCCAGCTTCGCCAGCACCATCAGCGGCACCGACCTGATCGTCGGCGCGCGCTCGGGCAGCGTTAACATGCTGCTGTACTCGGTGTTCCGCATCGGCAACGCCACCAACAACATTCGCTGGGACAGCTTCGAGACCCTGGCCAGACACCCGCAGGTGAAGTGGGCCATCCCGCTGTCGCTGGGCGACTCGCACCGCGGCTACCGGGTGCTGGGCACCGACACCGGCTACTTCGAGCATTACCGCTACGGCCGCGGCCAGCCTCTGCAGCTGGCCCAGGGCAAGCCCTTCGCCGACCTGTTCGAGGTGGTGCTCGGCGCCGAAGTGGCCGAGGCACTGAAGTACAAGTTGGGAGACCAGATCGTCCTGGCCCACGGCGTGGCCACCGTCAGCCTGACCCAGCATGACGACAAGCCGTTCCGTGTGGTCGGCATCCTCGCTCGCACCGGCACGCCGGTCGACCGCACCCTGCACATCTCGCTGGCCGGCATGGAGGCGCTGCACGTCGACTGGCAGAACGGCATGCCGGCACGCGGCGCGGCCAGGGTCAGCGCCGAGCAGGCGCGCGAGATGCACCTGCAACCGAAAGCCATCACCGCCGTGTTGCTCGGCTTGAAGAGCAAGGTCGCCACTTTCACCGTGCAGCGCCAGGTCAACGAGTACCGCGGCGAGCCGCTGCTGGCGATCCTTCCTGGCGTGGCCCTGCAGGAGCTGTGGAGCCTGATGGGCACGGCGGAGAAGGCGCTGTTCGTGGTTTCGCTGTTCGTCGTGCTGACCGGCCTGATCGGCATGCTCACGGCCATTCTCACCAGTCTCAACGAACGCCGCCGCGAGATGGCCATCCTGCGCTCGGTCGGCGCGCGCCCCTGGCATATCGCCGGGCTGCTGGTGCTGGAGGCGCTGGTGCTGGCCCTGGCCGGCGCGGCGCTGGGCCTGGCCCTGCTGTATGGCGGCATCGCCGCCAGCCAGGGCTGGGTGCAGGCGCAGTACGGCCTGTATCTGCCGCTGGCATTGCCCAGCGCCTATGAGTGGAGCCTGCTCGGCGCTATTCTGGGCGCCGCCCTGCTGATGGGGGGCGTGCCGGCCTGGCGCGCCTATCGGCAGTCGCTGGCCGACGGCCTGTCCATTCGCCTGTGAGGTTGCCCATGCGTCATCTGCTGTTCGCCCTGCTGTTCTGTACCACCTCGCTCTGGGCCGCGGAGCCGCGCGAGCTGACCTGGAGCGAACTGGTCCCGCCAGACGCACCGCCGCAGCCGGCGCAGCAGATGCCGATGCACGACCTCACCCAGCTGGCCGACGCCCTGGCCGCCGAGAGCGGCCCGGCGGCCAGGCAGCAATCGCCGGCCGCGCCGGTGGTCAAGGCGCTGGACGGCCAGCAGATCAGGCTGCCCGGCTACATAGTGCCGCTGGACGTGACCGAGGAAGGCCGGGTAACCGAGTTCCTCTTCGTGCCCTACTTCGGCGCCTGCATACACGTGCCGCCGCCACCGTCCAACCAGATCGTGCATGTCACCAGCGAACTGGGCGTGCTGATGGACGCGCTGTACCAGCCTTTCTGGATCGAGGGGCCGCTGCGCACCGAGCAGGTCAGCAGTGAACTGGCCGAGGCCGGCTACCGCATGGCCGCGGAAAAGATCTATCCCTACGAGATGTAGTGCGACAGGCCGCCGCACCCCGGGGTGCGCGGCCATTGAGCCAGGTCAAGTGATCGCCCGCGGGGCTCCTTAGGATGAACGTCAGCCAACACACATTGCTGACTCCCCCGGAGCCCCCAAGATGAAGAAGACCCTGCTCGCCACATCCCTGATCGCCCTCGCCCTGGCCACCCCGCTGGCCCAGGCCCACAAGGCCGGTGACATCATCGTGCGTGCCGGCGCCGCCACCGTCGACCCGCACGAAGACAGCAGCGACATCTGGGTCGGCGCCCTCGGCACCGATGTGGCCGGCACCAAGGCCACCCTGGACAGCGACACCCAGCTGGGCCTGAACTTCGCCTACATGGTCACCGACCACGTCGGTATCGAGCTGCTGGCTGCCACTCCGTTCAGCCACAACGTCGGCGTCAAGGGCATGCCCGGTCCGTTTGCCGGCCTCAACGGCAAGCTCGGCGAGCTCAAGCACCTGCCGCCGACCCTGAGCGTGGTGTACTACCCGCTGGACGCCGGCTCGGCCTTCCAGCCCTATGTCGGCGCCGGCATCAACTACACCTGGTTCTTCGACACCGAGCTGACCGGCGAGGCCGAGGACAAGGGCTTCAGCGGCCTGGATCTGGACGACTCCTGGGGCCTGGCCGCCCAGGTGGGCATGGACTACATGCTGACCGACAACGTCATGCTCAACGCCCAGGTACGCTACATCGACATCGACACCCAGGGCAGCACTAGCTTCGGCGGCCGCGAAGTCGAGGTGGACGTGGACGTCGATCCCTTCGTCTACATGGTCGGCCTGGGCTACAAGTTCTAAGCCGCTCGGCAACTCTCGAGGGCCCGCACCGCGCCACGCGGTGCGGGCCTTTTTGCTGCCCGAGGTACGACCGCGCGGGCACAAAAAAGCCCCGCACTGGCGGGGCTTTTTCATGGCGCTGGCGATCAGCCGTTGAACACGTCGTCCACCGACTTCAGCGGGTAGTGCTTGGGATAGGGCAGGGTCGCCACGCCGCTCTCGATCGCGGCCTTGGCCACGGCATCGGCGACCACGGTGATCAGGCGCGCGTCCATCGGCTTGGGAATGATGTACTCGCGGCCGAAGCTCAGCTCGATACCGCCATAGGCCTCGCAGACTTCCTTGGGCACCGGCAGCTTGGCCAGCTCGCGCAGGGCGTTGGCGGCGGCGATCTTCATTTCCTCGTTGATGCGGGTGGCGCGCACGTCCAGGGCACCGCGGAAGATGAAGGGGAAGCCGAGCACGTTGTTGACCTGGTTCGGGTAGTCCGAGCGGCCGGTGGCCATGATCACGTCCGGGCGCGCCTCGCGGGCCAGCTCCGGCTTGATCTCCGGGTCCGGGTTGGAGCAGGCGAAGACGATCGGGTTCGGCGCCATGCGCTTGAGGTCTTCCTGGCTCAGCAGGTTGGCACCGGACAGGCCGACGAACACGTCGGCGCCGTCGAGGGCGTCGGACAGGCTGCGCTTGTCGGTGGCGTGGGCGAACACCGCCTTGTACTGGTTGAGGTCGTCGCGGCCGGCGTGGATGACGCCCTTGCGATCGAGCATGAAGATGTTCTCGACCTGGGCCCCCATGCTCACCAGCAGCTTCATGCAGGAGATGGCGGCGGCGCCGGCGCCGAGGCAGACGATCTTGGCTTCGGCCAGGGTCTTGCCGGCGATTTCCAGGGCGTTGAGCATGCCGGCGGCGGTGACGATGGCAGTGCCGTGCTGGTCATCGTGGAACACCGGGATGTCGCACTGCTCGATCAGCGCGCGCTCGATCTCGAAGCACTCGGGCGCCTTGATGTCTTCCAGGTTGATGCCGCCGAAGGTGATGGAGATGCGCTTGACGGTGTCGATGAAGGCCTGCGGGCTCTCGGAGTCGACCTCGATGTCGAACACGTCGATGCCGGCGAAGCGCTTGAACAGCACACCCTTGCCTTCCATCACCGGCTTGGAGGCCAGCGGGCCGAGGTTGCCCAAGCCGAGGATCGCGGTGCCGTCGGAAATCACTGCCACCAGGTTGCCCTTGCCGGTGTAGCGGTACGCCAGCTCGGCGTCACGGGCAATCTCGCGTACCGGCTCGGCCACGCCCGGGCTGTAGGCCAGGGACAGGTCACGGGCGGTGGCGGTGGGCTTGGTCAGTTCGACGCTGAGCTTTCCCGGGCGGGGCTGAGCGTGATACTCGAGAGCGGCAGTTTTCAGATCGGACATTTCGGCTATTTCCGCTTTGCTGTGAAAGGCAGGCGAGCGAGCATACGCAAGAAGGCCAGGCCCCACAAGGCCGGGGCTCGCAGCGACTCAGCGAACCACTTTGAGCCAATCGCCAGGAAGTGGCTGACCGGTCGGATACAGACCATTTAGCAGACGCAAGCGCTTGAGCCGGTCACCCTCGCCCTCCATCTGCCGACTCAGTTCCTCCAGGCTCTGCCCGCGCTGGAACTGCACCAGGGCCAGGCGCCGCGGCTCGCCCAGGCGGCGCTCGTCCGCCTGCAGCGGGCGGAAGCTGCGCACGATGTCCATGAAGCGATCGTCGGCGCTTTCCAGCGAGGCGCGGCCCTTGACCGCACCGACGAACTGGAAGGCGTCGCGCCCGCGCATCACCACCGCCACGCGCTTGGCGCCATTGCCGGGCAGCACGCCGGTGGTCACCTCCAGGCCGTGCTGGCGGAAGCTCTGCTCGCCGCTCAGGCCGCGGCCGCCGGTGCGCTGGCGGATGAAGTCCTGGGCGCTGGTCGCGTCCTTGAGCCCCTGCATGCTCATGACCATGAAGGCCTGCTGGTCCGGGCTGTGCAGGATCAGCGCGTCGGGCCGGTTGATCAGCTCCCAGTCCTGCGGCAGGCCCAGGGTGAAATCCAGGCCGACATGGTAGAAGCGCTGGCCACGGCGCACGCCGGCCTCGGCCGAGTCGCCGAAGGGCATGCCCGCGATCATCCGCAGATAGGTTTCGCGCCCCACCTCGCCCTGGCCGGTGGCCAGCGGGGTGGCGGCGGCCACCACCTGGCGCAGGCGGGTGTCGTTGTCCGGGTGGGTGTCGAACAGGCCGTGGTAGCCGGCCGGCGCCACTTCCTGGCCCTTGGCCAGGGCCTCGTCACGGGTGAAGTCCTCCTGGTTCTTCAGCACCTTGACCACCTCGATCATCGCCTGCGGGTCGTAGCCGCTGCGCGCCAGGTACTGCGCGCCGAAGCCGTCGGCCTCCAGCTCCATGTCGCGGCCGTAGCCGCGCACGAAGGCGTTGCCCAGGGTGCTGGCGAGGTCGCCGGCGGCGCCCACCCCGGTGCCGATGGCCACGGCCTGGCCGAGGATGTTCCAGGCGGTGGACTGGCTCTGCTGGCGCACGCTGTGGCGTGCGGTGACGTGGCCGACCTCATGACCGAGCACGGCGGCCAGCTCCGCCTCGGAGCCGAGGTAGGCCATCAGCCCGCGGTGGATATAGATGTGCCCGCCGGGAATGGCGAAAGCGTTGATGTCCGGGCTGTCGATCACCGTGAAGCGGTAGTCCAGGTTGCTGCGGTGGCCGTGCCGGGCGACCCGCTCGCCGACCCGCTGCACATAGGCCTGCAGCTTCTCGTCGGCGTAGCGCGGGTACTGCTTGGCGATCTCCTGGGCATAGCTGCGGCCCAGGTCGATCTCCTGCTGCTCGCTCATCATCACGAAGTCGGTCTTGCCGGTGGCCGGGTTGACGGCACAGCCGAGCAATTGCAGGAGCAGGGGCAACAGCAGCAACAGACGCAGTTTCATGGCAGCACCTCGAGCATCGCCGCATGGCTCAGCGGCAGCATCCAGCGGGCCTGCCCCGGTTGTACGCCGCCGCGCCGGGAGCGGTCAATCACCCAGCCGCGCGCCTCCACCTGGCGTCCGACCAGGGCCTGCAGGGCCTCGACATCGAAGTGGCGCAGCAGCTTCGGCTCGACGCGCAGCACCAGTGGCCCGTCCAGCTCGATCCACAGGCCGCCGCGATTGCGCTGCACCTGGTCCACGCGCCCGCGCACCAGGGCGAAACCGCCGCCACGCAGATCGAAGGCGCTGAGCACCTGCCGCCCCTGCCAGAGACCGAGGCGCTGCTGGCGCGCGGCCTGCTCGGCGCTGCGCTGGCAGTCCTCCAGCCCATTCGCCGGCTCGAAGGCTACCCGGTAGCCGAGGCCCTCGGCCAGCAGTTGCGCTTCCAGATTGTGGCCGGCGCGGTCGTAGGCATGCGCCAGGGTGCGCCCGTAGTGGTCGCGCGGCTTGGCGCCCAGGCGCAGGCCGACGCGGCCGTCATTGGCCGCCACCAGCGCCTGCAGGCGCCGCTGCGCCGCCTCGGCGAAAGGCTCGGCCGGACGTCCGTCGCGCGCCCGCTCCGGCGCGTTGACGCCGATCAGGCGCACGCTGCGGCCATCGGCCAGGCGCAGGGTGTCGCCATCCACCACCTTGGCCACGCGCTGTTGCGGCAGGTCCGCGCGCAGCGGGCAGAAGGCCTGGGCCGGCAGGGCCAGGCATGCAGAAACGAAAAAGGCGCCCACCAGGGACGCCTTTTTCAGCAACGTGGTCTGCACCACCATTCGGCTTACTTGCTGCCGAACACGCCGAAACGCTGCTTGAAGCGATCGATACGGCCGCCGGTGTCCAGGACCTTCTGCTTGCCGGTGTAGAACGGGTGGCACTCGGAGCACACGTCCAGGCTCAGCGGCTTGCACAGGGTGGAGCGGGTCTTGATGACGTTGCCACAGCTGCAGGTAGCGGTGACTTCTTCGTACTGCGGATGGATATCGGCTTTCATCGCTTTTTCCTCGGTTGGGTGTGCCGCCACCCGGCTCGCTGCCGAGTACCGCACGGAAATAGGCCGCGCACTATACCAGACCGCCATTCGCGCGCAAGCCGCCGGCACGCCGTGGCGACGTGCGGCCGTGCTAGCATCGCCGCCTCGAATTCCGGAGTCCGCCGTGCCCGACACCATCCTGCGCCTCGCCCTGCCCTCGCCGCTGCGCCGCCTGTTCGACTACCTGGCGCCGCAGGGGGTGCCGCGCACCGCGCTGCAGCCGGGGGTACGGCTGCGCGTGCCGTTCGGCCGGCGCGAGGTGGTAGGCGTGCTGGTGGAGGTGGTGCCGCACAGCGAGGTGCCGGCGGACAAGCTCAAGCCGGCCCTGCAGCTGCTCGACCGCACGCCGCCATTGCCGGCGCCGTTGTTCAGGCTGTGCCTGTGGACGGCGCAGTACTACCAGCACAGCCTCGGCGACACCCTCAGCTGGGCCCTGCCGGTGCTGCTGCGCCAGGGCGAGCCGGCCGAGGCGCGCCAGGAGCGCTACTGGCATGCCGTGGAAGGCGCCAGCGCCGACGATCCGCGCCTGGCCCGCGCGCCGCGCCAGCGCGAGGCCCTGCGCGCCCTGGCGCAGCACCAGCACGGCGTGCCGCACGCCTTGCTGAGCAAGCTGCAGCTGAACAAGGACAGCCTCGACCTGCTGCTGGACAAGGGCCTGGTGCGCGTCGAGGTACGCCGCAGCGCGCCGCTCACGCGCCATGGCGGCTGGCTGGCGCAGCCGGAGCTGCCGCTCAACCCCGAGCAGCGCGCCGCCTTCCACGCCGTGCAGGCCGGCATGGGCGGTTTCGGCGCCTACCTGCTGTACGGCGTCACCGGCAGCGGCAAGACCGAGGTCTACCTGCAGCTGATCCGCCACTGCCTGGAAGCCGGCAAGCAGGCCCTGGTGCTGATCCCCGAGATCAACCTGGGGCCGCAGACGGTGGAACGCTTCGCCCGCCGCTTCAATGCGCGCATCGCCCTGCTGCACTCCGGCGTGGGCGACCGCGAGCGCCTGGATGCCTGGCTGGCAGCGCGCGACGGCGAGGCCGACATCGTCATCGGCACCCGTTCCGCACTGTTCACCCCGCTGAAGAACCCCGGGCTGATCGTGGTCGACGAGGAACACGACGCCTCCTATAAACAGCAGGAAGGCCTGCGCTACCACGCCCGCGACCTGGCCCTGGTGCGCGCGCGCCAGGAGAACCTGCCGATCGTGCTGGGCTCGGCCACCCCCTCGCTGGAGAGCCTGCACAACGCCCACGCCGGCCGCTACGCCCTGCTCAAGCTCGGCCAGCGCGCCGGCAACGCCAAGCCACCGCGCTTCCTGCGCCTGGACGTGAAGAGCCTGCCGCTCGACGCCGGCATCTCGCGCCCGCTGCAGCAGGCCATCGGCCAGACCCTGGAGGCCGGCCAGCAGGTGCTGGTGTTCCTCAACCGCCGCGGCTTCGCCCCCACCCTGCTGTGCCACGACTGCGGCTGGATCAGCCAGTGCCCGCGCTGCGACGCGCGCATGACCCTGCACCAGCGCCACCACGAGCTGCGCTGCCACCACTGCGGCCATGTCGAGCGCACGCCACACAACTGCCCGGACTGCCAGAAGGTCGACCTGCGCCCGGTCGGCGCCGGCACCGAGCGCGCCGAGGAGCGCCTGGGCATCCTCTTCCCGCAGTTCCCGGTGCTGCGCATCGACCGCGACAGCACGGCGCGCAAGGGCGCCATGGACAAGCTGTTCGCCACCATCAACCAGGGCGAGCCGTGCATCCTGGTCGGCACCCAGATGCTCGCCAAGGGCCACCACTTCCCGCGCGTGACCCTGGTCGCCATCCTCGACGCCGACGGCGGCCTGTTCTCCGCCGACTTCCGCGCCAGCGAGCGCATGGCCCAGCTGATCGTCCAGGTCGCCGGGCGCGCCGGGCGTGCCGAGGAGCCGGGCAAGGTGATCATCCAGAGCCACCTGGCCGACCATCCGCTGCTGGTCCAGCTCACCGAGCAAGGCTTCCCGGCCTTCGCCGAGCAGGCCCTGAGCGAGCGCCGCGGTGCCGGCCTGCCGCCTTTCGCCCACCTCGCCCTGCTGCGCGGCGAGGCGCACAAGCCGGGCCAGGCCGAGGCCTTCCTCGACGACGCCTGCAGCTATGCCGAGCAGCTGTGTGCGGAGCTCAAGCTGAGCGGTATCGAGCTGCTCGGCCCGGTACCGGCGCCGATGGAGCGCCGCGC
Source organism: Aquipseudomonas alcaligenes (assembly GCF_003205495.1). Classification (GTDB taxonomy): domain Bacteria; phylum Pseudomonadota; class Gammaproteobacteria; order Pseudomonadales; family Pseudomonadaceae; genus Aquipseudomonas; species Aquipseudomonas alcaligenes_B. Next base: position 147,102 of record NZ_QJRX01000008.1, on the reverse strand, counting down.
CGGGCGTTTCCGCGCCCAGCTGCTGCTGCAGTGCGCCAGCCGCGCGCCGCTGCACAGGCTGCTGGCGCACTGGCTGCCGATTCTCGAAGCCATGCCGGCCGGCCGCGCGGTGCGCTGGTCGCTGGATGTCGACCCCATCGACCTGTTCTGAGCGCCCTGCGGCACGGCGAAAACGGCGACTCGGACCGCGGGCGAGCCCCGCGCCCTCGCCCGATTTTCCCCAGCTGGCGAGACCGCCTGCGGGCTGCCGGCCGTCAAAGCTTGAAGCTGCGCCCCTCGGGCGCCGATAATGCACAGTTTTCGACCAGCCGCGGCCGACCGAGCAGACCATGAAAGACAACATTCGCCACCTGATCCAGCAAGCCCTGACCCGCCTCACCGCCGAGGGCGTGCTGCCCGCGGACCTGAGCCCGGCCATCCAGGTGGAGAACACCAAGGACCGGAGCAACGGCGACTTCGCCAGCAACATCGCCATGATGCTGGCCAAGCCGGCCGGCATGAAGCCGCGCGACCTAGCCGAGAAGCTGGTTGCCGCCCTGCCGGCCGACGCCGGCATCGCCAAGGTGGAAATCGCCGGCCCCGGCTTCCTCAACTTCTTCCAGAACAGCGACGCCCTGGCCCAGCGCCTGGAAGCGGCACTGGCCGACGCCAGCCTCGGCGTGCGCAAGAACGGCCCGGCGCAGCGCGTGGTGGTCGACCTGTCGGCGCCCAACCTGGCCAAGGAGATGCACGTCGGCCACCTGCGCTCGACCATCATCGGCGACGGCGTGGCGCGGGTGCTGGAGTTCCTCGGCGACACCGTGATCCGCCAGAACCACGTCGGCGACTGGGGCACCCAGTTCGGCATGCTGCTGGCCTACATGCAGGAGCAGCCGGTCGGCAGCGACGCCGAGCTGGCCGACCTGGAGTCCTTCTACCGCGCGGCGAAGAAGCGCTTCGACGAGTCCGCCGAGTTCGCCGACCGCGCCCGCGAGCTGGTGGTCCAGCTGCAGGCCGGCGACGCCGAGTGCCTGCGCCTGTGGAACCGCTTCAACGACATCTCCCTGAGCCACTGCCAGGCCATCTACGACCGCCTCGGCGTCAAGCTGTCGATGGCCGACGTCAAGGGCGAGAGCGCCTACAACGACGACCTGCCCCAGGTCATCGCCGACCTCGCCGCCAAGGGCCTGCTCACCGAGGACAACGGCGCCCAGTGCGTGTTCATGGACGAGTTCAGGAACGCCGAGGGCAACCCGCTGCCGCTGATCGTGCAGAAGGCCGGCGGCGGCTACCTGTACGCCACCACCGACCTGGCCGCTACCCGCTACCGCGCCAATGTGCTCAAGGCCGAGCGTGCCCTGTACTTCGTCGACCAGCGCCAGGCCCTGCACTTCCAGATGGTCTTCGCCTGCGCGCGCCTGGCCGGTTTCGTGCCGGCCGACATGGCGCTGGAGCACATGGGCTTCGGCACCATGAATGGCCCGGACGGCAAGCCGTTCAAGACCCGCGACGGCGGCACGGTGAAGCTGGTCGAGCTGCTCGACGAGGCCGAGCAGCGCGCCTACGCCCTGGTCAAGGAGAAGAACCCGGAGCTCTCCGAAGACGAGCTGCGCCACATCGCCCGCGTGGTCGGCATCGCCTCGGTGAAGTACGCCGACCTGTCCAAGCACCGCACCAGCGACTACCGCTTCAACTTCGAGCTGATGCTCAGCTTCGAGGGCAACACCGCGCCCTACCTGCTGTACGCCTACACCCGCGTGGCCAGCGTGCTGCGCAAGCTGGGCAAGGATGTCAGCGAAATCGGCGGCCAGATCCGCATCGAGGCGCCGCAGGAGCAGGCCCTGGCCGGCAAGCTGGCGCAGTTCGCCGACACCCTGGGCAACGTCGCCGGCAAGGGCGAGCCGCACCTGCTGTGCGCCTACCTGTACGACCTGGCCGGCCTGTTCTCCAGCTTCTACGAGAACTGCCCGATCCTCGCCGCCGAGGACGAAGCCACCCAGCAGAGCCGCCTGCGCCTGGCCGCGCTGACCGGCCGCACCCTCAAGCAGGGCCTGGAGCTGCTCGGCCTGCAGACCCTGGAGCGCATGTAAGTGGCGGCAGCGAAGAAGAAGCCCGCGCCCAAGCGCGGCGCCAGTCGCTACCAGGCGCCGGCGAAGAAGCCGGTGCCGGGCTGGGTATGGCTGGCCTGCGGCGCCGCCGTCGGCGCCTTCTTCATGTTCCTGTTCAGCCTGGAGCCGGGCCGCGACGAGGTGAAGCGCAGCAAGCCCGAGGAGGCCAAGCGCACCGCCGAACAGCAGAGCAAGCCGCAGACCGCGCCGGAGCCGGTCAAGCCCAAGTACGATTTCTACACCCTGCTGCCGGAGTCCGAGGTCATAGTGCCGCCGGACGCCCTGCCGCCCGCCGACGCGCCCAAGCCGCCGGAGCAGAAGCCGGTGACGCCCGAGGAGGCCGCCAAGATCGACGCCGCCCGCGCCGAGGCCGCGCTCAACGGCCAGACCCCGCCGCCGCCACCGGTGGTGGCCAAGGCGCCGGTCACCACCCAGTTCTTCCTCCAGGCCGGCTCGTTCCGCAAGCGCGAGGATGCCGACAAGGTGCGCGCGCAGATCCTCCTGCTCGGCCAGAACGTGCAGGTGGAGTCGGGCAAGGTGCGCGAGGAAAACTGGTTCCGCGTGCTGGTCGGCCCCTACGCCAGCCGCGAGCAGCTGGCCACGGCGCAGAAGCAGCTGGCCGCCAGCGGCTTCAGCAATCTCTTGTTACAGCAGCGCCAGTCCCGCTGATCCGCGATTTGTGACCGCCCGGTTGAAAAGCCGGGCGGGCCACCCCATCTGATCTCCATTCGGGCACTTCTGCCCCGCTGCGTGGAGATCCACCCCTTGACCACCATCGTTTCAGTCCGCCGCAACGGCAAAGTCGTCATGGGCGGCGACGGCCAGGTTTCCCTCGGCAACACCGTGATGAAAGGCAACGCCAAGAAGGTCCGCCGCCTCTATCACGGCCAGGTGCTGGCCGGCTTTGCCGGTGCCACCGCCGACGCCTTCACCCTGTTCGAGCGCTTCGAGGGCCAGTTGGAAAAACACCAGGGCCACCTGATCCGCGCCGCCGTCGAGCTGGCCAAGGACTGGCGCACCGACCGTTCGCTGAGCCGCCTGGAAGCCATGCTGGCAGTGGCCAACAAGGACGCCTCGCTGATCATCACCGGCAACGGTGACGTGGTCGAACCCGAGCACGGCCTGATCGCCATGGGCTCCGGCGGCGGCTTCGCCCAGGCCGCGGCCATGGCCCTGCTGCAGAAGACCGAGCTGTCCGCCCGCGAAATCACCGAGACCGCGTTGAACATTGCCGGCTCCATCTGTGTCTTCACTAACCAGAATCTGACCATCGAGGAAGAAGACTGCGCCGAATGAGCGCGGCTTCCGGAGCCACATTTATGTCCATGACACCCCGCGAGATCGTTTCCGAGCTCAACCGCCACATCATCGGCCAGGACGACGCCAAGCGCGCCGTGGCCATCGCCCTGCGCAACCGCTGGCGGCGCATGCAGCTGCCGGCCGAGCTGCGCCAGGAAGTGACGCCGAAGAACATCCTGATGATCGGCCCCACCGGCGTCGGCAAGACCGAGATCGCCCGGCGCCTGGCCAAGCTAGCCAACGCACCCTTCCTCAAGGTCGAGGCGACCAAGTTCACCGAGGTCGGCTATGTCGGCCGCGACGTCGAGTCGATCATCCGTGACCTAGCCGACGCCGCGCTCAAGCTGCTGCGCGAGCAGGAAGTGCAGAAGATGCGCCATCGCGCCGAGGACGCCGCCGAGGAGCGCATCCTCGACGCCCTGCTGCCGCCGGCCCGCGTCGGCTTCAACGAAGACCCGCAGCCGACCCAGGACTCCAACACCCGCCAGCTGTTCCGCAAGCGCCTGCGCGAGGGCCAGCTGGACGACAAGGAGATCGACATCGAGGTCGCCGAGGCGCCGCTGGGCGTGGAAATCATGACCCCACCGGGCATGGAGGAGATGACCAGCCAGCTGCAGAACCTGTTCTCCGGCCTGAGCAAGGGCAAGAAGAAGAGCCGCAAGCTCAAGGTCAAGGACGCCCTCAAGCTGATCCGCGACGAGGAAGCCGCGCGCCTGGTCAACGAGGAGGAGCTCAAGGCCCGCGCCCTGGAAGCGGTGGAGCAGCACGGCATCGTCTTCATCGACGAGATCGACAAGGTCGCCAAGCGCGCCAATGTCGGCGGCGCCGACGTCTCCCGCGAGGGCGTGCAGCGCGACCTGCTGCCGCTGATCGAGGGCTGCACGGTCAACACCAAGCTGGGCATGGTCAAGACCGACCACATCCTGTTCATCGCCTCCGGTGCCTTCCACCTGGCCAAGCCCAGCGACCTAGTGCCCGAACTGCAGGGTCGCCTGCCGATCCGCGTCGAGCTCAAGGCCCTGTCGCCGCAGGACTTCGAGCGCATCCTCAGCGAGCCGCACGCCTCGCTCACCGAGCAGTACCGCGAGCTGCTCAAGACCGAGGGGCTGGACATCGAGTTCGCCGCGGACGGCATCAAGCGCCTGGCCGAGATCGCCTGGCAGGTCAACGAGAAGACCGAGAACATCGGCGCCCGCCGCCTGCACACCCTGCTCGAACGCCTGCTGGAGGAAGTCTCCTTCAGCGCCGGCGACCTGGCCGGGCAGCAGAACGGCACACCGATCCGCATCGACGCCGCCTACGTCAACGGCCACCTCGGCGAGCTGGCGCAGGACGAAGACCTGTCGCGCTACATTCTGTAAACACAGCCCCGCGGCCCGGAGCGCATCCGGGCCGCCCAGCCTCTGGAAACGAGCATGCCCACGCCCAGCGCGATCAAACTGCACAAGGCCTCCAGGACCCTGGAGCTGCGCTACGGCGAGCAGAGCTACAGCCTCAGCGCCGAGTTCCTGCGCGTGCACTCGCCCTCGGCCGAGGTGCAGGGCCATGGCAGACCGATCCTGCAGTACGGCAAGCTGAACGTGGCGCTCGAGCGCATCGAGCCGGCCGGCAACTATGCACTGAAACTGTGCTTCGACGACGGCCACGACAGCGGCCTGTACACCTGGGACTACCTCTACCAGCTCGCCACCCGCCAGGATGAGCTGTGGGCCGACTATCTGGCCCAGCTGGCCGCCGCCGGCAAGTCGCGCGACCCAGACGAATCGGTCGTTCGCCTGATGCTCTAGGGCATCTTCCCAATAGCCTCGCAGCAGGCTCTAGCTTGAGCCTCGCGCAATATTCCCTTCATACCTAGGGCGCATTTTCTAATCGCCCTCGGCATACTCCCGCGCGCCGTTCAATCAGCATTCGCGAACTTGCGCAAAAGAGGAAACTCGGGTAACCAAGGAACTGGCAGGTTCCGTGCATTTGCCCTCGGCAAATGCGAAGAAAGCGCGGAGTTCGCTCCGCACCCGGTAAACCCGAGCAGTACCAGCCCTTCGCCCTGTGCCCTTTCACAGCTGCAGTTGGTATTCGTCTCAGGACAATGGAGCGTCGTAGATGACCCAGAAGAATAATGAAGACCTGCATCGCCAAGCCTCGGAGAACACCCTGGGTTTGAACCCGGTGATCGGCTTGCGCGGCAAGGATCTACTCACCTCTGCCCGGATGGTGCTGGCCCAGGCCATCAAGCAACCTTTCCACAGCGCCAAGCATGTCACCCACTTCGCCCTCGAGCTGAAGAACGTCCTGCTTGGCCAGTCGGAGTTGTCACCGGAAGACGGCGACCGCCGCTTCGCCGACCCGGCCTGGAGCCAGAACCCCCTGTACCGCCGCTACCTGCAGACCTACCTGGCCTGGCGCAAGGAACTGCACGACTGGATCGAGGACAGCAACCTCTCCGAGCAGGACACCAGCCGCGGCCACTTCGTCATCAACCTGATGACCGAGGCCATGGCCCCGACCAACAGCATGGCCAACCCGGCGGCGGTCAAGCGCTTCTTCGAGACCGGCGGCAAGAGCCTGCTCGACGGCCTCTCGCACCTGGCCAAGGACATCGTCAACAACGGCGGCATGCCCAGCCAGGTGAAGATGGACGCCTTCGAGGTCGGCAAGAACCTGGCCACCAGCGAAGGCGCGGTGATCTTCCGCAACGACCTGCTGGAGCTGATCCAGTACAAGCCGACCACCGAGCAGGTGCACGAGCGCCCGCTGCTGGTGGTGCCGCCGCAGATCAACAAGTTCTACGTGTTCGACCTGTCGCCGGAGAAGAGCGTGGCGCGCTTCCTCCTGCGCAACCATGTGCAGACCTTCGTGGTGAGCTGGCGCAACCCGACCAAGGCACAGCGCGAGTGGGGCCTGTCGACCTACATCGAGGCGCTCAAGGAAGCGGTCGACGTGGTCACCGAGATCACCGGCAGCAAGGACGTCAACATCCTCGGCGCCTGCTCCGGCGGCATCACCATCTCCTCGCTGCTCGGCCACTACGCGGCCATCGGCGAGAAGAAGGTCAACTCCATGACCCTGCTGGTCAGCGTGCTCGACACCAAGCTGGACACCCAGGTCGCCCTGTTCGCCGACGAGAAGACCCTGGAGGCCGCCAAGCGCCGCTCCTACCAGTCCGGCGTGCTGGAGGGCAAGGACATGGCCAAGGTGTTCGCCTGGATGCGCCCCAACGATCTGATCTGGAACTACTGGGTCAACAACTACCTGCTGGGCAACGAGCCGCCGGTGTTCGACATCCTCTACTGGAACAACGACACCACGCGCCTGCCGGCTGCCTTCCACGGCGACCTGATCGAGCTGTTCAAGACCAACCCGCTGACCCGGCCCAACGCCCTGGAAGTCTGCGGCACGCCGATCGACCTCAAGCAGGTCACCTGCGACATCTACTGCGTGGCCGGCACCACCGACCACATCACCCCCTGGGAAGCCTGCTACAAGTCCTCGCTGCTGTTCGGCGGCAAGGTCGAGTTCGTGCTGTCCAACAGCGGCCACATCCAGAGCATCCTCAACCCGCCGGGCAACCCCAAGGCACGCTTCGTCACCAACAGCGAGCCGGCGGCGAGCGCCCGCGAATGGCAGGAGAAGGCCACCAAGCACGCCGATTCCTGGTGGCTGCACTGGCAGCAGTGGCTGGGCGAGCGCTCCGGCAAGCTGAAGAAGGCTCCGGCCAGCCTGGGCAGCAAGAGCCACGCCCCGGGCGAGGCCGCACCGGGGACCTACGTTCACGAACGCTGATGACAACAGCGCTACCGACAATGCTGCACCTTGCGCAGTACTGCCCGCGGCACCCGGATGTGCCGCACGCCGCAGCGGGCCTCCGGGCCCCGCGGTGCCCCGCCTGGCGGGAGACTGGCGAGCCGCCTCGGAAGGCCGCTCGCCGCTGATCCATGTATAGGGCCTAGTGCATGCCGCAACCATTCGTATTCCGTACCATCGAGCTGGATGGCCAGACCATCCGCACCGCGGTCCGCCCCGGCGGCAGCAGCCTGACGCCGCTGCTGATCTTCAACGGCATCGGCGCCAACCTGGAGCTGGTGATGCCCTTCGTCTCGGCGCTCGACCCCGACCTGGAAGTGATCGCCTTCGACGTTCCCGGCGTCGGCGGCTCCTCCACCCCGAGCACGCCCTACCGCTTCCCCGGCCTGGCCAAGCTGGCCGCGCGCATGCTCGACTACCTGGACTATGGCCAGGTCAACGCCATCGGCGTGTCCTGGGGCGGCGCGCTGGCCCAGCAGTTCGCCCACGACTACCCGGAGCGCTGCAAGAAGCTGGTGCTGGCCGCCACCTCGGCCGGCGCAGTGATGGTGCCGGGCAAGCCCAAGGTGCTCTGGCGCATGGCCAGCCCGCGGCGCTACATCCAGCCGTCCTACGGCGTGCACATCGCCCCGGACATCTACGGCGGCGCCTTCCGCCGCGACCCCAAGCTGGCCCTTTCGCATGCCAGCAAGGTGCGTTCGGGCGGCAAGATGGGCTACTACTGGCAGCTGTTCGCCGGCCTCGGCTGGACCAGCATCCACTGGCTGCACCGCATCCGCCAGCCCACCCTGGTACTGGCCGGCGACGATGACCCGATCATCCCGCTGGTCAACATGCGCCTGCTGGCCTGGCGCATCCCCAACGCGGAACTTCACGTGATCGACGACGGTCATCTGTTCCTCGTGACCCGCGCCGAGGCCGTGGCGCCTATCATCATGAAGTTCCTCCAGGAGGAACGGCAGCGCGCGGTGATGCACCCGCAGCCGCTGCCCGTGCGCAGCCACTGATCGCACAACTGTAGTGCTACTCCGGCAGGCTCGCCCCAACGCGAGGCCCGCCGGACAAGGAAGAATTATTGCGCGGCAGTCTGGAATGCCCTCCGGCGCGCCTTGGTACAAGCCTTGCTGTCATCGGATATGACAGTTTGACGACGGAGCCTGCCCCATGCGTGACAAGACTGCACCGGGATCACTGCCGGTACCCGCACACTTCATGAACGCGCAGAGTGCGATGGTCGGCCTGCGCGGCCGCGACCTGTTCTCCACCCTGCGCACCCTGGCCTTCCAGGGGCTGCGCCAGCCGGTGCACAGCACCCGCCACCTGCTGGCCTTCGGCAAGCAGCTGGGCCGCGTGATGCTCGGCGACACCCCCTACCGGCCCAATCCGCAGGACGCCCGCTTCGCCGACCCGACCTGGCAGCTCAACCCCTTCTACCGGCGCAGCCTGCAGGCCTACCTGGCCTGGCAGAAGCAGCTCAAGGCGTGGATCGACGAGAGCGACCTGTCGCCGGACGACCGCACCCGCGCGCACTTCCTGTTCTCCCTGCTCAACGACGCCCTGGCGCCGTCCAACACCCTGCTCAACCCGCTGGCGGTCAAGGAGCTGTTCAACAGCGGCGGCAGCAGCGTGCTGCGCGGTGCGCGCCAGCTGTTCGACGACCTGCTGCACAACAGCGGTATGCCGCAGCAGGTCGACAAGCGCGCCTTCGAGGTCGGCCGCAACCTGGCCGTCACCCCCGGCGCGGTGGTGTACCGCTGCGAGATGTTCGAGCTGCTCCACTACAAGCCGATGAGCGAGAAGCAGTACGAACGCCCGCTGCTGATGGTGCCGCCGCAGATCAACAAGTTCTACATCTTCGACCTGTCGCCGGAGAAGAGCTTCATCCAGTACTGCCTGAAGAACGGCCTGCAGGTGTTCATGATCAGCTGGCGCAACCCGGACGCACGGCATCGCGAATGGGGCCTGTCCAGCTACGTGCAGGCGGTGGAGGAAGCCTCCGACGTATGCCGCGCCATCACCGGCAGCAAGGAGGTCAACCTGCTCGGCGCCTGCGCCGGTGGCCTGACCATCGCCGCCCTGCAGGGCCACCTGCAGGCCAAGCGCCAGCTGCGCAAGGTCGGCTGCGCCACCTATCTGGTCAGCCTGCTGGACGCCCAGGTGGACAGCCCGGCAATGCTGTTCGCCGACGAGCAGACCCTGGAGTCGGCCAAGCGCCGCTCCTACCAGAGCGGCGTGCTGGATGGCCGCGACATGGCCCGGGTGTTCGCCTGGATGCGCCCCAACGACCTGATCTGGAACTACTGGGTCAACAACTACCTGATGGGCAAGGAACCGCCAGCCTTCGACATCCTCTACTGGAACAACGACAACACCCGCCTGCCGGCCGCCCTGCACGGCGACCTGCTCGACCTGTTCAAGCACAATCCGCTGACCCGCGCCGGCGGCATGGAGATCTGCGGCACGCCGATCGACCTGTCCAAGGTCAACCTGGACAGTTTCAGCGTGGCTGGCATCAACGACCACATCACTCCCTGGGACGCGGTCTACCGCTCCGCCCTGCTGCTCGGCGGCAACAGCCGCTTCGTGCTGTCCAACAGCGGCCACATCCAGAGCATTCTCAACCCACCGGGCAACCCCAAGGCCACCTATCTGGAGGCCGCCAAGCTGACCAGCGACCCGCGTGCCTGGTATCACGATGCGCAAAGGCAGGAGGGCAGCTGGTGGCCGCAGTGGCTGGAATGGATCCAACAGCGCTCGGGCGAGCTGCGCGAAACCGTGTTCAGCGTCGGCGGCAACAAGCACCCGGCGATGGAGTCGGCCCCCGGCACCTATGTGCATGTGCGCTGAAAGCGGCACTCGGCGCTGGCCGGACGGGTGCCTGGCCGGTTATCGTCGGCACTCCGGCGGCCACCACAAGATCATGGAATGAAGACCCGCGACCGCATCCTCGAATGCGCCCTGCTGCTGTTCAACCAGCAGGGCGAGCCCAACGTCTCCACCCTCGAAATCGCCACCGAAATGGGCATCAGCCCGGGCAACCTCTACTACCACTTCCACGGCAAGGAACCGCTGATCCTCGAGCTGTTCGAACGCTTCCAGAGCGACCTGGCGCCGCTGCTCGATCCGCCCGAGGATGCTGAGCTGGGTGTCGAGGATTACTGGCTGTTCCTGCACCTGATCGTCGAGCGTCTGGCCCAGTACCGCTTCCTGTTCCAGGACCTGTCCAACCTGGCCGGGCGCCTGCCCAAGCTGGCCCGCGGCATCCGCCTGTGGCTCAATCAGCTCAAGCGCACCCTGGCCAGCCTGCTGGCGCGACTCAAGGCCCATGGCCAGCTGCGCAGCGACACCCAGGCCCTCGGCCAGTTGGTGGAGCAAATCACCCTGACCCTGCTGTTCTCCCTCGACTACCAGCGCATCCTCGGCGCCGACGGCGAAGTGCGCCTGGTGGTGTTCCAGGTGATGATGCTGGTCGCCCCACACCTCACCGACGCGCCGCGTCACGCCGCCGAGCGACTCGCGCAGCGCTATCTGGAAGCCTGAAATGCAAACGCCCGGCACTGGGCCGGGCGCTTGTACATCCTGAGAAAATCAGGACGGGGTGGCGGGGGTTGCCGGAGCGGCGACCGGAGCCGGGGCAGCTGCCGGAGCCGGCGCCGGGGCGGCAGGCTTGGCAGCGGCCGGCTTCGGCGCAGCGGGCTTCTTCACCACCGGCTTCTTGGCAGCCGCCGGCTTGGCCGCAACGGGCTTGGCAGCCGGTTTGGCAGCAGGCTTGGCCGCTGCCTTCACTGCGGGTTTGGCCGCAGCTTTGGCAGCCGGCTTGGCGGCAGGCTTCGCAGCGGGTTTCGCGGCAGCCTTGGCAGCCGGCTTGGCAGCCGGTTTAGCCGCAGGCTTGGCGACCGACTTCACCGATACACCGGTGAGTTTCTCGATCTGCTTGGTCAGGCTGTCGACCTTGGTCTGCAGCGCCTTCACCTCGTTGCGGCTGGGCACGCCCAGACGGGAGATGGCACTGTTCAGGCGCTTGTCGAAGGCCTCTTCCAGCTCGTTCCACTTGCCCAGGGCCTTGTCCTTGACCTCATCGACCTTGGACTTGGCAGTGCCGACGGTGGAACCGACGCTGGACTTGACCACGTCGAGCTGCTTGTCGACTTCGCTCTTGGCCTTCTTCTCGGCCTTCTCGCCGTCCTTGACCAGGCCGTCGAACAGCTTGTTGCCGTCCTTACTGATCTTGGAATAGGCACCGAGGCCGGCCAGCCAGATCTGGCGCGAGTACTTCTCGACCTCACCGATCCAGGAGTTGCTTTCCTTTTTGGCAACCGGCTTCTTCGCTGCCGGTTTTGCCGCCGGTTTTGCTGCGGTAGTTTTCTTAACAGCCATCCTGCTCTCCTTATTGGGTACGCGCCACTCGCTCAAGCAAAGCATTCAACTCGTCCAGCTTAGCAGAGAGTGCCTCAACATCCTGCTTGGAGGGAATACCCAGGCGGTTCAGTGCGCTGGCGACGCGGTTGTCGAAGGCCTTCTCGATCTTGTCGAACTGCACCTCGACCTTGCCTTTGACTTCGGAGACGCTGCTCTTGACGCTCTTGAGCTGCGATTCGATCTGGCTGTTGGCGGCATCGACCTGCTCGCTCACCAGCTTCTTGCCCTGCTTCTCGACGCCTTCGCCGGCCTTGACCAGCTCCTTGAAGTAGTCGGCGCCTTCGGCACCGGCCTTGGCATAGGCACCCAGGCCGGCCAGCCAGACCTTGCGGGCGTAGGCCTTCACGTCGGTCAGAACGGTGACTTTGCTTTCGACAGCTTCGACTTTCTTCTTAACGGCGACTTTAGTGGCCATGGTGCACCTCACGCTCAATGTGGTGGAAGGTTCGTCCCTTCGCGGGACTTGAGCGCAAGGTAGAGGGAAAAATTAGAAATCACATACTAGTGCGCTGTTGCGAAAAAACTATCGCACTGCGCAGGCGTCCCGGTAGTGCCATCCGGCCTTGCCGCTCCGCGCCATGACCTGAGGCAGCCGACAATCCGAGCACCGGCAGAGCCAGCACTCTAGGCCTGCAGGTGCTTGTCGAGCGTCTCCTCGATCTCGCGCCGGATGGTGCCGCCCAGTGCCGACAGCAGCAGGCCCAGTTTGAGTTCTACGCGCACACTGTCGGCGGCCACGTCGATATGCCCGTCGGCGCCGCTGCGCTTGAACTCCAGGGTGTCGCCGTTCCAGCGGTACTTCACGTCATACTCGCTGGCCAGGCGCCGGGCCAGCGCCTCGGCCTTCTCGCGGGCGGCGGCAAGGCCGAGGGAATGGGAACGTTCGACGGTGATGCGAGACATGCGCGACTCCTGCTGCGACCTGGTGTCACGCGACTATAACAGCTCCACCCGGCGCCAAGACAAAGGCTGGCAGGGGGTTTAGAATGGCCGCCACTTCGATTCAGGTGACGCGACATGAACGACCCGCGCAAGGCCCCAGAGCAGGAAAAGACCACCCACTTCGGCTTCCAGGACGTCCCGGAAAGCCAGAAGGCGGAGAAGGTCGCCGAAGTCTTCCACTCGGTGGCGGCCAAGTACGACCTGATGAACGACGTGCTCTCCGGTGGCCTGCACCGCCTGTGGAAGCGCTTCACCATCGAGCTGTCCGGCGTGCGCCCGGGCAACCGCGTGCTGGACATCGCCGGCGGCACCGGTGACCTCACCCGCAAGTTCTCCAGCCTGGTCGGTCCGAGCGGTGAAGTGGTGCTGGCCGACATCAACGACTCCATGCTCAAGGTCGGCCGCGACCGCCTGCTGGACAAGGGCGTGGCCGGCAACGTGCAGTTCGTCCAGGCCGATGCCGAGGCACTGCCCTTCCCGGACAATCATTTCGACGTGGTGACCATTGCCTTCGGCCTGCGCAACGTGACCCGCAAGGAGAACGCCCTGCGCTCCATGCTGCGCGTGCTCAAGCCGGGCGGCCGCCTGCTGGTGCTGGAATTCTCCAAGCCGGGCAACCCGCTGCTGGCCAAGGCCTACGACACCTACTCGTTCAGCTTCATGCCGCTGGCCGGCAAGCTGATCACCAACGACGCCGACAGCTACCGCTACCTGGCCGAGTCGATCCGCATGCACCCGGACCAGGAAACCCTCAAGGCGATGATGGTCGAGGCCGGCTTCGAGCGCGTCACCTACCACAACATGACCGGCGGCATCGTCGCCCTGCACCGCGGTATCAAGCCCTGATGCTGACCCAGGCGCTGCTGGCGGGCGTTGAGCTCGGCCTCAACCGCGTGCTGGCCATGGACAGCACCGCGCTGCCGCGCCTGGCCCGGCTGGAAGGCAAGCTGATCGAGGTCGACTGCCAGAGCCCCGCGCTCAAGCTGTTCATCCTCCCCGGCGCCGAGGGCCTGCAACTGGCCAGCCACTGGGACGGCGCCGACTGCGTGCTCAGCGCGCCCGCCAGCAGCCTGCTCAAGCTGGCCCTGGCCAAGGACAAGACCGCCATCCTGCACCGCCCGGAAGTCAGCCTGAGCGGCGACAGCGCCGCGCTGCTGGAGCTGGCCGGCATCCTCCAGGACCTGGAGCTGGACTGGGAATACGAACTGTCGCGCTGGCTCGGCCCGGTCGGCAGCCAGCTGCTCGCCGGCCACCTGCGCAGCCGCGTGAACTGGGCCGGCGAGAGCCTCGACAGCCTGCGCCAGACCCTGGCCGACTACCTGGCCGAGGAATCGCGCAGCCTGGTCGGCGAACGCGAAGCCCAGGCCCGCTTCGATGAACTGGACGACCTCAAGCTGGCCCTCGATCGCCTCGACGCGCGCATCGACCGCCTCGCCCGGAATCTGCACAAGAACTCATGAGCCTGCTCGCCACCCGCCGCCTGCTGCGCATCCTGCGCGTGGTCATCCGCTACCGCCTGGACGACCTGCTGCTGACCCTGCCACTGCCCACCTGGATGCGCGCCCTGCGCTTCGCCCTGCCCTGGCGCTGGCTGCCGCGCGGCCAACAGGAACTGAGCCGCGGCGAGGCGCTGCGCCTGGCCCTGGAAGACCTCGGCCCGATCTTTATCAAGTTCGGCCAGCTGCTGTCCACCCGCCGCGACCTGCTGCCGCCGGACGTCGCCGACGAGCTGGCGCGCCTGCAGGACCAGGTGCCGCCGTTCGACCCCGAGCACGCCGTGGCGCGCATCGAGGAGCAGCTGGGCGCCAAGGTCGGCGAGGTCTTCGCCCGCTTCGACGTGCAGCCGCTGGCCTCGGCCTCCATCGCCCAGGTACATGCCGCGCAGCTGAAGAGCGGCGAGGACGTGGTGGTCAAGGTGATCCGCCCCAACCTGCGGCCGATCATCCGCTCCGACCTGGCCTGGCTGTTCCTCGCCGCGCGCATCGCCGAGAAGGCCTCGGCCGATGCGCGCCGCCTGCGCCCGGTGGAAGTGGTGTCTGACTACGAGAAGACCATCTTCGACGAGCTCGACCTGATGCGCGAGGCGGCCAACGCCAGCCAGCTGCGGCGCAACTTCGCCGACTCGCCGCTGCTCTACGTACCTCAGGTGTACTGGGACTGGTGCCGGCCCAAGGTGCTGGTGATGGAACGCATCTACGGCGTGCCGGTGACCGACCTGGCGACCCTGGCGGACCAGCGCACCAACATGAAACTGCTGGCCGAGCGCGGCGTGGAGATCTTCTTCACCCAGGTGTTCCGCGACAGCTTCTTCCACGCCGACATGCACCCCGGCAACATCTTCGTCGCCACCCGCACGCCCTGGAGCCCGCAGTACATCGCCATCGACTGCGGCATCGTCGGCAGCCTCACCCCCGAGGACCAGGACTACCTGGCGCGCAACCTGATCGCCTTCTTCAAGCGCGACTACCGCAAGGTGGCGCAGCTGCACATCGACTCCGGCTGGGTGCCGGCGGAAACCAAGGTCAACGAGTTCGAGGCGGCCATCCGTACCGTGTGCGAACCGATCTTCGAGAAGCCGCTGAAGGACATCTCCTTCGGCCAGCTGCTGCTGCGCCTGTTCCAGACCGCGCGCCGCTTCAACATGGAAGTGCAGCCGCAGCTGGTGCTGCTGCAGAAGACCCTGCTCAATATCGAGGGCCTCGGACGCCAGCTGTACCCGGACCTGGACCTGTGGAGCACCGCGCAGCCCTTCCTCGAGCGCTGGATGCGCGAGCGCGTCAGCCCCCTGCACCTGCTGCGCAACCTGCAGCAGCAGGCCGAGCAGGTGCCGCACCTGTCGCAGATGGCCCGCGACACCCTGGAGCGTCTCAACCAGCCGCGCACCGAGGCCCCCGCCGCCGCGCCGCGAGGCTCTGCCTGGCCGCTGCGCCTGCTCGGCGCGGCGCTGGTCGCCGGAGGGGTCAGCCAGGGCCTGGCGCTGGCCCCGGCGGCCTGGGCCGCCTGGCTCAGCCTGGGCGCCGGCCTGGCACTGGTCCTGCGCCGATAGCCAGTGCCGGCTGCGGCTGGCACACTTAGCCTGATCGCACCCGCAGGGTGCACAACCGGTGCCGCACAGGCGCCATGAGAGTGCCCGCTACGGGCGGATGCAGAGATGACCGACTGGCTCGACGAAATTCACTGGAACGAGGATGGCCTGGTGCCGGCCATCGCCCAGGATCACAAGACCGGGCGCGTGCTGATGATGGCCTGGATGAACCGCGAGGCCCTGAGCCTCACCGCGGCCGAAGGCCGTGCCATCTACTGGTCACGCTCGCGTGGCAAGCTGTGGCGCAAGGGCGAGGAGTCCGGCCATGTGCAGAAGCTGCACGAGCTGCGCCTGGACTGCGACGCCGACGTGATCATCCTGCAGGTGGAGCAGCTCGGCGGCATCGCCTGCCATACCGGGCGCGAAAGTTGCTTTTACCGGGTCTGGGAAGATGGCGCGTGGCACAGCGTCGATCCGGTACTGAAAGACCCGCACGCCATCTACCAGGAACACAAGCATGAGTGACACCCTCACCCGCCTGGCCGAGGTGCTGGAGGCGCGCAAAGGCGCGGCGCCGGACAGCTCCTACGTGGCCAGCCTGTACCACAAGGGCCTGAACAAGATTCTGGAGAAGGTCGGCGAAGAGTCGGTCGAGACCATTCTTGCGGCCAAGGACGCGGCCATCAACGGCGATTGCAGCGACCTGATCTACGAAACCGCGGACCTCTGGTTCCACAGCCTGGTCATGCTCGCCGCCCTCGGCCAGCACCCCCAGGCCGTGCTGGACGAGCTGGACCGCCGCTTCGGCCTGTCCGGGCATGCGGAAAAAGCCGCACGCCCGCAATCCTGATTTCACAACCTTCGGAGATTCATCATGGGTATCGGCGGCATCAGCATCTGGCAACTTCTGATCATCCTGCTCATCGTCGTCATGCTGTTCGGCACCAAGCGCCTCAAGGGCCTGGGCTCCGATCTGGGCGACGCGATCAAGGGCTTTCGCAAGTCGATGAACCAGGGCGAGGAAGAGACCAAGCCGGCGGTCGAAGAGGCCAAGGGTCAGACCATTGCTGGTGAAGCACGCAAGGTCGAAGAGCCGGTGAAGAAAGACTGAGACCATGTTCGACGTCGGCTTTTCCGAACTGCTGCTGGTTGGCCTGATCGCCCTGTTGGTGCTCGGGCCCGAGCGCCTGCCCGTGGCTGCACGCATGGCAGGCCTGTGGATCGGCCGCCTCAAACGCAGCTTCAACAGCCTGAAGACCGAGGTGGAGCGCGAAATCGGCGCCGACGAGATCCGCCGCCAACTGCACAACGAGCACATCCTGGAACTGGAGCGCGAGATGAAGCAGAGCGTGCAGCCACCGGCGCCAGCGGCACCCAATACCGATAGCCAGGACAAGCCCAGCCCGCCATGAGTGAAACGTCCCGCGACGACCAGGAAATGCCGCTGGTCGCTCATCTCACCGAGCTGCGCAACCGCATCCTGCGCTGCGTCATCGCCGTGCTGCTGATCTTCGCCGCGCTGTTCTACTTCGCTCAGGACATCTACGCACTGGTCGCCGCCCCTCTGCGCGCCTACCTGCCGGAGGGCGCGACCATGATCGCCACCGGCGTGGCTTCACCCTTTCTCACGCCGTTCAAGCTGACGCTGGTGGTGGCACTGTTTCTCAGCATGCCGGTGGTGCTGCAGCAGATCTGGGGCTTCATCGCCCCGGGCCTGTACCAGCATGAAAAACGCATCGCCGTACCCTTGCTGATCTCCAGCATCCTGCTGTTCTACGCCGGCATGGCCTTCGCCTACTTCGTGGTATTCCCGATCATGTTCGGCTTCTTCGCCAGCGTGACGCCCGAAGGGGTAGCGATGATGACGGACATCGGCCAGTACCTGGACTTCGTCCTCACCCTGTTCTTCGCCTTCGGCGTGGCCTTCGAGATTCCGGTGGCCACCTTCCTGCTGATCTGGGTCGGCATCGTCGACGTCGAGACGCTGAAGAAAAGCCGTCCCTACGTGATCGTCGGCTGCTTCGTGGTCGGCATGTTCCTCACCCCGCCGGATGTGTTTTCCCAGACCTTGCTGGCCGTGCCCATGTGGCTGCTGTTCGAAGCCGGCCTGCTGTTTGGCGGGCTGGTGCGCAAGCGCGACGAGCACGAGACGCCAGAAGAGCGTCCCGACGACCAGCCACCCGCGCCGCTGCAATGAACCTGCTGCTGCTGGAGGACGCCGACTTCGTCGCGGCGGATCGCGCCGTCCTCAGCGGCCGCCGCCTCAAGCACCTGCATGAAGTCCACGGTGCCGAGAGCGGTGACAGCCTGCGCGTCGGCCGCCTCGGCGGGCCGATGGGCCGCGGCACCCTGCTGGCCCTGGATGAGCAGCACGCCGAACTGCGCGTCGAACTGGACCAGCCACCGCCGGCCAAGCTGCCGCTGACCCTGCTGCTGGCCCTGCCCAGGCCGAAGATGCTCAAGCGCGTGTTGCAGACGGTGGCCGCCATGGGCGTGCCGCGGCTGGTGCTGCTGAACAGCTACCGGGTGGAAAAGAGCTTCTGGCAGACCCCTTTCCTCAGCCCCGAGGCGATCCGCGAGCAGCTGATTCTCGGCCTGGAGCAAGCCCGCGACACCGTGCTGCCCGAGGTGAGCATCGAGCAACGCTTCAAGCCCTTCGTCGAGGACCGCCTGCCGGCCATCGCCGCCGGCACCCTGGGCCTGGTCGGCCACCCCGGCGACTACCCCGCCTGTCCGCGCGCGGTCAGCGAGGCGGTGACCCTGGCCATAGGCCCGGAAGGCGGCTGGATTGCCTACGAGGTGGAGAAGCTGCAGGAGGCCGGGCTGGCCCCCGTGCAATTGGGCCAGCGCATCCTGCGCGTGGAAACGGCGGTCCCGGCCCTGCTGGCTCGCCTGTTCTGAACGGCGTTGTTTTGCCACACGCACGGGCTTAGGCTGGAGCCACGCCGGCCAATATGGAGTTCGCCATGCGCCCGCTGATCATCGACCTGGACGAACTGGCCTGCGCCCTCAACACCGAGGGGCTGGATCACTACCTCGACCTGCTCAGCGGCAAGCTGCTGCTGATTCCCGAGACAGACGCCGATCCCGAACTGGAGGCGCTGCTGCGCGAGGAGCCGGAGCGCTTCCTGCTGGTCGAGCCGCTGCAGCCCGGCGACAGCCTGGCGCTGATGCGCGAATTCCTCGCCGAGGTCATCCACCCGCATGCCTACGGCGAGCTGCAACAGGCCCTGGAGAGCCGCCGCCCGGTGCGCACCTTCAACCACGTGCTGATGCACTACCCCGCCCTCCTGCAGGCCTGGCAGAGCTTCGAGGCCGAGCGCCTGCGCGAACTGGCCCAGGACTGGCTGGAAGAGAACGAGCTGCAGCCGAGCACTAGCCCCTGCGCAGCAGGCCCTCGGCAAATTCGCTGGTAACCCGCTCGATCAAGACCTGGCGGTCCTCATCCACAGCGACCTGCCCTTCCAGTAGCAGCTGCGCCAAACCATGAACCAGGCTCCAGGCCGACAGACTGGCAATGCCGTCCACATCTGCAACCAGCACTGCCACCGCCTCCTCCAGCTGACGATGCAGCGCCTGTGCCGCCGTCAACAGGGTCGGGTAACGGTTGCGCTCCAATGCACCGCTGAACATCAGACGGAACAGGCCACGTCGTTGCAGGGCGAAGTCGACATAGCAGCGCCCCAGCGCCGCCAGCCTGGCCTCGGCCTTGCCCTCCCGCGCGACCACCTGCATGCGCTCCAGCAACTCGGCGAAGCCCTGCTCGGCCAGTGCCGCCAGCAATGCCTCGCGGTCGGTGAAGTGGCGATAGGGCGCGTTGTGCGAGACCTGTGCCCGGCGCGCCACCTCGCGCAGGCTGATGGCGGCCTCGCCCTGCTCCGCCAGCAACTCGGCCGCCGCGCGCAACAGGGCCATGCGCAGATCGCCATGATGATAGGAACGCTCTTCTCTCGAAGTTGACACCGACAACATCCTTTTCTATGTTGACACGAGCAACATCATAGCCAAACCAACCCGAGAGGCCAGCCATGTTCTTCGTCGCCCTGTTGATAGTGCTCTGCATCGGCGCCTGGGGCGCTCACCGCCTGGGACTGCCCGGCCTCGCCGACTGGCCGGCGCGCATGCGCCTGGCCCTGGCTGCGGCACTGGTTTTCGCGGGAATCGATCACTGGCTGACACCGGAACGTTACCTGCCGATGATGCCCGACTACCTGCCCTGGCATCTGCCGCTGGTGCTGTTCACCGGAACCTGCGAGATCGCCGGCGCGCTCGGCCTGCTGCTGCCGCGTACGCGGCGCCTGGCGGCCGCCCTGCTGGCGCTGTACTTCGTCTGCGTATTCCCGGCCAACCTGCACAATGCCCTCAATGGCCTGACCGTGGACGGCCTGCCGCAGGAACAGTGGTATTACTGGCTGCGCCTGCCGTTCCAGCCGCTGATCATCCTGTGGACGCTGTACGCCGGCGGCCTGCTGCCGCGCCGGGCCACCGCCGTGGCGGCCGCCTGAGGCTCAGATTTGCAGCAGGAAGGTCACCGGCCCATCGTTGACCAGGTGCACCTGCATGTCGGAGCCGAAACGGCCCGTGGCGACCTGCGGGTGCTGCTCGCGGGCCAGCTCGACCAGGCGCTCGAACAGCGCCAAGCCCTGGGCCGGCGGCGCCGCCGTGGAAAAACTCGGGCGCAGGCCGCTGCTGGTATCGGCGGCCAGGGTGAACTGCGAGACCAGCAGCAGACCGCCGTTCACGTCCTTCAGTGACAGATTCATCTTGCCGGCGGCGTCGGCAAACACCCGGTAGCTGAGCAGGCGTTGCAGGCTCTTGGCCAGCGTCTGCGCATCGTCCTGCGGTTCGATGCCGACCAGCGCCAGCAGGCCCTGGTCAATGGCACCGACTATCTCGCCTTGCACCTCGACGCGGGCGCCACGCACCCGCTGGATCAGCAGCTTCATGCCTCTTCCGGCGGCAGGTCGAGCAGGCGCCGGGCCATCTGGTCGGCGGCGCGCACCAGGGCGTCGGTGATGCCCTGCTCCGCCGCCGAGTGGCCGGCGTCGCGGATGATCTGCAGCTCGCTGTTGGGCCAGGCCTGGTGCAGGGCCCAGGCATTGTCCAGCGGGCAGATCACGTCGTAGCGACCGTGCACGATGACGCCCGGCAGGTGGGCGATCTTCGGCATGTCGCGCAGCAGCTGGTCTTCCTCGAGGAAGGCGTTGTTGACGAAGTAGTGGCATTCGATGCGGGCGATCGACAGCGCGCGGTGCGGCTCGCTGAAACGGTCGACCACCTGCGGGTTGGGGCGCAGGGTGGCGGTGCGGCCTTCCCAGGTCGACCAGGCCTTGGCCGCATGCATCTGGGCGATCTGGTCCGGGCCGGTGAGGCGCTTGTAGAAGGCCTGTACCAGATCGCCGCGCTCCTCGGCGGGGATCGGCGCCACATAGTCTTCCCAGTAGTCGGGGAACAGGCGGCTGGCGCCTTCCTGGTAGAACCAGCTGATCTCCTGCGGCCGGCAGAGGAAGATGCCGCGCAGGATCAGGCCATGCACGCGCTCGGGATGCTTCTGCGCGTAGGCCAGGGACAGGGTCGAGCCCCAGGAGCCGCCGAACAGCACCCACTTGTCGATACCCAGGTGCTCGCGGATGCGCTCCAGGTCGGCGACCAGGTCCCAGGTGGTGTTGCCTTCGAGGGTGGCGTGCGGGGTGGAGCGGCCGCAGCCGCGCTGGTCGAAGGTGACGATGCGGTACAGGTTGGGGTCGAAGTAGCGGCGGCTGGCGGCATCGCAGCCGGCACCCGGGCCGCCGTGGATGAACACCACCGGCAGGCCGTCCGGAGAGCCGCTCTCGTCCACGTAGAGAACGTGCGGTTCCTCCACCGCCAGCTCATGGCGGGCGTAGGGTTTGATCTCCGGATACAAAGTCAGCATGGCGCACTCCCGAGTCTGTGCGTAAGGTCCCTGTAGCTGCCTGACGGCAGCCAGCCGTGCCGGGCATCATAACCATGAATCGGGAGTTGAGCATGCCAGCCAAGCGATTTGCCCTGCCTTTTCTGCTGATCTGCGCACTGCTCGCCGGCTGCGGCCGCGACGATCCGCAGGCCGCCCTGGAGGCGGCCGTGCAGCAGCTGCAGGACAACTTGGAAGCCAAGCGCAACGATGAAGTGCTGGAGCAGCTGCATCCGCAGTTCGCCGCCCAGCAGCAGTACGACCGCGAGTGGGCACGGCGCACCATGGCCCTGCTGTTCCTGCGTCACAAACAGGTGCGGGTGATCGCCATAGGCACCCGCAGCGAGATCGACCCTACCTACAGCAGCAAGGGCCGCACCCAGGCCGAGGTGGCCATGACCGGCGCCGAGGGGCTGATTCCGGACAGCGCTCGGCACTACAGCGTCACGCTGGAGTGGTGGCTGGAGGACGGCGAGTGGCAGCTGGCGCGGCTGGACTGGGAGTGACCCGGCCCAGAACCTGCTCACGATCTTCTGGATTAGAGCCAGACAAGGCAAGAACGCCCGAGGAAGCGCAGTTTACGAGGGGTAAATGAGCATTCCGAGGGCGTGTTTAACGCCGTATGGCCGCGAGTCAGGAGAGCGCGGACAGGTTCTCAGAACAGCCAGGGGATGAACATCCGGCTGCGCCCCATATAGTCGCGGTAGGCCTCGCCGAAGTAGGCCAGGCATTCGGCCTCATCGCGTCGCGCCGCCAGGTACAGCAGCACGCTGGCCAGCAGGGCGAGGACCAGGGTGAGCGCGTGCAGGTCTTTCCAGGCGATGCCCCAGGTCAGCAGCAGCAACGAACAGAACAATGGATGGCGGATGAAGCGGTAGATGCCGCCGGTGACCAGCTGCGAGGTGCGCTCGAAGGCGTACAGCTCGTCGTCCTGGCGCTGCTCGCCGGGCTTGCCGTCGCGGCGCAGCTGGTAGATGCCGAGCAGCAGCACGCTGAGCGAAGTGAACAGCAGGACCCAGGAGACCTTCTGGTGCAAGGCGTAGCGATCCTCGAACCAGACCGGCGCGTTGAGCACCAGCAGCGCCAGCATCGCCTCCCAGGCGAGGAAGCGGTAGAAACCGTGGGAACGGGTGTTCTTCAGCGCCCGCCAGGAAATCCCCAGCAGCGCCAGCGAGCCCAGCGCGAAGGCCGTCGCCTGTATCCACAGCATCCCGTCACTCCTTGCCTCGTATCGATCGAACCCGGGCGCTCTGCTGGTACACTGCCGGCCAAACCCTAACGACCGCCCGCAATGGACCGCACCCAACTGCACAGCCTGCTGCCGCACCAGGGCCAAGCCCTGTGGCTGGACGCCCTGCTCGGCCACGATGCCGAGCGCATCGAGGGGCTGTCCGCCTGGCATCACCTAGACGCCCTGGGCCACGACGCCTCGCCCTGCCTGCTGTTCGAGGCGGCGGCCCAGCTGTGCGCCGCGCATGGTGCCCTATATGGCGAGGATAACGCCATCGACATGGCCCTGGTGGGCAAGCTGTCGCAGTTGCAACTGCACTTCGAGCCGCAGCACCGCGAGGGCGCGCTGCATGTCGCCGCCACCCAGGAGGCGCTGAGCCCGGCCGGCGCCCTCTACGCCTTCAGCATCCACGCCGAGCAGCGCCTGCTGCTGGACGGCAAGCTCCTGCTGGTAATGGTCCGTGCTTGAACTGAGCAACCTCAGCCATCGCTATCCCGGCGCCGACACCCCGGCGCTGCAGGGCATCGACCTGCAGCTCGCCGCCGGCCAGTGCCTGGGCCTGCTCGGCAGCAACGGCGCCGGCAAGACCACCCTGCTGTCCCTGCTGGCCGGCGTGCTGCCGCTGCAGCAGGGCGAGATCCGCTGGGACGGCGAGCGCAGCCTCGGCCTGGTGCCGCAGCAGCTGGCCTTCTACGCCGAGCTCAAGGTGCGCGAGAACCTCGAACTGTTCGCCGACCTCTACCGCCTGCGCGGCGCCGAGCGCGCCCGCCGCCTGGAGCTGTGCATCGCCAGTACCGCCCTGGAGAGCAAGCTGCAACGCCGTGCCGCGCGCCTGTCCGGCGGCGAGCAACGGCGGCTGAACTTCGCCATCGGCCTGCTGCAGCCGGCGCGCCTGTACCTGTTCGACGAGGCCACGGTCGGTGTCGACGCCGCCAGTCGCCAACTGCTGCTGGGCGCCGTCGAGCGCCTAACCAGTGAAGGCCACGGGGTGATCTACACCAGCCACTACCTCGACGAGATCGAGCGCGTGGCCCAGCGCATCGTCCTGCTCCATGAGGGCCGCGTACGCCTGGACCTGGACAGCCGCCAGCTGCTCGGCGACGACCACGGCCTTTTACTGGAATGGCAGGGTGAGGAACCCGCCGGCCTGCGCGAGCTGCTGGGCAAGCTGCACCTTAATGCCGAG
Source organism: Aquipseudomonas alcaligenes (assembly GCF_003205495.1). Taxonomy (GTDB): domain Bacteria; phylum Pseudomonadota; class Gammaproteobacteria; order Pseudomonadales; family Pseudomonadaceae; genus Aquipseudomonas; species Aquipseudomonas alcaligenes_B. The sequence goes on along the minus strand of NZ_QJRX01000008.1, from coordinate 123,180 downwards.
ACGCTGCCGGGCGGTCTGCGCATCGCCAGCCTGGACGGCCCGCAACTGCTGGAGATCACCCGTTTTCTCGCCGACCACCCCGAGCTGCCGCACCTGCTGCGCTTCGGCCGGCCTTCGCTGGAGCAGCTCTACCTGCGCCTCAACGGAGGCCGTCTATGAGGCTGCGGGCCCTGGTGCGTAAGGAATTCCTCCTGCTGCTGCGCGACCCGCACGCGCTGGCCGTGCTGTTCATCATGCCGACCCTGTTCCTGGTGCTGATGGCAGGCGCCATGTCCAACTACCTGCAGGACAAGCCACCGTCCCTGCGCCTGGTGCTGCAGGCCGAACCCAACGGCACCTACGAGCAGGTGTTCCGCGCCGCCCTTGAGGCCCAGCTGCCGGGCAGCGAACTGCTGGCGCAGGGCGATGCGCGCAGCGCCAGGATCAGCCTGCCCGCCGACTTCAGCGAGAGCCTCCTAGATGATCAGCGCCAAGGCCTGGCCCTGAGCTTCCCGCCGCAACTGGACAAGCTGTCGCGCCAGCACCTGCGCGGCGCCGTGCGCATCGCCTTGGCGCAGACCCGCCTGCTCGCCTTCCTCGAAGACAGCGGCGACCTGGATGCCAGCCTGCCGCTGGCCGAGCGCCTGGCCCTGGTGCAGCAGCGCACCCAGAGCCGGATCGAGGAACACGAACTGCTGGCCAGCGGCGACCTCAGCGGCCGCGCCAACGCCTGCCAGCTGAGCGTGCCGGCCTGGCTGATCTTCGGCATGTTCTTCGTCGCCCTGCCGATGGCCGGCGGCTTCCAGCGCGAGCAGCAGAGCGGCGCGTTGCTGCGCTTCCGCGCTCTCGACCTCAACCTGGGCACCCTGGCCCTGAGCAAGCTGCTGCCCTACTTCGCCATCAATCTGGTGCAGTTCGCCCTGCTGCTGAGCATCGGCGTGCACGGCCTGCCACTGCTCGGCCTGCAGGGCCTGTCCCTGCCCGGCAGCCCGGCGGCCTATGCCCTGCTCGCCATCAGTCTGAGCCTGGCCACCTGCGCCCTCGGCCTGCTGCTGGCCGCCCTGGCCCGCAGTGCCGAGCAGGCGTTGTTGCTCGGCGGCGGGATCAATATCATCCTCGCCGCCCTGGGCGGCATCATGGTGCCGAAGAGCGTGATGCCGGCGGCCATGGGCCAGCTGGCGGAAGTCTCGCCGATGAGCTGGGCGCTGGACGCCTTCCTCACCCTGCTGGTGGGCCAGGGTTCGCTCGCCGATATCGCCCCCTACTGTTTCCGCCTGCTGCTGATGGCTGCCCTGCTGGGCGGCGGTGGCTGGCTTCTGTTCCGCAGACGAGTGCAGCAAACGCAATGGACGAACGACTAGAACAACAACTCAAGCAACTGCTGATTCGTGAGTGCGACAAGGAAGACGACATCGACTGGCAGAGCATCGCCGACGATGAACCGCTGTTCGGCGCCAAGAGCCGCGTGCAGATGGACAGCCTGGACGCCCTGCAGGTGTCGCTGGCCCTGCAGCAGCACTACGGCGTGCGCATCGAGGGCGCCAAGGACGGGCGCAAGATCCTCGCCAGCATCGCCGATATCGCCGCCTTTATCCGCAGCCAGCAATGATCCCCGTCTATCTGCAGCGCGGCGCCCTGCACAGCGCCCTCGGCGCCGACCTGAGCGAAGCGGCGAGCAACCTGCTGGCCAACCGCCGGCCACAACCGACGCCCTTCCTGCTGCACGAACTGCAGCAGCCGCGCCCCTACTTCAGTGTCATCACTGACGAGGCGCTGGATGTGCGCCTGGACCGGCTGCTCGGCGAGGCCCTGGGCGACGCAGCGGCCGGCGACTGCCTGCTGATCGTTGCCAGCACCGCGCTGGACATCACCGAGCTGGAAGCGCGGGTCGCCGACGAGGGCGGCTTCCGCTTCGAGCATTCCACGCCGCTGGACCTGCTGGCCGAGCGCCTGCGCCAGCGCCACGGCTTCGCCGAGGCCTTCACCCTCAACACCGCCTGCACCAGCGCTGCCAACGGCCTGCTGTACGGCGCGCGCCTGCTCGCCAGCGGCGAATACAGGCAGGTTCTGGTGCTGGCCTTCGAGACGCCCAGCGCCATCGCCCAGCAGGGTTTCGGCGCCCTCGACCTGACCAGCCCCAGCGGCGCCTACCGGCCCTTCCATCCCGAGCGCGACGGCCTGGTGCTCGGCGAGTGCTACTGCGCCACCCTGCTCGGCCGCGAACCTGGCCCCGCGCCGCTGGCGAAATTGCTCGGCGGCTTCAGCGCCTGCGACACCAGCAGCCTGACCACCACCCGCGAGGACGGCAGCCATATCGACTGGGTGATGCGCCGCGCCCTGCAGGTCTCCAAGGTCGAGGCCGGGCAGATCGGCCTGGCCAAGCTGCACGGCACCGCCACCGGCGCCAACGACCTGGCCGAGAGCGCCGGCATGCGCCTGCTCTATCCGACGGCGATGCCGCCGCTGGCCGTGCTCAAGCCCTGGCTCGGCCATACCCTGGGCGCTTGCGGCCTGAGCGAGACGCTGCTGTTGCTCGCCGCCCTGCGCCAAGGCGCACTGCCGGCGCTGGACTATGCCGGCGAGGCGCTGCTGCCGCTGCCGACCACGCCGACGGCGATCGCCCCCGATGCCCTGCTGCTAGCCAATTTCTTCGGCTTCGGCGGCAACAACGCCAGCCTGGTGCTGCAGGGAATCGCGCAATGAACGTCATCGCCGCCAGCGAAATCCACGGCAGCGCCGAGCTCGACGACAAGGCGCTGAAGGCCGCGCTCAGCCAGCACCTGGCCAGCCCGCCGCGACGCATCGACCGCCTGATCTTCCAGGCCCTGCTCGGCGCCGCCCTGCTCAAGGACAGCGTGCGCAGCGACTGCGGCCTGTACCTGGCTTCGCGCCACCCGGCGCGGCCGACCATGGGCGCACTGCTCGATGCCGTATGTGTGCAGCAGCGTCAGCCCAAGCCCTTCGAATTCGTCAACAGCGTAAGCAATGCCGCCGGCTTCCATGTCGCCCAGCAACTGGGGCTGGAGGGGGCGAATCTGTTTATCGGCGCCGGGCCGCGGGTGTGGCCGCAGCTGCAGCGGCTGGCCGTGCTGGACCTGGCCGACGGCCTGGTCAGCCAGGCGCTGCTGGTAGTGGTTGAGGATCTGGGCGATTTTCGCGTGCAGGCGGTGCTGCTGGAACGCAACGTGCCTGACGCAACGGCGGCGGACTTCGCCGCGCTGACGGCAGCTATCGACGTGCAGAGGCTCGAACTGTAGGCACCTCCAGCGGTGGCGCATTCTTGGGTAGCCCGAATGCAATCCGGGAAATGCCCAAGCCGAGCCCCCGGATTACATCCGGGCTACGGCTAACGGCGGGCGCACCAGCCCCTCTCCCTACCCCTCTCCCGTAAACGGGAGAGGGGACACAGCCCTTAGCCCTTGCGCTTGCTCCAGACGCCCAGTTCCTTCATCAACGCGCGCTCCTGGCCGGCGATGCCACGCAGCATCTCGGCGATGGGGCGGAAGTCCGGCGCCTCGCCCTTGCTGCGGCTGGCGCGCACGCAAGCGGAGGCGAACTGGCGCCAGTCGTCGCCGATGGCGGTCAGGCGTGCAGAGGCCTCGCCCAGCTCGGCCGCGCCGATCTTCTCGCCGGCCTCCTGCAGGAAGCTGGCGTACATGAAGCGGAAGCCGGCGCCGCCGGTGCCGATCTCTTCCTGCATGCGCACGATATGGGTCAGGTACAGGCGGTTGTACTTGGTCTGGGCCGGGTCGAGCTGCTCGACCTGCCTGGCCAGGTGCTGGATGCCGCGGATGCCGATCCACGGCAGCGGCATGCCGTCGAGGATGCGCGTGGTGCCGAGCACGGCCTGGCGGATCAGCTTCTCCCAGTCCTGCTCCTGCGGCACGTCGTCGAGCCAATACATCAGGCCCTTGGCCGCCAGCGCGCCCTTGGCGAAGCGGGCCTTCTGCAGGTCGGCGGCGGCGCAGCGCACCGGCTCCTCGAACACCGGGTCGCTGATCAGGTATTCGTCGCCGTCGCGGCCGTAGGCCAGCAGGTTGTGCGCGTTGAAGTGGAAGCGCATCTCCGGCGGAAAGTACGGCAGCCAGAACACCGAGCTCTGCAGGCCGGCCAGGCGACCCTGGTCGAGCAGCGCATCCAGCTCGCGACGGCCCTGCTCGGGGTTGCCGAAGGTGCGGCTGTTGAGGCGAGCGCCGAGGCGCTTGCTCAGGGTCTTGATCAGGTGCCTGGGCGGCATGCGGTAGGCAATCAGCGGCATGCCGCTGAGCTTGACGATCGGCAGGTAGGCGAAGGCCAGGCCCGAGGCCAGGCCGAAGGCCATCGGCTCGCTCATCGGCAGGCCGGCGTGGCTCAGCAGGCTGGCCATCACCCCGCTCTCGCAGTGGGCGCTCTGGCGGTGCTGGAAGTGCGGTTCGAAGCTGCTCATGCCGGGTCCTTCTGGTAGCCGATCAGTTGTTCCACCGGCAGGCCGAAGGCGTCGGCGTATCGGGCGAGGATGGCGGCGCTGAGGCGCCGGTAGATGGCCGGGCGGAAGTGCCGGCGGATGCGCCATTGCCACAGCCCGGTGATCTGCGCCAGCGCCGGCTCGTCCAGACGGTAGCGGTACATCAGGCATTTCAGCGGCGACAGCTCGCCGCGCTGCCAGGCCGCCTCGGCCTCGGCCTCCTGGGCCTGCAGCTCGGCCACCGCCAGCTGGGTGGCGTAGGCCTCGGTGTCCCAGCCGTCGCTCTGCGCGCGCTGGTAGTGGCCCTCGGCGTCCACGGCGTAGACCAGCTTGCTGTGGCCGCCGTAGGTGGAGCTGTGATCCTGGGGAACCTCGTCAAGCTTCATCGCCGACCACCGTCAGATGCATGAATGCGCTGGAGAAGCGCCCGCTTTCCGGCACGTAGCAGAGCAGGCGCTCGCCACGGCGCAGGCGGCCGCCGTTGAACAGCTCCTCGAGGATGATGAAGATCGAGGCGGCGCCGGTGTTGCCCTTGCTGGTCAGGTTGGTGAACCAGCGTTCCTGGGGGATCGGCAGGTCGGCCTCGGCCAGGCCATCGGCCAGGCGCTCGCGGAAGTACTCGGAGGAGTAGTGCGGCAGGAAGTGGTCGATGTCCGCCGCGCGCAGCTCGCGCTTGTGCAGGATGCGCCGGAGCGCCTCGACCACGGTGACGCGGACGATGTTGTCGTTGAGCAGCTTGACGTCCTGCTTGATCGCCATCACCGAACGGCGGCCGCGCTCGGAGGCGTCGAAGCGGCTCCAGCCGGTCAGGCCGCCCTCCTCCATCTCGGCGCCGGCGTACATGCACGGCGGCATCTGGTCGGCGAAGGAGAGGATGTCGATCCAGTCGATGCGCAGGCTCAGGCCACGGGTGTTGGGGCGGTCCTGCAGCCACACGGCGCCGGCGCCGTCGGAGAGCATCCAGCGCAGGAAGTCCTTCTCGAAGGCGATCTCCGGGTGGCTCTCCAGCTCCTCGGCGCGGCGCTCGTACTCGGCGTCGAAGTTGCGCGCCTGCATCAGCGTGGAGGCGACCTCCGAGCCGCAGGCCACGGCGTTGCGGCTCTCGCCGCTGGCCACGCTGAGGTAGGCGTACTTCAGCGCGGTGACACCGCACAGGCAGATGCCGGCGGTGGTCACCACCTCGCTGGGCGGGTTACCCAGCTCGCCATGCACCATCACCGCATGGCCGGGCATGGTCTGGTCCGGCGAGGAGGTGCTGGCCACCAGGCAGTCCAACTCGCCCAGATCGAAGCCTGGCGCCTCGAGGCGGCGGATGGCGGCGGCGCTGAGCTGCGCGTTGTTCATCGCCGGCTCGCCGCTGGCCGGGTCGATCACGTAGTGGCGGCTCTGGATGCCGTTGCGCTTGAGCACCAGGCGGCGGGCCCGCGACGGCTGGCCGCCGACCAGGCCGAGGCGCTCCTCCATCTGTTCGTTGTCGACCGGGTCGAACGGCAGGTAGGCGCTGATGCGATTGATGAAGACAGGGTTGGCCACGTTGAATCCTCGGGTCACTTCACTCGCCGGACGGACCGGCGAAGTAGGCCTTTTCACGCAGAGTCCGATCCCTGGACAGCGGAGCCAGCAGTTTCTTGAGCAGGGCGCCGAGCGGCACCACGGTGATGATCAGGCAGATCAGGAAGACGATGTAGACGACCAGGCCGGCGCCACGGCGGCGGCTCTGCTGCGGGCCGAGGGCGGCGAGCAGGCGGCTCCACAGCTGGAAGCTGCGGTTGCCGACCTTCTCGCTGCCGATCAGTTTCTCGTCGACACGCACGGCGCCGAGGCCCTTGAGCATCGGCTCGGTGATGGGCTGCGCGTCGCGGGTCAGGCGCTGCGCCATGGCCTCGCCGAAACGGCTGGCGGCGGCGATCTCGGCCTCCTCGATGCCGGCGCGCGGCACCCAGGCATAGGGTTTCTGCCGGCCGGTGAACATCCACAGCGGCGTGGCCAGGAAGCTGGCAGCGGTGCCGCAGGCATCGGTCAGGGCGATATTGTCGACCAGCTGTGCACCGAGCTGGGCCAGGCGCACCTTGACCTTCTCCTGGGCCATCAGCCACATGTTGCGGCAGCCGATCAGGGTCACCACCGGGGTGTCCTTGAACAGCTTTGCCGCCTCCGGCGAGGCGAGGAAGCTGGTCACCGGCAACGACGGCGAAAGGAACCACACCTGATAGGCGAGGATGATCAGGTCGTAGCGCTTGTCCGCGTCCACCTGCAGCGGCAGCAGCGGCGCCGGGCGCATCAGCACCGTCTCGGGGAAGATGCGGAAGAACCCGAGAAAGGGCCAGGGGAAGGGAAAGGGCTGGGCCGGCTGCAGCGGCAGGTAGTCGACCTGCACGCCGGGGTCTTTCTCCAGGGGAGCGCATACCGACCGGACCAGACGGTCCAGCTGGCCGGTTTGGGAGAAGTGAACCACTAAAACCTGACGCATCCGCTGCCGATTCCCTGCAAAATGGCCGGATTATGCCACAGCGATTTCTTCAAACCGTAACCTGGCCCTGCCTGGCGGCACTGCTGTTCGTCAGCTCGCCGGTGCGCGCCGGCGACATAGTGGTCAGGGTCGAGGGCATACAGGCCAGCGGCACCCTCTATCTGGCGCTGGCGCCCGCCGACCGTGACGACTGGGGCGATCGCCCGCTGCAGCAGCTGCAGGCCGAGACGGGCGAGCTGCGCCTGCCAGACGTGCCGCCGGGGCGCTATGCCGTGCAGCTGTACCAGGACAGCAACGGCAACGGCCGCCTCGACCTCAGCCCGCGCGGCGTGCCGCAGGAGCCGGTGGGTTTCTCGGGTAATCCGGCGCTGGTCAAGGGCAAGCCCTCGCCACGGGCCTGCCTGTTCATCCACGGCGAGGCGGACAGCCTGGTCACGCTGCGCCTGCAAGCACCGCGCAAGCGCCGCTAGGGCGCGATCTGCGCGTCCGCCACGCGCCAGATCAGTGCATCGGTGTCGTAGCCGCGCGCCCGGGCTTCGGCCAGCAAACGCTCACGGGTCTCGGCCGAGACCTGCGGGGTGCGCGACAACAGCCAGAGGTACTCGCGGTTGGGGTTGCCGACCAGCACGTGCTGGTAGTCCTGGTCCAGATAGAGCACCCAGTAGTCGCCCTTGGCCACGCCGGGGAAAAGCGCGCTGAACCAGTTGTCGAAGCTCACCCACAGCTTGTCGGTGCGCCCGGCCTGCTGGGCCACGGCGCGCCCGCGGGCCTCAATCCACTCGCCCTCCAGGGTGCGGCAACGGTTGGTCACGCCGATACTGACATCGTCCTGCAAGAGGTAATGCGCTTCGGACTGGGCACAGTTGCGCTGGAAGAACATCGGCAGGCGCGCCAGTTCGTACCAGGTGCCCTGGTAGCGCTGCAGATCGACCTGGCCGGCGCTTGCCGGCGGTGCTTCCGCGGACGAGCTGGCGCAGCCGGCCAGCAAGGCAAGTGCCAGGGTACAGAACAGGGCACGCATCATTTGAGGCCCTGGCCGGCGAACATCATCACCTTGTCGCCGGCGAACTGCACGCTGATGAAGGTCTTGTCATCGCCCCAGGTGCAGCTGGTCAGACCGATAGCGCCAGAGCACTCGCTGGGGCTGCCGAGCAGGCTTTCCACCTCGCTCTTGGCCATGCCGGCCTTGAGCTTGGAATAGTTCTCCTGGTTGATCTTGCTGCAGGCGGCGAGCAGGACAAAGGCGGCGAGGACGACGAGTGAACGCGGCGACATGGGGTGGCTCCTGGGAAATGGGACTGCGCAAGAGCTTGGCACAAGCCGGGCTCGATTGCGCCCTTCGGACCTCAGAAGCGTGAGCCGGGTTCCGTGAGGAACTGCGCCTCGCCTGCCGTGGAGGGACGGCCGAGCACGGCGTTGCGATGGGGAAAGCGGCCGAAGCGCTGGATCACCCGCTGGTGGCGCACGGCGTAATCCAGATAGCCGTCGAATAATGCGCGCTCGCTCGGCGCCGCCTGGTCGCGCAGCGCGCCGAAGCGGGCGACCGCCTCGTCCTGCAGGGCCAGGTCCTCGGCATGCTCCAGCACCAGGTAGGCGAATACCCGGCGGATGGCCGGCAACCTGGCATCGAAGCCCTGCTCCAGGCCCTGGCGGGCCAGCTGGCGGGCCCGTGCATCGCCGGCGAAGGCTTGCGGCGTGCCGCGATGGATCATCCGCGGCAGCTGGTCGAGCAACAGCAGCAAGGCCAGCCAGCCGTCCGGCTGCCCGGCCCAGTCGCCCAGGCCGCCGGCCAGCGCCTGCTCGCAGTGCGGGCCGAAGCGCTGGCGCGCCTCCTCGTCCTGCTCGGCACGATAGCCGAACCACAGCCCGCTGCGCTCAGCCGCCACTTCGCCGGCGGTTGCGCCGGTACCGAACCACCAGTCGAGCAGCGGCTGCCAGGGCTGCATGGCTCAGCCGCGATGGTAGGCGCTGATGCGCAGCACTTCTTCCTTGGAACCGAGGAACACCGCCACGCGCTGGTGCAGGCTCTCGGGCTGCAGATCGAGGATGCGCTGGGCGCCGTTGGTGGCTGCGCCACCGGCCTGCTCGATGATCATCGCCATCGGGTTGGCCTCGTACATCAGGCGCAGCTTGCCCGGCTTCTCCGGCTCGCGACCGTCGCGCGGGTACATGAAGATGCCACCGCGGGTGAGGATGCGATGCACGTCGGCGACCATGGAGGCGATCCAGCGCATGTTGTAGTTCTTGCCCAGCGGCCCGGTCTCACCGGCCAACAGCTCGGACACGTAGCGCTGCACCGGGGCCTCCCAGTGGCGCTGGTTGGACATGTTGATGGCGAATTCCTTGGTCGCCTCCGGTACGCGGATGTTGTCGTGGGTCAGCACGAAGCTGCCCAGCTCGCGGTCCAGGGTGAAGCCCTTGACGCCATCGCCGAGGGTCAGCATCAGCATGGTCTGCGGACCGTAGATGGCGTAGCCGGCGGCTACCTGCTCGGTACCCGGCTGGAGGAAGGCCTGCTCGTCGAGGCTGCCGTTCTGGTTGAGGTACTGATCCGGGCAGCGCAGCACGGAGAAGATGGTGCCGACCGAGACGTTGACGTCGATGTTGGAGGAGCCATCCAGCGGGTCGAACACCAGCAGGTAGGCACCCTTGGGGTACTTGCCGGGGATCTGGTAGGCGTTGTCCATTTCCTCGGAGGCCATGCCGGCCAGGTGGCCGCCCCATTCGTTGGCTTCCAGCAGGATCTCGTTGGAGATCACGTCGAGCTTCTTCTGCACCTCGCCCTGCACGTTCTCGGTGCCCATGCTGCCGAGCACGCCGCCCAGCGCCCCCTTGGACACGGCATGGCTGATTTCCTTGCAGGCACGCGCCACTACTTCGATGAGGAAACGCAGATCGGCTGGGGTGTTGTGGCTGCGGGTCTGTTCGATCAGATAGCGGCTGAGGGTGACGCGCGACATGGAGAGGCTCCGGGGAGGCAGTGAAAATCGCGCGCAGTTTACCCGTTCCGTGACCACCGCGTCTCGGCCCGCTCGGCGCCCAGGCCAAAGAAGTGGGGCCTCGAACGAGGCCCCGATGTGACTCAGATATCCCAGGACAGGGACAGATTGATGCCTTGCTGGTCGCTGTCATCGGCGTCGCGGTAGGTATAGGCACCGCGCAGGGCCAGACCGGGAGCCAGCTTGTGGCTGACGCCGAAGCTGGCACGCCAGGTCTTGTCATCCGGCACGTAGCCTTCCAGCGTGTAGCCGATGGTCGGCAGGCTACGCAGCGACATGTCGACTTCGCTGGCGTCATCCTCGTACTCGCGTTCCATCGCCACCTCGCCGAACAGGCGGGTCTGCTGATTGAGGTCGAACAGCCCCTGCAGACCGATACCCAGGCGCTTGGAACTGCGCTTCTGGTCGCCATAGTTCAGCGCCGTCGACAGGTTGCTGTTCTCCGAGTAGCCGTCCACCTCGACCCGCGCATAGTCGGCGCTGACGAAGGGGCTCAGGTGCCACTGGCTGTCCGGGCTCTGGGCGATGTCGTAGCCGATGCGCCCGCTCAGACTCCAAAGATCGCCATCGGTATCCCCCTTCTCGCCACGACTGGCCGGCCCGAGATCGAACTGGCGCTCCAGGTCGTGATAGTCCAGGTAGCCGATGCTGACGGCAGCCTCGCCCCACCAGCGGTCGTGCTGGTACTGGGCGAAGGCGGTGGCCAGGTAGCTGCGCAGGTCATAGTCGGAGTCGGCCTCGCCGGCCTCCAGACCTTGTTCGTAGAGACCGGCAGCCAGGCCGACGCGCCAGGCCTCGTTGAGGCGGTAGCTACCGCCGAGGTTGAGGCTGTAGCCATTGCCATCGGCCGAGCTGTCGTAGACGTCATAGTCCAGACGCTGGCCGCCGCCGTTGACGAAGGTGCGCCACTGGCCGACTGCCTGCCAAGCCTCCCAGTCTGCCTGCCACTGGGCACGCAGCTGGTCCTGGTGGGAGCGCAGGGTGCCATGGGCCATTTCCGGCAGCAGGCTGATCTCCCAGGGCGCAGCCAGCAGCGAGTAGGCGTAATCGGCAATCAACCGCTGGCCGGCGATGGTCGGGTGTACACCGTCATTGAACAGAAGCTTGGTTGGGTCTGGATTGGCGCCGTTAATGCCATACACGGCATTTTCGTTGGCGCAGCCATTGAAACAGGTACCGATCAAGTCCTGGTCGGTAGCCAGGCTATAAAGACCTGGGTCCGCCAGCACCTCGGAGATCATAAGCGGCACATTCAGCGGAATGATTTGCGCATTAACCGAAGCCAGCTGGCGCACCAACTCGTTATTGAAAGCCTGCCCCAGCCCAGAAACAGCACCCTGCAAGGGGGTGCCAAAGTAGTTTGGCGTCAGACCTAGATCAGGCAGCAGCCAGACCATGATGTAGCGTCCACCAGCCTGCTGTAGGGCTTCCACGCTATCAACCAGACGCCCTGCCGAAGCCTGAGCAGTGGCGGGATCGACAACCAGACCCTGAAGAAAATCGTTGCCGCCGCCGGTCAGGTAATAGAGCGCATTGGGATCCGCACGAAAACCGGTGCTCGCCAGGTAGCCGGGGCGACTGCGCAACACCGTGCCCGCTCCAGGATTGCCGGGAGGGATGACGGTTTCGGAAACCCCGGTGATGGAGTTGAGAATCTGGCTGGTGGTATATCCGCCCACAGCCCAGTTATTGCCATCTGCCAGACCCAGGGCCTTATTAACCGGAGAAGTGGATGCACTCATGCTTCCCAGCCCCAGCTTGCCATTCAGGATCTGAGTGGCATTGAGGTCGAACACCTCACCACTACCGTCCTGATAGGTAGGACCGACACGGTTGGTAAAGCGATTAGTCGAGCCTGCCGGGCCTCCGGCGTCGGGGAACTGACCGACATCACTCAGGCTGTCGCCAAAAACCACCAGGGCTGAATAAGGGGAGGCATGCAAGGAGAGTGGAGCGCTGGCGAACAGGCATGCAGCAGCCAGCGGAGCTAGAACGCGCTTCATCGAGACGACCTTATAGTTGTTATTGGACTCAGTGTTGCGCGCCGCACTCTAGCGAAGTTAACGAAGCAATTCAAACAACTGCTTGAAGTCTACTTTATCCTCGAAGATCGACAACTTTGTACACATATTCACTGAACTATGTACGCAGCAAACTGAAGGCCATGACACCCAGCAAGGCGACTCCCGCAAGCAGCACGCCCCACAGGCCGATGCGCTTCCAGTCGGCGGAAGATTGCGCGGTGGTGGCGGCCTGACGCACCGCCTCGGGCGCCGTTGCCCGCCCCAGGCTGGCCAGGCGCCTCGGCTCGTAGCCAGGGATTAGGGTGCCCAGCGGCAGTGCCGCGGAGCGTGCCGAGGCATCGCCCAGAGCCAACCGATAGGGCGCGGAACCGCGGGCGAGGAACACCACCTGGGTCGCGCGCACCGCCACCCGGATGGTCGGCCCCTCGCTGCCGAGGCCACCACCGCGGGCGTCGACACGCATACGCAGCTGCTGCACCGGCGTGCCCCACAGCTCGATCTCGTCCCGCAGCACTTCCTTGCCGTCCTGCGGCAGGCGATAGAGCAGGCCACTGGTCAGTGGTCGCCAGTCCAGCTTGCCGGCACCGCGCGAGGCCAGGCTGACCGGCGCCAGCACGTTGCCGGCCGGCAGCTCGACACGAATCTTCTGCAGCGGCAGTGACAGAGGCAGCTCCCAGCTGTACTCGCCGGCCTTGCTCGAAGTCGGCCGCAGCGGCGCGGACCAGGCCAGTGAGGGGGCGGCTGCCTGGTTCTCGATGCTCACCACACGCACGGCAAGCAGCGCCGGCGCCTGCTGCGGCGCCTGCCAGAGCAGGCGCAGGTAGCGCGCCTTGGCGCCCGGCAGCGCCACCTCGCGCTGCTCGACACGCTCGCCATCGAAGCTCAGGCGGGCGATCTGCCCATCCGCCCAGCGCTGCCAGTGCTGCAGGTCGTCGCTGGCCTCGATGGAGAAGCGCTGGAAGCCCTCCTGCTCGGCGCTCCAGTCCAGCTGCAGACGGTGCAGCGGCTGATCGAAGGTGCTGGCATCCAGAAGCCAGCCGCGCAGGATCTGCTCGTCCTGCCCGGCCTGCTCCGGCGCCACCTCCACCAGGGTGCCGCTGGTACTGCGCTGCACGCGAATGGCCGGTACCGCCTGGGTATCGGCCGTGCCGCGCAGCGGAAACCACTTCACCGCCGCCTCCTGGCGTTTTTCCTCAGATTGGGCGCTGCCCAGGGTCAGGGCATAGGCCAGCTCCTCGCCCTCGGCATTGAGCACCCGCAGGTCACGCAGGTCGGCGTGGCGGGCAGCCATCTGCAGGGCCAGCGGCAGCTCCAGACGATACCAGGGTCCCTCGCCTTCCAGCGCCAGCGGCACCTGAGTCGCATAGTCGGCCCGCGCCAGCGGCGCCATGAGCAGCGCCGCGAGGGCAATCGAGAGGTACTTGTTCATGAGTTCACCTGTGTGGGCTCGGCTTTGCGCGGAGGCAGCGGGGCGAAGTAGCCGACCACCAGGAGCAGCACGCCGACGCCGATGAAGGAAACGATGCGTTCCAGGCCACCGCGGTTGCCCAGCTCGACGAAGAACAGCTTGGCCACCACCACGGCGATCAGCGCCGCGCCCAGCAGCCACAGCTCGCGGCGGCCACGCAGGTGGCCGAGGATCATCAGCGGCAGGGCGATCAGGGTCCAGACGATGGACAGACCGGCCTGCACCAGCATCGAGTCGAGCAGCGCATCCAGCTCGTAGGGCACCCCGCCCCAGTGGTGAGCGGCGCGGAACACGCTGGCGGTCAGCACGACGAACAGCGAGGCACCTGCCACTGTCTGCGCGATGCGCTCGCCGTATGTCGCCAGCCCCAGCTGTGGCAGGCCGCTGCGCAGCCAGGCGTAGATCGCCAGCAGCACCAGCAGCATGCCCAGTTCCAGCGGGTTGAGCAGCGGCAGGTAGGGCAGCGGCTCGGCGCTGCCGTCGCTGGCGATGTTGGCCAGCCACAGCCAGCCAAGCATCAGCAGCGCCAGCGGCGCGGCGGCCAGCACCCGGTACTCGCGCGGGTAGGCCGCCACTGGCCAGGGCCAGGCGCGCGGCGCGGCCATGGCCAGGAGGAAGGCGCTCGGCAGCACGGCCCAGCCCAGCCAGCGCCAGGCGTTGTACTGCTCGGCCAGCAGCATCAACCCATAGCGCAGCTCCAGGGCCAGCACGCCGAGGATCAGCCAGCAACCCAGCACGTGGGCGGCGCTGCGCAGGCCCGCCGGCAGCAGCTCGGCCAGGCGCCGGAGCGACCACAGGTGCACGGCGAACACCAGGCCCCAGCCGAGCCAGCCGAAACCGGCCGCCGGATGGTAGGTACGATGCGCCAGGTGCAGCAGGATGACCACGGCCGCCGGCACCAGCAACGTGCACAGCAGGGCCAGCGAACGCCAGCGCAGGCGCCCGGCCAGCCAGGCCCACAGCGCCACGCTGAGCGCGGCCAGCGCCAGCAGCGCGGCGCCCTGCAACTCGGCCGCGACGAAACGCAGCACCTCGCTGGCCAGGGCCAGCGCCCACCAGCCGGCGCCCCAGGCCAGCAGCAGCTGCGCCAGCCGTTGCAGGCTCAGGCTGCCCAAGGCACCCGCCTGCTGGCGCTGTAGCACATGGCGCAGGCGCCAGGCGCCGACCTGCGCGGCCAGGCCCAGCACCAGCGGCGCCCAGAAGCCGGCATGGGCCAGCGGACGCAGCCCCTCGCTGGGCAAATAACCGAGCAGCAATGGGCTGGCGGCGAGGAAGGCGATGCCACCGACCACCTGCAGCAGCAGGCCGAACAGGAAGCTCGCGCGCAGCTGCAGCTGCAGGCTGAGCAAGAGGATCAGCAGGCCGCTGCCGGCCCACACCGCCGCGGCGCTCTGCCAGGGCAGCACGAACAGCACGGCGAGGTTGACGAAAACCAGGCCGACCAGCATCACCAGCGACAGGCCGCGCATCAGCCGGCGATCCTCGCTGACCAGCTTGTCGCGCACCGCGATCAGCATGCCGGCGACCAATGCCAGACCGATCAGCGAGCAGACCAGCAGGCCGCGCCAGCCGGAGTAGAACACCCCGGACTCGCCCAGCCCGCTGCCCTGCATCTGCGTGAGGAACACCGCGCCACCGAGCAGCTGCACGGCGAAGGCCGTGAACAGGAAACTGCGCGCCTGCAGGCGCAGGCCGATGAACAGAGTGGTCAGCCCCGCCAGCGCCCAGGCGATGGCCGTACCCTCGGCGCCGAAACACAGCGGCGCGATCAGGTAGAGAAACAGCAGGCCCGCTACCGCCAGCCAGGGCAGGCCACGACGCTCCCAGTCGCGAATCGCCTCGAGCGGCGCCCGGCGCAGCTGCCAGTAGCTGAACAGCAACGCCACGCCGAGCATCAGCGCCCCCAGCGGCGCACCGTCGAGCAGGTTGTCGTAGCCGATATCGACCTGGCCGAGGAAGGCCAGCGCCGCACCGGCCTGCAGCAGCAGGGCGAAGATGCGCGCCAGCGGCCGCCCCTGGCGCAGCCCCAACCAGTAGATGCCGGCGCCCTCCACCGCCCAGGCGGCGGAAGTCCAGCGCGCGTCCAGGCCCAGCGGGATGGCCAGGGTGGCGAACACCACGCCCAGGGCCAGGCAGGTTTCCATCAACAGCAGCACGTTGCGCCCGCGCAGCAGTCGCGCCAGCAGCAGGTAGAACAGGCCGAGGCCGAGGGCGCTGAAGGCGGCGGCGAACTCGATGTGCTGGACAATGGCGTACTGCAGGCCGAAGCCCACCAGCGGCGGGCCGAACAGCACGGTGCCGTCGACATAGTCGGCGCGCCCGCGGCTCCAGCGCAGCAGCTCCTCACGATCCTCGGGGGCATCCGCCGCCTCGTGCAGCTTGCGCCGGGCGAACAGCAGGCCGATGGCCACGTACATCAGTAAAAACACAATGAGGAACGGCTCGCTGCTCCACAGCAGCTCCGGGGTGTAGGAGCGCAGGCCCCAGGCGAAGCCGATGCCGAAGGTGCCGAGGAAGCCGACCAGGTTGAGCAGGCGCCAGGCCTTGAACCAGGCGATGGCGAGGATGCCGGCGTTGAGCAGGATGAAGTAGCTGAACAGCGCCACATGGTTGCCACTGCCGGTGGAGGTGAGGATCGGCGCGGCGAAGCCGCCGAGTGCCGCCGCCACCGCCAGGCCCAGGGCGTTCTGCGCCACGGCGAGAATGGCCGAGAAGGCGGTGACCAGCACCAGCAGGCCAAGCGCCATCTTCGGATCGAGCAGCGGATGCAGGCGCATGGCGGCGAACACCGTCAGGTACAGCACGGCAATGCCGGTGCCCTGCAGCATCAGGCCATAGCTGGGGTTGCGCCGGCGCAGCCACCAGCCGAGGCCGAGCAGAGCGATGGCGCTGGCCGCCACGCCGGCATAGCGCAGTTCCACCGGCACCACCATGCCTTCGGTGGCGTAACGCAGGAGGAAGGCCAGGCCGAGGAACAGCAGCACCACACCAACGCGCAGCACGGTATTGCCACCGAGCAACCAGGCCTTGGCCAGGGCAAAAGCGCGGGCGATGGGCGAGGGTTCGCGCGGCGGCGCCGGCTGACGCGGGGTAGCCGGG
The DNA here is from genome assembly GCF_003205495.1 of Aquipseudomonas alcaligenes. Lineage (GTDB taxonomy): Bacteria > Pseudomonadota > Gammaproteobacteria > Pseudomonadales > Pseudomonadaceae > Aquipseudomonas > Aquipseudomonas alcaligenes_B. The sequence goes on along the minus strand of NZ_QJRX01000008.1, from coordinate 106,697 downwards.
CGGGGAGATGGCGAAGGCTCGACAGGTGCAGCGACCGGCTCGACCTGCACTTGGGGTTCGGCGGCCGTAGCGGCGGGCAGTTCCGGCAGCTCCCAGACCAGCTCGTCGGCCGGGCTCTCAGGCAGAGGCCCTGCCTCGACCGGTGCCGGTTCGGGCTCAAGCCTGGGTGGAGTGGCTGCGGCGCCCGCCGGCTGGCCACTCTCCAGCCGGACCAGGCGCTCGACCACGGCCGTGGTGCCGCGCTCGAAGCGCTCGGCGAAGCCCTTCAGCTCCTGGCGCAACCGCGCATTGTCGGCCGCCAGCTGCTGCAGGCGCAGTGCCTGGCCCAGGCCCAGACCGATCAGCCCGCCGAGCAGGGCAGAGGTCACCGATTCTCCGGCCAGTGCACCGAGCACCAGGCCGACCAGCATGAAGATCCATTGCATGCAGTAATTCCCGAGCCGTTGAGGCGAAGTCCCTGGGAGGAGCTGCGAGTATATCGGCGCACCTGCGAGACACTACAAAGACGTAGGCCAACTGGCGCACAGACACAACGCTTCGCTTGCTTACGTTCCTCCGGGCTGCGGATCGCCGCTGCACAGGGCCTGGCCCACGGAAATGAAAAAGCCCCGCCGAGGCGGGGCTTTCGTCACCGGACAGTGCTTAGAACTGCGCGGCGTCCAGCAGGTACAGCGACTCGCTACCGGCCTTGACCGAGGCGGTCAGCGAGTGGATGCGCGGCAGCAGGCGGGCGAAGAAGAAGCGCGCGGTGCCCAGCTTGCTGGCGTAGAAGTCGTCCTGACCTTCCTTGCCCAGCGCGGCGCGGGCCATCAGCGCCCACATGTAGGCGTAGGCGGTGTAGCCGAACACGTGCAGGTACTCCACCGAGGCGGCGCCGATCTCGTTCGGGTTGGCCTTGGCCTGCTCGATCACCCACAGGGTCAGGGCATCGAGGTTCTCCACGGCGGCCTTCAGGGGGCCGGTGAACTCGGCCAGCGAGGCATCGGCGGAAGCGACGAAGCCCTTGATCTCGTCGGACAGGTGCTTGTAGAAGCTACCACCGCTGCCGACGATCTTGCGGCCCATCAGGTCCAGCGACTGGATGCCGTTGGTGCCTTCGTAGATCTGGGTGATGCGGCAGTCACGGATCAGCTGCTCCTGGCCCCACTCGCGAATGAAGCCGTGGCCGCCGAAGATCTGCTGGCCGTGCACGGTGGTTTCCAGGCCCATGTCGGTGAGGAAGGCCTTGGCCACCGGGGTGAGCAGGGCGACCAGCTCCTCGGCGCGCTTGGCGGTTTCCTTGTCTTCGCTGTACTTGGCGGTGTCCAGCTGCATAGCGACATAGCTGGAGAAGGCGCGGCCGCCCTCGTTCAGCGCCTTCATGGTCAGCAGCATGCGACGCACGTCCGGGTGCACGATGATCGGGTCGGCCGCCTTGTCCTTGGCCACCGGGCCGGTCGGCGCGCGGCTCTGGATACGCTCGCGAGCGTACTCGACGGCGCTCTGGTAGGAGCGCTCGCCCAGGGCCAGGCCCTGGATGCCGACGCCCAGGCGCTCGTAGTTCATCATGGTGAACATGGCGTTGAGGCCCTTGTTCACTTCACCGACCAGGTAGCCGGTGGCGCCGTCGAAGTTCATCACGCAGGTGGCCGAAGCCTTGATGCCCATCTTGTGTTCGATCGAGCCGCAGCCGAGCGAGTTCTTCGCGCCCAGCGAACCATCGGCATTGACCATCACCTTCGGCACCAGGAACAGCGAGATGCCTTTCGGGCCGGCCGGGGCGTCCGGCAGCTTGGCCAGCACCAGGTGGATGATGTTCTCGGTCAGGTCGTGCTCACCGCCGGTGATGAAGATCTTGGTGCCGCTGATCTTGTAGCTGCCGTCGGCCTGCGGTTCGGCCTTGGTGCGGATGATGCCCAGGTCGGTACCGGCGTGCGGCTCGGTCAGGCACATGGAACCGGCCCAGACGCCGGCGTACATGTTCGGCAGGTACTGCTGCTTCAGCTCTTCGCTGGCGTGGTTGAGGATCGACAGGCAGGCGCCGGCGGTCAGCATCGGGTACAGGCCGAAGGACAGGTTGGCCGAGTTGACCATCTCCTCGACCTGGGCGCCGATCACCTTGGGCATGCCCATGCCGCCGAACTCCGGCGAACCACCAACGCCGACCCAGCCGCCTTCGGCGTAGGTCTGGTAGGCCTCGGGGAAGCCGACCGGGGTCTTCACCGCGCCGTCGGTCCAGCTGCAGCCTTCCTCGTCGCCGCTGCGGTTCAGCGGGGCGATGGTGCCCGCGGTGACCTTGCCGGCCTCTTCGAGGATGGCGGCGGCGGTGTCGGCGTCGACCACTTCGGCCAGGCCGGGCAGCTCGGCCCACAGCTTGGAGACGTCGAAGACTTCATTGAGAACGAAGCGCATGTCGCGCAGGGGAGCTTTGTAGTCGGCCATGGAGCAATCCTCGAACGAGACGACGGTGCGGTCGACGGACCGCGAACACAGAGGCGATCGAGTTTAGCGGAACAACCAATAGGAGATAAGAGGTCGAATAGTGACCAATAATTCACGCCGCGCTCACACCTAGACCGGACTGTGGTAGCCCTGAAAAAACAGGCACTTGCCGCCCTGACCGGACGTCGGCCGCCTAGCCCTGCGCCTCGCTCACCCGCACCGCGCCACGGCGGTTCTCACCCTGGGCCACCACGCAGTTGCGCCCGGCGCGCTTGGCCGCGTAGAGCGCCTTGTCGGCGTTGCGGATCACTTCCTCGGCACCGCGCTGGTGCGCCTCGCGCTCGGCCACTCCGATGCTGATGGTCACCGACACGCTGGCCGTGCTGGCGGCCTTGCGCCGCTGGCGCCCCTCCTTGTCGTTCTGCGGCCGCTGACGCTTGTCGCGCAGCTGCAGCGGATAGCCTTCCACCGCCTGGCGCACCGCCTCCAGGTGCGGCCGGCACTCGTCGATGGACTTGCCGGGGAACACCAGGGTGAACTCCTCGCCGCCGTAGCGGTAGGCCTTGCCACCGCCGCCGACCTTGCGCAGCTGACTGGCGACCAGCCTGAGCACCTGGTCGCCAACGTCGTGGCCATGGGTGTCGTTGAATTTCTTGAAGTGGTCGACGTCGGCCATGGCGATCACGTAGCTGCGCCCCAGGCGCTCCAGGCGGTCGTTCAGCGCGCGGCGCCCGGGCAGGCCGGTGAGCTCGTCGCGGTAGGCCATCTGATAGGCCTCATGGACCACCGCCGCCACGATCATCAGCATCACCAGGCTGCTCATCACCTGCAGCGCATGCGGCAGGATGAAGGTATTGGGCAGCATCCACAGCAGACCGAGCAGGCCGAGCAGCAGCGCCGCATGCAGTGGCCGTGGCTGACGCAAGTACTGCACCAACAGCAGCCCGCCGGCGAGCAGGAACAGCGGGTAGGCCAGCTGGACCAGGCTCATCCACTGGCCATGCCAGAGCGGCCAGTGGACTTCGGTGAGCCAGCCCTGCAGCTGTGCGGGAAAGCGCCGCGCCAGGGCCAGCGCGGTGCCGCCGACAGCCAGCAGCACGGCGGCGCGGGCGACCAGGTCCTGCACTAGGTGACTACGCTCGCGCCAGGCGCCATACAGGCCGTAGAGCAGCGGCAACAGCAGGCTGCACAGGTGGAACACCAGGGCCGCATCGGCACGCACCTGGCCCTGCTCGCGGAAATGGTCGGTCTGGATATCCAGCAGGAAGTAGGCGAGGTAGACCACCGCCAGCAGGGAGAACTCGCGCTGGCGGCCATAAACCACACAGAAGGTGCCACCGAGCAGCAGGAGCAGGGTCGGCAACACGTTGAACAGCGACAGGAAGAACTCGCTCAGCTCGCCCAGGCGAGCCACCAGCAGGCCGGCCAGCAGCAGCGGCAGGGCGGTCAGCAGATGGGCGGGGCGGTAGGCACTGAGTGGCGGCAAGGTCGGAGTCGTGAGCAGCGGAAGATGCGGCATTCTGCCTGTATCGGACGCAAAGGGCAGCGGCAATCCTTCTCATTCTGACGATTGCGCGACGCAGCGCCCTGGCGCGGGCGAAAAAAAACCGCAGCCCGAAGGCTGCGGTTTTCTGACCCGAGGTCGAACCGGACTCAGTAGCCCAGAGCGAAGTGCTCTTCGTTCATGTCCATCAGGTTGTTGGCGCCGGACAGCATGGCTTCCACGTGGGTGCGAGTACGCGGCAGGATGCGCTGGAAGTAGAAGCGCGCGGTCTGCAGCTTGGCCTTGTAGAAGGCTTCGTCGTCGGTACCGGCAGCCAGCTTCTCGGCGGCCAGGCGCGCCATGTCGGCCCAGAAGTAGGCCAGGCAGGCGTAACCGGAGTACATCAGGTAGTCCACGGAAGCGGCGCCGACTTCTTCGCGATCCTTCATCGCAGCCATGCCGATCTTCATGGTGATGTCGCCCCACTCCTTGTTCAGCTGAGCCAGCGGTGCAACGAATTCCTTGACGGACTCGTTGCCTTCGTTGGCCTGGCAGAACTTGTGCACGATCTTGGTGAAGTTCTTCAGCGCGCCGCCCTGGGTCATCAGTACCTTGCGACCCAGCAGGTCGAGGGCCTGAACGCCGGTGGTGCCTTCGTACATCATCGAGATACGGCAGTCGCGCATGTTCTGCTCCATGCCCCACTCGGCGATGAAGCCGTGGCCGCCATAGATCTGCATGCCGTGGGAGGAGGCTTCGAAACCGACTTCGGTCATGAAGGCCTTGGCGATCGGAGTGAGGAAAGCCAGCAGCTCGTCGGCGGCCTTCTTCTGCTCTTCGTCCTGGCTGTACTTGACCAGGTCAACCTGCTTGGCGGCGAAGTAGACCATGGCGCGGTTGCCTTCGGCGAAGGCCTTCATGGTCAGCAGCATGCGACGCACGTCCGGGTGGACGATGATCGGGTCGGCGGCCTTGTCCGGCGCTTTCGGACCGGTCAGGGAACGCATCTGCAGACGCTCGCGGGCATACTTCAGGCCGCCCTGGAAGGCGATCTCGGCGTGGGCCAGGCCCTGCAGAGCGGTACCCAGGCGAGCGGTGTTCATGAAGGTGAACATGCAGTTCAGGCCCTTGTTCGGCGGGCCGATCAGGAAGCCGGTGGCGCCGTCGAAGTTCATCACGCAGGTGGCGTTGCCGTGGATGCCCATCTTGTGCTCGATCGAGCCGCAGGAAACGCTGTTGCGCTGACCGGCGGAACCATCGGCGTTCGGCAGGAACTTCGGCACGATGAACAGGGAGATGCCCTTGGTGCCCTGCGGGGCGTCGGGCAGGCGGGCTAGCACGATGTGGACGATGTTGCCCGACATGTCGTGCTCGCCGGCGGAGATGAAGATCTTGGTGCCGGATACCTTGTAGGAACCGTCGGCCTGGGGCTCGGCCTTGGTGCGCAGCATGCCCAGGTCGGTACCGCAGTGCGGCTCGGTCAGGCACATGGTGCCGGTCCACTCGCCGGAGACCAGCTTGGTCAGGTAGGTGTGCTTCTGCTCGTCGGTGCCGTGCTCGGAGATGGTGTTCATGGCGCCGTGCGACAGGCCCGGGTACATGCCCCAGGACCAGTTGGCTTCGCCAACCATTTCGCTGATGGCCAGGCCCAGGGATTCCGGCAGGCCCTGACCGCCGTGATCGACGTCATGGGCCAGGCTCGGCCAGCCGCCTTCGACGAACTGCTGGTAGGCTTCCTTGAAGCCGGTCGGGGTCTTCACGCCTTCCGGAGTCCAGGTGCAGCCCTCGATGTCACCCACACGATTCAGCGGAGCGATTACCTGCTCGCAGAACTTGGCGCCTTCTTCGAGGATGGCGTTGACCATGTCCGGGGTAGCATCTTGGCAAGCCGGCAGGCTCTGATAGTGCGCTTCGTAGCCGAGCAGTTCGTCGCGAACGAAGCGGATATCACGCAAGGGGGCCTTGTACTCAGGCATAGCGGTAAACCTCTACGGTGGATTCCTTAGTGTGGGGGTGACCGTCTGGAGCGGTCGTTCGCGGGATTTCTCCCGACGCCCGGCAGGCACGAACCGGCCTGGCAATCAAACAGGCGTTTGAAACATACGTTTACGCCCTACCCTTGTCAAGCACCCGCCAGCGACCTTTCAGACCAGCAGGTCGACCGCTGGCACCGGGGCCTGCAGCTGGGCCAGACGCAGATACAGATCCAGTCTAGGCGCTGGCGGCAGCGCCTGCCGCTCTTCCTCCTCGCGCACCTCCTCCTCGCGGGCCTGGCGCTCTTCCTCCGCGGCCAGCCGTTCCTCGCGCTGCAGCGCGCGCTCCTCGGCGCTCGCGGCCTGTTCCTCGCGGCGCAGCTGGGCCAGCTCGGCGCGCGCCTCGGCGGCCTGGGCGGCGGCCTGGGCGGCGACCCGGCGATCCTGGGCCGAAGGCTCGGCCGGGGCCAGAGCCGCGCGCTGCACCAGCTCCATCTTGCGCAGGGTGGCTTCGGGGTCGTTGGGAATCGGGCTGGTGTCGATGCTCACTTCGCCGCCGACGGCGTAGCGCTTGCCATCGGGACCACGGGCGAAGGTGTAGGTGGGCGCGCCGGCATAGGCGCCGCCGACCGCCGCGTGGGCCTGCTCGTGGGCACGCACTTCGCGGTCGCGGCTGGCCAGCTCGGCGATTTCCAGCTGCTCCTGGCGTTGCTGCTGGGCTTCGCGGGGGGATGCCTTTTCCTCCTCCGCCTCGCCGCGTGCAGGGCTGGCCGCCTCGTCGCGCAGGGCAGCATCATCGCCGGCGGCGACTGACTGGCCAGCAGGAAGCGATTCCTCGGAGGGAGCGGGCTGGGAAAGACTGGACGAAACAGGACGGGCCGCCTGGGACAACGGCAGAGGCGCAACATAGGACGTGGCGCTGCCGATCTGCATCGGACTCCTCCTCGCCCGGGCGGGCGAGCCCTCTATCTACTGCGGCGCCGACGCTCCGGTCAGGCGCGGGTGTCGATCAGGGTGCCCAGCACCTCGTCGGCGGTCTCGACCACGCGGGCACTGGCCTGCACCTCGTTGCGGCCCTGGGTCAGGCCGACCAGGCTCTCGGCCAGATCGGCCTGGGTGTTGGCCTGGCTCTGCTGGCTCGGCTCGACCTGCTGGGCAGGGGGTGTCTCGGCCGGCGGCTGGGTCGGCAGGGTGTTGCTGGCGATTTCGCTGGCGGCCTGCTCGACGCGACGCTGCCCGGCCTGGATGCCGCTGAGACCCGCGCTGAAGGCGTTACCGGAGATTTCCATGCTTGCGACTCCCTGATGGGGACAGACTCATGCAGCAATTGAAGCAGAAAACGCTCAAAAAACGTACAAGCAATGCGCTATGGTCGATCAGCGGCTTATAACGCGGGGAGCTGCAGATGGCTCGCCACCGCCGCCGGGCTCGCCTGCGCCAGGCGCGGCACCCGCCCCAGGCAGGGCGCCGCCAGGCGCTCGGTGAGGGTCGCCAGGTTCTCCTCCAGGCGCGAGGTGTGCGGGTCGACGATATTGGCCACCCAGCCGGCCAGGCGCAGGCCGTCGCGGGCGATGGCCTCGGCCGTCAGCACCGCGTGGTTGATGCAGCCCAGGCGCACGCCGACCACCAGGATCACCGGCAGGCCGAGCGCCACGGCCAGGTCGGCCAGGGTCTCGCGACCGGCCAGCGGCACGCGCCAGCCGCCGGCGCCCTCGACCAGGGTGAAATCGGCGCCGCGCTGCAGCACGTGGCGCACCGCCGGCTGCAGGCGCGCCACGCTCAGCTCGACACCCGCCTCGCGCGCCGCCAGGTGCGGGGCGATGGCCGGCGCGAAGGCGAACGGATTGACCTCGGCGTAGTCCAGCGCCAGCGAGCACTGCCCGAGCAGGGCCAGGGCATCGTCGTTGCGCAGCCCCTCGGGCGTCTGCTCGCAGCCGGAAGCCACCGGCTTGGCCGCCGCCGTGCTCAGCCCGGCAAGGCGCGCGGCGTGCAGCAGGCCGGCGGCGATGGTGGTCTTGCCGATCTCGGTATCCGTGCCGGTGACGAAGAAGGCCTGGGACATGAAGTAGTTCCTCGGAATCGCGGCGCGCCTATTCGGGGCGCTGCAGCACGCCGTAGACCACCTGGTAGGTGGCCGGCAGCCCCTGCGGATGGCGGAAACGCTCGTAGGCCTCGACCAGGGCGCGGATGCGCGCGCGCCCGGTCAGGCCGCCGGGACGCCCCGGGTTGAGGTTGTGCGCGCCGAGGGCCTTGAGCTCGTGGGTCAGCGCGCGCAGGTCGGGGAAGTGCAGCACCTTGGCCCGCCGTTCCAGCGCCAGCGGCTGCAGGCCACTGGCCGCGCACAGCTGCTGGTAGTCGGCGAAGCGGCGGAAGCGGTTGACGTGGACGAAGCCGTCCACCGCCTGCCAGCTGTCGCGCAGCTCCTGCAGGGTGCCGACACACAGGCTGCTGAAGGCCAGCACGCCGCCAGGGCGCAGCACACGGCGCGCCTCGGCCAGCACGGCGGCGAAGTCGCCGCACCACTGCACGGCCAGGCTGGAGAAGATCAGGTCGCAGCCGGCCTCGCGCAGCGGCAGGCGCTCGGCGTCGCCGGCGACGAAGTGCTGCGCCCCGCCCAGCGGACGGGCATGGCGCAACATGCCTTCGGCCAGGTCCAGGGCCACGCCCTCGGCCGCCGGGTAGCGCGCGGCCAGCACCCGACTGAAATGCCCGGTGCCGCAGCCGAGGTCGAGCCAGCGCCGCGGCGCCAGGCTCAGCGGCAGGCGTGCCAGCAGCTCGATGCCGACATCGCGCTGCAGGGCGGCGACGCTGTCGTAGCTGTCCGCCGCGCGGGAGAAGGATTCGGCGACCCGGCGCTTGTCCGGCAGGCCGCTCTGCTCGTGCCAGTCAGTCATGGTCGGCCTCGCCGAGGAAGGCCAGTACCGCCGCCGCCACCTCGTGCGGGCGCTCCAGCGGGAAGGCGTGGCTGACGTCCTCGATCAGCCCGACCTCGATGTCCGGCTGCAGCATCAGCAGCTCGCCGGCCACCTCGGCCGGCACCAGCGCATCGGCGCCGGCCAGCAGGTGCAGCTGCGGCCCGGCGAAGCGCTGCAGGGCGCTGCTCCCGTCGAAGTTGCCGAGCACTTCCAGCCCGGCCAGCAGCACCTCGGGCGCCAGGTGCGGCGCCGCGGCCTGCAGCTGGCGGGCCAGGCCGCGCGCCTCGGCCGAGCCCTGGGTGCAGAGCAGGCTGAAGCGCTTGAGGGTGGCGGCGGGATTGTCGCGGCAGCCGGCGACGAAGGCGGCGAAGGTGGCCTCGTCCATGCCGCAGGGCCAGTCCGCCCCGGCGACGAAGCAGGGGTTGCTGGCCAGGGTCAGCAGGCCGCGGCAACGCTCGCCGCGCAGGGCCGCCAGCTCGCTGGCGAGCATGCCACCGAGCGACCAGCCGCCCAGCCAGGTGTGCGGCGGCAGGCGCTCGTCCAGCTCCAGCAGCCAGTCGCGCGGCTCGCCTGACGCCAGCTCCGGCAGCGGCTCGATTTCCACCCTGAGTGCCGGGTCGAGCCCGCGCAGGGCCTCGGCCAGCACTTCCAGCGGCAGGCTACCCAGGCCCCAGCCGGGCAACAGGATCAGCTGGTCACGCATCGCGGGCCACCTGCGGCCAGCACTCGGCCAAGGCTTGCAGCAGGCGCTCCAGCTGCGCCTCGCTGTGGGCGGCGGACAGGGTCACGCGCAGGCGCGCGCTGCCGGCCGGCACGGTCGGCGGACGGATGGCGCCGACCAGCAGGCCGCGCTCTTTCAGCAGCGCCGAGAGCTGCAGGGCGCGCGCGCTGTCGCCGACCAGGATCGGCTGGATCGGCGTCGGGCTGGCCATCAGGCTCAGGCCGATCTCGGCGGCGCCGGCACGGAAACGGGCGATCAGCCGGCTGAGGTGCTCGCGGCGCCAGCCTTCCGTGCGCAGCAGCTCCAGGCTCTTCAGCGTGGCGCAGGCCACGGCCGGCGGCTGGCTGGTGGTGTAGATGTAGGGGCGGGCGAACTGGATCAGCGTCTCGATCAGCTCCTCGCTGCCGGCGACGAAGGCGCCGGCGGTGCCGAAGGCCTTGCCCAGGGTACCGACCAGCACCGGCACGTCCTCCATACCCAGACCGAAGTGCTCGACGATGCCGCCGCCGGTGGCGCCCAGCGGGCCGAAGCCGTGGGCGTCGTCGACCATCACCCAGGCCCCCTTGCTGCGCGCCTCGGCGCACAGCGCCGGCAGGTCGGCCAGGTCGCCGTCCATGCTGAACACTCCGTCGGTCACCACCAGGGTGTTGCCGGAGGCACCGTCCAGGCGCTTGCCCAGGCTGGCCGCGTCATTGTGCAGGTAGCGCGAGAAGCGCGCGCCGGACAGCAGGCCGGCGTCCAGCAGGGAGGCGTGGTTGAGGCGGTCCTCCAGCACCGTGTCGCCCTGCCCGACCAGCGCCGTCACCGCCGCCAGGTTGGCCATGTAGCCGGTGGAGAACAGCAGCGCGCGGGGCCGTCCGGTGAACTCGGCCAGGGCTTCTTCCAGCGCGTGGTGCGGGGTGCTGTGGCCGATCACCAGGTGCGAGGCGCCGCCACCGACACCCCATGTTTCAGCGCCGGCGCGCAGGGCCGCGATCACCTCGGGGTGATTGGCCAGGCCCAGGTAGTCGTTGGCGCAGAAGGCCAGCAGCTCGCGGCCGTCGACCCGCACCAGTGGCCCCTGCGGGCCGTCCAGCAGCGGGCGCTGGCGATACAGGTGAGCGGCGCGGCGCTCGGCGAGACGGGTGGCGAGATCGAAAGGCATGGCTATCTCGAATGAGGCTTTGACTCTCCTCTCCCGTGTGCGGGAGAGGAGCCGGGGAAGAGGGTTGAGACCGCCCTCTTCCCACCCTCTCCCATCAACAGGAGAGGGGTGTTTGCGTCAGACCGCGGCGTCGTAGAACAGCTTGGAGTCGCGCTGCTCGACCAGCGCCTGTTCGATGGCGGCCTGGTGCACCTCGTCGGCGTGCTCCTCGCGCTCCTCCGGCTGGATGCCGAGGCGCTTGAACAGGGCCATGTCCTTGTCCGCCTGGGGGTTGGCGGTGGTCAGCAGCTTCTCGCCGTAGAAGATCGAGTTGGCGCCGGCCATGAAGGCCAGGGCCTGCATCTGCTCGTTCATCTGCTCGCGGCCGGCGGACAGGCGCACGTGCGACTTGGGCATCATGATGCGCGCCACGGCCAGGGTGCGGATGAAGTCAAAGGGGTCGACGTCCTTCTCCTCGGCCAGCGGGGTGCCCTTGACCTTGACCAGCATGTTGATCGGCACGCTCTCCGGATGCTCCGGCAGATTGGCCAGCTGGATCAGCAGGCCGGCGCGGTCGTCCACCGACTCGCCCATGCCGAGGATGCCGCCGGAGCAGATCTTCATCCCCGCCTCGCGCACGTAGGCCAGGGTCTGCAGGCGCTCCGAATAGGTGCGGGTGGTGATGATGTTGCCGTAGAACTCCGGCGAGGTGTCCAGGTTGTGGTTGTAGTAGTCGAGGCCGGCCTCGGCCAGCGCTTGGGTCTGCTCCTGGGTCAGCTTGCCCAGGGTCATGCAGGTCTCCAGGCCGAGCTTCTTCACGCCCTTGACCATCTCCAGCACGTAGGGCATGTCCTTGGCCGAGGGGTGTTTCCACGCCGCGCCCATGCAGAAGCGCGTGGAGCCGATGGCCTTGGCCTCCTCGGCGGCCTTCAGCACCTTCTGCACTTCCATCAGCTTTTCCTTGTCCAGGCCGGTGTTGTAGTGGCCGGACTGCGGGCAGTACTTGCAGTCCTCGGGACAGGCGCCGGTCTTGATCGACAGCAGGGTGGAAACCTGCACGCGGTTCGGGTCGAAATGCGCGCGGTGCACGGTCTGGGCCTGGAACAGCAGGTCGTTGAACGGCTGCTCGAACAGCGCCCGGACCTCGGCGAGGGTCCAGTCGTGACGGGTGGCGGCGGTGGTGGCGCTCATCGGGTATTCCTTGTTCTAGGCTGTGCAACACGGCTGAAGCATCGTCAAGGGAAGGACCATGCGCTGTCAACCATTCACGGACGACCAGGTTTACATCTGGACAAAAAACAAACAAATCTGCCTGCTGTGCGATGAACCGGCGGATACCGGACAGCCGCTGTGCAGTGCCTGCGAGGGCGAGCTGCCCTGGCTCGGCGGACACTGCCGGATCTGCGCCCTGCCCCTGCCGGGCGAGGGGCTGACCTGCGGCGCCTGCCTCAGGCGGCCGCCGGCGTTCAGCCGGGTCGAAGCCGCGTGGCGCTATGCCTTCCCGCTCGACAGCCTGATCACCCGCTTCAAGCACCAGGCGCAGTGGCCCATGGGACGTCTGCTGGCCGCCCTGCTGTCACATCACCTGCAGCACGCCTTTGCCGAGGGCCTGCCGCGCCCCGACCTGCTGCTGCCGGTGCCGCTCGGGCGCAAGCGCCTGCGCCGCCGCGGCTTCAACCAGGCCGAGATGCTCGCCGCTTGGCTGGCGGCGGCGCTGGACCTGCCGCTGCAGCGCCACTGGCTGCTGCGCCCGCAGGAGGGGGCACACCAGCAGGAACTGGACGCCGCCGCGCGCAAGCGCAACCTGCGCCGAGCCTTCGCCCTGCATGCGCAGGCCACGCCGGCGGGCCGGCATGTCGCGCTGGTCGACGATGTGCTCACCACCGGTACCACCGCCGAGGCGCTGGCGCGCCTGCTGCTGCGGGCCGGGGCGGTGCGGGTGGACATCTACTGCCTGGCGCGCACGCCCAAGCCGGGCGACTGAGCGTGGCGCCGGAGTGCGCCTTTGACCGATACTCGGCGCACGTCTTCGCCGGAGCCCGCGCATGCGTCTGCCGCTGTTGTTCTTCACCCTCGCGCTGAGCGCCACCGCCCAGGCCGGCGAACCGCTGCGCATCGCCGTGGCCGCCAACCTGCTGCCGGTGATGGAGCAGATCGCCAGGGACTACCGCCAGCAGACCGGCAACGCCGTGCAGCTGGCCGGTGGTTCCAGTGGCGCCTTCTTCGAGCAGATCCGCCGCGGCGCGCCCTTCGACCTGTTCTACTCGGCCGACGCCGAGCGCCCGGACCTGCTGGCCGCCAGCGGCGCCGCCACGGCGAGCCGTACCTATGCCTGCGGGCGCCTGGCGCTGTGGACGCCCAGGGCCGCGCCCGCGCTCGCCGAGCTGCCGGCCGGCAAGATCGCCATCGCCCAGCCGGACACCGCGCCCTACGGCCGCGCCGCCCTGCAGGCGCTGGAGCGCAGCGGCCAGCTGGCGCGGCTCAAGCCGCACCTGGTGTACGCCCAGGACATCGGCCAGGCCTACCAGTTCGTGCACAGCGGCAATGCCCCGAGCGGCTTCGTCGCCCTCAGCCAGCTGAGCGCGGCCGGGACACCCGTCGCGCAGTACAGCCAGGTCGACGCCGCGCTTTACGAGCCTCTGGTGCAGAAGCGCGTACTGCTGGGCAAGGGCGAGCGCCAGGCCGCCGCCGCAGCCTTCGCGGCCTTTTTCGATGCCCAGCACGACACCCTGAAGACGGCAGGCTATGGCCTGCCGGGCGAGGCTGGCTGTGCTGCTGACTGACAGCGACTGGCAGGCGCTGGCCATCACCCTGCAGCTGGCGGCGATCTCCACCGCCCTGCTGCTGGCCATCGGCCTGCCGCTGGCGGCCTGGCGCGTGCGCAAGCAGACGCCGCTGCGGCGCATGCTCGATGCCGTGCTGGCGCTGCCGCTGGTGCTGCCACCCACGGTGCTGGGCTTCTACCTGCTGGTGCTGTTCGCCCCGGACACCCCGCTCGGCCAGGCCTGGCACTGGCTCACCGGCCAGGGCCTGGCCTTCAGCTTCGCCGGCCTGGTGCTGGGCTCGGTGATCTATTCGCTGCCCTTCGTGGTGCAGCCGCTGACCGTGGCCCTGCGCGAGATCCCGCAGAGCCTGCTGGAGGCCGCCGCCAGCCTCGGCGCCAACCGCTGGCAACGCCTGCTGCGGGTGGTGCTGCCGCTGCTGCGGCGCGGCCTGCTGGTCGCCGCTACCCTCGGCTTCGCCCACACCCTGGGCGAGTTCGGCGTGGTGCTGATGCTCGGCGGCAGCATCCCCGGCGAGACCCAGGTGGTGTCCATCGCCCTGTTCCAGCACGTCGAGGCGCTGCGCTACGGCGAGGCGCACCGCCTGGCGGCCTGCCTGCTGGGGCTGTCGTTCCTGCTCCTGCTGCTGGTCTACGGCCTGGGCGACACCCGCCGCGCCACGCCGATGCGCAGCTGAGCGCCGGCTCAGGCGGCCCTCGCCAGCCGGTTGCCCGCGCCGACGGCCTGCACGCCCGCGCTTGGCGCTACACTGGGCGCCCTGACTGGAGCCCGCCATGAGCCACCCCTTCGCCACCCTCACCCCCGACCTGGTGCTCGACGCCGTGGAGAACCTCGGCTACCTCAGCGACGCCCGCGTGCTGGCACTGAACAGCTACGAGAACCGCGTCTACCAGGTTGGCATCGAGGACAGCGAGCCGCTGATCGCCAAGTTCTACCGCCCGGACCGCTGGAGCGATGCGGCGATCCGCGAGGAGCACGCCTTCAGCCACGAGCTGGCCGAGTGCGAAGTGCCGGTGGTGGCGCCGCTGCGGCAGGACGGCGAGAGCCTGTTCGAGCACGCCGGCTTCCGCTTCGCCCTGTTCCCCCGCCGCGGCGGCCGCGCCCCGGAGCCGGGCAACCTGGACCAGCTGTACCGCCTCGGCCAGCTGCTCGGCCGCCTGCACGCGGTGGGCGCCAGCCGCCCCTTCGAGCACCGCGAGACACTCACGGTGGCGGGTTTCGGCCACGCCTCGCTGGCCACCCTGCTGGACGGCGGCTTCGTGCCGCGCAGCCTGCTACCGGCCTACGAATCGGTGGCGCGCGACCTGCTCAAACGCCTGGACGAGCTGTTCGCCCGCGTGCGCTACACGCCGATCCGCCTGCACGGCGACTGCCACCCCGGCAACCTGCTGCACCGCGACGACGCCTTCCATGTCGTCGACCTCGACGACTGCCGCATGGGCCCGGCCGTGCAGGACCTGTGGATGATGCTCGCCGGCGACCGCCAGGAGCGCCTCGGCCAGCTGTCCGAACTGGTCGACGGCTACAACGAGTTCCACGACTTCGAGGCCCGCGAGCTGCCGCTGATCGAAGGCCTGCGCGCCCTGCGCCTGATGCACCACAGCGCCTGGATCGCCCGGCGCTGGGACGACCCGGCCTTCCCGCTGGCCTTCCCCTGGTTCGCCAACGAGCGCTACTGGGGCGACCAGATACTGATGCTGCGCGAGCAGCTGGCGGCGCTGGACGAGGAGCCGTTGCGCTTGTTCTGATGCCGTCGGCGCCGGCGCTACCGGGCTATCGTCAGGCGCTAGGCTGTTGACCATCGATCCCTTGTGCTGACTGGCGGTGACTGTGGACAGGTTTCAGGAAATGAAGGTGCTGGTGGCCGTCGCGGAAGCGGAGAGCTTTGCCGGCGGCGCCAAGCTGTTGGGCCTGTCGGCGCCGAGCGTGACGCGCGTGATCGCCGGCCTGGAGAACCGCCTCGGCACCCTGCTGCTGGCCAGGAGCACCCGCAGCCTGCGCCTGACCGAGGCCGGCCGGCGTTATGTCGATGACTGCAGGCGCATCCTGCTGGACCTCGAGGAAGCCGAGGAGCTGGCCGCCGGCAGCGCCAGCCGGGCCCGCGGCAACCTGACCGTGACGGCGCCGGTGATGTTTGGCGAGCTGTTCCTGATCCCGCTGATCACCGAATACCTCGCCGCGCACCCGGAGGTGTCGATCAACGCCCTGCTGGTGGATCGCCTGGTGAACATGGTCGAAGAAGGGGTGGACGTGGCGATCCGCATCGGCAGACTGCCCGACACCGGCCTGCAGGCGGTGAAGGTCGGGGCAATCCGCCCGGTCATCTGCGCCGCTCCCGCCTTTCTCGAACGGGCCGGCCGGCCACGGGTTCCCGAGGATGTGATGAACGCCCCCATCGTCATGTCGTCGGCCAGCAGCCTGCTCACCGACTGGCACTTCGAGAGCCCCCAGGGCGCCCTCACCCTGCATCCCAAGCCGCGCCTGGTGGTCAGCTCCAACCAGGCCGCCATCAATGCCGCGCGCCTGGGCTGGGGGCTGACGCGGGTGCTGTCGTACCAGGTCGCCGAGCTGGTGGCCAAGGGCGAGCTGGAGGTCGTCCTCGCCGACTACGAGACCGCGGCGTTCCCCGTGCATGTGCTGTATCAGGGCAGCCGCCGGATATCGGCCAAGGTGCGCACCTTCGTCGACCACTGTACCCGGCGCTTCCAGCAAGACCCGGCGCTGCAGACGACGCCGGCGGCCTGAGGCATGGACCGCTACCGGCAGCTGCAGGTGTTCGATGCCGTGGCGCAGGCCGGCAGCCTGGCCGCGGCGGCGCGCCGGCTGGAACTGTCGGTGGCGACCATCATGCGCAACATCGGTGCCCTCGAGGCCCGCCTCAACGCCAGGCTGCTCATCCGCAGCCACCGGGGCGTCAGCCTCAGCCCGGCCGGCGCCCGGCTGGCCCTGAGCGCTCGACAGCTGCTGGAGCAAACCGAGGAGGCCGAGCGTTCCGCCGCGGGCGTGCATGCCTGCCCCAGCGGACTGCTGAGCCTGGCGCTGCCCCCCTTGATGGACCAGCAGGTACTCACCCCCATAGCACTGGCTTACCTGGACGCCTTTCCCGACATGCACCTGGCCACCCGGGCCAGTCACGGCATGCCCAGGCTGCTGGAGGACGGTCTCGATGCCGCCCTGGTGGTGGGCCATCTGGCCAGTTCGTCCGAGTTCGCCATGGCGCTGGGCACGGTTCGCCCCATCGTCTGCGCCGCCCCCGCCTACCTGGCCCAATGGGGCCGGCCGCAGACGCCGGAAGAACTCGGCCGCCACCGCGCCGTGCTGGCCTCGGCCCCCGGTTACGACGCTTCCTGGCAGTTCCGCGGAGTGCGCCGCACGCAGCAGGCGAGGCCTGTGCCGGTGCTGACCTGCACCACCCAGCGCGCGGCCATCCATGCCGCCACCCTGGGCCTGGGCCTGGTCCGCTGCATGAGCTACGAGGCCCATGCCGAGCTGCAGAGCGGCCAGCTCGAAGCCGTGCTGCAGCCCTTCGCCGGCCCTGGCGTGCCGGCGCACCTGATCTACCGGCATGGCCGCCGCGCCGATGCACGGGTACGCAGCTTCATCGATTTCGCCGCACCGCGGCTGCGCGCCCATCCCGCCTTCTGCGACTGAGGCCCGACCGCCACTCTTTCAGAAAACGGAATTATGGATTGCCCAGCGTGGTGATTCTGCTCGAACTCGCACAGGCGCAGCATGGCTCCACCAGCGCAACCCCCCGACCTCGCGCTGACCACCCACCGTTCCGGAGCCATGCCCATGTCCAACGCCATCAAACTCTATCGCCACCCGCTGTCCGGCCACGCCCACCGCGTCGAACTGCTGCTCTCGCTGCTCAAACTGCCCACCGAGCTGGTGTTCGTCGACCTGGCCAACGGGGAGCACAAGAAGGCCGAGTTCCTGGCCATCAACCCCTTCGGTCAGGTGCCGGTGATCGATGACAACGGCACCGTCATCAGCGACTCCAACGCGATCCTCGTTTACCTGGCGAAGAAGTACGGCAGCGGCAGCTGGCAGCTGAACGATCCGCTCACCGAGGCACGCGTGCAGCGCTGGCTGTCGGTGGCCGCCGGCCAGGTCGCCTACGGCCCGGCCGCGGCGCGACTGATCACGGTGTTCGGCGCCGCCTTCAATGCCGACGAAGTCATCAACCGGGCCCATGCCCTGCTCAAGGTGATGGAGCACGAGCTGGCGGCCAGCCCGTTCCTCGCGGGCAGCGCACCGAGCATCGCCGATGTCGCCAACTACAGCTACATCGCCCATGCCCCGGAAGGCAACGTCGCGCTGGAGGCCTACCCGAATGTGCGGGCCTGGCTGCAACGCATCGAGGCCCTGCCCGGCTTCGTGCCCATGCAGCGCACCGCCGCGGGCCTGCAAGCCGCCTGAGTACCGCCCCGCTGCCGGGCCTCCCGGCAGCTCGCTCAAGGAGCAGCGTCATGGACCATCTGCCCAAGCACCGCAAGTCACCCTGGCATGCCGGGGAAAGACTGCTTCAGGAAAGCGTTCACGCCACCGAGCGGATGGAAGTGATCGGGCAGAAGGTCATCCGCGACTACATGCCCGACCAGCACCGGGAGTTCTATCAGCAGCTGCCGTTCATGGTGGTCGGCGCGGTGGATGCCGACGGCCGCCCCTGGGCGACGCTGCTCGAAGGACCGGAAGGCTTTGTCACCTCCGCCGATCCGCAGCACCTGTTCCTCGCCACTCAACCCGACCCGCAGGACCCGGCCGCCGCCGGCCTGCAGGCGGGCAACTCCATCGGCCTGCTCGGCATCGAGCTGCATACGCGCCGGCGCAACCGCATCAACGGCGTGATCCAGCAGGCCTCGGCCGCAGGCTTCGCCGTGGAGGTCGAACACTCCTACGGAAACTGCCCCAAGTACATCCAGGAGCGCTCCTACAGCCGCGTCACCGCGCCGGCAAACGGCAAACCGCCACGCCGGGACTTCACCGGCCTGGACGACTACAGCAGCGCGCTGATCCGCGCCGCCGACACCTTCTTCGTCGCCAGCTACGTCGAGCATGACGCGGGGCATCGCTCCGTGGACGTCTCCCACCGTGGCGGCCGCGCCGGCTTCGTCAGGGTCGAAGGCAACCGCCTGACCATTCCCGACTACGCCGGCAACCTGTTCTTCAACACCCTGGGCAACCTGCAGGTCAATCCGATCGCCGGCCTGCTGTTCGTCGACTTCGCCAGCGGCGACATGCTGCAGCTCAGCGGGCGCACCGAGCTGCTGCTCGACAGCCCTCTGATCAAGGCCTTCGAAGGCGCGGAGCGGCTGTGGACGGTCGAGGTCGAACAGGTGGTGCTGCGCCCGGCGGCCGTGAGCGTGCGCTGGCGGTTCCATGACTACGCCCCCACCAGCCTGGCGACCGGCACCTGGGCCGAAGCCGACGAGCGCGTGCGCCAATCCGAACAGCGCCGGCAATGGCAGCAATGGCGGGTCACGCACGTGCAGCAGGAGAGCCGCGACATCCGCTCGCTGTTCCTCGCCCCACTGGACCATTCCCGCGTGCCCTTCACCGCCGGCCAGCACCTGCCGATGCGCCTACAGGCCGGCGATGAGGCCCTGGTCAGGACCTACAGCGTCTCCAGCGCACCATCCGACGGGCATATCCGCATCAGCGTGAAGCTGCAGGGCAAGGCCTCGCGCCACCTGCACGAGCAGGTACAGGAAGGTGACTTGCTGGAGGTACGCCCGCCACTGGGCAGCTTCACCCTGGTCGATGAGCTGGCCAGACCTGCGGTTCTGATTGGTGCCGGCGTCGGCATCACCCCGCTGATTGCCATGGCCCGCGAGCTGGTGGCGCAGAACCGGCAGCACCAGCGCGCGCGGCACATCCATCTGTTCCACAGCGCCCGCAGCCTGGCCGACCTGCCCTTCCGCGACGAGCTGAACGCGCTGCAACAGCAGGCGGAAGGACTCCTGCACATCCACCGAGCCCTGAGCAGCCCCGGCGCGGAGGCGCAGCTCGGCCGCGACTACCAGCTGGCCGGCCGCCTGGGCTTCGCCCAGGTCAAGGCGCGCCTGCCGCTGGACGACTACGACTTCTACCTGTGCGGCCCCAGCGGTTTTCTGCAGGACATGTACGACGGCCTGCGCGACCTCAACATCGCCGACCAGCGCATCCATGCCGAGGCCTTCGGCCCCTCCGCCCTGCGCCGTTCACAGAGCGGGCAACATCCAAGCCTGGAGCAGCCACCGGCAGCCACGCAGCCGGTGCCGGTGTACTTTTCCGCCTCGGCCACCGAGGCGCGCTGGAAGCCTGACAGCGGCAGCCTGCTGGAGCTGGCCGAGAGCCGCGGCCTGACGCCCGAGTTCAGCTGCCGCGGCGGCTCGTGCGGCACCTGCGCCGCCCGGCTGGTCAGCGGCGCCGTGCACTACCCCAATCCACCGGCGCAGCTGCCGGATAGCGACAAGGTGCTGATCTGCTGCGCCGTGCCGGCGCAAAGCGCAGACAGCCCACAACCCCTGGTGCTGGATATCTGACGAGGAGGCCGCGAGATGAACAGAAGCGATTGGCGTAGCCGGCAAATGCAAACGCCCGTGCAGTGGCACGACGCACCCACATCTTCGTCGCCGAGCCGCGACGCCATGGAGTGGGAGGCGAACCTGCTGCTGCCGCAGATGGCTGCGGCGCTGGAACACCCCTGCTCCGCCGCCTCGGCCGGCCGCCTGGCCAGCCTGTGGCGCGCGCTGCGCACCGGCATTCGCCAGCCGCAGGCCGGCGCCGTGCGCCACTGAGCACCAATCACCTTCGCCAACAGGAGCATGCCCATGTCCACGCCCGAAATCCGCCAACCGGTGCCGCCCTTCACCCGCGAGACCGCCATGCTCAAGGTGCGCCTGGCCGAGGACGGCTGGAACAGTCGCGACGCCGGCAAGGTGGCGCTCGCCTATACCCCCGACACCCGCTGGCGCAACCGCGTGGAGTTCGCCACCAGCCGCGCCGAGGCCGAGGCCTTCCTCACCCGCAAGTGGCAGAAGGAACACGAGTACCGCCTGATCAAGGAGTTGTGGGCCTTCACCGAGAACCGCATCGCCGTGCGCTACGCCTACGAATGGCACGACGACTCCGGCAACTGGTTCCGCTCCTACGGCAACGAGAACTGGGAATTCGCCGACAACGGCCTGATGGCCCACCGCTTCGCCTGCATCAACGACCTGCCCATCGCCGAGGCGGAGCGCAAGTTCCGCTGGCCGCTGGGTCGCCGTCCGGATGAGCATCCGGGCCTGTCGGAGCTGGGCCTGTAAGGTCACATGCCCAGTCGAGCACAGGGGCAATCGGCTGCCCGTCTGATCAAGAGATATCCATGACGGGTTTCTTTCGGCCGAAAGCCCTGGCTAGAACAGCAGCGCCGACTATTCATTCACCAAGCGAATGACCGTCTTGCCCTGGCCGCGGCCCTCGGCAACCTGGCGAAATGCCTCGTTGACCTCATCCAGGGCAAACTGCTGCGGATCGACTCGAATGGTCAGCTGCCCGGCATCGGCCAGCCCAGCGGCCTCGCGCAGGATGGCCCCGTGGTGCTCGCGCCCCTGGCCGGTAAGCAGCGGAGTGAGGGTGAATACGCCCGAGTAGGTGGCGCTCTTGAACGACAGCGGCGCAAGGCTGTGCTGGCCCCAGCCGAGGCAACTCAGGACGTGCCCGGTATAAGGCTTCACGGCCTGGAACGACGCATCCAGCGTGCTGCCGCCCACGGTGTCGTAGACGATGTCGAAACCTTCGCCGGCCGTGTAGTGCTCGACGTAGGACTCCACGCTCTGCGTCTGGTAGTCGATGGCCGTGGCCCCCAGCGAACGAATGAAGTCGAGACTGGCCGCCGAACCGGTGGCGTAGACTTCGGCGCCGCGCGCCTTGGCCAGTTGCACGGCGACCTGGCCGACTCCACCCGCACCGCCATGGACCAGCACGCGCTGGCCGGCACGGACGTTGGCGCGATCCACCAGGCCTTCCCAGGCGGTGATGAATACCAGCGGCAAGGCGGCCGCCTCGTGCATGCCCAGTGCGTGCGGTTTTGCCGCGATCAGCCGGGCATCCACGGCGATGTACTCGGCCATGGTGCCCTGGGCGCCGCCGATACCGCCGGCCATGCCGAAGACCTCCTGGCCAGCGGTGAAACCCTCGACCGCCTCGCCCAGCTCGACGACCGTGCCGGCCAGGTCCAGGCCGAGCACCGCCGGCAACGCCTGGCGAGCATGCGCGCCGGCGCCGGCGGCGATCTTGGTATCGAGCGGGTTGACCCCCGCAGCGTGAACCCTGACCAGCACCTGGCCCTTGCCAGGAACAGGGCGAGTGATGTGGCGCACGGCCAGCGGGGCCTGGGCGGATTCGGCGATGGCAGCAAGCATGGTCTGATTCATGGCGGAAACCTCTGATTGAGTGGACGCTTACAGGTTGCTCCGCCTTCCCCATTCCGATAAGAAACTAAATTTTCATATCACTTATTCCTCGAAGAGGCCTAATGGCGATGGATCTGTTCGACAGCATGCGCATCTTCGTCCGCGTGGTGGAACGTGGTTCGTTCTCGGCGGTCGCGCGCGAACTGAACATGGGGCAACCCGCGGTGAGCAAGCAGATCCGTGCCCTGGAGCACTACCTGGGCGGCCCGGTGTTCGCCCGCAGCACCCGGCACCTGGCCCTCACCGACCAGGGGCAGGGTTTCTACAGGCACTGCCAGGACATCCTCGGTCAGCTCGACGCTGCCACCCGCAGCTTCGCCAGCGGCCAGGAGCAGATCGCCGGCCCGCTGCGCATCACCGCACCCGTCAGCTACGGGAGGTTGAGCATTGCGCCGCTGATCGCGAGTTTCCTGCAGCGCTATCCGGGGGTGCGGATCGACCTGCGCCTGAGCGACCAGAACGAAGACCTGCTCAAGGAAAACATCGACCTGGCGATCCGCATCGGGGTGGTCAAGAGCGAGGGCCTGGTAGCCGTGTCCCTCGGCAGCAGCCCCCGGCGGGTGTATGCCGCGCCGGCCTATCTGGAACGCCACGGCCTGCCCCGCGAGCCCGCCGAACTGGCAGGCCACAACTGCATCGCCTTCACCCTGCTGGAGCACTACGACCGCTGGCACTTCACCCGCGGAGCGCAGGCGCTCGCTGTCGCCATCACCGGCAACGTCACCAGCAACAGCAGCGAGGCCATCCGGGAAATGGTCCTTGGCGGCCTGGGCATTTCCCTCTCGCCACAATGGCTGTTCGCCGCGGACGTCGAACAGGGTCGCGTGCGTAGCGTGCTCGACGATTACCAGACCACCGCGCTGCCGGTCAGCGCCGTGTTCAGCCGTGAGCGACGACGCTCGGCACGGACACTGGCCTTCATCGATTTTCTCCGCGAGCATTTGTAGCTGCCCACGAGCGGGGCGCGGGCCCGCGCGCATTGCCGTTACGGGCAAGCCTGCCGGGTATCATGCCGTGCTCTGCTGCAGCCATTCCCGCGGGCTTGCGCCGACCTTGCGGCGAAAGGTGCGGGCCAGCGCAGACGGACTTTCGTAGCCGACCTCATCGGCGATCAGGGCAATGGGACGGCCCTCGCGCAGGCGCTTCTGCGTCAGGCTGATGCGCCAGTTCGCCAGGTAATCCGCCGGGGTGACCCCCACGGTCTCGCGAAAGTGCGCAGCAAAGCTCGCCCGCGACATGCCCGAGCGATTCGCCAGTTCCGCCACCGACCAGTTGTGCTGAGGCTCGTTGTGGATGACCACGAGCGCGCGGGACAACTGAGGGTTGGCCAACCCGGCCATCATCCCGGAGTCGATGCTGCGGCTGGCGAGGAGGTGGCGCAGCAGCTGGATCACCATCAGCTCGAACAGGCGATTGAGGATGACATCCCGCCCACACTCGGCGCCGAAGGCTTCATCGAATAGCCAGTCGAGGGTGCCATCGAGGCCCTGCAGTTCGCGCAGCGGCTTGATGATGAAGTCCGGCAACGCCAGGGTCAGCGGGTTGCTGGCCCCGCCATCGAACTGCAAGGTGGCACACACCAACTCCGCGGCATCAGCCTCGCTCGCCAACAGCTGATGCTCCTGCGGGCGCACCGCCAGAATCAGGCTCGGCTCGGTCAGCTCGGTGAGCTGGCCGCGCTTGTCCCTGAAGGCCAGGCGCCCCGAACGCAGCAGATGGGCGTGGCCGACGCTGTGCTGCCCATAAAGGCTGGTCGTTCCACAGAACCCACCCTGGTGAAAGGTGGAAGCGTGCAGGTTGAAGTGTTTGAGCAGTGTCGACAGACGGTCCATGGCGCGCCCAGATTTAGACGATCTGTTGCATAAGTTCGACGATCTGAATCCGAAAGGAAAGACAGCCTTCCTAGTATGGACTCCAAGCTTGATCGACAAGCCGGTTAATCAACCTACTGGAGAACTACCATGACTCGTATCGCCGCTCTCTCGCTGGACCAGGCCCCCGCTGGCTCGCGCGCTGCCCTCGAAGGCATTCAGAAAGGTCTCGGCTTCATTCCCAACGCATTCAAGACCCTGGCCCACTCCCCGGCCGCACTCAGCGGTTACCTGGGACTCGCCCAGGCCCTGGGTAAAAGCTCGCTGAGCGCCGCCGAGCGCGAAGTCGTCGCCCTCGCCACCTCGCAAGTCAACGGTTGTGACTACTGCCTGGCCGCACACAGCTTCTTTGGCGCCAAGGCTGGCTTGAACGACGAGGCCATTCGCCAAGCCCGTAGCGGTACCCTCAGCGCGGTCGCAACGCTGGCGCAGCAGATCACCGAAAGCCGCGGGCAACTGAGTGACGAACAGATCGCTGCAGCGCGCGAGGCCGGCCTCAGCGATGGCCAGATCGTCGAGGTGGTGGCCCAGGTCACGCTGCTGACCCTGACCAACTACCTGAACAACATCGCCACCACCGATATCGATTTCCCGCCGTCGGCACGCTAGGAGGGTAACCACCATGAGCCAAGTGACTATCTACACCACCCGACACTGCCCTTACTGCGTGAGTGCCAAGCGACTGCTGGCGAGCAAGGGGGTCACCCCCCTCGAAATCAATGTCGAGGAGTCTCCACAGTCTCTGGCGGAAATGCTGCAGCGATCCCAGCGCAGAACCGTCCCGCAGATCTTCGTGGGTGAGGTGCATGTCGGGGGTTTCGATGATCTGGCAAGCCTCGACCACAAGGGCGGGCTCGATGCACTGCTGCACGCCTGATGTGCCAGAGTGCTCCGGAATGGGATTCCATCCGGAGCACTTTTTCTTCCACACGGCGCCCGTGTTGCCAGTAGTTCGTGGGCAATCCTGGGCGAAGCGCGCTGCCCCCTCCTTGACGTGCACATTGATCGACAGATGAAACTGCCCCAGGTCCAAACCGAACCGGGAAGCATGGCGAGCCGCACGCCTGTAAACCTTTCATGACATCGAGTTTGCACCACCACCCCGCCAGCAAAGCTGATCATCCAGACAACCCCTACCCGGCCGCACTAGAATCAGCAGTCTTTAGTTAGCCGCCTATCCATCAAGGACTGCCATGCCTTCCGCCCACCCCAGCCGCGGCTATGCCCTCGGCATCGCCGCCTATCTGATCTGGGGCCTGTTCCCGCTGTACTTCAAGGCCATCCAGGCCGTGCCAGCGCTGGAGATCATCGCCCACCGGGCGATCTGGTCGGCGCTGTTCGGCGCGCTGCTGCTGGCGCTGTGGAAACACCCCGGCTGGTGGCGCGAGCTGCGCGACAACCCCAGGCGCCTGGCGGTGCTCACCGCCAGCGGCCTGCTGATCGCCAGCAACTGGCTGGTGTATGTCTGGGCGGTGAACAACGGGCGCATGCTGGAGGCCAGCCTGGGCTACTACATCAACCCGCTGATCAACGTGCTGCTCGGCATGCTGCTGCTCGGCGAGCGCCTGCGCCGCCTGCAGTGGGTGGCGGTGGGCCTGGCCACCCTCGGCGTGCTGCAGCAGCTGTGGCAGGTCGGCAGCCTGCCCTGGGTGTCGCTGGTGCTGGCGCTGACCTTCGGCTTCTACGGCCTGATCCGCAAGCAGGCGCCGGTGGCCGCCCTGCCCGGCCTGGTGGTGGAAACCTGGCTGCTGCTGCCGCTGGCGCTCGGCTGGCTGTGGTTGCACCCGGCCGCAGCCAGCACCCAGCCCGGCTTCTGGAGCAGCAGCGAGGCGCTCTGGCTGATCGCCGCCGGCCCCATCACCCTGGTGCCGCTGCTGTGCTTCAACGCCGCGGCGCGCCACCTGCCCTACACCACCCTGGGCTTCCTGCAGTACCTCGCACCCACCCTGGTGCTGCTGCAGGCGGTGCTGCTGTTCGGCGAGACGCTGGAATCGAGCAAGCTGCTGTCCTTCGTGTGCATCTGGGCGGCGCTGTTCATCTACAGCCTGGACATCTGGCTGGGCCTGCGCCGGCGCGGCCAGGTCGCCTAGAAAACGACCAACCCGGGCGAAGCCTGATCGGCCGGGGGCTGGCGCGGTTATTCCCGAGCTTTTCCACAGGGCCATCCCCAGGCTCTGTGCACAAGCCCGACGTAGCTGTGCATTTGCTGAGCGAACCGCTGCAACCCACGCCAGGCGCGGGCTGCAGCAAGGAGTCCGCAGACTGTCCACAGCTCTTTCCCCGTTTCCCGGGGATAGGAATCCCAGCCTGCGCCCCGGCCT
Organism: Aquipseudomonas alcaligenes; assembly: GCF_003205495.1. Taxonomy (GTDB): domain Bacteria; phylum Pseudomonadota; class Gammaproteobacteria; order Pseudomonadales; family Pseudomonadaceae; genus Aquipseudomonas; species Aquipseudomonas alcaligenes_B. The sequence continues at coordinate 80,645 of NZ_QJRX01000008.1, read as the reverse complement.
TATCCACCGCGACGCGCCGGCCGGACGACTGATCAGGAAACGCCCAGGTTGCTGCAGGCCGCGCCCGGCCTGGCGCACAGCGATAAGTCCGCCGGCTATCCACAGCCTCATCCCCAGTCTTTGTGCACAAGCGCTTGATATTGCTGGTTTTCTGAGCGAAACGCGGGAGCCCGCGGCAGGCCTGGCGCGCAGCGGCCATCCCCCAGCCTGCGCACAGTTTCATCCACAACTTTCGGGGATATCCACCCGACACCGGGCGCTGGCTGAAAAACGCGCAACAGGCCGCAGGCCACGCCGCCCGCGGGATGGGCCGACTTATCCCCATGCCGCCCACAGAGCCATCCCCGCCATTTGTGCACAAGCCCTTGAATCTGCAGCTTTTTTGACCAGGCATGAAAAAGCCCCGGGGCACTAGGCAGTGCGCCGGGGCTCCCCAGACTATCCACAGCTTCACCCACGCATTCTGGGGATCACTCCTCGCTGCGCAGGTTCAGCTCCACCATCAGGTCGTCGGCCAGGGTTTCCAGCTTGTCCTGCAGCTGGTCCAGCGACAGGTCCAGCGGCACGGCCAGCAGCGCCTCGGCATGGAACAGCGGCTCGCTGCTCATCGGCGCCGGCGCCACCTCGGTGGTCAGGCTCTCCAGGTTGACGCCGTGCTCGGCGAGCAGGCGGGTGATGTCGCGGACGATGCCGGGGCGGTCGTTACCCACCAGATCGAGGTGGATCGGCTTCCAGGTGCAGACCGGCTCGATGCCGCTCTCCGCCACCAGCACGCGGATGCCCTGGCTGTTGAGGGCCTGCAGGCCTTCGACCAGCTCGTCGTAACCCTCGGCGGGTACCGCCACCTTGAGGATGCCGGCGAACTGCCCGGCCATGCGCGACATGCGGCTCTCCAGCCAGTTGCCGCCGTGCGCGGCGATGCACTGGGCGATACGTTCGACCAGGCCGGGCTGGTCGGGGGCGATGACGGTGAGTACCAGATGATCCACGTGCAACTCCTTGTTCAGGGCTTGAGGCCGAGCCAGTAGGTATAAAACACCTCATCGCGCACATAGCCAAGCTTTTCGTAGAGCGCCTGGCCGGCCAGATTGTCCTTCGCCGTCTCCAGCTGCAGGCCGCAGGCGCCACTGGCCTCGGCATGGCCACGGGCGGCGTTCATCAGCTGCTCGGCCAGGCCCTGGCGGCGGCCTTGCGGATGCACGTAGAGATCGCTGAGGAGAAAGGCCGGCGCCATGTGCAACGAGGCGAAAAAGGGATACAGCTGGACGAAGCCCAGCGCCTGGCCGGCCTGGTCGCGGGCGATGAACAGCACCGAGTCGCCGCGCTCAAGGCGTGCGGCGAGGAAGGCACTGACCTCGGGCAGCGGGCGCGGCACCTGGTAGAAGTCCAGGTAGCCGGCAAACAGCTCGGCCAGTTCGGGGAGATCGGCGGGTTGGGCACAACTGATCGGCATGCTGCCTCCAGGGTCGGAAAAGCACCGAGTATAGGCCCGGGCGGGGAGCCCCGTCCGGCAAGGCCCCGGCCAGCCCGGCAGCGGCCGCACGGACCGACAGGCGAGCACAGTTTGTGACTGATTTTTCCAGACGAGTCATGTAGTATCCGCCGACTCTTACTACATGGCCTTCCGGCCCTGTTCTGCATCAAGTGAGGCAAGCAATGACTGAGCGCGTTCAAGTAGGTGGTCTGCAGGTCGCCAAGGCCCTTTACGACTTCATCAACAACGAAGCCATCCCCGGCACCGGCATCGCTGCCGACAAGTTCTGGGCCGGCGCCGAAGCCGTGATCAACGAGCTGGCTCCGAAGAACCGCGCCCTGCTGGCCAAACGCGATGCCCTGCAGGCCCAGATCGACGCCTGGCACCAGGCCCGCAAGGGCCAGGCGCATGACGCCGCCGCCTACAAGGCCTTCCTCCAGGAAATCGGCTACCTGCTGCCGGAACCGGCCGACTTCCAGGCCACCACGCAGAACGTCGACGAAGAAATCGCCCGCCTGGCCGGCCCGCAGCTGGTAGTGCCGGTGATGAACGCGCGTTTCGCCCTGAACGCCTCCAACGCCCGCTGGGGCTCGCTGTACGATGCCCTCTACGGCACCGACGTGATCAGCGAAGAGAACGGCGCCGAGAAGGGCAAGGGCTACAACAAGGTCCGCGGTGACAAGGTGATCGCCTTCGCCCGCGCCTTCCTCGACGAAGCCGCCCCGCTGGAAGGCGCGTCCCACGTCGACGCCACCGCCTACGTGGTGAAGAACGGCCAGCTGGCCGTGACCCTGAAGAACGGCAGCGAAGTCGGCCTGCAGAACGCCGCCCAGTTCGTCGCCTTCCAGGGCGAAGCCGCCAAGCCGAAGGCCGTGCTGCTCAAGCACAACGGCCTGCACTTCGAGATCCAGATCGACCCGACCAGCCCGATCGGCCAGACCGACGCCGCCGGCGTGAAGGACGTACTGATGGAGTCCGCGCTGACCACCATCATGGACTGCGAAGACTCGGTGGCCGCCGTCGATGCCGACGACAAGGTCCTGGTCTACCGCAACTGGCTGGGCCTGATGAAAGGCGATCTGGCTGAAGAAGTCAGCAAGGGCGGCACCACCTTCACCCGCACCATGAACCCGGACCGCGTCTACACCAAGGCCGACGGTTCCGAGCTGACCCTGCACGGCCGCAGCCTGCTGTTCGTGCGCAACGTCGGCCACCTGATGACCAACCCGGCCATCCTCGACGCCGCCGGCAACGAGATTCCGGAAGGCATCCAGGACGGCCTGTTTACCAGCCTGATCGCCATCCACAACCTGAATGGCAACACCAGCCGCAAGAACAGCCGCACCGGCTCGGTGTACATCGTCAAGCCGAAGATGCACGGCCCGGAAGAAGTGGCCTTCGCCGCCGAAATCTTCTCCCGCGTCGAGGACGTCCTCGGCCTGCCGCGCAACACCCTGAAAGTCGGCATCATGGACGAAGAGCGCCGCACCACCGTCAACCTCAAGGCCTGCATCAAGGCGGCCAGCGAGCGCGTGGTGTTCATCAACACCGGCTTCCTCGACCGCACCGGTGACGAAATCCACACCTCCATGGAAGCCGGCGCCATGGTGCGCAAGGCCGCCATGAAGAGCGAGAAGTGGATCGGCGCCTACGAGAACAACAACGTCGACATCGGCCTGGCCACCGGCCTGCAGGGCCGCGCGCAGATCGGCAAGGGCATGTGGGCCATGCCCGACCTGATGGCCGGCATGCTCGAGCAGAAGATCGTCCACCCGATGGCCGGCGCCAACACCGCCTGGGTACCCTCGCCGACCGCCGCCACCCTGCACGCCCTGCACTACCACAAGGTCGACGTGTTCGCCCGTCAGGCCGAGCTGGCCAAGCGCACCCCGGCGTCCATCGACGACATCCTGACCATCCCGCTGGCACCGAACACCAACTGGTCGGCCGAGGAAATCCAGAACGAACTGGACAACAACTCGCAGGGCATCCTCGGCTACGTGGTGCGCTGGATCGACCAGGGCGTCGGCTGCTCCAAGGTGCCGGACATCAACGACGTCGGTCTGATGGAAGACCGCGCCACCCTGCGCATCTCCAGCCAGCTGCTGGCCAACTGGCTGCGCCATGGCGTGGTCACCGAGGCGCAGATCGTCGAGAGCCTCAAGCGCATGGCCCCGGTGGTTGACCGGCAGAACGCCAACGACCCGCTGTACCGCCCGCTGGCGCCGAACTTCGACAGCAACATCGCCTTCCAGGCCGCCCTGGAACTGGTGGTCGAAGGCACCAAGCAGCCGAACGGCTACACCGAGCCGGTCCTGCACCGTCGCCGCCGCGAGTTCAAGGCCGCCAACGGCCTCTGATCGCGCCGCAACGCAGAAGCCGCCCCTCGGGGCGGCTTTTTTATGCCGGGCAATATTCTCGTGACTCAGTCGTTACGGCAGCGGCTTGCCCCCTCAGCGCTCGCCCAGCTTATGCCGCGCGGCATACAGGCAGACCATCTCCATCGCCAGGGCTGCACCGGCCAGGGCGGTGACCTCGGCGTGGTCGTAGGGCGGCGCCACCTCCACCACGTCCATGCCGACCAGGTTGATGCCGCGCAGGCCGCGCAGGATTTCCAGGGCCTGGTGGCTGGACAGGCCGCCGCACACCGGGGTACCGGTGCCGGGGGCGAAGGCCGGATCGAGGCAGTCGATGTCGAAGGTCAGGTACACCGGCTGGTCGCCGACACGGGCGCGGATCTGCTCGGCGATCTGCTCCGGGGTGCTGCGGTTGACCTGCCGTGCATCCAGCACCGCAAAGCCCATCACGTCGTCGTTGGTGGTGCGCAGGCCGACCTGCACCGAGCGCGCCGGGTCGACCAGGCCCTCGCGGGCGGCGTGGTAGAACATGGTGCCGTGGTCGATGCGCGCGCCCTCCTCGTCCGGCCAGGTGTCGCTGTGCGCGTCGAAGTGGATCAGCGCCAGCGGGCCATGCTTGCGGGCGTGGGCCTTGAGCAGCGGGTAGCTGATGAAGTGGTCGCCACCCAGGGTGAGCATGGCGCAGCCGGCGGCGAGAATCCTGTCGGCATGGGCCTCGATGGCCGCCGGGATGGCCTGCGGGGTGCCGTGGTCGAAGTGGCAGTCGCCGTAGTCGACGCAGGCCAGCAGGTCGAAGGGGTCGAACTCCCAGGGGTAGTGGCGGGCCCAGGCCGACTGGATCGAGGCGGCGCGGATGGCGCGCGGGCCGAAGCGGCTGCCGGGCCTGTTGGTGGTGGCGGTGTCGAAGGGTACGCCGCTGACCACCAGGTCCACGCCGCGCAGATCGCGGGTGTAGCGGCGGCGCATGAAGCTGGTGATGCCGGCGTAGGTCGGCTCGGCACAGGTGCCGTAGAGGCTGTCGCGGGTGATGGCCTGGTCGTTGTCGAAGGCGTGGTCCATGGTCGGGTTCTCGATGTACTCAAAAGCCGCTCAGTGCCGGAGCAGCCATACGGCTAATCAATATTGGGTGCGGAAGGCGGCCCACAGGCGGGTGCGCTCGCGCTGCACGCGCAGCGGCAGGATCTGCTCGGCGAACAGCTTTTCGCGCACCGCCCTGGGCGGGTAGATGTGCGGATCGCCACTCACCGCCGCATCCAGCAACGGGGTGGCGGCGCGGTTGGCGTTGGCGAAGTACAGCGAGTTGGTCAGCTCGGCGATCACCTCGGGCCTGAGCATGTAGTCGATGAAGGCGCGCGCGGCCGCGGGGTGCGGCGCGTCGGCGGGGATGGCCATGGTGTCGAACCAGATCAGCGTGCCCTCGCGCGGGATGCGGTAGACCACCTCGAACGGCTGCCCGGCCTCGGCGGCGCGGGCGGCGGCCATGCCGGCGTCGCCGGTATAGGTCAGCGCCAGGCAGATCTCGCCCTTGGCCAGGTCGTCGATGTGCCGTGCGGTGGCGACATAGCGCAGGTTGGGCTGCAGCCCGGCGAGCAGTCCTTTCACCGCCTGCAGGTCCTGCGCGTCGTGGGAGTAGGGCTTGCGCCCCAGGTAGTTGAGGGCGATGGCCACCACCTCCTGCGGCGAGTCGAGCACGGCGATGCCGCAGTCCTTGAGCTTGCCGGCGTACTCCGGCTTGAACAGCAGGTCGAAGCTGTCCAGCGCCACCCCGGGCAGGCGTTTTTCCACCGCCTGCTTGTTGAGGCCGAGGCCGACCGTGCCCCAGGTGTAAGGCACGCCGTAGCGGTTGCCGGGGTCGATGAAGGCCAGCTTGGCGAGCATCTCCGGATCGAGGTTGGCGGCGTTGCCCAGCGCGCCCACCGGCTGCACGGCCCCGGCCTGGATGGCCCGGGCCAGGCCGCTGGAGGCCGGGAACACGACGTCGTAGCCGCTGCCGCCGGTGAGCAGCTTGGCGTCCAGCACCTCGGCGCTGTCGAAGGTGTCGTACTTGACCCGGATGCCGCTCTCGGCCTGGAAGCGCTTGAGCGCCTGCGGCGCCACGTAGTCGGCCCAGTTGTACAGGTTGAGGGTCTGCTCCGCGGCCTGCAGCGGCAGGGCGAGGGCGGTGAGCAACAGACTGGCGGCAAGGCGCATGGCGGTTTTCCTCCGGCGTGGGCGGTGTGCCGGCCGCGCTGCGGCGACCTGGGCGATGGCGGCATCCTGCGCCGGCATTTGCTTCGGATAAATACGAAGTGATCTACTCCAGCATCTACAGAAATCAATGTATGGAGCCGCCATGCTCAGCCAGCTGCGCGACCTCGACCTGCAACTGCTGCGCCTGTTCGTCACCGTGGTGGAGAGTGGCGGCTTCAGCGCCGCCCAGGGCGAGCTGGGGATCGGCCAGTCGACCATCAGCACGCAGATGGCCAAGCTGGAGACGCGCCTGGGTTTTCGCCTGTGCGAGCGCGGCAAGGCCGGCTTTCGCCTGACACCCAAGGGCGAGCAGGTGCTGGCCGCCACCCGGCGTCTGTTCGCCGCCATCGAGACCTTCAAGGGCGAGGCCCAGGGCATGGCCGACAAGCTGCTCGGCGAGCTGCACGTCGGCCTCTCCGAGGCCCTCGCCGACGAGGTGCTGGAGCGCCTCGGCGCGGCCCTCGGCGCCTTCCGCCGGCGCAACCAGGCGGTGCAGATCGAGCTGCTCAGCGCCATGCCCGCCGAGCTGGAGCGGCGCCTGCTGCAGGGCCAGCTGCAGCTGGCCATCGGCTACTTCTCCGGTCGCCAGACGGCGCTCGACTATCACCCGCTGTTCCGCGAACAGCAGCAGCTGTACTGCGGCCGCGGCCACCCGCTGTTCGAGCGCCCGCCACGGGATGACAGCGCGCTGCTGGCCTGCGACGGCGTGCTGCACCCCTACCGCTTCGTCGCCCCCTGGCAGACCGGCGCCAGCAGCGCGCACAGCGAGCAGGTGGAAGGCAGCCTGGCCTTCATCCTCTCCGGCGCCCATGTCGGCTACCTGCCCGACCACATCGCCGCGCCCTGGGAGCGCCGCGGCCAGCTGCGCGCGCTGCTGCCGGAGCGCCTCGGCTTCGTCGTCGAGTTCCACCTGGCGCAGCACCGCGCGCGCCTACCCAGCGAGGCGCAGCGGGCGCTCTGCGAGGACCTGCTGGCGGCCTTCGCCTGATATGGCGACCGATTCACCCGCTGAATCGGCCTAACTGACGCTTTCCATCACTGGACCGACTGGTCTACATATAGCGCCATGCACGCATCCAACCTCAGCACCCGCGACAAACTGATCGCCGCCATGGCCGACACCCTGCAACGCAAGGGGCTGCATGGCGCCGGTCTCAACGAGCTGCTGGCCCAGGCCCAGGCGCCCAAGGGCAGCCTCTACCACCACTTCCCCGGCGGCAAGAACGAGCTGGCGGTGGCCGCCATCGAGCACATCGGCCAGCGCATCGACGGCTTCTTCGCCCAGCTGTTCCGCGACCATCCGGACCCGCTGCGGGCCATGCAGCGCTGGCTCGACAACACCCTGCAGCAGCTCGAGGGCAGCCGCTTCGAGCGCGGCTGCCCGCTGGCCACTGTGGCCCTGGAGAGCGGACCGGAGGATGTCGAGATCCGCGCCGCCCTGTCCGGCTGCTTCACCCGCCTGCGCCAGGCCCTGGCCACCCAGCTGCGCGGCGTCGGCTTCCACGGCGACAGCGCGGAAGGCTTCGCCAACCTGTTCATCTCGCTCTATGAGGGCGGCTTGCTGCAGGCCCGCGTAGCCGGCAGCAGCGAGCCTTTGCAACGCGCCAGCGCGGCGCTTTTCCAGCTACTGCATGACTACCCGCGGGAGAACCGCCATGACCAGTGACACCCAGGACATCCGCCGCGAGGAGCTGCAGCTCGCCGCCGCCGACGGCTACCCGCTGCGCGCCACCCTCTACCACGCCCCGCAGCCACGCGCGCGCCTGCTGATCGGCGGCGCCACCGGCGTGCCGCAGGGCTTCTACCGGCGCTTCGCCGAGTACGCCGCGCAGCGCGGCTACAGCACCCTGAGCCTGGACTACCGCGGCATCGGCCAGTCCAGGCCGGCGCGCCTGCGCGGCTTCGAGATGCGCTACCTGGACTGGGCCCACCTCGACCTGGCCGCCGCCCTCGACCACCTGCACGCCGACGACCTGCCGACCTTCATGATCGGCCACTCCTTCGGCGGCCATGCCTTCGGCCTACTGCCGGGGCACGAGCGCGTCACCGGCTTCTACACCTTCGGCACCGGCGCCGGCTGGCATGGCTGGATGCCGCCGCTGGAGCGCCTGCGCGTGCAGCTGATGTGGAACCTGGTCGGCCCGCTGATCGTCCTGCGCAAGGGCTATCTGGCCTGGAGCAGGCTGGGCATGGGCGAAGACCTGCCGCTCGGCGTGTACCGCCAGTGGAAGCGCTGGTGCCGCTACCCGCGCTACTTCTTCGACGACCCCGAGCAGCAGCACCTGGCCGCCCGTTTCGCCAGCGTGCGCACGCCGATCGTCGCCGCCAACAGCCTCGACGACCTGTGGGCACCACCCAGCTCGCGCGATGCCTTCATGGCCGCCTACAGCGCCGCGCCCTACCAGGCCCGCACCATCGACTCCCAGGCCGAAGGCCTCGGCGCCATCGGCCACATGGGCTACTTCCGCAGCAGCGCCAGCGCCCTGTGGGACGAGGCGCTGGGCTGGTTCGAACAACTGCAGCACAACCGCCAGGCCGCCTGAGCGGCCGCCCCTACCCGGAGAACCGCGTGATGAACCCGCAACAGATGACCGGCCTGCAGATCATGCAGGCCTTCGCCGCCGGCCACTTCCCCAAGCCCGGCATCGCCAAGACCATGCCGATGGAAGTGGAAATCGTGGAGGCCAACCGCGTGGTCTTCGCCGTCACCGCCGACGAGCGCCACACCAACCCCCTGGGCGGCGTGCATGGCGGCTTCGCCGCCACCGTGCTGGACTCGGTGACCGGCTGCGCCACCCACACCGCCCTCGGCGCGGGCGAGAGCTACGGCACCATCGAGCTGAACGTGAAGATGAGCAAGGCCATCCCCTTCAACCGCACGCTGCGCGCCGAAGGCAAGGTGATCAACGTCAGCTCGCGCCTAGTCATCTCCGAAGGCAGCATCCGCGACGAGGACGGCACCCTCTACGCCTACGGCACCGCCACCTGCATGATCCTGCGCTAGCCGGCCGGGGACGCCTGGCCGCGGTCAGTCCGAGCGGTGCCGGCCGCGCGGCGCCGCGGGCTCGCCGACGCGCTCGCGCAGCTGCCCGGCCAGGCGTTCGAGGGACAGCAGGGTCAGCTGGATTTCCTCGTGCACCCGCGGCGCCGGCGCGGGCTCCTCGGCTTCCAGCTGGTAGCGCGGGTCGAACAGATCGAACGTATCCATGACGAATTCCTCAACAGTGGTGGACTGTCGGCAGTTCGGTAGGCATCGGTCTTGTTCTTGTCGGGTCAGTCTGTGCATCGCAGATGACCATTGTTCGCGTGGCCAGCTCGGCACTGGCGCCTGATCAATTTCTGCGCAATCGGCGGTCGCGTCAACCGAGCCGGGGCTATAGTTTCAGCTCCGCCCACCCGCGAGGGAATCCGCATGAGCACGCCCTACAAGGTCGCCGTCCTGGTCGGCAGCCTGCGCCAGGCCTCGATCAACCGCAAGCTGGCCCTGGCCCTGGCCGAACTGGCGCCGCCCTCGCTGCAGTTGGAGCTGGTCGAGATCGGCGAGCTGCCGCTGTACAACGAGGACATCGACGTCAGCCCGGCGCCCGAGGCCTACACGCGCTTTCGCCAGCAGGTGAAGGCCGCCGACGCCCTGCTGTTCGTGACCCCGGAATACAACCGCTCGGTGCCGGGCGTGCTGAAGAACGCCATCGACGTCGGCTCGCGCCCCTACGGCCAGAGCGTCTTCGGCGGCAAGCCGGGGGCCGTGCTGAGTGCCTCGCCGGGCGCCATCGGCGGCTTCGGCGCCAAACACCACCTGCGCCAGTCGATGGTCTTCCTCGACGTCTACATGCTGCAGCAGCCCGAGTCCTACCTGGGCGGTGCCGGCAAGTTCTTCGACGAGAGCGGCAAGCTGGACGCCGGCATCGAGGGCCTCCTGCAGAAGTTCATCGACGCCTACGCCGCCTGGGTGGAGCGGCATGTGAAGGGCTGAGGCCATGACCGAGCAGGACTGGCTCGACCCGGACCAGGACCGGCGCCAGGCCGGGTCGCTGGTCGAGGCGCTGCAGGCGCGAGCGCGCAGCGGCCAGCCGATGCATGGCTTCCGCCTCAAGTACGCCGACCTCGCTGGCATCGACCTGGTCAACCATGGCCAGCGCCAAGGCTGGGAGCTGCAGGGCGCCGACCTGTACCGCGCCGATCTGCAGAACGCCCACCTGTTCGCCCTCGACCTGCGCGGCAGCTCGCTGATGAAGGCCGACCTGCGCGGCGCCAACCTGCACTGCGCCGACCTGCGCGACTGCAACCTGCTGGGCGTGCGCCTGGAGGGTGCGCGGCTGGACAACGTGGTCTGGGACCGCCAGCTGATCCAGGAGCGCCGCGGCCGCGAGCGCCGCCGGGGCGGCGACGCGGCGGGCGCGCGGCAGCTGTTCGAGGAGGCCGAGGAGACCTACCGCAACCTGCGCCTGCGCCTGGAAAAGGCCGGCCTGTTCGAGCAGGCCGGGCAGTTCTTCCACCGCGAGATGGTCATGCGCCGCCTGCAGATGCCGCGCCTGAGCGGACGACGCCTGCTGTCCTGGCTGGTCGACCTGTTCTGCGGCTATGGCGAGAAGCCGCTCAACGTGGTGCTGTTCTCCCTCGGCCTGATCCTGGTCTGCGGCCTGCTGTTCTTCCTGGTCGGCGTGCGCCACGGCGACCTGCCGCTGGGCCTGGCCCTGGAGCGCGGCTGGGCGGCCAACCTGGGCGACCTGCTCGACTGCCTGTACTACAGCGTGGTGACCTTCACCACCCTGGGCTATGGCGACATCACCCCGCACGGCCTGGCGCGCCCCATCGCCGCCTTCGAGGCGTTCGCCGGCAGCTTCACCATGGCCCTGTTCGTGGTGGTGTTCGTGAAGAAGATGACGCGCTGAAATGCCAACGCCCCGGCGAGCCGGGGCGCGGTCTGTGACAGGGCTCAGTGGTCGATGGCAGCGCCGGCGCCACGCGGCACACGGATGTCCTCTACCAGGTGCTGGATGCGCTCCGGCGGTGCGCTGGTCAGCTTGGCCACCACGACGGCGGTGGCGAAGTTGAACAGCATGCCCAGTGTGCCGATACCCTCCGGCGAGATGCCGAACCACCAGTCGGCCGCGGTGGCGGTCGGCTCGATGAACTTGAAGTAGACGATGTAGCTGAAGGTGAAGGCCAGCCCCACCACCATGCCGGCAATCGCCCCTTCCTTGTTCATGGTCTTGGAGAAGATGCCCATGACGATGGCCGGGAAGAACGAGGCCGCCGCCAGGCCGAAGGCGAACGCCACCACCTGGGCGACGAAGGCCGGCGGGTAGATGCCGAACAGGCCGGCCACTACCACCGCGACACCGGCGGCGATGCGCGCGGCGAGCAGCTCGCCCTTCTCGCTGATGTTGGGCCGGATGTTGCTCTTGAGCAGGTCGTGGGAGATCGAGGTGGAGATCACCAGCAGCAGGCCGGCGGCCGTGGACAGCGCGGCGGCCAGGCCACCGGCGGCGATCAGGGCGATCACCCAGCCCGGCAGGTCGGCGATTTCCGGGTTGGCCAGCACCATGATGTCGTTGTCGACATACAGTTCGTTGGCTGCCGGGGTGGCGGCGTTGGTGAGCAGGCGTTCGTTGTGTGCACCACGCTCGGCACTGAACTCCGGCTTGCCGGCGAAGGGCGCACCGGGGCCGTACTGGATGACGCCGTCCTGGTTCTTGTCCATCCAGGCGATCAGGCCGGCGTTCTCCCAGGTCTTCAGCCAGGCCGGTGCTTCCTGGTAGGCCACGTTCGGCACCGAGGTGAACAGGTTGGTACGGGCGAAAGCCGCCACGGCCGGCGCGGTGGTGTAGAGGATGGCGATGAACAGCAGGGCGTAGCCGGCGGACTTGCGCGCGTCCTTCACCGTCGGGGTGGTGAAGAAACGCACGATCACGTGCGGCAGGCCGGCCGTGCCGACCATCAGCGCCATGGTGATGAAGAACACGTCGATGGTCGACTTGCTGCCATCGGTGTAGGCACTGAAGCCCAGCTCGGCGCCCAGGCCGTTGAGACGCTCGATCACGCTCTGGCCGGTGCCGGTCACTTCGCTGCCGAAGCCCAGCTGCGGGATCGGGTTACCGGTGATCATCATCGAGATGAAGATGGCCGGCACCATGTAGGCGAAGATCATCACGCAGTACTGCGCCACCTGGGTGTAGGTGATGCCCTTCATGCCGCCCAGCACCGAGTAGAAGAACACGATGGCCATGCCGATCATCACGCCGGTGTTGATGTCGACTTCCAGGTAGCGCGAGAAGACGATGCCAACGCCGCGCATCTGCCCGGCCACGTAGGTGAAGGAGATGAAGATCACACAGATCACCGCTACCACCCGCGCGGTCTGCGAGTAGTAACGCTCGCCGACGAACTCGGGCACGGTGAACTTGCCGAACTTGCGCAGGTAGGGCGCCAGGCACATGGCCAGCAGCACGTAGCCGCCGGTCCAGCCCATCAGGTAGACCGAGCCGTCGTAGCCGGCGAAGGCGATGATGCCGGCCATGGAGATGAAGGAGGCGGCGCTCATCCAGTCGGCGCCGGTAGCCATGCCGTTCATCACCGGGCTCACGCCCTTGCTGGCCACGTAGTACTCGCTGGTGGAGCCGGCACGGGTCCAGATGGCGATACCGATGTAGAGGGCGAAGGTGGCGCCAACGATCAGGTAGATCAGGGTTTGGGTATCCATGCGCGGCCTCAGTCTTCGTGGACGTCGTACTTGCGGTCGTAGGCATTCATCTTCCACACGTAGAAGAAGATCATCGCCACGAACGTGTAGATGGAACCCTGCTGGGCGAACCAGAAGCCCAGGGGGAAGCCGAAGAACTGAATGGCGTTGAGCTGTTCGACGAACAGGATGCCGGCGCCGTAGGACACGGCGAACCAGACCACGAGGAGCGACAGCATCAGGCGCAGGTTGGCTTTCCAATACGCAGCGGCTGCCTCTTGCTTGGACAAGGACATGGGGACCTCCGGGGATTGTTGTTTTTGTTCTGGAGCCGGTTAGACCCTAGCAAGCCGTTCGCTATCGGCCACTAGACTTTGGTCGCATACGCCCCCGGCATTGCCCAGCGCGGCTCCGGGTGCCAGCCTGAACACAGCCACAGACGCCGCGGAGGCCCCATGAGCACCATGACCCTGTTCCACTCCCCTGCCTCGCCCTTCGTGCGCAAGGTGCGGGTCCTGCTGCACGAGACCGGCCAGCAGGACCGCGTGGCCCTGCACGAGGTGCAGCTGACCCCGGTGAGCCCCAGCAGCGCGGTGCTGCAGGGCAACCCGGCAGGCAAGATCCCCGTCCTGCGCCTGGCCGACGGCTCGCTGCTCTACGACAGCCGGGTGATCCTCGACTACCTCGACGCCCAGCACGTCGGCGCGCCGCTGATCCCGCCGAGCGGCCATGCACGCTGGCGCCGCCTGAGCCTGGCCGCACTGGCCGACGCCATCCTCGACGCCGCCGTGCTGCTGCGTTACGAGACCTTCCTGCGCCCCGCGGACAAGCGCTGGGAGCTCTGGGAAGACGCGCAGCAGGACAAGATCGAACGCAGCCTGGCCTACTTCGAACACGACTGCCTGGCCGAGCTCGCCAGTCACTTCGACATCGCCGCCATCGGCCTGGCCTGCGCCCTCGGCTACCTCGATCTGCGCCAGCCGCAACTGGGCTGGCGCCAGCGCTACCCCGGCCTGGCCGCCTGGTTCGCCGAGGTCGAGCGGCGCCCCTCGATGCAGGCCAGCGCCCCCGCCTGAGGCGCACGCGGGAACAGGCGGGCGATGCGCCGCGCCAGCAGGTGCGCGCGGCGCGCTTCCTCGCGCAGGCCCAGATGCCCGCTCATGGCCGGTACCACAGGCGGAAGAAGCCGGCGGCCAGCAGCAGGGCCACCTGCCCCAGGGCCGCGCACAGCTGCAGAAAGGACTGCACGTGGGGGTTGGTCGCGGCGTCGGCGAGCCCGGTCAGGTCGGCCCAGAAGCCGGCCGGCAGCAGTTGCAGGGCCAGCCAGGCCAGCGGCCGGCCGGTGAAGTTGAGGCCGTGGATCAGGTCGAACTGGCCGAAGAACATCAGGCCGATCAGCAACAGCCCGGCCACCACCAGGCCGAGGGCGAAGCAGGCGCAGAACTGCAGCAGCAGACGAAACATGGCGATCTCCTCGCAGAGGGGCGCGGCAGCCGCCGCGCCCGGTCGATATCAGGCGGCGGCCGGCTTGCCCAGGCCGTACCAGTCCAGCTTGCGGGTCAGCAGCATCACCGTGGCGAGCAGGCCGAACACCAGCAGCGAGCCCATCAGCAGGGCGTAGTCCTCGGCGGACAGCAGGGCGTAGAGCATGGCGTAGAGCCCGGCCAGCACGGCGGTGAAGGCGGCGCCGCGCAACCAGCTGTGCAGCACGTGGCTGACGTAGAAGCCGATCAGCAGCACGCAGGCCGCGGCCGCCAGCACATAGGCCTGGGCGAAGGCCATGTGCTCGGCCAGCGACAGCAGCAGCAGGTAGAACATCGCCAGCGCCAGGCCGACCAGGCCGTATTGCACCGGGTGCACGGCCAGGCGCTTGAGCACCTCGAAGAGGAAGAAGCCGGCGAAGGTCAGGGCGATGAACAGCAGGGCGTACTTCAGCGCGCGGTCACTCTTGAGGTACTGGTCCACCGGGTCGACGAAGCTGACGCCGAACTGGCGGCTCTCGAAGGCGTGACACTCGCCGCCGCTGGTGCAGGCGGCCAGGGCCTCTTCCATGTTGGTGGCGAAGAAGCTGGTCTGCCAGCGCGCGGAGAAGCCCGTGGCGGTGATCTCGCGCTCGCTCGGCAGGTACTCGCCGACGAAGCTCGGGTGCGGCCAGTCGGCACTGAGGTCGACCAGGGTCTCGCGGCCGACCGGGGCGATGTCGAGCCGGCCGGTGCCCTGCAGCAGCAGGTCGAAGGCGAACTCCAGGCGCTGCGCCTGGTGGGTGTCCGCCACGGCCAGCGGCAGCGGCGCATGCACCCCGGCGCCCAGCAGCGGGTCGGCGCTGCCCGGCTGGAACGGCAGCCGGCGCTCGCCCAGCTGCAGCACCAGATTGTTCTTGATGCCGCGGATGTCGCTGATGCCGACGCTGACGAAGGGCTCGCCGAAGCGGTAGTCGCCGATATCCTCGGTCACGCCGAAGTTGGCCGGAAGGGCGAAGTGGCCGGCCAGGCGGCTGTTGCTGTGGTACAGGCGCGCCTGGTAGATGCCGCGGGCGCGCAGCTCGGTGCTGATGTCGCCGCCCAGGGCCAGGCGCTCCGGCAGGAAGTACAGGCGCCCGCTGGCTTCGCCCTCCTCCAGGTAGCGCTCGCCGGTCTTGGCGTGGGTTTTCCACTGGCGCACCGTCTTGCGGTAGGGCACCACCAGCAGCGGGCCGGTGATCTTCTGGCTGTAGCTGGAGCTGCGCGCGATGTCTTCCAGCACGCCGTCGCGCAGGCTCTGGCGCTCCTCGATCATGCCGTCGATCATCAGGATGGGAATCATCAGCAGGAAGATCAGCGCGGCGATGGCGCCGAGCTTGAGCAGCAGGTTGCGGTTCATGGGACTCTCCTTGGGTTGGACCGTGGGGAGAGTCTCGACGGCGCCCGTGGCGGCGCCGTGCGCGAAATGTGGAGACTGTGTGGAGTTTGTGTGGCCGCGAGGACTGCCGGAGTCAGACCAGGCGGGCCGAAGGAGCGGAAATCACTGTGGCGTGGTGAGCATCCCGCGGCTGGCTTCAACCACGCCGGGCCGGCGCAAAGCCCGTTGTCACTCGCCGCGGATGTACTGCTCCAGCTGCTGGATCAGGCTGGCCTGGTCGTCGATGGTCTGCTTGACCAGGTCGCCGATCGACAACAGGCCGATCACCTCGCCCTCGGCGACCACCGGCAGGTGGCGCAGGCGCCTATCACTCATCAGCTGCAGGCAGTGCTGCACGCTGTCGCGCGGGCCGACGGTGATCACCTCGGCAGTCATGATGTCGCTGACCTTGGCATCGAAGGCGGCGCGCTCCAGCTCGGCCAGCTTGCGCACATAGTCACGCTCGCTGACGATGCCCACCAGGCGTCCTCCGGCCATCACCACCAGCGCACCGATGCGCTTCTCGGCCAGCTGCTTGACCGCGTCGAGTACCGAGCTGTCCGGTGTGACGCTGTAGAGATAGGCATTGGTCTTGGTTCTGAGCAGTTCTGCAACGGTCTTCATGCATCGCCTCCCCGGGCTGTGGTCGTTCCCCATCAAGCAGGATTCCTGCCAGCCTGCCGGCCGGCCCCGCCTGTGACGAAGCATAGCGCAGCTCAGTCGAGACTCCGCTGCAGGGCCGGCAGATCGAGCTGGGCCACGGCCTGGCGTACCTTGAGGCCCAGCGTGTGGTCGTTGAGGAACCCCTTGTTGACCACGCTCAGGGTCAGCAGCTGCACGCTGCTGGCCGGCAGGCCCGTCTGGAAGTAGTCGGCGGCGGGGCTGACATAGTAGACCGCGGCGGGGTCGCTGCAGGCGGCGAACAGCTGGCCCAGGCGCTGGCTGCTGCTCTGGCAGGTCGGCGCGCGCCGCTCGGCCTCGCCCATGCCGTCGAGCAGCGCCTGCTTCTGCGCCACCGTGCCCTGCCACTGGCGGATGAACTGCTGCAGCTGCTGGCGGCTCTCGGCATCGCCGGCCTCGGCCAGTTGCTGCTGCAGCCCGGCGAGGTGCTCGCGCTCGCTGGCCAGCAGGCCCTCGAGATAACGCTGCCGGCTGACATGGGTGAACGGCTTGCGCCCCGGCTTGTGCACCACCACCACATCCTTGTTGCCGACCTGCAGCACCGGCATGCCCTGCAGGCGCCGCGGCTTGACCGCCACCTGGTAGTAGTCGCCAAGCGCATCCCGGCCCACCGGGTAGCCGAACAGCGCGCGCGGGTCGTTGACCCGCAGCACTATGCCCGGCCCCTCGCCATAGCCGCGCCAGCCGCCCTGGGCGGCCGGCTCGCTGCGCGCCGGATCGACCCGCCGCACCAGCAGCAGCGCCTGGCCGATCGCCGGCGCGCCGGGCAGCCCGGCGTCCTGCTCGAACAGGCCGAGCCCCTGGTCGATGGCGAAGCCGCGCAGGGGCGCCAGCGCCGGGGTCTGCCGCAGCTGCGCCAGCAGGTCGTCGAGGCGCGCGCGCAGGCGCGGCACCTCGGCCTGGGGCAACGGACGGCCCTGGATATCCAGGCGGGCGACGCCGACCGAGCCGGGCGCGTCGAGCAGGGGCACCGGGACGGTCGCCCAGGCGCTGCCCCAGGCGCCGAGCACCAGCAGCAGGCCGAGCGCCTGCAGCGACGGCAGGCGCACTACCAGTCCGCTTCGGCGTCGGCGGCCGGCTCGGCGGCGGCGCTGCCGTTGCCTTCGCTGCGCGTCGCACTGCTGGCCTGGCCGGCCCCCTGCGCCGCCACCTGCACGGTCTTCACCGCCAGGCCCTGGTCGGCGCCACTGAGCGAGGTTTCCTGCATGGCGCGGCTGAGCATGTCGCCGAGCAACTGGTTCTGCTCGGCGCTGGCACAGCCGGCGAGCAGGGTGACGAGGACGAGGGACGACAGCGGGCGGATCATCGGGCGGCTCCTGAGCGGCAGGGATCGGGAGCCGCACTGTGGCGCCGCAGCGTTCGCGGATCGTTCAGGCCGCCGGCAGGCGCAGGCTGGCACGCACGCCGCCGGCGACATTGGCCAGGGCCAGCGCGCCGCCGTGCAGCAGCGCCACCTCCTGCACGAAGTTGAGCCCCAGACCGGTGCTCTTGCGCCCGCTGGCGGGGCGCGGCAACGAGTAGAAGCGCTCGGTCAGGCGCGGCAGGGCGTACTCGGGAATCGCCTCGCCCTGGTTGAACAGCGCCAGCTCCACGTCGCTGCCCTGCAGCTGGGCGGTGAAGCGCAGCTGGCCGCCGGGGATACTGAAGTCCAGCGCGTTGTCCAGCAGGTTGGCCAGCGCCTGGCGCAGCAGGAAGCGCTCGCCCAGCGCGCCAAGAGCGGCCGGGATGGCGTTCTCCACCTGCAGCCCGGCGGCCTGGATGCGCGCCGCCTGGGCCTGCAGCAGTTCGTCGACCAGATCATGCAGCGCTATCGCCACGCGTTCCTCCAAGCCCTGGCGCTGCTCCACCTGGGCCAGGTTGAGCAGGCGCTCGATCAGCTGCTGCAGGCGCGCGCCCTCGCTGGCGATGTTGGCCACGAAACGCTGGCGCTGCTCGGCCGGCATCTCGCCCTCGAGCAGCTCGGCGGCGCCGCGGATGGCCGCCAGCGGGCTCTTCAGCTCGTGGGTCAGGGTGTGCACGTACTGCTCGACGTAGGCCTTGCCCTCCAGCTCGGTGCGCATCTTCTGCACCGCCTGGGCCAGCTGGGTCAGCTCGCCGCCGCGCAGGGCCGGCAGCTCGGCGCGCTGGCCCTGGCTGACCGCCTGGGCGTAGCGGGTGAGCTTGCGCAGCGAGCCGCTGAGCCACCAGGACAACACCCCGCCGATCAGCAGGCCGAGGCCGATCAGCCCGGCGCCGAGCCAGCCCAGGCGCCGCTGAGAGCGCTCGATGTAGGGCTGCAGCGACTGGTTCGGCTTGGCCACCGAGACCACGCCGATGATCCGCTCGCCATCCTTGATCGGCGCCGCCACGTACATCACCGAGCTGTCCTCGTCGGCCGGGTCCTCGCGGGTCGAGCGCGCGCCGTACTGGCCGCGCAGGGTCAGGTAGACGTCGTTCCAGCGCGAATAGTCCTGGCCCACGGCCACGCCGCTGGAATCGAGCAGGACGATGCCGCGGGCGTCGGTGACGTAGATGCGGTGGTTCACCGCGCGCTTCTCCACGCCCCAGATCTGCGCCTGCGGCTGGCGCCGGCCATAGGACTCCAGCAGCGCCGGCAGGCGGCCCTGGGCCAGCTGGCCGCTCCTGACCTCGTCACGCAGGATCTCGGCCAGCAGGTTGGCGGTGTCCACCAGGGTCTCCTCGGTGGACTGGCGCACGCCGGGGCGGATCTCGTCCATCACCGTGCTCAGCACGAACCAGCCGGCCAGGCCGACGAACAGGAAGTACACCAGGAAGATCCGGACGCCTAGCGGCATGGCCGCCCTCCCGTGCGCTGCAGCTGGCTCGATGACATGCTTACGTCCCTGTGCTGTGGCGGGCGCCCGGCGTGGCTGTCGCCGCGCGCCGCTTCGGTGGCAGAATAGCGTCGCGGTCATGGCCGACACCGCCCGAATGGGCGGCGGGATGCGCGAACGACAAGGCCAGCATACCGTACAACAGAACCGGATCTGCCCCACCCGCCCAGAGCCCGAGCCCACCGGCCGGAAAAGCCCCGACATGGATGCTGTCACCTCCGCCACGCCGCTGCAGCTGAACCTGCTCGGCAACTTCGCCGCCCTCTGGCACGGCCAGCCGCTGGACGGCTTCAACTACGACAAGATGCGCGCCCTGCTCGCCTACCTGAGCCTGGAGCACACGCGCGAACACAGCCGCGAGACCCTCGCCGCCCTGCTCTGGGAGTCCAGCCCGGCCAGCACCTGGCGCGGCAACCTGCGGCGCACCCTGTCCGACCTGCGCCGGGTGCTAGAGGCGCCGACCGGCCTGGAACTGTTCGCTGCCGGCAAGAACAGCCTGCGCTTCCTGCCCGCCGGGCGCATCGACGCCCTGCGCTTTCGCCAGACGCCGCAGCGCTGCAGCGCGAGCCCGGCCTGCCAGCAGTGCCCCAGCTGCATCGCGGAACTGGAGGAGGCGGTGGCGCTGTACCGCGGCGACTTCCTCGCCGGCCTCGACCTGCCCGACTGCCCCGACTTCGAGGACTGGCTGCTGCTGCAGCGCGAGTCGCTGCGCTGCCACGCCCTGGCCCTGCTGGAACACCTGAGCAACCACTTCGAGCAGCACGGCGAGCTGCAGCGCGCCCTGCCCCACGCCCGCCGCCTGGTGGAACTCGACCCCTGGCAGGAGAGCGGCCAACAGCGCCTGATGCGCCTGCTCAGCCGCAACGGCCAGAGCGCCGCCGCCCTGGCGCAGTACGAGAGCTTCCGCAACCAGCTGTGGAAGGAGCTGGGCGTGCACCCGAGCAGGGAGTGCCAGACCCTGCAGCAGCGCATCAGCCGCGGCGAGCTGGGCGCGGCGCCCATCCCGGCGCCGGCACGCGCGGTGGCGCTGCCGCCACCACCGGCCGAGCTGCGCCAGGTCACCGTGCTGTACTGCGAGATTTCCACCGGCGCCAGCGCCGACCCCGAGGAAGCCCTAGCCCTGCTGGCCGAGCCCCAGGCGCAGTGCGCCCAGGTGATCCGCGCCCACGGCGGCTACCTGGTGCAGGCCCACGGCGGCGGCCTGCTGGCCTACTTCGGCTATCCCCAGGCGCGCGAGGATGCCGCGCGCATCGCCGTGCAGGCCGCCCTGTCGCTGGCCGCCGCCTGCGAGCCGGCCCAGGTGCGCTGCGGCCTGCACACCGGGCAGATCGTCACCGCGCCGGGCCAGCAGATGCCCGATGCCACCGGCTTCACCTCCGACCTGGCGATCCAGGTGCGCCAGCTCGCCGGCTACCAGGAAGTGACCCTGAGCAGCGCCACTTTCCGCCTGGTGCAGGGCTACTTCCGCTGCCTGCCGCTGCAGCTGTGCCTGCTCGGCACCGGCGCCAGCGCCGGCACCATCTACCGCGCCGAGGCGGCCAGCGCGGCACGCCACCGCCTGGCCGCGCAGCCGCGGCTGACCCCGCTGGTCGGCCGCGACGCCGAGCTGCAGCAGCTGCTCGCACTGTGGCAGCAGGTGCACGAGGAGAGGCGCAGCCAGGGCCTGCTGCTGTCGGGCGACCCGGGGGTGGGCAAGTCGCGCCTGATCCACGAGCTGGGCAAGTGCCTACCGGTCACCCTGCCCGGCCGCCAGGTCGAGCTGCGCTGCCTGGAGCCGCACCGCAGCGATCCGCTGTACCCCTGCGCCGAACTGATCCGCGGCCTGGCCGGCTTCCGCCCGGACACCACTGCGGAGCAGCGCTACCAGCGGCTCGACGAGGTGCTGCGGGTATTCGACCTCGACGCCGAGGGCCGCGACCTGATCGCCGACCTGCTCGACCTGCCGCTGCCGCCGACCTCGCCGGTGCACGGGATGCCCACCGAGCTGTGGCGCGAGCGCATGCACGAGGCCCTGCTGACCATCGTCCGCGCCAACCGCCAGCAACCGCTGCTGCTGGTGCTGGAGGACGCCCACTGGGCCGACTCCTCGACCCTGCAGCTGTTCGAGCGCCTGCTGCGCGAGCCGCAGCAGCGCCCGCTGCTGCTCCTGCTCAGCGCGCGCCCGGAGTTCGCCGCGCAGCCCTGGATCGACGCCGGCGCGCACCACCTGGAGCTGCCGCACCTGAGTACCGAGCTGGCCCGCGGCATGGTCGCCGGGCTGGCCGAGGGCCTCGAGCGCGGCGAGCTGCAGCGGGTGCTGGCGCTGGCCGACGGGGTGCCGCTGTTCATCGAGGAACTGGTGCAGTGGGCGGCCAGCGACGACGCCCAGCAGGGCCTGCCGCTGACCCTCAACGACCTGCTGATGGCACGCATCGACCGGCTCGGCGCCGCCCGCGCCACCGCCCAGCTGGCCGCCGGCATCGGCCGCGAGTTCCATATCGAACTGCTCGAGGCCCTGCACGAGGGCGACCCGGCGCTGCTGCACGGCCACCTCAAGGACCTGCTGCGCAGCGGCCTGGTCAACCCCGGCCGGCAGTCGAGCCTGTACCAGTTCAAGCACGCGCTGATCCACCAGGCCGCCTACCTGTCGCAGACCCGTACCCAGCGCCGACGCGGCCATGGGCGCATCGCCGAGATCCTCCTGCAGCACTTCCCGGCCCGGGCCCGGCAGGCGCCGGCCCAGCTCGCCCATCACCTGGCCGAGGCCGGCCTGGCCGCCGAGGCCATCCCGCACTGGCAGCGGGCCGCCGCCAACGCCCGGCGCCTGTCGGCCAACCGCGAGGCCGCTGACTGCCTGCAGCGCGCCCTGGCCTGCCTGGTCGAGCTGCCGGCCGGCGCCGAACGCGACAGCCTGGAGCTGGAGCTGCAGCTGGCCCTGGGCACGGTGCTCAACTCCGCCGACGGCTACGGCGCGCCCACCACCCTGGCCGCCTTCGCCCGCGCCGAGGCGCTGGCCGCCGCGGTGGAGGACCCGCAGTTGCGCTTCCGCACCCTGTTCGGCCTGTGGGGCGGCGCCGGCTCGCAGGTGTCGCACGACCAGGTACGGGTGCTCGGCCGCCAGGTGCTGGAGGCCGCCGAGCGCACCGGGCGCCTGGCCAACCGCCTGCTCGGACAGAACTGCTACCTGGTCGGCTCCTTCTGGGGCCAGCCGCTGCGCGAAAGCCGCGAGCTGGCCGAGGCGATGATCGGCCAGTGCGAGCCGGAGGCGCGCCTGGAATGCCTGCGCGACTACGGCGAGGACCCGCTGGTCAACGCGCGCAACTACCTGCTGCTCGGCCTCTGGGTGGCCGGCCAGCCGGGACGCGCGCGCCAGGTCTGCGCCGAGCTGCTCGAAGAGGTGCGCGGCGGCGGCTTCGCCAACGCCATCTGCTATTCGCTGGTGTTCACCTCCATGCTCCACTGCCTGCTGCGCGAGCCACAGCAGGTGGCGCAGATGGCCGCGGAGACCATCGGCCACTGCCAGCGCAACGGCCTGCAGGTGTGGCACGACATCGCCGACGTGATGGCCGGCTGGGCCCGGGTGGCCCAGGGCGACGCCGGCGGCCTGGCCGACATCGAGCGCGGCGTGGCCGGCAACCGCCAGTCCATGTCGAGCATCGAGGTGACCCTCGGCAGCCTGCAGCTGGACGCCCTGCTGCGCCTGCAGCGCCACGAGGAGGTGCTGCAGCTGGCCAGCCGCCTGGTGCCGATCGCCCATCGCCGCGGCGACTACTACCTGCTGCCGGAGGTGCTGCGCCTGCAGGCCGAGGCCATGCTCGCGCTGGGCCGCGCCACCGGCGTGGCGGCGCTGCTGGACGAGGCCGGGGCGCTGGCCGAACGCCTGGGCGCCAACGCCTGGCGCCTGCGCCTGGCCATGACCCGCCTGCGCTGGCAGCCGACGGCGGCCCACCGCGAGGCGCTGCGCGAGGCGCTGGCGAGCTTCGACGAGGGCGTGGCGCCGCCGGACCTGCGCGACGCCGCGGCGCTGCTGGCCGGCTAGGCGCGCTTCGGGCTGTAGCTGTAGCCCAGGCCGCGATGGGTCTGGATCGGCTCGGCGTCGGCCGCCACCTGGCGCAGCTTGGCACGCAGGCTCTTGATGTGGCTGTCGATGTTGCGCTCGTAGCCGGCATCGGCCGGCACGCCGAGGGCATCGAGCAGCTGCTCGCGGGAGAACACCCGCTCCGGCTGCGCCAGCAGCGCCTGCAGCAGGCGGAACTCGTGCCGGGTCAGCACCAGCAGCTGCTCGCGGTAGTGGATCTGCACCCGCTCGGCATCCACGCGGAACGGTCCGAGCGCCTCCAGCGGCGGCTCGGCCGGGCGCGGTGCCATGCGCTTGAGGATGGCACGCACCCGCGCCGCCACCTCGCGCGGGCTGAACGGCTTGACCACGTAGTCGTCGGCGCCGATCTCCAGGCCCACCACCCGGTCGATCTCGGCGTCGCGCGCGGTGAGGAAGATCACCGGCACCTCGGAGAAGCGCCGCAGCCGCCTGCAGGCCTCGAAGCCGCTGATGTCGGGCAGGCCGACGTCGAGGATCAGCAGGTCCGCCGGGGTGCGCCGCTGATACTCCAGCGCGGCCTCGGCCAGGTTCAGCCAGGTGGTGGTGAAGCCCTCGCCCTGCAGGGCGAACACCAGGGTGTCGGCGATGGCGGCTTCGTCTTCGACTATGAGGATGTGCGGCATGGCGTCCGTGCGGGCGGGCTGGAACTTGCCGGGCACGGTGCCGCATGCCGCCCATGGCGTCAATCGCGCCCGGCCACATACAGGCCGCTGAGGTAGATCAGCAGCAGCGCGCCGGCGATCAGCCATTGCTCCATGGTGAGGTCTCCCGAAATAGGTGGGCGACGTCCCTGTCCACCCGTGACAAACAGTGCAAAGCAAGGGCGCCGTCCGTGGCGCCCGAACTCAGGCAAGTGGCCAGCGCGGTCGCACGCTGGCGATGAAGGCGCGCTCGCCCTCCAGCTGACCGACCAGCAGCTGGCCGTCGGCGCTGATGCCGCTGACCTGCACCACCGGCACCGCGGCGGCGGCCAGCGAGTGCGCGTAGAGCCAGTCCTCGACCGTGCGCATGCCGTCTTCGGCGGTCCAGACGAAGCCGCGCTCCTCGTCGCCGGCATGACCGTCGCTGGCCACCCCGACCACCACCGCGCCATCGGCGCTGAGGGCGTTGGCCCGCGACACCAGGCCGCCGTTGAGCCCGCCGAGGCTGCGCATGCCGGTGTCCTCGCGCCAGATGAAGGCGCGCAGGGCCTCGCCGGCCTGGCCGTCGCTGGCCACCCCGACTACGGTGCTGCCGTCGGCGCTGATCGCCGTGGCCGTGGAATAGTGGCCGCCGTTCAACGTGCCCAGGCTGCGCAGGCCGTCCTGCTCGGTCCAGCGCACGGCACGGCGGGCGTTGTCGCGGGCGCCATCGTCGGCGTAGCCGGCGATCACCCGACCGTTGGCGCTGATCGCGCAGGCATGGCTGGTCAGGCCGCCGTTGAGCACGCCGAGGCTGCGCATGCCGCTGGCGAAGGTCCAGTAGAAGCCGCGGCAGGCATGGCCGGCGGCTCCGTCGGCGGCATCGCCGACCACCACCAGGCCGTCGGCGCTGCAGGCATAGGCCTGGGAGTAACGGCCGTCATTGAGTGTGCCGAGGTTGTGCAGGCCGCCCTGGCGGGTCCAGCGGAAGGCGCGGTCGGCGCCGCCGGCCTCGCCATCCTCGGCGGTGCCGACCACCACCCGGCCGTAGGCGCTGATGCCCTCCGCCGCGCAATAGCGCCCGCCATTCAGGCCGGCCAGCGGCTGCAGGCCGCCGGCGCGGGTCCAGATGAACGCACGCAGGTGCAGGGCGTCGGCGGGATCGGCGAGCATGCCGACCACGTGCAGGCCGTCCGCGCTCACCGCGCCAATCCGCAGGTAGCCGTCGCCGGCCAGCCCGGCGATGCGTTCGAGGCCAATGAACTCGGGTTCCACCGCGAGCAGCCGGGCGGTCAGCGCGGAGCTGGTCGGCCAGGCCTGGTACTGCAAATCCTTCATCCTTGTCACCCTTTCATCTGCCGGATAACGCCGGTGACGCCCTCGGGAGCATCACCGGCCCGGGCCATTGTCCGGCGCAACGTTCGCCCAGCGTTCGCAGCCCTATTGCTGCCGGGGCGCGTGCGGCGAGGTGGGCTGGTGGGGTTTGGGCGGCAGCTCGCCGGCGGCCTCGTGCGGCGTGTCGATGCCGGCCTCGGCGGCCCAGGCGGAGAGGGAGAAGGACAGGGCCAGGCAGATGGCCGCGAGTTTCTGATACATGGTGTGTTCCTCGTCGTTCCTGAAGAAGCGCCACCGACTTCCTCGCTGGTGGCCAGCCATGCCCACCGGCGCTCTGCCGGCGGGTCACGGGAGCAGGTTGACGAGGCGGCGTTCGCCATTCGTTCGCACCCGGCCGGGGCCGCCGGGTTGCCGACGAACGGTACGGCGTCAGCCGAAGTAGGAGCCCCTGGGCGCTTCCAGACCGGACCAGAGTTCCTCGATGTGGCGGAAGCCCCACTCCTCGGCCGACTCGCGCCCGACTATCTTGTCGCGCCCGACCAGCTTGGCCAGGTCGATCACCTCGGTCGGGATCGGCACCCTGGAACGGGCGGAGAAGAACACCTTGACCCGCGGCGTGAGCAGCGACTTGGCGTGCTGCTCCATGACCACCCCGAGGCGGCCGCTCTCCAGGCGCACCAGGGCGCCGACCGGGTAGATGCCCACCGATTTGACGAAGGCCTGGAACAGCTGCGGGTCGAAGTGGCCCTGCCACTCGGCCATCTTGCGGATCGCCTCGGCCGGGTCCCAGCCCTGCTTGTAGGGCCGGTCCGAGGTGATGGCGTCGTACACGTCGCAGATCGCCCCCATGCGCGCGAACAGGCTGATCTGCTCGCCGGCCAGGCGGTGCGGGTAGCCGGAGCCGTCGAACTTCTCGTGGTGGTGCAGGCACACGTCGAGCACCAGGGCACTGACCTGGCGGTTCTCCAGCAGCAGCTCGGCACCGGCCTCGGGGTGGCGGCGCATGGTGCCGAATTCGCTGTCGGTGAGCTTGCCCGGCTTGTTCAGGATGGCATCGGGAATGGCCATCTTGCCGACGTCGTGGAGCAGGCCAGCCATGCCGGCCTCGCGCACCTGCTCCTCGCCCAGGCCGAGCTGGCGGCTGAGGGCGATCATCAGGGCGCACACCGCCACCGAGTGCATGTAGGTGTATTCGTCGCTGGTCTTCAGCCGGGCCAGGCTGATCAGCGCATTGGGATGGCGCAGCACCGAGGCGGAGATTTCCTCGACCAGCTCGGCCGCATGTTCCAGCTCGATGGCCTGGCCCATGCGCGCGTCGCGGAACATCTCGACTATGGCCTGCTTGGAGCGCGCGCACAGCTGGCGGGCACGCTGCACTTCCGCCTCCAGGCTGGCCCGCGCCGGTGTCGGGCTGGCCTCGGCCGCCGCCAGCAGTTGCGCCTCGGTCTCCGCCTCGACCTCCTCGACCGAGCGGCTGGCGTGGCCCGGCGCCACGTCCTTGCCCTTGCTGACGTCGATCCACACCTCGTGGATGTTGGTGTCGCGGATGCGCTGCAGGTCGCGCTCGCTGTCGAGCAGGAAGCGCCCCTTCCAGAACGGGTGGTCCATCCATGAACCGCAGAACTCGTGGATGTACATGCCGAGGCACAGCTCGGCAACGGCGATACGTTTCAGCACAGTGGATGACCGCAAATCGGCAGCCTGTGCCTGGCGCGGACCCCCGGCGCCAAATCAGGGCACATTGCTATCACGGGGAATTCTAGGCTGCGCCGAGCATTCGCGACAGAGGCGGCGCCGGCTATCATCGCCGCAGCCCAACCCATGGAAGACCTCATGCGCCGCTCGCTTACCGCCCTCAGTGTCCTGCTCCTGCTGCTGCTCAACACCCTGGTCCTGATCGGCCCGCTGCTGCTGATCGCCCTGCTCAAGCTGGCGGCGCCCAACCGGCGCCTGCGTGCCCTGTTCTCGCGCGGGGTGATGTGGGTGGCGGAGACCTGGGCGGAGATCGACAAGCTGATCTTCGCCAGCCTCACCCCGACCGTCTGGGACATCCGCGGCGGCGAGGGGCTGCGCCGCGACCGCTCCTACCTGGTGGTGAGCAACCACCAGTCCTGGGTCGACATCCCCGCACTGGTCCAGGCCTTCAACCGCAAGACGCCCTACTTCAAGTTCTTCCTCAAGCAAGAGCTGATCTGGGTGCCCTTCCTCGGCCTGGCCTTCTGGGCCCTCGACTACCCCTTCATGAAGCGCTACTCCAAGGCCTACCTGGCGCGCCACCCGGAGATGGCCGGCAAGGACCTGGAGATCACCCGGCGTGCCTGCGAGCGCTTCAAGGACCTGCCGGTGACCGTGGTCAACTACCTGGAGGGCACCCGCTTCACCGCGGCCAAGCAGGCCCAGCAGGGCTCGCCCTACCAGCACCTGCTCAAGCCCAAGGCCGGCGGCGTGGCCTTCACCCTGGCCACCCTCGGCCCGCAGCTGGACGCCCTGCTCGACGTCACCCTGGTCTACCCCGGCGGCCAGGCGCCGGGGTTCTGGGCGCTGATCAGCGGCCAGGTGCCGCGGGTGATCATGGATATCCGCACCCGCGAGCTGGATGCCCAGCTGTGGGCCGGCGATTACGAGGGCGACCCGCAGTTCCGCCAGTACGTGCAGGCCTGGGTCAGCGCGCTGTGGCAGGACAAGGACGCGCGCATCGCCGAGCTGCGCCGCGAGCTGTGAGGCCTCAGCGGCCGAGCAGGCGGGCCAGGCCGTCGCGCAGCGGGGTGGCCGGCGCCAGCTGGTAGCGCTGGCGCAGCAGGCGGTTGTCCGCCCGCGAATGGCGGATGTCGCCGGGGCGGGCTTCGGCATGGCGCACCGGCGGCAGCTGGCCGAGCACCTCACCGATGGCCGCCAGCAGCTGGTTGAGGCTGATCGACTGGGCATGGCCGACGTTCACCGCCTCGCCCACCACCTCGGCGCGGGTCAGGCCCTGCACCAGCAGCGGCACCAGGTCGGCCACGTAGAAGAAGTCGCGGGTCTGCTCGCCGTCGCCGAACACCGTGATCGGCGCGCCCTTCAGGGCCCGCTCGGTGAAGATGCTGATCACCCCGGAATAGGGCGAGGACGGGTCCTGGCGCGGGCCGAAGATGTTGAAGAAGCGGAAGATCGCCGGCTCCAGGCCATGCTGGCGGCGGTAGAAATCCAGGTAGTGCTCGCTGGCCAGCTTGTCCGCGGCGTAGGGCGTGAGCGGTGCCTTGGCGGTGTCCTCGGTGACCGCAACGCCTTCGCCGTTGTTGCCGTAGATGGCGGCGCTGGAGGCGAACAGCACGCGGCGCACGCCGGCCTCGCGCATGGCTTCACAGACATTCAGGGTGCCGATGAAGTTGCTCTGGTGGGTGGCCACCGGGTCGTCCACCGAGGCCTGCACCGAGGCCACCGCCGCCAGGTGCGCCACCGCCGCGCAGCCGGCCACGGCGCGGCGCACCAGTGCGGCGTCGGCGACGTCGCCCTCGATCAGTTCGACGCGGGCATCGTGCAGCGGCAGGTTGCTGCGCTTGCCGGTGGACAGGTTGTCCAGCACGCGCACCCGGTGGCCGGCGGCCAGCAGGGCATCGCACAGGTGCGAGCCGATGAAGCCGGCGCCGCCGGTGATGAGGATCAGGGAGTCGGACATACGGGCCTCAGGCGTGACGGTAGTAACGGTCCAGCAGCGCCGGCAGGCCGGCGCGCCAGGCCCTGGGCTTGATGCCGAAGGTGTGCAGGATCTTCTTGCAGGCCAGCACCGCGTGCTGCGGCTCCTCGGCCGCATCGGGGCGCGCGGCATGGGCCTGGGGGGTGATCTCCTGGACCCGCAGCGGGTGGCGCGTGCGCGCCTCGCCGAGCAGCGCCTGGCCCAGGGCCAGCGGCGTGGTGGCCTCGTGGGCGCCGTAGTGATAGATGCCCCAGAGCGGGCTCTGGCAGTCCAGCTGCTTGAGCACGGCGAGGATGACCCGCGCGGCGTCGTCCACCAGGGTCGGGTTGCCACGGCGGTCGTCGGCCATCAGCAGTTCCTGGTCCTCCGCGGCACGCTTCAGGAAACGGCCGAGCAGGCCATCGGCGCTGTCGTCCAGCAACCAGCCGAAGCGCAGCAGCACATGCCGCGGGCAGGTGGCGCGCACGCTCTGCTCGATGCGCAGCAGGGCCTGGCCGCGCTGGCCCAGCGGCACCGGCTCGTCCTTCTCGCTGTAGGCGGTGGCGCGCGCGCCATCGAACACCCGGTAGCTGGAGGGCTGCAGGAGCAGGATGTTGTGGTGCTGGCACAGCTCGGCGAGGCGCTCCACGGCGCGCTCCTGCTGGGCGAAACGCGCCGCATCGCAGCCCTCGGCCTGGAACCAGTCGTGGTAATAGGCCAGATTGATCAGCGCGTCCGGGCGGGTCTCGTCGAGCAGCTGGGTGAGGCTGGCGACATCCCAGCCACCTTCCGGCGGGCGCGGGGCGAGGAAGCCGATGTCCTCCTCGGCACCCTGGCGCACCAGCGCCTGACCCAGGGCATTACCCCCTCCCAGCAACAACAGCCGCATTCGCATGATTTAGCACAAGACCCGACAGACCCGAAGAAGCCCCCGCCTGGCGACGGGGCGAAAACGGCATTCTGCGGGTTTCGCGGTGGCGCGTCACTAGCGCGGACCGATCACGGCCCCGTCACGCCTGGAAGAAGCTCACGCGGCTGCTCAGCTGGGTGGCCAGCCCCGCCAGCTCCCGGCTGGCCGCCGCCACCTGCTCCGAACCGACCGCCGTTTGCCGAGTCGCCAGGTGGATACGGCTGATATTCTGGCTCACCTCCTCGGCCGCCTGGCTCTGCTGCTCCGAGGCGCTGGCGATCTGCGCGTTCATGCTGTTGATCGCGCTGACCTCCTGGCGAATCCTGGCCAGCGCGTTCTCGGCCTGGCTGGTCTGCTCCACCGTCTGCCGGGCCAGATCCCGACTGGCATGCATCACCGCGGCGGCCTTGCCGGCGCCATCCTGCAGCTTGCCGATCATCTCGCGAATCTCGCGGGTCGATTCCTGGGTACGGCTCGCTAGGGAACGCACCTCGTCGGCCACCACGGCGAAACCACGGCCATGCTCGCCGGCGCGGGCCGCCTCGATGGCCGCATTGAGCGCCAGCAGATTGGTCTGCTCGGCGATGGAATTGATCACCTCGATGATGGTTTCGATGTCGGCGCTGTCGTGGGATACCTGCTGCACCGTGACGGCCGCGTTCTCCAGGGTTTGCGCCAGGTGCTGGATGCCGCCGGCGCTGTCCTTGACCAGGCGGTCCCCCTGGTCGGCCTCGCTGTCGGCATTGCGCGTGGCCGCGGCGGCAGTGCCGGCATAGTTCGCGACCTCGCTGACGGTGGCCGCCATCTGGTTGACGGCGGCGGCCATCTGCTGCGCCTCGTCGGACTGCAGGCGAATCTGCTCCTGGTTGCTGTCGGCGGTCTGCTGCAGCTGCGCGGCAGCCGCCGCCAGCTGCTCGGAGGCGCTGCGCACCTGCACTATGGTTTGCGCCAGGTTGCCCAGGCTGCCATGCAGGGCCCCCATCACGCTGTCCGGGTAGCGGGTGTCCAGCTTCTGCTGCAGCTGCCCCGCCGCCAGGTTGCGGATCGCCTCGGCCACCTGATAGGGCTCGGCACCCAGGGTGGACTTCAGCTGGCGGATGATCACCAGCGAGATGACCACACTGAGCACGGCACTGATCAGCGTCGCCAGCAGGATCAGCCACTTGAAGCCGGTGGCGGCCTCACGCACGGCGCCGACCTTCTGGTTGACGATCGCCTCCTGGAAGTCGATGAAGGCATTGATGCGCCTGAGCCATTCGCTGTAGGCGGGGGAGACCTCATCCAGCAGCAGGCGCACGGCACGCTCGCGCTCACCGCCCTGGCGTTCGACGATCAGCTGGCCAGTCAGGGCCAGGGTGCTTCGCTCGATCTCGTTGATCTGCTCCAGCAGGCGCCGCTCCTGGGCAGAGGCGCCCGTATCGGCCACCAGCGCACTCATCGGGGCAGCGGACTCGGCATAGAAGCCGGCCAGGCGCTCGATGTCGCGCAGATGGGCCTGCAATGCCTGCTCGTCATCCACCAGCACCGCATCGCGAATGGCGATGGCGCGGTCATGCACGCTACCGCGGAAGTTGATGGCATAGCGCTGCTTCAGCGCGGCATCCTCACTGACGTCGGTCAGCGTGGCATCAATAAAGCCGACTCGCTGAACGCCGATCAGGCTGATCAGCAGCATGAGGGACAGGATCAGGCCGAAGCCCAGGCTGAGACGCAGGGCAATGCTCATGGGCGTGCGCATGATGAACTCCGGGGGCAGATGGAAAAACGACGTCAATTTGATGTCATAGCGTCATCATTGCGGTGTACATGTTTTTGATTTTTCCTATACAAGGAATAGATTTTGTATAAGCCTGTCGCGCCCGCAGTCTTCTACCCTCGCCTGGCATTGCCTCTCATCGCTCGCGCTATCACATCGCCCGCCAGGCATTTGCGGCACACTGCCCGTCGACTACCGCAGGGGGGGAATGCAGGGTGAAACCCATAGTCGATCCGCGCTATTCGGAGGCCTCGGCACCGCCGCAGATTTCCCGCTTCCTGCTGCAGCACGCACGCGCCTGCGGGCATGACCCGGCGCTGCTGTGCCGCGGGCTGGGCTTCGCCCCGGACGACCTGAAGCGGCCGGACTATCGCCTGTCCTTCCGCCAGAGCTACCAGCTGGTGCGGCGCGCCCAGCAGCTGCTGGACGACGGCGGCCTGGGCCTGACCGTCGGCAGCCGGCAGACCCCGGTGTCCTGGGGCCTGGTCGGCCTGGCCATGCTGGCCTGTGCGGACCTGGGCATGGCCCTGCAGCTGGCGCTGCGCTACCAGTGGCACATCGGCAGCCTGCTCGACTACCGCATGGAGATCGCCGGCGACCAGGTACTGGTGCATGCCACGCCGCGCTTCTTCGACCCGGAAGTGGCGGTGTTCTACCTGGAGGAGGCCTTCTCCAGCAGCCTGGCCATCGTGCGCTTCCTCGCCGGGCAGGACCTGGTCGCCAGCCGCATCGAGGTGCAGTACCCCAGGCCGGCGCACGCGCAGCGCTATGCCGAGCTGTTCCGCTGCCCGCTGCGCTTTTCCGGCGAGCACAACCTGATGCAGTTCCCGCTCGCCTGGCTGGAGCTGCTGCTACCGACCCGCGACGACTACGTGGTGGCCGAGGCCTGCCTGCTGCTGGACGAGACCATCCGCCACGACCAGGGCCTGAGCGACCTGGTCGAGACCATCGAGCGCGAGGTGCGCAAGAACCTCGGTGAACCGCCGGCGCTGGGCCAGCTGGCGCGCCAGCTGAACCTGAGCGAGCGCACCCTGCGCCGGCGCATCGGCGAGGCCGGCCTGAGCTACTCCGGCATCGTCGACGAGCTGCGCCGCACCCGCGCCCTGCAGCTGCTCGGCCAGCGCGACAACCGCCTGATCGACGTGGCCTGCGCCACCGGCTTCAGCGACGTGCGCAACTTCCGCCGCGCCTTCAAGCGCTGGACCGGGGTCACGCCGCGCACGGCGAAGCAGCGCATCGCCCAGGAGCCCTAGCACCGGCTCGCCTTGGCCGGCACGGGCTTCAGCCTTCCTGGTAGACCGGCCAGCGCTCGACGATCCGACCGCCGCGCACGGCCAGCAGGTCGCCGAACTGCAACAGCACCGACTCGCTCTGGGTCGGCCGCAGGAACACCTGGTCGTCCACCCGCAGCCCCGCCGCCGGCGAGGCGTTGAGCAGCTCCTGGTTCGAACTGCGCCCGTACAGGCCGCTCAGCTGCAGCCCGGCCGGCGAGGCGAAGTCGGCCTGCCAGTTGCCGCCATAGATGAAGAAGGTCTCGCGCCGGTTGACGTCCCACCAGGCCAGCAGCCGCGACTTCTCGTCCAGCGCCGGCAGGCGCAGCGCCCCGGTGCTCTTCAGCACCGGCGTGGCGATGTATACCGCCGGCACATGCTCGGCCAGCGACGGTAGGTCGTAGTGGCTGGGCTTGAGCAGGCCGGTGCCGATCGCCACCTCGCTGCTCAGGGTCTCCTGCTCGTGGGCACGGTAGCTGGGGCTGCCGGCGGTGTTCAGGGTCAGGCCCTCGCGCCACAGCGCGGGGAAGCGCTGGCGGGTGAAGTCCACGCAGCCCTGGTAGCGCGCCATGACCTTGGCCAGCAGCTCGTCCGGGGTGCCGAGCAGCGCCGGCAGGTTCATCCCGACGAAGGGGTCGTAGCCCATGAAGCCGGCGAACTGCAGGTGCTGCGGATGGTCCGCGATCAGCTGCAGCAGCGGCGCCAGCGCCTGCGCCTCGCCCACCCCGCCGCGATGCAGGCCGACATCCAGCTCGATGTTGATGCGCAGCCGCGTGCCCAGCCCCCGGGCCAGCGCCAGGTACTGCTGCAGGCGCGCCGGGTCGAAGGGGCCGCGGTGCTGCTGGTAGAACAGCTGCGCGGAGCGCACCGGCAGGGGCTTGCCGAGCAGGATGTCGGCCTCGGGAAACAGCCGCGCATCGTGGTTGAGGAAGGGCTGGTGGAAGGACATCAGGCGCTGCGTGCCGAGGCGCTCGCCAAGGTAGCGCAGCAGCTCGGGGGACGGCAGCGACTTCTCCACCAGGCGCAGCTGCTTGCCGCTGCGGGCGAGGAACTGGCGCACCACCTCGATGTTGTGGTCGAGCCGGTCGAGGTCGATCAGCAGCACCGGGCGCATCGGCCCGTTGGCCTGCAGCTCGCGGTTGAGCGCCTGGAAGTAGGCGTCGTGCGGCTGCCCGCGATCTCCCGGGCGCAGCCAGGCGGCCGCCAGCAGCCCGCCGGCGGCCCCCAGCCCGCCCAGCAACAATGCACGTCGTTTCATGCTCATCCCTCAGGCGAGGCCGAACAGGCCGGCCAGGTGTGCGTTGACGAAGCGCCCCTGGGGGTCCAGCGCCTGGCGCACCTCGGTGAATTCCTGCCAGCGCGGGTATAGCGCCTGCAGCTGGCGCGCGCCCAGGCTGTGCAGCTTGCCCCAGTGCGGCCGGCCCTGGTACTTCCAGAAGATCGGCTCGATGGCGGCGAAGAAGTTGTGATGGTCCATCGCATAGTGCTGGTGCACCGAGATCGCGCAGCTGTCGCGGCCCTCGAACATGCTCAGGGGAATGTCGTCGGCCTTGATGTAGCGGTACTCGATGGGGAACCAGGTGCGCAGGTTGCCGTCGTCGATGCGCTTGAGGATCTCGCGCAGGCAGGCCGGGCCATGCTCGGCCGGCACCGAGTACTCCATCTCGTTGAAGCGCACGTTGCGCACGTTGGCGAAGACCTCGTGGGAGGCGCCCACGCGGTCCTCGAAACTGGCCAGGTGGCGCAGGTTGTTGAGCAGGCTGCGGCGCAGCTCGGGGAAGTCGCTGAGGTGCTTGTCCAGCCCCTCGATCAGGCCGATGAAGCCGTTGCCGCCCTCCTCGTCCGGCGCCAGCGGCGGCGTCGCCGGGTCCTCGGTCTCGTTCAGCGCCACCGCCAGGGCGTAGTCGGAATGGGTGACCACCAGCATCTCCCAGTGCTGGTTGTCGCGCTTGAGGTTGTCGACGTCCTCCAGCAGTTCCTCGGTCCTGGCGATCCACTGGCGCTCGCGCAGGCGATAGGCAGTGCGGTTCTGCAGGCGCACGCGGGTCACCACGCCCAGCGCGCCGAGCGACACGCGGGCGGCGTCGAACAGCTCGGGACGTTGCTCGCGACTGCAGTCGAACACCTCGCCGCTGGCGCTGACCAGTTGCAGGCCGCAGACCTGGGTGGAGTAGGAGCCAAACTCGATGCCGGTGCCGTGGGTCGAGGTGGCGATGGCCCCGGCCAGGGCCTGGTAATCGATGTCGGCCATGTTGACCAGCGCCTGGCCGACCGCCTGCAGCGGCGCGCCCATCTGCGACATCGGCGTACCGCCGCCGAACTCGGCCTGCAGGGTCCGGGCGTCGTGCTCGAGCAGACCGGCGAAGTGGCTCAGCGACAGCAGGGTGCCATCGGTGGGCACCAGCGCGCTGAAGGAATGCCCGGAGCCCACCGGGCGGATCTTGCCCGGCGCCCGGCGGATGGCCTGCACCAGCTCGTCGAGGTCCCTGGGGGCCAGGCGCTCCAGCGGCAGGCAGCTCTGCGCCCCCGACCAGTTGCGCCAGGGCATTGGCCGCGCCGCGCCGGCCGGCTCGGCCCACAGGCCGCGCCCCGGCAACGCCAGGAGGGCGCCCAGCAGGCTGGCACGCTGCAGCAGTTGGCGACGCGAGAACGGCAGGCCCATGTCAGCGCTCCTGCGCCGCGGAGGCGCCCGCCATGAAGGCGATCAGCGCGCGGAATTCCTGCTCCGAGCACTGCATGCACATGCCCATCGGCGGCATGCCCTGGAAGCCGTTGATGCTGTGCTCCAGCAGGGTGTCCATGCCCTTGTCCAGGCGCGGCGCCCAGGCCGCGACATCGCCGCTGAGCGGTGCGCCGGCGGCCGGGTTGGCATGGCACTGCCGGCAACTGGCGCCATACAGTTGCGCCAGTGCCGCATCCGCCGGCATGGCCTGCGCCGCTACGACCGGCGACGGCGTGCCGGCCTCCTCGCCGCAGCCTGCCAGCCCCACACACAGCCCCAGCACCGCGGCCCGACCGCGCCAGCCCCTGCCCCACCCTGCCCGCATAGCCCTCTCCCACGCTCGCTGTCGTTACGATGCCATCACACTAGAGCAGCACCCAGCGACAGATGAGGGCCCAAACGGCCAGCCAAGCGCCTGTTCGCGGCCAAGGCGTGGCGCCGTTCAGTCGAAGCTCAGCTCCACCTTGGTCCACAGGGTGCGCCCCGGCTCGTCGATGGCCACGGGGGCTGCCGGGTAGCCGAAACCGGCGTTGCCGGCCAGGTTGAGGTTTTCGGCATAGTCCTTGTCGAACAGGTTGTCGACGCCGGCGCTGAGCTTGACCTGCTCGCTGACGCGGTAGGCGCCATTGAGCGAGAACACGCCGAAGCCGGCGCTCTTGCCGAGGTCACGGCCGACCACGTTGCCCTTGCCCTCGTCCACGCGGTTCTGCTGGGCCACCACGCGCCACAGGGCGCCGGCACTCCAGGACTCACGCTCGTAGGTCAGCCCCAGGCGCGCTTCCAGCGGCGGCATCTGCGGCAGCGCCTCGCCATCGGAACTGTTCTTGCCCCAGGCGTAGGCCAGGGTGGCGTCGGTCTTCCAGGTGTCGGTGAGGTCATAGGCGACACCCAGCTCGCCGCCCATGATGCGCGCATCGATGTTGTCGGCCTGGGAGACCAGGCTGCCCATCATGTTGCGGCTGTAGCTGAACAGAATGTAGTCGCGCACCTGGCCGACATAGCCGGATGCCCAGGCCTGCAGGTCCTCTCCGGCGTACTGCACGCCGAAGTCGAGCTGAGTGGTCTTCTCCGGCTCGATCCCGGCGAAGGCGTTGACCTCGCCCTCGGGAGCGCGCTTGGGCGAGAACAGCTCCCAGTAGTCGGGGAAGCGCTGCACATGACCGATACCGGCGTAGAGGGTGGTCGGCGAGTCGGCCAGGTCATACTCGTAGCGGGCAAAGCCGCTGGGCAGGGTGTCGCTGCGCTGCTCGCCGGCGGTCGGGTTGGCCTGCACCATGCTCATGTGGGTGACGGTTTGCCGGTAGTCCGTGGCGTCGGCACGGTCCAGGCGCGCGCCGCCAATCACCCGGCTGCGCTCGGCGGCCTGCCAGGTCAGCTCGGCGAAGGCGCCGTAGTTGTGCATCACCGAGTCCTTGGTCCAGGGGAACTGGTCGGCATCGCTGTACTGCGCCGGCTGGCCCATCATCGGCATGCGGTAGCGCGAGGCGCGGGCGCGGTGTTCGCTGCGCAGCGCATCCAGCCCGGCGACCAGCTCGACCTCGCTCCAGGCGAAGGTGGCCGCCACGCGTGCGCCGGTGGTGCGGCGGTCGACCTGCGAGGCCATCGGCATGGGCATCATGCTGCTCGGGTCGGGATCGCGCAGGCTGAAGTTGTCCATGATGTGGTCGGCATGGTTGTAGTAGACCTGCGCCTCGACCTTCTCCAGCACGCCGCCCAGGTTGCCCTTGTCGAAACGCAGGCCGAGGCTCTCGCGGGCGAACTGCGCACCGTCCATGCCGCGCCCGGCGTAGCGTGCCTCGCCATCGCCCTTGCCGGCGCTGAGTTCGAGCAGCGTGTCGGCGTCCGGCGTCCAGCCGATGGCCAGGTCGCCGTTCCACTTCTTCCAGCGCGACGGCACGGTATCGCCGTCGCCATCCTCGTAATCATCGGACTGCGCCTGGTTGCCGGCGAAACGCAGATAGCCCTGCTCGCCCCCCGCGGCAGCATCCAGCACCTTGTCGAAGCGGCCGTTGGAGCCGGTGAGCAGGCTGGCATGCAGACGCGTGCCGAGCTCGCCGAAACGCTCCGGCTGGCGCTCGAACAGCACGGTACCGGCCGAGGCACCCGGCCCCCAGAGCACGGTCTGCGGCCCCTTGATCACGGTGAGCTGGTCGTAGGTCTCGGGCGAGATATAGGAGCTCGGGGCGTCCATGCGTCCCGGGCAGGCGCCCAGCATCAGGCCGCCGTTGCTGCGCAGGTTGATGCGTGAACCGAACATGCCGCGCAGCACCGGGTCGCCATTGCTGCCGCCACTGCGGATGGCGGAAAAGCCGGGGATGGTCTTCAGGTAGTCGGTGGCGTCACTGGCCGGCACCGGCTGGCGGGCGTCCTTGGGATTGGCGCTCACGGTCAGCGGCGAGCTCTGCTGCACGGCAGTGACCACGCCAGGTGCCAACTCGACATCGGCGGAATCGGCAGCGAGGACCGGTGCAGCGATGGCCATCGCCAGGGTAGAGAGGATGAAAGGCAGACGGCAGCCACGTGCCGGCACGAATACGGATGCGTTCATGGTGTTTCCTGAAAAAAGACAGCGCTATGCCCTCGCACGGAGGGCGCTTAATGGCTGGATCAGGAAATGGCGGGGGGTGCCCTGCCGGGCGGCGCCACCAGGAACGGCGGGCTGAGGCTCAGCGCCTCGGCGAAACGCGGCCGCTCGGGGGCGGCGACCGGAGGCGGCGGTGGGGTGAAGGGAAACGACTGCAGGCTGGCCAGCTGTGCGCCGCACTGCACGCAGGGCAGCTGCTGGGCGGCCAGGCCGGCGTCTTCCTCGCCACCGATCTGCCACTGCAGACCGTGCGAGGTGCACATCAGCATGAAGGCCGCATCGCTCATCTGCGGCAATGCCCACAGCGGCATGCTCACGCGCAGGAGCATGCCCACCAGGGCAAAGGCGTAGAGCCAATCGCGGAAATTGCGGCTGAGCGGGTTCATGGGCCGGGCATTCTAGCGCCCCGACCCGGGCGGCGCGCCGGACACGGCGTCGCACCCCGCAGACAACAAAAAGCCCGCACGGGGCGGGCTTCTCGTGGACCTTCGGCCAGGCTTAGAACGGAATATCGTCGTCGAAGCTGTCGAAGTCCTGGGCCGGCTGCTGGGCCGCCGGTTGCGGCGCCGGGCGCGGTGCGGCCTGCTGCGGGGCCGGGCGCGACTGCTGCTGGCGCGGGGCGTAGTCGCCACCGCCTTCCTGGTTGCCACCGCGGCCGCCGAGCAGCTGCAGGGTGCCGTTCATGTCGACCACGATCTCGGTGGTGTAGCGCTTGACGCCGTCCTTCTCCCACTCGCGGGTCTGCAGACGGCCTTCGACGTAGCACTGGCTGCCCTTGCGCAGGTATTCGCCGGCGATCTCGGCGAGCTTGCCGAAGAACACCACGCGGTGCCATTCGGTGCGGTCCTGCTGCTGGCCGGTCTGCTTGTCCTTCCAGCTATCGGTAGTGGCCAGGGTGATGTTGGTCACCGCATTGCCATTGGGCAGGTAACGGGTTTCCGGGTCGCCGCCGACGTTGCCGATCAGAATGACTTTGTTAACCCCACGGGCCATTTCGTTCTCCTAAGCTGAATGCGTCTCCGCGGCCTCTTCGAGCACCTGCTCGAGCAACGCGCGGTCCAATTGTTGGGTGTCCACTTTGATGTACAACGCGGCCTCCTCGGCCACCACGATGGCGTCGCTGACGCCGGGTATCGCGAGGAGTCGCCCCACCAGTCCGCTGTCGGCCAGCGCCGTCTCGGCAAGCGGGCGGCGCAGACTGGT
This sequence comes from Aquipseudomonas alcaligenes, assembly GCF_003205495.1. Lineage (GTDB taxonomy): Bacteria > Pseudomonadota > Gammaproteobacteria > Pseudomonadales > Pseudomonadaceae > Aquipseudomonas > Aquipseudomonas alcaligenes_B. The sequence goes on along the minus strand of NZ_QJRX01000008.1, from coordinate 41,380 downwards.
CACATAAGGCGGCTCGCGCATAGTAGCAGCTGCCAGCAGCCAGAAAACCCCCAGCGCCGCACAGCCGACGAATACCAGGCCGAGGCCGCCATGCTGGTACAGCCAGCCGCCGAGGATGCCGCCCAGCGCGGCGCCGAGGAACTGGCTGGTGGAGTACACGCCCATGGCCGTGCCCTTGCCGCCGGCCGGCGCCACCTTGCTCACCAGCGAAGGCAACGAAGCCTCCAGCAGGTTGAAGGCGGTGAAGAACAGGATGAAGCCCAGCACCAGCGTCGAGAGGCTGTGGCCGAAGGCCCAGAAGTACAGCTCGCAGAGCACCAGCACCAGCACCGCACCGGAAAGCACGCGCTTCATCTGGCGCTTCTTCTCGGCGTAGATGATGAACGGCACCATGCCGAAGAAGCCGATCAGCAGGGCGCTGAGGTAGACCCACCAGTGCTCCTCCCTGGCCAGCCCGCCCTGCTCCACCAGCGCCAGCGGCAGCACCACGAAGCTGGCCATGAGGATCGCGTGCAGCACGCCGATGCCCAGGTTCAGGCGCAGCAGCTCGGGGTTGCGCAGGGTCGGTCGCAGCGCCTGACGGGCGACACCGGACTCGCGGTGCTGCAGCGTGCGGGAGGCGCGCGGGACGAAGGCGGCGATGATCAGCATGCCCAGCAGGGCCATGCCGGCGGTGGCCCAGAACAGCCCGGAAAGGCCGAAGGCGCGGGTCAGCAGCGGGCCGACCACCATGGCCACGGCGAACGACAGGCCGATGCTCATGCCGATCATGGCCATGGCCTTGGTGCGGTGCTGTTCGCGGGTCAGGTCCGAGAGCAGCGCCATCACCGCCGCCGAGATGGCGCCGGCGCCCTGCAGCACGCGCCCGGCGATCACCCCCCAGATGGAGTCGGCGCTGGCCGCCAGGGCGGCGCCGGCGGCGAAGATCAGCAGGCCGACGTAGATCACCGGCAGGCGGCCGATACGGTCGGAGAGCACACCGAAGGGAATCTGCAGCAGCGCCTGGGTCAGGCCGTAGGCGCCGATGGCCAGACCGATCAGTGCCGGCGTGGCGCCGGCATAGTCCATGCCGTAGGTGGCCAGCACCGGCAGGACCATGAACATGCCCAGCATGCGGAAGGCGAACACCAGGGCCAGGCCGCTCGCGGCGCGCGTCTCGCTGGCGCTCATGCGTTCGCTGTGCGGATCGTGCATGGAAAAACCCTGAACAAATTGGCCGGCGATTCTAGCAGCCATCCCCGCGCCGATACAGGCGCGGCGCTTTGCCGCGTGCCAGCCCGCGGCCGTATACTGCGTGGTTTCCGCCCGCCCACCTGCGAGGCCGTTCGTGGACAAGATTCTGATCCGGGGTGCGCGCACCCATAACCTGAAAAACGTCGACCTGACCCTGCCGCGCGACAAGCTGATCGTGATCACCGGCCTGTCCGGTTCCGGCAAGTCGTCGCTGGCCTTCGACACCCTCTACGCCGAAGGCCAGCGCCGCTACGTCGAGTCGCTGTCGGCCTACGCCCGGCAGTTCCTGTCGATGATGGAGAAGCCCGACGTCGACACCATCGAGGGCCTCTCCCCGGCCATCTCCATCGAGCAGAAGTCGACTTCGCACAACCCGCGCTCGACGGTCGGCACCATCACCGAGATCTACGACTACCTGCGCCTGCTCTACGCCCGCGTCGGCATCCCGCGCTGCCCGGACCACGACGTGCCGCTGGAGGCGCAGACCGTCAGCCAGATGGTCGACCAGGTGCTGGCCCTGCCCGAGGGCCGCAAGTTGATGCTGCTGGCCCCGGTGATCCGCGAGCGCAAGGGCGAGCACCTGGCGGTGTTCGACGAGCTGCGCGCCCAGGGCTTCGTCCGCGCCCGGGTCAACGGCAAGCTCTACGAGCTGGACGAGCTGCCCAAGCTGGACAAGCAGAAGAAGCACAGCATCGACGTGGTGGTGGACCGCTTCAAGGTGCGCGAGGACCTGCAGCAGCGCCTGGCCGAGTCCTTCGAGACCGCCATCAACCTGGCCGACGGCATCGCCCTGGTCGCGCCGATGGACGATGAGGAAGGTGAGGAAATCATCTTCTCCGCGCGTTTCGCCTGTCCGCACTGCGGCCACTCGATCAGCGAGCTGGAGCCCAAGCTGTTCTCCTTCAACAACCCGGCCGGCGCCTGCCCGACCTGCGACGGCCTGGGGGTGAAGCAGTTCTTCGACGCCAAGCGCCTGGTCAACGGCGAGCTGACCCTGGCCGAAGGTGCCATCCGCGGCTGGGACCGGCGCAACGTCTACTACTTCCAGATGCTCGGCTCGCTGGCCGCGCACTATGGCTTCAGCCTGGAGGAGCCGTTCGACGACCTGGCCGCCGAGCACCAGAAGGTCATCCTGTTCGGCAGCGGCACGCAGAACGTCGACTTCAAGTACCTCAACGACCGTGGCGACATCGTCAAGCGCTCGCACCCCTTCGAGGGCATCATCCCCAACCTGGAACGCCGTTACCGCGAGACCGAGTCGGCCACCGTGCGCGAGGAGCTGGCCAAGTTCCTCAGCACCCAGCCCTGCCCGGACTGCCGCGGCACCCGCCTGCGCCGCGAGGCGCGCCACGTGTGGGTGGGCGACCGTACCCTGCCGGCCGTTACCGGCCTGCCGGTCGGCGAGGCCTGCGACTACTTCGGCGGCATGAGCCTGACCGGGCGCCGCGGCGAGATCGCCGAGAAGATCCTCAAGGAAATCCGCGAACGCCTGCAGTTCCTGGTCAACGTCGGCCTCGACTACCTGACCCTGGACCGCAGCGCCGACACCCTGTCCGGCGGCGAGGCCCAGCGTATCCGCCTGGCCAGCCAGATAGGCGCGGGACTCGTCGGAGTCATGTATATCCTCGACGAACCCAGCATCGGCCTGCACCAGCGCGACAACGAGCGCCTGCTCGGCACCCTCACCCACCTGCGCAACCTGGGCAACACGGTAATCGTGGTCGAGCACGACGAGGACGCCATCCGCCTGGCAGATTACGTGGTCGACATCGGCCCCGGCGCCGGCGTGCACGGCGGCCGCGTGGTCGCCGAGGGCACCCCGGAGCAGGTGATGAACCACCCCGACTCGCTGACCGGCAAGTACCTCTCCGGCCGCGAAAAGATCCGCTACCCGGCCACCCGCACCCCGCGCGACAAGAAGAAGCTGCTCAAGCTCAAGGGCGCGCGCGGCAACAATCTGCGCAACGTCGACCTGGAGATCCCGGTCGGCCTGCTCACCTGCGTCACCGGCGTATCCGGCTCGGGCAAGTCGACGCTGATCAACAACACCCTGTTCCCCATCACCGCCACCGCGCTGAACGGCGCCACCACCCTGGAGACCGCGCCGCACGACTCGTTCGACGGCCTGCAGCACCTGGACAAGGTGGTCGACATCGACCAGAGCCCGATCGGCCGCACGCCACGCTCGAACCCGGCCACCTACACCGGCCTGTTCACCCCGATCCGCGAACTATTCGCCGGCGTGCCGGAGGCCCGCTCGCGCGGCTACGGCCCGGGCCGCTTCAGCTTCAACGTCAAGGGCGGCCGCTGCGAGGCCTGCCAGGGCGACGGCGTGATCAAGGTGGAGATGCACTTCCTGCCGGACATCTACGTGCCGTGCGACGTGTGCAAGGGCAAGCGCTACAACCGCGAAACCCTGGAGGTGAAGTACAAGGGCAAGAGCATCACCGAGGTGCTCGACATGACCATCGAGGAAGCCCGCGACTTCTTCGATGCCGTGCCGGCGCTGGCGCGCAAGCTGCAGACCCTGGTCGACGTCGGCCTGTCCTATATCAAGCTGGGGCAGAGCGCGACCACCCTGTCCGGCGGCGAGGCGCAGCGGGTCAAGCTGAGTCGCGAGCTGTCCAAGCGCGACACCGGCAAGACCCTGTATATCCTCGACGAGCCGACCACCGGCCTGCACTTCGCCGACATCCAGCAGCTGCTCGACGTGCTGCACCGCCTGCGCGACCACGGCAACACGGTGGTGGTGATCGAGCACAACCTGGACGTGATCAAGACCGCCGACTGGATCGTCGACCTCGGCCCCGAGGGCGGCTCCAAGGGCGGCATGATCATCGCGACCGGCACCCCGGAGGAGGTCGCCGCCAACCCGGCGTCGCATACCGGGCACTTCCTCAAGCCCCTGCTGGAACGCGATCGCGCCTGACCGTCGCCAGCATGAAAAAGCCCCGCAGATGCGGGGCTTTTTTCTGGGCGCAGGTGAATCAGGCCAGGTCGAAGCGATCCAGGTTCATCACCTTGGTCCAGGCGGCGACGAAGTCCTTGACCAGCTTCTGCTTGCCGTCGGCGCTGGCGTAGACCTCGGCGTAGGCGCGCAGCACCGAGTTGGAGCCGAAGATCAGGTCGTTGCGTGTGCCGGTGTACTGCACCTTGCCGGTCTTGCGGCACTTGCCCTCGAACAGCTCGGCATCGGCGCCGGTCGCCTTCCACTCCAGCCCCATGTCCAGCAGGTTGACGAAGAAGTCGTTGGACAGCACACCGACCTTGTCGGTGAATACGCCATGGCTGCTGCCGTCGTGGTTGGCACCAAGCACCCGCAGGCCGCCGACCAGCGCGGTCAGTTCGGGCGCGGTCAGGGTCAGCAGCTGCGCCTTGTCGATCAGCATGGCCTCGGTCGGCACGCCCAGATTGCCCTTGTTGTAGTTGCGGAAGCCATCGGCAACCGGCTCCAGCACGGCGAAGGACTCGACGTCGGTCTGGTCCTGACGGGCATCGACCCGCCCTGGCGCGAACGGCACATCCACGCTGACACCGGCAGCCTTGGCGGCCTGCTCCACGCCCACGTTACCGGCCAGAACCAGCACGTCGGCCAGCGAAGCCTTGCCCGAGGCCTTCTGGATCTCCACCAGTTTGGGCAGGGCCTTGATCGCCCGCTGGTTGACGGCCCAGTCCTTCTGCGGCGACAGCGCCAGGCGCGCACCATTGGCGCCACCGCGCTTGTCGCTGCCACGGAAGCTGGAGGCCGAGGCCCAAGCCACCGACACCAGGTCGCCCACCGACAAGCCGGAGGCGGCGATCCTGGCCTTGAGGTCGGCGATATCGGCCGCGCTCGGGTTGTGCGTGGCGGCCGGCAGCGGGTCCTGCCAGATCAGGTCTTCCTTCGGCACTTCCGGGCCGAGGTAGCGGGCCTTCGGCCCCATGTCGCGGTGGGTCAGCTTGAACCAGGCGCGGGCGAAGGCCTCGGCGAAGGCCTGCGGATCATCGAGGAAGCGCTTGGATATCTTGCCGAACTCCGGATCGAAGCGCAGGGTCAGGTCGGTGGTGAGCATGGTCGGCTTGTGGAATTTGCCCGGAATGTGCGCGTCCGGAATGATCTCCGGGGCATCCTTGGCCACCCATTGCTTGGCTCCAGCCGGCGACTTGGTAAGCTCCCACTCGTACTTGAACAGGTTCTCGAAGAAGTTGTTGCTCCACAGCGCCGGGGTCTTGGTCCAGGTGACCTCGATGCCGCTGGAGATGGTGTCCTTGCCGTGGCCACTGCCGAAGTTGCTCATCCAGCCCAGGCCCTGGGCCTCGATCGGCGCGGCTTCCGGCTCCGGCCCCTTGTGCGACTCCGGCGCGGCGCCATGGGCCTTGCCGAAGGTGTGGCCACCGGCGATCAGCGCGACGATTTCCTCGTCGTTCATGGCCATGCGGTAGAAGGTGGCGCGGATGTCCTTGGCCGCCTCCAGGTAGTCACCACTGGCGTTGGGCCCTTCCGGATTCACGTAGATCAGGCCCATGTGGGTGGCGCCGAACGGGCCGTTCAGCTCGCGGTTATCCTTGATCCGCTCCGGGTCGACGCCCAGCCACTGCATCTCGGCGCCCCAGTTGACGTCCTGATCCGGTTCCCAGACATCCTCGCGGCCGCCAGCGAAGCCGAAGGTACGGAAGCCCATGGACTCCAGCGCAACGTTGCCGGCGAGGATCAGCAGGTCGGCCCAGGAAATCTGCTGGCCGTATTTCTGCTTTATCGGCCACAGTAGACGCCGCGACTTGTCGATGTTGACGTTGTCCGGCCAGGAGTTCAGCGGAGCGAAGCGCTGCTGGCCGCGACCGCCGCCGCCGCGGCCGTCGGTGGTGCGATAGGTGCCGGCAGCGTGCCAGGCCATGCGGATGAACTGCGGGCCGTAGTGGCCGAAGTCGGCGGGCCACCAGTCCTGCGAGTCGGTCATCAGTCTGACCAGATCCGCCTTGAGCGCCTTGTAATCGAGCTTCTTGAACTCTTCGGCGTAGTTGAACTTCTCGCCGAGCGGGTTGGACTTTTCCGAGTGCTGGTTGAGCAGATCCACGCGCAGCTGGTTCGGCCACCAGTCCCTGTTGGTCGTGCCGCCACCGGCGACATGGTGGAACGGACATTTACCTTGGTTCGACATCGCTCTCTCCTTTCTTCTCACCGGGTCGGTCCCATCGACTGCGGCCGACGATGGATCAAGAGTAGACCCGCCTTATCCGAAGAACCAATTTATGGAGAGTAACGACCTGATAGCTTTTCTCTCTTGATAAAGTACAAGCACGGGCAAGCTCGAAGCCCTGAAAACAAAAAACCGGGCCTAGGCCCGGTTCTTCGTGAAGCAGAAGTCGCTTATTCGGCGGCTTCTACGGCCTCGCCAGCAACCTTGCGGTCAACCAGCTCGACGTACGCCATGGGTGCGTTGTCGCCAGCGCGGAAACCGCACTTGAGGATGCGCAGGTAGCCGCCCTGGCGGGTGGCGTAGCGCTTGCCCAGGTCGTTGAACAGCTTGCCGACGATGGCTTTCGAACGGGTACGGTCGAAGGCCAGGCGACGGTTGGCAACGCTGTCTACCTTGGCCAGGGTGATCAGCGGCTCGGCAACGCGACGCAGTTCCTTGGCTTTCGGCAGGGTGGTTTTGATCAGTTCGTGTTCGAACAGCGACACCGCCATGTTCTGGAACATGGCCTTGCGGTGAGCGCTGGTGCGGCTGAGGTGACGGCCACTTTTACGATGACGCATGATTAATTCCTTACCAAACTTTCGGTTCGGTGATTACGGACGATCAGGCAGTCGCCTTATCGTCCTTCTTCAGACTTGCCGGCGGCCAGTTGTCGAGGCGCATGCCGAGGGACAGACCACGGGAGGCCAGGACGTCCTTGATCTCGGTCAGGGACTTCTTGCCCAGGTTCGGAGTCTTGAGCAGCTCTACTTCGGTACGCTGGATCAGGTCGCCGATGTAGTAGATGTTCTCCGCCTTCAGGCAGTTGGCCGAACGCACGGTCAGTTCGAGGTCGTCTACCGGACGCAGCAGGATCGGATCGATCTCGTCTTCCTGCTCGACCACCACCGGCTCGCTGTCGCCCTTAAGGTCGACGAAAGCCGCCAGCTGGTGCTGGAGGATGGTCGCGGCACGACGGATGGCCTCTTCAGGATCCAGGGTGCCGTTGGTTTCCAGGTCAATGACCAGCTTGTCCAGGTTGGTACGCTGCTCGACGCGGGCGTTCTCAACCACGTAGGCCACACGGCGAACCGGGCTGAACGAAGCGTCCAGCTGCAGACGACCGATGCTGCGGCTCTCGTCCTCGTCGCTCTGACGGGCATCGGCCGGCTCGTAGCCACGGCCACGACGCACGGTGAGCTTCATGTTCAGAGCGCCGTTGTCCGCCAGATTGGCGATCACGTGATCGCCATTGACGATCTCGACATCGTGATCCAGCTGAATATCGGCAGCGGTGACCACACCCGAGCCCTTCTTGGCCAGAGTCAGGGTGACTTCGTCACGACCGTGCAGCTTGATGGCCAGACCTTTCAGGTTGAGCAGGATCTCGATGACATCTTCCTGCACACCTTCGATGGCGGAGTACTCATGGAGTACGCCGTCGATCTCGGCCTCGACTACTGCACAGCCAGGCATGGAGGACAACAGGATGCGACGCAGCGCGTTGCCCAGGGTATGGCCAAAACCACGCTCGAGGGGCTCGAGGGTGATCTTGGCGCGGGTCGGACTGACCGCCTGAACGTCGATATGACGGGGGGTCAGGAACTCATTTACCGAAATCTGCATGGATGCACCTATTTTCTAGCCCTTACTTGGAGTAGAGCTCGACAATCAGGCTTTCGTTGATGTCGGAGGACAGATCGCTGCGAGCCGGGACGCTTTTGAACACGCCGGACTTCTTCTCAGCATCCACTTCGACCCACTCAACGCGACCACGCTGGGCGCACAGCTCGAGAGCCTGGGCAACGCGCAGCTGGTTCTTGGCCTTTTCGCGAACCGCAACCACATCACCAGCCTTGACCTGGTAGGACGGGACGTTCACGGTCGAACCGTTCACGGTGATGGCTTTGTGCGATACCAGCTGGCGGGATTCGGCGCGGGTGGCACCAAAGCCCATGCGGTAAACCACGTTGTCCAGACGGCATTCCAGCAGCTGCAGCAGGTTCTCGCCGGTAGCACCCTTGCGACGGGCAGCTTCCTTGTAGTAACCGCTGAACTGACGCTCCAGCACGCCGTAGATACGACGGACTTTCTGCTTCTCACGCAGCTGGGTACCGTAGTCGGACTGACGGCCGCGGCGAGCGCCGTGCTGGCCAGGAGCCGATTCGATGTTGCACTTGGATTCGAGCGCGCGCGCACCACTCTTCAGGAAGAGATCGGTGCCTTCACGACGAGACAGTTTGCACTTGGGACCAATGTAACGAGCCATTCTTCACTGTCTCCTATTACACGCGACGCTTCTTCGGCGGACGGCACCCGTTGTGCGGGATCGGCGTCACGTCGGTGATGCTGGCGATTTTGTAGCCGCAGGCGTTCAGAGCACGCACAGCGGATTCGCGACCCGGGCCCGGGCCCTTGACGTTCACGTCGAGGTTCTTCAGGCCGTATTCCAGAGCTGCCTGACCGGCACGCTCGGCAGCCACCTGGGCAGCGAACGGGGTGCTCTTACGGGAGCCGCGGAAACCGGAACCACCGGAGGTCGCCCAGGACAGAGCATTGCCCTGACGGTCGGTGATGGTCACGATGGTGTTATTGAAAGACGCGTGGATATGGGCGATGCCATCCACCACTGTCTTTTTGACTTTCTTACGAGTACGAGCAGCAGGCTTAGCCATGACTTATTTCCTGTCGATTCGCGGGCGCAATTACTTGCGGATCGGCTTACGCGGGCCCTTGCGGGTGCGCGCGTTGGTCTTGGTGCGCTGACCGCGGACCGGCAGGCCACGGCGGTGACGCAGACCGCGGTAGCAGCCCAGGTCCATCAGACGCTTGATCTTCATGTTGATTTCGCGGCGCAGGTCACCTTCGGTGGTGAGCTTGGCGACTTCGCCACGCAGCTGCTCGATCTGCTCGTCAGAGAGATCCTTGATCTTTGCCGCCGGATTGACACCGGTGGTTGCGCAGATCTTCTGCGCAGTGGTGCGACCAACACCGTAGATGTAGGTCAGCGAGATAACAGTGTGCTTGTTATCCGGAATGTTGACGCCTGCAATACGGGCCATTCAGTGGAACTCCAATTGACAGCTACCCACGCCCTGGAAGCCAAGAAATAGGGCGCGCGATATTAGCGCTGTAATAACAAAGAATCAACCCGGCAGCGCACTAGCTGCCGGGCTCATTACGCGTGGATCACACTCAGCCTTGGCGCTGTTTGTGACGCGGCTCCGCGCTGCAGATCACGCGCACGACGCCGTCGCGACGGATGACCTTGCAGTTGCGGCACAGCTTCTTGACCGATGCACGAACTTTCATCAGTAACTCCTAGAACCTTACGGAAACCATGTTAGCGGAGCATGCCGCCGCCATAGCCCTTCAGGTTGGCTTTCTTCATCAGGGATTCGTACTGGTGCGAAACGAGGTGCGATTGTACTTGCGACATAAAGTCCATCACAACCACGACCACGATCAGCAACGAGGTCCCGCCAAGGTAGAACGGAACGTTGGCTGCCACCTGCAGGAACTGCGGGAGGAGGCAAACGGCCGTCATGTAAAGAGCACCGAACATGGTCAAGCGGGTCAGCACGCCATCGATATAGCGCGCGGATTGCTCGCCCGGACGGATGCCCGGAATAAAGGCACCGGACTTCTTCAGGTTTTCCGCTACGTCTTTCGGGTTGAACATCAGCGCCGTGTAGAAGAAGCAGAAGAAGATGATCCCTGCACTAAACAGCAGAATGTTCAACGGCTGTCCGGGAGCGATCGCCTGCGAAATATCCTGCAGCCAGCCCAGACCCTCGGACTGACCGAACCAGGTACCCAGCGAAGCCGGGAACAGCAGCAGGCTGCTGGCGAAGATGGCCGGGATCACGCCCGCCATGTTCACCTTCAGCGGCAGGTGGCTGGTCTGCGCAGCGAAAACCTTGCGGCCCTGCTGACGCTTGGCGTAGTGCACCGCAATGCGACGCTGACCACGCTCGATGAACACCACGAAACCGATGATCGCTACCGCCAGCAGACCGATGGCAATCAGGGCGAAGATATTGATATCGCCCTGGCGTGCAGACTCGAAAGACTGCCCGATTGCCGACGGCAGACCGGCCACGATGCCAGCAAAGATCAGCATCGAAATACCGTTGCCGACACCCCGCTCGGTGATCTGCTCGCCCAGCCACATCATGAACATGGCGCCGGCCACGAAGGTCGTCACCGCCACGAAGTGGAAGCCGAAATCAGCCGAGAAAGCCACGCCCTGACCCGCCAGACCAACGGACATGCCGATTGCCTGAATCACGGCCAGCACCAGGGTGCCGTAGCGGGTGTACTGGCTGATCTTGCGACGGCCAGCTTCACCTTCCTTCTTCAACTGCTCCAGCTGCGGGCTGACAGCGGTCATCAGCTGCATGATGATCGAGGCCGAGATGTACGGCATGATCCCCAGTGCAAAGATGCTCATCCGCTCCAGCGCGCCGCCGGAAAACATGTTGAACAGGCTAAGAATGGTCCCCTCGTTCTGTCGAAACAGGTCGGCCAGCCGGTCAGGGTTGATTCCGGGCACCGGAATGTGCGCGCCGATCCGATAGACGATGATCGCCAGGAACAGGAAACGCAGTCGAGCCCAGAGCTCGGACAACCCGCCATTGCTGAGCGCGGAGAGAGCACCTTGCTTAGCCATTTAGTCCTCGAACTTACCGCCAGCTGCTTCGATAGCCGCGCGCGCACCCTTGGTGGCGGCGATACCTTTCAGGGTGACCGCACGAGTAACCTCGCCGGACAGCATGACTTTCACACGCTGTACGTTCTGGTTGATCACGTTGGCATCCTTCAGCGACTGCAGGGTTACGACGTCGCCTTCCACCTTGGCCAGCTCGGAAGTGCGCACTTCAGCGCGATCCATGGCCTTCAGGGAAACGAAGCCGAACTTCGGCAGACGGCGGTGCAGCGGCTGCTGACCACCCTCGAAGCCCGGGGCGATGGAGCCACCGGTACGGGAGGTCTGACCCTTGTGGCCACGGCCACCGGTCTTGCCCAGACCGCTACCGATACCACGGCCCGGACGGTGCTTTTCGCGACGGGCACCCGGCGCGGAACGCAGATCGTTCAGTTGCATGATTAACCCTCCACCTTCAGCAGGTAGTAAGCCTTGTTGATCATGCCGCGGTTTTCAGGAGTGTCCTGAACTTCGACGGTGTGACCGATGCGACGCAGGCCCAGGCCCTTGACGCAAGCTTTGTGGTTGGCCAGACGGCCATTGGTGCTCTTGACCAGAGTGACTTTGACGGTAGCCATGATCAGAGAATCTCCTCGACGCTCTTACCACGCTTGGCAGCCACGGATTCCGGCGACTGCATGGCTTTCAGCCCCTTGAAGGTGGCGTACACCACGTTCACCGGGTTGGTAGAGCCGTAGCACTTGGCCAGAACGTTCTGCACGCCAGCCACTTCCAGCACGGCACGCATGGCGCCGCCGGCGATGATGCCGGTACCTTCGGAAGCCGGCTGCATGAAGACGCGGGAAGCGCCATGCACGGACTTCATCGGGTATTGCAGGGTGGTGCCGTTCAGGTCGACCTGGATCATATTGCGACGCGCAGCTTCCATCGCCTTCTGGATGGCGGCCGGCACTTCGCGGGACTTGCCGCGACCGAAACCGACGCGACCCTTGCCATCACCCACCACGGTCAACGCGGTGAAGGTGAAGATACGGCCACCCTTAACGGTCTTGGCAACGCGGTTAACCTGGACCAGTTTCTCGATGTAGCCTTCGCCCTGGGCGTCGTCACCGCGATTGTCGCGATCGCGCTTTTGCTCGTGATTTGCCATAACTTAGAACTCCAGCCCGCCTTCACGAGCAGCATCAGCCAGCGCTTTCACGCGGCCGTGGTACTTGAAGCCAGAACGATCGAACGCTACCTGGGTAACACCAGCGGCTTTCGCGCGCTCGGCAACCAGCAGGCCGACTTTCTTGGCCGCGTCGACGTTGCCGGTGGCACCGTCACGCAGTTCTTTGTCCAGGGTCGAGGCGCTGGCCAGAACCTTGGCGCCGTCGGCCGAAATGACCTGGGCGTAGATGTGCTGGGAAGAGCGGTACACGCAAAGGCGTACGGTTTCCAGCTCGCGCATTTTCAGGCGTGCCTTGCGAGCGCGACGCAGACGAGTTTCTTTCTTTACGCTCATTTGCTATGCCCTACTTCTTCTTAGCTTCTTTGCGACGTACGACTTCATCGGCGTAACGCACACCCTTGCCCTTGTAAGGCTCAGGACGACGGAAGTCGCGGATCTCCGCAGCCACCTGACCGACCAGCTGCTTGTCGATGCCCTTGATCAGGATATCGGTCTGGCTGGGGGTTTCGGCGGTAATGCCCTGCGGCAGTTCGTAGTCGATCGGATGGGAGAAGCCCAGCGCGAGATTCAGCACCTGGCCTTTGGCCTGGGCCTTGTAGCCCACACCGACCAGCTGCAGCTTGCGCTCGAAGCCTTGGCTCACGCCAATGACCATGTTGTTGACCAGTGCCCGGGTGGTACCGGCCATGGCCTTGTTCTGCAGATCGCCATTGCGGGCGGCAAAACGCAGCTCACCGGAGTCCTGGATGACTTCCACGGACGGGTGCACATTCAGCTCCAGGGTGCCCTTGGCGCCCTTGACCGAGAGCTGCTGGCCAGCGAGTTTGACCTCGACGCCTGCCGGCAGCTTGACGGGGTTCTTAGCAACGCGAGACATGCTTATCCCCCCTTAGAACACGGTGCAGAGCACTTCACCGCCGACACCGGCAGCGCGTGCAGCGCGATCAGTCATCACACCTTTATTGGTGGAGACGATGGAAACGCCCAGACCGCCGCGAACTTTCGGCAGCTGGTCGACAGGCTTGTACTGGCGCAGGCCAGGACGACTGACGCGCTTGACTTCCTCGATGACCGGACGGCCTTCGAAGTACTTCAGCTCGATGGACAGCTGCGGCTTGGCGTCGCTGCTGACCTGGTATCCCGCGATGTAGCCTTCGTCCTTGAGAACTTTGGCTACTGCCACCTTCAGCTTGGAAGACGGCATGCTTACTACCGACTTTTCAGCCATCTGGGCATTACGGATACGAGTTAGCATGTCCGCTAACGGGTCCTGCATACTCATGGGCTAGATGCTCCTGATACAAAAAGAACAGCCTTGCGGCTGGAACCATCCTCGAGCCCGGAAATGCCAGGCTCAGGAGAGCCGGACATTCTAGAGATCGATCAAAAATGAATCAAGCCCCAAAGGGGCTTGATCGTTAAAAACAAAGCCGGCGCTAGGCCGGCTTCGCTTTTCTTACCAGCTGGCTTTCACCAGACCCGGTACATCACCGCGCATCGCAGCTTCGCGCAGCTTGTTACGGCCGAGGCCGAACTTGCGGTACACGCCGTGCGGACGGCCGGTGATGCGGCAACGGTTACGCAGGCGGCTGGCGCTGGCGTCACGCGGTTGCTTTTGCAGGGCGATCTGAGCTTCCCAACGCTGCTCCGGAGTGGAGTTCGGGTTGGCAATAACAGCTTTGAGCTCAGCGCGCTTCTTAGCGAACTTGGCAACCGTCAGCTGACGCTTCAGCTCGCGGTTCTTCATGCTCTTCTTGGCCATGTCCTACTCCAATCAGTTGCGGAACGGGAAGTTGAAAGCGCGCAGCAGGGCGCGACCTTCATCGTCCGTACGGGCGGTGGTGGTCAGGGTGATGTCCAGGCCGCGCAGAGCATCGATCTTGTCGTAATCGATTTCCGGGAAGATGATCTGCTCTTTTACGCCCATGCTGTAGTTGCCACGACCGTCGAAGGACTTGGCATTCAGGCCGCGGAAGTCACGCACACGCGGCAGGGAGATGGAGAGCAGGCGATCCAGGAATTCGTACATGCGATCGCGACGCAGGGTCACCTTGACACCGATCGGCCAACCTTCACGAACCTTGAAGCCGGCAATGGACTTGCGGGCGAAGGTCACGACGGGCTTTTGACCGGTGATCTTTTCCAGGTCGGCAACGGCGTTTTCGATGATCTTCTTGTCACCGATCGCTTCGCCAAGACCCATGTTCAGGGTGATTTTGGTAACGCGCGGAACTTCCATCACGTTGGCCAGCTGCAGTTCTTCCTTCAGCTTGGGCGCGATTTCTTTCCGGTAAATCTCTTTCAGTCGTGCCATGGTGTTTTACCTATGATTCTCAAGCGCCAACCGGCTTTTGGGTGGACTTGAAGACACGAATTTTCTTGCCGTCTTCGACCTTGAAACCAACGCGGTCAGCCTTGTTGGTTTCGCTGTTGAAGATGGCGACGTTGGAAACGTGCAGGGGCGCCTCTTTCTCGACGATACCGCCCTGAACACCGATCATCGGGTTCGGCTTGGTATGACGCTTGACGAGGTTGATGCCGCCGACGATCAGACGATCGTCAGCCAGCACTTTCAGCACCTTGCCGCGCTTGCCCTTGTCTTTGCCGGCGATGACGATGATCTCGTCGTCACGACGAATCTTTTGCATGACGGCTTCTCCTTACAGCACTTCGGGGGCGAGCGAGACGATCTTCATGAACTTCTCGGAACGCAGTTCACGAGTCACCGGCCCGAAGATACGGGTGCCGATCGGCTCTTGCTTGTTGTTCAGCAGAACAGCGGCGTTGCCGTCGAAGCGGATGATCGAGCCGTCGGCACGGCGTACGCCGTGACGGGTGCGGACCACGACAGCGGTCATCACCTGGCCTTTCTTCACCTTGCCGCGCGGAATCGCTTCCTTCACTGTGACCTTGATGATGTCACCGATACCGGCATAACGACGGTGCGAACCACCCAGGACCTTGATGCACATAACGCGACGAGCACCGCTGTTGTCAGCGACGTCGAGCATGGATTGAGTCTGAATCATATCTTTCTCCGACCCTTAGTCCTTAGACTTCCACGGCACGTTCGACGATTTCCACCAGCGCCCAGGACTTGGTCTTGGCCAGCGGACGGGTCTCACGGATGGTGACCTTGTCGCCGATCTTGCACTGGTTGTTCTCGTCGTGAGCGTGCAGCTTGGTCGAACGCTTCACGTATTTACCGTAGATCGGGTGCTTGACGCGGCGCTCGATCAGGACGGTGATGGTCTTGTCCATTTTGTCGCTGACGACACGGCCAGTCAGCGTACGGACGATTTTCTCTGCTTCAGCCATGATCACTTACCTGCCTGCTGGTTGAGCACAGTTTTCACGCGAGCGATGTCGCGCTTCACTTGCGAGAGCAGGTGAGACTGCCCCAACTGACCAGTCGCCGTCTGCATGCGCAGATTGAACTGATCGCGCAGCAGGCCGAGCAGTTGCTCGTTCAGCTGCTGAACCGATTTTTCACGGAGTTCTTTCGCTTTCATCACATCACCGTCCGCTTAACAAAGGAGGTGGCGAGGGGCAGCTTTGCAGCAGCCAGGGCGAAAGCCTCACGCGCCAGCTCTTCCGGAACACCTTCGATCTCGTACAGCACCTTGCCCGGCTGGATCTGGGCTACCCAGTACTCCACGCCACCCTTACCTTTACCCATACGAACTTCGAGGGGCTTTTTGGTAACCGGCTTGTCCGGGAACACGCGGATCCAGATCTTGCCGCCACGCTTCACGTGACGGGTCAGGGCGCGACGGGCTGCCTCGATCTGACGGGCAGTCAGGCGACCACGGGAAACAGCTTTCAGGGCGAATTCGCCGAAGCTGACCTTGCTACCGCGATGAGCCAGACCACGGTTGTGGCCGGTCATCTGCTTGCGGAATTTTGTACGCTTGGGTTGCAGCATTTTGCGTACTCCTTACTTAGCAGCTTTTTTACGAGGAGCGGGCGCTTGCGGCTTCAGCTCTTCAGTGCGGCCACCAATGACCTCACCCTTGAAGATCCAAACCTTCACACCGATCACACCGTAGGTGGTGTGCGCTTCGTAGGTGGCGTAGTCGATGTCGGCACGCAGGGTGTGCAGGGGCACACGACCTTCGCGATACCACTCGGTACGGGCGATTTCCGCGCCGCCGAGACGACCGCTCACCTGGATCTTGATGCCCTTGGCACCAATGCGCATGGCGTTCTGCACGGCGCGCTTCATGGCGCGACGGAACATGACGCGGCGCTCCAGCTGCTGAGCAACGCTCTGAGCTACCAGCATACCGTCGAGCTCCGGCTTACGGATCTCTTCGATGTTGATGTGCACCGGCACACCCATTTGCTTGGTCAGGTCCTGACGCAGCTTCTCAACATCTTCACCTTTCTTGCCGATCACGATGCCGGGACGAGCGGTGTGGATGGTGATGCGTGCGGTTTGAGCCGGGCGAGCGATGTCGATGCGGCTTACGGACGCGCTTTTTAGTTTGTCCTGGAGGTACTCACGAACCTGAAGGTCGGCCAGCAGATAATCAGCGTATTGACGCTTGTCTGCGTACCAGACGGAGGTGTGCTCCTTGACGATTCCCAGGCGGATGCCAACGGGATGTACTTTCTGACCCATCTGATCGACTCCGTTACTTGTCCGCAACCTTGACAGTGATATGGCAAGACCGCTTGACGATGCGATCAGCACGGCCCTTGGCACGCGGCATGATGCGCTTCAGCGAACGCCCCTCGTTGACGAAAACGGTGCTGACCTTCAGGTCATCAACGTCTGCGCCTTCGTTGTGCTCGGCGTTGGCAACGGCCGACTCCAGCACTTTCTTCATGATCTCGGCGGCTTTCTTCGAGCTGAAAGCCAGCAGGTTGAGCGCTTCGCCCACCTTCTTCCCGCGGATCTGGTCGGCGACCAAGCGGGCTTTCTGGGCGGAGATTCGAGCGCCCGACAGCTTAGCGGCTACTTCCATCTTTCCTTACCCCTTAACGCTTGGCTTTCTTGTCCGCAGCGTGCCCACGATAAGTGCGGGTACCAGCGAACTCGCCGAGTTTGTGGCCGACCATGTCTTCGTTCACGAGGACCGGGACATGCTGACGACCGTTATGCACAGCGATGGTCAGACCGACCATCTGCGGCAGAATGATGGAGCGACGCGACCAGGTTTTAACCGGCTTGCGATCGTTCTTTTCCACCGCCACTTCGATCTTCTTCAGTAGGTGAAGATCGATAAAAGGACCTTTTTTCAGAGAACGCGGCACTGTCGTATCCCTCTAATTACTTACGGCGGCGAACGATCATGTTGTCGGTACGCTTGTTCGCACGGGTCTTCGCACCCTTGGTCGGGAAGCCCCACGGCGAAACCGGGTGACGACCACCAGAAGTACGACCCTCACCACCACCATGCGGGTGGTCGACCGGGTTCATGGCAACACCACGAACGGTCGGGCGAACGCCGCGCCAACGCTTGGCACCGGCTTTACCCAGGGAACGCAGGCTGTGCTCGGAGTTGGATACTTCACCCAGGGTTGCACGGCACTCGGAGAGAACCTTGCGCATCTCGCCGGAGCGCAGACGCAGGGTGACGTAGGCACCTTCACGAGCCACCAGCTGGGCGGAAGCACCAGCGGAGCGAACCAGCTGTGCGCCTTTACCCGGCTTCAGCTCGATCGCGTGAACGGTCGAACCGACGGGGATGTTGCGCAGCGGCAGGCTGTTACCGGCCTTGATCGGAGCAGCGGCACCGGATACCAGCTGGTCGCCAGCGCTCACGCCTTTCGGGGCGATGATGTAGCGACGCTCACCGTCGGCGTATTTCAGCAGAGCGATGTGGGCGGTACGGTTCGGATCGTATTCCACGCGCTCAACGACGGCAGGAATGCCATCCTTGTTGCGACGGAAGTCGACCAGACGGTAGTGCTGCTTGTGGCCACCGCCGATGTGGCGAGTGGTGATACGACCGTTGTTGTTACGGCCGCCAGTTTTCGACTTCTTCTCGAGCAGCGGAGCATAAGGAGCGCCTTTGTGCAGCTCCTGATTGACCACTTTGACCACGAAACGGCGGCCAGCGGAAGTCGGTTTGCATTTAACGATTGCCATGATGCGCCCCTACCTTACTCAGCACTGCTGGTGAAATCGAGATCTTGGCCAGCCTGGAGGGAGACGTACGCCTTCTTCCAGTCGTTGCGCTTGCCCAGACCGCGAGCGGTACGCTTGGTCTTGCCCTGTACATTGACAGTGCGGACCTCGTCCACTTTCACGCTGAACAGGCTTTCGACGGCCTTCTTGATTTCCAGCTTGGTTGCATCAACGGCAACCTTGAAAACGAATTGGCTCTTGCCATCTGCCAGCACGGAGGCCTTCTCGGAGATGTGCGGGCCAACCAGCACTTTGAATACGCGTTCCTGGTTCATGCCAGCAGCTCCTCGAATTTCTTCACGGCCGACACGGTTACCAGCACTTTGTCGAAGGCGATCAGGCTGACCGGATCGGTGCCTTGAACGTCGCGAACATCAACGTGCGGCAGGTTGCGCGCAGCCAGGTACAGGTTCTGGTCGACGGCTTCGGTGACGATCAGCACATCGTTCAGACCCATGCCGTTCAGCTTGCCCAGCAGAGCCTTGGTCTTCGGGGCTTCGACGGCGAAGTCTTCAACCACGACCAGGCGATCCAGACGGACCAGCTCGGAGAGGATGGAGCGCAGAGCAGCGCGGTACATCTTCTTGTTCAGCTTCTGGCTGTGATCCTGCGGCTTGGCCGCGAAGGTCACGCCACCGCCACGCCAGATCGGGCCAACGCTGGAGCCGGAACGAGCACGACCGGTGCCCTTCTGACGCCACGGCTTCTTGCCACCACCGGTGACTTCAGCGCGGGTCTTCTGAGCACGGGAGCCCTGACGACCGCCAGCCATGTAGGCGACGACAGCCTGGTGCACCAGAGTCTCGTTGAACTCGCCGCCGAAAGTGCGCTCGCTGACTTCGATAGCCTGAGCGCCATTTACATTCAGTTGCATCTCAGTTCCCCTATTAACCGCGAGCTTTGACAGCCGGACGCACCAGCACGTCGCCACCGGTAGCGCCCGGAACGGCACCCTTGACCAGCAGCAGATTACGCTCGGCGTCGACACGGACCACTTCCAGGGACTGCACGGTCACGCGCTCGGCGCCAAGATGACCGGACATTTTCTTGCCCTTGAATACACGACCAGGAGTCTGGCACTGGCCGATGGAGCCCGGAGCGCGGTGGGAAACGGAGTTACCGTGGGTATTGTCCTGACCGCGGAAGTTCCAGCGCTTGATGGTACCGGCATAGCCTTTACCCTTGGACTCGCCGGTAACGTCTACCAGCTGGCCAGCTTGGAACAGTTCGGCAGTGATCTGATCGCCAGCCTGGTACTCGCCTTCTTCCAGGCGGAATTCCCAGACGCCACGACCAGCAGCGACATTAGCTTTGGCGAAGTGACCGGCCTGAGCCTTGGTAACGCGGGAAGCACGACGCTCGCCCACGGTTACCTGCACAGCGCGGTAGCCATCGCTTTCTTCGGATTTGAACTGGGTGACGCGATTCGGTTCGATCTCGATGACCGTGACCGGAATGGAGACACCTTCTTCGGTGAAAATGCGGGTCATGCCGCACTTACGACCGACTACACCAATAGTCATGTTGTAAACCTCATGAGTGTACGGGGCTTTCACCCGCTATGGCCGCCCATTTCAGAGCGTTACACGACTAAAACCGCCAGGTTTTAGCCGAGGCTGATCTGCACTTCCACGCCTGCCGCAAGGTCGAGCTTCATCAGCGCGTCGACGGTTTTATCCGTCGGCTGGACGATGTCCAGCACACGCTTGTGGGTACGGATTTCGTACTGATCACGCGCGTCTTTGTTGACGTGCGGGGAGATCAGAACGGTGTACCGCTCTTTGCGAGTAGGCAGAGGAATAGGACCACGCACCTGAGCACCAGTACGTTTCGCGGTTTCCACGATTTCCTGGGTGGATTGATCGATCAGGCGATGGTCAAAAGCCTTCAACCGAATACGGATTTGTTGGTTCTGCATTTTGACCTCAGACTCTATCTCTGCTTTCCCCAACGGACGGACTACGCCCGTTAAAAGGAGGCGTGATTGTACGGATGCCCCCCGGGGGTGTCAACTTTTAACCAATCAAAAGAAAAGGGCCCCGAAGGGCCCCTTTCTCCAGCAGTCGTCGATTACTCGATGACCTTGGCAACCACGCCGGCGCCAACGGTACGGCCGCCTTCGCGAATCGCGAAACGCAGGCCGTCGTCCATGGCGATCGGCTTGATCAGGGTGACAACCATCTTGATGTTGTCGCCCGGCATTACCATCTCAACGCCTTCCGGCAGCTCGCACGAACCAGTCACGTCGGTGGTACGGAAGTAGAACTGCGGACGGTAGCCCTTGAAGAACGGGGTGTGACGACCACCTTCTTCCTTGGACAGCACGTACACTTCGGCTTCGAACTTGGTGTGCGGCTTGATGGTGCCCGGCTTGGCCAGAACCTGGCCACGCTCGACTTCATCACGCTTGGTGCCGCGCAGCAGCACGCCGCAGTTCTCGCCGGCACGACCTTCGTCGAGCAGCTTGCGGAACATTTCCACGCCGGTGCAGGTGGTCTTGGTGGTCGGACGCAGACCGACGATCTCGATCTCTTCCTGAACCTTGACGATACCGCGCTCGACACGACCGGTAACCACGGTGCCGCGACCGGAGATCGAGAACACGTCTTCGATCGGCATCAGGAACGGCATGTCGATGGCACGAACCGGCTCCGGAATGTAGGAGTCCAGGGTCTCGACCAGCTTCTTGACAGCGGTGGTACCCATCTCGTTGTCGTCCTGGCCGTTCAGAGCCATCAGAGCGGAACCGATGACGATCGGGGTGTCATCACCCGGGAAGTCATAGGTGCTCAGCAGGTCGCGAACTTCCATCTCGACCAGCTCCAGCAGCTCGGCATCGTCAACCATGTCGGCCTTGTTCAGGAACACGACGATGTAGGGAACACCTACCTGGCGGGACAGCAGAATGTGCTCGCGGGTCTGCGGCATGGGGCCGTCGGCAGCCGAGCAAACCAGGATCGCGCCGTCCATCTGGGCAGCACCGGTGATCATGTTCTTCACGTAGTCGGCGTGGCCCGGGCAGTCAACGTGCGCGTAGTGACGCACGGCCGAGTCGTACTCAACGTGAGCGGTGTTGATGGTGATACCACGAGCCTTCTCTTCCGGAGCCGAGTCGATCTTGTCGAACTCGACCTTGGCCGAACCGAACACTTCGGAGCAGACGCGGGTCAGAGCAGCGGTCAGGGTGGTTTTACCGTGGTCAACGTGACCGATGGTGCCAACGTTGACGTGCGGTTTGTTACGTTCGAATTTTTCCTTAGCCACGACAGTAAACCTCTTACTTAAAGGGCGGGATTAGCCTTGTTTTTTAACCAGCGCTTCGACGATGTTCGACGGAGCTTCGGCGTACTTGGAGAATTCCATGGAGTAGCTGGCACGACCCTGAGACATGGAACGAACGTCGGTCGCATAACCGAACATCTCGCCCAGCGGAACTTCGGCACGGATTACCTTACCGGAAACCGAATCTTCCATACCCAGAATCAGACCACGACGACGGTTCAGGTCACCCATCACGTCACCCATGTAGTCCTCGGGGGTCACCACTTCGACCTTCATGATCGGCTCAAGCACTTTACCGCCACCCTTCTGGGCCAGCTGCTTGGTCGCCATGGAAGCCGCAATCTTGAACGCCATCTCGTTGGAGTCGACGTCGTGGTACGAGCCATCGAACACGGTTGCCTTCAGGCCGATGAGCGGGTAGCCGGCAACAACGCCGTTCTTCATCTGCTCTTCGATACCCTTCTGGATCGCCGGGATGTATTCTTTCGGAACCACACCACCCACGACTTCGTTGGCGAACACCAGACCTTCGGTGATGTTGCCCTTGTCGTCGACATCGGCGGACGAGAAGCGGATCCAGCAGTGACCGAACTGACCGCGACCACCGGACTGACGAACGAACTTGCCTTCGATCTCGACATTGTCCTTGGAGATGGTTTCGCGGTAGGCCACCTGCGGCTTGCCGATGTTGGCCTCAACACCGAACTCGCGCTTCATGCGGTCGACGATGATGTCCAGGTGCAGCTCACCCATACCACCGATGATGGTCTGGCCGGACTCTTCGTCGGTCTTGACGCGGAACGACGGGTCTTCCTGGGCCAGCTTGCCCAGTGCGATGCCCATCTTCTCCTGGTCAGCCTTGGTCTTCGGCTCGACGGCTACGTGGATAACCGGCTCCGGGAAGTCCATACGCTCGAGAACGATCGGCTTTTCCGGATCGCACAGGGTGTCACCGGTGGTAACGTCCTTCATGCCGATCAGGGCGGCGATGTCGCCCGCGCGCACTTCCTTGATCTCGTCACGCTGGTTGGCGTGCATCTGCACCATACGACCAACGCGCTCTTTCTTGCCTTTCACGGAGTTGATGACCGACTGGCCAGACTCCAGAACGCCCGAGTAGACGCGCACGAAGGTCAGGGTACCGACGAAGGGGTCGGTCGCGATCTTGAACGCCAGCGCGGAGAACGGCGCATTGTCGTCGGCATGACGCTCGTCTTTCGGAGCCTCGTCGCCGTCGTCGATGTGATCCGGATGGATACCCTGGATCGCCGGGATCTCGGTCGGGGCCGGCAGGAAGTCGATCACCGCGTCGAGAACCAGGGGCACGCCCTTGTTCTTGAACGAGGAACCGCAGACGGCCGGAACGATTTCGCAGGCGATGGTGCGCTGACGCAGACCGGCCTTGATCTCCTCGATGGACAGGTCACCCTCTTCGAGGTACTTGTTCATCAGCTCCTCGTTGGCTTCGGCCGCAGCCTCGACCATGTTGGAGCGCCACTCGTTGGCCAGGTCGACCAGCTCGGCCGGAATCTCTTCCTCGCGGTAGCTGGTGCCCTTGTCGTCTTCGTTCCAGTAGATGGCCTTCATCTTCAGCAGGTCGACCTGCCCCTGGAAGTCATCCTCGGCACCGATGGCCAGCTGAACCGGAACCGGGGTATGACCCAGACGGTTCTTGATCTGACCGACGACGCGCAGGAAGTTGGCGCCGGCGCGGTCCATCTTGTTCACGTAGACGATACGCGGAACGCCATACTTGTTGGCCTGACGCCATACGGTTTCGGACTGCGGCTCAACGCCGGAGGTGCCGCAGAACACCACGACAGCACCGTCCAGTACGCGCAGGGAGCGCTCGACTTCGATGGTGAAGTCTACGTGGCCGGGGGTGTCGATGACGTTTACACGGTACTTGTCGTACTGACCGCGCGAACCTTCCCAGAAGGTGGTGATCGCCGCGGAAGTGATGGTGATACCGCGCTCCTGCTCCTGCACCATCCAGTCGGTGGTAGCAGCGCCGTCGTGCACCTCACCCATCTTGTGGCTGAGACCTGTGTAGAACAGGATCCGCTCGGTCGTGGTGGTCTTGCCCGCGTCAACGTGGGCGCAGATACCGATGTTCCGGTAGCGGTTAATTGGTGTGGTACGAGCCATAAAGCCCTCGCAAAAGAATGGATGCCGTGATTAGAAGCGGTAGTGCGAGAACGCTTTGTTGGCTTCGGCCATGCGGTGCACGTCTTCACGCTTCTTGACGGCGGCGCCTTTGCCTTCGAAGGCGTCCAGCAGCTCACCAGCCAGGCGCAGAGCCATGGACTTCTCACCACGCTTGCGCGCACTTTCCACCAGCCAGCGCATGGCCAGCGCATTACGGCGGGACGGACGAACTTCGACCGGAACCTGGTAGGTAGCACCGCCTACACGGCGGGACTTGACTTCGACCAGCGGAGCGATGGCGTCGAGAGCTTTCTCGAAGACTTCCAGGGGGTCGGTGTTCTTGCGGGTCTTGACGGTATCCAGAGCACCATAAACGATGCGCTCGGCAACGGCCTTCTTGCCGCTTTCCATCACGTGGTTCATGAATTTGGCGAGAATCAGGCTTCCGTATTTCGGATCGTCCAGAATCTCACGCTTAGCTGCTACACGACGTCTTGGCATGATAAGCCCTCAAACGGTCTTCAGGTTAGCCCGGGACCATAACCAGTTGATTACGCCCGACCTTACTCTTATCGACTCAATAAAAAGAAAAAGGGTGCACCGAATTACTTCGGACGCTTGGTACCGTACTTGGAACGACCCTGCTTACGGTCTTTGACACCGGTGGTGTCCAGCGAGCCGCGCACGGTGTGGTAACGCACACCCGGGAGGTCTTTTACACGACCGCCACGGATCAGCACTACGCTGTGCTCCTGCAGGTTGTGACCTTCACCGCCGATGTAGGAGGTGACTTCGAAACCGTTGGTCAGACGAACACGGCACACTTTACGCAGTGCGGAGTTCGGTTTCTTCGGCGTGGTGGTGTACACGCGAGTGCACACGCCACGACGCTGCGGGCAGTTCTGCAGCGCAGGCACGTCGCTCTTCTCGACGAGACGCTTGCGCGGCTGGCGTACCAGCTGGTTGATAGTTGCCATCTATAAGCTCCACTGTTGTCTTTCGACGCTATTGCCCTAAAGCAAAATGGCAGAGCCAAGCGCCCTGCCAAATTTAGGGGTGCATGAGTCTAAAGAGACTCACTGCCCCAGTCAAGACGAAGCCCCGGACGATCGCTCGACCGGGGCTTGCCTTATCAGCTGCCGCTGGAGTTCAGCGCCTCGGTCAGCGCCGCTTCCACTTCGCTGGCGCTCACGCGCTGCGGCTTGTCGGCGTCACGCTTGCGCTTGCGCTCGCTGTGGTAGGCCAGACCGGTACCGGCCGGGATCAGACGACCCACCACGACGTTCTCCTTCAGGCCGCGCAGGTAGTCGCGCTTGCCGGTCACGGCCGCTTCGGTCAGCACGCGGGTGGTTTCCTGGAAGGAAGCCGCGGAGATGAACGACTCGGTGGACAGCGAGGCCTTGGTGATACCCAGCAGGACGCGCTCGAACTTGGCGATGAACTTGTCTTCGCTCGCCAGCTGCTCGTTCTCCTCCAACACCTGGGTCAGCTCCATCTGGTCGCCCTTGATGAAGCTGGAGTCGCCGGACTCGGTGATCTCGACCTTGCGCAGCATCTGACGCAGGATGGTCTCGATGTGCTTGTCGTTGATCTTCACGCCCTGCAGGCGGTACACGTCCTGGATCTCGTTGACGATGTACTTGGCCAGCGCGCTGACACCCAGCAGGCGCAGGATGTCGTGCGGGTTGCTCGGGCCGTCGGAGATCACTTCGCCCTTGTTGACCTGCTCACCCTCGAACACGTTCAGGTGGCGCCACTTCGGAATCAGCTCCTCGTACGGATCGCTGCCATCGGTCGGAGTGATGACCAGACGGCGCTTGCCCTTGGTCTCCTTGCCGAAGCTGATGGTGCCGCTGATTTCCGCCAGGATCGACGGCTCCTTCGGACGACGAGCTTCGAACAGGTCGGCCACGCGCGGCAGACCACCGGTGATGTCGCGGGTCTTCGAGGTTTCCTGCGGGATACGGGCGATGACGTCACCGACACCGATCTGCGCACCGTCGGCCACACCGACCAGGGCGTTGGCCGGCAGGAAGTACTGGGCGGGAACGTCGGTACCCGGCAGCAGCAGCTCCTTGCCATTGGCGTCGACCATCTTGATCGCCGGACGGATGTCCTTGCCAGCAGCCGGACGGTCCTTCGGATCGAGGACTTCGATGTTGGTCAGACCGGTCAGTTCGTCGGTCTGGCGCTTGATGGTGATGCCCTCCTCCATGCCGACGAAGGTCACAGTACCCTTCATTTCGGTCACGATCGGGTGGGTGTGCGGGTCCCACTTGGCGACGATGGCGCCAGCTTCGACCTTGTCGCCCTCCTTCACCGAGATCACGGCGCCGTACGGCAGCTTGTAGCGCTCGCGCTCGCGACCGAACTCGTCGGCCACGGCCAGCTCGCCGGAACGCGACACGGCCACCAGGTTGCCGTCGGCACGCTCGACGTGCTTCAGGTTGTGCAGGCGGATCGCGCCGCCGTTCTTCACCTGGACGTTGTCGGCAGCCGAGGTACGCGAAGCCGCACCACCGATGTGGAAGGTACGCATGGTCAGCTGGGTACCCGGCTCACCGATGGACTGGGCGGCGATGACGCCGACCGCTTCACCGATGTTGACCTGGTGACCACGGGCCAGATCGCGGCCGTAGCACTTGGCGCAGATGCCATAGCGGGTTTCGCAGGTGATCGGCGAACGCACGACCACTTCGTCGATGCTGTTGCGCTCGATGAACTCGACCCACTTCTCGTCGACCAGGGTGCCGGCCGGGACGATGATCTCGTCGCTGCCCGGCTTCGGCACGTCCTTGGCGATCACACGGCCGAGGACGCGCTCACCCAGCGGCTCGACCACGTCGCCGCCTTCGATGTGCGGAGTCATCAGC
The DNA here is from genome assembly GCF_003205495.1 of Aquipseudomonas alcaligenes. Classification (GTDB taxonomy): domain Bacteria; phylum Pseudomonadota; class Gammaproteobacteria; order Pseudomonadales; family Pseudomonadaceae; genus Aquipseudomonas; species Aquipseudomonas alcaligenes_B. The sequence continues at coordinate 14,712 of NZ_QJRX01000008.1, read as the reverse complement.
AGACCGTGTTCAGTGCCGCAGTCGACTTCGGTCACCACCAGGTCCTGGGCCACGTCGACCAGACGACGGGTCAGGTAACCGGAGTTCGCGGTCTTCAGTGCGGTATCCGCCAGACCCTTACGCGCACCGTGAGTGGAGATGAAGTACTGCAGTACGTTCAGGCCTTCACGGAAGTTCGCGGTGATCGGGGTCTCGATGATGGAGCCGTCCGGCTTGGCCATCAGGCCACGCATACCGGCCAGCTGACGAATCTGGGCGGCGCTACCACGCGCACCGGAGTCCGCCATCATGTACATGGAGTTGAAGGACTCCTGCTCGACTTCCTTGCCCTCGCGGTCGATGACCTTCTCTTTCGAGAGGTTGGCCATCATCGCCTTGGACACTTCGTCGTTGGCCTTGGACCAGAGGTCGATCACCTTGTTGTACTTCTCGCCCTGGGTTACCAGGCCGGAGGCGTACTGCGATTCGATTTCCTTCACTTCCTCGGTGGCGGCGTCGATGATGCGCGCCTTCTCGTCCGGGATGACGAAGTCGTTCACGCCGATCGACACACCGGAGATGGTCGAGTAGGCGAAGCCGGTGTACATCAGCTGGTCGGCGAAGATCACGGTGTCCTTCAGACCAACGGTGCGGTAGCACTGGTTGATCAGCTTGGAGATCGCCTTCTTCTTCATCGACTGGTTGACCACGTCATAGGACAGGCCGGCCGGCACGATCTGGAACAGCAGCGCGCGGCCGACGGTGGTGTCGACGATGCGGGTGTTCTTGACCAGGCTGCCGTCCTTCTGCTTGACGGTCTCGTTGATGCGCACCTTGACCTTGGCGTGCAGCGAGGCTTCGCCGGCGCGGAACACGCGGTCGACTTCCTGCAGGTCGGCGAACACGCGACCTTCGCCCTTGGCGTTCACCGCTTCGCGGGTCATGTAGTACAGACCCAGAACCACGTCCTGGGACGGCACGATGATCGGCTCGCCGTTGGCGGGCGACAGCACGTTGTTGGTCGACATCATCAGCGCGCGGGCTTCCAGCTGGGCCTCGAGGGTCAGCGGAACGTGCACGGCCATCTGGTCACCGTCGAAGTCGGCGTTGTACGCGGCGCAGACCAGCGGGTGCAGCTGGATGGCTTTACCTTCGATCAGTACCGGTTCGAACGCCTGGATACCCAGACGGTGCAGGGTCGGTGCGCGGTTGAGCAGCACGGGATGTTCGCGGATGACTTCGGCGAGAACGTCCCAGACCTCGGGCAGTTCGCGCTCGACCATCTTCTTGGCCGCCTTGATGGTGGTGGCCATGCCACGGGCTTCGAGCTTGCCGAAAATGAACGGCTTGAACAGCTCGAGGGCCATCTTCTTCGGCAGACCGCACTGGTGCAGGCGCAGGGTCGGGCCCACGGTGATCACGGAACGACCGGAGTAGTCCACGCGCTTACCGAGCAGGTTCTGACGGAAGCGACCTTGCTTACCTTTGATCATGTCGGCCAGCGACTTCAGCGGACGCTTGTTCGAGCCGGTGATGGCGCGACCGCGACGGCCGTTGTCGAGCAGGGCGTCGACCGCTTCCTGCAGCATGCGCTTTTCGTTGCGCACGATGATGTCCGGCGCGGCCAGGTCGAGCAGGCGCTTCAGACGGTTGTTACGGTTGATCACGCGACGGTACAGATCGTTCAGATCGGAAGTCGCGAAGCGGCCGCCATCCAGCGGAACCAGCGGACGCAGGTCCGGCGGCAGTACCGGCAGAACGGTCAGGACCATCCACTCCGGGTGGTTGCCGGAGTCCTTGAAGGCTTCCATCAGCTTCAGGCGCTTGGACAGCTTCTTGATCTTGGTCTCGGAGTTGGTCTGCGGGATTTCTTCGCGCAGGCGGCCGATCTCGTGATCCAGGTCGATGGCGTTGAGCAGCTCGCGCACGGCCTCTGCGCCCATGCGCGCATCGAAGTCGTCACCGAACTCTTCGAGGGCTTCGAAGTACTGCTCGTCGTTCAGCAGCTGGCCCTTCTCCAGGGTGGTCATGCCCGGGTCGATCACCACGTAGCTCTCGAAATAGAGCACGCGCTCGATGTCACGCAGGGTCATGTCCAGCAGCAGGCCGATACGGGACGGCAGGGACTTCAGGAACCAGATGTGGGCGACCGGCGAGGCCAGTTCGATGTGCGCCATGCGCTCACGACGGACCTTGGCCAGGGCCACTTCCACGCCGCACTTCTCGCAGATCACGCCGCGGTGCTTGAGGCGCTTGTACTTACCGCACAGGCACTCGTAGTCCTTCACCGGGCCGAAGATCTTGGCGCAGAACAGGCCATCGCGCTCCGGCTTGAAGGTACGGTAGTTGATGGTCTCCGGCTTCTTCACTTCACCGAAGGACCAGGAACGGATCATCTCGGGCGAGGCCAGGCCAATACGGATGGCATCGAACTCTTCGATTTGACCCTGGTTTTTCAACAGATTCAGCAAGTCTTTCAAGGCCTTTCCTCCTCACAGACTTGCTGCGGCCGGCGATGCGGCCGCAGCAAGGCGTGTTATTCGGTTTCCAGTTCGATGTCGATACCGAGCGAGCGGATCTCTTTGATCAGCACGTTGAAGGACTCGGGCATGCCGGCCTCCATGCGGTGATCGCCGTCCACGATGTTCTTGTACATCTTGGTCCGGCCGTTCACGTCGTCCGACTTCACGGTCAGCATTTCCTGCAGGGTGTAGGCGGCGCCGTAGGCTTCCAGCGCCCAGACCTCCATCTCACCGAAGCGCTGACCACCGAACTGCGCCTTACCACCCAGCGGCTGCTGGGTAACCAGGCTGTAGGAACCGGTGGAACGGGCGTGCATCTTGTCGTCGACCAGGTGGTTCAGCTTGAGCATGTACATGTAGCCGACGGTAGTCGGACGCTCGAACTGGTTACCGGTACGACCGTCGAACAGGCGCATCTGGCCGCTTTCCGGCAGATCGGCCAGCTTCAGCATGGCCTTGATCTCGGTTTCCTTGGCACCGTCGAACACGGCGGTAGCCATCGGCACGCCGCCTTTCAGGTTCTTCGCCAGCTCGAGAATCTCGGCGTCGGAGAACTCGTCGAGGTTTTCCTGACGGCCACCGATCTCGTTGTAGATCTCGTTGAGGAACTTGCGCAGCTCGGCGATCTTGCGCTGCTCTTCGAGCATGCGGTTGATCTTCTCGCCCAGGCCCTTGGCCGCCAGGCCCAGGTGGGTTTCGAGGATCTGCCCGACGTTCATACGCGAAGGTACGCCCAGCGGGTTCAGCACGATGTCGACCGGAGTACCGTTGGCGTCGTGCGGCATGTCTTCGACCGGCATGATCACCGAGACCACACCCTTGTTACCGTGACGGCCGGCCATCTTGTCGCCCGGCTGGATGCGGCGCTTGATGGCCAGGTAGACCTTGACGATCTTCAGTACACCCGGCGCCAGGTCGTCGCCCTGCTGCAGCTTGCGCTTCTTGTCTTCGAACTTGTCGTCGAGCATCTGGCGACGGTCGCTGATGTAGGCCTGGGCCTTCTCCAGCTGCTCGTTGAGAGCGTCGTCGGCCATGCGCAGCTTGAACCACTGGCCGCGCTCGAGGCCGTCCAGGTACTCGTCGGTGATCACGGCACCCTTCTTCAGGCCGGCGCCGCCTTCGGCCTTGGCACCGACCAGGGCGGAACGCAGACGCTCGAAGGTGGCGCCTTCGACGATGCGGAACTCCTCGTTGAGGTCCTTGCGGATCTCGTCGAGCTGCTGCTTCTCGATGGCCAGGGCGCGGCTGTCGCGCTCCACGCCGTCACGGGTGAACACCTGCACGTCGATGACGGTGCCCTTGGTGCCGGTCGGCACGCGCAGGGAGGTGTCCTTCACGTCGGACGCCTTCTCACCGAAGATCGCACGCAGCAGCTTCTCTTCCGGAGTCAGCTGGGTCTCGCCCTTCGGGGTGACCTTGCCAACCAGGATGTCGCCGGCCATGACTTCGGCACCGACGTAGACGATACCGGCCTCGTCCAGCTTGTTCAGCGCGGCTTCACCGACGTTCGGGATGTCCGCGGTGATTTCCTCTGGACCGAGCTTGGTGTCACGCGCCACACAGGTCAGTTCCTGGATGTGGATGGTGGTGAAGCGGTCTTCCTGGACCACACGCTCGGACAGGCAGATGGAGTCTTCGAAGTTGAAGCCGTTCCACGGCATGAACGCCACGCGCATGTTCTGGCCCAGCGCCAGTTCACCCATGTCGGTGGACGGGCCGTCGGCCATGATGTCACCGCGCGAAACCACGTCACCCTTGCTCACCAGCGGACGCTGGTTGATGCAGGTGTTCTGGTTGGAGCGGGTGTACTTGGTCAGGTTGTAGATGTCGACGCCGGCTTCGCCAGTTTCGACTTCGTCATCGGCCACACGCACCACGATACGGCTGGCGTCGACCGAGTCGATCACGCCGCCACGACGGGCCACGACGCAGACGCCGGAGTCACGGGCGACGTTGCGCTCCATGCCGGTACCGACCAGGGGCTTGTCGGCACGCAGGGTCGGCACGGCCTGACGCTGCATGTTCGAACCCATGAGTGCACGGTTGGCGTCGTCGTGCTCGAGGAACGGAATCAGCGAGGCAGCGACGGAGACGACCTGCTTCGGCGACACGTCCATCAGGGTGACGTCTTCCGGCGCCTTGACGGTGAACTCGTTGAGGTGACGTACGTTCACCAGCTCGTCGACCAGCTGGCCCTTGGCGTTCATGGTCGCCGAAGCCTGGGCGATCACGTGATCGGCCTCTTCGATGGCGGACAGGAACACGATCTCGTCGGTGACCTGGGTGTCCTTCACCACGCGGTACGGGCTTTCCAGGAAGCCGTACTGGTTGGTGCGGGCATAGGCGGCCAGCGAGTTGATCAGGCCGATGTTCGGACCTTCAGGGGTCTCGATCGGGCACACGCGGCCGTAGTGGGTCGGGTGTACGTCGCGGACTTCGAAGCCGGCGCGCTCGCGGGTCAGACCGCCTGGGCCGAGTGCGGAGACGCGGCGCTTGTGGGTGATCTCGGAGAGCGGGTTGTTCTGGTCCATGAACTGCGAGAGCTGGCTGGAACCGAAGAACTCTTTCACCGCCGCCGCAACCGGCTTGGCGTTGATCAGGTCCTGCGGCATCAGGCCTTCGCTCTCGGCCATCGACAGACGCTCTTTGACGGCACGCTCGACGCGGACCAGACCGACGCGGAACTGGTTCTCGGCCATCTCGCCGACGCAACGTACGCGACGGTTACCCAGGTGGTCGATGTCGTCGACGATGCCCTTGCCGTTACGGATGTCGACCAGGGTCTTCAGCACGTCGACGATGTCCTCTTTGGACAGCACGCCGGAGCCTTCGATCTCGGTGCGACCGATACGACGGTTGAACTTCATGCGGCCGACGGCGGACAGGTCGTAACGCTCGGCGCTGAAGAACAGGTTGTTGAACAGGGTCTCGGCGGCATCCTTGGTCGGCGGCTCGCCCGGACGCATCATGCGGTAGATCTCGACCAGGGCTTCCAGCTGGTTGCCGGTGGAGTCGATCTTCAGGGTGTCGGAGATGAACGGACCGCAGTCGATGTCGTTGGTGTACAGGGTCTCGATGCGGACCACCTGGGCCTTGACGATCTTGGCCAGCAGGTCGACGGTCAGCTCGGTGTTGCACTCGGCAACGATCTCGCCGGTGGCCGGATGGACGATGGCCTTGGCGGTGGTGCGACCCAGCACGTAGTCGAGCGGAACTTCCAGCTCCTTGATGCCGGCCTTGTCGATCTGGTTGATGTGGCGCGCGGTGATACGGCGGCCCTGCTCAACGATGACCTTGCCCTTCTCGTCCTTGATGTCGAACGCGGCGATCTCGCCACGCAGACGCGACGGCACCAGTTCCAGGCTGAGGTTCTCGCCCTTCACGTGGAACACGTTGGTGGCATAGAAGGTGTCCAGCACTTCCTCGGTGCTGTAGCCCAGGGCGCGCAGCAGGACGGAGGCCGGCAGCTTGCGGCGACGGTCGATACGGACGAACACGCAGTCCTTCGGGTCGAACTCGAAGTCCAGCCAGGAGCCGCGGTAGGGGATGATGCGCGCGGAGTACAGCAGCTTGCCGGAGCTGTGGGTCTTGCCACGGTCGTGGTCGAAGAACACACCCGGGGAGCGGTGCAGCTGGGAAACGATCACACGCTCGGTACCGTTGATGATGAAGGTACCGTTCTCGGTCATGAGCGGAATTTCGCCCATGTACACTTCTTGCTCTTTGATGTCCTTGATCGCCTTGTTCGACGATTCTTTGTCGAAAATGATCAGACGGACTTTAACGCGCAGCGGCACGGCGAAGGTCACGCCACGCAGAACGCACTCTTTGACGTCGAACGCGGGCTCACCCAGGCGGTAGCCGACGTATTCCAGAGCGGCGTTGCCGGAGTAGCTGATGATCGGGAATACGGACTTGAAGGCCGCATGCAGGCCAACGTCGCGGAACTGCTCCTTGCTCACTCCTTGCTGCAGGAATTCGCGATACGAATCCAGCTGGATGGCCAGGAGATAAGGCACATCCATCACGTCCGGCAACTTGCTAAAGTCCTTGCGGATACGTTTTTTCTCAGTGTATGAGTAAGCCATCAGCGTTCCCCAGCTTGGTCACCTGCTTGTTTGGTCGCTGCCGACGGCAACAACCAGAAAATCGTGCAAACCCCTCGGTTTGCGCCGCCCTCGGGCGGGGTTTCCACGCCATGGGCAGCGGCTTTCGGCCAGCTGCCCATAACGGAAAAAGGCCGGTGGCATTTGCCACCAGCCATCAGCCTTTCGCTCAAAGCTCGGGCTGTAGACGCAAGGTCGTCGCTTACTTGAGCTCGACTTTGGCGCCAGCTTCTTCCAGCTTCTTCTTGGCGTCTTCGGCAGCTTCCTTGGTCAGGCCTTCGGCAACGACCTGAGGAGCGGTGTCGACTTTCTCTTTGGCTTCTTTCAGACCCAGACCGGTCAGTTCGCGAACGACCTTGATCACGTTCACTTTCTTGTCGCCGGCTTCGGCCAGAACGACGTTGAACTCGGTCTGCTCTTCAGCAGCGGCAGCAGCAACAGCCGGGCCAGCGGCAACTGCGGCAGCGGCGGTTACGCCGAACTTCTCTTCCATCGCCTTGATCAGTTCAACGATCTGCATGACGGACATTTCGGATACGGCGTTGATGATGTCTTCGTTGGTCAGAGCCATGACTCTAATTCCTGTATTGGGGTGACAGCCTTCGCGGCCATCGAATTAAACAAATTAACGGGAAAGGGACGTCGCGCCTGAATCAGGCGGCAGCGCCTTCTTTCTGGTCGCGAATAGCCGCCAGAGTACGAGCCAGCTTGCTGGTGGCGCCCTGAATCACGCTCATCAGCTGGGCAACGGCTTCGTTGTAGGTCGGCAGAGTTGCCAGTACGTCGATCTGATTAGCTGCGAGGAATTGACCCTCGAACGCAGCTGCCTTGATCTCGAACTTGTCCTGACCCTTGGCGAACTCCTTGAAGATACGGGCGGCAGCGCCCGGATGCTCGTTGGAGAAAGCGATGAGGGTCGGGCCTTTGAACACGTCGCTGAGCACGTCGAACTGAGTGCCTTCAACGGCGCGCTTGAGCAGGGTGTTACGCACGACACGCACGTATACGCCAGCTTCGCGGGCCTCTTTACGGAGTCCGGTCATTGCGCCGACGGTCACGCCACGGGCATCAGCCACGACAGCGGACAGACCGGCTTTGGCAGCCTCGTTGACTTCAGCGACGATGGCCTTCTTGTCTTCGAGTTTAATTGCCACGGGTTTACTCCTGGATGTTACCGTTTCGTCGGCCCTGGGGCTGACGTCGTTTTGGTGTCTGATTCGGTAGAATCGGGAGCACCATCTGCGTAGGCTTGAGAACGTCCTGGTTTAAGGCTTGCGCCGCCTACGGTCTTGGATAGCCCCCGCCAGGCAGGGACCCCAATCTTGCGGGCCGGCGGACGTAACCGCCGGCCTTGTCACTTACGCTTCCAGAGAAGCCTGATCGATCACCAGACCCGGACCCATGGTGGTGCTCAGGGTCACGCGCTTGACGTAGATACCTTTGGAGGTCGACGGCTTCAGGCGCTTCAGGTCGGTCAGCAGGGCTTCCACGTTCTGCTTCAGCGCGGCGGCGTCGAAGCCGACCTTGCCGACGGAGGTGTGGATGATGCCGTTCTTGTCGGTACGGAAACGTACCTGACCGGCCTTGGCGTTCTTCACGGCAGTGGCCACGTCCGGAGTCACGGTACCGACCTTCGGGTTCGGCATCAGGCCACGCGGGCCGAGAACCTGGCCCAGCTGGCCGACGACACGCATGGCGTCCGGGGAAGCGATGACCACGTCGTAGTTCAGATCGCCAGCCTTCATCTCGGCGGCCAAGTCATCCATGCCGACCTTGTCGGCACCGGCGGCCAGAGCGGCTTCGGCGCCCGGACCCTGGGTGAACACGGCAACGCGGACGGTCTTGCCAGTGCCGTTCGGCAGCACGGTGGCGCCACGCACGACCTGGTCGGATTTACGCGGATCCACACCCAGGTTCACGGCGATGTCGAAGGACTCGGTGAACTTGACGGTGGACAGCTCGGCCAGCAGCTTGGCGGCCTCTTCGAAGTTGTAAGCCTTGCCGGCTTCGACTTTCTCGGCGATTGCCTTCTGGCGCTTGGTCAGCTTAGCCATTACACACCCTCCACGTTGAGGCCCATGCTACGCGCGGAGCCGGCGATGGTACGCACGGCCGCATCCAGGTCAGCTGCGGTCAGATCGGCCTGCTTGGCCTTGGCGATCTCTTCCAGCTGAGCACGGGTAACGGTGCCCACTTTGACGGTGTTCGGACGAGCGGAACCGCTGGTCAGGCCGGCAGCCTTCTTCAGCAGCACCGAAGCCGGGGTGCTTTTGGTTTCAAAGGTGAAGCTGCGGTCGCTGTAAACGGTGATGATCACAGGAGTCGGCAGACCAGGTTCCATGCCCTGGGTCTTGGCGTTGAACGCCTTGCAGAATTCCATGATGTTCACGCCGTGCTGACCCAGAGCGGGACCGACGGGCGGCGACGGGTTGGCCTGGCCGGCCTTCACTTGCAGCTTGATGTAAGCCTGAATCTTCTTAGCCATGAGCTACTCCAATATCGGGTCAGACGCCTCGGCAAGGCTCCCCGGTTAGTACGCATTTATCCCAGTGACGACAAAACCCCGCAGCCTATGGCTGCGGGGTACGGGATGCATTGTCCAGTTATGCCTTCTCGACCTGACTGAACTCCAGCTCCACCGGCGTGGAGCGACCGAAAATGAGCACGGCCACTTGGATCCGGCTCTTCTCGTAGTTAACTTCTTCGACGACGCCATTGAAGTCGGCAAACGGACCGTCGATGACGCGGACGGTTTCGCCCGGCTCGAACAGGGTCTTCGGCTTCGGCTTGTCACCACTGTCGGCAACCCGACGCAGGATGGCATCAGCCTCTTTCTCGGTAATCGGCGCCGGCTTGTCGGCAGTACCACCAATGAAGCCCATGACGCGCGGCGTATCCTTGATCAGGTGCCAGGTCGCCTCGTTCATTTCCATCTGCACCAGCACATAGCCAGGGAAGAACTTGCGCTCGCTCTTGCGTTTCTGGCCGTTACGCATCTCCACCACTTCTTCGGTGGGGACCAGAATTTCGCCGAACTCGTCTTCCATGCCAGCCAGCTTGACGCGCTCGATCAACGAGCGCATGACATGCTTCTCGTAACCCGAGTAAGCATGCACAACGTACCAACGCTTAGCCACGGGACACCCTTAACCGACAATCAACGAAACAAGCCAGCCCAGCAGGCTGTCCAGGCCCCAGAGGACCAGCGACATCACCAGCACCACGGCGACCACGATCAGCGTGGTCTGGGTGGTCTCCTGGCGCGTCGGCCAGACAACCTTGCGGATCTCGATGCGCGCCTCTTTTGCCAGAGCAAAGAACGCCTGACCTTTCGCGGTCTGCAGCGCGACGAAGCCGACCACTACGGCCAGCGCCAGCAGAGCCAGCACGCGATACAGAAGCGGTTCAGCCGAGAAGTACTGATTGCCGACAACACCTGCGACGACCAGAGCAGCTGCAGCGAGCCACTTCAGCGCGTCAAAGCGGGAGTTTTGAGCTTCAGCTTTGGCATTCATGAGAAAACCCTGTTGAAAGAAACGCCAGATCCACTTCTAACCAGGAATCTGGCAGGCCAGGAGGGAATCGAACCCCCAACCTGCGGTTTTGGAGACCGCCGCTCTGCCAATTGAGCTACTGGCCTAAAATCGAAGTAAGGCCGACCATTATGCCGGCCTTACCGAGTCAGATCAACCGATTACTCGATGACCTTGGCAACCACGCCGGCGCCAACGGTACGGCCGCCTTCGCGAATCGCGAAACGCAGGCCGTCGTCCATGGCGATCGGCTTGATCAGGGTGACAACCATCTTGATGTTGTCGCCCGGCATTACCATCTCAACGCCTTCCGGCAGCTCGCACGAACCAGTCACGTCGGTGGTACGGAAGTAGAACTGCGGACGGTAGCCCTTGAAGAACGGGGTGTGACGACCACCTTCTTCCTTGGACAGCACGTACACTTCGGCTTCGAACTTGGTGTGCGGCTTGATGGTGCCCGGCTTGGCCAGAACCTGGCCACGCTCGACTTCATCACGCTTGGTGCCGCGCAGCAGCACGCCGCAGTTCTCGCCGGCACGACCTTCGTCGAGCAGCTTGCGGAACATTTCCACGCCGGTGCAGGTGGTCTTGGTGGTCGGACGCAGACCGACGATCTCGATCTCTTCCTGAACCTTGACGATACCGCGCTCGACACGACCGGTAACCACGGTGCCGCGACCGGAGATCGAGAACACGTCTTCGATCGGCATCAGGAACGGCATGTCGATGGCACGAACCGGCTCCGGAATGTAGGAGTCCAGGGTCTCGACCAGCTTCTTGACAGCGGTGGTACCCATCTCGTTGTCGTCCTGGCCGTTCAGAGCCATCAGAGCGGAACCGATGACGATCGGGGTGTCATCACCCGGGAAGTCATAGGTGCTCAGCAGGTCGCGAACTTCCATCTCGACCAGCTCCAGCAGCTCGGCATCGTCAACCATGTCGGCCTTGTTCAGGAACACGACGATGTAGGGAACACCTACCTGGCGGGACAGCAGAATGTGCTCGCGGGTCTGCGGCATGGGGCCGTCGGCAGCCGAGCAAACCAGGATCGCGCCGTCCATCTGGGCAGCACCGGTGATCATGTTCTTCACGTAGTCGGCGTGGCCCGGGCAGTCAACGTGCGCGTAGTGACGCACGGCCGAGTCGTACTCAACGTGAGCGGTGTTGATGGTGATACCACGAGCCTTCTCTTCCGGAGCCGAGTCGATCTTGTCGAACTCGACCTTGGCCGAACCGAACACTTCGGAGCAGACGCGGGTCAGAGCAGCGGTCAGAGTGGTTTTACCGTGGTCAACGTGACCGATGGTGCCAACGTTGACGTGCGGTTTGTTACGCTCGAATTTTTCCTTAGCCATCTGACTCGTCTCCGAACAAGGAATTGAGAACTGACACTGCCATTAAAACAAAGGCAGATATCTGCATATCTGCCTTTGTTGAAGTGGAGCTCATGAGCGGATTTGAACCGCTGACCTCACCCTTACCAAGGGTGTGCTCTACCAGCTGAGCTACATGAGCGAAACACTTTGCACGAACAACAAACTTGGAGCGGGCAGCGGGAATCGAACCCGCATCATCAGCTTGGAAGGCTGAGGTTCTACCACTGAACTATGCCCGCGGAGCCTGCAGCTCACGCTTTAATCTGGTGGAGGGGGAAGGATTCGAACCTTCGAAGTCTATGACGTCAGATTTACAGTCTGATCCCTTTGGCCGCTCGGGAACCCCTCCAAATGGAGGCGGCATTCTCTTCTCATGCCACCCTACTGTCAAGCAATTTCTCAATAAAAACTTGAGGTTAGCAATGTCTGACAGCAACTCTGCGAATCCACCCCCGCAAAGCGGGCGCCATTCTATGCAAACTATTGGGCAGTTGCAACGTTTTCGCATGGCATTATTTGATGCTGCAGCTCCTTGAAGTCCAAGGCGAGCTGCGGCAGCGCATCATCCGCCAGGCGCCTGCTCTCGGGGGCGATGCGCACCCAGAAACTGCGCTGCGCTCGCGGCAACTCGCGCAGGAGCGGCTCATAGCCCGCATCGCGCAAACGCTGCATGACACTCTCCGCCGAATCACTGCGCGGAAAGATACCCAGAGAAATGCCATTGGCCAGATCCCCCTGGGTGATGATGTAGCTGTCGATCTTGCGCGCCTGCAGCTCCTTGAGCTGACGCAGCGACGCCTGCCGTGATGCAAGGGGAGCCAGGTAGACCCAGTAATCCAGCCCGGCCGCCGCATCGACGGCACGCACCTGCGCCTGAATATCCAGCGCCATCAGACGCTGCTCCACCTGCCGTGCGCCATCCTCCTGCTGGAAACTGCCGAGATACAGACAGGTCTCCCCCTGCGCCACCAGCGAAGGCTGCGGAGCCTCGGGACGAACCTTGGCACGATCCGCGGCATCGAGCAGACGCAACCCCTGCTGCCCGCCCTGATACAGCAGCATGGGCTCGACCTCCTTCACCCTCAGCGGCGCCTGCTGCTGATGCCAGACGTAATAGAAGAGGTTGAGAACCAGTAGAAGCAGAAAGAACCAGCGCATGCTCAGTCTCCAGACAATGGACAGGCCTGCGCCAGCCCCACGAACACCAGGTCAGATACCAGCCTGGCCTGCGGCAGCACCTCGCAAACGAGCCCGGCGTCCCCTCCGGTCAGGTAGATACTGAACTCATCACCCCAGCGCTCTCGAGCGATCTCGACCTGCGTCAGGACAAAGCCGCGCAGCATCAGGGCGCATCCACGCTCGACAGCCTCCACCGTCGAACGCCCCGGTACCAGGCTCTGCAAGGCCTGCATGGCCGCAGCATCGTCATAACGAATGCGCCGGGTATGGGTACGCAGCTGGTTGCGCATCAGCGGCAGCCCCGGGCAGATGAAGCCCCCCAGGTGCTCGCCGTCAGCCGCGACGAAATCGGAAGTCACCGCAGTACCGAGATCCAGGACCAGGCAAGCCCCCCGGGCCAACTGGTAGGCGCCCACCACAGCCAGCCAGCGGTCCAGCCCCAGCCGCGCATACTCGTCATAGCCATTGCGCACCCCGGCCAACACTTGCGCCGGCTGCGCGCACAGCACTCGACAGCCGAACTCGGCGGTCAGTGCCGCGACCAGCGCGGAGGTTTCCGCATCGCTGCGTACACTGACCAACCGACAGCCTTCGAGAACGAGCCCGGCGATAGCACGCAGCACTTGCAGCAGCTCATCGTCGGAGCCGACCACACCGCCGACCGGATCACGACCCAGCAATCGCCATTTGATCAGACTATTCCCGCAGTCCAGCTCAAGAATCATCACGCAACCTCAGGCTAAGCTCGCCACCACTGAACTGCCGCTCCCGCCCCGCCACATCCAGGCGCAATGCCCCCTGGTGATCCACCCCCAGAACGACACCATCGATGCATTGCGGGCCAGCTAACAAGCTGACTTCTCTCCCCTGCCAGAGGTGGCAGGACTCCCACTCCTCGCGCAACGCCGCGAATCCCCCGCGCTCATGCCGCCCCAGGTAATGCCGCAACCACTGCCCCAACGCCAGGGCCAATTCGGTACGCCCGACCAGGCGGCCACAGCGCTCACGCAGCGACGTCCAAGGCTGGTCGATAGCGACGCCGAGCCCTGGCAGCATATTCACGTTCACGCCAATGCCTATCACCACCTGACAAGCACCGGCAGGGTCGCCCGAAAGCTCCAGCAGCACGCCGGCTATCTTGCGCCCCGCCACCAGCAGATCATTGGGCCACTTGAGCCCGGCATCGGTCACCCCAAACTCATGCAGGCTACGCAACACCGCAAGACCCACGGAGAGGCTGAGGCCGTCGAGAGAAAAGACCCCACCCTCCAGACGCAGACCAAGGCTGTAATAGAGATTCTCGGCATAAGGACTCACCCAGGCCCGACCGCGGCGACCACGACCACTCTCCTGTCGCTCCGCCAGGACCAGCAAGGGCGCCGCCTCTCCCGCCGCCAGACGGCGCAGCACTTCGGCATTGGTCGAGTCGAGACTATCAAAGACCAAGGCATTCCAACCGGCATCGCGGGAGGCGGAGACAATCGCCTCCCGATCCAGGAGAGACAGCGGCGACGCAAGGCGATAGCCCCGACCACGCACCCGGTGAATTACCAGACCGAGCTCAGCCTCGAGATGCTCCAGGCGCTTCCATACAGCCGCACGACTCACCCCCAGCAAAGCCCCCAGGGCCTCACCGGAATGAAACTCGCCATCTCGCAGCAGTTGCAGCACTTCGCGCATCTAAATAACGCCCAGGCAAAGAGGCAGGCATCATAACGATGCGGCCCGGAAATGCCTAGAAATGTGACCCCGCGCGGAGCACAAGAGCCGCGCAGACTTGCCACAGAGACAAAAGCCACCGGTGCGGCGGCTTTTTAATGTGCGCGATTCACGCATGCGGCCTGCGCACTTTGCCCTCGGACTGCCGAGAACGCTGTCCTGGAAAGTATTTCGCCCAGAAAGGCCAAACCCCCACCCGCGTGAGCGGATGGGGGTTTGGGGATAGAAGCTTGACGATGACCTACTCTCACATGGGGAAACCCCACACTACCATCGGCGATGCGTCGTTTCACTACTG
>NZ_QJRX01000007.1 GCF_003205495.1 Aquipseudomonas alcaligenes | reverse complement strand
CCACCGCCACTGCTGTCAGCCACCAGGGCGCATAGGGCGGCAGGGCCAGGGCCAGCAGGACGGCGGTGACCAGGGCGCTGCCGTCCTTGAGGAAGAACGCCAGCGGGCGCTTGCGGATGGCCAGGATGGCCGCCTCGCAGGCCAGGGCGACCAGGCTGGCCCAGAGCAGGTTGACCAGGGTGCCGATGCCGAACAGCCAGGTCAGCGCCAGGGCGCCGGGCGCGCAGGCGGCAGCGACCAGCAGCATGACGCGCTGGGTCTTGTTGCTGCCCCTGGCGTGGGGCGAGGTGATGCGGGGCAGGGCCATTGATGCTCCGTTGTTGCCTTGTGCTGCCTGGGCTGCACTCTGTGTTCTGTAGCCCGGATGCAATCCGGGTTGGTGCCATAGACACCTTTTGTGCGCGGACCGGCAGCTCTGCCTGCCAGCCCTCGGATTGCATACGGGCTATGGGTTCTGGTGTTCCGCCAATTTTCGTTCGGCTTCTGCGAGGCGTGTGCGTGCCGCGTCGAGGGCTTCTGGGCTGGCGCTCTCGTCGCGTTCCAGCTTGCGCAGGTCGGCACGAGCGAAGGCCACCTCGGTCTTCAGTGCCTTGAGTTCGGCGTCGACGCCAGGTTGCTCGGTGCGCACCAGCTCCGGGGCTGGCTTGCCGGAGGCGTCCTCGGCGGCATGCAGAGCCTGTTCGGCAACGGACAGGGCCTGGCGCAGGCGCTCTAGCTCGCTTTCCTCGGCACCTGCTTTTTCGGCCTTCTTCAGCTCGGCGCGCTTCATCGCCAGCTCGACCTTGGCCTTTTTCAGCGCGCTATCGTCGATTGCCTTGGCGGCAGGGGCTGGTGCTGCGGATTGCAGTTGCTCCAGTGTTTTTTCGGCCTCGACCAGCTTGGTGCGGGTCTGTTCCAGCTCGGCCTGCTGTTCGGCGCTAGGCGCTTCGAGTTTTTCCAGCTTGCGCAGCTGGGCCTTGAGCATGGCGGCCTCGATCTTGGCTTTCTTCAGCGCATCGTCGCTGGCGAGTGCGACGGCGGAGGGTTCAGGCGCCGTGGATTGCAGCTGCTCTAGCGCCTTCTCGGCCTCGGCCAGCTTGGCGCGGGTCTGTTCCAGCTCGGTCTGCTGTTCAGGCGTCGGCGCTTCGAGTTTCTCCAGCTTGCGCAGCTGGGCCTTGAGCATGGCGGCTTCGATCTTGGCCTTCTTCAGCGCGTCGTCGTTGGCCGGTGCAGCGGGTGCCGGTGCTGCGGATTGCAGCTGTTCCAGAGTCTTCTCGGCCTCGGCCAGCTTGGCGCGGGTCTGCTCCAGCTCGGCCTGCTGTTCGGCGCTGGGCGCTTCGAGCTTTTCCAGCTTGCGCAGCTGGGCCTTGAGCATGGCAGCTTCGATCTTGGCTTTCTTCAGCGCGTCGTCGTTGGCTGGTGCTGCTGTGGTCGGCGCTGGTGCGCTGGCCTGGGCGGCTTCCAGGGCCTTCTGCGCGGCCTCGGCGGCGCTGCGCAGCTCGGCGACCTGGCTCTTGAGTTCTTCTGTGTCGTGCAGGGCTAGTTGCTTCTCGGCCTTCTTCAATGCCACCTGGGCCATGCTGGCCTCGATCTTCAGGCGCTTGAGCTGCTCGTCGGCAGCGCTTGGCGCGCTGCTTGCAGGCGCCGCTGCGGCGGCTTCGGCCTGGGCCGCCTTGGCCTTGGCGGCGCGCTCGGCGCGGGCGAGGCGCTCTGCCTCCTTGCGTTCTTCCTCGCGGCGCAGGCGCTCCTGACGCAGCTCGAAGCGCTGCTTGGAGTGCTCGGCCTTCTGCTGCTTCTGCTCCAGTTCGCGGATTTCCGCCTTGGCCGCGCGGTAGTACTGCACCAGCGGGATGCTGGAGGGGCAGACATAGGCGCAGGCGCCGCATTCGATGCAGTCGAACAGGTTGTGCGCCTTGAGCTGCTCATGCTGCTGGCCGAGGGCGAAGAAATGCAGCTGCTGCGGCAGCAGGCTGGCCGGGCAGGCGTCGGCGCACTCGCCGCAGCGGATGCAGGGCATGGCCGGTGGCGGCGACGGCAGCTCGCTGGCGCTGCCGGCCAGCAGGCAGTTGGCGGTCTTGATCAGCGGCACATCCAGCGAGGGCAGGGTGAAGCCCATCATCGGCCCGCCCATGACCAGACGGTTGAGCTTGCTGGTGTCCAGGCCGGCAAATTCGAGCAGCTCGCCGACCGGGGTGCCGAGCAGTGCCTCGACATTGCCCGGCCGTGCCAGGGCCTCGCCGGTCAGGGTGGTGATGCGTGCAATCAGCGGCTTGCCGAGCACCACGGCGTCATGGATGGCGACGCAGGTGCCGACGTTCTGGCAGAGCATGCCGATATCGGCCGGCAGGCCGCCGCTGGGCACCTCCACGCCGGTGAGGATCTGGATCAGCTGCTTCTCGCCGCCGGAGGGGTACTTGGTGGGGAATACCTTGAGCCGGTAGCTGCGCTCGGCCAGCGCCGCGCGCACGGCGGCGATGGCCTCGGGCTTGTTGTCCTCGATGCCGATCAGCACCTCGTCCGGCTGGATCAGTTGCACCAGGATGTCGATGCCGGACACCAGTTCGGCGGCGCGCTCGCGCATCAGCACATCGTCGGCGGTGATGTAGGGCTCGCACTCGGTGCCGTTGATGATCAGGGTGTGGATCTTCTGCGTCGGCCGCGCAGTGAGCTTGGCCGCCGTGGGGAAGCCGGCGCCGCCCAGGCCGCTGATGCCGGCTTCGCGGATCAGCTCCAGCAGCTCTGCGGAATCCAGGTGCCGGTAGTCGGCATGGGGCGTCAGGTCGATCCACTGATCCTGGCCGTCGCTGTCGATGACGATGGCCGGTGCGGGCAGACCCGATACATGCGGGTAGGGCTGCGGGCCTATGAAGCTCACCGTGCCGGAGGTGGGGGCATGCAGCGGCGCGCTGACGAAGGCGCTCGCCTCGGCGATCTTCTGGCCCTTGAGCACCCGCTCGCCGACCACCACGCAGGGCTCAGCGGCGGCGCCGATATGCTGGCCCAGCGGCAGGATCAGGCGCCTGGGCAGCGGCGCCCGGACGATGGGCGTGCGGTTGGACAGCGCCTTGTGCTCGGCCGGGTGGATGCCGCCGGGGATGTCCCAGATGCGTTCGTGCGCACTCATGCGGCCTGCTCCCGGTCACTGGCGATCAGCTGGCCGGGGGCCAGCGGCAGCTGCCACTTCCAGCTCTGCACGTTGCTGCCCACCGGCAGCATGTCGATGCAGTCCACCGGGCAGGGCTCGACGCACAGGTCGCAGCCGGTGCACTCGCTGGCGATCACCGTGTGCATCTGCTTGGCCGCACCGACGATGGCGTCCACCGGGCAGGCCTGGATGCACTTGGTGCAGCCGATGCACTCGGCCTCGCGGATCACCGCCACCATCTGCGGCTTCTCGCCTTCGACGGCGTCCAGCGGCTCGGGCTCGACGTCCAGCAGGTCGGCCAGGGCGGCGATGGTAGCCTCGCCGCCGGGTGGGCACTTGTTGATCTTGTCGCCGCCGGCGATGGCCTCGGCATAGGGCTTGCAGCCCGGGTAGCCGCACTGGCCACACTGGGTCTGCGGCAGCAGGGCGTTGATCTGCTCGGCGATGGGGTCGCCCTCGACCTTGAAGCGCACGGCGGCGTAGCCAAGGATGGCGCCGGCCAGCAGGCACAGGCCGAGCAGGGCGAGGACAGCGATCAGTACCAGGCTCATAGCTTGATCAGCCCGGCGAAGCCCATGAAGGCCAGGGACATCAGCCCGGCGGTGATCATGCCGATGGAGGCGCCCTGGAACGGCTTGGGCACGTCGGCGATGGCGATGCGCTCACGCATGGCGGCGAACAGCACCAGCACCAGGGAGAAGCCCAGGCCGGCGGCAAAGCCGTTGGCGGTGGCGGTGATGAAGGTGAATTCGGCCTTGTTGGCGTTGACCAGGGCCACGCCGAGGACGATGCAGTTGGTGGTGATCAGCGGCAGGAAGATGCCCAGCACGCGGTAGAGCAGGGGGCTGGTCTTGTGCACCACCATCTCGGTGAACTGCACCACCACGGCGATCACCAGGATGAAGCTGATGGTGCGCAGGAACTCCAGGCCCAGCGGCTCCAGCACGTATTCCTGCACCAGGTAGCTGCACATGGCGGCCAGGGTGAGGACGAAGGTGGTGGCCAGCGACAGGCCGATGGCCGTCTCGATCTTCTTCGACACGCCCATGAACGGGCACAGGCCGAGGAACTGCACCAGCACGAAGTTGTTGACCAGGATGGCGCTGACCATGATCAAGGCGAGTTCGGTCATCGAAACGTCCGTCTTGGGGCAAAGGCCGCAGGGAAAGGGCGCCTATTATCGGAAAGGGCGCAGAGGCAAACAAGCCGGCATAAGCCGGCTTGTTGTTCTTGGATAAGCCTAGACGGCTTATTTGACGCGCTGGCCCGGTTTGGCGCCGCTATCCGGGCTGAGCAGGTAGATTTCCTCGCCGCCGGGGCCGGCGGCCAGGACCATGCCTTCGCTGATGCCGAACTTCATCTTGCGCGGGGCCAGGTTGGCCACGTACAGGGTCAGGCGGCCTTCCAGCTTGCTCGGGTCTGGGTAGGCGGACTTGATGCCGCTGAACACGTTGCGCTTCTCATCGCCGATATCCAGGGTCAGGCGCAGTAGCTTGTCGGCGCCTTCGACGAACTCGCACTTCTCGATCAGGGCGATACGCAGGTCGACTGCGGCGAAGGCGTCGAAGTTGATCTCGGCGGCCAGCGGGTCCTTGGTCAGTTCGCCATTGCCGGTGGGCTTGCTGGCTTCGGCGGCGAGGTCTTCCTTGGAGGCTTCGGTCATGGCGTCGATCTTCGCGGGTTCGATACGGGTCAGCAGCGGGTTGAACGGGTTCAGCTGGTGGTTGGCCAGCGGGGTGGCCAGGTCGTTCCAGGTCAGCGGGGCGACGTTGAGGAAGGCCTCGGCGTCGGCGGCCAGCTTCGGCAGCACCGGTTTGAGCAGGATCACCAGCTGGCGGAACAGGTTGACGCCCAGGGCGCAGATTTCCTGGACCTCAGCCTGCTTGCCCTCGACCTTGTTCAGGGCCCACGGCGCCTTGTCGGCGATCCAGGCGTTGGCGCGATCGGCCAGGGCCATGATCTCGCGCATGGCACGGGCGAAGTCGCGCGCCTCGTAGGCCTCGGCGATGCTCGGAATGGCGGCCTGGAAGGCCTCCCACAGTTCCGGCTCGGGGTTGGCGGCGACCAGCACGCCGTTGTTGCCCTTATGGATGAAACCGGCGCAGCGGCTGGCGATGTTGACCACCTTGCCGACCAGGTCGGAGTTGACCTTCTGCACGAAGTCCTCGAGGTTGAGGTCGAGATCGTCGACGCCGCGGCCCAGCTTGCTGGCGTAGTAGTAACGCAGGTACTCGGGGTTCAGGTGATCGAGGTAGGTGCGCGCCTTGATGAAGGTGCCGCGCGACTTGGACATCTTCTGGCCGTTAACGGTCAGGTAGCCGTGCACGTTGACCGCGGTGGGCTTGCGGTAGCCGGCGCCTTCGAGCATGGCCGGCCAGAACAGGGCGTGGAAGTTGACGATGTCCTTGCCGATGAAATGGTACAGCTCGGCGGTGGAGTCCTTGCCCCAGAAGGCGTCGAAGTCCAGCTCCGGGCGCTTGGAGCACAGATTTTTAAAGCTGGCCATATAGCCAATCGGCGCGTCCAGCCAGACGTAGAAGTATTTGCCCGGCTCGTCGGGGATCTCGAAGCCGAAGTAGGGCGCGTCGCGGGAGATGTCCCACTCCTGCAGGCCACCGTCCAGCCATTCGGCGATCTTGTTGGCCACCGCCTCCTGCAGGGCGCCGCTGCGGGTCCACTGCTTGAGCATGGCCTCGAAGTCCGGCAGCTTGAAGAAGAAGTGCTTGGACTCCCTGAGCACCGGCACGGCGCCGGAGATGGCCGAACGCGGGTTCTTCAGCTCGGTGGGTTCGTAGGTGGCGCCGCACTTCTCGCAGTTGTCGCCGTACTGATCCTCGGCCGCGCATTTCGGGCAGGTGCCCTTGATGAAGCGGTCGGCGAGGAACATGCCCTTCTCGGGGTCGAAGTACTGGGTCACCGCGCGGGTCGCGATGTGGCCCTTGTCGCGCAGCGCCAGGTAGATTGACGAGGCCAGCTCGCGGTTCTCGTCCGAGTGGGTCGAGTGGTAGTTGTCGAAGGCCACGCCGAAGTCGGCGAAGTCGGCCATGTGCTCGGCGCGGACGTTGTCGATCAGCTGTTCGGGCGTGATGCCTTCCTTCTCGGCGCGCAGCATGATGGCAGAGCCGTGGGCATCGTCGGCGCAGACGTATACGGCCTGGTTGCCGCGCAGCTTCTGGAAGCGCACCCACATGTCGGTCTGGATGTACTCGAGCATGTGGCCGAGGTGAATCGAGCCGTTGGCATAGGGCAGGGCGCTGGTGACGAGAATCTTGCGGGCTTCGGACATGGGGATCGGGCCATCGGGTGTTACGAGGGAAGTCGGCCACTATATAGCCGCGGCGGTTTTTTTTCATCCGTGCGGGGCGCCGCCCTGGGGTAATATGCCCGCCTGTTTTGCCCTGCCTTTCGGAGTAGCCCCATGAGCGCCGTCACCCGCGAAGCGGTCGAAGCCCGCCTGCGTCAGTTCACCGACCCCCACCTGAATCAGGACCCGGTCAGCGCCGGCTGCCTGCGTGAAGTCGATATCCAGGGCGGCAAGGTCGCCGTGCGCCTGGAGCTGGGCTATGCCGCCGGGCTGTTCAAGAACGGCTGGGCGCAGATGCTGCAGATGGCCCTGGAGGGCCTGGATGGGGTGGAGTCGGCACGGGTGCAGGTGGACGTGGCCATCGCTCCGCACAAGGCCCAGGAGCAGGTGCCGGCGCTGGCCGGGGTGAAGAACATCATCGCCGTGGCCTCCGGCAAGGGCGGGGTGGGCAAGTCCACCACCGCCGCCAACCTGGCCCTGGCCCTGGCCCGCGAAGGCGCCCGCGTCGGCATCCTCGATGCCGATATCTATGGCCCCAGCCAGGGCATCATGTTCGGCATCGCCGAAGGGACGCGACCCAAGGTGCGCGACCAGAAGTATTTCGTGCCGCTGGAGGCCCACGGCGTGCAGGTGATGTCCATGGCCTTCCTCACCGACGACAGCACCCCGGTGGTCTGGCGCGGGCCGATGGTTTCCGGCGCGCTGATCCAGCTGGTGACCCAGACCGCCTGGGACGACCTGGACTACCTGATTGTCGACATGCCGCCGGGCACCGGTGACATCCAGCTGACCCTGGCGCAGAAGGTGCCGGTGGCCGGCGCGGTGATCGTCACCACCCCGCAGGACCTGGCCCTGCTGGACGCCAGGAAAGGCGTGGAGATGTTCCGCAAGGTCAATATCCCGGTACTCGGCGTGGTGGAGAACATGGCCGTGCATATCTGCAGCAACTGCGGTCATGCCGAGCACCTGTTCGGCGAGGGCGGCGGCGAGAAGCTGGCGGCCCAGTACGGCGTCGACCTGCTGGCATCCTTGCCGCTGTCCATGGCTATCCGCATGCAGGCCGACGGTGGCAAGCCGACCGTGGTGGCCGACACCGAGAGCCAGATCGCCATGATCTACCAGGAAATGGCGCGCAGCGTCGGTGCGCGCATCGCCCAGGCGGGCCTGGGCGCGGCGGCCATGCCGACCATCGAGGTCAGCGACGACTGACGTTGCCTTGCGGGATGTGGGGCCTTTGAACCGGGCCCCGCCTCCCGGTAAGATGCGCGATCATTTTTCAACCACTGCTTTCAGGACGCCCGCCATGAGCATCAAATCGGACAAGTGGATTCGCCGCATGGCCCAGGAACACGGGATGATCGAGCCCTTCGTCGAGCGCCAGGTGCGCACCGAAGGCGCCGAGCGCCTGATCTCCTACGGCGTTTCCAGCTACGGCTACGACGTGCGCTGTGCCGACGAGTTCAAGGTGTTCACCAACATCCACTCGGCCACCGTCGACCCGAAGAACTTCGACGAGAAGAGCTTCGTCGATGTGAAGGGGCCGGTGTGCATCATCCCGCCGAACTCCTTCGCCCTGGCCCGCACCGTCGAGTACTTCCGCATCCCGCGCGACGTGCTGACCATCTGCCTGGGCAAGAGCACCTACGCGCGCTGCGGCATCATCGTCAACGTCACCCCGCTGGAGCCGGAGTGGGAGGGCCACGTGACCCTGGAGTTCTCCAACACCACCACCCTGCCGGCGAAGATCTATGCCAACGAGGGCGTGGCGCAGATGCTGTTTCTGCAGTCCGACGAGGCTTGCGAGGTGTCGTACAAGGATCGCGGCGGCAAGTACCAGGGCCAGACGGGCGTGACCCTGCCGAAGACCTGATTCAGCTGGCACATGAAAAAAGCCGGGCAGTGCCCGGCTTTTTCGTTTCCGCCGTCAGGGTACCAGCGGCAGTTCGCGCTTGTGGCGGGTGTTGTCGTAGGTGCGCACGATGGTGGCGTAGGCCGCCTCGCTGACCGGCTGGCCATGCAGGAAGGCGTCGATCTCGGCATAGCTCACGCCATGCGCTTCCTCGTCCGGCTTGCCCGGGCGCAGCTCCTCCAGGTCGGCGGTCGGCGTCTTCATCACCAGGTGCTGCGGCGCGCCGAGGTGCTTGGCGATGGCACGCACCTGGTGCTTCACCAGGCCGGACAGCGGGGCCAGGTCGCAGGCGCCGTCGCCGAACTTGGTGAAGAAGCCCATGACCGCCTCGGCGGCGTGGTCGGTGCCGATCACCAGGCCGTTGTTGGCGTTGGCGATGGCGAACTGGGCGACCATGCGGATGCGCGCCTTGATGTTGCCGACCACGAAGTCGCGGCGGGCGTCGGAGAGCTGCTGCAGGTGGCTGACCTGCTCGCCCAGGCCGGTCACGCTGTCCTCGATGTTGACCGTGTCCTCCTCGTCGGCGCGGATGAACTTCAGCGAGTCCTGGGCGTCGTGCTCGTCGTGCTGCACTTTGTGCGGCAGGCGCACGGCGATAAAGCGATAGGCCGCATCTCCCGTCTCGGCGCGCAGCTCCTCCACCGACAGCTGGGCCAGGCGCCCGGCGGTCAGCGAGTCGACGCCGCCGCTGATGCCCAGCACCAGCACCTTGAGGCCGGAGTTCTTCAGGCAATTCTTGATGAAGGCCTTGCGCCGCTCGATCTCGGCCACCAGGGCCGCCTCGTCGGCGAAGGGCGGTACCACGTCCAGGGCGGCGGCGATTTCGGCTTGGCGGTTGCTCATCACGGGTTCCTCGGGCAGCGCGCCGGTGCGGAGTTGGCAGCGGCGCTCGTTGTATCGCGGTCGATGGCGAAGCTTACTTGGAACGGCTGGAAAAGTGCACGGCAGAGCTGCGGCAAGTGGGCTCGATGAAATGGATGGTGGCGCCATGCCATTGTCTTGTGCGTGAACTTGTCCCGGCTCTCGGCTACTCTGCGAGAAAAGAGTTTCAGCCAGGACGGCGTCCCCCTGCTTGCCGGTTTGCGGAAGTCTTCCCATGAAACCTCGCCCTATCATCCTGTGTCTCGCCCTCGCGTGCCTGGCCAGCCGGCCCGCGGTGGCCGCCAGCCTGTCTGCCGAGCTGCTCGACGAGCAGGGGCGGCCGCTGCCTGATGTGGTCCTCAGCCTGGTGGCACAGGGCGCTTCGAGCCAGCCCGGCACCGGCCTGATGGACCAGCGGGGCAAGCAGTTCAGCCCGCGGGTGCTGGCAGTCCGCACGGGCACCGCGGTCAGCTTCCCCAATAGCGACGACATCCGCCACCACGTCTACTCCTTCTCGCCGGCCAAGCGCTTCGAACTGCGCCTGTACAAGGACACTCCCAGTGCCCCGGTGCTGTTCGACCAGCCCGGTGTGGTGGTGCTCGGCTGCAACATCCATGACTGGATGGTGGGCTACATCTACGTCACCGACCATCCCTGGTTCGCCGTCAGCGATGCCCAGGGGCGCCTGACAATCGACGGCCTGCCGGCGGGGAGCTACCAGGTCAGCCTCTGGCACCCGCGGCGGGAGAACATGCAGGCGCTGGCCGCCGGCACCCTGCAGGTGTCTGAGCAGGGGCTCAGCAGGAGCTTTGCGCTGCCGCTGGCGGGGCCGCTGGAAACAGCGGCGCCGCCCAACCCCAGCGCTTTCGGCGAAGCCTTCAGGAAGGCCACGCGTGAAGTTCAGCCATAGCTTCCAGGCGCGCATCGCCGTCGCGCTGGTCGCGCTGCTGATGGCGGTGGTCGGTGCCCTGTATTTCTCGGTCAAGGCGGCCACCGGCGTGGCCGTGGAAAGCCAGTTGCGCGAGGAGCTCGGGGTCGGTGGGCGGGTGCTGGAGCAGCTGATCGAGCTGCGCGGGCGCCAGCTGCACGATGCGGTACAGGTGCTGGCGGCCGACTTTGGCTTCAAGGAAGCGGTGGCCAGCGGCGATCGCGAGACCATCCGCTCGGCGCTGGCCAACCACGGTGCGCGGATCAACGCCGGCGCCGTGCTGCTGCTGGGGCTCAATGGCGTGCTGCAGGTCAGCAGCGACCCGCGTATCGGCGCCGAGGCCGCCGAACGCCTGGCCGGGCAGGTGCGCGATCAGGCGCAGCAGGGCAGCCGGGTGTTCCTGCTCCCCATCGCCGGCGAGGTTTACCTGCTGGTCGAGGCCTATGTCAGCGCGCCGCTGCCCATCGCCCGGGTGGTGATGGGCTTCCATATCGACGAGGCCTTCGCCCTGGAGCTGCGCGAACTCACCCACCTGGAACTGACCTTGCTGTCGATCGAGCAGGGACAGGCGGCCGGCTGGCTGAGCACCCTTCCGGCGGCCATGCATGGCCAGTTGCGCGAGGAGCTCATGCAGCAGCGCGGCAGCACGGGCAGCCGCATGCTGCAGGCTGCTGGGCAGCGCTACCTGGGCGAGTGGCGGACCCTCGCCAGCGGTGACGGCTACCAGGTGCTGGCATTGCTGCACAAATCCCTCGACCGTGCCGAACAGACTTTCGCTCCGCTCGATCGCGCCATCCTGCTGATCGCCCTGGCCGCATTGTTCGCTTCGCTGCTGGTGGCCCTGTTGCTGGCGCGCGGCCTGGCGCAGCCGGTGCGCGAATTGGCGCGGGTCGCCGGGCGTATCGGCCAGGGCGACTACCAGACGCCCATCGCGCTGCAGCGCCGCGATGAGCTGGGCAGCCTGGCCCAGGCCTTTACCCGCATGCAGGAAGGCATCGCCGAACGTGAGCGGCAACTGGCTCACAACGCCCTGCATGATGCATTGACCGGGCTGCCCAACCGTACCCTGGCGCTCGAGCGCCTGGGCAGTGCGATCAGCGCCGGGAGAGCGACGGCCGTGCTGTACCTGGGCGTGGCCAACTTCCGCGGGATTCTGGAGAGCTGCGGCGCCGATGGCGCCGACCTGACCCTGCAGCAACTCAGTCGCCGCCTGCAGGCCACCCTGCGTCCCGGCGACAGCCTGGCGCGGCTGCTGGCCGATGAGTTGCTGCTGATGCTGGATGGCTGCGACGGGGCCGCCGCCATCGCTGCGGCGGACCGCTTGCAGCAGTTGCTGCTCAAGCCGATGCGCGTGGGCACCCTGGATGTCGTCCTGGACTGCCGCATCGGCATCGCCGCCTTCCCCGAGCACGGCAACAATCCGGACGATCTCCTGCGCCGGGCAGCCATCGCCATGCACGATGCCGCCCACCTGCCCGGGCACCTGCAGCTGTACCAGGAGGGGCGCGATGATGCCCACCTGCGCCAGGTCAGGCTGGTACGCGACCTGCGCCATGCCGCCAGCAATGGCGAGCTGCAGCTGTACTACCAGCCCAAGCTGGATATCCACGGGGGGCGCGTGCATCAGGCCGAGGCCCTGTTGCGCTGGAAGCACCCGCACTATGGGCCGGTCTCGCCCGGCGAGTTCATTCCGCTGGCCGAACGGACCGGCAGCATCCAGTTGCTCACCGCCTGGGTGGTCGAGGAGGCCGTGCGCCAGCTGCATGACTGGAACGGGCGCGGCCTGGGCATGCAGGTATCGCTGAATATCTCCGCCGAGGACCTGGTCAACCTGGAGCTGGCCGAGCGCGTCGGCACCCTGCTGGTCGGCCAGGCGGTGGCGGCCGAGCAACTGGTGTTCGAGATCACCGAGAGCGCCATGATGCAGGATCAGCAGCGCGCGCTGGAGGTGCTGGAGCGCCTGCGACGACGGGGCATCCAGCTGTCGGTGGACGACTTCGGCACCGGCTACTCGTCGCTGGCCCAGCTCAAGCGCATGCCCGTGCAGGAGCTGAAGATCGACCAGTCCTTCATCCGCGAACTGAGCGAGCACGGCGAGGATGCGGTGATCGTCCGCTCGACCATCGAGATGAGCCACAGCCTGGGGCTCAAGGTGGTGGCAGAGGGGGTGGAGCTCGCGCCCGTCCTCGATCTGCTGCGGCGCTGGGGTTGCGACACCGCTCAGGGTTACCTGATCGGCAAACCGCTGCCGGCGCCAGCCTTCGAGCAGTGGCTGCAGCAATGGCACGAATCCCATCTGGCGAGGGCTCTCTGAACATGCTCAGGCCTCTGGCGACACTGTTCTGCAGCCTGCTGCCGGCCCTGGTCGCCGCCGAGCAGGGGCGTCTGCTGGCCACCGGCGGTGCCAGCAGCATCGATGGCGCCGCCGGCGGAGGCATAGTGCCCTGGGCGGTACTGGCCGGTTATGGCGAGCAGGGCGAGTGGGGCGGCGCAGCCTTTCTCACCCGGGTGGAAACCGGCGACTACCGCCTGGATGTGGGCGGCGCGGCGTTTGCCTACGACAACCGGGTAGAGTTGTCCTTCGCCCGCCAGCGCTTCGACCTGGGCACCCTGGCGCGCGACCTGAGGCTGCCGGACGGCAGCCTCAGCCAGGATATCTTCGGCGTGAAGCTGCGCCTGTTCGGTGACCTGATCTATGACCGCCTGCCGCAGCTGTCGCTCGGCGTCGAGCACAAGCGGCAGCGGGACTTCCGGGTGCCGCGCCTGGTCGGTGCCGTGCGCGACGAGGATACCGAGGCTTACCTGGCTGCCAGCCGCCTGATCCTCGGCGGCGCCTTCGGCTACAACCTGCTGCTCAATGGCAATCTGCGCTACAGCCGGGCCAACGAACAGGGCCTGCTGGGCTACGGGGGCGACCGCCGCGACCGCCACTCGGTGCTCAAGGAGGGCTCGGTCGCGGTGCTGCTCGATCCGCACTGGGTGGTGGGCGTGGAGTACCGCGAGAAGCCGGACAACCTCTCGTTTGCCGGCGAGAACGACTGGTCCGACCTGTTCGTCGGCTACTTCCCCAACAAGCATCTGGCCGTCGTGCTGGCCTATGCCCGTCTCGGCGAGATCGCCAGCCTGGATCACCAGGATGGGGTCTACCTGTCGCTGCAGGGGAGCTTCTGAGCATGCGCCTGCTGGCGATCCTCCTGGCGCTGCTGATCGGTGCCTGCGCCGGCCAGTCGCCCCGCGACGACAGTCTGTACCGCGGGCTGGGCGAGCAGGCCGGCATCACCCGTATCGTCGAGGGCATGCTGCTCAACGCCGCGCGCAACCCGCGCATCTCCCGGCATTTCCAGGACATCGACATCGAACGCCTGCGCGACAAGCTGGTGGAGCAGTTCTGCGTGGAGGCCGGCGGCCCCTGCGAATACACCGGCGACAGCATGGAGGAGAGCCACAAGGGGCTGAACATCAGTCGCGCCGACTTCAACGCGCTGGTCGAGGACCTGATCGAAGCCATGGAGGCGGAGGGGGTCGCCGTGCCTGTGCAGAACCGCCTGCTGGCGCGTCTGGCGCCGATGCGCGGGCAGATCATCGAGCACTAGGGGCAGCGCGCTAGACTCCGGCCAGGCCCAGCACCAGCTTGACCAGGCCGAACAGCACCAGCACGAAGAGGCCGGTGAACATCACGCCGAGGATGATGAAGTGGCTGGGCTTGCCGCGGCTGAAGTCGCGCGCGCGGTTCTTGCCGCTCTGCACGCCGAAGGCAGCGGCCAGCACGCTCTGCAGCATCTCGCGAAAGGTCAGGGGCTTGTCGTCTTTCTCTGGGCTCATGGGGCACCTCCTGGGCTCAGCTTAGCCCAGGAGGCGGCACTCATAGCTCCGCGTCCAGCGCCTGCACGCGCTTGCGCTCCAGTTCGTCGAAGCGGCTGGCCTGCAGCTCGGCGATCGCCGCCTGCAGGTCGGTCTGGCTGAGGCCGGACTCGCGCAGCCTGTTGCGCTCGGCGGCATAGTCGGCCAGGCGCTGCTGCCAGGCGGCCTGCTGGCGATCCAGCTCCTCCAGAGCGGCGGCGGCCTCGCTGCCCAGCGTGGACTCGCGCAGCTGGCGGATCTCCTCGGCGCTGGCACCCCGGGCCTGCAGGGCCTGGGTGGCGGCATACAGCTCGCCGTGGCGACTGCTCTCGGCACGGGCCTGGCGGACATCCTCGGGCAACTGCAGCTCCAGCTCGGCCAGCGCCTGCTGACGCTGCTGGTCGTCGAGGCCGGCCTGCTGGCTCAGCGCCAGGCGCTGCACCATGTACTCGTCCTCGGCGTTGTCGCGGGCGAAGAACACGGCGTATTCCTCGCTGTTGAAGAACTGCTGGCGCACGGCGTTGAGCGCGTCCAGGCGCTGGCGCAGGGCTCCGGCATCCAGGTCGGGGCTGGCCTCGGGCAGGCCCTGCACGGCGATGCGGTAGTCCACATAGCGGCGCAGCAGGTCGCGGGCCTGGGCCAGGGCCGGCTCCTGCAGCTGCTCGGCGAGATCGCGGTGGATGCGCGTCAGCACCTTGTCCAGGCCTTCCTCTTCGCGACCGGCCAGATAGAAGTCGAACAGGTGCAGCAGGTCCTGTGTCAGCAGCAGGTTGCCCTGGCCATCCATCTTCAGGATCACACCGTGGCGGGTGCCTTGCAGCGATGGCGGAAGCGGGCCGGGATCGGCCAGGGTGCTGGCCGGGGCTTGCTGCAGCTGCCGATTGAGGGCGCTGGCCTGGACGCTGCGCGCATCGCTCGGCGGAGTGATGGCGAGTGCTTGGGCTGGAGCGCCTGGCAGGGGTTCGGGGCGATAGAAAAGCAGGGTTGCGCTGACGGCGAGGGCGCCCATCGCTAGGGCGCCCAGGATGATTCGGTTGGACATCGAACGCTCCTCGTGGCGGGCATGGCGCTGACAGGCGCCATGCCCGCGCGTATTACAGGCCGAGGTTCTTCAGGCGGTTGGCCTGGGTCTGGTACAGGGTCTTCGGGTTGGTCTCGAACAGCGACACCAGGCCCAGGACCTGGTTGGTGATGTCCAGGTGGTTCATGAAGTAGTTGTCCTTCAGCACCTTGCCGAAGTGGCTGGAGCAGCGACCGGTGACACCGTCGTTGGCCTCGCTGAAGCCGAAGGCCAGGTAGGTGACGCCGAACAGCGGGTCGGAGATGTCCAGCACGTTGGTCAGCGGTGCAGTACCGCTCATGGAGTACATGCGTACCGTGTTGCCCTTGATGCTGGCGGTCTCCGGGCCCTCGCCACAGGAGGTGCTGGGGATGCCGACCGGGTAAGTCGCGTTATTGGCCGCCGCGCCGGTCTTGTTGAACTCGGCGAGCATGGCGCGTACGTCCGACGGGCTCTTCCTGTTGTTCGACAACAGGTTGACCAGATTACCCACGGCGTTGGCGAACACGTCGAAGGCTACGCCCTGCAGGCTGCTGGGCGGAGCGACGCCGGTCACCAGGTCGGCCAGCGGCGAGCCCTTGTGCGGCGAGTTGAGGGTGGTCACCGAGGCGACCAGGTCGGGGCGGGTGTTCATCACATAGCGGGCGGTGAGGCCGCCCTGGCTGTGGCCGATCAGGTTGAACTTCTTCACCGTGCCACCGGAGGCGGCGCGGATCTGTTCCAGCTGGGCGATCAGCGACTCGCCACGCTTGGCCGAGCTGTCGAAGGCGTTGATCTTCGGCACGTGCACCTTGGCGCCCTGGCTCTGCAGGGCGCTGGGGATCTTGTACCAGTAGTCGATGGTGGCGATGGTGTCGAAGGCGAAGATGCCGGGGACGAGGACGATGGGGTTCTTGGTCTGCGCCTGGGTGTTGGCCAGGGCAGGGAGGGAGGCGCACAGACCGAGGACGGCCAGTGCCGGAACGAGCAGCTTCTTCATGAGGTGTACCTGTGTGTTCGTTTTTTGTTGTTGTAACTCCGCACACAGCAGCGGAGGTGGCGGCCATGAAAGCACCGCGCGGGCGTCATCGTCTTGTAAGAACTGATGATCCTGCCGGCGACTCCGGCGCGGCAGTTGCGGCCGACATGGGCGCCTCTCAGCGGCGATTGAGTCGCTCGCCGAGGAAGTCGATCAGCACCCGTACCTTGGCGGGCAACAGGCGTGTCTCGGTAATGGCGTAGACCGGCAGGGACGGGGCTTGCCAGCCCGGCAGGACGCGCTGCAGGCGGCCGCAGGCCAGGTCCTCGGCGATCATTTCGTCCACCAGCATGGCGATGCCCTGGCCCAGCAGGGCCAGGCGCCGCAGCATGCCGACATTGTTCAGCAGGTAGCGCCCGTGGACCGCCAGGCTCAGCTGCTGCGCGCCGTTCTGCAGCACCCAGGGCGCATCCAGCATGCGCAGGCACTGGTGTTGCAGCAGCGCCTCCGGGCTGCCCGGCGGACCCTGCCGCTCGAGGTAGGACGGGCTGGCGAACAGGCTGCGCTGCAGCGTGCCGAGCGGCCGGGCGATCAGCTGCGAGTCGGGCAGGGGGCCGATGCGAATCACCAGGTCGACCGGGTCGCGGATCAGGTCCAGGCGCCTGGGCGTGAGGTCGAGGTCGAACTGGATGTGCGGGTAGCGCTCGGCGAACTCGGCCAGCAGCGGTGCCAGGTAGACCACGCCGAAGTCGATGGGCATGGACAGGCGGATCAGACCGCTGGGGTTGTCCACCAGCTCGGAGATCTCCTCGTGCGCCAGGCGCGCCTCGTCGACGATGCGCCGGCAGCGTTCGTAGTAGAGGCGTCCCCCCTCGGTGAGCTCGATGCGCCGGGTGGTGCGGTTGAGCAGGCGCAGGCCGATGCGTCGCTCCAGCTCGGCGATGCGTCGCGAGACCGTGGAGTTGGGCATGCCGATGGCCTCGGCGGCGCCGCGAAAGCTGTTCGCCTTGATCACTTCGACGAACAGCGCCATGTCGTTGAGCAGTTTCATGGACTCTTCCATTGCTCCATCAGTGGAGCAATCAATTCTGATTATCTGACTTTATCCTATACGGCTGCAGGAAGATGATCCGTTCACGTCAGATATTCCTCTGCGAGAATCCGGAGAACCGCCCATGCCGACTCAACTGCTCAGCCCGACCCGCCTGCATGACCTGGAGCTGCGTAATCACATGGTGATGGCGCCGATGACACGCTCGCGGGCCGATGCCGCCGGGGTTCCGCGCGCCTCCACGGCGACCTACTACGCGCAGCGCGCCAGTGCCGGGCTGATCATCAGCGAGGCGATCAACATCTCCGAGGATGCCATCGGCAGCCCGCTGACCCCGGGGCTGTACAGCGAGGCGCAGATCGCCGCCTGGCGGCAGGTCACCGAGGCGGTACATGCGGCGGGCGGCCGGATATTCGCCCAGCTCTGGCACACCGGCCGGGTCGGCCACTCCAGCGTGCGTGGCGGTGTGCTGCCGGTGGCGCCTTCGGCGGTGGCGATCCAGGGCCAGCAGCACTTCACCCTGGAGGGCATGCAGGATTACGAGGTGCCACGCGAACTCGGCCTGGACGAGATCCGCGCGATCAACGGCGATTACCGCCGCGCCGCCGAGAATGCCAAGCGGGCGGGTTTCGATGGCGTCGAGCTGCATGCGGCATTCGGCTACCTGCCCAACCAGTTCCTGGTGGATTCCGCCAACCGGCGCAGCGACGAGTACGGCGGCAGCATCGCCAAGCGCAGCCGCTTCGTGCTGGAGGTGATGCAGGCGCTGATCGACGTCTGGGGCAGCGCCCGGGTGGGCATCAAGCTGTCGCCGGTGATCCCGTTCAACAGCATGATCGACAGCGATCCCCTGGCGCTCTACAGCTACCTGCTGGGCGAGTTGAACGGCCTGCGCCCGGGCTATGTGCACCTGATGCGCGCACTGTTCCCGCTGGATCAGTTGCCCCATTGGCCGCGCGATGTGCTGGCGACCTTCGGCCCTCTGATCGACAGCCCGCTGATCGCCAACGGCGGCTATGACGCCGGCAGCGCAGAGGCCGCACTCAAGGCCGGCGAGGCCGCCCTGGTGTCCTTCGGCACGCCCTTCGTCGCCAACCCCGACCTGCCGGCCCGCTATGCGCGCGGTGCCGAGCTGGCCCAGGCCGATCGCGCCACCCTCTATGGCGGCGAAGACGCGGGCTACATCGACTACCCGACGCTCTGAGGGAGGACGCCATGACTCGTCAGGGCCTCGGCAAGAGTCTGTTGGGCTTTGCCATAGTCGCCACGGTGCTGATAGTGGCGATTGCCGATGTGTTCAACGCCACCCACCTGTTCAATCCGGACTGGCCGGGGCATGCGCGGTTCCACATCGGCATGCAGTTCACCACCTTGCTGCTGGTGAGCCTGTTTTCCCTGGCCGCTCTGCTGCAGGGGCAGGTGTGGGCGGCTGCACTGGCGCCCGCCAGCTTCTGGCCGGGCCTGTTCGTCGCCTACGTGATTCCCGGCACCGACGTCTATGCCAGCGAGGCCCTGAGGGAACTGGGCGTGCCGATCAATCTGCTGCTGGCCGCGGTGCTTCTGGTGGTCACGGTGCTGGGTGTGATGCTGCAGCGCAGCGGAGCGCGCTTCCCGGCCTGAAGGAACAGCGCCGTGGGAAGAGGGCGGGCAGGCGGCAGCCGTTGTTTCCATTCCACGGCACGCCCGGCATCTCGTTGCGGGCTTGCCGTGCGAGCTACTCGAGCGGATGGGCGGTGCGGGGCCCGGGGATTCAGGGCTAGGCGTGCGTGCGTAGCGCTCAGATCAGGGTTGATTCAACTTGAGGATATTGATCCCGCCGCGGTTCCTGTCCGCGAGCAATCGCTGGTCGGTCAGTCCTGCGGCGAAATCCGTCAGGAACTGTGCCAGCTCCTGCAGGGGTAGCGGCTTGCTGAACAGATAGCCCTGAATAAAGTCGCAGCCCTGCTGGCGCAGGAATTCAAGCTGCGCGGGGTTCTCCACTCCTTCGGCCACCACGCGCAGGTTCAGGGTATGGGCCATGCCGATTATCGCCTGGACTATCTGTCGGTCGGCGTTTGCCTCGGGCAGGTCAAGCATGAACGAGCGATCGATTTTCAGGGTATCCAGGGGCAGCCGCTTCAAGTACGCGAGCGAGGAGTAGCCGGTGCCGAAGTCGTCGATGGAGATGCTGACGCCGAGGTCACGGATTCGCTGCAACAAGCTCAGGGCCTGGTTGACGTTGCTCATCAGGGCGTTCTCGGTCAGCTCCAGCTCCAGTCGCTGCGCGCGCAGCCCGGATGACTTGAGTGCCTGGGCGACCTCGTCCGGCAAGTCGTCATGGCTGAGGTTGAGGGCCGAGCAGTTCACGGCTACGCGTAGCTCATGTAGCGAAAGCTTGCTGCAGAGCAGATGCAAGTCCTGGCAGGCGCGCCGCAGCACCCAGACATCCAGGTCCGCGATGAAACCATTGGCCTCGGCTATGCCGATGAAGCGCTCGGGGCTGAGTAGACCCAGGCGTGGATGCTGCCAGCGCACCAGCGCCTCGAGCTTGTCGATGCGGCCGCTGCCCAGGTCCAGTATCGGCTGGTAGTGGAGGAGCAGGCCAAGCTCCTTCTTGAGTGCCTGGCGCAGCTCGCCCTCCAGTTCCAACTCCATGTTGGCCTTGTTGCGCAGGTGCTCGCTGAAGAAGTGCACCGCATTGCGGCCGCTGCCCTTGGACTGGTAGAGGGCGAGGTCCGCGTGCTTGAACAGTTCCTCACAGGTTTCGCCATCGCGAGGATAGAGGGCGATGCCGACGCTGGTCGTCATCACCATCTGCCGGTTGGCCAGGCTAATGGGCTTTTTCATGCGCGCCATGATGCGCCGAGCCAGGTTATGGGCCTCTTCGATGCGGCTGAGGCTTGCGAGAATGCAGAACTCGTCACCGCCGAAGCGGGCCACCACGTCCTCGTCACGCAGGGTATGACGGATACGCTCGGCCACTTCCTTGAGCAGTTGGTCGCCCGCATCGTGGCCAAGGCTGTCGTTGATCCGTTTGAAGTGATCGATATCGAGGAACACCAGGGCCAGGGCTTGCTTGCTTTCGGCATGGCAGCGCAGCTTGTCGGCGAAGATTTCATTGAACGAGCGGCGGTTGAGCAGATTGGTCAAGGGGTCGTAATGGGCGACTTTCTGCAGCGATGCACGCGCCTGGCTGAGCTGGGCGAGCAGTGACCTGATCTTCAGCAGGTCATGCTCCTTGTGCTGGATCTTGCGATCCGCCCAGGCGGCACCAATACCGCCACCAATGGCCATGAGGGCTATCAGCGCGATGCTCAGGCCCAGTTGCATGGCATTGGTCGGGCTCTGCAGCTGTAGTGGAGTGCCAATCGGTACCACCATCTCCAGGGCCCACATGCCGGTGAAGTGCATGGAGACGATGGCCCCGCCCATCACCAGGCTTGCTGCGATTCGCAGCAGTTGGTGCAGCAGGCCCTCGCGGCCGCGAAAGAACAGCGACAGCTGCAGAGCCGCAAGGCTGGCGACCACGGCGATGAACAGCGATAGCGCGAACAGGCTCGGCCGGTAGTAGAGCTGTGCCTCCGAGCGCATGGCGGCCATGCCGCTGTAGTGCATCAGGCCGATGCCGAAGCCGATACACAAAGCCGCTTGTATGCGCTGGCGCAGGGTCGGCTGCGACTCCGCCACGCTCGGCATGGCCAGCAGGGCTGCGAGTACCACTACCAGGAGTGAGAACACTGTGGTTGGCAGGTCATAATTCACGGCCACCGGAGTCTGGAAGGCCAGCATGGCAACGAAGTGCATGCCCCAGATACCGCCTCCCAGGCTCAGGGCACCCACCACGCACCAGTTCCGCTGAGCCGCGGCGTTATCGGCATGGCCGGCCCGCTCGGCGAAGCTGAGGGTCGCGTAACCAGCCGTGCAGGCGAGGAGGTAGGCCAATACCACCAGTTCCGGGGTGTGCCTGCAGTTCAAGAGAATCTGCGAGCCATCGGGCACCGTGGTCAGGAATCGCAAACCCAGCCAATCCATAGCAGGATACCTCTCGGACGGGGCTTAACTGTTGGGGTCTCGGGTGGAAGCGGATTACCTTGCTACACACAGGAGAGCGGTGCAGGTACTCCAGATTTCATGTTCACTCCCCGAATGCGTTGTCGAGCAAAGATTGCGATAAATGACCCGCTGGCAGCCCGTTGCCGGGGCTAGTCCTCAAAGGTGTGGGTGAACTGCTCGATGGCATCGACAACACGCTGCGCCTCGTGGCGAATCTGCAGCATCAGTTCGCCGGCTTTGTTGGCAAGTGCTACACCCTTGTCGACATTCTTCATGCTCTCCGACATTCCACTGACAGCCAGGTGAGCCAGCTCTTGGTTCTGTTGCACCACTTCGTTGATCTCGACGGTGGCCTGGCTGGTTCGCGCCGCAAGGTTGCGAACCTCATCCGCGACCACCGCAAAGCCGCGTCCCTGCTCGCCGGCACGGGCCGCCTCGATCGCCGCATTGAGGGCCAGAAGATTGGTCTGCTCGGCAATGCTGCGAATGACCTGGACGATGCTGCTGATCCGGTCGGATTGATTGCTCAGCGCCGAGATGTTTGTCGAAACGCTATTCAGCTCGCCGGCAATCGAGCGTACGACCTGAACGGTCTGCTCAACCGTGTGAGTCCCCTCGACGGCTTGCTGGTCCGTTTCGCGGGCGATGCCGAAGGCAAGCTGGGCAGCGGCCGACTCCGCTTCACGATGTTCGATCTGCGAAGTGATATCGCTGGCGAATTTGATCACGCCATAGATATTCCCCTGGGGGTCGTAGAGGGGGTTGTAGGTTGCCCTGAGCCACACGGGGCGACCATCCTTGGCGATGCGCAGAAACTTGTCGGATATGTACTCGCCCCTGTTGAGGCGCTGCCAGAACTGCCGGTATTGCTCGCTGTTGGCAAGTTCCGGAGTGCAGAAGATGCGGTGATGCTTGCCCAGTACTTCATCCAGCCTGTAGCCCATCGTGCTCAAGAAGTTGCTGTTCGCGGTCACCACCTCGCCATTGGTGGTGAGTTCAATCACGGCCATGGAGCGGCTGATGGCATTGATCATGCTCTCGTGCCGGTGTTCGGTGACCAATTGATCAGTGATGTCTGTGGCAATCTTGACCACCCTGCTGACCCGACCATCGGCGCCGATGACCGGCATGTAGGTGGCCTCGAGCCAGATGTCGCGCCCGCCCTTGCCGATCCTCCTGTAGCGACTGCTGAAGGACTCCCCCTGCGCGAGTCGGTTCCAGAACTGCTTGTATTCGAGGCTTTCGGCGTAGCTCTGGGGGCAGAACATGCGGTGATGCCTTCCCGTCAGCTCGTTGAGTTCATAGCCGACCACCGACAGGAAGAGCGGGTTGGCGTCGAGTATTTCGCCGGAGGGGGAAAACTCGATAACAGCCAGGGCCCTGCGGATGGCTGCGATCAGATGGTTGGCTTGTGCCAGTTGTGATTTGTGGCGAGTCAATTCGTCCTTGAGACCGATCCCTAGCATGGAGCACTCCTTGGCTAAATATCCCAGTCGAGTAGTAAGGCTTTCTGACATCATCTGAGGCTAGGTCAGAATTTTATGATGGCAAGGCACCGGAGAATGCATCGATTTGCACCACTTCGTAGGTGTTCGGTTTGCCGGTCGAACCAGGGCCGATGCGCCTGAACCCGCCTGGCAAATCAGCATTCTCGACCTTGCCATTGCTGGAAGGTCAAGCCGCCTGGCGCGCAGTTATGTCGGCACACGCAAGGTCGCGGTCACTCGAGCGGGACCGGCGGGCTGTAGCGAGGGTGAAATGATGGCGAGTCGGCCCGGCGCTGGTGTTTTCGACTGGCCGACCGTGGTGGCGTATCCGTCAATCACCCTTCTCGGAATCCCATCAGCCGCTGGCCAGGAAGTTCACCAGCTGCCGCGCATGGGGTGACAGCTGTTCCCAGCCACGGATGCACAGGCGCAGTTCGCGGGTGGCCCAGGCGTCCTCCAGCGGCACGATGCGCACCGGCAGTTCCAGGGCGAAGCGGCTGGCGGCGGCCTCGGGCAGCATGGCGATGCCGACGTCCTGGGCCACCAGCTGGGCGATGGCGTCGAAGCTCGGCGCGCGCACCCGGATCTTCAGTGGCATCACGTACTTCATCGCCATGCCCTCGATGAAGCGCTGCATGGCGCGCTCGGCCGGCAGGCAGACGAAGGGATAGCCGAGGGCGTCGCGCAGGGGCGCCATGTGTCGCTTGGCCAGCGCATGCTGGCGCGGCACCAGCAGCACCAGCTTGTCGTCGCGAAAGGGCAGGGAGAGCAGGCCACCGGTGGGCAGGTTGCCGTCGTACACGCCGATCTCGCACTCGCCCGCCTGCACGGCCTCGAGGATCTCGCTGCTCTTCTGCTCCACCAGCTGCAGGTCGATCTCCGGGTAGTCGGCGAGGAAGGGGCCGAGCGCGGCTGGCAGGAAGGTACTGTTGGCCACCGTGGTGGCGGCCAGCTGCAGGGTGATGCGCTCGGCACCGGCCAGCTCGCGCAGGGTGGCGCTGAGCTTTTCTGCCTCGCCCAGCACGCTGCGGCTGCGTTCCAGCACCAGGCGGCCGGCCGGGGTCGGCTGCATGCCATCGGCCCTGCGGATGAACAGGCTCAGCCCGCAGCGTTGCTCGAACAGGCGCAGGCGCGTGCTGGCGGCGGACACCGCCACCGGTACGCTGGCGGCCGCCTTGCTCAGGCTGCCGGTGGCGGCGATGGCACTGAGCAGGCGCAGGTCGGCGAGATCGAAGTGCAAGGGCTTTCTCCTTTGCAGAAGGCTTTGTTCATGAAATAGCGATTCTGGCAGCCAGGCATTCTGTTCAGAATAAAGGCGGATCTTGCCTGCCGGAATCCCCATGAACGCCCTCAGCCTGCACTACCGCCTCTGGCTCAATGATGGCCGCCTGTTCGCCGTATTGTCCGCCGCCGGCTTCAGCCTCAAGGCCATCTTCGTCAAGCTCGCCTACGCGGCCGCCCCGGTGGACGCCATCACCCTGCTGGCCATGCGCATGGGGCTGGCCCTGCCGCTGTTCGCCTGGCTGCTCTGGCTGAGCCGTGGCACGGGCAACGCCCCGCTCGGGGGCATGGACGTGCTGCGCATCCTGCTGCTCGGCATGCTCGGCTACTACCTCTCCAGCCTCTTCGATTTCTACGGCCTGGAGTCGATCAGCGCGGGGCTGGAGCGGCTGATCCTGTTTTCCTACCCGACCCTGGTGTTGCTGTTCCAGGCCGTGGCCCTGCGCGAACCGCCGAGCCGGCGCACCCTGCTGGCGATGGGACTGTGCTACGCCGGCCTGGGCATCGCCTTCGTCCATGACCTGCACCTGGGCGATGCCGGCACGCAGGTGCTGCAGGGCGCGGCCTGGGTGTTCGCCAGCGCCGTTACCTATGCGCTGTACTACTTCGGCACCGGCAGGATGGTGCAGCGCCTGGGTTCCATGCGCCTGGCCGGGCTGGCCGGCGGCGCGTCCGCGCTGATGGTGCTGGCGCACTACGGGCTCAGCCGCGACGTGACGCAACTGGCCAGCCTGCCGGGGCAGGTCTGGCTGTACGCGGCGCTGATGGCGCTGCTGTCCACGGCCCTGCCGATCTACTGGATGGCGCTGGCCGTGCAGCGCATGGGCGCCGCGCACACCGCAGCCATCGGCAACCTGGGGCCGGTGCTGACCATCCTGGCGTCCTGGGCACTGCTCGGCGAGGTGGTGTCGCTTTACCAGATGGCGGGCCTGGCGCTGGTGCTGTTTGGCGTTTCGCGGCTGCGACCGACGAAGTCGCCCTGAGCAGTACGACGCATTTGTTGCAACTTCCTGTGTCGACGGGCTTTTCCCGCCTGCACCGCTGTGATAACCCTGCGCCCACAAAAACAACAAGGGCGACAGACGTCCATGCCAGCCATCGATGCACCGGTGCTGCTGTACCTGTGGGACAAGCGCACCTTCTACCTCAGTGCCTTCAGCGAGCCGCTGCAGCTGTCGCAGGCGGCCGCCATGCTGCTGATCAGCCTGGACGACGAACTGCTGCTGCACAGCCAGGGCACCAGCCTATACGGTCGCAGCATCCTGTTGCCGCCGGGCCTGGAGCTGATCGTGGACAGCCGTGGCTCGCGCGTGGCGATCTGCTACCTGGACGTGTTCGGCGAAGACTTCGCCCTGCTGGCGCCGCGCATGGCGAGGCAGGAAGCCGGGTTGCTGCATGGCCTGGACGAGGAGGCCCTGTGGATCAGCCGCTTCGATGCGCTGCATCGCAGCAGCGCGGGCCCCGAGGCCATCTGGGACTGGCTGGAGCGCCTGATCAACCCACAGCGCCTGGTGCCCCCGGGCTTCACCTGTGACCCGCGCATCGTCCGCGCAGTGGAGCTGATCAAGGCCGACGTGTCGTGCAACCAGTCCATCGACTACCTCGCCGAGCGGGTCGGCCTGTCGGTGCCGCGCCTGACCCAGCTGTTCCGCCAGAAGATCGGCATCCCCATCCGTCGCTACCGCCAGTGGCACCGCCTGTTCGTCACCTGCGTCGGCGTGGCGCGCGGCATGAGCCTGACCGATGCCGCGGTGGCCGCCGGCTTCACCGATTCGGCGCATTTCAGCCATACCTTCCGCAGCATCATCGGCATGGCACCCACCACCGTGCTGGCCCAGCCGCGCGGCATTCGACTGTACGCCGGCTGAATCCTCTAGCGCCTGGCAGCGCTTTCTCAGCTGCTCAGGCCGCGTCTGGCGAGCGTGCTATTGCAGGTGGTCGAGTAGCGCGGCGAAGTCCGGGCGCTCCTGCGTGGTCGGCTGCTGGCAGTCGGCGGCCAGTTGCAGCAGGCCTGCCGGCGGTGCGTCGCAGCGTTGCAGCAGTTCTTCCAGCAGGATGCCGAAGGCGCGGCTTTCCAGGCGCTGCAGCGCCGCGCCCTGGGGGCTGCCGGGGGCGAAGAAGGACGCGGCGCCGAAGTCGCTGAGGCGGCAGTCGTGGCCGTCGACCAGCAGGTTATGCGCGTACAGGTCGCCGTGCAGGATGCCGCGGCCATGCAGGTGTGCCAGCGCAGCGGCCACGCCGCGGGCCAGGGCTTGCACCTGCTCGGCGCTGAAGCGCCGCTCGGGTTCGTAGCAGTCTCGGGTGCAGCTGGCCAGCGAGGGCGGCCCGGCCAGCACGGCGAAGCGCGGCTCCAGCAGCTCCAGCAACAGGCCGTCCGGCTCGCCGGGCTTCGCCTGCAGCGCGCCGATCACCGGCAGTAGCTGCGGATGGCGGCCGGCGGACAGGCAGGCGGCCATCTCGCTGTGCGGCAGGCCGTCGCTGGTCATCTGCCCCTTGAACAGCTTGGCCGCCACCTCGCGCTCGCCCCAGCGCGCGCGATGGATCAGGCCGCTGGCGCCCTGGCCGAGCAGTTCGCCCAGTACCAGCTGGTCGCGGGCGATGGGCGCCTGCGGGTGGCTGGCCAGCGCGGCGGCCTCGGCGCGGTCGCTGCCCGGATTGCCGGCAAAGGCCAGCCAGGCCAGGCGCGGCAACTGCAGCAGCCAGTCAGGCAGGGCGTCGAGACGGTTGGCGGCGATGCGCAGCAGTTCCAGCTGGTGCAGTGCGGCCAGGCTTTGCGGCAGCTCGCTGAGGCGGTTGCCGGCCAGCATCAGCTTCTGCAGCCGTGGACGCTCGCCTAGTGCCTGCGGCAGCGCTTCGATACGGTTATCGGTGAGGATCAGCCAGCGCAGCCGTGCTGGCAGCGCGGCGGCCGGTACCTCGCGCAGGCGGTTGGACTTGAAGCCGACCATCTCCAGCTGGGCGCAGTCGCCGAGCGCTTCCGGCAGGGTTTCGAAGGGGTTGTCCGAGCAGAACAGCACTTTCAGCCGGTGCAGCCGCGACAGGTCGTGGGGCAGGGTGCGCAGGCGGTTGCCGCTGAGGTTGAGCACCTCCAGGCTGTCGGCCAGCGCGAAGATCTCCTCGGGAAACTCGCTGAGGTCGGCGGCTAGGTCCAGGCGACGGATGCCGGCCAGCTCGCCGCGGCGCAGTTGTTCCAGGCTATGCATGTCAGTGTTGTTCCAGCAGTTGCAGGTGCAGGCGGCGCGGCAGGTGATCGGCGCTGAGGTCCGGCCCCAGATCCTGCTCGACCACGTGCCAGGGGCCGCGGACCAGTACCTGGTCGATGGCGATGCCGAGCCAGCCCTTGCCTAGCGCGGGCCAGGTGGCCTGCAGGTCATTGGCGCGGTACCAGCCCAGTTCGTGCAGCTCGCGCATGGCCTGTGACCAGGGGCTGGCGTTGAGGTCGCCGGCCAGCAGGCCGGGCAGCCCCTGAGCGGCGTTGCGCTGCAGGGCGACCTGCAGGCCGAGGTTGCGCTTTTGGTGCCAGTAGGGCGACAGCGGCGGCATCGGGTGCACCAGGCTCAGGCTGACGGCCTGGCCGGCATGACGCAGGATCGCCTCGATGCGCGGTATAGCGTCGCTGTCGCGCAGCACCCGGCCAGCGTCCAGCGGGTGGCGTGACAGCAGGGCCAGGCCGAACGGCGAGGCCTCCGGGGCGAGCACGCGGTGCGGGTAGTCCTGCCAGCCGGCCAGTTGCCGGGCCAGGGCTGGGGTGACTTCCTGCAGCAGCACCAGGTCGGCGGGCTGGGCATCGAGCCAGGCGCGTAGCGCTGCGGCATCGTCGGTCTGCTGCAGGTTGGCGTTGATCAGGCGCAGCTCCAGGCGCACCTCGCCGGTTTGCGCGGGCAGCATCGGTGACACGCTGAGCCAGGGCAGGGCGAGCAGCGGCGCTAGCAGCAGCCAGCGCGGCCGGCGCCGCGCCAGCGCCACCAGGCAGCCCAGCAGCAGGGCCAGGTGCAGCCACTGCCAGTGGCTGGCCAGGTCCAGCAGCCAGGCCAGGTGTTGCGAGTGCTCTGCCAGCAGCGTCACCAGCCAGGGCGAGAGTAGCCCGAGGGCGGCGGCGAGCGCGACCAGGCGCAGCATCAGCGCTGCAGCCGACTGGTGTTGACGATGTCCACGGCGCGCGCGCGCAGCTGGCCGCAGCCGCCCTCGACATCCTGGCCGGCGCTGTTGCGCACCTTGGTCAGCACGCCGCGGCTGTGCAGGTAGCGCACGATCTGCACGATGCGCTCGCCGTCCGGGCGCTGGTAGTCGTCGCCCTCCAGGCTGTTGAAGGGGATCAGGTTGAGCACCGCGTACTTGCCCTTGAATAGACGCAGGATCTCGTCCAGCTCGTCCTGGCCGTCGTTGATGCCCTTGAGCAGGGTCCACTGGTACTGGATCGGGTAGCCGACCTCGCGGGCATAGGCCTCGCCCAGCTCCATCAGCTCGGCCGGGGCGATCTTCGGCGCCTTGGGCAGCAGGTGCTCGCGCAGTTCGGCCTTGGTGGTGTGCAGCGACAGCGCCAGGGCCGGCTTGACCCGCTGCTGCGGCAGGCGCTCGAACACCCGTGGGTCGCCCACGGTGGAGAACACCAGGTTCTTGTGGCCGATGCCGCCGTCGGTGCCCAGCACGTCGATGGCTTCCAGCACGTTGTCGAGGTTGTGTGCCGGCTCGCCCATGCCCATGAACACCACTTTCTTCACCGGCCGTTGGCGCCGCGCCAGCACCACCTGGGCGACGATCTCGGCGCTCGACACCTGGCGCAGGAGGCCGCTCTTGCCGGTCATGCAGAAGCGGCAGCCGACCGCGCAGCCAACCTGGGTGGAGACGCAGACGCCATCGCGCGGCAGCAGCACGCTCTCGACCATCTGGCCGTCGGCCAGGTCCACCAGCAGGCGCGCCGAGCCATCGCCGGCGGGGTGGCTGGAGCGCACCCGGGCCAGGCCTTCGAGCTCCTCGGCGAGCTGCGGCAGGCCGTGGCGCACGGACAGTGGCAGGAAATGCTCGGTGTGCTGGCGGCGGGTGCCGGCATCCAGCGGCTTGCCCTGCAGCCAGGCGCGTACCACCCGGCCGCGATGGGCGGGCAGGGCGCCGAGGTCGGCGAGGCGCTGGTGAATGTCGGAGATACGCATGGGGCGCGCATGCTACCACCGGCCGTTAGCGAGGCGTAGGGCTGGTCGTCAGGCCTCGAAGTGCAGGGCCAGCCAGATGGCGTCCAGCGAGCACTCGGCGACCCGGTGCCGGCAGTGCGCGGGGATCAGCAGGGCATCGCCGGCCACCAGTGGCCGCTCGCCGTCGTCGAATTCGAGTCGCGCGCAGCCACGCAGCAGGGCTACCCACTCGGGCTGCGGCTGGTCGTACCAGAAGCCTTCCTGGCTGGCCTGGCCGTGGGAGACGATCTGCTCCAGCCGCAGGCCGTCCCGGCTCAGCAGCGGCAGGAACTGCTCTCCCGCCGCTGCATCGGGCACGGCCTGCAACAGGTTGAGCGTCTCCGGCGGCATGGCTTACTGCGGCTGCACGCTGATGGCCACGGCGGTGGTGACACGCAGCACCACCTGGCGCCCGAGGTACTCGGTCTTCATTTCGACGTCCGGGCGGACCTTGATGGTACGCTCGCTGCCGTCGGGCAGCTGCAGCGTGGCGGTGCGCAGGGTGGTGTCCATGCCCTTGACCAGCGCGGTGATCTCCACGGTTTCGGCGGCCAGCATGCCCGGCTTGTCGCCCAGCGGGGCGGTGGCCAGCATGCCGGCGGCGCCGTCCTCGGCCGGCTCGCCCGGCTGGCGCAGGTAAACGATGCGCTCCTGGGCGATCACCGCCTTGACCCTGTCGCCGACCTTGAGCTGGTCGAAGTTCTGCATCTGCTCGGGGGCGACCAGGGTGCGCTGGTTGCCCAGGTCGTCGCGCAGGGTGAAGGTGCGCTTGGCCGGGTCGACGGCGCTGACGCTGGCCAGCAGCTCCTCGGTCTCGAGCAC
This sequence comes from Aquipseudomonas alcaligenes, assembly GCF_003205495.1. Lineage (GTDB taxonomy): Bacteria > Pseudomonadota > Gammaproteobacteria > Pseudomonadales > Pseudomonadaceae > Aquipseudomonas > Aquipseudomonas alcaligenes_B. Next base: position 281,393 of record NZ_QJRX01000007.1, on the reverse strand, counting down.
GGCGCCGCCCGGCACGCCCTCGGCGTAGGCGTCGGTGCGCTGGTAGTCGGTGGCCAGGTCGTCATCTGCATTGCTCTGGCAGCCGAGCAGCAGGGCTGTGGCGAGGGAAAGGCAGAGTGTGCGGCTTGTGCTCATTGGATGGCTCCTTGCTTGATGGCCGGCGACACGGCATGTGGATGTTGCCTCTGCAGGAGCAGCCTAGCAGCAGGCCAGCAGGGCGGTGCTGGCTCCGCTGACGGACGCGGCCCCTCCTGGTTGGGGCGGACAAGCGTCAAGCTTTGGTAGCGGGCCTCAATGTGCCGCGAGAAACTGGCCGAAGCCGGTCTGCCGTCCCAGCTCCGGCGCAATCTGCTCGTCATCCACCGCCAGCTTGCCGTTGATCAGCACATGGCTGACGCAGCCGGGGTTGCGGCAGACCATGCGCGGGATGCCGAAGCCCTGCATCTCGTCCCAGTGCTCCTGTTCCAGGTTCTGGCGCAGGCCGGCGGGGTCGAGCACCACCAGGTCGGCGCGGTCGCCAACGCGGATGTAGCCGGCCTCGATGCCCAGCCAGTCGGCCTGCTCGCCGGTCAGGCGATGCACCGCCTGCTCCAGGCTCATCACCGGGCGGCCCTCGTCGTGGCTGTCCTGCACCAGCTTGAGGAAGCGCAGCGGCAGGTTGTAGAAGGCCATGTTGCGGATATGCGCGCCGGCATCGGAGAAGGTGATCAGGGTGTTGGGGCTGCGCACCATCTCGCGCAGCTTGTCCTGGCGGTGGTTGCCGATCACGGTGAACCAGCGCAGCTGGCGGCCGTACTGCACCACCATGTCGAGGAACAGGTCGACCACGTGCAGGCCGCGCTCGCGTGCCACCTCGGCGAAGTTGCGGCCGACCAGCGAGGCGTCCGGGCAGCCGAGGATCACCGCGTCGCCGAAGTCGCGCTGCCATACCCGTGGCGACAGCTTGTCGGCGTAGAAGCGGCGGAAGGTGCGGCGGTACTGCTCGTCCTGCAGCAGCTGGTTGCGTTCGAGCTGGTCCTTGACGTCGAGGGCCATTTCGCCGGCGCCGAATTCCTCGAACAGCACGATGTCCATGCCATCGGCATAGATGGCAAAGGGTGTGGGCAGCAGCTGCCAGCGGAAGTCGCCGCCCAGGCGGTTGGTCAGCCAGGCGGAGAAGCGCGCCAGCAGTGCCAGGCTGCGGTTGCCCTTGAGGTCGAGCAGGGAGATCAGGGTGGTCTTCAGCGGCTTGCGCAGCAGGCCGATGGCTTCGCCGATGTACTGGGTGATCTGCAGCGGGTTGGCGGCGTTTGGCGCACCCTGGTGTACGCGCCCGCGCCGGCGCAGCAGGCGGTTGAGGCGGCGCACCTCGCGCCAGCGCGCGTAGGTGCTGGGCAGGCTCTTCGACCATTCGCGGTCGCCGTCGATCTTGTCCCACTTCAGGCACATGGTGGACAGGCCGAGGAAGCCGCAATCCAGCGCCTCCTCCAGCAGCGCTTCCATGCGCTGCAGCTCGGCTTCGCTCGGCGTCACCTGGCGGTCGGTGGCGCGATGCAGGCCCATCACCGCCACGCGCAGGTCGCTGTGGCCGAGGAAACTGATCAGGTTGGGGCCCAGCGGATGGCGGTCGACGAACGCCCGCCACTGTGCGGGGCTGCTCCAGCTCTTGTGCTGACGCAAGATCGGCAACACCTTCTCGCGCGGCACCGTTTCCACCCGGGTGAAGATATCCGAGGCGTCCTCGGCCTCGCTGCACACCATGCTCAGCGAGCAACTGCCGACCAGCACCGTGGTCACGCCGTGGCGCACCGACTCGCTGAGGCTGGGCGCGACGATCAGCTCGGCGTCGTAGTGGGTGTGGGTGTCGAGAAAGCCCGGGGTGATCCACTTGCCCTGTGCGTCGATCACCTGCGCGGCCAGGGTCGGGTCGAGCGGCTCGGCACTGACCAGGGCGATGCGTCCGTCCTTGATGGCCAGGCTGCGGATGGCGGAGGGCGTGCAACTGCCGTCGAAATAGCGGCCGCCCTGCAGGATCAGGTCGTACTGAGCCATGGATCACCTCGGTGTGTTCTTGTTGTGCTTCGAGAGTAGGCGTGGAATCGGCGGCTGACTTGTCATGACACGACAGTCGCGGCATTGTCGACTCGAAACGGCGGAGGCTGAACATGACCATTCGCTACGAAGTGCGCAGCGCGGCGCTCACCGGCCTGCCGGCCGAGGTGGCGAGCCTGGGCGGTGATCTCGAAGCGCTGCTCGCCGGCGTCGGCCTCAACCGCGCGGCGCTGGACGACGGCGACTGCCTGATCGGCATCGAGCAACTGACCCGCCTGCTGCACGAGGCGGCCGTGCGCCTGCGCTGCCCCGACCTGGGCCTGCGCGTGGCACGCCACCAGGGCGTGGAGATGCTCGGCCTGCTCGGGCGTCTGCTGGCGGGCGAGCCGGATCTGCAGGCGGCCTTTCTCGCCGCCCAGCGCTACCTGGCGCTGCACAACAAGGCCGAGCACTGGCGCCTGCTGCCGCTGGACGGGCGCGTGCAGGTAAGGCGCATCGAGCACTTCTTTGCCGTGGAGGGTGCCCAGCAGTACCGCGAGATGGCCATTGCCGCCTGCGCGCGGCTGGTGCGTGCCATGGGCGGTGCCGACCTGCGCCCGCTGCGGGTGGAGTTCAGCCACAGTCCGGTGGCGCCGCCGGCGCGCTACCGCCAGCACCTGGGCTGCGAGGTGCGCTTCGATCAGGAGTTCGATGGCCTGGTGTATGACGCGGCGATCCTGCGGCGTCCGGTGTGCGCCCTCGGTGGCGCGGATGCCGGTTACCTGCGCGAGCGGCTGGACGGGCTGCAGGACAGCCTGGAGCTGCAGGTACGTAGCCTGATCGTACAGACCCTGGGCATGCGCCAGCACTCGCTGGGGCATATCGCCGAGCTGCTCGGCCTGCATCCGCGCACGCTGCAGCGTCGCCTGGCGGTCGAGGGCCTGAGCTTTAAGCCGCTGGTGCATCGGGTGAAGATGGACCTGGCCGGCTGGCAGGTGCAGGCTTCCAGCATGCCGCTGACCCTGCTCGCCGATGTGCTCGGCTATGCCGATCAGGCCGCTTTTAGCAAGGCCTTTCGCGAGGCTTACGGCATGTCGCCTTCGGCCTGGCGACGCCTTCATCGGCCCGCGGCGACCGAGTGACGGGCAACGTGCTATCGTGCGCGCTTTTCGCGGAGGCCCCGATGAAATTCATCCACCAGCGCGAGCACCTGGAAGAGGGCGACACGGTCGTCATCCACTGCTCGCAGCCGTGCAACATCCGTCTGATGAACGATGCCAACTTCCGCAGCTTCAAGAACGGCGGCCGCCACACCTACCACGGCGGCGCCTTCGACCGCTTCCCGGCGCGCATCAAGGTGCCCAGCGACGGTTTCTGGAACATCACCCTGGACACCGTGACCCGCCGTGCCATCAGCCTGACGCGCAAGCCGCAGATGGAGTACACGATCAAGTTCCTGCGCGGCAAGCGCCAGGGGATCTGAACGCCCCGCCCCGATCACGGCGCCTCGCCGTGCGCGCCAGGTGCATCGGGGTGGCGCCGCCGTGGCCGCAGCGGGTGCAGCAGCAGGCCCAGGCCGTCGTGCTGGTCCGGCTCCGCTGGCGCGTTGACGCCCACCCGCTGCGGCGCGCCATGCCGGCGGTAGGTGCCGAACAGCTGGTCCCACAAGGGCAGGGCGGTGCCGAAGTTAAGTGCCTCCGCCACGTTCACGCTGTGGTGCCAGCGGTGCAGTTCGGCGCTGCCGATCAGGTAGTTGAGCCAGCCCAGGGTGCCGCGGGTGTTGGCATGGGTGGCGAAGGACTGGGTCTGGCTGAACAGCCCGGCCAGGGCGATGGCCTGCGCATCGAAGCCTGCCAGCCAGAGCGGCAGCACATGCACCGTCTTGCGCAGTAGCAGGTCCAGCGGGTGGGTGGTGAAGTTGTTGGTCACGTTCAGTGCCGTGGGCCGGTGATGAACGAAGTGCACCCGCCACAACCAGCCGCCACGGTGCTTGAGGCGGTGCAGCCAGTAGTCGCCGAATTCGCCGAGCAGCGCCGCCAGCGGTACCGCCAGCCACAGCGGCAATGTGGCGGCGGGGCCGGCACCGGCCGCGTTCAGCTGCATCACCAGACCGCGGATCAGCAGGTCGGCCAGCGCGTCGGTGGCCAGCAGGGCGAGGGCGAATAGGGCGTCGCGACGACGGTCGGCGGGCTGCGCGCGCCAGTCCTCGCGGTAGGGCCGGCGCCATTCCCAGAGGGCGAACCAGCCGAGGACCAGCAACAGGCCGCCCAGCAGCAGGAGCAGGTTGCCCCAGCCCATGTGCAGCGCCAGGGCGGCCCAGGCTGCGGCTAGCAGGAGGGCGCCGAGGTGGGCCCAGTTGAGGTGGGTGAGTGTGTGCATGCGGCGGTCATCCGTTGTAGGGTGTCGCCAGTTTTCCCCCGCCGGACCTGCCACCGCATTAACCTGGGTTTATGACCACCGATTCCCTGCACGATTGCCTGGCCTGTGCGCCGCAGCTGCTCGGCCAGCTCGAGCGCCAACCGCTGCTGGCCGAACGCTGGCAGACGCTGCCGCGCCGCGACTATGCGGCGGGGCAGCCACTGCTCAGGGCCGGCCAGGCGGTGGAGCAGGTCTGGTTCATCGTGCGCGGCCTGGTGCGCGTGGCGCACCTCTCGGCCCAGGGCGTCGAGCGCAACGCCGCCTTCCATGGCGAGGGCAGCTGGGTCGGCTGGGGCACACCGCCCTTCGCCACGACCAGCCCGGTGGACATCCTCGCCCTGGAGCCGACCCAGGTCCTGGAGCTGAGCTACGCCAACCTGCGCCAGTGGCAGACCGAGCTGCCGCTGGTGCAGGAGCTGCTCAGCGACGGCATTCGCGCGGTGCTGGCGCGTAGCAGCCAGCGCGAGGCGGAGCTGCTGATGCTGGATGCCGAGGCGCGCTACCGGGCCTTCCTCGAGCAACGCGGCGACCTGGCGGCGCGCATCCCGCTGCACCATGTCGCCAGCTACCTGGGCATCACCAACGTGGCGCTGTCGCGCATTCGTGCGCGCATGGGCCTGGTGCGCCGCTGAGGCTCAGCGCCGCGCCACCGACATGGCGATCAGGCGTGACACCACCAGCGCCAGGTACATCACGCCGGCGAACTCCTCGATCATCACCAGCGAGCGGGCCACCGGCGTAAGCGGGATGATGTCGCCCAGGCCGACGCCGGAGAGGGTGGTGAAGCTGAGAAACAGCAGTTCCATCCAGGTTCGCGTGGCTTCCGGGTTGAGCGCGGCGTCGAAGCTGCCCGGCACCAGCAGCTGGCAGAAGGCGAACAGGTGGGCGAAGGCCCAGGCCAGCACGGTGAAGGTGGCGCCGGCGGCGTACAGCTCATCGGTGCTGGCATGCTGGTCGGCGCTCATGTAGGCGATCAGGCTGGCCGTTGCGTAGAAGTAGAACAGTGCCTCCAGCAGGGCGATCAGCGCCTCCAACGCCGGATGGTTGAGCAGCATGTCGAGCAGGTTCAGCCCCACCACCAGCAGGGCCAGCAGCCCGGCCACCCAGGTCTGCGCCGGGCTGCGCTTGACCACCTGCAGGGCCATGCCCAGGACCAGCAGGCCGAAGGCGCCGAACAGCGCGCGGCCGATCTGGGTGCCCTCCATCCAGGGGTAGAGCAGCACGCCGAGCAGCTGCACGAACAGCAGGCCGGCAGAAGGGTGGCGGCGGACATAGGCGATGGGGGACATGGGCTGCCTGCGGTTCTGTCGAGGTTGGCTGAAGCAGTGTAGGAGTGGGCCTCAATCGAGCAAGCGGGCGACCTGCGCGATGGCCTGGGCCTCGCGTTGTGCCCAGTCGCCGCCGATCTCCACCCAGGGCCGCGCGTGGCGCTGCAGCCAGGCACGGCAGTCGCGGTGGAAGCGCAGGCGCTCGGCCAGCTCGGGCTGGCAGCGCTGGCCGTCGGCCTGCCATTCGACGCCCTCCGGCGACAGCAGTAGGTGCAGGTCGTAATGGCGCTGCAGCAGCGTCGGCTCCAGCCAGTCCGGGCAATCGCCGAACAGGGTGTGGCTCCAGAGGATATTGCTGAGCAGGTGGGTGTCGAGGATCAGCAGGTGCGGCGCCCGGGCGCGGGCAGCGTCTTCCCATTCGAGCTGGCCGCGGGCGATGGACGGGATATCGGCCAGGCAGGTGTCACGACCTTGCTGCTCGATGAAATGGCGCACGTACTCGCTCACCACCAGGCCGCCGAAGTGCCGTTGCAGGCGCCCGGCGAGGAAGGTCTTGCCGCTCGACTCGGGGCCGGTCAGCACTACCAGCTTCATGCCGCTTGCAACCGTGCGGCGCGCCATTCGCGCAGGCCGAGCAGGGCGAGGGCGGTGAACACGCCGTACAGGGCGGCGGTCAGCCAGTAATGCTGGAAGGCGAAGAAGCCGACGTAGAGCAGATCGACCACTATCCACAGCAGCCAGCACTGCCAGCGCTTGAGCGCCATCCACAGCTGGGCGAGCAGACTGAAGGCGGTCAGCAGGGCATCCGGCCAGGGGTAGACGGCCTCGGTCAGCCGCGTCATAGCCAGGCCCAGCGCCAGGCCGAGCAGCAGGGCGACGCCCAGGCCGACCCATACCTCATTGCGACCGGCCGTACTGACCGGTCGCCGCCCGCTGTCATCCACGCCCTGGCGCCACTGCCACCAGCCGTACAGCTGCATGGCGGCGAACACGCCGTGCAGCAACACCGCCGAATACAGGCGCGCATCGAAGAAAAACCAGGCATAGAGCAGCACCATCAGCAGGCCGATGGGCCAGCACAGCGGGTTCTGCCGCACGGTCAGCCAGACCGAGGTGATGCCGAGGGCGGAGGCGATGATTTCGAGGGGCGTCATGTCGTTAACCAGAAGGGGCGCCTGGGCGCCCCTTGCTCATCAGCCTTCGTAACCCAGATTCGGCGCCAGCCAGCGCTCGGTCACGGCCAGTTCCTGGCCCTTGCGCTTGCTGTAGCACTGCACCTGGTCCTGGTCGACCTTGCCGACCGCGAAGTACTGGGCCTCGGGGTGGGCGAAGTACCAGCCGGAAACGGCGGCGGCCGGGAACATGGCGTAATGCTCGGTGAGGAACACGCCACTGCGGCCGGCCTTGTTGTAGTCGGCCTCGGGGTCGAGCAGCTGGAACAGGGTGGCCTTCTCGGTGTGATCCGGGCAGGCCGGGTAGCCCGGCGCCGGGCGGATGCCGACGTATTGCTCGCGGATCAGCGCCTCGTTGTCCAGGGTCTCGTCCTTGGCATAGCCCCAGTAGTCCTTGCGCACGCGCTCGTGCAGCCACTCGGCGCAGGCCTCGGCCAGGCGGTCGGCCAGGGCCTTGACCATGATCGAGCTGTAGTCGTCGCCCTTGGCTTCATAGGCCTTGGCCACTTCCTCGGCACCGATGCCGGCGGTGGTGATAAAGCCGCCCATATAGTCGGTCACACCGCTTTCCTTGGGCGCGACGAAATCGGCCAGCGACAGGTTGGGCTTGCCGTCTGCCTTGATGCCCTGCTGGCGCAGGTGGTGCAGGGTGGCCAGGGGCTTGCCGTCGTCGCCGTAGACCTCGATGTCGTCGTGGCGCACCTGGTTGGCCGGCCAGAAGCCGAATACCGCGCGGGCCTTGATCAGCTTCTCTTCGATCAGCTTGTTGAGCATCGCCTGGGCGTCGTTGAACAGGCTGGTGGCGGCTTCACCCACGATCTCGTCGGTGAGGATGCGCGGGTACTTGCCGGCCAGGTCCCAGGAGATGAAGAAGGGCGTCCAGTCGATGTACTGGGCCAGCTCGCGCAGGTCGATGTCGTCCAGCACCTGCACGCCGGTGAAGCTCGGCTTGGGTGCGAGGTAGGTGCTCCAGTCGAACTCCGGCTTGTTGGCGATGGCCTCGGCGTAGCTCAGGCGCTCGGTACGCGAGGCGCGGGCAGCGGTGCGCTCGCGCACCACCACGTACTCCTCGCGGGTCTTGCGCACGAACTCGGCCTTCAGCTCCTTGGACAGCAGGCTGGTGGCCACGCCCACGGCGCGCGAGGCGTCGGTGACGTAGACCACCGCGTCGTTGCTGTACTGCGGGTCGATCTTCACCGCGGTGTGCGCCTTGGAGGTGGTGGCGCCGCCGATCATCAGCGGCAGCTTGAAGCCCTGGCGCTGCATCTCCTTGGCCACATGGACCATCTCGTCCAGCGACGGGGTGATCAGGCCGGACAGGCCGATGATGTCGCACTTCTCCTCGATGGCGGTCTTGAGGATCTTTTCCGCCGGCACCATCACGCCGAGGTCGACCACGTCGTAGCCGTTGCAGCCGAGCACCACGCCGACGATGTTCTTGCCGATGTCGTGCACGTCGCCCTTGACCGTGGCCATGAGGATCTTGCCCTTGGCCTCGGGCTTGTCACCTTTCTCCGCTTCGATGAAGGGGATCAGGTGGGCCACCGCCTGCTTCATCACGCGGGCGGACTTGACCACCTGGGGCAGGAACATCTTGCCGGCGCCGAACAGGTCGCCGACCACGTTCATGCCGCTCATCAGCGGGCCTTCGATCACCTCGATGGGGCGCGCGCACTGCTGGCGGCACTCCTCGGTGTCCTCGACTATGTAGGTGGTAATGCCCTTGACCAGCGCGTGCTCCAGGCGCTTGTCCACCGGCAGCGCGCGCCATTCCTCGCTCTCGGCTTCCTTCACCGCGCCGCCGCCCTTGTACTGGTCGGCGATGGCCAGCAGGGCCTCGGTGGCCTCGGCGTTGCGGTTGAGCACCACGTCCTCGACCTTGTCGCGCAGCTCCTTGGGGATCTCGTCGTAGATCTCCAGCTGGCCGGCGTTGACGATGCCCATGGACAGGCCGTTCTTGATCGCGTGGTAGAGGAATACCGAGTGGATGGCCTCGCGCACCGGGTTGTTGCCGCGGAACGAGAAGGACACGTTGGATACGCCGCCGGAGCTGAGCGCATAGGGCAGCTCGTCGCGGATGTAGGCGCAGGCCTCGATGAAGTCCACCGCGTAGTTGTTGTGCTCCTCGATGCCGGTGGCCACGGCGAAGATGTTCGGGTCGAAGATGATGTCTTCCGGCGGGAAGCCCACTTCGTTGACCAGGATGTCGTAGCTGCGCTGACAGATTTCCTTCTTGCGCGCGGCGGTGTCGGCCTGGCCGACCTCGTCGAAGGCCATCACCACCACGGCGGCGCCGTAGCGCTTGCACAGCTTGGCGTGGTGCTTGAACTGCTCGACGCCTTCCTTCATGGAGATCGAGTTGACGATGCCCTTGCCCTGGATGCACTTGAGACCGGCCTCGATCACTTCCCACTTGGAGGAGTCGATCATGATCGGCACGCGCGAGATGTCCGGCTCGGAGGCGATCAGGTTGAGGAAGGTGACCATGGCCGCCTGGGAGTCGAGCATGCCCTCGTCCATGTTGATGTCGATCACCTGGGCGCCGGCTTCCACCTGCTGCTGCGCCACTTCCAGGGCCTCGGCGTAGTTCTCCTCGCGGATCAGGCGGGCGAACTTGGCCGAGCCGGTGATGTTGGTGCGCTCGCCGACGTTCACGAACAGCGAGTTGCGGTCGATGGTGAAGGGTTCCAGGCCGGACAGGCGGCAGGCCTTGGGGATGTCCGGGATCACGCGCGGCGGATACTTGCTGACTGCCTCGGCGATGGCCTGGATATGCGCCGGGGTGGTGCCGCAGCAACCGCCAACGATGTTGAGCAGGCCGGATGCGGCGAATTCCTCGACCACTTCGGCCATCTGCGCCGGGGTCTCGTCGTACTCGCCGAAGGCGTTGGGCAGGCCGGCGTTGGGGTGGGCGGAGACATGGGTGTCGGCCTTGGCCGCCAGTTCCGCCAGGTAGGGGCGCAGTTCCTTGGCGCCGAGCGCGCAGTTCAGGCCGATGGAGATGGGCTGGGCATGGCGCACCGAGTTGAGGAAGGCCTCGGTGGTCTGGCCGGACAGGGTGCGCCCGGAGGCGTCGGTGATGGTGCCGGAGATCATGATCGGCAGTTCCACGCCGTCCTCGTCGAACACCTGCTGCACGGCGAAGATCGCCGCCTTGGCGTTGAGGGTGTCGAAGATGGTCTCGATCAGGATCAGGTCGGCGCCGCCCTCGATCAGGCCGCGGGTGGCCTCGGTGTAGTTGTCCACCAGCTCGTCGAAGGTGACGTTACGGTAGCCGGGGTTGTTGACGTCCGGGGAGATCGAGCAGGTGCGGCTGGTCGGGCCGAGTACACCGGCGACGAAGCGCGGCCGGTCCGGGGTCTCGGCCGTCTTGGCGTCGGCCACCTGGCGGGCGACGCGGGCACCGGCCAGGTTGAGCTCATAGGTCAGCTCCTCCATGCCGTAGTCGGCCTGGGACACGCGGGTGGCGTTGAAGGTGTTGGTCTCGAGGATGTCGGCGCCGGCGTCCAGGTAGGCCCGCTCGATCTCGGCGATGATCTGCGGCTGGGTCAGCAGCAGCAGGTCGTTGTTGCCCTTGACGTCGCTCGGCCAGTCGGCGAAGCGGGTGCCGCGGTAGTCGGCCTCTTCCAGCTTGTAGCTCTGGATCATGGTGCCCATGCCGCCGTCGAGGATCAGGATGCGTTCTTTCAGGGCTTGCGAAAGGGCCTGGAGGCGGGCGCTGCGGTCGGACATGGGGACTACCTGGGGTGAGCGTGTAGAAAGGCCGTGGATAATAGCAAAGCTGCATGTAATTACGGTGGCCTGGAGATTTGCATGAAAATGGCTCATGTTGGCGCGATACGTCGGGGTTGCCGCATACAATGTCCTGACCCCGCATAAGGACATCGCCATGCCGCGCCGCTTTCTCGCCGTTCTGACCCTGCTCGTCAGCCCCTGGCTCGGTGCCGAACCGCTGTCCTACAGCCGTGATATCCAGCCGATCTTCACGGCCAAGTGCGTGGCTTGCCATGCCTGCTACGATGCGCCCTGCCAGCTCAACCTGGGCAGTGCCGAGGGCGTGCTGCGCGGGGCCAGCAAGCAGCCGGTGTACGACGGCACGCGCACCCGCGCGCAGGCCACCACGCGGCTGTTCTTCGATGCCCGGGGTGAGGCGGCCTGGCGCGCGCGTGGCTTTTATTCGGTGCTGGATGGCCAGGCCGCGCTGGTCGCGCGCATGCTGGAGCTGGGGCGCGACAACCCGCTGACACCCAACGCCAAGCTGCCGGCGGATCTCGACCTGTCCATCGGCCGCGACAACCAGTGCCCGGCGCCGGAGGAGTTCGCTGCCTACGCGAAGAAGTTCGCCCATGCCGGCATGCCCTTCGCCGTCAGCGGGCTCAGCGACGCCGAGTACGCCACCCTGCAGCGCTGGCTGGAGCAGGGGGCCGTGGTCGAGGAGCAGGCGCTGCAACCTTCGGCCGCCGAGCAGCGGCAGATCGCCGAGTGGGAGGCCCTGCTCAACGCGCCCGGCGCGCGCGAGAGCCTGGTCAACCGCTGGCTGTTCGAGCACCTGTTCCTCGCCCACCTGTATTTCGAAGGCGGCGAGCCGGGGCACTTCTTCCAGCTGGTGCGCTCGCGCACGCCCAGCGGCCAGCCCATCGACCCCATCGCCACGCGCCGTCCAAACGACGACCCGGGCATGCATTTCCATTACCGCCTGTGGCCGATCCAGGGCGTTATCGGGCACAAGACCCACATCACCTACCCGCTGAGCGCGAAGAAGCTGGCCCGGGTACGCGAGCTGTTCTACGCCTCCGACTGGACGGTGGACGCGCTGCCAGGCTACGGCGCCCAGCACCGCTCCAACCCCTTCGAGACCTTCGCCGCCATCCCGGCCGAGGCGCGCTACCAGTTCATGCTGGATAACGCCGAGTACTTCGTGCGCACCTTCATCCGCGGGCCGGTGTGCCGCGGGCAGATCGCCACCGACGTGATCCGCGACAACTTCTGGGCGCTGTTCCAGGATCCGCGCCATGACCTCTACCTGACCGATGCCGAGTATCGTGCCGAGGCCACGCCGCTGCTGGCCATGCCCGGCCAGTTCGACGAGATCGGCGACCTGCTGGGCCTGTGGCGCAGCTACCGCGACAAGCGCAACCAGTACGAGGAGCTGCGCCGTAACGCCTACGCCGAAGCGCAGCCGCCGAGCTGGTCGCACCTGTGGGCCGGCAACGACAATGCGCTGCTGTCGATCTACCGCCATCACGACAGCGCCATGGTGACCAAGGGCCTGATCGGTGCTGTGCCGCAGACACTCTGGCTGCTGGATTTCCCGTTGCTGGAGCGCACCTATTACCAGCTGGTGGTCAACTTCGACGTGTTCGGCAACGTCTCGCACCAGGCGCAGACGCGCCTGTACTTCGACCTGATCCGCAATGGCGCCGAACTGAATTTCCTCCGCCTGATGCCGCCGCAGGCACGCCAGGCCTACCTGGACGACTGGTACCAGAACAGCGGCAAGCTGAAGATGTGGCTGGACTATGCCGAGGCCGACCTGAACTCGCCGACCGCCCTCAGGCTGCCACCGCAGGGCGCCAAGGGGGCCTTCGCCGAGGCCCTGCTGGCGCGCTACGGCTCGCTGAATGCGGGGCCCGACCCGATCAACCGTTGTCGCGGCGCCGACTGCCACAGACCGGGCCTGGTGGCGGAGCTGGAGGATGCCGAACAGGCGCTGAGCCGCCTGACCGGCCGTCCGGCCGGTGGCCTCAGGGTGATCGAACAACTGCCCGAGGCGACCCTGCTGCGCGTCGAGCTGGCCGATGGCCGGCGCGAGGTGTACAGCCTGCTGCGCAATCGCGCGCACAGCAACGTGGCCTTCATGATGGGCGAGTCGCTGCGCTACCAGCCGGCGCTGGATACCCTGACCGTCTACCCGGGCGTGCTGACCAGCTACCCGAATTTCATCTTCAGCCTGTCGGCGGCCGAGGTACCGGCCTTTGTCGCGGCGCTGGAGCAGGCGCGCGACGAGGCGGCCTTCGAGCAGGTGGTGATGCGCTGGGGCATCCGCCGCAGCCACCCCGAGTTCTGGCGGCATTTCCACGACCTGACCGCCTATATCCGCGAGACCGAGCCGGCAGAGGCGGCAGTGCTGGATATGAACCGCTACCAGAACCTCTGAGCCAGAAAAAAGCCCGCCGGAAGGCGGGCTTTTTGCTACGGGGCGTGGCGTTTAGAAATGCGCCTTGGCCAGGAAGCTGATGGCGCTCTGGTCGGTGCCGCCGAGGATTTCCGAACCGACGAAGCCGTCGTCGTCGATGCCGTACTTGTCGCTCCAGTAGTCGTACTCGACGCCCACATAGAAGCGCTTGCCCCAGCCCATGGCCTTGGCCAGGTCGTACTTGATCTGCGGGTTGAAATGCAGGTTGGCATGGTAGCTGTCGTCGTTGTCCACCACCCAGTCCATGAAGCCGTCGATCACCAGGTCCGAGTCGCCGACCGGGATGGTGTAGCTCCACACCGGGGTGATCTGCCAGACGTTGTCGCCGTCGCGGCGGCCATCGGTGGTGCGCAGGTAGGTGTTGAGCTGGAAGTAATCGAAGCCGGGGATGTTCAGATCCACGGCCGGGCCGAGCAGGTAGGACTCCACGTCGTCCTCGCCGAACTCGTAGGTGGCGGCCAGCAGCACATCCCTGACCGGGCCGAACGACAGGTCGGCACCGCTGAGCTTGCCCAGCGACAGGCGCGGGCTGATCTCGCCGTAGAAGGTGTGGCCGTCGCCGGCGCCGTTCTCGGCCTCGCCGTTGTACTTGATGGCATCGACGAAGATGAACAGGTCGCCGACGCTCCAGCCACTGGCATGCTCGAAGGTGATGGTCTGCTGCTTGTCCGGGTCGACGGTGAAGTCGGTGCCGTTGAGGTAGGTCAGGCTGTTGTCCTGCCATTGCAGCAGGTCGGCGGCCAGGGCCTGGCCGCTTGCGAGGGTAGCGGCCAGGCTCAGGCCGAGGGCGAAACGGGACATCTACAACTCCGGTTCTTGACTGGTTGGGCGAAAAAAGCGCGCTACTTTACCAGTCTTGCCTCGAGGCTGTTGCTGGCCAGACGGGCGGCCTGCTCGCGGGTCATGCCCAGGTCGCGCTCCAGGGCGGCGAAGTTCTCGCCGACGTAGCCGCCGAAGTAGGCCGGGTCGTCCGAGTTCACCGTCACCTTCACGCCGCGTTCGAGCATCTGCAGGATGTTGTGCTGGCGCATGTCGTCGAACACGCAGAGCTTGATGTTGGACAGCGGGCAGACGGTGAGCGGGATCTGCTCGTCGATGATGCGCTGCATCAGGCGCTCGTCCTCGCTTGCGCGCACGCCGTGGTCGATACGCTCGACCTTGAGCAGGTCCAGCGCCTCCCAGATGTACTCCGGCGGGCCTTCCTCGCCGGCGTGCGCTACCGCGTGCAAGCCTTCGCTGCGCGCCTTGGCGAACACGCGCTGGAACAGGCGCGGCGGGAAGCCTTGCTCCGAGCTGTCCAGGCCGACGGCGACGAAGGCGTCGCGGAACGGCATGGCCTGTTCCAGGGTCTTGAAGGCTGCTTCCTCGGGCAGGTGACGGAGGAAACTGAGAATCAGGCCATGGCTGATGCCGAGTTGTTTCTCGCCATCGACCAGCGCCTGCCGGATGCCGCGCAGCACCACCTCGAAGGGAATGCCGCGGTCGGTGTGGGTCTGCGGGTCGAAGAAGGGCTCGGTGTGGATGACGCCCTGTTCCTGGCACTTGAGCAGGTAGGCCCAGGTCAGGTCGTAGAAGTCCTGCTCGGTGCGCAGGACGTTGGCGCCCTGGTAGTAGAGGTCGAGGAACTCCTGCAGGTTGTTGAAGGCGTAGGCGCTGCGCAGGCTGTCCACGTCGGCCCAGGGCAGGGCGATCTTGTTGCGCTCGGCCAGGGCGAACAGCAGTTCAGGCTCTAGCGAACCCTCCAGGTGCAGGTGCAGCTCGGCCTTGGGCAGGGCGGTGATCCAGTCGGTCATGGCGGTCAACTCGGGGAAATCCAGAGTGCATTCTAGCGAACCCGGTGCTGGGAATTATTCCTACTAAAATGCTAGGACTTTATCCGGTAGGGGCTATTGGCGTACACTGGCGCCACGTTTGCGAGGAGTTGCCATGAGCGCCATCACCATTACCGACGCCGCCCACGATTACCTGTCCGACCTGCTGAAGAAGCAGAACACCACGGGCATCGGCATCCGCGTCTTCATCACCCAGCCCGGCACGCCCTACGCGGAAACCTGCATCGCCTACTGCAAGCCGGGCGAGCAGAAGCCGGAGGACACCGCCCTGGCGCTGAAGGAGTTCACCGCCTGGATCGACGCGGTCAGCGAGCCCTTCCTGGAAGACGCCGTGGTCGACTACGCCACCGACCGCATGGGTGGCCAGCTGACCATCAAGGCGCCGAATGCCAAGGTGCCGATGGTCAACGAGGACAGCCCGATCACCGAACGCATCAACTACTACCTGCAGACCGAGATCAACCCGGGCCTGGCCAGCCACGGCGGCCAGGTGACCCTGGTCGACGTGGTCGAGGAAGGTATCGCCGTGCTGCGTTTCGGCGGCGGCTGCCAGGGTTGCGGCCAGGCCGACTTCACCCTCAAGGAAGGCATCGAGAAGACCCTGCTGGAGCGCATCCCCGAACTCAAGGGCGTGCGTGACGTGACCGACCACAGCAACCGCGAGAACGCCTACTACTAAGCGTTCCCGGATGCAAAGAAAGGCGCCTGCGGGCGCCTTTCGTGTTTTTAGGCCGGCTGTACCTGCCTGCGTCCGCCGAGCAGCGCCAGCAAGGCCAGGCCCAGCAGCGGCAGCATGGCCAGGTTCACCGGGCTCCAGCCCAGGCCGCTGATCAGCGCGCCCGAGGCGAAAGAGGCGCAGGCTGCCACCGCGCCGTTGCCCAGTTCCATCAGGCCCTGGGCCTGGCCACGCTCGGCTGGGCTGTGGCCCTGGCCGAGCAGGGCGGTGCCGGCCACCAGCATCAGGTTCCAGCCCATACCTAGCAACAGCGAGGAGATCAGGAAGTGCGCCTGCTGCTGGCCGCTCGTGGCGATCAGCGCGCTGGCCACCAGCAGCGCTATGCCTATCTGCGCCACGCGCACGGCACCGAGGCGATCGACCAGCGGGCCGGCGACGAAGGCCGGCAGGAACATGCCGACCATGTGCCAGCGGATCACCTCGGCGCCGGCCGCCAGCGGCAGGCCGCAGAAGCTCATGGCCAGGGGCGTGGCGTTCATCACCAGGATCATCAGGCCGTGGCCGATAGCCGTGGTGGCGATGGCAGCGCGTACCAGTGGCCGGGCCAGCAGCTCGCGCATGGCCTGCAGGCCGCCGCTGTTGCCTGGCGGCAACGCGCCCTGGCGCAGGCCGGCGAGAAGAGGCAGGGCGAGGGCGGCCAGGGCGGCGAGCGCCAGGTAGGCGCCGACGAAGGGCGTGGCCAGGGCGTCGCGCGCCCACAGGGTCAGCTCCGGCGTCAGCAGCGCGGCCAGCAGGCCGCCACCGACGACCCAGGCGGTGGCACGGCCCTTGTGGGCGTCGTCCACGGCCTCCAGCGCGGCGAAGCGGTAGTACATGGCTGAGGCCTGGTACGGGCCGAGGATGAGCGCGCCCAGGCAGAACAGCCAGAAGTCTGCCAGCCACACGCCGGCGGCGCTGAGCAGGCCGCCGGCCACACCGGCAGTGGCGCCCAGCAGCAGCCCGGCGCGGCGCCCGCGGCGCTGCATAAAGCCCGACAGCGGCTGGGTCGTCAGCAGGTAGCCGAGCACCAGCAGGGCCAGCGGCAGGGTGGCCAGGGCGTTGGCCGGTGCCAGTTGCAGGCCGACCAGCGAGGTCAGGGTCACGCCGATCAGGGTGCAGCTCCAGAACAGGCCCTGGGCGAGGAACAGGCGCAGCAGGGTGGGGTTGCGCAGTAGCAGCATGGCGTCAGTCTCGTGGGCAGCCGGCGGGCTTGAAGGTGCGTTCGGTGCTGGCGGGAAAGCGCGCCAGCTTGTCCGCCGGGCGCCGCGGGCGTTGCAGCAGCTCGCCGCCGCAATTCGGGCAGCGGCCATGCAGGCGCGACTGCGCGCAGTTGCGGCAGAAGGTGCATTCGAAGGAGCAGATCAGCGCATCCGGGCTTCCGGGCGGCAGATCGCGGTCGCAGCATTCGCAGCCGGGGCGCAGTTCGAGCATGGTGGTTCTCCGTGGCGTTCAGGCGAAACGTTCGGCGTAGTCCTGCGGGCTGACCGACAGGTGCTTGTGGAAGGTGCGGCGCAGGTTCTCCGGGTGGCGGAAGCCGGTCAGCCGCGCCACCGTGCCGATCGAGGCGCCGCTGTCCTGCAGCAGGCCGCGCGCGGCCTCCAGGCGCAACTGCTCGACGTAGCGCCCCGGGCCCACGCCCAGCTCCTGGACGAACAGGCGCGACAGGCTGCGGGTCGACAGGTTGGCGCGCGCCGCCAGGGCCTCCAGCGACAGGTCGGCGGCCAGGTTCTGCGCCATCCATTCGAGCAGGCCGAGCAGGCGCGGCGTGCGGCTGGCGTCCGGGGCGAGCAGGGCGCTGAATTGCGCCTGGCCGCCGGGGCGGCGGAGGAACATCACCAGGCGCCGGGCCACGGCCAGAGCCAGCGGGCGGCCGAGGTCGGCCTCGACCAGCGCCAGGGCCAGGTCGATGCCGGCGGTGACCCCGGCCGAGGTGAAGACATGGGCGTCGCCGTCGCGGCCATCGGGGTCGTAGGTGTGCAGGCGGTCGCCGTCCACCTCGATGCGCGGGTGGCGGCGCAGCGCCGGCACGTCGGCCCAGTGGGTGGTGGCGCGGCGGCCGTCGAGCAGGCCGGCGGCGGCCAGGATCAGGGCGCCGGAGCACACCGAGCCGAGTCGGCGTACCTGCGGTTCGGCGGTGCGCAGCCAGTCCAGCAGCGGCCGGTTGGCGCACTGCGCGGTCTCGCCCAGGCCGCCGGGAATCAGCAGGGTGTCCAGCTCGGCCGGGTCGCAGTCGCGCCAGGCGCGCTCGGCCACCAGCTGGAAGCCGGCGGAAGTGGTCATGGGACCGGCCTGCTCGCCCAGCACCAGCAGGCGATAGGCCTCGGCCTGGCCCAGGCGGCGCAGCTCGACGTTGGCCGAGGCGAACACCTGCAGCGGTCCGCTGACGTCCAGGCTCATCACGTCCGGGTAGAGCAGGCTGGCGATGGTTCTCATGGCGCATCCTCGGGGAAGTGGATGCAGTCTGCGCCCGCCGGCCTATGGCAACAAGGACAACAACCCCACAGATATAGACAGGCGCGCGCCAGAAAAGCCAAACCCCCTCGCCATGTGGCAGAGGGGGTTTTGGGGGCGGCAGGCCGGGTGGACTTACTCGGGCATGCTCCACGGATCCAGCGCGTAGCCCTGGCGGCTGATCTGCTCGCGGGACTGGGTCAGGACGTCGGCCAGCTGGGCCGGGTCGGCATAGGTGCGGCTGTCCAGCTGCGCCTGGCCGAGGCGGCGGTTGGTGCGGTCGATCACCGCCAGGGTGATCACCCCGGTGCCGTCCTGGGGTTGCCAGGCGACGCACTGGAACGGCTGGAAGGCGCGGCCGGCGATGAGCAGAGCTTCGTTGACGCGGAGCGAGGTGTTCATGGGTCTGTTCTCCAAGAGTGCCCAATGTGCGATCTGGCCAGCGAAAGCACTGAATTGCCGTGGCCTGTGTTGAATGGATGGCGAAACCTGACCTTGGAGTCACATGCTGTCGTAAAAACATAGAAATATGTCGCATGTCGTCGTTTTGACGGCTGTTTTGCCTGCTCATGGAACGTCCCGGCATCAGCGTTATCCTAAAAGGCGTGAACCATCCACACAGGAGTGTCCCCATGGGTTCCACCATCAGCGGCCTGCTTAGCCTGGCCATCCTCGCCCTGGACATCTGGGCGATCATCAACGTGGTGAAGAGCAGCGCGGAAACCGGGATGAAGATCCTCTGGGTGCTGCTGATCGTCCTCCTGCCGGTGCTCGGCCTGATCATCTGGGCCCTGGCCGGGCCACGCGGCAACGTGCGCCTGTGAACGGCGGCGGGTGGAGCCCGCCGCCGGTTGTCCTTACAATGCGCGCCTTTTCATGGGCGGGCGCTGGTCCGTCCCAAACCACCAGCGACGACGGGGGCTACCCATGAGCGACTACCAGGAAACTCTCTACGACGGCTACGGCCAGCGCTTTCGCATGGACCGCCTGCTGCACGAGGTGCGCACCGAGCACCAGCACCTGGTGATCTTCGAGAATGCCCGCATGGGCCGGGTGATGGCGCTGGACGGGGTGATCCAGACCACCGAGGCCGACGAGTTCATCTACCACGAGATGCTCACCCATGTGCCGATCCTCGCCCATGGTGCGGCCAAGCGCGTGCTGATCATCGGCGGCGGCGACGGCGGCATGCTGCGCGAGGTGCGCAAGCACCGCAGCGTGGAGAGCATCACCATGGTCGAGATCGACGGTACCGTGGTGGAGATGTGCAAGGAGTTCCTGCCCAAGCACAGCTGCGGCGCCTATGAGGATCCGCGTCTGAACCTGGTGATCGACGACGGTATGAACTTCGTGGCGACCACCGCGGAGAAGTTCGACGTGATCATCTCCGACTCCACCGACCCGATCGGCCCGGGCGAGGTGCTGTTCTCCGAGAACTTCTACCAGGCCTGCCGGCGTTGCCTGAACGAGGGTGGCATCCTGGTCACCCAGAACGGCACGCCCTTCATGCAGCTCGGTGAAGTGCAGACCACCGCCAGCCGCATGGACGGCCTGTTCGCCGACTGGCACTTCTACATGGCCGCGGTGCCGACCTATATCGGCGGCAGCATGACCTTCGCCTGGGGAGCCACCGACCCCGAGTACCGCAAGTTGCCGCTGGAGACCCTGCGCCAGCGTTTTGCCGGCAGCGGCATCGTCACCCGCTACTACAACCCGGAGATCCACCAGGGCGCCTTCGCCCTGCCGCAGTACGTGCTGCACGCGGTGAACAAGCCGAGCAACGACTGACCGCAGGTCCCATGACAGAAGCCGGCGCAATGCCGGCTTCGACGTTTTCGGGCCACGGTGGACGGCGCCAGCCGCAGGCTCCATGCTTAGGCTGAGGTTTGAGGATCCGGGTATGTCGGTACGGCGTCTGTCCATTCTGCTGTTGATCTTTCTGTGCACCGGGCCGCTGTCCGCCGAGCAGCGGTCGCAGCTGCGGCTGTGCTACGAGCTTGGCGGGTTGCCGCCCTATGCCAGTTCCGCCGCACCGATCGAGCAGCCCGGCCTGATCATCGAGTTGATCCAGCAGGCCGCGCAGCAGGCCGGGCTGAGCCTGAAACTGCACCAGGAGCCCTGGAAGCGTTGCGTCCATCAAGTGCAGCAGGGGCACAGCGACGGCCTGTTCATCGCCGTCTGGCAGGCGGATCGCGATGCCTGGGGCCACTTCCCCGGGCGCGATGCGCTGGCCGGCACGCCGGTCAATAGCGCTCAGCGCCTGTGGCGGGTCGAGTACCCGGTCATCGTGCGCAGCGACGCCACGCTGCAGTGGGATGGACGACAGTTCACCGGTGTGCGGCATGGCGTCGGTGCACCGCTGGGCTATGTCGTCGCTCAGCGCCTGCGCGAGCTGGGCGTGCTGTCCAGCGAGTCGCTG
The DNA here is from genome assembly GCF_003205495.1 of Aquipseudomonas alcaligenes. Lineage (GTDB taxonomy): Bacteria > Pseudomonadota > Gammaproteobacteria > Pseudomonadales > Pseudomonadaceae > Aquipseudomonas > Aquipseudomonas alcaligenes_B. Next base: position 260,912 of record NZ_QJRX01000007.1, on the reverse strand, counting down.
GCGCCGGCCAAGGCGCTCAAGCTGGTGGCAGCGGGGCGCCTGGATGGCTATGTGCTGGAACGCGAGATTGCCCAGGAGCTGATCGAGAGCCAGCAGCTGGAGGGGCAGCTGATGTTCCTGCCCCAGCCCCTGCTGGTCACCGAGTGGTATCTGCCGCTCTCGCACCAGTTCTACGCTGCCCATCCGGCGCAGGCCGAGGCCCTGTGGCAGGCCCTGGCCGAGCAGCGCGAGCGCCTGGGGGCGGAACTGGCGCGGCGCTATTTGCGTCAGCCGCCGCCCTGACGGTGTCTTATGGTTGTGCGGCCACCCGCTGGTGCAGCTGTTGCGACAGCTGATCCAGGCGTTCGCCGAGCACGACCAGTGATTCCTGTGCCTCCAGCAGTTCGGCGCTGGCCTGGCGCTGGCGCTGGCTGGCTTCGCGCTGGGCGGCGCTGTTGTCGCGTACCTGGGCCAACTGGCGATGGGCCTGGTCCAGTGCCTGGCTGTGCTGCAGGATGGCGCCCGACAAGTTGGCGGTCAGCGCGGCGTTTTCGCTCAGCGCCAGACCCACATCGCTGACTTGCTCGGCGCCGGTATTGACGATCTGCTCTGACTGGACCAGCACGTTCTGCACCGTGTCGGCGGTCTGGTTGCTGCGCTGCGACAGCGAGCGCACCTCGTCGGCCACCACGGCGAAGCCGCGGCCGTGCTCGCCGGCGCGCGCCGCCTCGATGGCCGCGTTGAGCGCCAGCAGGTTGGTCTGCTGGGCGATGGCGCTGATCATCTGCATGGACTCGGCGATGCGCTGGTTGCTGGCCTGGATCGCCTGCATGCTGTCCTGGGCCTGCTGCATGCGGCTGGCGCAGGTGTTGACCTGGCCGCTGCTGTGCTGGGTGTCCTGGCTCAGCTGCTGCATGTGCGCGGTGCTTGCGGCCAGGTGCTGCAGGACATCCTGCACTGCCAGGTCGAGCTGGTGCATGGCGTCGGCCTGCTGCTGCACGTCGCCGTCGATGCTCTGGCAGCGCTGGCGCATGCTGTCGAGGGTGCGGTAGAGCTGCTGCGACAGCTGGCGCAGGTCGCCGGCGCTTTGGCGCACCTCGTCGAGCAGGCTGGCCAGCTGCTGGCTGCCGGCGGTGGCGGCCTTGCCGACCCGTTCCGCCTCCTCCAGGTGCTGCTGGGCGCCGTCCAGCGCCTGCTGGCGCACCCGTGCGCTGTACCACTGGGCCATCCACATGGTGAGTACCGGCAGCAGGTAGCCCGAGTACTCGTTGACCAGGGCATCGCGTGGGCTCAGCTCGAACTGCGGCAGGCTGGCGCCGGAGCGGTCCAGGCGGATCAGCCAGAACACGAACAGCAGCTGCAGCAGGCTCCAGAAGGCTGCACTGCGCCCGCCCAGCAGCAGGTAGGCGAAGCCGATCACCACCAGCGGCCAGAAGATATGCGCCGAATGCAGGCCGCCGAGGTGATAGACCAGCACCATCGCGTAGCTGCTGATCAGCGCCATGGCCAGGTTGGCCGTGGCGCACGCCGGCAGCCAGGCGTTGCGCAGCACCAGCATCGCCAGCGGCATGCCGACGATCAACAGGAAGGAGCCCTGCATCAGGGCGTCATTGCCCAGGCGGCCCCATTTGATGCCGCTATACAGGCCGATGACCAGGCCGCACAGGCAGAAGAAGGCAAGCATGCGGCTGAGCAGCTGCTCACCAGGAGCCAGCTCGGTTTGCGGCATGAAAGTGGCCAATAGACCTTGTTGCATGGAGATGGACTCCGTTTCTTGTAGGTTGCCGAGTGTTTCGGCGTCACGAGGAATGACTTGAATGCTGGCAAAAAGCCTTCAGGCAGATTACCTAGTCAATTACCCGGCGACGACTCCCTGGCGACGAGCGACCGGTAAAGGCTTCGACAATGGCCGATTTGCCATGCAGCCTGGCGTCAGCGCCTTGCAAGCAGCCTCACCAGAATGCCGACAGCCTGGGGATTGCGCGGATGCAATTTGCCCGGTGCTCCGCTAGGATTAGCCCCTTCTGCTTCCCAGCTGCGACGGTTTTCGATGAGTTATCAGGTCCTTGCACGTAAATGGCGTCCGCGCTCGTTCCGCGAAATGGTCGGCCAGACCCATGTGCTCAAGGCCCTGATCAACGCGCTGGACAGCCAGCGCCTGCACCACGCCTACCTGTTCACCGGCACCCGCGGGGTGGGCAAGACCACCATCGCGCGAATCATCGCCAAGTGCCTGAACTGCGAGACCGGCATCAGCTCCACGCCCTGCGGCACCTGCTCGGTGTGCCGGGAGATCGACGAGGGCCGCTTCGTCGACCTGATCGAGGTGGACGCCGCGAGCCGCACCAAGGTCGAGGACACTCGCGAGCTGCTGGAGAACGTGCAATACGCGCCGAGCCGTGGGCGCTACAAGGTCTACCTGATCGACGAAGTGCACATGCTCTCCACGCACTCGTTCAACGCGCTGCTCAAGACCCTCGAAGAGCCGCCGCCCCACGTCAAGTTCCTGCTCGCCACCACCGACCCGCAGAAGCTGCCGGTCACCATCCTCTCGCGCTGCCTGCAGTTCTCCCTGAAGAACATGCCGCCGGAGCGGGTGGTCGAGCACCTGACCCACGTGCTGAGCGCCGAGAGCGTGCCCTTCGAGGAAGACGCCCTGTGGCTGCTCGGCCGCGCCGCCGACGGCTCGATGCGCGACGCCATGAGCCTGACCGACCAGGCCATTGCCTTCGGTGAAGGCAAGGTACTGGCTGCCGATGTGCGCTCGATGCTCGGTACTCTTGATCACGGCCAGGTCTACGGCGTGCTGCATGCGTTGCTGGAGGGCGATGCCCGTGCGCTGCTCGAAGCGGTGCGCCACCTGGCCGAGCAGGGGCCGGACTGGAATGGCGTGCTCTCGGAAATGCTCAATGTGCTGCACCGCGTGGCCATCGCTCAGGCCTTGCCGGAAGCGGTGGACAACGGCCAGGGCGACCGCGACAAGGTACTGGCCCTGGCTCAGGCGCTGCCGGCCGAGGATGTGCAGTTTTACTACCAGATGGGCCTGATCGGCCGCCGTGATCTGCCGCTGGCGCCGGACCCGCGCGGCGGCTTCGAGATGGTGCTGCTGCGCATGCTGGCGTTCCGTCCGGCCGATGCCGACGGGGCGCCGAGGTCACCTTTAAAGGATCTGGGGATCAGCAAGGCCACCGCTGATTCCAGCCAGACCCCGGTGGCCGGTGTGGCCCCCATGGCTGCGCCGGCCGCTATCGTTGCTCCGGTTGCTCCAGCTGTTGCGCCAGCCGCGCCGGCACCCCAGCCTGTGGTGGCTCCGGCTCCGGCTCCGGCTCCGGCTCCGGCTCCGGCTCCGGCTCCTGAGGCCGTTGCACCGCTCGCAGCCATTGCCGAGGTTCCCGCTGCCGCGCCGGTCATCGCCTCCGTCGCGCCTGTGGCCGAGGTCGCGCAGCCGGTCGATCTGCCCTGGGAGGCGCCTGTGCCGCAGCAACCGGTGCAGGTTGCCGAGCCCGTCGCACAGCTTGCCGAGCCGCCTGCTGTGGCTCCTGCCGCTGTCGCCGTGCCGGCCGGGCCGGCTCCGGCTGTTCAGACTCCCGTCGTGGCTGCGGTCGAGGAGGGTGATGACGACGAGCCACCGCCCGGCGACTACGACTACTACGAGGCCGACGCCGACAGCCTCGATTACGATTTCGATGCCCCGGCCCAGCCCGAGGCCCAAGTGGCCGAGCCGCTGCCGGCCGCGCAACCCGCTACCGGTCTGGCCGCCGAGTGGCTCGACCTGTTCCCGCGCCTGGGCCTGTCCGGCATGACCGGCAGCATTGGCGCCAACTGCACCCTGGTCGAGGCCGACGGCAACGACTGGCTGCTGCACCTAGACCCGGCGCACAGCGCGCTGTTCAATGCCACCCAGCAGCGTCGCCTGAACGAGGCGCTCAATCAGCATCTGGGGCGCAGCCTGAACCTGCGCATCGAGCTACTGCGTCCCGAGCAGGAGACTCCGGCCCAGGCTGCCGCACGCAAGCGCGCCGAGCGTCAGCGCCTGGCCGAGCAGTCGATCCACGGCGACCCGCTGGTGCAGCAGATGATTCAACAGTTCGGGGCGAGCATTCGCCCCGACTCCATCGAACCCCTGACTCCCTGAGTCGATTAGCCGAGGAACACCATCATGATGAAAGGTGGCATGGCGGGCCTGATGAAGCAGGCCCAGCAGATGCAGGAAAAGATGCAGAAGATGCAGGAAGAACTGGCCAACGCCGAAGTCACCGGCCAGTCCGGCGCCGGCCTGGTGAGCGTGGTGATGACCGGTCGCCACGATGTCAAGCGCATCACCCTGGACGACAGCCTGATGCAGGAAGACAAGGAAGTGCTGGAAGACCTGATCGCCGCGGCGGTGAACGACGCGGTGCGCAAGGTCGAGCAGAACAGCCAGGAGAAGATGGCCGGCATGACTGCAGGCATGCAGCTCCCGCCCGGTTTCAAGATGCCGTTCTAAACCGTTTCGTAGGGTGGATAACCGCGTAGCGTTATCCACCTCACGGGTGGAAAGGCCTGTGGCCATTTTCCCCTAGACACGGCAGTCCCGTAGCCCGGATGCAATCCGGGAAAGCCTAATGCGATGTTCCCCCGGATTGCATCCGGGCTACATGTCCGTAGGAGTTCCATGAGCTTCAGCCCGCTGATCCGCCAACTGATCGATTCGCTGCGCCTGCTGCCCGGTGTCGGGCAGAAGACCGCGCAGCGCATGGCCCTGCAGCTGCTGGAGCGCGACCGCAGCGGCGGCATGCGCCTGTCGCAGGCGCTGGCGGCGGCCATGGAGGGGGTGGGGCACTGCAAGCGCTGCCGCACCCTGAGCGAGGACGAGCTGTGCCCGCAATGCAGCGACCCGCGCCGCGACGACTCGCTGCTGTGCGTGGTGGAGGGGCCGCTGGACGTGTTCGCGGTCGAGCAGACCGGCTACCGCGGGCGCTATTTCGTGCTCAAGGGCCACCTCTCGCCGCTGGACGGTCTGGGCCCGGAGGCCATCGGCATTCCCGAGCTGCTGGCGCATATCGGCGCCAGCCAGTTCAGCGAGGTGATCCTCGCCACCAACCCGACGGTGGAGGGCGAGGCCACGGCCCACTACATCGCGCAGATGCTGGCGGGCAAGAACATCGTGCTGTCGCGCATTGCTCACGGCGTGCCGCTGGGCGGCGAGCTGGAGCTGGTCGACGGTGGCACCCTGGCCCACGCCCTGGCCGGGCGCCGGCCGATCTCCGGTTGATTCAGCCGCGCGCCAGCGCCTGCAGTGCGGCGTCGTCCATCGCGTAGGCGATCCATTTCTCTACCCGGCGCCCGCCCAGGCGCTGGTAGAAGGCTTCCGCGCGGCTATTGCCGGCCAGCACATCCCAGTGCAGGCGTCCGGCGCCTTGCTCCAGCCCCCATTGCACCAGTGCGCCCAGCAGCTGCCGGCCCAGATTCTGTGAGCGCCAGTGCGCTGTCACATACAGCTCCTTGAGGCGCACGGTCGGACGCAGGTCGTAGGTGAAGGGGACGAGCAGCGCCACGGCATAGCCATGCAACTCGCCATCGGCGTCGGCGACGAAGATCCGGCACTGCGCCGCAGGGCCGAAGGCGCGCTGCACCAGCGCCTCTTCATCCACGGCGAACTCCGCCAGGTAATCCTCGAGGGCCGCCAGCTCGCGCATCAGTGCCAGCAGCGCCGGCACGTCTGTCTCGGTGGCCGTGCGGATCAGCATGCGCAGGCGATGCCCGGCTGGGCCTTGGCCTGTGCGGCGCCATCGCCGCCGACCAGGCTCAGGCCCTCGTCGAGCCAGCCGGTGACGCCGCCGAGCATCTCCTTCACCGCGTAGCCGAGGCTCGCCAGGCGCACGGCCGCGCGGTGCACGCCGTTGCAGTGCGGGCCGGCGCAGTAGACGACGAACAGGGTGTCGCGGGGAAACTCGGCCATGCGCTCGGCGCTCATCAGGCGGTGCGGGATGTTGATGGCGCCCGGCACATGGCCGGCGGCGTAGGCGGCCTCGCCGCGCACATCGACCAGCACGAAGTCGACCTGACCCTCCTGCTGGCTGACGTGGACGTCCGAGCAGTCGGTCTCGAAGGCCAGGCGCTGGCTGAAATGCATCAGCGCGACGGCGGATGTGGCAGCGGGGATGTAGCTGACCAGGCTCATGGTGGAACTCCTCGTGGTGGTGGATGGCGCCACTGTATGAGCCGCCACGACTCGGCTACAGTGGCGGCTCGGACAGGTATCGGAAATTTTCCGCCAATGCGCAACGATCCCGGCCTGGTGGCCATCCTCGCCTACGACGGCCTGTGCACCTTCGAGTTCGGCATCGCCGTGGAGATCTTCGGCCTGCCGCGGCCGGAGTTCGACTTTCCCTGGTATCGCCACCGCATCGTCGGCCTGGACCAGGGACCGATGCGCGCCATGGGCGGCATCCAGGTGCTGGCCGATGCCGGCCTGGAGGTCCTGGCCGAGGCCCGCACCATCGTCATTCCCGGCTGGCGCGACCGCGCCGAGCGGCCGCCACCGGCACTGCTGCAGGCCCTGCGCGAGGCCCACGGGCGCGGCGCGCGGCTGCTGTCGATCTGCTCCGGGGTATTCGTCCTGGCCGCCAGCGGCCTGCTCGACGGCCGGCGCGCCACTACTCACTGGCGCTACGCCGAGGAGCTGGCGCGGCGCTACCCGAACGTCGAGGTAGACCCGCAGGTGCTCTACGTCGACGCCGGCCAGCTGATCAGCTCGGCGGGCAGCGCCGCCGGCATCGACGCCTGCCTGCACCTGGTGGCGCGGGACTTCGGCAACCAGGTGGCCAACCGCGTGGCCCAGCGCCTGGTGATGGCGCCGCAGCGCGCCGGCGGCCAGGCGCAGTTCATTCCCGCGCCGGTGGCGCACTCGGCGCGGCACGACCTGTCCGCTCTGCTGGAGTGGGCGCGCCAGCGCCTCGACCAGCCGCTGGAAGTGAGCCAGCTGGCGCGGCGCATGGCGATGAGCGAGCGCACCTTTCTGCGTCGCTTCGCTGCTGCCACCGGCATGGCGCCCAAGGCTTGGCTGCAGCACGAGCGCCTGGCCCGTGCCCGCGAGCTGCTGGAAGGCGGCACGCAGAGCGTCGAGCGCATCGCCGAGCAGTGTGGCTATCGCACCGTGGAGAGCTTTCGGGTTGCCTTCCGCAACCACCTGGGAGTGCCGCCGAGCGCCTACCGCGAGCGTTTTGGTCAACGAGGGAGAGCCCCGCAGGGACGCTAGGCGCGACTCACTTCAATCCGCTGAAGGCGGGAGCCTTGGCGCGGTAGTGGGCGAGGGCGTCGACGAAGCGCTCCGCCTGCTCACGCTCGGCGATGCAGAACTCACGCAGAGTTTCGCCGCCCGGGCCGCTCAGGCGCACCAGGTAGCCCGGGCCGCGACGGCGCAGCTCGATGCCGTCGAGCGAGCCGAAGTAGATGCGCTCGCGGATGTCCTGCGGCTTGCCGCCGGTTGCATCGCGAAAGCCGAGGTAGTGGCTGTCCAGGTAGGTGGAGGCGGGCACGCCGGGCTGCTGCATGGCCACTTCGGTGATCACCGCATAGGCCTCGCGTTCGGAAATGGCCCGTGGCTAGTAGTCCAGCGTCGTGCAACCCAGCAGCAGGGCGCTCAGGATGATGTGGATGGCGCGCATTTTTCCTCTCCCTGGCAGCGTGTTGGGGATATTCCGGCCTCCGCGCCGGTCATAGCGTCGACCGCCATCCGCTGCCATGATGGCGACCCACCGCCCCCCCGAATGACTCCCTGGAAAATCCGTGATTTCTGCTTCTGTTCGTCGCGCCGCGCTGCTCCTCGTCCTGGGAACGCCGTTCGGCGCTTCTGCCGCCTGCCCGTCGGGGCAGATGGAGATCTGCCTCAGTGGCTGTTTCTGCGTGCCCGATGTCGAGCCGATTCGCGAGCAGGTCCTCGGCTCGGCTGCGGTGACGCTCGAGCGCTGGCTGCTGCAGTCACGCGATACGGCCCTGATGGCTGGGACCCTGCCGATGCCACTGGAGATCCGTGCACGGCTGTCGCCCTATTACGACAGTGATCTGCTCGATACGGTTCGCTACCGCGTCGGCGCGCTCGACGAGCTGGACGTGGCCAGCACCATGCTGCAGAACCCGGACATCAAGGCAGTGACCCTGGTCGATGTGGTGGTGTTCCGCAGCCAGGAGGCTGCCGAGCGCGACACCGGCCTCTGGGCCCACGAGCTGTGGCACGCCAGGCAGTACCGCGAATGGGGCTCGACCGGCTTTGCCCAGCGCTACACCCGTGACTTCGAGGCCGTGGAGAAGCCGGCTTACGACATGCAGATCCGCATCATGCAGGCGCTGATCACGTCCAGGAAGCCATGACTTGAAAACCAAGCAAGCGCTCGGTTAGGGTGGCGGAAACAATAACGGGAGCCACCCGCATGTCCGCCTTCCAGGAATACTTTGACCCATCCCATCAACTGGTCCGTGACTCCGTGCGCCGCTTCATCGAGCGCGAGGTCCTGCCGCACGTGGCGGACTGGGAGGAGGCCGAGGAGTTTCCCCGCGAGCTGTACCGCAAGGCCGGCGCGGCCGGCATCCTCGGCATCGGCTACCCGGAGCAGTACGGTGGCAGCCACGAGGGCGACCTGTTCGCCAAGGTGGCGGCCAGCGAGGAGCTGATGCGCTCCGGCTCCGGCGGCCTGGTCGCCGGCCTCGGCTCGCTGGATATCGGCCTGCCGCCGGTGCTCAAGTGGGCCAGGCCGGCGCTGCGCGAGCGCGTGGTGCCCGAGGTGCTGGCCGGCGAGAAGATCATGGCCCTGGCGGTGACCGAGCCTTCCGGCGGTTCCGACGTGGCCAACCTGAAGACCCGTGCCGTACGTGACGGCGATTACTACCGCGTCACCGGCAGCAAGACCTTCATCACCAGCGGTGTCAGAGCGGACTACTACACAGTGGCGGTGCGCACCGGCGGAGAGGGCTTTGGCGGCGTCAGCCTGCTGCTGATCGAGAAGGGCACCCCCGGCTTCACTGTTGGCCGCTCGCTGAAGAAGATGGGCTGGCGGGCCTCTGACACCGCCGAGTTGTTCTTCGACGATTGCAGGGTGCCGGTGGAGAACCTGATCGGCGCGGAGAACATGGGCTTCGCCTGCATCATGGCCAACTTCCAGAGCGAGCGCCTGAGCCTGGCGCTGATGGCCAACATGACCTCGCAGCTGGCCTTGGAGGAGGCCATGGCCTGGGCCCGCGGGCGCGAGGCCTTCGGCAAGCCGATCGGCAAGTTCCAGGTGCTCAAGCATCGTTTGGCCGAGATGGCCACCCAGCTGGAAGTCTCCCGCGAATTCACCTATCGCCAGGCGGCCAAGATGGCCGCCGGCAAGAGCGTGATCAAGGAGATCTCCATGGCCAAGAACTTCGCCACTGACGTGGCCGACCGCATCACCTACGACGCCGTGCAGATCCTCGGCGGCATGGGCTACATGCGCGAGTCGCTGGTGGAGCGCCTGTACCGTGACAACCGCATCCTCTCCATCGGCGGCGGCTCGCGGGAGATCATGAACGAGATCATCAGCAAGCAGCTGGGGCTCTAGCGCGAGAGTCGCAGGCCGGGGGCGGGGTTAGCGTCTATCGTTGCAGGCAGACTCCGTCACTGAGAGCTGCCCATGCGCGTGATGATCGTGGATGACGACCCCTGGCTGGCCGATCTGCTCAAGCAACTGGTATTCAGTGCCCGCCCGGCCGCTGCCGTCGACTGCTTCGGCGATGCCCAGAGCGCCTTCGATGCCTGGCAGCGCAGCCGCTACCAGCTGGTGCTGGCCGACTGGAACCTGCCGGACGACTCCGGCTTCAGCCTGCTGCAGCGCATCCGCCAGCAGGACAGGGGCACGCCGCTGGTGATGATCACCGGACGCTCCGATCGCGAGAGCGTGCTGTCGGTGCGGCCGCTGGCGATCAGCGCCTACATTACCAAGCCCTTCGACGTGCCCAAGGTCCTGGCCTGCATCGAACAGTTGCTGCCGGAAGACGCCACCCTGCTGGCCACTGCGGTATCCCGCGAGGAACTGCGCGACTACCTGGGGCGCCTCTCGGCGGCCGATCTCGACCTGCCGCTGCTGGCCGGGGTCAAGGAGCGCCTCAAGCTGGCGTGCCAGGGCGTGCCGCTGGATTTCCGCGAGCTCAGCGAGCAATGGCAGCATGATCCGGCGCTCTGCGCCTATCTGATCGCGGCGGCCAACAGCGCCGCCTACGGTAGCGGCGGTCAGGCCTGCGTCAGCCTGCCCGAGGCGCTCAAGCGCCTGGGCGGGCGTACCAGCCTGAACCTGGCCGTGGCCCTGGCGCTGCGGCAAGCCTGTGGCGAGGACGACTCGTTCCCGTCCTTGCTGTTGCGCGAACATCTGGAGGCGGCGGAGCGTCTGGCCGAGCAGGTGGTGATCCTGGCCCGCCAGGCGGGCCTCGACCCTGCACCGCTGCAGGTCGCCGCGCTGCTGCACCGCATGGGCGAGCTCTGCGTGCTGCTGCAGAGCCAGAAGTGGGCCAGCCAGGGCAATAGCCTCGACGACCGCCTGCTCGGCCAGGCCATCGGTGACTTCGCCCAACCGTTCGCCCTCAGCCTGAAGAGCCATTGGGGCTTGCCCATGGCGCTGCGCGAACTGATCGGCGCCGTCTATGCGCTGCCGCAGGTGCAGGTGCGCCGCGAGCAGGTGCTGATGCGCCTGGCGGCGGCGCTGTGCAATGGCGAGTCGGCAGCGACTGTGGAGCGGCTCAGGCGTCTGGCCGGATTCGGTTGAACGGTGGGTGCCTGATGCTGGTCTAGTCTGTGTGGGTAGTCAGAAAGGGACTTCCGGGGAGGCCGTATGGCCGAACACCTGTTCAATGCAGCGCCGGTGATACTGATAGTCGACGACCAGCCGAGCGATGTGCTGATGCTCAGCGAGGCGTTGCGCGACCTCGGTGAGGTGCATGTGGCCAGCGACGGGCGCATGGCGTTGGAGGTGGCACGCTTCTGCAGGCCCGATCTGGTGCTGCTGGATATCCAGATGCCGCAGATGAACGGCTTCGAGATCTGCCGGGCAATGAAGGCCGACCCCAAGCTGTGCGATGCCGCCATCCTGTTCGTCACCTCGCACACCCAGAGCGAGAACGAGATCAAGGCACTCGAATACGGCGGTGTGGACTTCATTCAGAAGCCGCTGAACCTGCCGGTGGCGCGTGCCCATGTGCGGGCGCACCTGAACCTGCGGGCCGAGGCGAAGAAACTGGCCTACTACGACGCCCTGACCGGGCTGCCCAACCGCGTCCTGCTGCAGGACCGCGCCGAACAGGCCCTGCAGAAGGCGCAGCGCGGCCAGGGGCGGGTCGCCATGCTTCTGCTCGATCTGGACAATTTCAAAGGCATCAACGACTCGGTCGGCCATTCGGTCGGCGATGCCGTGCTCAAGGAGGTGGCCAGGCGCTTGAGCGAGAGCTCGCGGGTGATCGATACGGTGAGCCGCCAGGGTGGCGACGAATTCGTCATCCTGTTGCCCGATGTGCAGCGCTTCGAGGCCATCGGCGATTGCGTGGAGCGTCTGCTGGCGACCATCGCCAGGCCGATCGAGCTGGGCGGCAGCCAGTATCGACTGTCGGCCAGCATCGGCATCGGTGTGTTTCCCGACGACAGCACAGACCTCGAGGCGCTTTACCGTCACGCCGACGCGGCCATGTACCAGGCCAAGCAGGATGGTCGTAACCGCTACCGCTTCTTCTCGCAGAACATCGAGAGCAGCACCCGCGCCCGTCACCTGCTGGAAAACCACATGCGCAGCGCCCTGGAGCAGGGCGTGTTCGAGGTCTTCTACCAGACCAAGTTCGATGCCCGGCGACGCCAGATCTGCGGCATGGAGGCGCTGATCCGCTGGCGCAGCGGCGAGGGGGCGCTGGTGTCGCCGGCCGAGTTCATCCCCCTGGCCGAGGAGACCGGGCTGATCGTGCCGATCGGCAAGTACGTGCTGCTGCAGGCCTGTACCGATGCCGGCAGGCTGCAGCGCCTGGGGCTGCCGGCCTGTGTCAGCGTGAACATTTCCGCGGTGCAGTTTCGCGAGGAGTCCTTCCTCGGTATGGTCAAGGGCATCCTCGCGCAGAGCGCCTTGCCGCCCAGCCTGCTGGAGCTGGAGATCACCGAGGGCGTGCTGGCCCACGACATCGCCGCGGCCAGCGCCACCCTCGGCGAGCTGAAGAGCATGGGCGTGCGCATCGCCATCGACGATTTCGGCACCGGTTATTCCAGCCTGTCCTACCTCAAGCGCCTGCCGATCGATGTGCTGAAAATCGATCAGAGCTTCGTCCGCGACATGCTCAGCGACCGCAGCGATGCCGCCATCATCGAGGCGATAGTGCGCCTGGGGCAGGCCCTGGATTTGGAACTGATCGCCGAGGGCGTGGAGAGCCAGGCCCAGGTCGACCGGCTGCTGGAACTGGGCTGCGAACTGATGCAGGGTTACCTGTACTGCCGGCCCATGCCGTTCGCCCAGCTCAGCCAGTATCTCGCGGCCGGCGGCGAGAGCGGTCAGGTTACCCACTGAGGAGTGCGTGTGCCCAATTTCCTGGCTTCGACTTCACAGCGGCTGCGCATCGTCACGACCCTATTGGTGGGCGTCTTGCTCACCGCCCTGGCAGCCGAGTGGCTGCACCGCGCCAATCGCGCGCAGGCGCGCGAGGCGCTGGAGACAGCCGCCGTGCGTACCGCCGACCTGGTGGTCGAACGCTTTCGGCTTTATCAGTACGGTTTGCGTGGTGCGCGCGGCGCTGTACTGGCCAGTGGCGAGCAGGGCATCAGTCGCGAGCTGTTCCGTCGCTACAGCAGCACCCGCGATATCGAGCGGGAATTCCCCGGTGCGCGTGGCTTCGGTTTCATTCGCCGAGTGCCTCGGGCGCAGGAGCCTGCCTTCATCGAGCAGGCCAGGGCCGATGGCAAGGCGGACTTCGCCATTCGCCAGCTGGCGCCGCACGATGGCGAGCGCTTCGTCATCCAGTACATCGAACCGCTGGCCGGCAACCTGCCCGCGGTGGGGCTGGATATCGCCTCCGAGACCAACCGCCGGGAGGCGGCGCTGGCCTCGATGCGTAGCGGCGAGGCGCGCCTGACCGGGCCCATTACCCTGGTTCAGGCCACCGGCAAGCCGCTGCAGTCCTTCCTCATCCTGATGCCGATCTACCGCGATGCGCTGACCCCGGATAGCCCGGCGGAGCGCGAGCGACAGACCTTCGGCTGGAGCTATGCGCCGCTGCTCACCGAGGAGGTGCTAAGGGGCCTGGCCCTGCAGCGCGAAGGGCTGCGCCTGCGTCTGCGCGACATCACCCAGCCGGACCGGCACGAGCCGTTCTACGAGAGCCCCGCGGCCGCCAGTCAGCCGGCGGAGATCATGACCCAGCGCCTGCAGCGCGACATCCATGGGCGCCGCTGGCAGATCGAGCTGGTCGCCTATCCTGCTTTCATCAAGCAGCTGCATCAAACCGCACCGCAGCAGATAGTGTTGATCGGCGCGCTGCTGACCCTGCTGCTGGCGGCCCTGGTCGGGGTGCTCGGAATCAGTCGCCAGCGCCGCCTGCAGATACTGCAGGAGCAGTCGCGCCTGGCGGCCATCGTCGAGAGCTCCAGCGATGGCATCATCGGCCAGGCCCTGGACGGCCGCGTCCTCAGCTGGAACCTGGGAGCGCAGCGCATCCTCGGCCATAGCGCCGAACAGGCCCTGGGCCATACCTTTGCCGAGCTCACGCTACCCGCCGAGCGCGCGGTCGAGGAGGCCGACAACCTGCGCCGGGTGGCCGGCGGCGAGTCGATCCATGATGTCGATACCCAGCTGCTGGGGCGGGACGGCCAGCTGCTGGAACTGTCGCTGTCCTCCTCGCCGATTCGCGATGCGCGCGGCAGGGTGGTCGGCGTGTCCAAGACGGTGCGCGACATCTCCGCGCAGAAGGCCGCCGAGGCGCAGATCCTGCAGCTCAACGCCACTCTGGAGAGCCAGGTCGCCGAGCGTACCCGGGCGCTGCACGAGCTCAATGTGCTGCTGGGCAGCGTTCTCAACTCGGCCTCGCAGGTGTCGATCATCGCCACCGATCCGCAGGGTTTGATCACCGTCTTCAACCGCGGCGCCGAACGCCTGCTCGGCTACCGCGCGCAGGAAATGGTGGGCCTGCAGACCCCGGCGCTGATCCATCTGCCCGAGGAGGTGCAGGCCCACGGCGCCGAGTTGAGTCGGCACTACGGGCAGACCATCGAGGGGTTCCGCGCCTTCGTGCATGTTCCCGAGCAGGAAGGCGTGGAGACCCGCGAGTGGACCTACGTGCGCAAGGACGGTTCGCGCTTCCCGGTCACCCTGGTGGTGACCGCGATGCGCGACGACGACGGCGAGCTGCTCGGCTACCTCGGCATCGCCCTCGACATCACCCAGCGCAAGGCCGCCGAACAACGCCTGGCCGAGAGCCTGGAAACCACTCGGGCGGTGCTGGATACGGCGGTCAATCCGGTGTTCACCCTCGACTTCAGTGGCCTGATTCTCAGCTGCAACCCTGCTGCTCAGCAGACCTTCGGCTACTGTGCCGAGCAAATGCATAGCATGCACTTTGACGAGCTGCTCGAGGCGAAGTCGTTCCAATCCTTCGCAAGTGGTGTCAAGCAATTTTTCAGACAGGGTGATAGCGGCGGGCAGCATGTGCTGGACCTTACCTGTGTGCGCCAGGACGGCTCGGAGTTTCCAGTCCAGTTGTCCATCGGGACTATGCACAGTGCAGGCAAAAGGCGTCTGGTCTGCGTGCTTACCGACCTGACCCAGCAACTGCTGCTGCGCCGCGAAGCCTTGGCGGCACGCGACCAGCTGCTGCTGGCCGCCGAGGTGGCCGAGCTGGGCATCTGGACCTGGACCCTGGCCGACAACCGCCTGCAGTGGAATACGCGGATGTTCGAGCTCTACGATCAGCCCGCGATCCTGGGCGTACGGGGCCAGCTGGGTTACGTGCACTGGCGCGAACGGGTGCACCCGGAGGATGTCCAGGCCACCGAGGCCAAGCTGCAGGCCGCGGTGGCCGGCGAGGCGGTCTACGACCCGATCTTCCGTATCCTCAGGCCGGATGGCCGGGTGCTCTTCATCCAGGCCGGCGCCCAGGTCGAGCGCGACGCCGAGGGCAATCCGCTGAAGGTCACCGGCATCAACCGCGACATCACCGCCCAGCTCGAACTGGAGTCGCGCCTGCGCGAGGCCAAGGAGCAGGCCGACGCCGCCAGCGCGGCCAAGAGTGCCTTCCTGGCCAACATGAGCCACGAGATCCGCACGCCGATGAACGCGGTGCTCGGCATGCTCCAGCTGGTGCAGGCCACCGAGCTCAATCCGCGCCAGCTGGACTACGTGGAGAAGGCCCACGGCGCGGCGCAGTCGCTGCTCGGCCTGCTCAACGACATTCTCGACTACTCGAAGATCGAAGCCGGCAAGCTGCAGCTCGACCTGCATCGTTTCGAGCTCGAGCCGCTGCTACGCGACCTGGCGGTGGTGCTGGCCGGCAACCAGGGGGAGAAGGACATCGAGGTGATGTTCGACCTGGATGCCGAGCTGCCCAGCGCGTTGATCGGTGACAGCCTGCGGCTGCAGCAGGTGCTGATCAACCTGGCCGGCAATGCCCTCAAGTTCACCCAGCAGGGCCAGGTGGTGGTCAGCCTGCGCCAGCTGCGGCGCGATGCCCAGCGGGTCGCCCTGCGCGTGGCGGTGAGCGATACCGGCATCGGCATCAGCGCCGAGCAGCTGAGCCGCATCTTCGACGGCTTCACCCAGGCCGAGGCCTCGACCACGCGGCGTTTCGGCGGTACCGGGCTGGGATTGGTGATCTGCAAGCGCCTGATCGAGCTGATGGGCGGCGAGCTGCGGGTGGAGAGCCAGGTCGGCGAGGGCAGTCGCTTCTGGTTCGATATCGAGCTGGAGGTGGCCGAACAGGCCAGTCTGCGCTCGGCCTGCAGCGCCCTGGATGCCAACCTGCGCCTGCTGATCGCCGATGACAACGCGGTAGCCGGCGAGCTGTTGTTGCGCACCGCTGCCTCTCTGGGTTGGCAGGCCGAGTGGGTGGCGGGCGGGCAGCAAGCACTCGCACGCATCGACGAGTCGCTCGCGCAGGGGCAACCCTTCGATCTGGTCCTGATGGACTGGCGCATGCCCGACCTGGACGGACTCTCTGCGGCCCACATGATCGGTGAGCGCGCCAGCGACGGAGACATGCCGCTGGTGGTGATGATCACCGCCCACGGTCGCGAGGTGCTCGCCGACCGTTATCAGGAGGGACGGGCGCCGTTTTCCGGCTTCCTGACCAAGCCGGTCACCCCGCAGCAGCTGGCCGCCGCGGTGCAGCGCGCGCTGGACGGCCAGCAGGCCGTCGCGGCTGCGGCACCCCGCGTAGTGTCACAGCGCCTCGCCGGGCTGCGCCTGCTGGTGGTGGAGGACAACATGCTCAATCGCCAGGTGGCTGCCGAGCTGCTGGCCGGCGAGGGAGCCGAGGTCAGCCTGGCCGAAGGCGGCCTGGAGGGCGTCGAGCGGGTCCGTCGCGAACAGCCGCCCTTCGATGCCGTGCTGATGGATATCCAGATGCCGGATATCGATGGTCTGGAAGCCACCCGGCGCATTCGCCAGCTGGCGGCCGGCCTCGACCTGCCGATCATCGCCATGACCGCCAATGCTTCCCGTACCGACCGCGAGGCCTGTCTGGCGGCGGGCATGAACGACCACGTGGGCAAGCCCATTGACCTGCAGCAGCTGGTGGCGACCCTGCTGCAATGGACCGGCCGCGGCACGGCGCTTGTCCCGGCGGACCGCGCGGCGCAGACGGCAGGCCTGGTCGAGGGCGAAAGCTCGATTGTCGCGCGCTTCGGCGGCAACCTCGACCTGCTGCGCAGGGTGCTGCAGAACTTTCAGCCGGAACTGGGCAAACAGCTCGAGCGTCTGCATGAGCTGGCCGCGCGTGGCGAGCTGCAGGGTGTGCTGCTGCTGTTGCACACGCTCAAGGGCAGTGCCGGCACCATGGGTGCCAGCGCCTTTGCTGCACGGGTCGCCAGCCTGGAGCAACAGCTCAAGCAGGCGGACACCGAAGAGGCTGCAGGCCTGCTGGCGCAGCTGGACTGGCACGAACTGGAAGTACTGCTGCAACAAAGTGTCGACGCCTTGCAGCGCCTGTTCGCCGCGGCCGAGCCCGATAAGCTCGAACCCCTGCCGATGGAGAGCTGGCGCAGCGCCCTGCGCGAGCTGTGCGGTCTGCTGGAGCGTGGTGACCTGCAGGCCATCGAGCAGGCAGAGGCCCTCGGCAGGCGTGCGCCAGCGGTTCTGCAGCCGGCCTTTGGGGCATTTCTTCAGGCCGTCGAGGCGCTAGACTTCAACAAGGCCCTGGCACTGGGGCGTGATCTGCTTGACCTGGCCCCGGGAGGCTGACTTGGAAGCATGGCTCGACCCGCGCCTGGGGCGCCCGAAACTGCTGCTGGTGGACGACCAGCCGATGAACATCCGGGTATTGCACCAGCTGTTTCGTTACGAATGCGATGTACACATGGCCACTGGGGGCGAGCAGGCCATCGAAGTGTGCAAGGCGCTGTTGCCGGATCTGATCCTGCTCGACGTGGTGATGGAGGGCATGGATGGCCATGAGGTGTGCCGGCGCCTGAAGGCCGACCCGCTGACCCAGGACATCCCGATCATCTTCCTCAGCGCCAACGGCGAGGAGGACGACGAGGCCATCGGCCTGGAGCTGGGCGCGGTGGACTACATCGGCAAGCCGTTCAATCCGACGATAGTGCGGGCACGGGTCAAGACCCATCTGACCCTCAAGCTGCAGAGCGACTACCTGCGCTCCATGGCCATGCTCGATGGGCTCACCGGCGTCGCCAACCGGCGCAAGCTGGAGAGTCGCCTGGAGGCGGCCTGGAGCCATGCCTGTCGGGAAGGTGGGCCTCTGTCACTGATCATGATCGACGTCGATCACTTCAAGAAATACAACGACCACTACGGTCACCAGAGCGGCGACCAGTGCCTGCGCCGTCTGGCCATCGCCCTGGCTGCCACGCTGAATCGCCCCTACGACCTGCTGGCACGTTATGGCGGCGAGGAGTTCGCCTGTCTGCTGCCGGATACCGACCTGGCCGGAGCCGAACGGGTCGCGCAGAAGATGCTGGCGGCGGTCGCCGAGCTGCACATCGAGCACCTGGCTTCGGAGGTCGGGCCGCAGGTCAGCCTGTCGCTGGGAGCCGCCACCGTGCTGGCCTCGGCCGAGCGGGATGCACAGGATCTGCTGCGTTTCGCCGACGAGCAGCTGTATCTGGCCAAGAGCAGCGGGCGGGCGCGTCTGTGCGCGCGCTTCTATGGGGGCTCTTAGCGCTCGCTGAGCTCGAAGGCGGTCAGGGTGAAGGTCGGAATGCCGGCATCCTGCAGTTTCTGCGAGCCGCCCAGTTCGGGCAGGTCGATGATTGCCGCAGCTTCGTGGACCTGCGCGCCGAGGCGCCGGACCAGGCGCGCGGCTGCCAGCAGGGTGCCGCCGGTGGCGATCAGGTCATCGAAGATCAATACCCGGTCACCTTCGCACAGGCTGTCGCTGTGCACCTCCAGCAGTGCCTCGCCGTACTCGGTCTGGTAGCTTTCGGAGAGCACGTCGGCCGGCAGCTTGCCCTGCTTGCGGAACAGGATCAGCGGCTTGTTGAGTTCGTAGGCGATCACCGAGCCGATCAGGAAGCCGCGCGCATCCATGGCCGCCACATGGCTGAAGTCGGCCTCGACATAACGCTGGATGAAGCTGTCGGCGACCATGCGCTGGGCACGCGGCGACTGGAACAGCGGAGTGATGTCGCGGAATACCACGCCGGGCTTGGGGAAGTCCGGCACCGGGCGGATCAGCGACTTGATGTCGAATTCGTCGAAGATCATCGCGCTGTCCTCAGTCCGGCATGTTGCCGCCGGCCAGGGCGCACAGCTCGATGGGGTCGAGGATATGCACTTCCTTGCCTTCGGCTTCGATCAGGCCGTTCTGCTGGAAGCGGGTGAACACGCGCGACACCGTTTCCACGGCCAGTCCCAGGTAGTTGCCCACCTCGTTGCGCGACATGGCCAGGCGGAACTGGTTGGCGGAGAAGCCGCGGGCGCGGAAGCGCGCGGAGAGATTGACCAGGAAGGTGGCGATGCGCTCGTCGGCGGTCTTCTTCGACAGCAGCAGCATCATCTGCTGGTCGTCGCGGATCTCCCGGCTCATCACCCGCATCAGCTGGCGGCGCAGCTGTGGCAGTTGCACAGCCAACTCGTCCAGGCGCTCGAAGGGAATCTCGCACACCGAGGTGGTTTCCAGCGCTTGCGCCGACACCGGGTAGAGTTCGCTGTCCACGCCGGACAGGCCGACCAGTTCGCTGGGCAGGTGGAAGCCGGTAATCTGCTCCTCGCCGGCATCGCTCAGGGTGAAGGTCTTCAGCGCGCCGGCACGCACGGCGAACACCGAGTCGAAGGCATCGCCCTGGCGGAACAGGAATTCGCCCTTCTTCAGCGGCCGGCCGCGCTTGACGATGCGGTCCAGCGCGTCCATGTCCTCCAGGTTCAGCGACAGCGGCAGGCACAGCGCCGCCAGGCTGCAGTCCTTGCAATGGGCCTGGTGCGAGCTGTGCACCTTGATGGTTTCTGACATCGAGAAGTCCCTGAGTGGAGAACACACACAAAGATGAAGGTTAACCCATGGGCCACCGCCCAGGCCAGGGCGACGATGGTGGAACAGGACTGACCGTTCGCTCAAGTTATTTCCCGGGCGCCCGATAGCCAGGGCAGGGATGCGTTCGGGAGAACAGCATGTTGAGGATAGATGCGCACGGGCTCGGCGAGCGCCTGGTGCTCGGCGTGCAGCGCCAGGTGGCGCGGGCTGGGGGCGAGACGGCGGGCGAGCAGGAGCTGCGCGACGACCTGCGGGTGAGCCTGTCCGAACTCGGGCGGGTGCGCGCCAGCGCGCAGCACAAGGATATCGACGAGGCCGACCTGCCGGACAACATCAAGGAAATCCTCAAGCTGATCCGCGCCCTGCGCCAGCAGATCGCCGAGAAGCAGGCCGAGCTGCAGGCCCTGATGGCGCAGAGCGGGATGGACCCGCAACTCAAGCAGATGCGCGTGGAAGCCCTGCGCGGCGAGCTGTCCTCGCTGCAGGGCGCCCTGAGCATGGCCCAGGCCAGCCTGGTGGAGGCGCTCAAGGACAAGCGCCTGAGCGACGATCAGCGCATGCAGGCGGCCAAGCTGGCGATGGCCTGATCAGATCACCCGCGAGAAGCGCTGCTGGTTCTGCTGCTCCAGGTAGTGGTCGAACAGCATGCACAACGAGCGCACCAGCAGGCGCCCGGCCGGGCGCACCTCGATGCCCTGTTCGCCCAGGTCGATCAGGCCGTCGCGGGCCAGCTGCTGCAGCTGCGGCCAGATGGCGGCGAAGTAGCTGCGAAAGTCGATGGCGAAGCGCTGCTCGATAGTGCGGAAGTCCAGCTGGAACTGACAGATCAGCGCCTGGATCACGGCGCGGCGGATGCGGTCGTCCGCGTTGCAGTGCAGGCCGCGCTGGGTGGCCAGCTGGCCGTTGCCCAGGCTCTGCTGGTAGTTGGCCAGGTCGCTGCTGTTCTGGCAGTAGAGGTCACCGACCTGGCTGATGGCCGATACCCCCAGGCCGATCAGGTCGCAATGGCCGTGGGTGGTGTAGCCCTGGAAGTTGCGCTGCAGGGTGCCGTCCTCCTGGGCCATGGCCAGCTCGTCGTCGGGCAGGGCGAAGTGGTCCATGCCGATGTAGCGGTAGCCGGCGGCGGTGAGCTGCTCGATGCTGCGCTGCAGCATCTCCAGCTTCTGCGCCGGGCTGGGCAGCTCCTCGGCGTTGATGCGCCGCTGTGGCATGAAGCGTTCGGGCAGGTGCGCGTAGTTGAACACCGACAACCGATCCGGCTGCAGGGCGATCACCTCGGCCACGGTGCGGGCGAAGCTGTCCGGGGTCTGCCTAGGCAGGCCGTAGATCAGGTCGATGTTCACCGAACGGAACTGCAGGGTATGCGCCGCCTCGACGATGGCGCGGGTCTGTTCGAGGGTCTGCAGACGGTTGATGGCGCGCTGTACCTCGGGGTCGAGGTCCTGCACGCCGAGGCTGACGCGGTTGAAGCCCAGCTCGCGCAGCAGGCCCATGGTCGACCAGTCGGCCTCGCGCGGGTCGATCTCGATGCCGTAGTCGCCGCTGTCGTCGTCCAGCAGGTTGAAGTGCCGGCGCAGGTGTTCCATCAGCCGGCGCAGCTCGTCGTGGCTGAGGAAGGTCGGGGTGCCGCCGCCGAAATGCAGCTGCTCGACCACCTGCCGGCGGTCCAGGTGGCGCGCGATCAGCTCGATCTCCTGCTCCAGGCGTTCCAGGTAGGGCAGGGCGCGGCCGCGATCCTTGGTGATCACCTTGTTGCAGGCGCAGTAGTAGCAGATGTTGGCGCAGAACGGCACGTGCACATAGAGCGACAGCGGGCGCAGGGCCTTGCGGCTGTTGCGCAGGGCGTGCAGCAGGTCGAAGGAGCCGACTTCGCCGTGGAACTGCACGGCGGTGGGGTAGGAGGTGTAGCGCGGGCCTGGCCGGTCGTGACGGCGGATCAGGTCGGCGTCCCAGCGGATGGCATCGAGCATGGAGATATCCCTGGATTGGCGATGCGGCCAGTCTAGGGATTGCGCCGCGGCGGCTCTTGATCTGAGTCAGGCCGCTGCATCTTCGCCAGGCGTTTGCTGCGGCGCGGGACGGTGCCTCCCGCAGTGGCGCGGCGGCCTAGTGACCCATTAGCCAGTGCTGGTGCGGACCGGGCAGGGTCCACAGGCCGAACAGGATCACCAGCAGGCCGCCGGCGATGCGCACGCCGCGCCGGCGCAGCAGGGTGGTCAGACGCTCGGCGGCCATGCCGGTGGCCAGCAGCACCGGCCAGGTGCCCAGGCCGAAGGCCAGCATCAGCATGGCGCTGTTGGCCGGCGAGCCCTGGCTGGAGGCCCACAGCAGGGTGCTGTAGACCAGGCCGCAGGGCAGCCAGCCCCAGATGGCACCGAGCAGTAGGGCGCGCGGCAGGCTGCTGACCGGCATCAGGCGGCTGGCGATCGGTTGCAGGTGGCGCCACAGGTAGCGTCCCAGGCTTTCGATGCGGGTCAGGCCGCTCCACCAGCCGGCCAGGTACAGGCCCATGGCGATCAGCAGCAGGCCGGCGAGCACGCGCAGGAGCATGGCCGCCGGGCTGCTGGCCACGGCCCAGCCGGCTAGGCCGAGCAGCAGGCCGGCGGCGGCGTAGCTGAGGATGCGCCCGAGGTTGTAGGCCAGCAGCAGGCGCAGGCGGCGCGCGCGCTGCTCGGGCGGGATGGCCAGGGTCAGCGCGCCCATCAGCCCGCCGCACATGCCCAGGCAGTGGCCGCCGCCGAGCAGACCGAGAATCAGCGCGGAAACCAACAGCGCCGCCAGATCAGCCACGCGGCTTGTCCTGCGCGTCGTCGTCCTTGTCCGCCTCGGCGATGGCAGCCTTGTGCTGCGGGTCCTCGTCGTCGAACAGGATGCTGTGGGCCGGGCTGTCGAGGTCGTCGTACTGGCCGTTGTCCACTGCCCAAAAGAACAGCCAGATGGCGAAGCCGACCAGGGCCACGGCAATCGGGATCAGAAAATAGATAGCGGACATGCTGGCTCCGGGGCCTGGCGCCACTCGCCGTCGATGGCAGAGGGCGTGCTTTCTACAGGGGTTTGAGGCGGGCCAGGCGCAGGGCGTTGAGCACCACCAGCAGCGAACTGGCCGACATGCCGAGCGCCGCCCACAGCGGGGTGACCCAGCCGAGCGCGGCGAACGGCAGCACCAGGCCATTGTACAGGGTCGCCCAGGCCAGGTTCTCGACGATGATGCGCCGCGTGCGCCGGGCCAGGGCGAAGGCCTGCACCAGGCTACCCAGGCGGTTGGACAGCAGCACGGCGTCGGCGCTGGTCTTGGCCAGGTCGGTGGCGCTGCCCATGGCCACGCTGATGTCGGCGCCGGCCAGCACCGGTACGTCGTTGACCCCGTCGCCGAGCATCAGCACACGGCGGCCCTGCTGGTGCAGTTCCCTGAGCACGGCCAGCTTGGCATCCGGGGTGAGGCCGCCGCGGGCGTCGTCGATGCCCAGCTGGCGCGCCACCTCGCCGACCATGGGCGAGCTGTCGCCGGACAGCAGGATGATGTTCCAGCCCTGGGCGCGGCAGGCGGCGATCAGCTCGGGAGCATCCTCGCGCAGGCGATCACCGAGGACGAACCAGGCCAGCGGGCCGCGCTCGTCGCCGAGCAGCAGCCACTGGCCGTGCTCGCCGGGAATTGCCGGTGCCTGGCGGCCGGCCAGAGCAGCCACGTAGGCTGGCTGGCCGATACGCAGGCGGCGGCCGTCGACCATGCCCTGCAGGCCCTGGCCGGGTTCGCTGGCCAGCTGCTCGGCACCTTGGTTGCTGTGGCCGAAGGCGCGGGCGATGGGATGCTCGGAGCCGTGTTCGAGGGCGGCGGCCAGGGCCAGGCAGGCATCGGCGTCCAGCTCGCGCAGGGTCTCGATGCGCTCCAGGGTCAGGCGGCCTTCGCTCAGGGTGCCGGTCTTGTCGAAGATCACCGTGTCGATCTGCTTGAGGCCCTCCAGCACGTGGCCGCGGGTCAGCAGCAGGCCGAGCTTGTGCAGGCTGCCGGTGGCGGTGGTCAGCGCCGTCGGCGTGGCCAGCGACAGGGCGCAGGGGCAGGTGGCGACCAGCAGGGCCAGGACGATCCAGAAGGCGCGTTCGCTGTCGAGCTGCCACCAGACCAGGCCGACCACGGCGGCGAGGGCCAGGACGATCAGCAGGAACCACTGCGCCACGCGGTCGGCCAGCTCGGCCATCGGCGGTTTGTCGGCCTGGGCGCGCTCCAGCAGGCGGACGATGGCGGACAGCCGGGTATCCTCGCCCAGCGCCTCGACCTGCATGGTCAGCGGGCCCTCGACGTTGAGGGTGCCGGCGGTGACGGCGTCGCCTTCAGCGCGCGGCTGCGGCAGGTATTCGCCGGTGAGCAGCGACTCGTCGACGCTCGACTGACCGGCAAGGATGCGGCCGTCGGCCGGCAGCTGGGCGCCGGGCGGCACCAGTACGCGGTCGCCGACCGCCAGCTCGCGCAGCAGCACGCGCTGGCTCTGGCCATTGGCATCCAGGCGCAGGCAGGACGGCGGCAGCAGGCTGACCAGCTGCGTGGTGGCCGCCGCCGTGCGCTCGCGGGCGCGGCGCTCCAGGTAGCGGCCGGCGAGGAGGAACAGGGCGAACATGCCGACTGCGTCGAAATACAGCTCGCCGACCCCGGTGACGGTGGACCAGATGCCGGCCACGTAGGCGCCGCCGATGGCCAGCGACACCGACACGTCCATGGTCAGGTGGCGGGTGTGCAGGTCGCGCAGGGCGCCACGGAAGAACTGGCCGCAGCAGTAGAAGACGATGGGCGTGGTGAGGAACAGGCTGGTCCAGCGCAGGATCTTGTCCAGCTCCGGCGACAGGTCGACATTGAACTCCGGCCAGGTGGCCATGGCCGCCATCATCACCTGCATCCACAGCAGGCCGGCGACGCCGATCTGGCGCAGCGACTTGCGGTTCTCCGCTGCCAGGCGCTCGCTGGCCTCGTCGGGCTGCCACGGATGGCCGGCGTAGCCGATGCGGCGCAGTTCGGCGAGCAGCTGGCTGAGGGGTATCTGGCTGTCGGCCCAGCGCACCTGCAGGCGCTGGTTGGACAGGTTGAGGCTGGCCTCGACTATGCCCGGCAGACCGCGCAGGTGTTTCTCGATCAGCCAGCCGCAGGCGGCGCAGCTGATGCCTTCGATCACCAGGCTGGTCTCGCTGACTTCGCCCTGGTGCTGGACGAAGCCCTGCTGCACCTCGTCGCGATCGTACAGGGCCAGCTCGTCCGGCAGGGCCTTGGGCAGGCTCTGCGGGTTGACCGCGTTGTCACTGCGATGCCGGTAGTAGTTGTCCAGCCCGCCGGCGACTATGGTCTCGGCCACCGCCTGGCAGCCCGGGCAGCAGAAGGCCCGCGTCTGTTCCAGGACGCGGGCCTCGAAGCGGCTGCCGGCGGGCACCGGCAGGCCACAGTGATAGCAGGGCAGGGGACTGCTCATGAAGAACTTTATTCGCCGAGCGAGAAGCGCTGGCCGCTGGCCAGGTGCTCTTCCTCGAACAGACGCCAGTCCTTGCCGCCTTCCTGGCCGATCAGCTCGACGAAGCGGCGTCCCTCGATGGCATCCAGCAGGTTGCCGGCGTAGCTGCCGTCGGCCTGGGCCTGCAGCACCACGCGGCGGTCACGCTCCGGCTGGGTCGGCGAGATGATGTTGAGGACCAGCTGCGGCGGATTGCTGTAGCCCTGCAGCTGCAGGCTGACGGTGCCGCGCTCGTTGTCCAGCGCCAGGCTGGCCTTGAGCTGCAGGCGCTTGGCCAGGTCCTCGCGCTCGAGCGAGGTGTTGATGCCCTTGCCGACATCGTAGTAGTTGTCCGACAGCAGCCCCGGCGGGTTGCGGGTGGCGATCACCAGCATGCTGGTGCCGAGCACCACGGCCAGGCCGAGGATGCCGAGGATGAACCAGACCCAGAACTCTTTGTACCAGGGGTTGACCGGAGTTTGTTGCGACGTCATGTAGGAACCTGTGTTCAGCGTACGCTGGGGCCGATGAAGCGGCTGTCGGCGTCGCTCTCGATGGACGGGTCTTCCAAGGCCTGGACCTTGAACAGGATTTCATTGGCGCTGGAGGGCAGCTTCTCCGGTTCGATGGACAGCTCCACCGGTAGCGACAGCACCTCGCCGGCGGCGGCCTTGACCTCGCGCTTGCCCTCGTAGCGCAGACCGTCGATGCCTTCGACGGAGATCAGGTAGGTCAGGTCGCGCTGGGCCTTGTTCATCAGCTTCACGGTGTAGACGTTCTCGACATGTCCCTGCTCGTTCTCGCGGAACAGCACGCGGTCCTTGAGCACGTCCACCTCCACCAGCGAGCGGCTGGCGATGGCCCAGGCGAACAGGCCCATCATGGTCACCAGGGCGACGGCGTAGCCTATCAGGCGCGGGCGCAGCAGGTGGGTCTTCTGCCCGGAAAGATTGTGTTCGGTTGTGTAGCTGATCAGGCCGCGCGGGTAGCCCATCTTGTCCATGATGCCATCGCAGGCGTCGATGCAGGCGGCGCAGCCGATGCATTCGATCTGCAGGCCATCGCGGATGTCGATGCCGGTCGGGCAGACCTGTACGCACATGGTGCAGTCGATGCAGTCGCCGAGGCCCTCGGCCTTGTAGTCGGCGGTCTTCTTGCGCGGGCCTCGGTTTTCGCCGCGGCGCGGGTCGTAGGAAACGATCAGGGTGTCCTTGTCGAACATCACGCTCTGGAAGCGCGC
The DNA here is from genome assembly GCF_003205495.1 of Aquipseudomonas alcaligenes. Taxonomy (GTDB): domain Bacteria; phylum Pseudomonadota; class Gammaproteobacteria; order Pseudomonadales; family Pseudomonadaceae; genus Aquipseudomonas; species Aquipseudomonas alcaligenes_B. The sequence goes on along the minus strand of NZ_QJRX01000007.1, from coordinate 234,566 downwards.
GTAGGGGCACATGTAGATGCACACCTGCTCGCGCAGCCAACCGGCGTTGCCGTAGGTGGCCAGGGTAAAGAAGCCGACCCAGAAGTAGGCCCAGCCGTCAGCCGCGCCGGAGAGCAGGTCGGGAATCAGCTCGCGGATTGGCGAGAAGTAGCCGACGAAGGTCAGCCCGGTGACCAGGCCGATCAGCAACCACAGCGTGTGCTTGGCCGCCTTGCGGGCGAACTTGCTGGCGCTCATCGGCGCCTTGTCCAGCTTCATGCGCTGGTTGCGATCGCCTTCGGTGACCTTCTCGCACCACATGAAGATCCAGGTCCACACGCTCTGCGGGCAGGTGTAGCCGCACCAGACGCGCCCGGCGAACACGGTGATGAAGAACAGGCCGAAGGCGCAGATGATCAGCAGCCAGGACAGCAGGGCGAAGTCCTGCGGCCAGAAGGTGGCGCCGAAGATGAAGAACTTGCGTTCCGGCAGGTTCCACCAGACGGCCTGGCGGTCGTTCCAGCTGAGCCAGACGGTGCCGAAGTAGAGCAGGAAGAGGAAGGCTCCGCCGCCGAGGCGCAGATTGCGGAACAGGCCGGTGAAGGCGCGGGTGTAGATCTTTTCGCGGCTGGCGTAGAGATCGACGGATTCGCCGCCCTTGGCCGGGGGAGGGGTGATGTTTCGGACGGGAATCTGTTCGCTCATCAGGGTCGTACCACGGCTGGGGTGAGTGCTCCCCCGATACTTGCCGAGGGAGTCAGAATTTCACATGCACTATGGTACGCCTGATCGAGCGTCGCCCGGGTGCGACCGGCGGTCGCGTCCGGGCGGGTGGAGCCTTACTTCTCGACTGCGGCGTCGGCCTTGCCCTGCGACAGGCTGTACACATAGGCGGCCAGCAGGTGCACCTTGTCTTCGCTGCCGACGTACTGCAGCTGGGCGGGCATGTTGCCGCTGCGGCCGTAGCGAATGCTCTGCTGCAGCTGGGCATAGCTGCTGCCGTAGATGAAGGCGCTCGGGTTGGTCAGGTTCGGTGCGCCCATGCTCGGGGTGCCCTTGCCGTCCGCGCCGTGGCAGGCGAAGCAGGTGGTGGAGAAGATCTTCTTGCCCGCTTCGATGTCGGCGCTGACACCTTCCGGCAGCTTGCGACCGCCCAGTTCGGTGAGCACGTAGGCGGCGACGTTGCGCACGCCTTCCTCGCCGATGGTCGGCGCCTGCGGCGGCATCATGCCGTGACGACCACCGATGATGGTCTGCTTGATGTCGGCCGGCGAGCCGCCCCAGCGCCACTCGTTGTCTGTCAGGTTGGGGAAGCCGTAGGCGCCCTTGGCGTCGGAGCCGTGGCACACCGAGCAGTTGGAGGCGAACAGGCGGCCGCCCATCTTCAGGGCCTGCTCGTCCTTGGCCACTTCCTCGATCGGCAGGCTGGCGTACTTGGCATAGATCGGCGCGTACTGCTTGTCGGCGCGAACCATCTCCTTTTCCCACTGGTGCACGCCGGTCCAGCCGGCTTCGCCGCTGGCGAAGGGCTTGCCGTCGCCGGCTTCGTTGTAGCCCGGCAGCAGGCCTTTCCAGGTGCCCAGGCCCGGGTACAGGGCCAGGTAGCCGAGGGCGAAGACGATGGTGCCGATGAACAGCATGAACCACCACTTCGGCAGCGGGTTGTCGAATTCCTCGATGCCGTCGAAGGCATGGCCCACGGTTTCCTCGGTGGTGTCAGGGCGCTGACCCTTGCGCACCGCGAAGATCAGCCAGGTGAGCGCGGCAATGGTGCCGAGGCTCAGTACGCTGATGTAGATACTCCAGAACAAAGTCATTCTTTATTGCTCCCAGAAGCTTGCTCGTCACGCTTGGGGGTCGGGGCGTCGTCGGCGAAGGGCAGGTTGGCCGCCTCGTCGAAGCTGGACTTGCGCTTGCTGCTGTAAGCCCAGAGCACCACGCCGACGAAGGCGATGAAGACCACCGCCGTGCCGATGCCGCGAATCATCCCGATATCCATCATGCGTTACCGTTTGTTCTTGATTGCGGTGCCAAGACCCTGCAGGTACGCGACCAGCGCGTCCATCTCGGTCTTGCCCTTGACGGCCTCGCGGGCGCCGGCGATGTCTTCGTCGGTGTAGGGCACGCCGAGGCTACGCAGAGCTTCCATCTTGGCCGCGGTGTCCTTGCCGTCGAGCTTGTTCTCGACCAGCCAGGGGTAGGACGGCATCTTCGACTCCGGCACCACGTTGCGCGGGTTGTACAGGTGGGCGCGATGCCAGTCGTCCGAGTAGCGGCCGCCGACGCGGGCCAGGTCAGGGCCGGTACGCTTGGAGCCCCACAGAAAGGGGTGGTCCCAGACGCTCTCGCCAGCCACCGAGTAGTGGCCGTAGCGCTCGGTCTCGGCGCGGAACGGACGGATCATCTGCGAGTGGCAGCCGACGCAGCCTTCGCGGATGTAGATGTCGCGACCTTCCAGCTCCAGCGCGGTGCGCGGCTTCATGCCTTCGACCGGGGTGTTGGTGACGTCCTGGAAGAACAGCGGGACGATCTGGGTCAGGCCGCCGATGCTCACGGCGATCACCATGAACAACGACAGCAGGCCGATGTTCTTCTCGAAAATCTCGTGTTTGCTACCGGCCATCAGTGAGCGACCTCTGCAGGAATCAGGGCGGCGGCGTCGTACTTGCTCTTATCGGCAGCGCGTACGGTACGCCAGGTGTTGTAAGCCATCAGCAGCATGCCGGTGACGAAGAAGGCACCACCGATCATGCGCACCATGTAGCCGTAGTGGCTGGCTTCCAGCGCTTCGACGAAGGAGTAGGTGAGGGTGCCGTCCTCGTTGACCGCACGCCACATCAGGCCCTGGGTGATGCCGTTGACCCACATGGAGGCGATGTACAGCACGGTGCCGATGGTGGCCAGCCAGAAGTGCGCGTTGATCAGGCCGATGCTGTGCATCTGCTCGCGGCCGAACACCTTCGGGATCAGGTGGTACAGCGCGCCGATGGAGATCATCGCCACCCAGCCGAGGGCGCCGGCGTGCACGTGGCCGATGGTCCAGTCGGTGTAGTGGGACAGGGCGTTGACGGTCTTGATGGCCATCATCGGGCCTTCGAAGGTGGACATGCCGTAGAAGGCCAGGGACACCACCAGGAAGCGCAGGATGGGGTCCGAGCGCAGCTTATGCCAGGCGCCGGACAGGCTCATCATGCCGTTGATCATGCCGCCCCAGGACGGTGCCAGCAGGATCAACGACATCACCATGCCGAGGGACTGGGCCCAGTCCGGCAGGGCGGTGTAGTGCAGGTGGTGCGGACCGGCCCAGATGTACAGGGTGATCAGCGCCCAGAAGTGCACGATCGACAGGCGGTACGAGTAGATCGGACGCTCGGCCTGCTTGGGCACGAAGTAGTACATCATCCCCAGGAAGCCGGTGGTGAGGAAGAAGCCCACGGCGTTGTGGCCGTACCACCACTGCACCATGGCGTCGGTGGCACCGGCGTACATGGAGTAGGACTTGAACAGGGTCACCGGCATTTCCATGCTGTTGACGATGTGCAGCATGGCGGTGACCAGGATGAAGGCGCCGAAGAACCAGTTGCCCACGTAGATGTGCTTGGTCTTGCGCTTGATGATGGTGCCGAAGAACACCGCGCAGTAGGTGATCCAGACCAGACCCAGGAGGATGTCGATCGGCCACTCCAGCTCGGCGTACTCCTTGGAGGAGGTGTAGCCCAGCGGCAGGGTGATCACGGCCAGCACGATCACGGCTTGCCAGCCCCAGAAGGTGAAGGCGGCCAGACTGTCGGAGATCAGGCGGGCCTGGCAGGTGCGCTGGACCACGTAGTAGGACGTGGCGAACAGGGCGCAGCCGCCGAAGGCGAAGATCACCGCGTTGGTGTGCAGCGGGCGCAGACGGCCGAAGCTGGTCCACGGCAGGTTCAGGTTGAGTTCCGGCCACACCAGTTGGGCGGCGATGAACACACCGAGACCCATCCCGATGACCCCCCAGATTACCGTCATAACGGCGAACTGGCGGACCACCTTGTAGTTATAAGCAGTCTGACTGATTGCTGTGCTCATGCTAGGGGTTCCACGGTTAATGGAGTTTTATAGGGGCAAAAAACGGCGGCAAGTATGGAGAAATGAGGTACCCATTGCAACGCTAGATGCCTGTCCGATCAAGGTTTTAGCGGGCTTTGGCCCTGCTCGGAAGGCAGTTCGCGAGAGCTGCTTTCCGAACCTTTGCGTCTGAGTCGACGCCGCGCAGAAGAAGGGATCGCCTTGGATTTGTTACTGGGTGCGACTGTCTGGCAGCTTAGACCAAGTCAAGCGAGGGAGGGTGCAACTGGTCGGCGGGTGCGACATCGGGTCGCACGAAGGGGAGGTGCGGGTGCCGACTGGCACCCGCGGGCGAGGCATCCTTGCCCCTGAGGGTCATTCCTGGGCGAGCGACTGCTGCGGCTGTTTCTGCTGCGACAGGCTGTACACGTAGGCGGCCAGCAGATGGACCTTGTCCTCGCTGCCGACGTACTGCAGCTGCGCTGGCATGTGGCCGTTGCGGCCGTAGCGGATGGTCTGCTGCAGCTGAGCGAAGCTGCTGCCGTAGATGAAGGCGCTGGGCTGGGTCAGGTTCGGTGCACCCATGCTCGGGGTGCCCTGGCCGTCGGCGCCGTGGCAGGCGAAGCAGGTGCTGGCGAAGACCTTGCGCCCCGCCTCGATGTCGGCGTGCTCGCCTTCCGGCAGCTGGCGTCCGGCCAGTTCGGTGAGCACGAAGGCGGCGACGTTGCGCACGCCTTCTTCGCCGATCATCGGCGCCTGTGCCGGCATCATGCCGGTACGCCCGGCGGCAATGGTCTGCTTGATCGAGGCGGCATCGCCACCCCAGCGCCACTGGTTGTCGGTCAGGTTGGGGAAGCCGTAGGCGCCCTTGGCGTCGGAGCCGTGGCACACCGAGCAGTTGGAGGCGAACAGACGACCGCCCATCTTCAGTGCGCGCTCGTCCTTGGCCACTTCCTCGACCGGCAGGCTGGCGTACTTGGCGTAGATCGGGCCGTAGGCCTGGTCGGCCTTGTCCATCTCGCGCTGCCACTGCTTGACCTGGGTCCAGCCGCCCTCGTAGCCGGGCAGCTTGCCGGCGAAGTTGCCCAGGCCCGGGTAGAGCAGCAGGTAGGCGCCGGCGAACACCAGGGTGCCGAGGAACAGCATGAACCACCAGCGCGGCAGGGGGTTGTCGTACTCCTCGATGCCGTCGAAGGCATGGCCGAGGGTCTGGTCGGTCGGGCCGGGCCGTTCGCCGCTGCGGGTGGCGAAGATCAGCCACAGCAGGGCGAGCAGGCTGCCCAGGGTGAGCAGGGTGATGTACCAGCTCCAGAAAGTGGTCATGTCCTATTACCTCTTGTTCTTCAGGCTGGTGCCAAGCACCTGCAGGTACGCGACCAGCGCGTCCATCTCGGTCTTGCCCTTGACGGCATCGCGGGCGCCGGCGATGTCCTCGTCGCTATAGGGCACGCCGAGGGTGCGCAGGGCCTGCATCTTGGCGGCGCTGTCCTTGCCATCGAGGGTGTTCTCGACCAGCCAGGGGTAGGCTGGCATCTTCGACTCCGGCACCACGTTGCGCGGGTTGTACAGGTGGGCGCGATGCCAGTCGTCCGAGTAGCGGCCGCCGACTCGGGCCAGGTCCGGGCCGGTACGCTTGGAGCCCCACAGGAAGGGGTGGTCCCAGACGCTCTCGCCGGCCACCGAGTAGTGGCCGTAGCGCTCGGTCTCGGCGCGGAACGGACGGATCATCTGCGAGTGGCAGCCGACGCAGCCTTCCTTGATGTAGATGTCGCGGCCTTCCAGCTGCAGGGCGGTGTAGGGCTTCATGCCCTTGACCGGCTCGTTGACCACGTCCTGGAAGAACAGCGGGACGATCTGGGTCAGGCCGCCGATGCTCACCGCCAGGACCATGGCGATGGCCAGCAGGCCGACGTTCTTCTCGAGTATTTCGTGTTTGCTGCTCATCAGTGGGCGACCTCAGAAGGGATCAGGGCTTCGCTGTCATATTCGGCCGGCTTGGCGGCACGCACGGTCAGCCAGGTGTTCCAGGCCATCAGCAGCATGCCGGCGAAGAAGATGGCGCCGCCCAGGACCCGGACCACGAAGCCGATATGGCTGGCTTCCAGGGCTTCGACGAAGGAGTAGGTGAGGGTGCCGTCGTCGTTCACCGCACGCCACATCAGGCCCTGGGTGATGCCGTTGACCCACATGGAGGCGATGTACAGCACGGTGCCGATGGTGGCGAGCCAGAAGTGCGAGTTGATCAGGCCGAGGCTGTGCATCTGCTCGCGGCCGAACACCTTCGGGATCAGGTGGTACAGCGAGCCGATGGAGATCATCGCCACCCAGCCGAGGGCCCCGGCGTGCACGTGGCCGATGGTCCAGTCGGTGTAGTGGGACAGGGCGTTGACGGTCTTGATGGCCATCATCGGGCCTTCGAAGGTGGACATGCCGTAGAAGGCCAGGGACACCACCAAAAAGCGCAGGATGGGGTCCGAGCGCAGCTTATGCCAGGCCCCGGAGAGGGTCATCATGCCGTTGATCATGCCGCCCCAGGAGGGCGCCAGCAGCACCAGCGACATCACCATGCCGAGGGACTGGGCCCAGTCCGGCAGGGCGGTGTAGTGCAGGTGGTGCGGACCGGCCCAGATGTACAGGGTGATCAGCGCCCAGAAGTGCACGATCGACAGGCGATAGGAGTACACCGGACGCTGCGCCTGCTTGGGCACGAAGTAGTACATCATCCCCAGGAAGCCGGCGGTGAGGAAGAAGCCCACGGCGTTGTGGCCGTACCACCACTGCACCATGGCGTCGGTGGCGCCGGCGTACAGCGAGTAGGACTTGGTCAGGCTGACCGGCAGCTCCAGGTTGTTGACGATGTGCAGCATGGCCACGGTGAGGATGAAGCCGCCGAAGAACCAGTTGCCCACGTAGATGTGCTTGGTCCTGCGCTTCATCAGGGTGCCGAAGAACACCAGGGCGTAGGCGACCCAGACGATGGTGATGAGGATGTCGATCGGCCACTCCAGCTCGGCGTACTCCTTGGAGCTGGTCCAGCCCAGCGGCAGGCTGATGGCGGCGAGGACGATGACCAGCTGCCAGCCCCAGAAGGTGAAGGCGGCGAGCTTGTCGGAGATCAGCCGGGTCTGGCAGGTGCGCTGCAGCGAGTAGTAGCTGGTGGCGAACAGGGCGCAGCCGCCGAAGGCGAAGATCACCGCGTTGGTGTGCAGCGGGCGCAGCCGGCCGAAGCTGGTCCACGGCAGGTTGAAGTTCAGTTCGGGCCAGGCCAGCTGGGCGGCGATGAACACGCCGAGCCCCATCCCGACTATGCCCCAAACCACCGTCATAATGGCGAACTGGCGGACCACCTTGTAGTTGTAGGCCGCAGTGCTGGTTGTGTTCATGTGTTGGGCTTCCATCCACGGTTATGAAAAGCAGGGCAAGCATGGGTAATGGCAAGGTGATGGTTATTGACGGGGATCAATGCCGCGCGCGGGGATGGCTGTGGAACGGGGCGGACGGAATGTCGCAGGGCACCCTGATCCTCGCCCACGGCGCCGGCGCGCCGATGGACAGCGAGTTCATGCAGCGCATGGCCGAGCTGCTGGCGGCGCGCGGGGTGAACGTGCTGCGCTTCGAGTTTCCCTACATGGCGCAGCGTCGTTCAGGCGCAGGCAAGCGCCCGCCCAATCCACAGGGGCAACTGCTGGACTGCTGGCGCGCGGTCTACGGCGAGGTGCGCGGCCTGGTGCCGGGGCCGCTGGCCATCGGCGGCAAGTCCATGGGCGGGCGCATGGCCAGCCTGCTGGCGGACGAGCTGGGGGCCGACGCGTTGGTCTGCCTGGGCTATCCCTTCTACGCCGCGGGCAAGCCGGAGAAGCCGCGGGTGGAGCACCTGGCCGAGCTGCGTACGCCGACCCTGATCGTTCAGGGCGAGCGCGATGCCCTGGGCAATCGCGAGACGGTCGATGACTACCGGCTGGCGCCGGGCATCGCCATCGAATGGCTGGCGGCCGCCGACCACGACCTCAAGCCGCTCAAGGCTTCGGGTTTCTCTCATGCGCAGCATTTGCAGCGGGCGGCGATGAGGGTGGCGGACTTCCTCAGGGGGTGACGGCCGCGCTGGCGGTTCGCCGCGGATAGAAAAAAGGCCGGCAATTGCCGGCCTTGCTCTGAGGATGTCCGCTTAGCGGTTGAAGCGCTCCACCAGGGAGTACTGGTCCTGGGCGGTGGTGGTCAGCGCCTCGCTGAGCTGCGCGGTGCTCTGCGCCTCACCGGCCGTCTGGTCGGCCAGCTGGGCGATGGTGGTGATGTTCTGGTTGATCTCGTCGGCTACCGCGCTCTGCTCCTCGGCGGCGGCGGCGATCTGATTGGCCATGTCGGTGATGTTGGCCACCGCGTCGCTGATGCCCTGCAGGGCCTCGTCGGCCTTCTGCACGCGCTCCACGCCCTCGTCGGCCTGCTTGCGGCCGATTTCCATGGTCATCACCGCCTCTTCGGCGGTGCGCTGCAGCTTGGCGATCAGGCCGTGGATCTGCTCGGTGGACTCGGCCGTGCGCTGGGCCAGCGAGCGCACTTCGTCGGCCACCACGGCGAAGCCGCGGCCCATCTCGCCGGCGCGCGCCGCCTCGATGGCGGCGTTGAGGGCGAGCAGGTTGGTCTGGTCGGCGATGCCCTTGATCACGTCGACCACGCCGCCGATCTCGGTGCTGTCCTGGGCCAGGCGCGACACGGTCTCGCCGGTCTCGCCCACCGATTGCGACAGGCGCTGGATGGCCGCGCGGGTTTCCGAGGCGACGTTGCGCCCCTCGCCGGTCAGGCGGTTGGCTTCCTGGGTGGCGATGGCGGCGCGTGCCACATTGCTGGCCACCTCCAGCGTGGTGGCAGCCATCTCGTTGATCGCGGTGGCCACCTGTTCGGTTTCCACGCGCTGGCGCTCCAGCCCGGCCGAGCTGTTGTGCGCCAGCTGGTCGGCCTCGCGGGCCTGGCGGGTGAGGCGCTCGGCGGTGTCCTGCAGGCGGGTCAGGCAGGTCTTCAGACGGGCTTCCTGGCTGAGCATGGCCATTTCCAGGCGCGCCTCGGCGCCGCGGCTGTCGGTGTACATCTGCGCGATCAGCGGGTCCGAGGTGGTCTGCTCGGCCAGGCGCAGCAGGCGCTTGACCCCGCGGGTCTGCCAGGCGATGCCGGCCAGGCCCAGCGGCACCGAGAGCAGGGCGGCGAGCAGGAAGCCCCAGGTCGAGCCCATCCAGTGGCCGATCAGGAAGCCGATCTGGCTGACCAGGATGAAGGGCAGCCAGGCCTGGGCCACCGGCAGCCAGGCGTCGCGCTTGGGAATCGCCGACTTGCCGGCGTTGATCCGCGCATAGAGCTGCTCGGCACGGCGCACCTGCTCGGCGCTCGGCTTGACCCGCACCGATTCGTAGCCGACCACCTGGCCTTTATCCAACATCGGCGTGACGTAGGCGTTGACCCAGTAGTGGTCGCCATTCTTGCAGCGGTTCTTGACGATGCCCATCCACGGGCGGCCCTTCTTCAGGGTTGCCCACAGGTGGGCGAACACGGCCGGCGGCACGTCCGGGTGGCGCACGATGTTGTGCGGCGCGCGCATCAGCTCATCGCGGGTGAAGCCGCTGATGTCGACGAAGGCGTCGTTGCAGTAGGTGATCTGGCCTTTCAGGTCGGTGGTGGAGATCAGCCGCTGTTCGGCCGGGAAGGTGCGTTCGCGCTGGGTGACTGGTTGGTTGTTTTTCATTGCACGCAGGTCCGTTCTTCTTTGCTGCTTAATCGGCTCGAAGCGGGAAAAGTTGAGCTTTGGTCAAAGTTGGCCAGTCTATCCAGATTTGCTCCCGGTCACAGTTCTTTCGTGCTCAAGGCGGGCCGGCGAACCGCTCTGGCACGCCGGCCCGGTGCCGCTCAGGCCTTGAGCATCTGGCGCAGCACGTGGTGCAGGATGCCGCCGGCCTTGAAGTATTCGACCTCGTTCTGCGTGTCGATGCGGCACAGCACTTCCACTTCCTCGTGGCTGCCATCCTCGCGCTGGAGGTCCAGCGCCAGGGTCATGTGCGGGCGCAGGGCGACGCCGTCCAGGCCGCCGATGGCGACCTTCTCGCGACCGCTGAGGGCCAGGGTCTTGCGGTCCTGGCCGGGCAGGAACTGCAGCGGCAGCACGCCCATTCCGACCAGGTTGGAACGGTGGATGCGCTCGAAGCTCTCGGCTATCACCGCCTTCACCCCCAGCAGGTTGGTGCCCTTGGCCGCCCAGTCGCGGGATGAGCCGGTGCCGTACTCCTTGCCGGCGAAGATCACCAGCGGCACGCCCTCGGTCTGGTAGCGCATGGCCGCGTCGAAGATCGCCAGCTTGTCGCCGCTCGGCCAGTGCCGGGTGTTGCCGCCTTCCTCGCCGCCGAGCATCTCGTTGCGGATGCGGATATTGGCGAAGGTGCCGCGCATCATCACTTCGTGGTTGCCGCGCCGCGAGCCGTAGGAGTTGAAGTCGGCCGGTGCCACGCCACGCTCGGCCAGGTAGCGCCCGGCGGGGCTGTCCTTCTTGATGTTGCCGGCGGGGGAGATGTGGTCGGTGGTCACCGAGTCGCCGAGCAGGGCGAGGATACGCGCGCCGTGGATGTCGCCGATGTGCGGCGGGTCGCCGGCGATGTCTTCGAAGAACGGCGGGTGCTGGATGTAGGTGGAGTCGGCCTGCCACTGGTAGGTGGCTGCCTGCGGCACGGCGATGGCCTGCCACTGGGCGTCGCCGGCGAACACCGCCGCGTATTCCTTGCGGAACATGGCGCTGTCGACGCGGGCGATGGCCGCGGCGATCTCCGCCTGGCTCGGCCAGATGTCCCTGAGGTACACGGGCGCGCCATCCTTGCCCGTGCCCAGCGGCTCGCGGGTCAGGTCGAGGCGCACGCTGCCGGCCAGGGCGTAGGCCACCACCAGCGGCGGCGAGGCCAGCCAGTTGGCCTTGACCAGCGGGTGCACGCGGCCCTCGAAGTTGCGGTTGCCCGAGAGCACCGCGGCCACCGTCAGGTCGCCGGCCTGGATGGCCTGCTCGATCGGCTCCAGCAACGGCCCGGAGTTGCCGATGCAGGTGGTGCAGCCATAGCCGACCAGCTCGAAGCCCAGCTGGTCCAGGTGGCGGGTCAGGTCGGCGGCGGCCAGGTATTCGCTGACCACCTTGGAGCCGGGAGCCAGCGAGCTCTTCACCCAGGGCTTGCGGCTCAGGCCTTTCTCCACGGCCTTCTGCGCCAGCAGGCCGGCGGCCATCATCACGCTGGGGTTGGAGGTGTTGGTGCAGGAGGTGATGGCGGCGATCACCACGGCGCCATCCTGCAGTTCATAGCGCTGGCCGTCATGCTCGACCGGGGCACTGTCGCGCGGCGCGGCGCCGGCCGGCCTGGCCTGCAGGGCCAGCAGTTCGTCGAAGGCCTGGCTCACCCGCGGCAGCGCCACCCGGTCCTGCGGGCGGCGCGGCCCGGCCAGGCTGGCCTCCACCGTGCCGAGGTCGAGTTCCAGGCTGTCGCTGAACAGCGGGTCGAGGCCGGGCTGGCGCCACAGGCCCTGGGCCTTGGCGTAGGCCTCCACCAGTTGCACGGTCTGCTCGTCGCGCCCGGACAGGCGCAGGTAGCCCAGGGTGATGTCGTCCACCGGGAAGAAGCCGCAGGTGGCACCGTACTCCGGCGCCATGTTGGCGATGGTGGCGCGGTCGGCCAGCGGCAGGTCGGCCAGGCCGTCGCCGTAGAACTCGACGAACTTGCCCACCACGCCCTTGCTGCGCAGCATCTGGGTTACCGTCAGCACCAGGTCGGTGGCGGTGATGCCCTCGCGCAGCCTGCCGCTGAGCCTGAAGCCGATCACCTCGGGAATCAGCATCGACACCGGCTGGCCGAGCATGGCCGCCTCCGCCTCGATGCCGCCGACGCCCCAGCCGAGCACGCCGAGGCCGTTGATCATGGTGGTGTGCGAGTCGGTGCCCACCAGGGTGTCGGGGAAGGCCCAGGTGGTGCCGTCCTCGTCCTTGGTCCAGACGGTGCGCGCCAGGTACTCCAGGTTGACCTGGTGGCAGATGCCGGTGCCCGGCGGTACCACGCGGAAGTTGGCGAAGGCGTTCTGCCCCCAGCGCAGGAAGGCATAGCGTTCGCGGTTGCGCTGCATCTCGAGGGCGACGTTCTCGGCGAAGGCGCTGGGCGAGGCATAGCGGTCGACCATCACCGAGTGGTCGATCACCAGATCCACCGGTGACAGCGGGTTGATCCGTTGCGGGTCGCCGCCGGCCGCAGCCATGGCAGCACGCATGGCGGCCAGGTCGACCACCGCCGGCACGCCGGTGAAGTCCTGCATCAGCACGCGCGCCGGGCGGAACTGGATCTCGTGGTCGCTGCGGCGCTGCTTGAGCCAGTCGATCATGGCCTTGATGTCGTAGGCGCTGACGCTGACGTTGTCCTCGAAGCGCAGCAGGTTCTCCAGCAGCACCTTGAGCGACAGCGGCAGGCGGGTGATGTCGCCCAGGCTCCTGGCCGCTTCGTCCAGGCTGTAATAGTGATAGGTCTGGCCACCGACCTGCAGGCTGCGACGGCAATTGAGGCTGTCCAGGGAAGGCATGGCGGGTCTCCCGCGAGGTAGGAACTCTGAAACTAGACCCTGCACGGGGCTCACGCCACTGCGCCGGGGCGCCGCCGCCACAGGACTCGGCTATCATGCGCGGCCGAAGGAGACCGTCCGATGAATACCCTGTTACTGCACTGTCGCCCCGGCTTCGAAGGCGAAGTCTGCGCCGAGATCAGCGACCAGGCCGCACGCCTGGACGTAGCCGGCTATGCCAAGGCCAAGCCGGGCAGCGCCCATGCCGAGTTCATCTGCACCGAGGCCGAGGGGAGCGAGCGCCTGCAGCGCGGCCTGCGCTTCAACCGGCTGATCTTTCCCCGGCAATGGGCGCGCGGCGCGTTCGTCGAGCTGCCGGAGAGCGACCGCATCAGCGTGCTGCTGGAGGTTCTGGGCGCCTACCCGCAGTGCGGCAGCCTGTGGCTGGAGGTGTTCGACAGCAACGAGGGCAAGGAGCTGTCGAACTTCTGCAGGAAGTTCGAGGCCCCGCTACGCAAGGCGCTGGGCAAGGCCGGGCGGCTGGTCGAGGACGCCGGCAAGCCGCGCCTGCTGCTGACCTTTCGCAGCGGTCGCGAGGTGTTCGTCGGCATCGCCCCGGCGAACAACTGCGCGATGTGGCCGATGGGCATCCCGCGCCTGAAGTTCCCGCGCGAGGCGCCGAGCCGCTCCACCCTCAAGCTGGAGGAGGCCTGGCACCACTTCATCCCGCGCGCCGAGTGGGATGCCCGCCTGGCCGCCGGCATGACCGCCGTCGACCTGGGCGCCGCGCCCGGCGGCTGGACCTGGCAACTGGTCAACCGCTCGCTCAAGGTCATCGCCGTGGACAACGGCCCCATGGCCGAGAGTCTGATGTATTCCGGCCTGGTCGAGCACCAGCGGGCCGACGGCTTCACTTTCCGGCCGCGGCGGCCGGTGGACTGGATGGTCTGCGACATCGTCGAGAAGCCGGCGCGCACCGCGGCGCTGATCGAGACCTGGCTGGGCGAGGGCCTGTGCCGCGAGGCGGTGGTCAACCTCAAGCTGCCGATGAAACAGCGCTACGCCGAAGTGCAGCGCCTGCTCGAGCGCATCGACAGCGGCCTCAAGGCACGCGGGCTGAAAGTGGCCATCGGCTGCAAGCAGCTGTATCACGACCGCGAGGAAGTCACCTGCCACCTGCGCCGGCTGTAAGACGGGTCTCGGATCGAAGGAGTAGATGAATTGAACTTAGTAAGGGCTTTCATTGTTGGCGCGTTCACGAATGTTTACTTGTACTTGCTTAGCCCTGTCGTAAGCGTCGTAACTTACGTTGTGATGCTCAAGCTGGGGGTTCGTTTGATTGGGCCTGGTGTAGTGTTTTTTTCTCCTGGGTTGCTGTTTGGCGGCTGGTTTGTTTACTTCTTTTGGCTCAGTGTTGCTTTCGCCAAGCGAAGTGTGCTGCTGGCTGTTGCTGCTGTGCTCTTCTGCTGCTGCCAGGTTTTGGCCATTTACCTCTCCGAAATCTGGCTGCTCAGTTTTATCTGGGTTCCCGTGAACATCATCCTGGCGCTATGGATCTACTCAACTCCCACTGAGATCAACGCGCAGGACTCAAGCTCTAGTACCTGAGCCCTGCTGAGCTGAGTAGCTTTTGACAAGCATCAGCGCCATGCAGGTAGGGCTCTGCCGCCGGATCTGAATAGTCCTGATGACCCAGGCCGCAGCTTGCGCAACAATGGCGGCCAGTTTTCCGGAGTAGCCCATGTCCCTGCAACCCGACGCCATTCTCGACGCCTGCGGCCTCAACTGCCCCGAGCCGGTGATGATGCTGCACAACAAGGTGCGCGACCTGCCGGCCGGCGGCCTGCTCAAGGTGCTCGCCACCGACCCCTCGACCAAGCGCGACATTCCCAAGTTCTGCATGTTCCTCGGCCACGAGCTGCTGGAGCAGGGCGAGGATGGCGGCACCTACCTGTACTGGATTCGCAAGAAGGCCGACTGATGGCCTACTACTTCGCCTACGGCTCCAACATGAACCCGGCGCGCATGCAGGCGCGCGGCCTGACGGTCGAGCAGGCGCTGGCGGGGCGCCTGGGCGGTTACCGGCTGTGCTTCGACAAACTTGCCCATGACCATCCGGGGCGGGCCTATGCCAATATCCGCCATCAGGCCGGCGGCGTGGTGGAAGGCGTGCTCTATCGCCTGGCCGACGAGCACGAACTGCTCAAGCTGGATGTCTACGAGGGCACGCCGATCTTCTACAGCCGCGAGCGCATGCCGATCGACACGCAGCACGGGCCGATCGGCGCCTGGCTGTACATTGCCAACCCGGTCTGGCGCAGCGAGGGCCTGGCGCCCAGCCGCGCCTATCTCGAGCACCTGCTGGCCGGCCGGCCCTACCTGTCCGAGCCCTACTGGGCGGCGCTGGCCGCCACCCCCGCACTCGACGATTGAACCGGGACCTTACGCGCGGATATGCCGCCGCGCGCTGCGCGCCAGGCGGATGCCGAGCAGCACGGCCGCGCAGGTCAGGCCGGCCACCAGGCCCTGCCACAGGCCGCTGGGGCCGGAGGGCTGGCCCAGCCAGTCGGACAGGCCCAGGGCATAGCCCACCGGCAGGCCGATGCCCCAGTAGGCGAGCAGGGTGATCAGCATGGTCGCGCGGGTGTCCTGGTAGCCGCGCAGGGCGCCGGCGGCGGTGACCTGCACGGCGTCGGAGAACTGGAACAGCGCGGAATACACCAGCAGGGTGGCGGCCATGGCGATCACCTCCGGATCGGGGCTGTAGATGCGTGCGATCGGCTCGCGCAGCAACATCACCAGGCTCGCCGACAGGCAGGCATAGGTCAGCGCGGTGGCCATCGCCACGCCCGCGGCGAAGCGTGCATCGCGCGGTGTGCCGCGCCCCAGCGACTGGCCCACACGCACGGTGGCGGCCATGGCCAGCGAATAGGGGATCATGAAGATCATCGAGCTGAAGTTCAGGGCGATCTGGTGCCCGGCCACCACGGTGGCGCCGAGGCCGCCGATGAGCAGGGCGATCACCGAGAAGATGCTCGACTCGGCGAAGATCGACACGCCGATCGGCAGGCCGACCGAGAGCAGGCGGCGGATCACCGGCCACTGCGGCCAGTCGAAGCGCAGGAACAGGCCGCTGGCGCGGTAGGCCGGGGCCCAGTGCACCCACCAGAGCATGCCCAGCAGGCTGCACCACATGACGATGCCGGTGGCCCAGCCGCAGCCGACGCCGCCCAGCGCCGGCAGGCCCAGCTTGCCGTAGATCAGCACGTAGTTCAGCGGGATGTTCAGCAGCAGGCCGCAGATGCCCAGCACCATGCTCGGCCGGGTGCGGCCCAGGCCGTCGCTGAAGCAGCGCAGCACCTGGTACAGCGCGGTGGCCGGGAAGCCGCAGGCGACGCCGCGCAGGTAGCCCATGGCCAGGGCGCTGAGTTCGGCATCCACGCCCATCAGGCGCAGCACCGGCTCGGCGTTCCACAGCAGCACCGCGCACAGCGTGCCGATGGCCAGCGCCAGCCACAGGGCCTGGCGCACCAGCGGGCCGTTCTCGGCCTCCTTGCCGGCGCCGAAGCGCTGGGCGACCTTGGCCGTGGTGGCCAGCAGGGTGCCGTTCATCAGCAGGAACACCGGCACCCACAGCGAGTTGCCCAGCGCCACGCCGGCCAGGTCGCGCGCGCTGACGCGGCCGGCCATCACGGTGTCGACGAAGCCCATCGAGGTGTAGGCCAGCTGCGCGATGATGATCGGCGTGGCCAGCGCCAGCAGGGCGCGGATTTCGGCCAGGGTACGGGCCGGGCGGGAGAGGGCGGGCATGGTGGGTCCAGCGGGAGATACGACAAGGCGCGCTAGTCTAGCCCTGTCCGGGTGGTCAGAAAAGCGCGGCCTACCTCCGCCGGCGCCGTACGCCTAGAATGGCGGCTCTACTGTGGAGTGCCCCATGCTGATAGTCGCCGACGAGAACATTCCCCTGCTCGACGAGTTCTTCGCCGCCTTCGGCGAGATTCGCCGCCATCCCGGCCGCGCCATCGACCGCGCCGCCCTGGGCGACGCCGAAGTGCTGCTGGTGCGCTCGGTGACCCGTGTCGACCGCGCGCTGCTGGAGGGCAGCAAGGTGCGTTTCGTCGGCACCTGCACCATCGGCACCGATCACCTGGACCTCGACTACTTCGCCGCGGCCGGCATCGCCTGGTCCAGCGCCCCCGGCTGCAACGCCCGTGGCGTGGTCGACTACGTGCTGGGTTGCCTGCTGGCCCTGGCCGAGCGCACGGGGCGCCAGCTGCCGGAACTGACCTACGGCGTGGTCGGCGCCGGCCAGGTCGGCGGGCGCCTGGTCGAGGTGCTGCGCGGCCTGGGCTGGGACGTGCGGGTCTGCGACCCACCACGCCAGGCGGCCGAGGGCGGCGATTTCGTCGAGCTGGCGGAGATCCTGCGCGAGTGCGATGTGCTCAGCCTGCACACGCCGCTTGATGCCGGCACCCGCCACCTGCTCGGCGCCGAGCAGCTGCGCGCGCTCAGGCCGGGCGCCTGGCTGATCAATGCCAGCCGCGGTGCGGTGCTCGACAATGCGGCGCTCAAGGCCCACCTGCGTAGCGGTGCCGACCTGCAGGTGGCGCTCGATGTATGGGAAGGCGAGCCGCAGGCCGATCCGGAGCTGGCCGCGCTGTGCCAGATCGCCACCCCGCACATCGCCGGCTACAGCCTGGACGGCAAGCTGCGCGGCACGGCGCAGATCTACCAGGCCTACTGCCGGGCCATGGGCCTGGCCGAGCAGGTGCAGCTGGACGAACTGCTGCCGCCGGCCTGGCTCGGCGCGCTGTCGCTGCACGAGGACGCGGCCATCGACTGGGCCCTGGCCACCCTGTGCCGCGCGGTATACGACCCGCGCCGCGACGACGCGGATTTTCGCCGCAGCCTGGTGGGCGACGCGGCGCAGCGCAAGGCGGCTTTCGACCAGCTGCGCAAGCACTATCCTCACCGCCGCGAGATCGACGGCCTGCAGGTGCGCCTGGAAGGGGACGCGCCGCACCTGGCGGCGCTGGTGGGGGCGCTGGGCTGCCGGGTGCTATAGCCGGCCTGGCGCTGCTGCAGGCTCTGCTCCAGTTCGCGACAGGCCTGCAGGATCATCTGCTCGGTGATGGGGATTTCCCGGCCCTCTGCATCGATGATGGCGCCGCCGACCGGCTGCTGCGGGTTGAAGGGCACGACTTGGGCCTGGCTGGGCTGTGGGGTGGGCTGCATGGCCGTCTCCTGATCTGACGATAGGCCGCAGTCTAGGGTGGGCAGATGAAGGCGCGGTGACAGAACCGCGTGACTTGGATTGACGGGCGTGGCCGTTGCCGCGCCGCTTTGGAGTGGTTATGAGCGTTTTCCATCTGGGCCTGATCATCAACCCGCTGGCCGGTCTCGGCGGCCCGGCGGCGCTCAAGGGCAGCGACGGCGTCGCCGCCGAAGCCCTGGCGCGGGGCGCCGAACCGCGCGCGGCGGAGCGCACGCGCATCGCCCTGGAGTGCCTGCGGCCGGTCGCCGAGCGCCTGCAGTTCCTCACCTTTCCCGGGCCCATGGGCGCTGACCTGCTGGCGGAGCTGGGCTATGCCCACCGGGTGCTCGGCAGCCTGGGCGAGGGCCCGACCACGGCGGCGGACACCCAGGCGGCGGTGCGTGAGCTGCAGGACGCCGGCTGCGCGCTGATCCTGTTCGCCGGCGGCGACGGCACCGCGCGCGACGTGTGCAGCGCGGTGCGCGAGGAGCAGCCGGTGCTGGGCATTCCGGCCGGGGTGAAGATCCATTCCGCGGTCTATGCCATCAGCCCACGCGCCGCCGGGCAGATGGCCCTACGCCTGATCGAGGGCGGCCTGGTGCGGCTTTCCAGCGGCGAGGTGCGCGATATAGATGAAGCGGCCCTGCGCGACGGCAGGGTCGGCTCGCGACATTACGGCGAGATGTGCGTACCGGTGGAAGGCGAGTTCATGCAGCACGTCAAGCAGGGCGGCATGGAGTCCGAGGAGCTGGTGCTGGTGGACCTGGCCGACTGGCTGGCGGAGAGCTGGGAGCAGGGCGTGCGCTATGTCTTCGGCCCCGGCTCGACCCTGCATGGCCTGGCGCAGAACCTCGGGCTGGAGACCACCCTGCTCGGCGTGGATGTGATCGAGAACGGCCAGGTGATCGCCCGCGACGTGACCGAGGCGCAGTTGTTCGCGCTGGTCGATTGCCAGCCTGCGCGCCTGCTGGTCACCGCCATCGGCGGCCAGGGCCATATCATCGGCCGCGGCAACCAGCAGATCAGCCCGCGGGTGCTGCGCGCCATCGGCCTGGAGCACCTGCGGGTGATCGCCACCAAGCGCAAGCTCGGCACCCTCGAAGGCCGCCCGCTGCTGGTGGACAGCGGCGATCCGCTGCTGGACGAGGCCTTCCCCGACGCGGTGCGGGTGTGGGCCGGTTACAAGGAAGAGCTGCTGTACCCGATTCGCTGAAAGCGCAGCGGAGGCCTGATGATGAAGTCGCTGTCCATTGCCATGCTGTTGCTGGGGCTGTTGCTCAGCCTCTCCGCCGGGGCGACCATCGACCCGCAGCAGCTGGTGCAGGCCGCGCGCAGCCAGGTCGGCGTGACCCTGGGCTACGACCCGGTCTACCGTCGGCTCGACTATCCTGGCGGTGACGTGCCGCTGGCCACCGGCGTGTGCACCGACGTGCTGATCCGCGCCCTGCGCCAGCAGGGGCTGGACCTGCAGAAGAGCGTGCATGAGGACATGCGCGCGCACTTCTCCGCCTACCCGCGCAACTGGGGCCTGCAGCGCCCGGACCGCAATATCGACCACCGCCGCGTGCCCAACCTGATGACCTGGTTCAAGCGCCAGGGCATGGCTCTCAAGGTCAGCGACAAGCCGGCGGACTACCAGGCCGGCGATATCGTCACCTGGGATCTGGGGCGCGGCCTCACGCATATCGGCATCGTCTCCGATCGCACCAGCCCGGCGGGCGTACCACTGGTGCTGCATAACATCGGTCGTGGCACGCAGGAGGAGGACATCCTGTTCGGCTTCGCCATCACCGGTCACTATCGCTTCGTCCGATGAGTTAGCATCGCGGCAGGATTTCCGGAGGTCGCGATGGCTCTACCACCCCATATCCAGGCCGGCGAGCGCGTGGTGCTGTTCGACGGCGTGTGTCGGCTGTGCAACGGCTGGGCGAAGTTCCTGATCCGCCACGACCGCGAGCGGCGCTTTCGCCTGTGCTCGGTGCAGTCCGCCGAGGGCCAGGCGATCCTCGCCTGGTTCGGCCTGCCCACCGATGCGTTCGAGACCATGGCCTATGTCGAGGGCGAGGCGCTGTTCGTCCGCTCCGACGCTGTGCTGCGCATCGTCGCCCAGCTGCCCGGCGCCTGGCGCTGGCTGGCCTGGCCGCGCATCCTGCCGCGCGCCTTGCGCGACTGGTGCTACGACCGCATCGCGCTGAACCGCTACCGCCTGTTCGGCCGCTATGAAAGCTGCCTGCTGCCCGACTCGGATCACCAGGGCCGTTTCCTCGACAGCGCCGAGCCGCGCTCATGAGCCTGCTGCCCGCGAGCCGACGTGAGGCGCTGAGCCTGGCCTGGCGCTT
This sequence comes from Aquipseudomonas alcaligenes, assembly GCF_003205495.1. GTDB lineage: Bacteria > Pseudomonadota > Gammaproteobacteria > Pseudomonadales > Pseudomonadaceae > Aquipseudomonas > Aquipseudomonas alcaligenes_B. The sequence continues at coordinate 214,391 of NZ_QJRX01000007.1, read as the reverse complement.
CGTCACGCCCTATCGCGGGCGGGTGATCGGCGCCTTGCTGGCGCTGCTGTTCACCGCCGCCATCACCCTGTCCATGGGCCAGGGCATCCGCCTGCTGGTGGATCAGGGCCTGGCGACCCAGTCGCAGGCCGCGCTGAACCACTCCATCGGCCTGTTCTTCGTCCTGGTGCTGGCCCTGGCGCTCGGCACCTTCAGCCGCTTCTACCTGGTCAGCTGGCTCGGCGAGCGGGTGGTGGCCGATATCCGCCAGCGCGTGTTCGACCACCTGATCGAGCTGCATCCCGGCTTCTACGAGAGCAACCGCGCCTCGGAGATCCAGTCGCGCCTGACCGCCGACACCACGCTGCTGCAGACGGTGATCGGCTCCTCGCTGTCGATGGCCCTGCGCAACGGCATCATGCTGATCGGCGGGGTGATCCTGCTGTTCGTCACCAATGCCAAACTCAGCGCCATCGTGGTCTGCTCGTTGCCGCTGGTGGTGGCACCGATTCTGATCTTCGGCCGCCGCGTGCGTGCGCTCTCAAGGCAGACCCAGGACCGTGTCGCCGATGTCGGCAGCTACATCGGCGAGACGCTCGGCCAGATCAAGACGGTGCAGGCCTACAACCACCAGAGCCAGGACCGCCAGCGCTTCGCCGGCACCGTGGAGGCGGCCTTCGCCACCGCGGGCAAACGCATCCGCCAGCGCGCCTGGCTGATCACCGTGGTCATCGTCCTAGTGCTCGGCGCGGTGGGCGCCATGCTCTGGGTCGGTGGCATGGACGTGATCGCCGGGCGCATCAGCGGCGGCGACCTGGCCGCCTTCGTGTTCTACAGCCTGATCGTCGGCATGGCCTTCGGCGCCATCAGCGAGGTGATCGGCGAGCTGCAGAGCGCCGCCGGCGCCGCCGAGCGCATCGCCGAGCTGCTGCGTACGCGCAATCTGATCATCGCGCCGCCTGAGGGCGAGCGGCTGCAGCTGCCCGCGCGAGTGAGTGGTGCGCTGGAGCTGCGCGGCGTGCGCTTCAGCTACCCGAGCCGGCCGCAGCATCCGGCCATCGATGGCATCGACCTGGCCGTGCGCGCCGGCGAGACCCTGGCGCTGGTCGGCCCCTCCGGCGCCGGCAAGTCGACCCTGTTCGACCTGCTGCTGCGCTTCTTCGACCCGCAACAGGGCGAGATCCTGGTCGAGGGCCTGCCGATCCAGCGGCTCGATCCGGCCGACCTGCGTCGCTGCTTCGCCCTGGTGTCGCAGAACCCGGCGCTGTTCTACGGCAGCGTGGCCGACAACCTGCGCTATGGCCGCCCCGACGCCAGCGATGCCGAAGTCGAGGCGGCGGCGCGCGCGGCGCATGCCCACGAGTTCATCGAGCGCCTGCCGCAGGGCTACCAGACCCACCTGGGCGAAGCCGGGTTGGGGCTTTCCGGCGGCCAACGCCAGCGCCTGGCGATCGCCCGCGCGCTGCTCAGCGACGCGCCGATCCTGCTGCTGGACGAGGCCACCAGCGCGCTGGACGCCGAGAGCGAGCACCTGATCCAGCAGGCCTTGCCGGAGCTGATGCGCGGGCGCACCACCCTGGTCATCGCCCACCGCCTGGCCACGGTGAAGAACGCCGACCGCATCGCAGTGATCGACCGCGGCCGCCTGCAGGCCATCGGCACGCATGGCGAGCTGGTGCTGAGCAACCCGCTGTATGCCCGGCTGGCCGAGCTGCAATTCAATACCGAGCGCCGCGAGCGCGACTGAGGAGTGGGCGTGGACAGGGAGTTTGGGGTAGTAGTGCTGGGTGGCTATGGCAACTTCGGCCAGGTCATCGTGCGCAGGCTCAGCGGCATTGCCGGGATGCGCGTCTGGGTGGCCGGTCGCGACCGCGCCAAGGCCGAGGCGCTGGCCGCGCAAGCCGGTGGTAAAGCGCTGCAGCTGGACATGAATGCTCCCGACCTGGCCGAGCGCCTGCGTGCTACTGGCGCGCAGCTGGTGATCTCCACCGCCGGGCCGTTCCAGGGCCAGGACTACCGGGTCGCCCGCGCCGCCATCGAGGCTGGCCTGCACTATGCCGACCTGGCCGATGCGCGGGCCTTCGTCTGCGGCATCGGCGAGCTGGATGAAGCAGCGCGGGCCGCCGGGGTGCTGGTCTGCGGCGGCGCCAGCTCGGTGCCGGCGCTGGCCGGGGCGGTGATTGATGAGCTGCTGCCGCGCTTCTCGAGGCTGGACAGCATCTGGCATGGCATCAGCTCATCGGAGAAGACCCCGGGCGCCTCGACCCTGGCGGCGGTGCTGGACTATTGCGGCAAGCCGTTCCGGCAATGGCGCGATGGCCAGTGGCAAACCGTGCACGGCTGGCAGGACCTGGCCCGCCATGACTTCCCCGCGCCGCTAGGCCCGCGCTGGGTGGCCAACTGCGATATCCCCGATCTCGAACTGTTCCCGGCGCGCTATGCCGGCGTGCGCAGCGTGCGCTTCTCCGCCGGTGTCGGCCTGCGCATCACCCAGTTTGGCACCTGGGCGCTGTCCTGGCTGGTGCGTGGCGGCCTGCTGCGCAGCGCAGTGCCGCTGACCCGGTTCCTGCATCGCCGCGCCGTGTCGGTGGAGCCTTTCGGCGACGGGCGCAGCGGCATGTTCGTGTGCCTGCAGGGGCTGGACCAGCAGGGGCAGCCGCTGCACCTGTGCTGGGAGCTGCTGGCTGAGCACAACGACGGCCCGAACATCCCCTGCATGGCCGCCGTGGCCCTGGCCCGCAAGCTGGCCGCCGGCACCCTGCAGGCGCGTGGCGCCATGCCTTGCCTGGGGCTGCTGACGCTGGACGAGTACCTGGCGGAGCTGCAGGGGCTGGCGATCAGCAGCGCCCTGCGCCAGCTCTGATCAGGCGTGCTTGCGCGGGCGGATGGTTGCCGCCGCGCCGGAGGAAGCGAGGATGATGGCGCCGATGGCCAGCCACTGGGTCGGGCTCAGCCGCTCGCTGAGGAAGATCAGCCCGGAGAGGGCGGCGATGGCCGGCTCCAGGCTCATCAGCACGCTGAAAGTGCGTGCCGGCATGCGGGTCAGGGCGACCATCTCCAGGCTGTAGGGCAGCGCCGAGGACATCACCGCCACGGCCAGGGCCACCGGCAGCAGGTCGAGGGAGAACAGGCCCTCGCCGACCGACCACAGCCCCACCGGGAACACCAGCATGGCCGCCACCAGGGTGCCGAAGGCCACGGTCTGCCGGCCATGGGCGGCGCCGGCTTTCTGCCCGAAGAGGATGTACAGCGCCCAGCACACCCCGGCCCCCAGGGCCAGGCCCATGCCCAGCGGGTCGAGGTGGTCGTCGTCGGCGGTATCCGGCAGCAGCAGCCAGAGGCCGAGCGCGGCCAGGGCGATCCACAGGAAATCCAGCAGCCGCCGCGAGCCGAACAGCGCCAGGGCCAGCGGGCCGGTGAATTCCAGGGCCACGGCGATGCCCAGCGGGATGGTCTTCAGCGACATGTAGAACAGCAGGTTCATCGCCCCCAGCGACAGGCCGTAGCCGAGCAGCGAGCGCCACGCAGCGAGATTCGGCCGCGTGCGCCAGGGGCGCATGACGATGCACAGGATCAGCGCGGCCAGGCTCAGGCGCAGCGCAGTGGTGCCCTCCGGGCCGATCAGCGGGAACAGGCTCTTGGCCAGGGAGGCGCCGCTCTGGATCGAGGTCATGGCGACCACCAGCAGGGCGATGGGCAGGAGCAGGGTGGGGCGGGGCATGGCGCGTTCCGAATGATGCGGCAATAAAAAAACCGGCCACTGGGGCCGGTTTCTGCAACTCAGCCTAGCTTAGCGGTATTCGCACAGGTAGGCGGTGTCTACCGCTACCTTCAGCTGGAACTTGCTGTTGCCCGGCACGGTGAACTGGCTGCCGGCGGCGAAGGTTTCCCAGTTGTCGCTGCCCGGCAGCTTGACGGTGAGGGCTCCGGCGACCACGTGCATCACTTCCAGCTGGGCGGTGCCGAACTCGTACTCGCCGGGGGCCATCACGCCGATGGTGGCCGGGCCTTCGGCCATGGCGAAACCGATGGATTTGACGGTGCCGTCGAAGTATTCGTTGACCTTGAACATGGCGGGCTCCTCGGAAGGGTCAAAAAGGCCCGCCAGTATGCCCAAGGCCGGCCTGCACGTCATCCGCCGCCAGTGAATATCAGCGGTAGCAGGCGGGCGGTATTGCGCGCGTCTTCCAGGGCGCGGTGCTGCTGCCCGCGGAACTGCAGGCCGGTCAGCTGCAGGGCGCCGTTGAGGCCGACGGCACGCTTGAGCTGGCGGCTCTCGGCGAAGCGCTGCTTGAGGTTGTGGTGGGGGAGATCCTGCAGGACGCTGCGCAGGCCGTGGCGCTGCCATTCCAGCTGCAGCTGGCGGCGATCGTAGTCGCCCCAGCTGCCCCAGCCCTGCAGTTGCGGCAGGTGCGGCGCCAGCCAGCACTCGAACTGCGGCCAGACCTGGGCGAGGGGCGCGGCGGCGTCGACCTGCGCCTGGCTGATATGGGTCAGCTCGCGGCAGAAGGTGGTCAGGCAGGGGCGGCGCAGCGGCCGCACGAATCGCTGGAAGGGTTCCAGTTCGTGGCCGGCGGAGTCCACCAGGGTGGCGCCGATCTCGATGATTTCCATGTCTTCCAGGGGCCAGCCGCCTTCCTCGGTGGTGGCCTCCAGGTCGATGACTAGCCACTGCTGCATGCGTCCCTCCTTAGCTGGCAGTCAGTATGGGCGGCCCGCGCCGCCGCGGCAAAGCGCCGTGCACAGTTTTGCCCTGCAGCTGTGCTGGCCGGCTGCCCCCCGATAAGGGATATGCTTGGGGCATAACGAGTAAGGAGGTGAGGCATGGCAAAGGTGGCATTCATTGGCCTGGGCGTGATGGGTTTTCCCATGGCCGGGCATCTGGCGCGCGAGGGGCACGAGGTCTGTGTGTACAACCGCTCCCCGGCCAAGGCGCAGCAGTGGCAGGACGAGTTCGCCGGCACTACGGCGCCGACCCCGCGCGAGGCCGCCCAGGGCGCCGAGTTCGTGATGACCTGCGTGGGCAACGATGATGACCTGCGCAGTGTGCTGCTGGGGCCGGATGGTGCTTTCGCCGGCATGGCGCCGGCCAGCGTGCTGGTCGACCATACCACCGCCTCGGCCAATGTTGCCCGTGAGCTGTCGGTGATTGCCGCCGAGCGCGAGCTGGGCTTTCTCGATGCGCCGGTGTCCGGCGGCCAGGCGGGCGCGGAGAACGGCATGCTGACGGTGATGGTCGGTGGCGAGGAGAGCTTCTACAAGCGTGCCGAGCCGGTCATCGATGCCTACGCCAAGATGATCAAGCTGATGGGGCCGGTGGGCAGTGGCCAACTGACCAAGATGGTCAACCAGATCTGCATCGGTGGCCTGGTTCAGGGCCTGGCCGAGGCGCTGCACTTCGCCCAGTGCGCAGGGCTAGACGGTCACGCGGCGATGGAGGTGATCAGCAAGGGCGCGGCGCAGTCCTGGCAGCTGGATAACCGTCACCAGACCATGCTGGCTGGCAAGTTCGACTTCGGCTTCGCCGTGGACTGGATGCGCAAGGACCTGTCGATCCTGCTGGAGGAGGCTCGCCGCAACGGCGCGCAGCTGCCGGTGACGGCGCTGGTCGACCAGTTCTACTCCGATGTGCAGGCCATGGGCGGTGGCCGCTGGGATACTTCCAGTCTGATCGCCCGTCTTAAGCAGCGCAGCTGATGGCGCTCGGCCCGTTCGGAGCCGGGCGGGCTACCTTCAGGCGCGGAAGATGAAGTACACGGCGCCGAGCAGGCACAGGCCAGCCCACAGGTAGTCCAGCTTCAGCGGCTGGTGCATCACGTAGACGCTGAACGGCACGAACACCGCCAGGGTGATGACTTCCTGCATGATTTTCAGCTGGCCGACCGACAGTTCGGTGTAACCGATGCGGTTGGCCGGCACCATGATCATGTATTCGAAGAAGGCGATGCCCCAGCTGATCAGCGCGGCGATGAACCAGGGCTTGGCGTTCAGCGTCTTCAGGTGTCCGTACCAGGCGAAGGTCATGAAGATGTTGGAGAGGGTCAGCAGGGCGGCGGTTTGCAACCAGACGGGCATGGGCTGGGCTCCGGGGTGAATCCGGCAAGCCTAATCAGGCGCTTTTCGTTCGGCAACCGGCTGGCTAGGCGCTAGAATCGGCGCCCTCGTTGACCTGCCTGTCGTGAGGTTGCCTCCATGCAATGTCGCCCCGGGTGCGGTGCCTGCTGTATCGCGCCTTCCATCAGTTCGCCGATTCCCGGCATGCCCCAGGGCAAGCGGGCTGGCGAGCGTTGCCTGCACCTGACCGCCGAGCTGCGCTGCGCCATCTTCGGCCAGCCTGAGCGGCCATCGGTCTGCTCCGGTTTTGCCGCCGACCCGGAAGTTTGCGGGAGCAGCCGCGAGGAGGCCATCCGCCTGCTCGGCTGGCTGGAGCAGGCCACCGCCTGACCCTATCCGGCTCGCCTTCCGAGCGTGCCCAATTCTTCGAGGAGCAACAATGGTTTTCTTTCGAATGGCGGCGCTCTGCACCTTCGGCCTGCTGGTCAGCGCCCAAGTGCAGGCCGAGAGCTGGCAGCTGAGCAAGGACGAGGAGGGTATCCGGGTCTACCTCAGCGAGGTGCCAGGCTCCAAGTACAAGGCTTACCGCGGCGTAACCACGATCAAGGGCGATGTCGCCAGCCTGCGCGCCCTGCAGGAGGATGTGCAGGGTTCATGCACCTGGATCCACGCCTGCGTCGAGCAGCGCCTGCTCAAGCACGAGGGGGCGCAAAGCTGGGTCTATACCCGTTTCGCGATGCCCTGGCCGGTGCAGGCGCGCGATTCGATCCTGCATGTGGTGTCGGAACAGGGTGCCGACGGCAGCCTGACCCGCCGGCTGGAAGGGCAGCCGCAGTACCTGCCGGAGGATCGGGAGCATGTGCGGGTCGCCAGCCTGCAGGGCTACTGGCGCTTCGTGCCGCAGGGTGAGGGCCAGGTCGAGGTGACCTACCAGGTGCACACCGAGCCGGGTGGCAGCGTGCCGTCCTGGTTGGCCAACAGTTTCGTGGTGGATGCGCCGTTCAACACCCTCAAGGGATTGCGCGAGCTGGCCGAGAAACGCTGAGGTCGCAAACGAAAAAGGCTGCCATTCGGCAGCCTTTTTCTTTACCCGCAAAACTTACTTGCGGTCTTCCAGCTTGACGTAGTCGCGCTTGTCGTAGCCGGTGTACAGCTGGCGCGGACGGCCGATCTTGTACGGGCTGGAGAGCATTTCCTTCCAGTGCGAGATCCAGCCGACGGTACGCGACAGGGCGAAGATCACGGTGAACATGCTGGTCGGAATGCCGATGGCCTTGAGGATGATGCCCGAGTAGAAGTCCACGTTCGGGTACAGGTTGCGCTCCTTGAAGTACGGATCGGTCAGGGCGATCTCTTCCAGGCGCATGGCCAGTTCCAGCTGCGGGTCGTTCTTGATGCCCAGTTCGGCCAGCACTTCGTCGCAGGTCTTCTTCATCACGGTGGCGCGCGGGTCGCGGTTCTTGTATACGCGGTGGCCGAAGCCCATCAGCTTGAACGGATCGTTCTTGTCCTTGGCCTTGGCGATGTACTTGTCGATGTTCTCGACGCTGCCGATCTCGTCCAGCATGGTCAGCACGGCTTCGTTGGCGCCGCCGTGTGCCGGGCCCCAGAGAGCGGCGATACCGGCGGCGATACAGGCGAACGGGTTGGCACCCGAGGAGCCTGCCAGGCGCACGGTGGAGGTGGAGGCGTTCTGCTCATGGTCGGCGTGCAGAACGAAGATGCGGTCCATCGCCTTGGCCAGCACCGGGCTGATCGGTTTGATCTCGCACGGGGTGTTGAACATCATGTGCAGGAAGTTTTCTGCGTAGTTCAGGTCGTTACGCGGGTACATCATGGGCTGGCCCATGGAGTACTTGTAGGCCATGGCGGCGATGGTCGGCATCTTGGCGATCAAGCGCATGGCCGAGACTTCGCGGTGCTGCGGATTATTGATGTCCAGCGAGTCGTGGTAGAAGGCGGAGAGGGCGCCGACCACGCCGCACATGATGGCCATCGGGTGGGCGTCGCGGCGGAAACCGTTGAAGAAGCTCTTCAGCTGTTCATGAACCATGGTGTGGTTCTTGATGACGCTGACGAACTTGGCCTTCTGCTCGGCGGTCGGCAGTTCGCCGTTCAGCAGCAGGTAGCAGGTTTCCAGGTAGTCGGACTTCTCGGCCAGCTGCTCGATGGGGTAGCCGCGGTGCAGCAGAACACCGGCGTCGCCGTCGATGTAGGTGATCTTCGACTCGCAAGAGGCGGTCGACATAAAGCCAGGATCAAAGGTGAAGCGACCCGTGGCGGTCAGGCCCCTCACGTCGACAACATCGGGACCTACGGTGCCGGTCAGTACGGGCAGCTCTACGGGGGCATTGCCCTCGATGATCAACTGCGCTTTTTTGTCAGCCATGTGCGGCCTCCTGTTTATGCTTGGAATCATCAGACAGCCCCCCACGCAGGGCCCGGGACACTATAGAGACATAAATCTGAAAGTCAATTTACTGAAACCCAGACGGCAGACGGGTTTCAGCCCTTTTTCAGGGCGCGGGGAGGGGCCTAATACGTCATTTATTTAAGCCGCGCAATCCGCTTTTGGGTGTGGGGTCTTGCGTTGTCATTAGTAACCTAACTGTCTATACTCTGCGCCCGGCCGTCAGAGGCTTTAGAGCCTTTAATATGGCGGCTGGCACTCCCTTGGTGAGGGGTACCTGACCAGTGCACTTCCCGACAACTTGCCCTGCTTGTTAGGGGCCTCTAGTGTGAAAAAAGCCGTGAATAGCCAACGACCTGTAAACCTAGATCTCAGGACCATAAAACTCCCGATCACAGCTTATACGTCCATTCTGCACCGGGTTTCCGGTGTCATCCTCTTCCTGGGTATCGTCGTGATGCTGTTTGCTCTCGACAAATCCCTGGTGTCCGAGGAGGGCTTTGCAGAAGTCCAGGCGTGCCTGGCCAGCCCACTGGCCAAGTTGATCATCTGGGGTCTGCTGTCCGCCCTGCTGTACCACCTGGTGGCCGGTGTACGCCACCTGATCATGGACATGGGTGTCGGTGAGTCGCTGGAAGGCGGCAAGCTGGGCTCGAAGATCGTCATCGCCGTGTCGGCGGTGGTCATCGTGCTGGCGGGAGTTTGGATATGGTAACTAATGTCACCAACTTTTCGCGCTCGGGTCTCTATGACTGGATGGTGCAGCGCGTCTCTGCTGTTGTCCTTGCTGCTTACTTTCTGTTCCTGATTGGCTATCTGGTGGTCAATCCGGGGCTGGGCTATGCCGAATGGCATGCCCTGTTCTCCCACAATGCGATGCGCATCTTCAGCCTGCTGGCGCTGGTTGCGCTGATCGTGCACGCCTGGGTCGGCATGTGGACCATCACTACCGACTACCTGACCCCCATGGCTATCGGCCGTTGGGCGACCGGCGTGCGTTTCCTCGTCCAGGCGGCTTGCGGCGTGCTTCAGTTCGTCGTGTTCGTCTGGGGTGTGCAGATCCTGTGGGGTTTCTGATTCATGTCTAGCATTCGTACTCTTTCCTATGACGCCATCATCGTCGGTGGCGGTGGTGCGGGCATGCGTGCCGCACTGCAACTGGCTCAGGGTGGTCACAAGACTGCCGTGGTGACCAAGGTCTTCCCGACCCGTTCGCACACCGTGTCCGCCCAGGGCGGCATCACCTGCGCCATCGCCTCGGCCGACCCGAACGACGATTGGCGCTGGCACATGTACGACACCGTCAAGGGCTCCGACTACATCGGTGACCAGGACGCGATCGAATACATGTGCTCCGTCGGTCCGGAAGCCGTGTTCGAACTCGAGCACATGGGCCTGCCGTTCTCCCGTACCGAGCAGGGTCGCATCTACCAGCGCCCGTTCGGTGGCCAGTCCAAGGGGCCGGACAATCCGACCCAGGCGGCCCGTACCTGCGCCGCGGCCGACCGTACCGGTCACGCCCTGCTGCACACCCTGTACCAGGCCAACCTGAAGGCTGGCACCTCGTTCCTCAACGAGTGGTACGCGGTGGACCTGGTGAAGAATCAGGACGGCGCCATCGTCGGCATCATCGCCATCTGCATCGAGACCGGTGAGACCGTCTACATCCGTTCCAAGGCCGTGGTTCTGGCCACTGGCGGTGCCGGTCGTATCTACGCCTCCACCACCAACGCCCTGATCAACACCGGTGACGGTGTCGGCATGGCCCTGCGTGCCGGTGTGCCGGTGCAGGACATCGAGATGTGGCAGTTCCACCCGACCGGCATCGCCGGCGCCGGTGTGCTGGTCACCGAGGGTTGCCGCGGTGAGGGTGGTTACCTGATCAACGCCCACGGCGAGCGCTTCATGGAGCGCTACGCGCCGAACGCCAAGGACCTGGCCGGCCGCGATGTGGTCGCCCGCTCCATGGTCAAGGAAGTGATCGCCGGCAACGGCTGTGGCCCGAACAAGGACCACGTGCTGCTGAAGCTCGATCACCTCGGCGAGGAAGTGCTGCACAGCCGTCTGCCGGGCATCTGCGAACTGTCCAAGACCTTCGCTCATGTCGATCCGGTGGTCGCGCCGGTTCCGGTCATCCCGACCTGTCACTACATGATGGGTGGCGTGGCCACCAACATCCATGGCCAGGCCATCACCCAGGACGCCAGCGGCAACGACAAGATCATCGAAGGTCTGTTCGCCGTGGGCGAAGTCGCCTGCGTATCGGTACACGGTGCCAACCGTCTGGGCGGCAACTCGCTGCTCGACCTGGTGGTATTCGGCCGCGCCGCCGGCCTGCACCTGGAGAAGGCGCTCAAGGAAGGCGTGGAAGTTCGTGGCGCCAGCGAGACCGACATCGAGCAGTCGCTCAAGCGTCTGTCCGGCGTCAACGAGCGCAGCAGCGGCGAAGAAGTCGCCCCGCTCAAGCGCGAGCTGCAGCAGTGCATGCAGAACTACTTCGGTGTATTCCGTACCGGCGAATACATGAAGAAGGGCATCGCCCAGCTGGCCGACCTGCGCGAGCGCATCGCCAACGTCAAGATCGCCGACAAGAGCCAGGCCTTCAACACCGCGCGCATCGAAGCGCTGGAGCTGCAGAACCTGCTGGAAGTGGCCGAGGCCACTGCCATCGCCGCCGATACTCGTACCGAGTCGCGTGGTGCCCATGCCCGTGAAGACTACGAGGAGCGTGACGACGAGAACTGGCTGTGTCACTCCCTGTACTTCCCAGGTGACAAGCGTGTGGCCAAACGCGCGGTCAACTTCGCGCCGAAGACCGTTCCGGCGTTCGAACCCAAAGTACGTACTTATTAAGGGTGGCAACCATGTCTCTTGGCAAAACCTTGCAAGTCAGCGTCTATCGCTACAACCCGGAAAAGGACGCCGCACCTTTCATGCAGGACTTCGACATCGAGATCGATGGCAAGGACCTGATGGTGCTCGACGTGCTGGCCCTGATCAAGGAACAGGACGAGGGCTTCTCCTACCGTCGTTCCTGCCGCGAGGGCGTGTGCGGTTCCGACGGCATGAACATCAGCGGCAAGAACGGCCTGGCCTGCATCACCCCGATCTCCACCGTGGTGAAGGGCAATAAACTGGTCATTCGTCCGCTGCCGGGCCTGCCGGTCATCCGTGACTTGGTCGTCGATATGAGCATCTTCTACAAGCAGTACGAGAAGGTGCAGCCGTTCCTGCAGAACGATACTCCGGCTCCGGCCATCGAGCGTCTGCAGAGCCCGGAAGAGCGCGAGAAGCTGGACGGCCTGTACGAGTGCATCCTGTGCGCGTGCTGCTCCACCAGCTGCCCGTCGTTCTGGTGGAACCCGGACAAGTTCCTCGGTCCCGCTGCGCTGCTGCAGGCCTATCGCTTCCTGGCCGACAGCCGCGACACCAAGACCGCCGAGCGTTTGGCGTCCCTGGATGACCCGTTCAGCGTGTTCCGCTGCCGCGGCATCATGAACTGCGTCAACGTCTGCCCGAAAGGCCTGAACCCGACCAAGGCCATCGGTCACGTGCGCAACATGCTGCTGCAGAGCGGTACCTGATCCACCGCTTCACGTAACACCTGCGTCGGCGGAGCGATTCGCCGGCGCAGTAAAGCCAGGGCCCCAGCTCACAAAGCCGGGGTTCTTATTTGAAAGAAAATGACGACCAGCAGGGGCATCCGGGCTGGTACCCGGACTATCTGCGGGATCCGTAGTGGCTTACCAGGTCGCTGCTCTAGGACTATGAATGGCCCAGCTACGGCTTCTACGCCGGTGGTGTCCCCTTACCGAGGGTGACCAAGCATGCAAGAAAGCGTGATGCAGCGCATGTGGGACAGCGCCCACCTATCCGGTGGCAACGCGGCCTACGTGGAAGAGCTCTATGAGCTCTACCTGCACGATCCCAACGCTGTGCCCGAAGAGTGGCGCACCTACTTCCAGAAACTGCCGGCCGACGGCCATGCCGCCACCGACGTTTCGCACTCCACTGTCCGCGATCATTTCGTGCTGCTGGCGAAGAACCAGCGCCGCGCTCAACCGGTTTCCGCCGGGAGCGTCAGCAGCGAGCACGAGAAGAAGCAGGTGGAAGTCCTGCGCCTGATCCAGGCATACCGCATGCGCGGCCACCAGGCCTCGACGCTCGACCCGCTGGGTCTGTGGAAGCGTCCGGCACCGGCCGATCTGTCGGTCAACCACTATGGCCTGACCAACGCCGACCTCGACACCACCTTCCGCACCGGTGAACTCTACATCGGCAAGGAGGAAGCGACCTTACGGGAAATCCACGAGGCGCTGCAGCAGACATATTGTCGCACCATCGGTGCCGAGTTCACCCACATCGTCGATTCCGAGCAGCGCAAGTGGTTCCAGCAGCGCCTGGAGAGCGTGCGTGGCCGTCCGGCCTACTCGGCCGAGGTGCAGGGCCACCTGCTCGAGCGCCTGACCGCCGCCGAGGGCCTGGAGAAGTACCTGGGCACCAAGTACCCGGGCACCAAGCGCTTCGGTCTGGAAGGCGGCGAGAGCCTGATCCCGCTGCTGGACGAGATCATCCAGCGCTCCGGCTCCTACGGCACCCAGGAAATCGTCATCGGCATGGCCCACCGTGGCCGCCTCAACGTGCTGGTCAACACCTTCGGCAAGAACCCGCGCGACCTGTTCGACGAGTTCGAAGGCAAGCAGGTCGAGGGCCTGTCCTCCGGTGACGTGAAGTACCACCAGGGCTTCTCCTCCAACGTCATGACCCCGGGTGGCGAAGTGCACCTGGCGCTGGCGTTCAACCCGTCGCACCTGGAGATCGTCTCCCCGGTGGTCGAGGGTTCCGTGCGCGCCCGCCAGGACCGCCGCAACGACACCACCGGTGACAAGGTGCTGCCGATTTCCATCCACGGCGACGCGGCCTTCGCCGGCCAGGGCGTGGTCATGGAAACCTTCCAGATGTCGCAGACCCGTGCCTACAAGACCGGCGGCACCATCCACATCGTGATCAACAACCAGGTCGGCTTCACCACCAGCCGTCCCGAGGACTCGCGCTCGACCGAGTACTGCACCGATGTGGCGAAGATGATCCAGGCGCCGATCTTCCACGTGAACGGCGACGACCCGGAGGCCGTGCTGTTCGTCACCCAGCTGGCCGTCGACTACCGCATGCAGTTCAAGCGCGACGTGGTCATCGACCTGGTCTGCTACCGCCGCCGCGGCCACAACGAGGCCGACGAGCCGAGCGGCACCCAGCCGCTGATGTACCAGCAGATCGCCAAGCAGCGAACCACCCGCGAGCTGTATGCCGACAGCCTGGTGCAGTCCGGCCGTATCGCCGAGGACGCGGTCAAGGCCAAGATCGAGGAATACCGCAGTGCGCTGGACAACGGCCAGCACGTGGTCAAGAGCCTGGTCAAGGAGCCGAACAAGGAGCTGTTCGTCGACTGGCGCCCCTACCTGGGCCATGCCTGGACCGCGCGCCACGATACCCGCTTCGAGCTGAAGACCCTGCAGGACCTGGCCAACAAGCTGCTGGAAATCCCGGAGGGCTTCGTCCTCCAGCGCCAGGTCGCCAAGGTGCTGGAAGACCGCGCCAAGATGACCGCCGGCGCCATGCCGATCAACTGGGGCTACGCCGAGAACCTGGCCTACGCCACCCTGCTGTTCGAAGGCCATCCGGTGCGCATGACTGGCCAGGACGTCGGCCGCGGCACCTTCTCGCACCGCCACGCGGCGCTGCACAACCAGAAGGACGCCAGCACCTACCTGCCGCTGCAGAACCTGTTCGAAGGCCAGCCGCGCTTCCAGCTGTTCGACTCCTTCCTCTCGGAAGAGGCCGTACTGGCGTTCGAATATGGCTATGCCACCACCATGCCCAACGCTCTGGTGATCTGGGAAGCGCAGTTCGGCGACTTCGCCAACGGTGCCCAGGTGGTGTTCGACCAGTTCATCTCCAGTGGCGAGCACAAGTGGGGCCGCCTGTGCGGCCTGACCATGCTGCTGCCGCACGGCTACGAAGGGCAGGGCCCGGAGCACAGTTCCGCGCGCCTGGAGCGCTTCCTGCAGCTGTGCGCCGAGCACAACATGCAGGTCTGCGTGCCGACCACCCCGGCGCAGATCTACCACCTGCTGCGCCGCCAGGTCATCCGCCCGCTGCGCAAGCCGCTGGTGGTGCTGTCGCCCAAGTCGCTGCTGCGCCACCCGCTGGCCATCTCGACCCTGGAAGAACTGGCCGAGGGCTCGTTCCAGACCGTCATCGGCGAGATCGATCCGATCGAGCCGAAGAAGGTCGAGCGCGTCATCCTGTGCAGCGGCAAGGTGTACTACGACCTGCTGGCTAAGCGCCGTGCCGAGAACCGCGAAGACACCGCCATCGTGCGTATCGAGCAGCTCTATCCGTTCCCCGAGGACGACCTGGCCGAGGCTCTGGCGCCGTACAAGAACCTCAAGCACATCGTCTGGTGTCAGGAAGAGCCGATGAACCAGGGCGCCTGGTACTGCAGCCAGCACCATATGCGTCGCGTCGCCTCGGCGCACAAGAAGGAGCTGTTCCTGCAGTACGCCGGTCGCGACGCTTCGGCGGCCCCGGCCTGTGGTTATGCCTCGATGCACGCCGAACAGCAGGAAAAACTGCTGAACGACGCCTTTACTGTCTAACGCCTTCGCGCATCGGGGCGACGGCATGGGTCGTCGCCCCCTGAAGAAACGAATTTAAGGAAACACACATAATGGCTATCGAGATCAAAGCCCCAACCTTCCCGGAATCGGTTGCCGACGGCACCGTGGCCACCTGGCACAAGAAGCCGGGCGATGCGGTCAAGCGTGATGAGCTGATCGTCGACATCGAAACCGACAAGGTGGTGATGGAAGTACTCGCCGAAGCCGACGGCGTGCTCGCCGAGATCGTCAAGAACGAGGGCGACACCGTCCTGTCCGGCGAGCTGCTGGGTCGCCTGGGTGCCGCCGGTGCCGCCGTCGCCGCCGCTCCGGCTGCGGCCGCTGCCGCTCCTGCCGCCGCCGCTCCGGCTGCTGCTGCCTCCAGCGATGACGCCATCCTGTCGCCGGCCGCGCGCAAGATCGCCGAAGAGGGTGGTATCGACCCGAACTCCATCACCGGCACCGGCAAGGGCGGTCGCGTGACCAAGGAAGACGCCGTCGCCGCCGTCGCCGCCGTCGCCGCCAAGAACTCCGCGCCGGCCGCTGCCGCCAAGCCTGCTGCCCCGGCTGCCGAGGCGCCGGTGTTCGCCGCCGGCGATCGCGTCGAGAAGCGCGTGCCGATGACCCGCCTGCGTGCCAAGGTCGCCGAGCGCCTGGTCGAGGCCCAGTCCACCATGGCCATGCTGACCACTTTCAACGAAGTGGACATGCACGAAGTCATGGCCCTGCGCAGCAAGTACAAGGACCTGTTCGAGAAGACCCACAACGGCGTGCGCCTGGGCTTCATGTCCTTCTTCGTCAAGGCGGCTGTCGAGGCGCTCAAGCGCTTCCCGGCGGTCAACGCCTCGATCGACGGCAACGACATCGTCTACCACGGCTACCAGGACATCGGCGTGGCCGTGTCCAGCGACCGTGGCCTGGTGGTGCCGGTACTGCGCAATGCCGAGCTGATGAGCCTGGCCGAAGTCGAGAACGGCATCGCCACCTTCGGCAAGAAGGCCCGTGAGGGCAAGCTGTCGATCGAAGAGATGACCGGCGGCACCTTCACCATCACCAACGGCGGCACCTTCGGCTCGATGATGTCGACCCCGATCGTCAATCCGCCGCAGGCCGCCATCCTCGGCATGCACAACATCATCCAGCGTCCGGTGGCCATCAACGGTCAGGTCGTGATCCGCCCGATGATGTACCTGGCGCTGTCCTACGATCACCGCCTGATCGATGGCAAGGAAGCGGTGAGCTTCCTGGTGACCATCAAGAATCTGCTGGAAGACCCGGCTCGCCTGCTGCTGGACATCTGATTCCACGGCTGCGCAACGCGGCGGTCCTCACAAGGGGCCGCCCGGTTTTATTCGAGAAGGAATGAGTTATGACCCAGAAATTCGACGTGGTAGTGATTGGCGCGGGCCCGGGGGGCTACGTGGCCGCCATCAAGGCCGCGCAGCTCGGTCTGAAGACCGCCTGCATCGAGAAATACCAGGACAAGGACGGCAAGGTCGCCCTCGGTGGTACCTGCCTGAACGTCGGCTGCATTCCGTCGAAGGCGCTGCTGGACAGCTCCTACAAGTACCATGAGGCCCACGAGGGCTTCAAAGTGCACGGCATCGAGGCCAAGGGCGTCACCATCGACGTGCCGCAGATGGTCGCGCGCAAGAACACCATCATCAAGAACCTGACCGGCGGCGTCGCCGGCCTGTTCAAGTCCAACGGCGTGACCCTGCTGGAAGGCCACGGCAAGCTGCTGGCCGGCAAGAAGGTGGAAGTCACCGGTCCGGACGGCAAGACCCAGATCGTCGAGGCCGAGAACGTGATCCTCGCCTCCGGTTCCCGTCCGGTGGACATCCCGCCGGCCCCGGTCGACCAGGACGTGATCGTCGATTCCACCGGCGCCCTGGAATTCCAGGCCGTGCCGAAGAAGCTGGGCGTGATCGGCGCCGGTGTCATCGGCCTGGAGCTGGGCTCGGTGTGGGCCCGCCTGGGTGCCGAAGTGACCGTGCTGGAGGCCATGGACAAGTTCCTCGCCGCCGCCGACGAGCAGATCTCCAAGGAAGCCCTGAAGATCCTCAGCAAGCAGGGTCTGGACATCCGCCTGGGTGCCCGCGTGACCGGCAGCGAAGTGAAGAAGAAGCAGGTCACCGTGACCTTCAGTGATGCCAACGGCGAACAGAAGCTGACGTTCGACAAGCTGATCGTCGCCGTCGGCCGTCGCCCGGTGACCACCGACCTGCTGGCCGCCGATAGCGGCGTGACCCTGGACGAGCGCGGCTTCATCTTCGTCGATGATCATTGCGCCACCAGCGTGCCGGGCGTCTACGCCATCGGCGACGTGGTGCGCGGTGCCATGCTGGCGCACAAGGCCTCGGAAGAGGGCGTGATGGTTGCCGAGCGCATCGCCGGCCACAAGGCCCAGATGAACTACGACCTGATCCCGTCGGTGATCTACACCCACCCGGAAATCGCCTGGGTCGGCAAGACCGAGCAGCAGCTCAAGGCCGAGGGTGTCGAGATCAACGTCGGTACCTTCCCGTTTGCTGCCAGCGGCCGTGCCATGGCTGCCAACGACACCGCCGGTCTGGTCAAGGTCATCGCCGATGCCAAGACCGACCGCGTGCTGGGCGTACACGTGATCGGCCCGAGCGCCGCCGAGCTGGTCCAGCAGGGCGCCATCGGCATGGAATTCGGCACCAGTGCCGAAGATCTGGGCATGATGGTGTTCTCGCACCCGACCCTGTCCGAGGCGCTGCACGAAGCAGCCCTGGCGGTGAATGGCCACGCCATCCACATCGCCAATCGCAAGAAGCGCTGATGCGTGTGGTGCCGCGCCTGGCGCGGCACCCCAATTTAAAACCACGGCGGGCGGCCCGTGGCGGCTCGCAAGAGTCGGTCGCAGGAATGCCCGTCGGACTGCTAACCAGAGCAGTCACAGGTGGCGCGGCGCCATGAGCGCAGCGTCGAAATGCGCAATACCTAAACGAAGAACGGTAGACAAGCATGAATCTTCACGAGTATCAGGGTAAGCAGCTGTTCGCTGAATACGGCCTGCCTGTATCCAAGGGCTTCGCCGTGGACACCCCGGAAGAAGCGGCTGCGGCCTGCGAAAAGATCGGTGGCAGCGAGTGGGTTGTCAAAGCCCAGGTGCACGCCGGTGGCCGCGGCAAGGCCGGTGGCGTAAAGCTGGTCAAGAGCAAGGAAGACGCCAAGGCGTTCGCCGCCAACTGGCTGGGCAAGCGCCTGGTGACCTACCAGACTGACGCCAATGGCCAGCCGGTCAGCAAGATCCTGGTCGAGTCCTGCACCGACATCGACAAGGAGCTGTACCTCGGCGCCGTCGTCGACCGCTCCAGCCGTCGCATCGTGTTCATGGCCTCCACCGAAGGTGGCGTGGACATCGAGAAGGTCGCCCACGACACTCCCGAGAAGATTCTCAAGGCCACCATCGACCCGCTGGTCGGCGCTCAGCCGTTCCAGGGCCGCGAGCTGGCCTTCCAGCTGGGCCTGCAGGGCGACCAGATCAAGCAGTTCACCCACATCTTCGTCAACCTGGCGAAGCTGTTCCAGGACCACGACCTGGCCCTGCTGGAAGTGAACCCGCTGGTGATCAAGAAGGACGGCAACCTGCACTGCCTGGACGCCAAGATCAACATCGACTCCAACGCCATGTTCCGTCAGCCCAAGCTGCGCGCCATGCACGACCCGTCCCAGGACGACGCCCGTGAGGCCCATGCGCAGAAGTGGGAACTGAACTACGTCGCGCTGGAAGGCAACATCGGCTGCATGGTCAACGGTGCCGGCCTGGCCATGGGTACCATGGACATCGTCAACCTACACGGCGGCAAGCCGGCCAACTTCCTCGACGTGGGTGGCGGTGCGACTAAGGAGCGCGTGACCGAAGCGTTCAAGATCATCCTCTCCGACAGCAACGTGAAGGCCGTTCTGGTCAACATCTTCGGCGGCATCGTGCGCTGCGACATGATCGCCGAAGGCATCATCGGCGCCGTGAAGGAAGTCGGCGTGAAAGTGCCGGTCGTGGTCCGTCTGGAAGGTAACAATGCCGAGCTGGGTGCCAAGGTCCTGGCCGACAGCGGTCTGAACATCATCGCGGCTACCAGCCTCACCGACGCTGCCCAGCAGGTCGTCAAAGCCGCGGAGGGCAAGTAATGAGCGTCCTGATCAACAAAGACACCAAAGTCATCTGCCAAGGCTTCACCGGTAGCCAGGGCACCTTCCACTCCGAACAGGCCATCGCCTACGGCACCAAGATGGTCGGCGGCGTGACCCCCGGCAAGGGCGGCACCACCCACCTCGGCCTGCCGGTGTTCAACACCGTCAAGGAAGCCGTGGAAGCCACCGGCGCCGATGCCTCGGTGATCTACGTTCCGGCTCCGTTCTGCAAGGATTCCATCCTCGAAGCGGCTTTCGGCGGTATCAAGCTGATCGTCTGCATCACCGAAGGCATCCCGACCATCGACATGCTGGAAGCCAAGGTCAAGTGCGACGAGCTGGGCGTACGCCTGATCGGCCCGAACTGCCCGGGCGTGATCACTCCCGGCGAGTGCAAGATCGGCATCATGCCGGGTCACATCCACCTGCCGGGCAAGGTCGGCATCGTGTCGCGTTCCGGCACCCTGACCTATGAAGCCGTGAAGCAGACCACCGACGCCGGCTTCGGCCAGTCCACCTGCGTGGGCATCGGCGGTGACCCGATCCCGGGCTCCAACTTCATCGACATCCTGAAGCTGTTCCAGGAAGACCCGAAGACCGAAGCCATCGTCATGATCGGTGAGATCGGCGGTTCCGCTGAAGAAGAAGCCGCGGCCTACATCAAGGCCAACGTGACCAAGCCGGTGGTGTCCTACATCGCCGGTGTCACCGCGCCGCCCGGCAAGCGCATGGGCCACGCCGGTGCCATCATCTCCGGTGGCAAGGGCACCGCGGACGAGAAGTTCGCCGCCCTGCAGGACGCCGGTGTGAAGACCGTGCGTTCCCTGGCCGACATCGGCAAGGCCCTGGCCGAGCTGACCGGCTGGGAAGTCAAGAACGCCTAAGGCGCTCACGACTGGAAGGAGGCCGCCCCCGGGCGGCCTTTTTCATTTCTGGCCGCTTCGTCAGAAAATTGTGTTGTCGCGACACTTTGTTGCGTCGCATCGACAGCCCGACCGCCGTCCGGCGCGGCTCGTCGGAAAAATCGTTAGTCTTGCAACTATTTTCCCGCCAGGCCCCACAAGGGCAGGGCGGGAGCCAAGGTCGCTGCCTGCAAACCCGGGGAGCGACGTTTCCCAATCCAGCGGAAACCCTGCCGTTTTCCCATGAATTTCTGCCTGTGGTACTTCCTGCTATGAATCGTTTGAAAAGCCTCGACCTCCTGGCCCTTGGCTTCATGACCTTCGCCCTGTTCCTGGGCGCCGGCAACATCATCTTCCCGCCCAGCGCCGGCATGGCCGCCGGTGAGAACGTCTGGTCCGCCGCCTTCGGCTTCCTCATCACCGGTGTCGGCCTGCCGCTGCTCACCGTGGTAGCGCTGGCCCGGGTCGGCGGCGGCATGGACGAGCTGACCGCGCCGCTCGGCCGCCGCGCCGGCACCCTGCTGGCGGTGGCCGTGTACTTGGCCATCGGCCCGCTGTTCGCCACCCCGCGCACCGCCGTGGTGTCCTTCGAGATGGGCGTGGCGCCGTTCACCGGCAACGAGCCGCTGCCGCTGGCCCTGTACAGCGTGGCCTACTTCGCCGCCGTGCTGTTCCTTGCCCTGAATCCGGGCAAGCTGGTCGACAGCATCGGCAAGTTCATCACGCCGCTGCTGCTCGCCGCCCTGCTGGTACTGGGTGGCGCCGCCCTGCTGGCCCCGGCTGGCGGCATCGGTGCGGTCAGTGACAGCTACCAGGCCATGCCATGGGTGCAGGGTTTCCTGCAGGGTTACCTGACCATGGATACCCTGGGTGCCCTGGTGTTCGGTATCGTCATCGCCACCGCGATCAAGGATCGTGGCGTCAGCGACAGCGCGCTGATCACCCGCTATTCGGTGGTCGCCGGCATCATCGCCGCCATCGGCTTGTCGCTGGTCTACCTGGCGCTGTTCTACCTCGGCGCCACCAGCCAGGGCATCGCCGGCGACGCGCAGAACGGCGTGCAGATCCTCACCACCTATGTCGAGCACACCTTCGGCATCTACGGCAGCCTGCTGCTGGCGGTGGTCATCACCCTGGCCTGCCTGACCACCGCGGTGGGCCTGCTGACCGCCTGTGGCGAATACTTCAGCAAGCTGCTGCCGGTGTCCTATCGCGCCGTGGTGCTGACCTTCGGTGTATTCAGCCTGCTGGTGGCCAACCAGGGCCTGACCCAGCTGATCAGCGTGTCGGTGCCGGTGCTGGTCGGCCTCTATCCGCTGGCCATCGTGCTGGTCGCGCTGAGCCTGCTGGATGGCTTCTGGTGTTCGGCGCGACGGGTGTTCGTCCCGGTGATGGGCGTGACCCTGGTGTTCGGCCTGGTCGATGCCTTCAACGCGGCAGGCCTGAAGAGCCTGGTGCCGGCTGTCTTCGCCCATCTGCCGCTGGCCGAGCAGGGCCTCGGCTGGCTGCTGCCGGTGGGGTTGACCCTGCTGGTCGCCGCGGTGCTCGACCGCCTGCTCGGCGAGCCGCTCCGCCAGGCCGCCTGATACCGCGCCGGGGCTGTGCAAGGCAGCCCCGGACCCTCTGCGTCGCACCTTTTGGCGCGCTGCACCTGTTCTTTGGCGTATCTGGCACCTTTCGCCGATTGCCGCCCAACCTGACCTGCCGGACAATCGCCTGGTACTTTCCAGCAGTCCAGCCGCCATGTCGCAAACCATCTTCTTCGCCCACGCCAACGGTTTCCCCTCGGCCACCTACGCCAAGCTGTTCGACGCCCTGGCGCCGGACTACCGCGTGCGCCACCTCGGCCAGCATGGCCACGATCCGCGCTTTCCGGTGGACGACAACTGGAACAACCTGGTGGACGAGCTGATCCTGCATCTGGAGCGGGGCGACGAGCCGGTCTGGGGCGTCGGCCATTCCCTCGGCGGCGTGCTGCACTACCATGCCGCGCTGCGCCGGCCGGAGCTGTACCGCGGCGTGGCGATGCTCGACTCGCCGCTGCTCACCGGTGTCGACCGCCTGGTGATTCGCGCCGCCAAGCGCTTCGGTTTCATCGACCGGATCACCCCGGCGGGCAGGACCGTCGGCCGTCGCGAGTCTTTCGGCGACCTTGCCGAGGCGCGCGACTACTTCGCCGGCAAGAGCCTGTTCCGTCGCTTCGATCCGGACTGCCTGGATGCCTACGTGCGCCACGGTCTGCGCGAGGAGGGCGGCGGCCTGCGCCTGCGCTTCGACCCGGCCACCGAAATCAGCATCTACCGCAGCGTGCCGCACACCGTGCCGGGGCGCCCGCAGCAGCTGGCCGTGCCGCTGGCGGTGGTGCGCGGGCGGCACAGCCGGGTGGTGCTGCCGCACCACGCCCGCCAGGTCAACCGCGTGCCCAAGGGCGAGTACCACAACCTGCCCGGCGGCCACATGTTCCCTCTGGAGCGCCCGCAGGACACCGCGCGCCTGTTGCGCGAGCTGTTCGCCCGCTGGCAGGGACAGGACATGGAGCGTTCGGCATGAGCCTGAGAGTGGAGGAGACCCGTTTCAGCCTGCCGCACGTGGAGCTGGCCGCGCACCTGTTCGGCCCCGAGGACGGCATCCCGGTGATCGCCCTGCATGGCTGGCTGGACAACGCCATGACCTTCGCCCGCCTGGCGCCGAAGCTAGAAGGGCTGCGCATCGTCGCCCTGGACTTCCCCGGCCACGGCCACTCCGGCCACTATGCCAGCAACTCCAGCTACAGCATGTGGGAGTACCTGGAGGACGTGCTGCTGGTGGCCGAGCAGCTCGGCTGGCAGCGCTTCTCGCTGCTCGGTCATTCGCTCGGCGGCATCATCTCCACCCTGCTGGCGGCGGCGGTACCGGAGCGCATCGAGCGCCTGGCGCTGATCGACGGCCTGGTGCCCTACACGGCCGAGGCCGACAGCGCGCCCAAGCGCCTGGGCGATGCGCTGCGCGCGCGCCTGGGGGTGCGCGACAAGCAGAAGCCGGTCTACCCCGACCTGGACAAGGCCGTGCAGGCGCGCATGAAGGGCGTGGTGGCGGTCAGCCGCGAAGCCGCCGAGCTGCTGGCCCAGCGCGGCCTGGAGCCGGTGCCGGGCGGCTACACCTGGCGCACCGACATCCGCCTGACCCTGCCCTCGGTGATGCGCCTGACCTTCGCCCATGTCGAGCACTTCGTTCGCGCCGTGCAGTGTCCGGTCAGCCTGATCCTCGCCGAGGGCGGGCAGATGAACGTCGAGCCACGCCTCAAGGGGCTGATCGAGCAGGCGAACTTCGAGACGCACATCCTGCCCGGCGGCCATCACCTGCATCTCAACGACGAGGCCGGCGCACAGCAGGTTGCAGACTGTTTCAATCCATTCTTCCGCCGCGCTTGACGCAGCCCCGGCAACTGCCGAGGCTGTGCGCATCGCTTCGGAGGTTGTCATGATCGAGCTGTACACCGCCGCCACGCCCAACGGGCACAAGATCTCCATCGCCCTGGAGGAGCTGGGCCTGCCCTACGAGGTGCACGCGCTGTCCTTCGACAGGCAGGAGCAGAAGGCCCCGGAATTCCTGCGCATCAACCCCAACGGGCGCATTCCCGCCATCGTCGACGACGGCTTCGCCGTGTTCGAGTCCGGCGCCATCCTCATCTACCTGGCCGAGAAGACCGGCCGCCTGCTGCCGAGCGACCCCAGGGGCCGCTCGCTGGCCATCCAGTGGCTGATGTTCCAGATGGGTGGGGTAGGGCCCATGCAGGGCCAGGCCAACGTGTTCTTCCGTTATTTCCCGGAGAAGCTGCAGGGCGCCATCGACCGCTACCAGCACGAGACCCGCCGCCTCTACGAGGTGCTCGACCGCCGCCTGGGCGAGGCCGAGTACCTGGCCGGTGCCTACAGCATCGCCGACATCGCCACCTATCCCTGGGTGCGCGTCCATGACTGGGCAGGCGTCGCGGTGGACGGGCTGGACCACCTGCAGCGCTGGATGGCCGCGCTCGCCGCGCGCCCGGCCGTGCAGCGCGGCCTGCAGATCCCCGCTCGCCCGCGCGACGATGCCAGCCTGGTGCAGACCGCGCAGGCCATGCTGACACGCTAAGGAGCCGCATGCGTTATCCATTTCTGATCTCTCTGAGCCTTGCCTGTGGCACTGCGCTGGCTGCTGACGTATCCGGCAGCCAGGATCTGCAGAGCCTGCCGCGCTTCCCGCGCGCCGAAATAGTCGACTACCGCGATGTTGCCAACGAGGAGAGACGCTACCCGCAGGACGGCCTGCGCCGCATCAGCGGCCAGCTGCGGGTGTCGCAGGAGGTGGTCACCGAGGGGCGGCTGCGCGCGTTGACCTACCGTCTTCCGGACGAGCACCCGCCGCGCGAGGCGCTGACGGCGGCGCGCGCGCATCTGCAGGAGCAGGGCGCCCAGCTGCTGTTCTGGTGCGAGGGACGTGACTGTGGCTCCAGCAGCCTGTTCGCCAACGCCATCTTCGGCAATGCCAAGCTGTACGGGCCGGAGGAGCGCCAGAGCTACCTGCTGCTGCGCCTGGCCGCCCCCGAGCAGGACAGCCTGCTGGCCCTGTACGGCATCACCCGCGGCAACCGCCGCTCCTACCTGCACGTGGAACAGCTGGATGCCGCCACGCCACTGCCGGCGCTGCTGCCGACGCCGGCCACCCTGCAGCGCCTGCTGCGCAGCAGTGGCGAGCTCAGGCTGGCGCACCTGGGTGCACCGGACGAGCAGTGGGGCGACCTGCTGGCGCGTACCCTGAGCCTGGACAGCACCCAGCGTGTGCGCCTCTCGGGCGCCGCGGCCGAAGCCTGGCGCGAGGCCCTGGAACGGCGCGGCGTGCGCAGCGGCCGGCTGCAGAGCGGCACTGCCGAAGGTGCGGGCCTGCACCTGGAACTACTACGCTGAAGGATGATGGCGAGTCGGGCCGCTTTCCGCCCGGCACTGGGGAATTTGAAGCATGCTGAACAATGATCGCCTGTTGGTGCAGATCCTCCTGCTGGCGCTGCTCGGCGCCTGCGTCTGGGTGCTGGCGCCGTTCTTCTCCGCGCTGTTCTGGGCCGGCGTGCTGGCCTTCGCCAGCTGGCCGCTGATGCGTCTACTGACGCGGGCGCTGGATGGCCGCCAGGCCTACGCCGCCGGGGTGCTCACCGCCGGCTGGATGGTGCTGGTGGCGGTGCCGCTGGTCTGGCTGGGCTTCAACCTGGCCGACCATATCCGCGATGCCACCGCGCTGTTCAAGGACTTCGAGGTCGATGGCCTGCCGGACCCGCCCGCCTGGCTGGGCGGGCTGCCGCTGGTGGGTGAGCGCCTGGTCGGCCTGTGGACGCGCATCGACAAGGAAGGTGGCGAGCTGCTGGAAACCGTGCGCCCCTACCTGGGGCAGGTCGGCAACTGGCTGCTGGCACGCAGCGCGCAGATCGGCGGCGGAATGTTGGAGCTGGCCCTGAGCCTGGTGCTGGTGTTTTTCTTCTACCGCGACGGCCCGCGCATGGCGGCTTTCGCCCAGAGCCTGCTGCAGCGCCTGATCGGCGAGCGCGCCGAGCACTACCTGGATCTGGTGGCCGGCACCGTGCAGCGGGTGGTCAACGGCGTCATCGGCACCGCAGCGGCCCAGGCCCTGCTGGCCATGATCGGTTTCTACATCGCCGGGGTGCCGGGTGCCCTGGTGCTGGGCATCATCACCTTCGTCCTCAGCCTGATTCCCATGGGCCCGCCGCTGGTGTGGATTCCCGCCACCGCCTGGCTGGTCAGCCAGGGCCAGTACGGCATGGCGGTGTTCCTCGGCGTCTGGGGCATGTTCGTCATCAGCGGCGTGGACAACGTGCTCAAGCCCTACCTGATCAGTCGTGGCGGCAACCTGCCGCTGGTGGTGGTGCTGCTCGGCGTGTTCGGCGGCATCCTGGCCTTCGGCTTCATGGGCCTTTTCCTCGGCCCAACCCTGCTGGCCGTGGCCTTCAGCCTGCTCGGCGACTGGGTGGGCAACATGCCGCCCGAGACCAAGGCCCAGGACGGGCGTAAGGACGGGGAATAGTTGGCATCCTGCGCAGATTCCTGCCAGGCGGCCTTGGTCGGCGCGGCGCCACGGTGATAGCCTTGCCCGGCTCTCCGGCCGCGCTTGCCGGAGTCGGGCGGCCCATCGCCCAGCCTCAGACCGCGTGCGGGTCCGCAGAGGCCATACGTGGTTCAGGGAAGAAAGACCAACACTACACAACGGACACCCCACCCCATGAAAAAAACTGCAGGTATTGCCGCAGGCCTGATCCTGGCCGTCGGCGCTCTCGGCACGGCTGGCGCCTGGTACACCGGTAACCAACTGCCCACGGTGCTGGACGAGTCGATCAAGCGCGCCAACGCCGACCTGGCCAAGACCCTGCCGGCGCTGGGCCTGGATGCCTCCATCGAGCTGCTGGCGCTGGAGCAGCAGTTCTTCAGCAGCACCGCGCGCTACCGTCTGACCTTCAGCGGCTCGCTCGACGGCGAGGCGCCGCAGCAGTTCGAGCTGCTGATCAACGACCGCATCGAACACGGCCCCTTCCCGCTGTCGCGCCTCAAGGCCTTCCAGTTGATGCCGGTGATGGCGACCAGCAACTACGCGCTGGAATCGAGCCCAGCCTTGGAAAAATGGTTCGCCGCCGCCAACGGCAAGTCGCCCCTGGAAGGTCAGGCCAGCCTGGGCTATGACCGCTCCGTGGCGGGCAACCTGCGCTTCAATCCGGTCCAGGTGGCTCTGGATGAAGACAGCCAGCTGGACTTCAGTGGTCTGGACATCGACTTCGACAGCACGGCCGAGGCCAAGGCCATCGACGCCAACGGCCTGATGGACAGCCTGCGGATCAGCACCAAGCTGAGCGAGAGCCAGAACCCGCTGACCATCGAGCTCAAGGGCCTGACCCTGGACAGCCGGACCGCCAAGGGCAGCAGCGAGTTCTACCTGGGGCGCAACGAGGTCAAGCTGCAGACCGCGCAGATCCACATCGGCGATGGTGCGCCGATCCTGCTCAGAGACATCTCCCAGCTCGACGAAACCAGCGAAGCCGACGGCAAGCTGGCCGCCCGCTCCACCTACAAGATCGGTATGGTCAGCTACCAGGGCCACGACATCGGCGGCCTGGACATGGTCTCCAGTGTGAAGAACCTCGACGCAGCGGCCCTGCAGTCGCTGCTGGCGCTGTACAGCGACATCATCAAGAGCACCGGCCAGCTGCAGCAGGCCAGCCTGGAAGCCGAGGACGATCTGCCGCAGCTGTCCGAGGCGCAGAAGGCCCAGCTGATGGTGGACCTGGAGAAACTGCTGGCCGCCAACCCGGGGATTGCCCTGGAGAAACTGGCGTTCAAGACCGCCAACGGTGAAAGCAGCCTGAGCCTGGCCCTGGACTTCGCCAAGCCCGAGTCCTTCGAGTTGCCGCCGCCCGAGCTGGCCAAGCAGCTGATTACCCAGCTGGATGCCAAGGTCGCCGTTTCCAAGGCGATGATGAGCGACGTGATCGGCTTGCAGGCCACCTTCGCCGGCGAAACCGACAAGGAAGCGGTTGCCCAGCAGGCGTCGATGATGACCGAGATGGCCAGCGGCATGGCGCTGTCCACCGAGCTGGCCAAACTGGAGGGTGACAACATCGTCACCAGCCTGCATTACGCCGACGACAAGGTGGACTTCAACGGCAAGCAGATGAGCGTCGAGGAGTTCGTCGCCATGGCCTTCGCCAGTGGCGCCGGCCTGGGCATGGGTGGTGGCGCTATGGGCGAGGAAGATCCGGCCATGCAGGGTCTGCAGCTGGAGGAAGAGGGGAGCGCCGAGGCAGAGAGCTCCGTCCAGTAAGCACCACCCGGCAACGAAAAGGCCCGCTGCGATGCGGGCCTTTTTCTTTTCTGCGGCCGTTCCGGTCCGCGATCTTTACGCATTCTTTATGCGCAGCTCCCTGAGGCCAATCGCGCCTTTACGCGCGCCGGC
This sequence comes from Aquipseudomonas alcaligenes, assembly GCF_003205495.1. GTDB lineage: Bacteria > Pseudomonadota > Gammaproteobacteria > Pseudomonadales > Pseudomonadaceae > Aquipseudomonas > Aquipseudomonas alcaligenes_B. Next base: position 186,258 of record NZ_QJRX01000007.1, on the reverse strand, counting down.
GGAACAATGCCGGCAAGGCGGTAGAGACCGCATAACGGAGCAGAAACATGAGCATTCTCGACGGGGTGTCCCTAGGCCTGGCCCTGGGACTTTTCATTTATTTGCTGGTTGCGCTGCTGCGCGCCGGACGGCAGAGCTAGGAGGCCCCATGCAAGTCCAAGACTACTGGCTGATTCTGGCCTTCTTCGCACTTGTGCTGGTGCCGGCACCTTTCCTCGGGCGCTATTTCTTCAACGCCATGGAAGGCAAGCGCAACCTGCTGAGCCCCGTGCTGCAACCGCTGGAGCGCCTGTGCTACCGGGTGTCCGGGGTCGACCCCGAGCGCGATCAGGACTGGAAGACCTACAGCCTGGCGCTGCTGGCCTTCAGTGCTGTTTCCCTGGTGGTGCTGTTCACCATCCTCATGCTGCAGCACCTGCTGCCGTTCAATCCGCAGCAGCTGCCGGGCCTGGAGTGGAGCCTGGCGTTCAACACCGCGGTGAGTTTCGTCACCAACACCAACTGGCAGGCCTATAGCGGCGAGGCTGCACTGAGCTACTTCAGCCAGATGGTTGGCCTGGGCGTGCAGAACTTCGTCAGCCCGGCCGTCGGCCTGGCCATCCTGGTGGCCTTTGCCCGCGGCATCGCGCGCAAGTCGAGCAACGGCATCGGCAACTTCTGGGTCGATGTGACCCGCGCCGTGCTCTATGTGCTGCTGCCGCTGTGCGTGCCGCTGGCCATCTTCCTGGTCTGGCAGGGCGTGCCGCAGACCTTTATGGACTATGCCCATGCGACCACTGTGCAGGGCGCCGAGCAGACCATTCCGCTGGGTCCGGCCGCCAGCCAGATCGCCATCAAGCAGCTGGGCACCAACGGTGGTGGTTTCTTCGGTGTGAACTCGGCGCACCCGTTCGAGAACCCGACGGCCTGGTCCAACCTGTTCGAGGTGGCGTCTATCATCCTGATCCCGGCCGCCCTGGTGTTCACCTTCGGCCACTACGTCAAGGACCTGCGCCAGAGCCGCGCCATCCTGGCCAGCATGCTGATCCTGTTCGTTGCCGGTCTTGGCATCACCCTGTGGGCCGAGTACCAGCCCAACCCGGCCCTGGCGGCGCTGCCGATCGAGCAAGCCGGCTCGCTGGAAGGCAAGGAGGCGCGCTTCGGCACTGCCGCCTCGGCACTCTGGGCGGTGACCACCACGGCCGCTTCCAACGGCTCGGTCAACGCCATGCATGACAGCTTCAGCGCCATCGGCGGGCTGGCACCGATGTTCAACATGATGCTCGGCGAGGTGATCTTCGGCGGCGTCGGCGCCGGCCTGTACGGCATGCTGCTGTTCGTCCTGATTGCCGTGTTCCTGGCCGGCCTGATGATCGGCCGCACTCCGGAGTACCTGGGCAAGAAGCTGGAGGCCCGCGAGGTGCGCCTGCTGGTCGCCACCCTGCTGGTGATGCCGGTCGGTGTCCTGGTGTTCTGCGCCCTGGCGGTGAGCCTGGACGGCCCGGCAGCCTCCATCACCAACCCGGGTGCCCACGGCTTCAGCCAGGCGCTGTATGCCTACACCTCGGGTACCGCCAACAACGGTTCGGCCTTCGCCGGCCTCCAAGCCAACACGCCGTACCACAACCTGATGATCGGCCTGGCCATGCTGCTCGGCCGCTTCGGCTACATCCTGCCGATCCTGGCCATCGCCGGCAGCCTGGCGGCGAAGAAGCGTGCGCCGCTGGACGGCAACAGCTTCCCGACCCATGGCCCGCTGTTCGTCACCCTCCTGGTACTGACCATCCTGCTGGTCGGTGGCCTGACCTTCCTGCCGGCGCTGGCCCTGGGCCCACTGGCCGAACACCTGGCGTTCTAACGGAGAACCATGATGAATGCCCCTGTAAAGGCGCAACAAGGCGCCAAGACCCCCAAAAACCAGGCCAAGACCAGTTTCGCTGCGCTGTGGAAGCCAGCTTTGAAGCAGGCCTTTGTCAAACTGGACCCGCGCCAGCTGCTGCGCTCGCCGGTGATGCTGGTGGTGGAGATCACCGCCGTGCTTACCACGATGCTGTGCTTCGTACCCAACCCTGCGGTGAGTACCGGCCTGGCCGTGCAGATCGCCCTGTGGCTGTGGTTCACCGTGCTCTTCGCCAACTTCGCCGAGGCCCTGGCCGAAGGCCGCGGCAAGGCCCGCGCCGACAGCCTCAAGGCCGGTAGCCAGGGCCTGACCGCGCGGCGCAAGACCGCTGGCGAACAGTACCAGGTGGTTGCCGCCAGCCAGCTGCGCCGTGGCGATATCGTGCGCGTCGAGGCCGGCGAGCTGATCCCCGGCGACGGCGAGGTGATCGAGGGCATCGCCGCGGTCAACGAGGCGGCGATTACCGGCGAATCCGCGCCGGTGATCCGCGAGTCCGGCGGCGACCGTTCGGCGGTGACCGGCAACACCCGCGTGGTGTCGGACTGGCTGCTGGTGAAGATCACCGCCAACCCGGGCGAGTCGACCCTGGACCGGATGATCGCCCTGGTCGAGGGTGCCAAGCGGCAGAAGACCCCCAACGAGGTGGCGCTGGACATCCTGCTGATCGGCCTGAGCCTGATCTTCCTGCTGGTGGTGGCCACCCTGCAGCCGTTTGCCCGCTATGCCGGCGGTGACCTGCCGCTGGTGTACCTGGCCGCGCTGCTGGTGACCCTGATCCCGACCACCATCGGCGGGTTGCTCTCGGCCATCGGCATCGCCGGCATGGATCGTCTGGTGCGCCTCAATGTGATCGCCAAGTCCGGCCGCGCGGTGGAGGCGGCAGGTGATGTGCATGTGCTGCTGCTGGACAAGACCGGCACCATCACCTTCGGCAACCGCCGCTGCAGCGCGGTGATCAAGGCCCCTGGTATCAATGGCAAGGAGCTGGGTGAAGCGGCACTGCTGGCTTCCCTGGCTGACGATACCCCGGAAGGTAAATCCATCGTCGAGTACCTGCGTCCACTGACCACGCTGCGAGAGCCGGCGCGCAGCGAAGTCAAGGATATCGCCTTCAGCGCCGAGACTCGCCTGTCCGGTGTCGACTGGAACGGTCACAGCTACCGCAAGGGCGCGGTGGATGCCGTGCTGCTCTACCTCGGCCTGAGCCGCGAGGAGATGCCGGCGCCGCTGGCCCGCGAAGTGGAGAAGATCGCCCAGAGCGGCGGCACCCCGCTGCTGGTGGCCGGCGACGGCCAGCTGCTCGGCGCCATCCACCTCAAGGACGTGGTCAAGCCGGGCATCCGCGAGCGCTTCGCCGAGCTGCGCAGCCTGGGCATCCGCACCGTGATGGTGACCGGTGACAACCCGCTGACCGCCGCGGCCATCGCCGCCGAGGCCGGCGTCGACGACCTGATCGCCGAAGCCACGCCGGAGAAGAAGCTGCAGCGCATTCGCGCCGAGCAGGCCGAAGGCAAGCTGGTCGCCATGTGCGGCGACGGTGCCAACGATGCCCCGGCGCTGGCCCAGGCCGATGTCGGCCTGGCGATGAACGACGGCACCCAGGCCGCCCGCGAGGCCGCCAACCTGGTGGACTTGGACTCGGACCCGACCAAGCTGCTCGACGTGGTGCAGGTGGGCAAGGAGCTCTTGGTGACCCGTGGCGCGCTGACCACTCTCTCGGTGGCCAACGACGTGGCCAAGTACTTCGCCATCCTCCCGGCGCTGTTCGCCGGCATCTACCCGCAGCTCGGCGCGCTCAACCTGATGCAGCTGCACAGCCCGCAGAGCGCCATCCTCTCGGCCATCGTGTTCAACGCACTGATTATCATCGCGCTGATCCCCCTGGCCCTGCGCGGGGTGCGGGTCAAGGCTCTGGACGCCGCAAGCCTGCTGCGCCGCAACCTGCTGATCTACGGCCTGGGTGGCATCCTCGCACCCTTCGTCGGGATCAAGGTGATCGATGCGCTGCTGGTGGCGGTGGGGCTGGTGTGAGGCTTTGCCTCCCCTATCCCGTATGAGGGAGAGGGGAGGCGTTAGTAGCCCGGATGCAATCCGGGAAGACAGCCCCGGATTGCATCCGGGCTACTCGAAATTGGAGATAGATCATGTTTAAACAACTGCGCCCGGCCATCGCCATGCTGGGCCTGATGACCCTGGTGACCGGCGTGGCCTACCCGCTGGCCGTCACCGGCGTGGCCCAGCTGGCCTTCCCTGAACAGGCCAACGGCAGCCTGGTGCGCGATGCCCAGGGCGAGGTGCGTGGCAGCACGCTGCTGGCGCAGAACTTCGAGGGCGACCAGTGGTTCCAGCCGCGGCCGTCGGCCGGTGGTTTCGCCACCGTGGCCAGCGGTGCCAGCAACCTGGCACCGAGCAATCCGGCCCTGGCCGAACGCATCGCCAAGGACGCCCAGCGTCTGGTCGGCGAGGGTGCCGCGCCGGTGCCGCTGCAACTGGTCACCACCTCTGGCAGCGGTCTCGACCCGCATCTGTCGCCGGCCGCCGCACGCTGGCAGATCACCCGCGTCGCCGCAGCGCGCGGCATTCCGGCAAACAGCCTGGAGCGCCTGGTCGAGCAGCACACCGAGCGCCCGCTGGTGGGCCCGGCGGTGGTCAACGTGCTGGCGTTGAACCTGGCGCTGGCGGACAATCGCGCTTCCGTTCGCCATGAGAACACCCCATGAGTGATGCGTTGCGCGCCGATGCGCTGCTGGCCGATCTGCCCCGCGAGGGGCGCGGCCGGCTGAAAGTCTTCCTCGGCGCGGCACCCGGCGTGGGCAAGACCTTCGCCATGCTGCAGGCGGCGCAGGCGCAGCTGCGCCAGGGGGTCGACCTGCGCGTCGGCGTGGTCGAGACCCATGGCCGGGCGGAGACCGAAGCCATGCTCGCCGGCCTGCCGCAGCAACCCTTGCGGCGCCTGGAGTACCGCGGCGTGCCGCTGGTCGAGATGGATCTCGACGGCATCCTGGCCAACCCGCCCAAGCTAGTGCTGGTCGACGAGCTGGCCCACAGCAACGTGCCGGGCAGCCGGCACGCCAAGCGCTGGCAGGACGTGCAGGAGCTGCTCGACGCCGGCATCGACGTCTACACCACGGTCAACGTGCAGCACCTGGAAAGCCTCAACGACCAGGTGCGCGACATCACCGGCGTGCAGGTGCGCGAGACCCTGCCGGACTGGGTGCTGCAGGAGGCCGACGAGATCCTGCTGATCGACCTGCCGCCGCGCGAGCTGCTCGAACGCCTGCGCGAAGGCAAGGTCTACGTGCCGGAACAGGCGCGCGCGGCCATTGACGCCTTCTTCAGCCAGACCAACCTCACCGCGCTGCGCGAGCTGGCCATGCAGACCGCGGCGGCGCGGGTGGATGCCGACCTCAACCGCCGTTATCGCCAGCAGGGCCAGGAGGCGCCGAGCGTGCGCGGTCGCCTGCTGCTCGGCATCGACGGCGACGCCCAGGCCGAGCGCCTGGTGCGGCATGCCAGCCGGGTGGCGGAGCGGCGCCATCTGCCCTGGTCGGTGGTGCATGTGGACACCGGCGGCGAACGCGACGAGGAGCGTCTCGGCAACCTGCAGGCCGCCCAGCAACTGGCCGAACGTCTGGGCGGCGAGGTGGTGGTGCTGCGTGGTGGTTCGGTGGCCGACACCCTGGTCGAGCATGCCCGCGAGCGCCGCGCCAGCCTGATCCTGGTCGGCCGCAGCCGCCAGCGGCTGCGCCGGCGCTGGCGTTTCGGCCGCGGCCTGGCCGAGCGCCTGCTGAGCCTGGGCGAAGGCCTGGAAATCAGTGTGCTGGATACCGAGGCCGAACGCGCGCCTGCCAGCCCGCGCGTGCGCGCGGCACTGCAGTGGCGCGACTATCTGCTGGCGCCGCTGGCCACCGCCCTGGCCGTCGGCATGGCCCTGGGGATGTCGCGCCTGCTGGAGTTGCCGAACATCTCGCTGATCTTCCTCGCCGCCGTGCTGGTGGTGGCGGTGCGCAGCTCCCTGGGCCCGGCGCTGCTCTGTGCCGGGCTGTCGTTCCTGGCCTACAACCTGCTGTTCATCGAGCCGCTGCTGTCGCTGAAGATCGCCCGCCAGGAGGATGTGCTGACCCTGCTGTTCTTCCTGCTCATGGCCGGCCTCACCGGCAACCTGGCAACCCGTCAGCGCCGCCAGCTGCAGAGCCTGCGCCAGACCCAGGCGGAGACCACGGCGCTGCTTGAGCTGTCGCGCAAGCTGACCGCCGCCACCGACCGCCAGGCGGTATTGAGCGCCGCGTTGCAACAGTTCGGCCAGTGGCCGGAACTGGAGGTCAGCCTGCTGTCGCGCGCGCGCGATGGCGTATGGAAGACCGCGGCCGGCGCCCAGCGCCTGCTCGCCGAGACGGAGCGTGCCGCGGCCGACTGGGCCTGGCAGCACGAGCAGCCGGCCGGCCTGGGCACCGGCACCCTGCCGAACGGGCGCTGGTGGTGGTGGCCGCTGTCCGGCGAGGAGGGGCCGCTGGCGCTGCTCGGCGTGGCGCCCAGGGACGAGCGGCCGCTGAGCCCCGAGCGGCGCCGGTTGATCGCCGCGCTCGGCCAGCCGCTGGCCCAGGCCCTGGAGCGCGCGCAGCTGGCCGAAGACCTGGAAGCGGCGCGTCTGCACGGGCAGACCGAGGAACTGCGCAGCGCGCTGCTGGCCTCGGTGTCGCACGACCTGCGAACGCCGCTGACGGCCATGCGCGGCTCGATCGACAGTCTGCTGGCGCTCGGCGAACAGATTCCCCTGGCCGACCGTCGCGAGCTGCTGGAGGGCACCCGCGATGAGGCCGAGCGCCTAGATCGTTATATCCAGAACCTGCTCGACATGACCCGCCTCGGCCATGGCGGCCTCAAGCTCGCGCGCGACTGGGTGGCGCCGGCGGACATAGTCGCCAGCGCCGTGCAGCGTCTGCGTCCGGTGCTGGCGCCGCTGCAGCTGGATCTGCGGGTGCCGCAGCAGCTGCCGCTGCTCTATGCCCACGCGGCGCTGATCGAGCAGGCGCTGGTCAACGTGCTGGAGAATGCCGCGCGTTTCTCGCCCAGCCAGGGGCACCTGCGGCTGACGGTGGAGGCCGATGCCGAGGAGCTGCGCTTCGCCGTGGCCGACCAGGGGCCGGGCATCCCCGAGGCGGAACGGGAGAAGATCTTCGACATGTTCTACACGGCCGCCCGCGGCGACCGTGGCGGGCAGGGCACCGGCCTGGGCCTGGCGATCTGCCAGGGCATGGTCGGCGCCCACGGCGGGCGGGTGACGGTAGGCGAGGGCCTGGACGGCCGCGGAGCCTGTCTGACCCTGCATCTACCGCTGCATCCGCAACCCCTGTTGGAAGACGAATCCGCATGAACAGTATTAGCGCGAGCATCCTGGTGATCGACGACGAGGCGCAGATCCGCAAGTTCCTGCGCATCAGCCTCAGCGCCCAGGGCTACAAGGTGCTGGAGGCCGGCAATGGCCGCGAGGGGCTGGCCCAGGCCGCCCTGGCGCGGCCGGACCTAGTGGTGCTGGACCTTGGCCTGCCGGACATGGACGGCAAGCAGGTGCTCGGCGAGCTGCGCGAGTGGAGCCAGGTGCCGGTGCTGGTGCTCTCGGTGCGCGCCAGCGAGGGCGAGAAGGTGCTGGTCCTGGACGGTGGCGCCAACGATTACGTGACCAAGCCCTTCGCCATCCAGGAGTTTCTCGCCCGGGTGCGCGTGCTGCTGCGCCAGGCCGGTGCCGGCGAGCAGCAGGAGGCGGCGGTGCAGAGCGGCCCGCTGTGCCTGGACTTCGCCTACCGGCGGGTCAGCCTGGACGGTGCCGAGGTGGCGCTGACGCGCAAGGAGTACGCAGTGCTGGCCATGCTCGCCCGCCATATCGGCCGGGTGGTGACCCAGCAGCAGCTACTCAGGGACATCTGGGGGCCGAGCCATGTCGAGGACAGCCACTACCTGCGGGTGGTGGTGGGGCATCTGCGGCAGAAGCTCGGCGACGACCCGGCGGCGCCGCGCTTCATCGTCACCGAGGCTGGGGTCGGCTACCGGCTGCGAGAGCTGTAGGGCGGCTGCAGTCGGCGCGGGCTCTGCCGCGCTTTCATCTACCTGGCTTAGCCGTGCTCGCGCTCATACTTGTCCAGGGTGTCGTTGGCAATCTGCCGGCCGAGCATGATCAGCTCGGGCGCCTTGTGGAACTCGAAGAAGCGGCACACCCGCTTGGGCACGTTGATCAGGATGTCCGGCGGGTAGCCGGCGATCTTGTACTGGGCCAGCGAGGTCTGCATGGCCTCGAAGCTCTGGTTGACCAGTTCCAGCAGCGAGGCCGGGCCGACGTTGCCGAGTACCTGCGAGCTGCTGGCCGATTTTGGCACGCTGTCCTCGCCGTCTCGCGCCACCTTGGGTTCGATCCATGGATTGTGGATGTCCGCGCCTTCTTCGTCGGTTTCGCGGCGCAGGAAGGGCAGGCGGGCGCTGAGCGAGCCCATCAGCTGGTCGATCTTGCCCTTGAACGCCGCCGGCCGTTCGATCACCGGCAGGCTGTACTGCCTCTGGTTCAGGGAGTTGAGGTTGACCGCCACGATCAGGTCGCAGTGGCTGGACACCACCGGCACGATGGGCAGCGGGTTGAGCAGGCCGCCGTCGACCAGCATGCGCGAGCCCTGGGTCACCGGGGTGAACAGGCTGGGGATGGCTGCCGAGGCGCGCATGGCCTTGTGCAGGCAGCCTTCCTGGAACCAGATTTCCTGCTGGTTGGTCAGGTCGGTGGCGACCGCGGTGTAGGGAATCGCCAGGTTCTCGATATCGATCTCGCCGACGATCTCATGGATCTTGCCGAACACCTTCTCGCCGCGGATGGCGCCGAGGCGGAAGCTGACGTCGAGCAGGCGCAGCACGTCAAGGTAGTCCAGGCTCTCGGTCCATGCGCGGTATTCGCGTAGCTTGCCGGCTGCGTAGATGCCGCCGACCACCGCGCCCATGGAACAGCCGGCGATGCAGCCGATCTCGTAGCCGCGCGCCTCCAGGGCCTCGATCACGCCGATATGGGCATAACCGCGCGCACCGCCGGAACCCAGCACCAGGGCCACTTTCTTGTTCATTGCCAAATCCCCCACAGATGCTTCGAACATACCCGTCCAGAGCGGTCGCGCCAAGGACGGCTTTGCTAGAATCGCCTGCGTCGGGCACTTTGCCCGTGCATGGGTATCCAAGCCGTACACCCGTTTCCCAGGAGAGAGAAGATGACGAGAATCGCCACCCTTGCCCTGTTGGCCCTGGCCCTTACCGGTTGCGCCGCCAAGACCGCCTACCGCGACAGCTGCGCCAACCAGCTGGATGCCGCCTGGCGCGAGCTGGATCTGGCCAAGGCCGAGGGTTTCGCCGGTACCGTCAGTTACTCCAAGGCGCTGACCCTGCTGACCGGCGCCAAGACCTCGCAGCAATTCGAAGGCTACGAGAGCTGCACGCGCAATGCCGAGAAGGCACGCTTCTACATCCGCGAATCGCGCGCCGGGCGCTGAGGATGCTGCTCGATTTCACCACCCTGAGCGCGCTGGAGGCCTATCGCTGGCTGGCCGCGACAGTGACCCCGCGGCCCATCGCCTGGGTCTCCACGCGCTCGCCCGAGGGCGTCGACAACCTGGCGCCGTTCAGCTTCTTCCAGGTGATCAGCGACCAGCCGCCGACGTTGATGATCAACGTCGGCAGTCGTGATGACGGCAGCCTCAAGGACAGCCTGCGCAACGCGCGCGACACCGGCGAGCTGGTGATCCAGCTGGTGCCTTTCGCCCTTGCCGAGGCGATGAACGCCACGGCGGCGCTGTTCGGTCCGCAGGTCAGCGAGTTCGAGCACTGCGGCATCGCCCGCGAGCCCTCGTTGCGCGTCGCACCGCCGCGGGTCGCCGGCGCGCCGGTGGCCTTCGAGTGCCGGGTGGCGGAGATCCAGCCCTACCCACGGCATGCACCGAACTGCCACCTGATCTTCGCCGAAGTGCTGCTGGCGCACCTGGACGACAGCGTGCTGGGTGAGGACGGGCGCATCGATGCGGTGCGCCTGGACCTGGTCGGTCGTCTCGGTGGCAGCGGCTATACCCGCACCCGCGAGATCTTCCGCATGCAGCGTCCGTCCTGACCCGTCGCACAGTTTCGTGAGCAACTGTTTCGCGGTGCTTTGCCCGGCCCGCGACGCCCAGTAGCATCGGTGGGTCGGAACAGGAGCGAGCGATGCTGACGAAACTGGAAGCGGTACTGCATGAGGTCAATCAGGTGCTGCTGGGCAAGGAACCGCAGGTGCGCCTGGCCCTGACCTGCCTGCTGGCGCGTGGGCACCTGCTGATCGAGGACCTGCCCGGCATGGGCAAGACCACCCTCAGCCATGCCCTGGCGCGGGTGCTGGGCCTGAGCTTCCAGCGCATCCAGTTCACCTCCGACCTGCTGCCCGGCGATATTCTCGGCACCTCGGTGTTCGACAAGGACAGCGGGCAGTTCGTCTTCCATCCCGGGCCGATCTTCGCCGAGCTGGTGCTGGCCGACGAGATCAACCGCGCTACGCCGAAGAGCCAGAGCGCGCTCTTGGAGGCCATGGAGGAGGGCCAGGTGACCATCGAGGGCGCCACCCGGCCATTGCCGGAGCCTTTCTTCGTCATCGCCACGCAGAACCCGGTCAGCTCCGGCGGCACCTTCGCCCTGCCGGAGTCGCAGCTGGACCGCTTCCTCATGCGCCTGTCGCTGGGCTATCCGGCGCGTGCCGCCGAGCGCTCGTTGCTGCTCGGCGAGGCGCGGCGCGATCTGCTGCCCAGGCTGGAGCCCATCCTCGATCATGCCGAGCTGGCGGCGATCCAGGCGCTGATCCCGCAGGTGCGCGCCAGCGACGCGCTGGTCGACTACGTGCTGCGCCTGGTCGAGGCCACCCGCAGCGAGCCGCAGTTCGCCTGGGGCCTGTCGCCGCGCGCCAGCCTGGCGCTGCTGGCGGCGGCGCGGGCCTGGGCCTTCCTCGCAGGGCGCGACTATGTGATCCCGGAGGATGTGCAGGCGGTGCTACCGGCGGTGGTCGGCCACCGTTTGCGCGAGCGTGCCGACCCGGCCGGCCACGGCGGCGGCACGCTGGTGCAGTGGCTGCTGCGCGAAGTCGCGGCGGTGTGATGGGCATCCGCGCTCGCTGGCGCCGCTGGGTCGCCCGGCGCATCCCGGCCGCCGCGCAGGTGCAGCTGAACCAGCGGCGCATCTTCATCATGCCCGACCGGGTCGGTGCGGCCTTCGCCGTGGTGCTGCTGCTGATGCTGCTGGCCGCCATCAACTACGAGAACAGCCTGGCCTATGGCCTGACCTTCCTGCTGGCGGCGGTATTCGTGATCGCCATCCTGCACACCTACCGCAATTTCGCCGGCCTGCTGCTCAAGGCCGGCGCCAGCAACGCCGTGTTCGTCGGCGAGCAGGCGCGTTTCAAGGTGCGCCTGGAGGGCGTCGAGCATGCCCACCAGGCCATCGGCCTGGGCTGGCCGCCGCAGCCGCTGCAGCAGGTCGACGTCCCCCAGGGTGGCCAGCGCGAGTGCGAGCTGAGCCTGCCGGCGCTCAAGCGCGGCTGGTTGCGGCCCGAGCGCATGCGGGTGGAGAGCCATTTCCCGCTGGGCATCCTGGTGGCCTGGAGCTGGGTCGATCTGGACCAGGCCGTGCTGGTCTATCCGCGCCCGCTGGAGGGCGAGCTGCCGCTGGCGGCCGGCGGCAGCGACGACGAGGAAGAGGAGGGTGCTCGCGCCAGCGGCCAGGGGGCCGACGACTACCAGGGGCTGCGCGGCTACCAGCCCGGCGACTCCAAGCGGCGCCTGCACTGGAAGGCCTTCTCGCGTGGCCAGGGGCTGCTGGTCAAGGACTTCGCCGCGCTCGCCGGGCGTGACCTGTGGCTGGATTTCCAGGCCCTCGGCGGTGATGCCGAGGAGCGCCTGTCGCGCCTGTGCTACTGGGTACTGCAGCTGGACGCACGGCAGCAGGCCTATGGCCTGCGTCTGCCCGGCTGCGAGCTGGCGCCGGATCATGGCGACGCCCATCGCGAGGCCTGCCTGCGCGCCCTGGCACTCTATGGGAGCAAGCCATGAGCAGGGGACAGCCGAGCGCGATCCAACCGATTCCACGCATCGCCCTGACCTGGCTGCTGGTGGCCCAGGTGCTGGTGATACTGCCGCACCTGCTGCACCTGCCGCCTTGGATCATCGGCCTGTGGCTGTTGTGCGCCGGCTGGCGCATACAGGTCTACCGCATGCGCGCGCGCTTCCCCAACGGCCTGGAGCGGGCCGGCTTGATGCTTGCGACGGCGGCCGCCGTGTTTCTCTCGCGCGGCAGCCTGATCGGCCTCGATGGCGGCGTGCTGCTGCTGGTGGCCGCCTTCATCATCAAGCTGGTGGAGCTGCGCAGCCGGCGTGACGCCCTGCTGCTGATCTTCCTCGGCTTCTTCGTGGTGGTCACCGCCTACCTGTTCGACGACAGCCTACTGGCCGCGCTCTACAGCCTGCTGCCGGTGACCGCGCTGCTGGCCGCGCTGATCGGCCTGCAGCACAGCGGCCTGGCCGAGCGCCCGGCGGCCACCTTCAAGCTGGCGGCCTCGATGTTGTTGCAGGCGGTGCCGCTGATGCTGCTGCTGTTCCTGTTCTTCCCGCGCCTGGGCCCGCTGTGGAGCCTGCCCAACCCGCAGCAGAGCAGTACCGGGCTGTCCGACAGCATGGCGCCGGCCGACGTGGCCGAGCTGAGCCGGTCGCCGGCGCTGGCCTTCCGCGCCAGCTTCAACGGGGCGATTCCGCCGCGCGAGCAGCTGTACTGGCGGGCGCTGACCCTGGAGCACTTCGACGGCCGGCGCTGGTCGCAGTCCGCGGGCAGCCGTCGCGGCGGCGCCGTGCAGTGGTCGCCGCAGGGCGAGGCGCTGGAATACAGCATCGTCATGCAGCCCAGCGGCAGGCCCTGGCTGTTCGTGCTGGACGTCGGCCTCAGCGAACTGCCGGGAGCGAGCCAGATGGACGACTTCCGCGTGGAGCTGCGCCGTCCCGTGCTGCAGAACCTGCTCTACGAGGCGCGCTCCTGGCCTGCGGCGCTACGCCAGCCGGTGCTGCCCGCCGAGATGGCGCGACGTACCCTGCAACTGCCCCCGGTGGGCGACCCGCGCAGCCGCGAGTGGGCGGCGCAGCTGCGCCGCCAGCACGAGCGGCCGCAGGAACTGGTCGCCGCGCTGCTGCAGCATTTCAACCGCGAACCCTACGGCTACACCCTCAAGCCGCCGCCGGTGGGCGAGCACAGCATCGACGAGTTCCTCTTCCGCACCCGCCAGGGCTTCTGCGCCCACTATGCCGGGGCCATGGTCTTCGTCCTGCGCGCCGCTGGCATTCCGGCGCGGGTGGTCGCCGGCTACCAGGGCGGCGAGCTGAATGCCGCCGGCAATTACCTCTCGGTGCGCCAGCTGGATGCCCATGCCTGGGTCGAGTACTGGCAGGAAGGGCGCGGCTGGGTCAGCGTCGACCCGACCTTCCAGGTGGCGCCGGAGCGTATCGAGCTCGGCTCCCAGGATGCCCTGGCGAGCGATGAGGGCTTCCTCGAGGGCTCGCCCCTGTCGCCATTGCGCTACCGCGACATCGCCTGGCTCAACCAGCTGCGCCTGGCCTGGGACAACATCAATCACAACTGGCAGCGCTGGGTGCTGGGCTACCGCGGCGAGCAGCAACTGAGCCTGTTGCAGCGCTGGTTCGGTACCCTGGAGTGGCACACCCTGGTGCCGGCCCTGGTCGGCGGCGGCGCCCTGTTGCTTGGCCTGCTGGCACTCTGGCTGTTCAAGCCCTGGCGCCGCGAGCGTGACCCGCAGCGGCGCGTGCTGCGCCGCTTCGAGACGCTGTTGCGCCGGCACGGCCTGCATCGTGCACCGGGCGAGGGCGTGCGGGCTTTCGCCGCCCGGGCGGCGCAAGCCCTGCCGCAGCAGGGCGAACTGATCGCCGCCTTCGCTGCGGCCTTCGAGGCCCAGCGCTACGCCGGCGCAGCCGCGGCGCCGGAGGACATGCGCCGCCTGCTGCGGCGCCTGCGCCGCGAGTTACCCTGGCGAGCACGACCGGCCACGGAGGATCAGAGATGAGTCAGTTCCAGCAGGTGCTGTTCGAGCAGGTGATCGTCCAGCAAGTGCGCTTGTATGCCTGCCTGGCGCGTCTGCGCGAGCAGACCGATGCCGAGGCCCTGCATGACCTGCGCATCACCCTGCGGCGTCTGCGCAGCCTGTTGCGGCCGCTGCGCCGCGAGCCGCTGTGCGCCGCCCTGGAGCGTGCAGCCGCCGCGCTGGGCCAGGCCAGCGGCCCGTTGCGCGATCTGCAGGTGCTGGCGCTGGAGCTGGAGAGCCGGGGGCTGCCCGGAGCGGCCCGTGCCCGCCGCAGCCAGCTCGCCGCCGGCCTGCCCGGGTTGCTGGGTGGGCTGGCGCTGCGACGCCTGACGATCCTGCTCGATGACTGGCCGGAGGACTGCCGCCAGGCGCGGCAAACCAATGAGTGGAGGGCCCGGGGCAGGACCGTGGCGCGCTACATGGAGCGCCAGACCGAGGCGCTGGCGCAGGCGCTGCGCGATCCGGCCCATGACCGTCACCGCCTGCGCCTGCTGATCAAGCGCCTGCGCTATTGCGCCGAAGCCTGGCCGCACCAGGCCGGACTCGCCGAGGAGGCATTGCGCGCGCTGCGCACCGCGCAGGGCGCGCTGGGTGACTGGCACGACCACTGGCAGTGGCTGCAGCGCCTGCAGGTCGAGGCGGACCTGCGCCCCTGTGCTGCCGCCTGGAGTGAATCCCTGCAGCTGGCCGAGCAGGCCGCCGACCAGGCCCTGCAGGAATTGCTCGCGCACTTTGCGCTGCGCTGAATGGGCGCCGATATGGGCGCTCGATTGGCCAGCCAGTCACTCCCGCAGTGGCGCGCTTTTCTCTAAGCTTCAGCGTGCATGACAGGAGATTGCGCATGACTTTCGCTGAACTGATCCACGCAGTACACACCCACCCGCAGCATGTCGTCGTTCCGGGCCTGTGGGGCCAGGGCCGCGCCACTTTCGGCGGCCTGGTGGCGGCCATGGTCTACGAGGCCATGCGTCTCAGGGTGCCGGCCGGGCGGCCGGTGCGCTCGCTGTCCATCACCTTCGTCGGGCCGCTGCTGATGGGCGAGCCGGTGGCGTTCGAGGTGGAAGTGCTGCGCGAGGGCAAGTCGGTCAGCCAGGTGCTCGGTCGCGCCGTGCAGAATGGCGCGGTGGTGGCCCTGGCCCAGGGCAGCTTCGGCGCCTCGCGGCAGTCCGCAGTGCGCGTCGAGGCCGAGCCGGCGCCGGCCATGAAGGCGGTGGAGGAGTGCCCCGAGCTACCTTACGTGGCCGGTGTGACGCCGGAGTTCACCCGTTTCCTGGCCATGCGCTGGGGGCAGGGCGGCATGCCGTTCAGCAACACCCCGGCGCGCCACATGGGCGGCTGGGTACGCCTGCGCAGCGACGTCAGCTATGACAGGGTGAACGAGGCCCACCTGCTGGCCCTGGTCGACGCCTGGCCGCCGGCCGTGCTGGCGCACCTGAGCAAGCCGGCGCCGGGCAGCTCGCTGACCTGGACCATCGAGTTCGTCCACCCGATCCCCAGCCTGACCACCCATGACTGGTGCCTGTACCAGGCCGAGATCGAGCATGCGCTCGACGGCTATGGGCACATCGCCGCGCGGCTGTGGACCGCCGATGGCCAGCTGCTGGCGCTGAGCCGGCAGACCACCACCGTCTTCGACTAGAGCTCGGGGAGGCCGAAGAAGGCCCGTGCCGCGGCGCTGCTGTGCGCCGCCAGCGCGGCCTGGCTCTCGCCGCGGTGCAGCGCCACTTCGCGCAGCACCTCGGTGAGGAAGGCCGGCTCGTTGTGGCCGCTCTTCGGCTTGGGCCTCAGGCTGCGCGGGAGCAGGTAGGGCGCGTCGCTCTCCAGCATCAGGCGCCCGGCCGGAATGTCGCGCATCAGCGGATGCAGGTGGGTGCCGCGGCGCTCGTCGCAGATCCAGCCGGTGATGCCGATATGCAGGTCGAGGTCGAGGTAGCCATAGAGGGTCGCCTTGTCGCCGGTGAAACAGTGCACCACGGCGGCCGGCAGCCGATCGCGGAACTGCCGCAGGATGGCGGTGAGGCGTTCGCCGGCCTCGCGTTCGTGGAGGAACACCGGCAGCTGCAGCTCCACGGCCAGCTCCAGCTGTTCCTCCAGGGCCTTTTCCTGCTGCGGGCGCGGCGAGAAGTCGCGGTTGAAGTCCAGCCCGCATTCGCCCACGGCGCGCACCGGTGCCTCGGCCAGCAGGGCGCGCAGCTGGCGCGCGCTGTCGGCGTTCCACTGGCTGGCGTCATGCGGGTGCACGCCGGCGGTACTGAACAGCTGGCGGCCGCTGGCGTCCAGTTCGCGGCAGAAATCCAGGGCCTGCTCGCTCTCTTCCAGGCTGGTGCCGGTCAGCACCAGCTGGCACACGCCGGCCGCCCGGGCGCGTTCGAGCACCGCCTGGCGTTCTCGGGCCAGGCTGGGATGGGTCAGGTTGACGCCGATGTCGATGAGTTGCATGGTGCTACCTCGCAAGCCGAGCGGGGCAGCATAGCAGAGCCTTGCTTTATGTAATAAACCAAGTAATTACAGGTGGTTATGTATGCTTGTTAATGTTTATTACCAGCTCGGGCTGGCAGATTGACGGTCGCTGTGACAACCTCCGCGCCCCTCGCGATGGAACCATCCGTCGCCGGGATGCTCTCAGTCGGCCGGGTCGTTCCTTGACCCGGCACCACCCGGAGGTCCGATGACGCGAGCGCTGCTCCTGCTGCTCTGCTGCCTGGCAGTCCTGCCGGCCCATGCGCGCCTGAGCGGCCTCGGCGGCAACCTGCCGCAGGCCACGAGCCAGCGCGACCTGGCGCAGATCCGCAAGAGCGGCGAGCTGCGCGTGCTGGTCAACCAGAGCCGCAACAGCTCCGGCGAGATCAAGGGCCAGGCCATCGGCATCGAATACCAGCGCCTGCGCGCCTTCGAGCAGTACCTCAACCGTACCGCGCGCGATGGTCGTGAGCTGCGCCTGAAACTCATCCCCAAGGCCAAGGACCAGCTGGTGGCCGCCCTGCAGAAGGGCGAGGGCGACCTGGTGGCGCCCGGTGAACTGCTCGATGCCCATCCGGGCCTCGGTATCAGCGCCAGCACGGCGATCCGCCGCGACGTACCGCTGGTGGTGGTCGGCAACCTGCGCAACCGCCACTACAAGAGGCTCGCGGACATGTCCGGGCGCAGCCTGACCCTGCCGATGGGCAGCGCCGTCGCCGATGCCCTGCGCGAGGTCAACCAGCAGCTGGCGCAACAGGGCAAGCCGCCGGTGGTGGTGGAATGGGCCGATCCCAGCCTGGCCGTCGAGGACGTGCTGGAGATGGTGCAGGCCGGCATCTACCCCTGGACGGCGGTGGAGTTGCCGATTGCCGAGCGCTGGCGCAAGGTGATGCCGCGCCTGCGCATCGAGCGCCACCTGGTGGTGGGCGCCGGGGGCGACATGAGCTGGTTCGTGCGCCGCGAGTCTCCCATGCTGCGCGCCAGCATCGACCGTTTCCTCGAGGGTTACCGCACGCCGGGCGATCAGGACTCCACCCTGCAGCGTGTCTATCGGCGCTCCTACAAGGTGCGCAATCCGTTGGCCCAGGCCGACCGGCAGCGTCTGGAGCGAGTGCGCGCGGTGTTGCAGAAGCACGGTGCGCAGCAGAACCTGGACTGGCTGCAGCTGGCGGCGGTGGCCTACAAGGAGTCCACCCTCAACCCGGCCGCGCGCGGCGCCTCCGGCGCTACCGGGCTGATGCAGATCACCCCCGCAGCGGCGCGCAGCGTCGGCGTCGGCAATATCCACGCGCTGGACAACAACGTGCTGGCCGCGACCCGCTACATGGCGTGGATTCGCCGCGAGTTCTTCTCCAGCCGGCAGATCGCCGAGAGCGAGCGCATGGCCTTCGTCCTGGCCGCTTACAACATGGGGCCGCAGCGGGTCCAGGGACTGCGCGCCGAGGCGCGGCGACGTGGGCTGAATGCCAACCAGTGGTTCTTCCAGGTGGAGCGTGTTGCGCTGGAGCAGATCGGCATGGGCGTGGTCAGCTATGTCAACAGCGTGAATAAGTACTACCTTGCTTATGACCGCGAGCGCTTTCTGCTGGAGCCCCGCAAGCAGAAGCTCAGTGTCAAAGACTGATCGAATTAATTGATTTTAATATGCGCAAAATTGCGCTTTCAATATCGCTTAATTCGAATAGTATGTGCCTCACCAACAGCACACACCCCCTCACAAGGAACTGGCACATGAACAACCTGATCAAGACCCTGATGTCCACCAACGCCGGCTATGGCATCACCCTGCTGCGTGTCGTCACCGGCCTGACCTTCGCCGCCCATGGAGCGCAGAAGCTGTTCGGCTGGTTCGGCGGCTACGGCCTGGAAGGTGTGGGCCAGTGGATGGAGAGCATCGGCATCACCCCCGGCTACCTGATGGCTCTGCTTGCCGGTAGCGCCGAGTTCTTCGGCGGCCTGGCCCTGGTGGTCGGCCTGCTGGTCCGCCCGGCGGCACTGTCCCTGCTGGTATCCATGCTGGTGGCGGTATTCGCCGTGCACTGGGCCAATGGCTTCTTCATGGCCAACAACGGCTACGAGTACGCCATGATCCTCGCCGTGATCAGCGCGGCGCTGATGGTCGAGGGCGCCGGCAAGCTGTCGCTGGATCGCCGCATCGCCGGCTGAGACGGTTGCACGGAGACAAGGCCCGCGAAAGCGGGCCTTTTTGCATTCAGGGTGTCTCCTCCCGGCTCTGCGCCAGCTGTTCAGCTGCTTCCAGGCGCAGGCGCTCGCTGTCGTCGAAGCGCTGCGCGGCCAGTTCGGCAATTGCTGCCTGTTTGTCACTTTCGCTCAAACCGTCGTTGGCCAGCACCCTGGCCTTTTCCCGACGGTAGTCGGCGAGGCGCTGGCGCCATTGCTGGCGCTGCTGGTCCAGCGCTTCCAGGCGCGCGGTGGCCTCGGCGCCGACCAGTTGCAGGCGCAGCTGCTGGATTTGCGCGGCGCTGGCGCCCTGGGCCTGCAGGGCTGCGGTCTGCTGGCGCAGCTCGGCTTGCAGCTGCGGGGCCAGCACTGCCTGTAGCTCCTCCGGCAGGCCGGCACGCAGGCGGTCGAGCGCCTCGGCCTTCTGCCGGTCGTCCAGCGTCTGGTCGTGACGGATCGCCAGGCGCTGCAGGGTGAAGCCGTTGTAGGCCTCTTCCTCGGCGAAGAAGGCCTGGTGCGTTTCGGCGCTGAACAGGCTGGCACGCAGGCTCTGCACCGCCTGCTCGCGCTGGCGCAGGGCATCCAGGCTGGCCATCTGCGGCAGGTCCTTCTCCAGTTGCACCAGTTGGCGCTTGTATTCCAGGTACTGCTCCAGCAGCGCCAGGGCCTGGCTTTCGGCCGGCTCGTCGAGCTGGCTGCGGACATAGGCCTGTAGGCGCTCGATGGTGGCTGTGAGGCTGTCCTCGCCATAGGCGCTGAGGAAGTAGTCGAAGATGCGCCGGATATCCCGCTCGATCAGCAGGTTGCCGGCCGCATCGAGGCGGAACTGGCCATCCACCTGGGTTCCGGCGAAGGAGGGTGGCAGGGGTGCGATTTCGGCAGCCAGGGGCGGTGCTGCAGGTGCGTCGTCGAGGGTTTGCTGCAGCGCTGGCGACGGCAGCGGTGCGCCAGGCGCAGTCGATAGCGCCGCTGGGCTGGGTGCTGGAGTCAGTGGGTTGAGGGCGAGGGTGACGGCGATGCCGGCCCCGATCAGCAGGGGAACGGCCAGAAGCAAGGCTTTGTTCACGGCGAGACTCGGCGGGGGAAAACATCGGGGCCCTGTGGGCCCCGATCCATGGCTCAGAGGCCGGCCAGTTTGAGGCGGTTGGCCTGCTGGCGGTACACGGTGACCGGATCGGTCTCGAACAGGCTGGTCAGGCCGAAGGTCTGGTTGACCTCGTCGAGGTGGTTCATCCGGTAGTTGTCGCGGATTACCTTGCCCAGGTGCGAGCTGCAGCGCCCGACCAGGCCGTCGTTGGGCTCGTCGAAGGTCAGCGAGCTGGCGCCCATCAGCAGGTCGCTGACGTCGAGCACATTGGTCAGCGGGCTGGTGCCGCTCCAGGAGTAGTAGCTGACGCCATTGACCTTGTAGGCACCTTCGCCGCAGGCGCTGGTCGGGATGCCCTGCGGATACTTGGCGTTGAACGCGGCGGCGCCCTGGCTGTTGAGCGATTCGAGGGCGCCCAGGGCGTTCTGCGGGCTGGTGCTGGAGCTGCCGGAGAGGAAGTTGATCAGCGCACCCAGGCCGTTGACGATGCCGGCGACTATCGCCTCACCGGCCGAGCCCGGGGGAATCTGGCGGATGAAGTCGGCGGTGTCCGAGCCCTTGTGCGGGGCGCCGACGCTGGTCACCGAGGCCACCAGGTCCGGGCGTACGGCGGCCACGTAGCGGATGGTCGGGCCGCCATGGCTGTGGCCGACCAGGTTGACCTTGCCCTTGCCGCTGATGGCGGCGATCTCTTCCACCTGCTCCAGCAGTTCCTCGCCGCGCAGCTCGGAGGTGTTGAGCTGGCTGACTTCGGTGATGTAGACGCTGGCGCCGTCGGAGCGCAGCGAGGACGGGATGCCGTACCAGTAGTCGACGCCGAGGATGCTGTCGAAGCCGAGCATGCCGTGGGTCAGGACGATCGGGTACTTGGTCTTGGTGTAGCCGGTGGAGCCGAACAGGCCGGCTTCGGCTGTGCCGGACAGCAGCAGGCTGCTGCCGATGCAGAGGGCGAGCAGGGTTTTCTTGTTATTCATGTTTTGCTCTCGAGCGAAGGGTTGGGCATTGATCCATCCTTGCATCCAGCCATCCGGCGCTTCCCGGGCCGGTACTTCAGCAGGCTCGGTGGGGCAGGATCTGTGCCAGGAACGAGGTGGATTAGAACAAAGGCTCTAAACGGGCGTTTGTGACGAAAGCCAGCGGCGGCAAGGGCTCTGCTATCACCTAGGGGATGTTACCGAGGGAAACAGGAGCGTTTCTCGACGCCCCTGTAGGACCTGGGTTGCCGCCTGCCAGTCCACTGCGCTCACTGCTCCTGCGCGCTTCCCAGTGGCCAGCGGCACAGCGCCTGGTAGCGACCGTCGAGCGAGCGGTACAGGCGTAATTCCTCGACCCGCCAGGAAAAGGTGGCGGGTATCGCGGCGCAGGGCATGCGGCTGCGGCGTGCCAGGGTCAGGTGCGGGCGATAGGGGCGCGACTCCGTGGGCAGCCCGGCCAGGGCCAGCTGCTCGTTCAGGCCGCGCACCAGTTCGAGCAGGGTCGCGGGTGGCTGGCTCGGCGCCAGATGGAGCAGGCCGCCGGGCCAGCACTGCAGGCGATCCAGGCTCAGGTCGAAGCCCAGCTGGGGCAGTGGCAGGCGTGGCGGCAGCTGCTCCAGCAGGGGCAGCATGCTGGCTGGCAGCTGGCCGAGAAAGGCCAGGGTCAGGTGCAGGTTGCCCCGTGCGGTGGGCACCCCGGAAAAGCCCTGGGCCAGGCGCCAGGTGTCCAGGCGCCTGGCAATGTGCGCCGGACAGGGTAGGGCGAAGAACAGTCTGAGGCTCGTATCCGGCATGGCTTCACCTTGACAGCACTGGGCGCCATTCCTAGGATCGCACCTCATGGCGCCGATTTAAGAGCAACTTGCGGGGCGCCGCCCGGTTGGGCGAATACCGCTAAAGCGCTGGCCGGTGTCGCCTCCCACCGCAGTCCGGCGGGACTATGAGGCCGAGACTGCACCCATGAGTTGCCCACGCACCCATCTGCATTTTTCCCCCCTGCCGCGTACGGCGGTCAATCGCCACCCGCATGTGTTGCTGGTCGGCAGTCATCAGGCGCGTCTGCTCAAGAGCCTGGAAGGCTGGCCCAAGCACTGGCCGGGCGCCCGCAACTTCCTGATCCGCTTCTCCGGCGCCGAGGCGCAGGACCTGGCGCGCCTGCCTGCCGATGCCTTCGATCTGGTGGTGGTCGGCGCCGAGGCGCGCCCGGTGAGCGGCGCGCTGATCGGAGAACTGGTGCGGGTGGCTCGCCAGGGGCTGATCAGCCTGCGCTGAAATCCGGGTAGTCGATGGCGGTGATGTAGAACGCCTGCTCGCCACCGGGCGTGTGCACGCGCACTTCGGCATCCAGCGTCTTGCCCACCAGGGCACGGGCCAGCGGCGAGTCGATGCTGATCAGCCCCTGCTTGAGATCCAGTTCGTCGGGACCGACGATGCGGTAGCGCGACTCGCCGCCATCCTCGTCCTCCAGGGTCACCCAGGCGCCGAAGTAGACCTTGCCCGGGTCGGCCGGACGGGCGTCGACCACCTTGAGGTTTTCCAGGCGCTTGGTGAGGAAGCGCACGCGGCTGTCGATCTCGCGCAGCATCTTCTTGCCGTAGATGTACTCGGCATTTTCCGAACGGTCGCCAAGGGCGGCGGCCTCGCTGACCGCCTGGGTCACCTGGGGCCGGCGCACGTGCCACAGCTCGTGCAGTTCGGCGCGCAGGCGCGCCTCGCCTTCGGGGGTGATCAGCGGGGTGCCGGCGGTGCGGGGCGGTCGATAACGGCTCATGGTGCTCGCGAAGTATTGAGGTCGGGCGATTCTACAAGCTCAGACTTCGCGCAGCACCGTCAGCGGCGAGGCGTTCAGCGCCCTGCGCGTGCCCCAGACGCCGGCGCTGCCGACCAGCAGGGCGCCGATCAGCGGCAACAGCAGCAGCCAGGGATGCGGCTGCCATTGCAGCTCCAGCGCATAGCGATACAGCAGGAAGCTGACCAGCTCGCAGCCGAGCGCCGCCAGCAGCCCGCTGCCGGCGCCGAGCAGGCCGAACTCGGCACGACGGGCGCGCAGCAACAGGCGGCGCTCGGCGCCCAGGGCGCGCAGCAGGGCACCCTGGCGCAGGCGTTCGTCGAGGGTCGCCTGCAGCCCGGCGAACAGCACCGCCAGGCCGGCGGCGAGAACGAACAGCAGCACGTATTCCACCGCCAGGCTGACCTGGGCCATGATGCTGCGCAGCTGCTCCAGCAGCGCCTCGACCTGCAGCAGGGTGACGGCCGGGAACTGGCGCGACAGCTCCACCAGCTGCCGCTCGCTGTGCGGTGGCAGGTAGAAGCTGGTCAGGTAGGTGGCGGGCAGGTCCTGGAGGGTCTGGGGTTCGAAGATCATGTAGAAGTTCGGCTGGAAGCTGTCCCAGTCCACCTCGCGCAGGCTAGCGACCCTGGCCTCGCGCTCGAGGCCGCCCACGCTGAAGGTCAGGCGGTCGCCGAGTTGCAGGCCGAGGCTCTCGGCCAGCTTGGACTCCACCGAAACGCCGGGCAGATCCCCGGGCGTGCCGGCCTGCCACCACTGGCCGGCCAGCAACTGGTTGCCCTCTGGCAGCTCGGCGGCCCAGGTCAGGCTGAGGTCGCGCTGGATGGCACGCTCGCCCTGGCTGTCCTTGCTGACGATGGACTTTACCGGCTCGCCGTTGATCAGCGTCAGGCGCCCGGCGACTATCGGGTAGAGCGGCGCCGGTTGTGGCGACAGCTCGGCGAGGCGGGCGGCGAAGGCATCCTTCTCGGCCGGCAGCACGTTGAGGGCGAAATGGTTGGGCGCCTGCTCGGGGAGCTGCTCCTGCCAGGTGTCGAGCAGTTCGCCACGCAGCAGGGCGATCAGCGCCATGGCCAGCAGGATCAGGCCGAAGGCCAGCGACTGGCCGGCGGCCGCCAGCGGATGGCGCAGCAGTTGGCCGAGGCCGAGGCGCCAGGGCAGAGCGGCACGGGCCAGCAGGCGGCGCAGGGCGTTGAGGCCGAGCAGCAGGGCGCCGCCCAGCAGCAGGGTGGCGAGCAGGCCGCCGCCGAGCAGGCCGAGGGTCAGCTTCAGGTCCAGGCTCAGGCGCCACATGATCAGGCCCAGCGCCAGCAGGGCGCCGCCATACACCAGCCAGGAGCTGGGTGGCACTGGCAGCAGGTCGCGGCGCAGCACCCGCAGCGGCGGCACGCGGCCGAGGGCGGCCAGCGGCGGCAGGGCGAAGCCGGACAGGGCCACCAGGCCGGTGGCGATCCCCGCCAGCGCCGGCAGCAGCCCGCCCGGCGGCACGCCCGGTGGCAGCAGGCCCTGCAGCAACTTGAACAGCACCAGTTGGCCGATCCAGCCGAGCAGGGCGCCGAGCAGGCTGGCGAGCAGGCCGAGCATGGCCAGTTGCAGGGCGAATAGCCCGAGGGCCTCGCGCCGCGACAGGCCCAGGCAGCGCAGCAGGGCGCTGGCATCGAAGCGGCGCGCCGCGAAGCGTGCGGCGGAGAGGGCCACGGCGACGCCGGCGAGCAGTACGGCGGCCAGGCTGGCCAGGTTCAGGTAGCGCTCGGCGCGGCCCAGGGCGCCACCGATCTGCCGGTTGCCGTCGCGGGCATCCTCCAGGCGCTGGTGGGCGGCCAGCGTCTGTTCCATCGTCTGCCGGTAGCGGGCCAGCACCTCGCCATCGCCGCGCCACAGCTCGCGGTAGCGCACCCGGCTGCCCGGTTGCACCACGCCGGTGGCATCCAGGTCGTCCAGGTGCATCAGCACGCGCGGGGTGAGGCTGTAGAAGTCGCCGGCGCGATCCGGCTCGTGGGTCAGCACGCGGGTCAGCCGCAGGCTCAGGTTGCCGACCTCGATACGGTCACCGACTTCGAGGTTCAGTGCAGCGAACAGCCGCGCTTCGGCCCAGGCCTCGCCCGGGCGCGGGCCGGGGCCGCTTTCCTCCGCCGCATAGGGTTGCGCCGCGCTCTTCAGCTCGCCGCGCAGCGGGTAGCCATCGCCGGCGGCCTTGACGCTGGCCAGCTGGATGCCCTGGTCGCCGGCGATCACGCTGGAGAATTCGACCACCCGGGCGAGCTCCAGGCCCAGGCGTCGCCCGCTCTCCACCTGCTCCGGCGTCGCCGGTGCGCTGCCATTGAGGACCAGGTCGGCGCCGAGGAATTCGGTGGCTCGCAGCAGCATGGCGCCATTGAGGCGGGCGCCGAAGTAGCCGATGGCGGTGCTGGCGGCCACCGCCACCAGCAGGGCGAAAAACAGCACGCGCAACTCGCCGGCGCGGGCGTCGCGCAGCAGTTGGCGCCAGGCCAGGACGAACAGGCGGGCGAACATCGATCAGGGCTCCACGCTGTCGACCAGGCGCCCGGCTTCCAGGCGGATCAGGCGCCGGCAGCGATGGGCCAGACGCTCGTCATGGGTGACCAGCACCAGCGTGGTGCCGCGCTCCTGGTTGAGCTCGAACAACAGGTCGCTGATGCGCTCGCCGGTGTGGCTGTCGAGGTTGCCGGTTGGCTCGTCGGCGAACAGGATCGCCGGCTCGGCGGCGAAGGCGCGCGCGATGGCCACGCGCTGCTGCTCGCCGCCGGATAGTTGCCGAGGATAGTGGCCGAAGCGCTGGCCCAGGCCGACCCGCTCCAGCAGCGAGGCGGCGCGCTGGCGGGCATCGCCGCGGCCTTCCAGCTCCAGCGGCAACATGACGTTCTCCAGCGCGTTGAGGTTGTCCAGCAACTGGAAGGACTGGAACACGAAGCCGACATGCTCGGCACGCACCCGCGCGCGGCTGTCTTCGTCGAGGGTCTGCAAGGGGTGGCCGGCCAGCTCGACCGCGCCGGCGCTGGGCAGGTCGAGGCCGGCCAGCAGGCCGAGCAGGGTCGACTT
Organism: Aquipseudomonas alcaligenes; assembly: GCF_003205495.1. Lineage (GTDB taxonomy): Bacteria > Pseudomonadota > Gammaproteobacteria > Pseudomonadales > Pseudomonadaceae > Aquipseudomonas > Aquipseudomonas alcaligenes_B. The sequence goes on along the minus strand of NZ_QJRX01000007.1, from coordinate 160,710 downwards.
GCCCGAACCCGAGCTGCCGACGATGGCCAGGCTGTCGCCGCGCTCCAGGTCGAAGGACAGGTCGTGGAGGATGGCCAGCTCGCCTTCCGTGCTGGGAACCACTTTGCTAAGGTGCCGCGCAGATAGAATGCTTGCGCTCATGGAGAGTCCGATGCGTGCATTGTGGATGAGCGGTGCGCTGACCCTGCTGCTGTGGGCACAAGGCGCACTGGCCGGCACCGTACTGGTGGTCGGGGATAGTATCAGCGCCGCTTTCGGCCTGGATACCCGCCAGGGCTGGGTCGCCCTGTTGCAACAGCGCCTGCAGGAGGGCGGTTTCGAGCACCGGGTGGTGAACGCCTCGATCAGCGGCGACACCAGCGCAGGCGGCGCCGCACGGCTGCCGGCGCTGCTTGCGCAGCATCGACCGCAGCTGGTGATCATCGAGCTGGGCGGCAACGATGGCCTGCGTGGTCAGTCGCCCGCGCAATTGCAACAGAATCTTGCGCGCATGGTGGATGCCTCCCGCGAGGCCGGTGCCGGGGTGTTGCTGCTGGGCATGCGCCTGCCACCCAACTATGGCCAGCGTTACACCCAGGCCTTTGCCCAGGTCTATGCCGATCTGGCGATGGATAAGGAGGTGGCGCTGGTGCCCTTCTTTCTCGAGGGGGTCGGCGGGGTGGCCGGGATGATGCAGGCCGACGGCATTCACCCCACGGCCGCGGCCCAGCCGCTGATGCTGGACAACGTCTGGCCGACCCTGCAGCCGTTGCTCTGAGCCTTCCCCGAGTGCCGGCTTTCGGCTATCGTGGCGGCCCCGCCCCGGAGCCCTGAATGCCGCGTCCTGCCTGGTCCCTATACGCCTACCAACTGATCGTGCCCGACGAGCAGCTCGACCTGTTCGCCTGCCGCGAGGCGCGGGTACATCTGGTGGCGCGCCAGCTGGAACTGGGCGGTTTCGCCGATCGCACCCTGTGCGGCGGATTGCTGCCGGCACTGCCGGTGATGCGCGACGTGGATCGTGACGGCCTGCGTGACAAGCGCCTGTGTCCGTCCTGCAAGGGCGCCCTCGAGGCGCACAAGCGCGGCGAACGGCTCCTGTGGCCCGACGCCTGAACCCTCCCGGCTCGCGGGGTGTCGGTGTACAATCCCGAGTCTTTCCATCAGCCATTCTTGCCAAGGATTTAAGGATGTTGCCGCTCGCCCGTTCCCTGAGCCTCGCCAGCCTGATCGTGGCCGGCCCCGTCGCCGCCCTCGAACTCCCTCTGCCGCCCCCCGGCGAAGACATCGTCGGTCAGATCCAGGTGATCAAGGCCAAGTACGAGGATACGTTCGCCGACCTGGGAACCGCCAACGATCTGGGATATCTGGAGATGGTCGCCGCCAACCCGGGCGTCGATCCCTGGCTGCCGGGCGAGGGTGCCGAAATCATCCTGCCGACCCGCTACATCCTGCCGCCGGGGCCGCGCGAAGGTATCGTCATCAACCTGGCCGAATACCGCATGTACTACTTCCCGAAAGGGCAGAACGTGGTGCACACCTTCCCGCTGGGTATCGGCCGCGAAGGCTGGGGCTCGCCCATCGCCACCACCACCATCACCGGCAAGACGCCCAACCCGGGCTGGACTCCGCCGGCTTCGATCCGGGCCGAGCATGCCGCCGACGGCGATCCGCTGCCGGCCTACGTGCCGCCGGGGCCGGACAATCCGCTGGGCCCGTTCAAGTTCAACCTGGGCACGCCGGGCTACCTCATCCATGGTTCGAACAAGAAGTTCGGCATCGGTATGCGTGTCAGTCACGGCTGCTTCCGCATGCTCAACCACAACGTGCTGGAGCTGGCCAAGATGGCGCCGGTGGGCACCAAGGTGCGCATCATCAATGAGCCCTACAAGTTCGGCGTGAGTGGTGGCAAGGTCTATCTGGAGGCGCATGCGCCCCTGAGCGACAGCGAGGAGCCGTCCGTGGTGGACAAGCATGCTGCGGTGATCAACGCTCTGCTTAAGAACGAGCAGCTCGGCACCAGCATGCGTCTGGACTGGGAAATGGTCCGTGAGGTGGTGGCTTCCGAGGACGGCATGCCGATCGAGATCGCCCAGCCCCAGGAGGCCGTGGCCAGCCAGGACAGCGTGCCGCTGGAAATCTGACCGGCTCATTGCAGAAGCCCGCCAGGCGAGAGCCTCGCGGGCTTTTTGTTGTGCGCAATAATCGCGGGCATTAAAAAAGCCGACCCGGCGAACCGGGTCGGCTTCTTCAAAGCCTCGGCAAGTATTACTTGCGGCTGGCTTTTTCCAGCATGCGCAGAGCGCGCTCGTTGGCTTCGTCAGCGGTCTGCTGAGCCTTCTGAGCAGCAGCCAGAGCTTCGTCAGCCTTGCGGTAGGCTTCGTCAGCACGAGCCTGAGCGCGGGCAGCGGCGTCTTCGGTAGCGGTCAGACGGGCTTCGGTTTCTTTGGACATGCTGCTGCAACCGGTAGCCAGAACGGCGGCCAGGGCCAGAGCAGAGAATTTCAGAACGTTGTTCATCGTGTTCCCCTTAAGGTGGACTTTCCATGAAAAGCAATTTCCCGAGCGTGGGAAATTAGCCGGGCTACATACTACCCATTACTTTTAGTAAGTAAACCGACCTGAGGCAAGCGAAGCAAAAATTTTTTCGGTCTGTTCAAGTTCGACTCTTTTTTGTTTAAAAAACATACAGTTCGCTCTTTCAAAGAGCCTCTGGCGCGACACTTCATCTGGAACGGCAGTGCATATCGGATGCATGGTCTGGCGTCCGGGCAGTTGTTAAGATCAGTGTTGTCGTATCCGGCAGGATGCAATTCCCGGACAGTTCAAGGAAGTACGGATGTCGAAACTCATCAAGTGGGGTCTGTTGGCCGTTTTGGCCGTGGCCGTGTTGATCAAGGTCTCATTGTGGCTCTCGGTGCGTTCCATCATGAACGAGGCGATCGAGCAAATGGCGCCGATGATGCGGATGAGCTACGAGGGCATCACCTCATCCTTCGATGGCCGGGTCGGCATCGAGGGTATCCGGGTGGACATCCCCATGTTTCGCGACCAGTTCCGCATTGCCCATGCCGAACTGCAGTTCAAGGGGCTCAGGGATCTGCTGTCCTTCAAGGAGCGCCTGGAACAGGGCAAGTTCCCCGAACAGATGGCCGTCAACATCCGCGGGCTCGAACTGGATGTGCATGGCCCGTTCATGGAAATGATCCACCAGGCTCCGCAGCAGCCGGACCTGCAGACGGCCATCAGCAGTGTCGCTTGTGGCAGCTCCAGGCAGATCGGTGTCGATGAGTTGCTGGAAATGGGCTATCGCACCCTGGAAACCGATGGCCAGTTCTCCTACCTGTTCCAGCCCGGCGCGCAGAAGCTGACCTTCACCCTGAATGCCGACACCCGCGACATGGGCGACTATCGCGTCAGCTTCGCCCTGGCCAACATGTCGGAGAAGCCGGGCGACCTGCGGGTGAATCCACCACGGATTGCGTCGATCACCCTGGAGATCAATGACAACCAGTATCAGCGCAAGGTCAACGATTACTGCGCCGGCAAGCTTGGGCAGTCGGCGGAGGAGTACCTGCAGACTTCCGTCGATCATCTGGATGGAGCGCTGCGTGCACAGCGTATCGCCCTGGATCCGGCGTTGCTGGAGTCGCTCAAGGATTACTACCGCGATCCCCAGGCGTTACGCATGGAGCTGCTGCCGACCGAGGGCGTTGCCTGGAACGGTTTGCAGTTTTTCGAGCCCAAGGACGTGATCGCGATGCTGCGTCCGGTGCTGCTGATCAATCAGCAGGCGGTGGAACCTCTGGCGTTTTCCTGGGTCGATCCCCAGGCAGTCGCTGCACCTGAGCCGGACGAGCTGGTGCGTGCGCAAGAGCAAGAGCAGGAAGATGTGGGGCCGCGATACGAGTTCGTCAGTGTGGCGAGCCTACCCAGTCACGCAGGCAAGCGGCTACAGTTCATTACGCATGACGGCACCTACTATCAGGGGGTGCTGCACAAGGTGGAGAACGGCAGGGCCTTCCTGAGCGTGCAATTCGGTTCGGGATCTGCCGAGATGTTTCTTCGTCTGAAAAAGATCGATAAGGTAAGGGTTCTGCTCTAGAACCTGACGAGGAGATGAAATGAGCGAGGGGTTGTCCATCCACCATGACCAGGCGGGTCATCAGTTCGAGGCTGTCATCGACGGCCACCGCGCCTATCTGGCCTACATGGATCTGGGCAAGCAGACGCTCGACATCTATCGGACCTTCGTGCCCAACGCTCTGCGCGGGCGTGGTATCGCGGCGGCACTGACCCAGCAGGCGCTGGAGTATGCCGAGGCCATGGGCTATACGGTCATTCCGTCCTGCTCCTATGTGGAGCGCTATCTGGAGCGCCGCCAGCGCCAGCAGCTCAAGCACTGAGCGCAGGCGCACAGAAAAACGCCGGGCATTGCCCGGCGTTTTCGTCTCTGCTGCGGATCAGCCGCGCTGGCGCTTGGGCAGCACGTCCTTGAGCTTGGCATGCATGCTGCGCAGGGTCTTCTCGGTGGTGTCCCAGTCGATGCAGGCATCGGTGATGGAGACGCCGTACTTGAGATCGCCGAGGTCCTTCGGAATCGCCTGGTTGCCCCAGCCCAGGTGGCTCTCCACCATCAGGCCGACGATAGAGTTGTTGCCCTCGAGGATCTGATTGGCGACGTTCTCCATGACCAGCGGCTGCAGGGCCGGGTCCTTGTTGGAGTTGGCGTGACTGCAGTCGACCATGATGTTCGGGCGGATCTTGGCCTTGCTCAGTTCCTGTTCGCAGATGGCCACGCTCACCGAGTCGTAGTTCGGCTTGCCGTTGCCGCCGCGCAGCACCACATGGCCGTAGGCATTACCCTTGGTGGTGACGATGGAGACGCCGCCTTCCTGGTTGATGCCGAGGAAACGGTGCGGGCTGGATACCGACTGCAGGGCGTTGATCGCCACGGTCAGGCCGCCGTCGGTGCCGTTCTTGAAGCCCACGGCGGAGGACAGACCCGAGGCCATCTCGCGGTGGGTCTGGGATTCGGTGGTGCGCGCGCCGATGGCCGACCAGCTGATCAGGTCCTGCAGGTACTGCGGGGAGATCGGGTCGAGCGCCTCGGTGGCAGTCGGCAGGCCCATCTCGGCCAGGTCGCGCAGCAGCTGGCGACCGATGTGCAGACCGTCCTGGATCTTGAACGAGTCATCCAGGTAGGGGTCGTTGATCAGGCCTTTCCAGCCCACGGTGGTGCGCGGCTTCTCGAAGTACACGCGCATCACCAGGAACAGGCTGTCGGACACCTCGGCAGCCAGCACCTTGAGGCGCTCGGCGTATTCGTGGGCGGCCTTGATGTCGTGGATGGAGCAGGGGCCGACCACCACGAACAGGCGGTGATCCTTGCCGTCGAGAATGTCGCGGATCACCTGGCGGCCATGGGCGACGGTGCGCTGGGCGGCTTCGGTGAGGGGGATTTCGCGCTTGAGCTGCGCCGGGGTGATCAGGGTTTCATTGGATGAAACGTTGAGATCGTCAATCGGTAAATCAGCCATCGTGGTACTCGTCAGGTCACGGGAGCCGAGCGCCTCTTCAGGCGGAATCATGGGGCGCAGCGGGGGACAGGAACCTTAACGCGTTCCAGGCCGCCTAGACAATGGGCGAAACTCGCCGGTGCTAGTGGATTTGCGTGCTGGGGAACTCGGCGGCGTGCAGGGTGATCCATTCGCGGGCGATGGTTTCCACCTCCAGCGGCCTGCCCAGCTCCTCCTCGCGCTGGTGGCGATAGTGCTCGATCTGGCAGACCTGCTCGACCATGCGGGCGCGAAACAGGGTGTCCTCGTCGATGAAGGCGATGCCGACCAGGTAATTGTCCAGCTGCCTGCGACACCAGGCCACCACGCCCGGATAACGGGCCTGCTCGCCGAGCAGGGGGATGCGCAGCTCGACGGCGGTGCCCTTGCGGAAACCCTTGCTGGAATTGCACGCGACCCCACCCAGGCTGATATTGTTCAGCCTCTGTTTCGGCAGAAAGGCGTGCTTGCGCTGGACCAGCTCCACCGGCATGTCGCTCGGGTGACGCAGAAAACGACGCATTTCGACTACTCCGGATGCCATCCCTTTGACATCAGTCATGAACAGTATAGTCCCCAGTCTGGAACTGACCGACCTGGATGCCGACCACCGGTTGCTGGACCTGGCGGGTCGCTCCTTGCTCATATTCACTAGCATGGGCTGTGCCAGTTGCCGCTGGGCGCGCCGCGAGTTGCCCGCGATGCCACTGGCCGTCGAGCGCCTGTGCTGGGTCGATGCCGGCCATAATGGCGGCCTGGTCGAGCGCTACGGCGTCTTCCACCTGCCCAGCCTGTTTCTGATCCGCGATGGTCAGTTTCTTGGCGCACTGCACACCCCGCTGCGCCTGCCCGAGCTGGCCGCCGCACTGCTGCAGGCCCTGCGCCGTGATCCCGAGGAGCTTCCCTGATGCCAGATCAGCAACGCCCGCGCATTGGCATCATCGGCACCGGTGCCATCGGCGGTTTCTACGGCCTGATGCTGGCCAAGGCAGGGCATGACGTGCATTTCCTGCTGCGCAGCGAATACCCGGCAGTGCGGGAGCAAGGGTTGCAAATCGATAGCGCCGTGCATGGCCGTTTGCACCTGCACCCGGTGCAGGCCTGGCGCAGTGCCGCCGAGATGCCGCCCTGCGACTGGCTACTGGTAGGGGCCAAGACCACCAGCAATGCCGAAATGGCTCCGCTCATCGCCCAGGCCGCTGCCTCCGGGGCCAAGGTGGTGCTGTTGCAGAACGGCCTGGCGGTGGAGGAAGCACTGCGTCCGCTGCTGCCGGATTCGTTGCACCTGCTCGGCGGGCTCTGCTTCATCTGCGTCCACCGCGCGGCGCCGGGAGTGGTCGAGCACCAGGCCCTGGGCGCGGTGAACCTGGGCTACCACTCCGGTCCTGCGGCTTCGGCGCAAGAGCGCCAGGAGCTGGTCGAGGAGGGCGCCCGGCTGTTCCGCTCAGCCGGCGTCGAATCCACGGCCATGGCCGATCTGCAGCAGGCCCGCTGGCAAAAGCTGGTGTGGAACGTGCCCTACAACGGCCTGTCCGTGCTGTTGAATGCCGGCACCACACGGTTGATGGCCAGTGACGACAGCCGGGCGCTGATCCTTGCACTGATGCAGGAGGTGGTGCGGGGTGCTGCCGCCTGCGGCTACGTGTTGCCTGATGGCTATGCGCAGCAGCTGCTGGCGGCGACCGAGCGCATGCCGGACTATCTGCCCAGCATGTACCATGATTTCCGACACAAGCGTCCGCTGGAGCTGCAGGCCATCTACGCCGCACCTCTGGCGGCCGCAGCGGCGGCAGGCTGCGAACTGCCGAAAATGCGCCTGTTGCATCAGGCGCTGCGCTTTCTCGAGGCCAACCGAGGCGACTATGGGCAAGGGACTGGGTGACAAGCTGGTGCTGGCGATCTCCTCGCGGGCGTTGTTCGACCTGCGCGAGAGCCACCGCATCTACGAGAACGAGGGTGTCGAGGCCTACCGGCAGTACCAGATCGATCACGAGGACGAGATTCTCACCCCGGGCGATGCCTTTCCCCTGGTGGAGAAGCTGCTGAGCCTCAATGGCAACCTCGGCCAGGCCCGGGTCGAGGTGATCCTGGTGTCGCGCAACAGCGCCGACACCGGCCTGCGGGTGTTCAACTCGATCGCCCATCATGGCCTCGGCATCTCCCGCGCGGCCTTTGTCGGCGGGCGTAGCCCCTATCCCTACCTGGCCGCCTTCGGCAGCCACCTGTTCCTCTCCACCCATGCCGAGGATGTGCGCAGTGCCCTGGAGGCCGGCTTCGCTGCCGCCACCATCCTCTCCGGCGGGCCGCGGCGTGCCGCCAGTACCGAGCTGCGCATCGCCTTCGATGGCGATGCCGTGCTGTTCTCCGACGAGTCCGAGCGGGTCTACCAGCAGGGCGGGCTGGAGGCCTTCCAGCGGCACGAAAAGGATTCGGCCCGCGAGCTGCTTGGCGGCGGTCCGTTCAAGCCGTTCCTGTCCGCCCTGAATCGACTGCAGCGCGAGTTCCCCGAGGAAACCTGCCCGATCCGCACGGCGCTGGTCACCGCCCGTTCGGCGCCGGCCCATGAGCGGGTGATCCGCACCCTGCGCGAATGGGATATCCGCCTGGACGAGTCGCTGTTCCTCGGCGGTCTGGACAAGTCGGCCTTCCTCGAGGCCTTCGCCGCCGATGTGTTCTTCGACGACCAGACCGGTCACTGCGAGCGCGCCCGCGACGTGGTCGCGACCGGCCATGTGCCGCATGGGGTGAGCAACGAACTGCAGCCCTAGGCGACTTGCCCAGCGCTGCTAAGCTCAGAACAGGGCCGCTAGCAGGAAGTCAGGGAGGCCGCATGCTGCGTTCGATTCTCTACGCCACCGACCTGGGACTCTATGCCCCCTATGTGCTGCAGCATGCCCTGGCGCTGGCCCGGGCCTTCCGGGCTGAACTCCATGTGGTGCATGCGGTGGAACCGCTGGGGCTGTTCGCCGAGTCGGTGCTGCAGACCTATCTGGACGAGAAGACCCTGCAGGAGCTGCGCAGCAAGGGGCTGACCACCGTGATGGGCAGCATCGAGCAGCGCGTGCTGGAGGGCTTTCGCGACGAGATGGGCGAGGCGCAGCAGGACATGCAGATCATCCGCAGCGTGCGCGTGGCGCAGGGCGACCCGCCCCAGGTGATTCTCGACGAGGCGCGCAAGCTCGGGGTCGATCTGCTGGTCGTGGGCAGCCACAGCCATGGCGCTCACCACGATATTCCGCTGGGGCGCACGGCAGCGCGCCTGCTGCAGCTGTCCGAGACGCCGGTCTATCTGGTGCCCATGTTGCAGCACCGCTGATGGGGCTTATCGCCAATGGCTAGACGAACGGCATGCACAGCTCGAAAAATCGTCTAGTTTTAAAGACTAAACCGCTAATATGGTTATATCGCTGAGCTGGCAAATTCAGGCGGCGTCTATCTGCTTTGAGGGGATTCTATGAAGCTGCAGCAGCTGCGCTACATCTGGGAAGTGGCGCACCACGATCTGAACGTTTCCGCCACGGCGCAGAGCCTCTATACCTCGCAGCCCGGCATCAGCAAGCAGATCCGCCTGCTGGAGGACGAGCTGGGCGTCGAGGTGTTCGCCCGCAGCGGCAAGCACCTGACCCGCGTCACCCCGGCCGGCGAGCGCATCATCACCACCGCCGGCGAAATCCTGCGCAAGGTCGAAAGTATCAAACAGATCGCCCAGGAGTTCTCCAACGAGAAGAAGGGCACCCTGTCCATCGCCACCACCCACACCCAGGCGCGCTATGCCCTGCCTGCGGTGATCAGTGGCTTCATCAAGCAATACCCAGAAGTGGCCTTGCACATGCACCAGGGCACGCCGATGCAGATCGCCGAGATGGCATCCGACGGAACCGTCGACTTCGCCATTGCCACTGAGGCGCTGGAACTGTTCGGCGACCTGGTGATGATGCCCTGCTATCGCTGGAACCGCTGCGTGATCGTGCCGCAGGGCCATCCCCTGACCAAGCTGCCCAAGCTGACCCTGGAGGCCCTGGCCGAGCACCCGATCGTCACCTACGTGTTTGGCTTCACCGGGCGCTCCAAGCTGGACGAGGCCTTCAGCCATCGCGGGCTGACGCCCAAGGTGGTGTTCACCGCGGCCGATGCCGACGTGATCAAGACTTATGTGCGCCTGGGGCTGGGGGTCGGCATAGTCGCGCGCATGGCGGTGGACGCCAAGCTCGACAGCGACCTGGTGGTGCTGGACGCCAGCGAGCTGTTCGAGCCCAGCGTGACCAAGATCGGCTTCCGCCGGGGCACCTTCCTGCGCGGATTCATGTGCGACTTCATCGAGAAGTTCGCGCCGCACCTGACCCGCGATGTGCTGGCCAAGGCGGTGCAGTGCCACACCAAGGCCGAGCTCGACGAGCTGTTCGAAGGGGTCGAGCTGCCCGTCCACTGAGACGGCTGACGAAAAAAAAGCCCGGCATGTGCCGGGCTTTTTCATTCAGGCTCTGGCAATCACGTTGCCGGCGTGCAGGCCGCATTCCTTCTGGGTTTCCTCCTCCCACCACCAGCGCCCCTCGCGCTCGTGCTGGTTGGGTAGCACGGGGCGGGTGCAGGGCTCGCAGCCGATGCTTATGAAACCGCGCTCGTGCAGGCTGTTGTAGGGCAGCTCGAGCATGCGGATATAGGCCCAGACTTCCTCGCTGCTCATTTGCGCCAGCGGGTTGAACTTGTACAGCGGTTTTTCCGGCGAGGAGAAGGCCGCGTCCAGTTCCAGCACGGATACCTGGCTGCGGGTACCGGGGCTCTGGTCGCGACGTTGGCCGGTGGCCCAGGCCCTGACGCTGGCCAGCTTGCGCTTGAGCGGTTCGATCTTGCGGATGCCGCAGCACTCGCCGTGGCCGTCCTTGTAGAAGCTGAACAGTCCCTTGGCGCGCACCAGGGCCTCCAGTTTCTCGGCGTCCGGGCTCATCACCTCGATGGCGATGCCATAGTGCTCGCGCACCTGCTCGATGAAGCGATAGGTCTCCGGGTGGAGCCGGCCGGTGTCGAGGGTGAAGACCTTGACCTGCTTGTTGATCTTCCAGGCCATGTCCAGCAGCACCACATCCTCGGCGCCACTGAAGGAAATCCACAGCTCGTCGCCGAAGTGTTCGAAGGCGAGCTTGAGGATTTCCTGGGGGGATTTGTTGGCATAGGCCGCTGCCAGTTCGGCAACGTTGAAGTTCTGGCTCATCGGGCTGGCTTCCTGGTGGTCGGCGCTCGGGCGCTCTGTGGCGGGGATCTTAGCAAGAAAGCCGTTATGCGCCTAAATAACCAAATCAGAGAGTAACTGAGGTATTCAGGTATAAGCATCGCGTTGCACCCTGTCCGGTGAATCGCTAGAGTGCCGGCTTCCTTCATTCAGCCCGTTAGGAGTCTCCCGTGGAAATCGCCTGCCTCGACCTCGAAGGTGTACTGGTTCCGGAAATCTGGATCGCCTTCGCCGAAAAAACCGGCATCGACGCGCTCAAGGCCACCACTCGCGACATTCCTGACTACGACGTGCTGATGCAGCAGCGTCTGCGCATCCTCGACGAGCACGGCCTGAAGCTGCGCGACATCCAGGAAGTGATCGCCACCCTCGAGCCGCTGGAGGGCGCTGTGGAGTTCGTCGACTGGCTGCGCGAGCGTTTCCAGGTGGTGATCCTCTCCGACACCTTCTACGAGTTCTCCCAGCCGCTGATGCGTCAGCTGGGCTTTCCGACCCTGCTGTGCCACAGACTGATCACCGACGAGACCGATCGGGTGGTGAGCTATCAGCTGCGCCAGAAGGACCCCAAGCGCCAGTCGGTGATCGCCCTCAAGAGTCTGTACTACCGCGTGATCGCCGCCGGCGATTCGTACAACGACACCACCATGCTCAGCGAGGCCCATGCCGGCATCCTGTTCCATGCGCCGGACAACGTGATTCGCGAGTTCCCGCAGTTCCCGGCGGTGCACACCTACGAGGACCTCAAGCGCGAGTTTCTCAAGGCGTCCAATCGCCAGCTCAGCCTGTAAGGTTCAGCTCAATGAAAAAGGCCCGCATCTGCGGGCCTTTTTCATGGGCGCTCAGAGCGCCTCCAGCGTCTGCAGCAGCACCTTCACCTTGGTGATGGATTCCTGGTACTCGGCCTGCCAGTCGGAGTCGGCCACTATGCCGCCACCACCCCAGCAGCTGACCATGCCATCCTTGACCAACAGGCTGCGGATGGCGATGGAGCTGTCCAACTCGCCGCGCACGTCGAGATAGATCAGGGAGCCGCAGTACAGGGCGCGGCGGGTCGGCTCCAGTTCGTCGATGATCTGCATGGCGCGGATCTTCGGCGCACCAGTGATGGAACCGCCGGGGAAGCTGCCGGCGATCAGGTCCAGCGCGTCCCTGTCCGCGGCCAGTTCGCCGGTCACGGCGCTGACCAGGTGATGCACGTTGGGATAGCTCTCCAGGGCGAACAGCTGTGGCACCCTGACCGAACCGACGCGGCAGCTGCGTCCCAGGTCGTTGCGCAGCAGGTCGACGATCATCAGGTTTTCGGCGCGATCCTTGGCACTGGCCTGCAGCTCGGCGGCATTGGCTGCGTCCTCGCCTGGCGTGGCGCCACGAGCCCGGGTGCCCTTGATCGGCCGGGTTTCCACCCGTCCACGGCTGACCTGGAGGAAGCGCTCCGGTGACAGGCTGAGGATGGCGCCGCCGTCCTCCAGCGCCTGGAAGCCGGCGAAAGGCGTCGGGCAGGCCGCCCGCAGTGCCTGGTAGGCACTCCAGGCGTCGCCCTGGCAAGGCGCCTGGAAGCGCTGGGCGAAGTTGACCTGGTAGCAGTCGCCGGCCTGGATATACGCCTGGATACGCTCGATGGCGTTTCGATAAGCGTCCTGATCGAGGTCGGGGTGGAAGGGGCGCCGCAGCGAGAAGGGTTGGCCAGGTGTCGGGCTGGCGGTCTCGAACAGCTGGATCAGGCGCGCGCATTCGCTCTGTGCCAGCTGTGGGTGGAACACCAGCTGGCTGGTTTGCCGATGATGGTCGCTGATCAGGGCCCAGGCGTAGAGGCCGAAGCGGGCATCGGGCAGCGCCAGGTCGTCGACGGCCTGGCTCGGCAGTCGCTCCAGGCGGCGACCGAAGTCATAGGCCAGGTAGCCGATCAGGCCGCCGGTGAAGGGCAGCTCGCAGCTGTCCGGCGCATCGGCATGGCCCAGATCCGCCAGCCCGCCGCGCAGCCGCTGGAAGAAGGCTTCGCCGCTTTCCCCGGGGTGCGGAGAGTAGCTGGCTCGCGGCCAGGCGCTGAGCAGGTCATAGCGGCCACGTTCGGCCTGTGGGCGGCCGGCGTCCAGCAGCACCGCGCCCGGTGCCTGACGCACCAGGGCGAAATAGGCAGCCGGGTTGGCCTGGTAGGGCAGCGGGTGAAGGCGACAGAGACTCATGGGCTTCTTCGGGGCTGTGGAGCGTCCATTGTAAGGCTCAATGAAAAAGCCCGGCATCGCCGGGCCTGTTCCTGTCGCCGCAACTCAGATGTCCTTCGGCTTGACGTGACCGAACAGCTGCTGGGAGAAGCGCACGCGCTCCTCCACGCTTTCCTTCACGCCCTTCTTCTCCAGTTCGGCGATATGCGCCTCCACCGCGTGGGCGCGATGGGTCAGGCCGCAATCGTTGGCGATCTGGATGTTCAGGCCGGGGCGGGCGTTGAGCTCGAGGATCAACGGGCCCTTGTCCTGGTCCAGCACCATGTCCACGCCGATATAGCCGAGACCGCAGAGTTCATAGCAGCCGGCAGCCAGCTTCATGAAGCCGTCCCAGTTGGGCAGTTGCACGCCGTCCACCGCATTGGTGGTGTCCGGGTGCTTGCTGATTTTGTTGTTCAGCCAGGTGCCCTTGAGGGTGATGCCGGTGGCCAGGTCGACGCCCACGCCGATGGCGCCCTGGTGCAGGTTGGCCTTGCCGTTGGACTGGCGGGTCGGCAGGCGCAGCATGGCCATCACCGGGTAGCCCATCAGCACGATGATGCGGATGTCCGGCACGCCCTCGTAGCTGATGCTCTTGAAGATCGGGTCCGGGGTCACCCGGTACTCGATCAGCACGCGGTCACGGTGGCCGCCGAGAGAGTAGAGGCCGGTGAGGATGCTGGAGAGCTGGTGCTCGATGTCTTCCTGGCTGACGATCTTGCCGGACACGGTCTTGAAGCGCCCCTCGAAGCGGTCGGCGATCACCAGGATGCCGTCGCCGCCGGCGCCCTGCGCCGGCTTGATCACGAAGTCGTTGTGGCCCTCGATGATCTTCTCGAAGTTCTCGATCTCCTTTTCCGTGGAGATGATGCCGTACAGCTCCGGCACATGGATGCCGGCCTCGATGGCCCGCTCCTTGGTGATGATCTTGTCGTCGACGATCGGGTACAGGTGCCGCTTGTTGTACTTCAGCACGTAGTCCGCGTTGCGTCGGTTGATACCCATGATGCCTTTGGCTTCAAGGGCCTTCCACGTCTTCCACAGGCCGATCATGGGTTCAATCCTTCAGGAAGGCTTTGAAGCGGAACAGTTCGGTCAGGCGGTAGCCGCGGTAGCGACCCATCGCCAGCATGAAGCCCACCAGGATCAGCAGCACCGCCGGGAAGGTGAAGACGAAGTAGGTCAGCTGCTCGATGGTCATCAGGGCATGCGCCAGCGAGGCGGCGATCAGGGTGCCGACGGCGACCTTGAAGGCATGGTTGCCGCCACGCTCTTCCCAGGTGATGGACAGGCGCTCGATGGTCATGGTCAGGATCACCATCGGGAACAGGGCCACCGACAGGCCGCGCTCCAGGCCGAGCTTGTGGCTGAACAGGCTGATCACGGCGATCAGCACCACCACGAAGGTCAGCACCACCGACAGGCGAGGCAGCATCTGCAGCTTGAGGTGCTCCAGGTACGAGCGCAGCGACAGGCCGAGGGCGGTGATGATGGTGAACAGCACGATACCGAAGCCCAGCTGGGTTTCGCGGAAGGCCAGGGCGATCAGTACCGGGGTGAAGGTGCCGAGGGTCTGCAGGCCGCCGAGGTTGCGCAGGATCAGGATCACCAGCACGCCGATCGGGATCATGATCATGATCTGGTAGGTCTGCTGGGTCTGCAGCGGCAGGCCGTACAGCGAGTACTCGAGGAAGTCGACGTCGGTGTTCTCGTCAGTTAGCTTGGCCAGGCGGATGGCGTTCATCTCGCTGTTGTTGAGGGTGAAGCTGACCTGCGGCTTCTTGCCGCCTTCGATGGTCACCAGCGGCTCGTCACCGGTCCACCAGACCACGCGGTCGGTCGGCAAGCCCTGTTCACCGCTTTCCGGGTTGAAGTACAGCCAGTTCTCGCCATTGAAGCTGCGCAGCCACAGCTCCGGGCTCTGCTGGGCATCGGCGACCAGGCGAATGGTGTGCACGCGCTCCATCGGTACGTGGGCGATGGACAGCAGCAGGTCGATCACCTTGGCCTTGTTGGCGGTGGAGGCATCGCCACCGAGCAGCAGCTTGACGTTGTCGTCGTTGACGTTATTGACGCGCTTGATGGTCTCGCTGATGAAGGTCTGTACGTCCGCCGAGTGCTGGCGGATGGGGGCGAGCAGTGCTTCGGCGGCGATCTTCTCCGGGCCTTCGACCGGGATGCTGTCACGGAAGATCGGGCCCTTGGCCTTGGCCGGTTCGCCGCTGTAGCGCTTGGTCAGCACCAGGCGGTAGTAGAGGGTCTGGTTGCCGTTGGCGCGGCGGGCCGACCAGGTCAGCTTGCGGTTGCCATCGACGCGGTTGACGCTGACGCCATAGTTGTTGGAGATGAAGCTCTCGTTGAGGCTGACATAGTCCTGGTTCAGCGGCGGCACGAACATCTGCACCTTGACCGGCTCGCGCGGACTGGCCTGGAACTCGACCTTGGCGTCGATGTTCCACAGGTCATCGGTCTCGTCTTCGGTCACCGGGATGCCGAGGATGAAGATCTGATAGGCCGTGACCAGAATGCCCACCGTCACCAGGAGGGTGATAAGGACTTTCAGATGCAGGGTAAGAGAGCGCATGTGAGTTACTCGGCAGAGTTTGCGTCAGGGGTGCAGCCGGGTTTGCCGGCCGCATATTTAAGGCTGGGGTCGACCACGGCATCCAGGCGCTTCAGCGCCTCGGAGCCGATCAGCAGCGGGTATTGGAAAGCGCTGCGGTCGGTCAGGTTCACTTCGATGGTGCGCAGGGACTTGCCCATGCACACCTGCAGTTCGATCACCGGGCGGGCAGTGTAGGTCTTGCCTTCTTCCGGATCATAGTCGCCGGCGCGCCGCTTGATCTTGCTGATGCGTGCCAGCGGCCGCTCGATCGGGTGCTCGTGGGCGTCATCGATGGCCAGGTAGAAGCGCACCCAGGTTTCGCCGTCACGCTTGAAGCGCTTGATGTCGCGGGCGCTGAGGGAGGCGGTCTTGGCGCCGGTGTCCAGTTTGGCAGCGACCTCCAGGTCGAGGTCGGCAAGGTGGATGTATTCGTTCAGACCATAGACGGTCTTTTCGGCGGCGAGACTCAGGCCGGGAAGCAGGCTGCAGCAGAGGAAGATGGCGAGAGACTGGAGTCGCATAAATCCTTGGATGGTCGCATCGTCGGGGGCGGCGGCGGGGCGCAACAGCCGGCGGGTGAAGTCTAGCAGGTGCGGCCAATGGCCTGCGCCGGCTCGAGCGGTCGGCATTCTAACATGGGGTTTTTCTGCGGCGACAGCCGCTTATGAGCGTTTCTGCAGGTGAAGTGCACGATTCGATGGCAAGAACCGCTCGGGCATATTGTCGACAATGTGCCTTGACCATGGGCTTCTATGGGCGTAATTTTCGATCATCTGTGAATTGGTGTCGACAATCATGCTCGAGCATCTCGAACCCCCGGTCGCCGATCAGGCGGACTCGGAAACCCTGGCGGAGTCCGTCTTCCGGCGTATCCAGGCCGCCATCGTGTGTGGCGAGATCGCCCCGGGCAGCAAGATTTCCGAACCCGAGCTGGCGCGCATCTATGGCATCAGCCGCGGGCCGCTGCGTGAGGCGATCCATCGCCTGGAGGGGCAGCGCCTGCTGGTGCGGGTCCCCCATGTCGGCGCGCGGGTGGTCTCGCTCAGCCACGCCGAGCTGATCGAGCTGTACGAGATCCGCGAGTCGCTGGAGGGCATGGCCTGCCGTCTGGCGGCCGAACGCATGACCCAGGGGGAAATCGACGAGCTGCGCCGGGTGCTCGATCTGCATGAGCGTGATGCCGCGTTCCAGGCCGGGGTCGGCTACTACCAGCAGGAAGGCGACTTCGACTTCCACTACCGGATCATCCAGGGCAGCGGCAACAAGACCCTGGCCCAGATGCTCTGCGGCGAGCTGTATCAGCTGGTGCGCATGTACCGCCTGCAGTTCTCCGCCACGCCCAACCGGCCGCGCCAGGCCTTCGCCGAACACCACCGCATTCTCGATGCCATCGCCGAGCGTGACGGCGAACTGGCCGAGCTGCTGATGCGCCGTCACATCGGCGCTTCCAAGCGCAACATCGAGCGTCACTACCTGGATGCTCAGTCCAAGACAGCCAAACCACGAGGTGAGTCATGAGTCAGCTTTCCCCCGGCCAGCGCTTCCGCCAGGCCCTGGCCGAAGAGAAGCCCCTGCAGATCATTGGCGCGATCAACGCCAACCACGCGCTGCTGGCCAAGCGTGCCGGCTTCCGGGCCATCTACCTTTCCGGCGGCGGCGTGGCCGCAGGATCGCTCGGCCTGCCGGACCTGGGGATCAACACCCTGGATGACGTGCTCACCGACGTGCGCCGCATCACCGATGTCTGCGACCTGCCGCTGCTGGTGGACATCGACACCGGTTTCGGCCCCAGCGCCTTCAATATCGAGCGCACCATCAAGAACCTGATCAAGGCCGGCGCCGCCGCCGCCCATATCGAAGACCAGGTCGGCGCCAAGCGCTGCGGTCACCGCCCGGGCAAGGAAATCGTCTCCTGCGAGGAGATGGTCGACCGCGTCAAGGCCGCCGCCGATGCCAAGACCGACCCGAACTTCTTCCTGATCGCCCGCACCGACGCCATCCAGGCCGAGGGCGTGGACGCCGCCATCGAGCGTTGCCAGCGCTACGTGGAGGCGGGCGCCGACGGCATTTTCGCCGAGGCCGCCTACGACCTGCCGACCTACCAGCGCTTCGTCGATGCGCTGAAGGTGCCGGTGCTGGCCAACATCACCGAGTTCGGTGCAACCCCGCTGTTCACCCGCGACGAACTGGCCTCGGTCGGCGTGGCCATCCAGCTCTACCCGCTGTCGGCCTTCCGCGCCGCCAACAAGGCCGCGGAAACCGTCTATACCTCGATTCGCCAGAACGGCCACCAGAAGGATGTGATCGAGCTGATGCAGACCCGTGCCGAGCTGTACGACCGCATCGGTTACCACGCCTTCGAGCAGAAGCTCGACGCGCTGTTCGCCGCCGGCAAGAAGTAAGCGGCCCGCCCACAACAATAAGCAGTCTTGAGGAGATCGCGATGAGCGCCAGCGAAACCACCACTGCCGGCTTCAAACCGAAGAAATCCGTGGCCCTGAGCGGCACCGCCGCCGGCAACACCGCCCTGTGCACCGTCGGCCGCAGCGGCAACGACCTGCACTACCGCGGCTACGACATCCTGGATGTCGCCACCACCTGCGAGTTCGAGGAAATCGCCCACCTGCTGGTGCATGGCAAGCTGCCCAATGTCGCCGAGCTGGCCAGCTACAAGGCCAAGCTCAGGGCCCTGCGCGGCCTACCGGCTGCCCTCAAGGCCGCCCTGGAGCAGCTGCCGCCCTCCGCCCACCCGATGGATGTGATGCGCACCGGCGTGTCCGTGCTCGGCTGCCTGCAACCGGAGAAGGATGACCACAACCATCCGGGCGCCCGCGACATCGCCGACAAGCTGATGGCCTCGCTGGGTTCCATGCTGCTGTACTGGTATCACTTCAGTCACAACGGCAAGCGTATCGAGGTGGAGACCGATGACGACTCCATCGGCGGCCATTTCCTCCATCTGCTGCATGGTGAGAAGCCGCGCGAGTCCTGGGTGCGCGCCATGCACACCTCGCTGATCCTGTACGCCGAGCATGAGTTCAACGCCTCCACCTTCACCTCGCGGGTGATCGCCGGCACCGGCTCCGACATGTTCTCCTGCATCGCCGGTGGCATCGGCGCGCTGCGCGGGCCCAAGCACGGCGGCGCCAATGAAGTGGCCTTCGAGATCCAGAAGCGCTACGACGACCCGGACGAAGCCGAGGCCGATATCCGCGAGCGGGTAGGGCGCAAGGAAGTGGTGATCGGTTTCGGTCACCCGGTCTACACCGTGAGTGACCCGCGCAACAAGGTGATCAAGGAAGTGGCGCGCCAGCTCAGCGCCGAGCAGGGCAACAGCAAGATGTTCGACATCGCCGAGCGCCTGGAAAGCGTGATGTGGGAAATCAAGAAGATGTTCCCCAACCTCGACTGGTTCAGCGCCGTCAGCTACCACATGATGGGCGTACCGACCGCCATGTTCACCCCGCTGTTCGTCATCGCCCGCACCTCGGGTTGGTCTTCGCACGTCATCGAGCAGCGCATCGACGGCAAGATCATTCGCCCGAGCGCCAACTACGTCGGCCCGGAAGATCTGAAGTTCGTGCCGCTCAAGGACCGCAAATGATGAACACTCAATACCGCAAGCACCTGGCCGGCACCGCCCTGGACTATTTCGATACCCGCGAGGCGGTCGACGCCATCGCCCCCGGTGCCTACGCCAAGCTGCCGTACACCTCGCGCGTGCTGGCCGAGCAGCTGGTGCGCCGCTGCGAGCCGGAGTTGCTGAGCGATGCGCTCAAGCAGCTGATCGAGCGCAAGCGCGACCTCGATTTCCCCTGGTACCCGGCCCGTGTGGTGTGCCACGACATCCTCGGTCAGACCGCGCTGGTCGACCTGGCCGGCCTGCGTGACGCCATCGCCGAGAAGGGTGGCGATCCGTCCAAGGTCAACCCGGTGGTGCCGACCCAGCTGATCGTCGACCACTCGCTGGCCGTGGAGGCGCCGGGCTTCGACCCGGACGCCTTCGACAAGAACCGCGCCATCGAGGAGCGCCGCAACGAGGACCGTTTCCACTTCATCGAGTGGACCAAGACGGCGTTCAAGAACGTCGACGTGATCCCGGCCGGCAACGGCATCATGCACCAGATCAACCTGGAGAAGATGTCGCCGGTGATCCAGGCCCGCGGCGGCGTGGCTTTCCCGGACACCTGCGTGGGCACCGACTCGCACACCCCGCACGTCGACGCCCTGGGCGTGATCGCCATCGGCGTCGGCGGCCTGGAGGCCGAGACCGTGATGCTCGGCCATCCGTCGATGATGCGCCTGCCCGACATCGTTGGCGTCAGGCTGAGCGGCAAGCGCCAGCCCGGCATCACCGCCACCGACATCGTCCTGGCCCTGACCGAGTTTCTGCGCAAGGAGCGCGTGGTCGGCGCCTATGTCGAGTTCTTCGGCGAGGGCGCGGACAGCCTGTCGATCGGTGATCGCGCGACCATCTCCAACATGTGCCCGGAATACGGCGCCACCGCGGCGATGTTCTACATCGACCAGCAGACCATCGACTACCTCAAGCTCACCGGTCGCGAGCCGGAACAGGTCGCCCTGGTCGAGCAGTACGCCAAGACCACCGGCCTGTGGGCCACCGCCCTGGAGACGGCCGAGTACGAGCGCGTGCTCGAATTCGACCTGTCCAGCGTGGTGCGCAACATGGCCGGCCCGAGCAACCCGCACAAGCGCCTGCCGACCTCGGCGCTGCACGAGCGCGGCATCGCCGACGAGGCCAAGCTGGCGGCGGCCAAGACCGAGGAAGCCCAGGGGCTGCTGCCCGATGGCGCGGTGATCATCGCCGCCATCACCAGCTGCACCAACACCTCCAACCCGCGCAACGTGGTGGCGGCCGGCCTGCTGGCGAAGAAAGCCAATGCGCTGGGCCTGGTGCGCAAGCCCTGGGTCAAGACCTCCTTCGCGCCGGGTTCGAAAGTGGCCAAGCTGTACCTGGAGGAGGCCGGCCTGCTGAGCGAGCTGGAAAAGCTCGGCTTCGGCATCGTCGGTTACGCCTGCACCACCTGCAACGGCATGTCCGGCGCGCTGGATCCGAAGATCCAGCAGGAGATCATCGACCGCGACCTGTATGCCACCGCCGTACTCTCCGGCAACCGCAACTTTGATGGGCGCATCCACCCCTACGCCAAGCAGGCCTTCCTGGCCTCGCCGCCGCTGGTGGTGGCCTATGCCATCGCCGGTACCGTGCGTTTCGATATCGAGCAGGACGTGCTGGGTACCGACCAGAACGGCAAGCCGATCACCCTGAAGGACCTGTGGCCGAGCGACGAGGAGATCGACGCCATAGTCGCCGCCAGCGTCAAGCCGGAGCAGTTCAAGCAGGTCTATATCCCGATGTTCGACCTGGGCGCCGTCAAGGAAGCCGAGAGCCCGCTGTACGACTGGCGCCCGATGTCCACCTACATCCGCCGCCCGCCGTACTGGGAAGGCGCCCTGGCCGGCGAGCGCACCCTCAAGGGCATGCGCCCGCTGGCGATCCTGCCGGACAACATCACCACCGACCACCTGTCGCCGTCCAACGCCATCCTGGCCGACTCGGCCGCCGGCGAGTACCTGGCGAAGATGGGCCTGCCGGAGGAGGACTTCAACTCCTACGCCACCCACCGCGGCGACCACCTGACCGCCCAGCGCGCCACCTTCGCCAACCCGCAACTGGTCAACGAGATGGTGGTGGTCGACGGAGCGGTGAAGAAGGGCTCGCTGGCCCGCGTCGAGCCGGAAGGCCAGGTGATGCGCATGTGGGAAGCCATCGAAACCTACATGAACCGCAAGCAGAACCTGATCATCGTCGCCGGCGCCGACTACGGTCAGGGCAGCTCGCGTGACTGGGCGGCCAAGGGCGTGCGCCTGGCCGGCGTGGAAGTCATCGTCGCCGAAGGCTTCGAGCGCATCCACCGCACCAACCTGGTGGGCATGGGCGTGCTGCCGGTCGAGTTCAAGCCGGGCACCACCCGCCTGACCCTGGGGCTGGACGGCACCGAGACCTACGACATCGAAGGCGAGCCGTCGCCGCGCTGCGACCTGACTCTGGTAGTTAATCGCCGCGACGGTGAGGTTGTTCGGGTGCCGGTGACCTGCCGCCTGGATACCGCCGCCGAGGTGCGCGTGTACAAGGCCGGTGGCGTGCTGCAGCGCTTCGCCCAGGACTTCCTCGAGTCCACTGCCGGTTGAGGCCGGCGCTGACCCCCTCTCCCTCGGGAGAGGGGCTTCAGCCTGTAGCCCGGATGCAATCCGGGGTGCTCCAGTCCTCCCGGATTGCATCCGGGCTACCTTGACTCAGCCAGGACGAAATCATGGCTCATCAACCCCAGATCAAGATTCCCGCCACTTACATGCGTGGCGGTACCAGTAAGGGCGTGTTCTTCCGCCTGCAGGACCTGCCCGAACGCTGCCAGGTGCCGGGTCCGGCCCGTGATGCGCTGTTCATGCGGGTGATCGGCAGTCCCGATCCCTATGCCGCGCATATCGACGGCATGGGTGGCGCCACGTCCTCGACCTCCAAGTGCGTGATCCTGTCGAAAAGCAGCCAGCCGGACCACGACGTCGACTATCTCTATGGTCAGGTCTCGATCGACAAGGCCTTCGTCGACTGGAGCGGCAACTGCGGCAACCTGTCCACCGCCGCCGGTGCCTTCGCCATCCAGGCCGGGCTGGTCGATCCGGCGCGCATTCCGGACAACGGCGTGTGCGTGGTGCGCATCTGGCAGGCCAATATCCACAAGACCATCATCGCCCATGTGCCGGTGATCAATGGCCAGGTGCAGGAAACCGGCGACTTCGAGCTGGACGGGGTGACCTTCCCGGCCGCCGAGATCGTGCTGGAGTTCCTCGATCCATCCGATGATGGCGAGGAGGGCGGCTCGATGTTCCCCACCGGCAACCTGGTCGATGAGCTGGAAGTGCCCGGCGTAGGCACTTTCAAGGCAACCATGATCAGCGCCGGCATACCCACCGTGTTCGTCAATGCCGAGGACATCGGCTACCAGGGCACCGAACTGCGCGAGGCCATCAATGGCGATCCGGCGCAGCTGGCGCGCTTCGAGCAGATCCGCGTGGCCGGCGCGTTGCGCATGGGCCTGATCAAGAGCGCGGAGGAGGCGGCCACCCGCCAGCACACGCCGAAGATCGCCTTCGTGAGCAAGCCCAAGAGCTACCAGGCCTCCAGCGGCAAGCGCATCGAGGCGAACGAGGTCGACCTGCTGGTACGGGCGCTGTCCATGGGCAAGCTGCACCACGCCATGATGGGCACCTGCGCGGTTGCCATCGGCACGGCGGCGGCGGTGCCCGGTACCCTGGTCAACCTGGCGGCGGGCGGCGGCGAGCGCGAGGCGGTGCGCTTCGGTCATCCGTCCGGCACCCTGCGGGTCGGCGCCCAGGCCAGGCAGGTTGACGGTCAGTGGACGGTGACCAAGGCCATGATGTCGCGCTCGGCGCGCATCCTGATGGAAGGCTGGGTGCGGGTGCCGGGCGACGCTTTCTGAAGCGTCGTCAGCGGTTGTTGACGCCCAGCATCAGGCCGCCGGCGCCGACGAAGAAGGCGCCGGTGCCCTTGTTCAGGCGGCTGATGCCCTTGCGGCTGCGTACCAGGCGACGGATTTGCATGCCGAACAGGGCGTAGGTGAAGGTGGCGACGCAGAGTTCGGCCAATAGGTAGGTGCTGCCCAGGTAGAGAAACTGCTCGGCCGCCGGCTGATCCGGCTTGATGAACTGCGGGAAGATCGCGGCGAACAGCAGGATGGCCTTGGGGTTGCTGATGCCGATCAGGAATTCGTTGAGCATCAGGCGGGCTATCGGAGCCTTCACCGGCTGGCGTTGCAGTGGCTCCTCGTCGCTCAGCTGCAGGCCGCTGAAGCTGGTGCTGCGCCAGGTCTTGATGCCCAGGTAGACCAGGTAGGCGGCGCCGACCCACTTGATGATGGTGAAGGCGGTTTCCGAGGCCAGCAGCATGGCTCCCAGGCCGACGGCGGAGATGAACAGGAAGATGGCGAAAGCTGCCAGCCGGCCGAAGGTGGCCAGCAGGGCGGCACGGAAGCCGTAGTTGATGCCGTTGTTCAGGGCGCAGAAGTTGTTCGGCCCGGGGCCGAGCGAGATGAGTGCGGCAATCGGTGCGAACAGAACTGCATCCATCAGGGTCATGGCGGCCACCAGGCGGCTGAAGGTTATTTGAGGCGGCGTTCCACGCCTTTTTCCACCAGGATCTTGGCGGAAATCTCTTCCACCGAGAAGTGGGTGGAGTTGATGAAGGGCAGGCCCTCGCGGCGGAACAGGTTTTCCACCTCGCGCACCTCGAACTCGCACTGCGCGTAGCTGGCGTAGCGGCTGTTGGGTTTGCGCTCGTGGCGGATGGCGGTGAGCCGGTCCGGGTCGATGGTCAGGCCGAACAGCTTGTGCTTGTAAGGCTTGAGCGCGGCGGGCAGCTGCAGGCGCTCCATGTCCTCTTCGGTCAGCGGGTAGTTGGCGGCGCGGATGCCGAACTGCATGGCCATGTACAGACAGGTGGGCGTCTTGCCGCAGCGCGACACGCCGACCAGGATCAGGTCGGCCTTGTCGTAGTAATGGGTGCGGGCGCCGTCATCGTTGTCCAGGGCGAAGTTGACCGCCTCGATGCGCTCCATGTAGTTGCTGTTGCTGTCGATGGAGTGGGACTTGCCGACCGAATAGGAGGAGTGCTCGCTGAGCTCGGCCTCCAGGGGGGCGAGGAAGGTCGAGAAGATGTCGATCATGAAACCGTCGGACTTGGCCAGGATGTCGCGAATCTCCTGGTTGACCACGGTATCGAAGATGATCGGCCGGGCGCCGTCTTTCTCGGCAGCCTGGTTGATTTGCTGTACCATGGCCCGCGCTTTTTCGATGCTGTCGATATAAGGGCGCGTGAGCTTGGTGAAGCTGATGGCCTCGAATTGCGCCAGCAGGCTTTGCCCGAGGGTTTCGGCGGTGATGCCGGTGCCGTCGGAGATGAAGAAAGCGGTACGTTTCATTGATGCCGGAGGCCTTAAGTCAGGAACGATTCTTGGCTATCATAGGCCCCCTTTGCCGGGCCCGTACTGGCCGGCATTGTGACTTATTTCCTTGAGGCAAAGCCAGGCTGCGGCGGCGCTGCGGCGGCTCTGCCACATACAGTGGAGAGTTCACCTTGGTAGAGTACGTCATTTCCCTCGATAAGCTCGGCGTCCACGATGTGGAGCGTGTAGGGGGCAAGAATGCATCCCTTGGCGAGATGATCAGCAACCTCGCCGGTGCTGGCGTATCGGTGCCCGGCGGCTTCGCCACCACCGCCCAGGCCTACCGTGACTTCCTCGAACAGAGCGGTCTGAACGACCGCATCCACGCCGCCCTCGACGCGCTGGACGTGGACGACGTCAATGCCCTGGCCAAGACCGGCGCGCAGATCCGCCAGTGGGTGATGGACGCCGAGTTCCCGGCCCAGCTGGACGCCGAGATTCGCAAGGCCTTCGCCGAGATGAGCGGCGGCAACGAGCAGATGGCCGTGGCCGTGCGTTCCTCCGCCACCGCCGAAGACCTGCCGGACGCCTCCTTCGCCGGCCAGCAGGAGACCTTCCTCAACATCCGCGGCGTGGACAACGTGATCCGCGCGGCCAAGGAAGTCTTCGCCTCCCTGTTCAACGACCGCGCCATCGCCTACCGCGTGCACCAGGGCTTCGACCACAAGCTGGTCGCCCTGTCCGCCGGCGTGCAACGCATGGTGCGCTCGGAAACCGGCACCGCCGGCGTGATGTTCACCCTCGACACCGAGTCCGGCTTCCGCGACGTGGTGTTCATCACCGGCGCCTACGGCCTCGGCGAGACCGTGGTGCAGGGGGCGGTGAACCCCGACGAATTCTACGTGCACAAGCCCACCCTGGAAGCCGGTCGCCCGGCCATCCTGCGCCGCAACCTGGGCAGCAAGGCGATCAAGATGGTCTATGGCGACGAGGCCAAGGCCGGTCGATCGGTCAAGACCGTCGACGTTGACCGCGCCGACCGTGCCCGTTTCTGCATCAGCGACGCCGAAGTGGCCGAACTGGCCAAGCAGGCGCTGATCATCGAGAAGCACTACGGCCGC
Organism: Aquipseudomonas alcaligenes; assembly: GCF_003205495.1. Classification (GTDB taxonomy): domain Bacteria; phylum Pseudomonadota; class Gammaproteobacteria; order Pseudomonadales; family Pseudomonadaceae; genus Aquipseudomonas; species Aquipseudomonas alcaligenes_B. The sequence goes on along the minus strand of NZ_QJRX01000007.1, from coordinate 135,035 downwards.
CCGATGGACATCGAGTGGGCCAAGGACGGCGACGACGGCAAGCTGTACATCGTCCAGGCGCGCCCGGAAACCGTGAAGAGCCGCGCCAGCGCCACCGTGATGGAGCGCTACCTGCTCAAGGAGAAGGGCAAGGTTCTGGTCGAGGGCCGCGCCATCGGCCAGCGTATCGGCGCCGGTCGCGTGCGGGTGATCCACGACGTCTCCGAGATGGACAAGGTGCAGCCGGGCGACGTGCTGGTCTCCGACATGACCGACCCGGACTGGGAGCCGGTGATGAAGCGCGCCAGCGCCATCGTCACCAATCGCGGCGGGCGTACCTGCCATGCGGCGATCATCGCCCGCGAGCTGGGCATTCCGGCCGTGGTCGGCTGCGGCAATGCCACCCAGGTGCTGCAGGATGGCCAGGGCGTGACCGTGTCCTGCGCCGAGGGCGACACCGGCTTCATCTTCGAGGGCGAACTGGGCTTCGACATCCGCAAGAACTCGGTCGACGCCATGCCCGAGCTGCCGTTCAAGATCATGATGAACGTCGGCAACCCGGACCGCGCCTTCGACTTCGCCCAGCTGCCCAACGAGGGCGTGGGCCTGGCCCGCCTGGAATTCATCATCAACCGCATGATCGGCGTGCACCCCAAGGCGCTGCTGAACTTCGCCAGCCTGCCGGCGGAGATCAAGGACAGCGTGGAGAAGCGCATCGCCGGCTACGACGACCCGGTCGGCTTCTACGTCGAGAAGCTGGTCGAGGGCATCAGCACCCTGGCCGCGGCCTTCTGGCCGAAGAAGGTCATCGTGCGCCTGTCGGACTTCAAGTCCAACGAATACGCCAACCTGATCGGCGGCAAGCTCTACGAGCCGGAAGAAGAAAACCCCATGCTCGGCTTCCGCGGCGCCTCGCGCTACATCAGCGAGAGCTTCCGTGACTGCTTCGAGCTGGAATGCCGCGCGCTGAAGAAGGTGCGCAACGAGATGGGCCTGACCAACGTCGAGATCATGGTGCCCTTCGTGCGCACCCTTGGCGAGGCGTCGCAGGTGGTCGAGCTGCTGGCCAGCAACGGCCTGGCCCGCGGGCAGAACGGCCTGAAGGTCATCATGATGTGCGAACTGCCGTCCAACGCCCTGCTGGCCGACGAGTTCCTCGAGTTCTTCGACGGCTTCTCCATCGGCTCCAACGACCTGACCCAGCTGACTCTGGGCCTGGATCGCGACTCCGGCATCGTTGCCCATCTGTTCGACGAGCGTAACCCGGCGGTGAAGAAGCTGCTGGCCAACGCCATTGCCGCCTGCAACAAGGCCGGCAAGTACATCGGCATCTGCGGCCAGGGCCCCTCGGATCACCCGGACCTGGCCAAGTGGCTGATGGAGCAGGGCATCGAGAGCGTCTCGCTGAACCCCGACTCGGTACTGGATACCTGGTTCTTCCTCGCCGAAGGCCAGTCCGCCTGAGTCATCCTCACCGGTAAAGGCGGGAGCGATCCCGCCTTTTTTATGCAAGATCGAAGATGCAAAGCAGTAGCGAATTGTTTCCCGTCGCCCTGGTCAGCGCCGAGCTGCGTGGCGATCTGAGTGAAGATGTCTATCGCCTCAAGCCCGGCAACAGCCCGGATTTCTCCGTCGAGCTGGCGCTGACCCGCCTGGGCCTGGCCGACCAGGCGCACACCGGCGTGCCGGTGATCCTGCTGCATGGCAGCTTCTCCAACCGGCGCTTCTGGTACTCGCCGCGCGGCATCGGCCTCGGTCCTTATCTGGCCCGGGCCGGTTTCGACGTGTGGATCGCCGAGATGCGTGGCCACGGCCTGTCGCCGCGTAACCAGGCGTACAAGCACAACACGGTGGCCGACTACGCCCGCTACGACCTGCCGGCCATTGCCGCCTTCGTTCGCGAGCAGAGTGGCCAGGCGCCGCACTGGGTCGGCCACTCGTTGGGCGGCACGACGCTGGCCGCGGCCCTCGGCGGCGCCTACCTGGATGCCGAGGATGCCGCCTCGGCGGCGCTGTTCGGCACGCAGATCAGCCGTATCTACTGGCCGCTCAAGGTGCCGCCGGTGGAGTGGGGGAGCCGGCTGCTGCTCAGGGGCTTCCACCATATCTCCGGCGCACGCTTCAAGCGCGGTCCCGAGGACGAGCCGATCGGCCTGGCCCTGGAGAGCCTGCGCTGGCACCGCCTGTTCGGTCGTTTCGGCGATCGCGAGCGCGACTGGTGGGCCGGCATGGCCGAAGTGCAGGTGCCGCTGCTAGCGGTGAGCGCCGTCGGCGACCTGCAGGACCCGGCCTGGGCCTGTCGCAAGCTGTTCGAACAGTTCGTCGCCGCGCCGCGCAGCTTCCTGCTGCTGGGCAAGGACAAGGGCTTCTCCAGCGACTTCGGGCATGTCGAGATGCTGGTCAGCAAGGAGGCGCAGAGCGAGGTCTGGCCGCTGGTCGAGCACTGGCTGCGGGAACTGCGGCTGCCGGCGGAAAAGCAGCAGGATTGAGCTTACAAGCGCTCTGGCATGCGGCTAAGATGTGACGAAATTCGCTGCAATGGTCACGTTTCGCCATGTTCGTTGCCCTGGAGCGCCTGATCAACCTGCAGGATGGCTATCGACGCACCTTCCAGGTCGCCAGTCGCGATCTGCTGTTGCTGGTGGTCGACGGACAGCCTCTGCTGCTGGAGAACCGTTGCCCGCATCAGGGCGCGCCGCTGCACAACGCCACGCTGAGCGGCCGGGTACTGCGCTGTGCGCGCCATGGCCTGGAGTTCGACCTGCACAGCGGCCGGTCGCTCAACGGTCGCTGTGCGCCACTGAGCCGGTTCAGCCTGGCCTATGATGGCGACCGCATCGGTATCGATATCTGAGTTTCAACCCCAAGGAGCTTTCCCATGCAATACGTCACCCCCGATCTGTGCGACGCCTATCCGGAGCTGGTGCAGGTGGTCGAGCCGATGTTCGCCAATTTCGGCGGCCGCGACTCCTTCGGCGGCGAGATCGTCACCGTCAAGTGCCACGAGGATAACTCGCTGGTGAAGTCCCAGGCCGACCAGCCGGGCAAGGGCAAGGTGCTGGTGGTCGACGGTGGCGGCTCCCTGCGTCGCGCCCTGCTGGGCGACATGATCGCCGAGAAGGCGGCGAAGAACGGCTGGGAAGGCATGGTGATCTACGGCTGCGTGCGTGACGTCGACGTGCTGGCGCAGACCGATCTGGGCGTGCAGGCCCTGGGCAGCCACCCGATGAAGACCGACAAGCGCAACATCGGCGACCTCAACATACCGGTGACCTTCGGTGGCGTGACCTTCAAGCCGGGCCACTACGTATATGCCGACAACAACGGCATCATCGTCTCCCCCGAACCGCTGCAGATGCCGGAGTAAGGCCGCGGGCTCGGAGATGTACGAGAAGGACAACCTGCAGTGGGGGCTGGTACATGCCTTCATCCTCGATGGCCAGGGTGGCGCCCGGGCCATCGAGCGCGAACGGCTCGACGCCCTGCAGCTGGCCGAGGGCGAGAGCCTCTGGCTGCACTGGGATCGTGGTCACCCGCAGACCCAGGCCTGGCTGCGCCAGGACAGCGGCCTCGGTGAGTTCAGTTGTGACCTGCTGCTGGAGGAGAACACCCGGCCGCGCCTGCTGACCTTGCCCGAGCACCAGCTGCTGTTGTTCCTGCGCGGCGTCAACCTGAACCCGGGTGCCGAGCCCGAAGACATGGTCTCGGTGCGCATCTTCGCCGATGCCCGTCGGGTCATCTCCCTGCGCCTGCGGCCACTGCGAGCCACCGAGGAGCTGATTGCCCTGCTGGAAAAGGGCCAGGGGCCGCGCGACGCTGCCGAGCTGGTGCTACAGCTGGCGCATCACATGACCGACCGGGTCGACGGGCTGATCGAGGACCTCTCCGAGCAGCTGGAAGGGCAGGAGGAGCGCCTCGACAGCGATGCGCGCTTCATGCCCGACCATGGCCTGGTGCTGCACGTGCGCCGTCGCGCCGCCGGCCTGCGGCGCTTCCTGGCGCCGCAGCGCGACATCTTCGCCCAGCTGACGCGTAACGGTTTCGGTGACGGCGACCAGTGGAACGAGCTGAACAACCGCCTGACCCGCTACCTGGAAGAGCTGGAGATGGTGCGCGAGCGGGTGGGGCTGGTGCTGGAGTCCGAGCACCGGCGGATGAACGAGAAGATGAACCGGGCCATGTACCTGCTCGGGGTGACCACGGTGTTCTTCCTGCCGATGAGCTTTCTCACCGGGCTGCTCGGCATCAACGTCGGCGGCATTCCCGGCGCCGACAGCGAGTATGGCTTCCTGCTGATCTGCGCCATCCTGTCCAGCGTCGGCGCCCTGCAATGGTGGTTGTTCCGCCGCTGGCGCTGGCTCTAGATGTGACCCGTGGCCGGCTCGCCACGTCTAGGCAACAAATCCGTGCGAGGTACGCATGTACGATCCCTTTGAAGAGTCCCTGCGCGACCTGTTGAAGTCCGCGCCAGCGGAGCATGACGACGATGCGACCCTCGGGCGCGTGCTCAAGACGGCCAACCGCCAGGTTGGCGTCGGCGATCTGTTCGGTCTCATGGGCCGTGGCCTGGAGGCTCTGATGATCGCACTCAACAATGGCTCGGCCCATGTGATGCCGGTATCCCGCTCCACCGCCCGTTCTGCAGACAAGGCTGACTGAATATGGAACTCGATCCCTGGACCCAAGCTCTGGTTGCGGCCATGACCACCCTCTGGAGCAAGATCGCGGGCTTCATCCCCAACCTGTTCGTGGCGCTGATCCTCGGCCTGCTCGGTTTCGTGGTGGCCAAGCTGCTCGACACCCTGATCTCCAAGCTGCTGGCCAAGCTCGGGCTGGACCGTCTGATGAACGGCACCGGACTGACCAAGTTGATGGCGCGGGTCGGCATCCAGGTGTCGGTCTCGACCCTGATCGGCAAGATCATCTACTGGTTCGTGCTGCTGATCTTCCTGGTCTCGGCCGCCGAGTCGCTGGGCCTGCAGCGGGTTTCCGCGACCCTGGACGTGTTGGCCCTGTACCTGCCCAAGGTGTTCGGTGCCGCCCTGGTGCTACTCGCCGGCGTGCTGCTGGCGCAGCTGGTCAGCAGCCTGGTACGCGGCGCCGCCGAAGGCGTGGGCCTGGACTATGCCGCCGGCCTGGGGCGCATCGCCCAGGGCCTGGTGATCATCATCAGCATCTCGGTGGCCATCGGTCAGCTGGAGGTGAAGACCGACCTGCTGAACAACGTCATCGCCATCGTGCTGATTTCCGTGGGCCTGGCCGTGGCCCTGGCCCTCGGCCTGGGTAGCCGCGAGATTGCCGGACAGATCCTGGCCGGCATCTATGTGCGCGAACTCTACGAGGTCGGGCAACAAGTGAAGATCGGTGAGGTCGAAGGCCAGATCGAGGAGATCGGCACGGTGAAGACCGTTCTGCTCACCGAGGAGGGCGAGCTGGTTTCGCTGGCCAACCGTACCCTGCTCGAGCAGCGCGTCAGCAGCCGCTGATCCGTCAATCCCTGCTAATGTATGCGACCAGCGCAGCCCGCGTTGCGGGCTGGCGCTGTCATCTGACCTGACCGGCACGAGTCGTTTTGAACAAGGCCCAATCGCTCCCCACGCGGTATGACCCACGCGAGCTCTCGGATGAAGAGCTGGTGCAGCGCGCCCATGTCGAGCTGTTCCACGTTACCCGCGCCTATGAAGAGTTGATGCGCCGTTACCAGCGTACACTGTTCAATGTCTGTGCTCGTTACCTTGGCAATGATCGCGACGCCGATGATGTTTGCCAGGAAGTGATGTTGAAAGTGCTGTACGGTCTGAAGAACTTCGAGGGCAAGTCGAAGTTCAAGACATGGCTATATAGCATCACTTATAACGAGTGCATTACCCAGTATCGCAAAGAGCGGCGCAAGCGCCGTTTGCTCGATGCACTGAGCCTCGATCCGCTCGAGGAAGCCTCCGATGAGAAGGCCCCCAAGCTGGAAGAGAAGGGCGGCCTGGATCGCTGGCTGGTGCATGTCAATCCGATCGATCGGGAAATTCTGGTATTGCGCTTCGTTGCCGAACTGGAGTTCCAGGAAATTGCCGACATCATGCACATGGGCCTGAGTGCTACCAAGATGCGCTATAAGCGCGCGCTCGATCGTCTGCGCGAAAAGTTTGGCAGCCCGGCGGAAACTTAATCTGCGACAAACAATCTCACACGCGGCGCTGTGTATTTTTGTTACACTGCGCGCCAAGTTGTTCCCGGCCTGAAGGTGGGCAACTCATAACCGCATTATTGATGGGGATTTACGGATGAAACTGAAAAACACCTTGGGCGTCGTCATCGGTTCGCTGGTGGCTGCCACTTCTCTGAACGTGCTGGCTCAAGGCCAAGGCGCCGTTGAAATCGAAGGCTTCGCCAAGAAGCAGTACTTCGACAGCGCCCGCGATTTCGACAACAACGGCAACCTGTTCGGCGGCTCCATCGGTTACTTCCTGACCGACGACGTCGAACTGCGCCTGGGCTACGACGAAGTGCACAACGCCCGTGCCGAAGATGGCCGCAACATCAAGGGCTCCAACACTGCCCTGGATGCCCTGTACCACTTCAACGCCCCGGGTGACAGCCTGCGTCCGTACATCTCCGCCGGCTTCTCCGACCAGAGCATCGGGCAGAACGGCCGCGGTGGCCGCAACGGTTCCACCTTCGCCAACCTGGGCGGTGGTGCCAAGCTGTACTTCACCGAGAACTTCTACGCCCGTGCCGGCGTCGAGGCTCAGTACAACATCGACCAGGGCGACACCGAGTGGGCCCCGAGCATCGGTATCGGCCTGAACTTCGGTGGTGGCTCCAAGCCGGCCCCGGTAGCCGAGCCGGTAGCCGAGCCGGTTGTTGAAGAAGTCGCGCCGACTCCGGAGCCGGCCGAAACCGTTCGCGTCGAGCTGGACGTGAAGTTCGACTTCGACAAGGCCAAGGTCAAGGAAGAAAGCTACGGCGACATCAAGAACCTGGCCGACTTCATGAACCAGTACCCGCAGACCAGCACCACCGTTGAAGGCCACACCGACTCCGTCGGCACCGACGCCTACAACCAGAAGCTGTCCGAGCGCCGTGCCGGTGCCGTTCGCGAAGTCCTGGTCAACCAGTACGGCGTGAGCGCCGAGCGCGTGGGTTCGGTCGGCTACGGCGAGTCCCGCCCGGTTGCCGACAACGCCACCGAAGCTGGCCGCGCGGTGAACCGTCGCGTGGAAGCTGCCGTGGAAGCCCAGGCCAAGTAACAGGCCCAGGCGCTAAGCAAGAAACCCGGCCCCGGCCGGGTTTTTTGTTGCCTGCGATTTGTCATGCCGGCGTCATCAGATCGCCATGCCCCTGCGTTGCAATCGATGCAAACGACGAGGGCCGGGCTATGCGACTGTGCGTGATCGGGGCGGGGTATGTGGGGCTGGTGACGGCATGCTGCTTCGCCGAAATGGGCAACCGGGTGGTCTGCGTCGAGCGCGACCCGTTTCGCGTGGCGCGCCTGCAGCGCGGCGAGGTGCCGATCTACGAACCCGGCCTGGAGCCCCTGCTGCGGGCCCATCTGGCCAGCGGCCAACTGAGCTTCACCAGCGAACTGGCCGAGGGCCTGGCAGGCGCCGAGATCGTGTTCATCGCCGTCGGCACGCCGACCGGCGAGGATGGCTCGGCCGACCTCAGTCATGTGCTGGCGGTGGCCGACCAGCTTGGCCTCCAGCTGACGGCCCCTTGCCTGGTGGTCGACAAGTCCACCGTACCGGTCGGCACGGCCGAACGGGTGGCCCAGCGCATCCAGCGTGGCCTGAGCGCCCGCGGGCTGCGCGTGCGCGTGCGGGTTGCGAGCAATCCCGAGTTCCTCAAGGAAGGCAGCGCCGTCGAGGACTTCATGCGCCCGGACCGCGTGGTGCTGGGCTGCGACGAAGGAGAGAGCGCCGAGCAGCTGCGCCGGCTCTACGCTCCTTTCCTGCGCAACCATGAGCGGGTGCTGCTGATGGGCGTGCGCGCGGCCGAGTTCACCAAGTACGCGGCCAATGCCTTCCTCGCCACCAAGATCTCCTTCATGAACGAGATGGCCGGGATCTGCGCGCGCCTCGGCGTGGATATCGAGGACGTGCGCCGCGGCATCGGCAGCGACAAGCGTATCGGCACCCACTTCATCTATGCCGGCTGCGGCTACGGCGGCTCGTGCTTTCCCAAGGACGTGCGCGCGCTGATCCGTACGGCCGAACTGGAGGGCTTCGAGCCCGGCATCCTGCGGGCCGTGGAGGCGCGCAATGCGCTGCAGAAGACTTTGCTGTTCCAGGCCCTGCGCGAGCACTTCAACGGTCATCTGCAGGGGCGGGTGGTGGCGCTCTGGGGGCTGGCCTTCAAGCCAGGCACCGACGACCTGCGCGAGGCGCCCAGCCTGGTGCTGCTCGATGCCCTGCTGGCGGCCGGCGCGCGGGTGCAGGCCTGCGATCCGGTGGCCTGCGGCGCGCTGGCCGGGCGCTACGCCGAGGCGCTGGAGAGCGGCCAGCTGCGCCTGGGCGAATCGCCTTACGCGGCGGTAGAGGGGGCCGACGCCCTGGTCCTGGTGACCGAGTGGAAACAGTTCCGCCAGCCGGACTTCGCGCGCATCCGCGGGGCCATGCGCATGCCGGTGCTGTTCGACGGGCGCAATATCTACGAGCCGGCAGAAATCGCCGCCCTGGGCTTTCTCTACCGTGGCATCGGCCGGCCGCAGGCGGGGCATTGTAAGGCCAGCGCCGCCTGATTAGACTGCGCGGCAATTCAGCCCCTCGCAGTACCAAGGATTGCCATGATCAAGAAATGTCTGTTTCCGGCTGCCGGCTACGGCACCCGCTTCCTGCCGGCCACCAAGGCCATGCCCAAGGAGATGCTGCCGGTGGTCAACAAGCCGCTGATCCAGTACGGCGTCGAGGAAGCCCTGGAAGCGGGCTTGAGCGAGATTGCCATGGTCACCGGCCGCGGCAAGCGCGCCCTGGAAGACCACTTCGACATCAGCTACGAGCTGGAGCATCAGATCCAAGGCACCGACAAGGAGAAGTACCTGGTCGGCATCCGCCGCCTGATCGACGAGTGCAGCTTCTCCTACACCCGCCAGGTCGAGATGAAGGGCCTGGGCCACGCCATCCTCAGCGGTCGCCCGCTGATCGGTGACGAGCCGTTCGCCGTGGTGCTGGCCGACGACCTGTGCTTCAACCTCGAAGGCGACGGTGTGCTGCAGCAGATGGTCAAGCTGTACAACCAGTTCCGCTGCTCCATCGTCGCCATCCAGGAAGTGCCGAAGGAAGAGACCTCCAAGTACGGCGTGATCGCCGGCGAGATGATCCGCGACGATATCTACCGGGTGAACAGCATGGTCGAGAAGCCCAAGCCGGAGGACGCCCCGTCCAACCTGGCGATCATCGGCCGCTACATCCTCACCCCGGACATCTTCGAGCTGATCGAGCAGACCGAGCCGGGCAAGGGCGGCGAGATCCAGATCACCGACGCGCTGATGAAGCAGGCCCAGGACGGCTGCGTGATCGCCTACAAGTTCAAGGGCAAGCGCTTCGACTGCGGTGGCGCCGAGGGCTACATCGAGGCGACCAACTTCTGCTACGAGAACCTGTACAAGACCGGCCGGGCCTACTGAGCCTGACCGTCTGCCACGAGGCCACCTGCGGGTGGCCTCGTCGTTTCGGGCTTTTCTATCAAGGAATGGGCATTGCCTGCGAACCCGGCCCCAGTGGCTGGCCGTAGCTGAACTCGACGTAGTTGCCGGCCGGGTCGCGCAGGCCGCAGTAGTAGCCGACCGGGTAGGGCTCGTCGCGCGGCGCCCAGATCAGGCAGCCGGCTGCGGCGGCGCGGGCGGCGACGGCGTCCACTGCCGCGCGGCTGTCGAGGGCGAAGCCGAAGTGGCTGTAGTCGTCGGCGGCCAGGTTGCGGTCGCTGCCGCCGGGCATGATGACGAAGATGAACTCGTGTTCCTTGCCCGGCTCGGCCATCCAGACGATGCGCGAGCCCTTGCCGGCGCGCTCATGGATCACCTGCAGGGCGCAGAAGTCGCGGTAGAAGGCGATGCAGGCGTCCAAGTCGGGCACATGCAGGGCGATATGGGTGAGGGTGGGGCGCATGGCTAATCCTCCGCAGTCGCTTTCAGCATACACGCGAGCCTTCTCCGGTATGCTTGCGCGATTGCAAGGAGACCCGTCCATGACCCATGACTTCGACCTGTTCGTGATCGGCGCCGGCTCCGGTGGCGTGCGCGCCGCCCGTTTCGCCGCCGGCTTCGGTGCCCGCGTGGCGGTGGCTGAGAGTCGCTACCTGGGCGGCACCTGCGTCAACGTCGGCTGCGTGCCGAAGAAGCTGCTGATCTATGGCGCGCACTTCGCCGAGGACTTCGAGCAAGCCGCCGGCTTCGGCTGGAGCCTGGGCGAGGCAGACTTCGACTGGCCGACCCTGATCGCCAACAAGAACCGCGAGATCCAGCGCCTCAACGGCATCTACCGCAACCTGCTGGTCGGCAGTGGCGTCAGCCTGCTGGAAGGCCACGCGCGCATCCTCGACCCGCACTGCGTCGAAGTGAACGGCCAGCGCTACAGCGCCAGGCACATCCTCATCGCCACCGGCGGCTGGCCGCAGATTCCCGAGATTCCTGGCAAGGAGCTGGCCATCAGCTCCAACGAGGCCTTTCATCTGCAGCAACTGCCGCGCCGCGTGCTGGTGGTCGGCGGCGGCTACATCGCCGTCGAATTTGCCTCGATCTTCCACGGCCTCGGCGCGCAGACCTCGCTGCTCTATCGCGGCGAGCTGTTCCTGCGCGGTTTCGACGGCGCGGTGCGCCGCCACCTGCGCGAGGAACTGGAGAAGAAGGGCCTCGACCTGCAGTTCAACAGCGATATCGCGCGCATCGAGCGCCAGGCCGACGGCAGCCTGCTGGCCACCCTGCGCGACGGCCGCCGGCTGGAAACCGACTGCGTGTTCTACGCCACCGGCCGCAGGCCCATGCTGGACAACCTGGGCCTGGAAAACACCGGCGTCGAGCTGGACGAGCGCGGCTTCATCCGCGTCGACGAGCAGTACCAGACCGCCGAGCCGTCGATCCTCGCCCTGGGCGACGTGATCGGCCGGGTGCAGCTGACCCCCGTGGCTCTGGCCGAGGGCATGGCCGTGGCGCGCCGGCTGTTCCGCCCCGAGGAATACCGTCCGGTGGATTACCGCAACATTCCCACCGCCGTGTTCAGCCTGCCGAACATCGCCACCGTCGGCCTTACCGAGGAACAGGCGCGGGCCGAGTGCTATGCGGTGAAGGTCTTCGAGAGCCGCTTCCGGCCGATGAAGCTGACCCTCACCGAATGCCAGGAGCGCACCCTGATGAAGCTGGTGGTGGATGCCGACACCGACCGCGTACTGGGCTGCCACATGGTCGGCCCGGAGGCGGGCGAGATCATCCAGGGCCTGGCGGTGGCGATCAAGGCCGGTGCCACCAAGCGCGTGTTCGACGACACCCTGGGCATCCATCCGACGGCGGCCGAGGAGTTCGTCACCCTGCGCACGCCGGTGGGAGCCTGATGCCGGCACGGCGGGCCTTGAGGTAAACTCCGCGGCCCGCCACCGTCCGTGAACTCCGCCATGCAGCAGCTTTTCTACCTCTCCGACCTGTTCGGCGTCGCCGTCTTCGCCATCACCGGCGCCCTGATGGCCGGGCGCAAGTCCATGGACCTGTTCGGCGTGCTGGTCATCGCCATCATCACCGCCCTCGGCGGCGGCACCCTGCGCGACCTGATTCTCGACAACCATCCGGTCAGCTGGATCCGCAACGACACCTACATCCTCATCGCCTCCATCGCCGCGGTCGGCACCGTGCTCTGGGTGCGCCTGACCCAGCCGATCCACGAGCGCGGCCTGCTGATCGCCGACGCCTTCGGCCTGGCCGTATTCACCGTGATCGGCACCGAAGTGGCGCTGCAGCACAACGTGCCCTACAGCACCGCGGTGATCATGGGCGTGATGACCGGCGTGGCCGGTGGGGTGATGCGCGACGTGATCTGCAACGAGATACCGCTGATCTTCCAGAAGGAAATATACGCCACCGCCTGTATCCTCGGCTCGCTGGTGTTCATCGGCCTGCGCGAGCTGGATACCCCGCACTGGCTGGACACCGGCATCGCCATGCTGGTGGTGCTGCTGACCCGCCTGGCGGCGATCCGCTGGCACCTGTCGCTGCCGCGTTTCCATTTGCTGGACCGCGACTGAGCAATTTTCCCGGCTTTCACCCAGACTATTCGGCAACTGCGAGGCGAGGTGGCCAATGGAACCGATGCTGGATGAGCGCGGCAAGCTGCCGCCACTGGAACGACTGATCGCCTGCCACGAGTGCGACCTGCTGATGCTCCATCCGCACCTGGACGAGGAGCAGAAGGCCTGCTGCCCGCGCTGTGGCTACGAGATGCTGGTACGCCGCGCGCACATGCGCCGGCGCGCCCTGGCCCTGGTGCTGACCGCGCTGATCCTGTTCGTGCCGGCCAACTTCCTGCCCATCATGAGCCTCAACCTGCTCGGCCAGAATGCCGTGGATACGGTGTGGAGCGCGGTCGTCGGCATGTATCACACGGATATGCAGGGCGTTGCCGTGGTGGTGTTCCTGTGCAGCATGCTGATCCCGCTGCTCAAGCTGCTGTGCCAGCTGTTCGTCCTGCTCAGCCTGCCCAGGCCAGCCTGGCGGCCCTATGCCATCGGCTACTATCGCCTCTATCACCACCTGCGCGAGTGGGGGATGCTGGAGGTCTACCTGTTCGGCATCATCGTCTCCATCGTCAAGCTGATCGACATGGCCGAACTGCACCTGGGCATCGGCCTGGCCTGCTTCATCGCCCTGATGCTGGCGCAGATCTGGCTGGAAGTGACCATGTCGCCGCACCAGGTGTGGGAAGCCCTGGACGGCGCGGAGGATGAACATGCGCGCGCTTGATGCCGGCATCATCGTCTGCGACGAATGCCACAAGCTGGAATACCTGCGTGAAGGCGAGGAGCAGCACTGCGGCCGTTGCGGCGCCCGCCTGCACGCCCGCCGGCCCAACAGCATTGCGCGCACCTGGGCGCTGCTGATCACCGCCGCCATCCTCTACATCCCGGCCAACCTGCTGCCGATCATGACCGTCAGTTTCCTCGGCAAGGGCATGCCCTCGACCATCATGGGCGGCGTCATCGAGCTGATCCAGGCCGACATGCTGCCGATCGCCCTGGTGGTGTTCGTCGCCAGTATCTTGGTGCCCACCTTCAAGCTGGTCGGCATCGCCCTGCTGCTTTACTCGGTGCAGCGCCACCAGCCGATGTCGGCGCGCCAGCGCATCCTCATGTACCGCTTCATCGAATGGATCGGGCGCTGGTCGATGCTCGACATCTTCGTCATCGCCATCCTGGTGGCGCTGGTCAACTTCGGCAACCTGGCGACCATCTCCGCCGACCTCGGCGCCGCCGCCTTCGCCACCGTGGTGATCCTGACCATGCTGGCGGCGGTGACCTTCGACCCACGCCTGATCTGGGACAACACCGACACCGAGCAGGAAGAGACCGTCAGCCCGCAGGCCAGCCAGGGCTGAGCGCTGTGCGGACCCCTCAGTCGGGGCGCTGCGCCTTCTTCCAGTCGTCGGTCAGCAGGCCGGCGAAGCCCCAGTCCTCCTCGGCGATTTCCTGAATCACCACATGGGTGTGTTCGGGCTTCTTGCCCAGGACGCGCACCAGCGAATCGGTGATGTCCTTGACCAGCTGCGCCTTCTGCTCGCGGCTGGCGCCTCGGGTGATCTGCACATTGACGTAGGGCATGGGGAATGGCTCCGGGGCAAGGAGGGTGGCGTGGCCACCCTGTTTCATAGCGGCGTGGGCCCAGCCGAGAGCCACTGCCGAATGGATTCCGGGGCTGCGGGCGCATTGAGCTCGCGCTTCTTTCCTGCGAAGGACTGGTAGAGCGCTTGATGCCGACGCAGCCCGTACTCATCGTCGCGAGTTGCGTAGGTCCGAACCCAGGCGATGAGGTTGTCCAGGTTGGCATCCTGTTCCTGGCGCGTGGAGAACTTCTCGGGCTCCCAGGGCCGGGCACGGCAATGTGCGATGCAGGTATCGATGCCCGGATTGAGAAAGATCAGTGCCTCGCACTCATTCACTACGGCCGCGATGATGTCCGCATAGCAGCCCTCGATGATCCAGCTGCTATGCGCGGCAATAAACTCCCGCACCTCGGCAATGCTGTCTTCCAGCGAGCGCCGCTGCGCCCCCTCGAGAAAGGCCACTTGATCCAGGGACAGCCGCGCGGCCGGACTATGGACCTGTAAGTGATGGGCCAGGGTGCTTTTTCCGGCACCGGCGTTACCCAGGAGAATGACTTTCATGGTTCGATCTCGCTGCTTTGGATCAGTCGTGCAGTTCCGCTAGATCGCGATACAGCTCCAGCGCCTGGGGGTTGGCCAGGGCGTCGGTGTTCTTCACCGGCTTGCCATGCACCACGTTGCGCACCGCCAGCTCGACGATCTTGCCGCTGATGGTACGCGGGATGTCGGCCACGGCGACGATCTTGGCCGGCACATGGCGTGGGGTGGTGTTGGCGCGGATCACCTGGCAGATGCGCTGCTTGAGCTCGTCGTTCAGCGTCACGCCTTCACGCAGGCGTACGAACAGCACCACGCGCACGTCGCCGTCCCAGTCCTGGCCGATGGCAATGGACTCCAGCACTTGCTCGATCTTCTCCACCTGGCGGTAGATCTCGGCGGTACCGATGCGCACGCCGCCGGGGTTGAGCACGGCGTCGGAGCGGCCGTGGATCACCAGGCCGCCGTGCTCGGTCTGCTCGGCGTAGTCGCCGTGGGCCCACACGCCAGGGAAAGTCTCGAAGTAGGCGCCGTGGAACTTGGCGCCGCCTTCGTCGTTCCAGAAGCCCACCGGCATGGAGGGGAAGTGGCGGGCGCAGACCAGCTCGCCTTTCTCGCCAATGACCGGCTGGCCGGCCTCGTTCCACACCTGCACATCCATGCCCAGGCCCTTGCATTGCAGCTCGCCGCGCCAGACCGGCAGGGTCGGGTTGCCGAGGGCGAAGCAGGAGACGATGTCGGTGCCGCCGGAGATGGAGGACAGGCAGAGGTCCGCCTTGATGTCGCGGTAGACGTATTCGAAGCTCTCGTGGGCCAGCGGCGAGCCGGTGGAGAGGATGGCCTTCAGCCGGCTCAGTTCGTGCGTCTCGCGCGGCTTGGCGCCGGCCTTTTCCAGGGCGGCGATGAACTTGGCGCTGGTGCCGAAGATACTGATGTTCTCGGCGTCGATCAGGTCGATCAGGCGCTCGGCCGTGGGATGGAATGGCGATCCATCGAACAGCACCAGGGTGGCGCCCAGGGCTAACCCTGAGACCAGCCAGTTCCACATCATCCAGCCGCAGGTGGTGTAGTAGAACAGGGTGTCGTTGGCCGTCAGGTCCGTATGCAGGCCGAGTTCCTTGACGTGCTGCAGCAGGGTGCCGCCGACGCCATGGACGATGCACTTGGGCACGCCCGTGGTGCCGCTGGAGTAGAGGATGTACAGCGGCTGTTCGAAGGGCACCGGGGTGAAGCCGGGCTCGCCGCCGGCCTGGTAGAAGTCTTGCCACAGGCTGACACGGGCGGCGGTGCGGAAGTCGCTCGCCTGGGCTTCGAGGCGGGAGTAGGGCACCACCACCAGTTGCTGCAGCGAGGGCAGGCGTTCGAGGATTTCGTTGAGCTTGGTGGTCAGGTCAAGGTTCTTGCCAGCGTAGCGGTAGCCGGCGGCGGCGATCAGCACCTTGGGTTCGATCTGGCCGAAGCGGTCGATCACGCCCTGGGTGCCGAAGTCCGGCGAGCAGGACGACCAGGTTGCGCCGAGGCTGGCGGTGGCGAGCATGCCGACCACCGTCTGCCAGGTGTTGGGCATGAAGGCGGCGACGCGATCGCCAACCCCGACACCGGCGGCCTTGAGGCTCTGTTGCAGGCCGGCGACATGGGCGGCCAGCTCGGCGTAGGAGAGCTGCTCGCGCGAGCCGTCCTCGCCGATGGCGACCAGCGCCGGTTGGCCATCGCGGCGACGCAGCAGGTGTTCGGCGAAGTTCAGGGTGGCGCCGGGGAACCAGTGCGCGCTGGGCATGGCCGCACCCTCGCGCAGCAGCGCCTCGGGCTGGCGCGTGAAGCGCACCTCGAAGAAGTCGACGATGGCCTGCCAGAACGCCTCGCGCTGCGCCACGCTCCAGGCGTGCAGGGCCGGGTAGTCGGCCAGTTGCAGCCCATGGCGCTGGTTGATGAAGCGACGGAACGCGTCCATGCGGGTGGCGGCGATGCGTTCGGCAGACGGTGTCCAGAGCGGTTGTTGCATCTCTATTCCTCGGTGGTTCTTGTCGCGCACAGCCTAAAGAGTTGATCGCTGCCCGCTACAGGCTGTGCCGCGGGGCTGCGCGATCCCCCGCAATGCCTCCGTGGCGTGGCTGCTACGGGGCGGTGCTTGCGGCATTCGGCCTGCGTTGCGGGCTTTACAGCCTGTCAGGAAAAGCTGACAGGGCCTCGGGCCGATCATTCGTTCAGCGCTGTTGCTGGGCCAGCCGGGCCTTGGCCACGCGCGAGCCGTTGTCGCGGCCGAGCACCTGGCAGATGCGTGCGCCGGCGTCGATCAGCTTGTCCAGGTCGATGCCGGTTTGGATGCCCATGCCCTGCAGCAGGTAGAGCACGTCCTCGGTGGCGACGTTGCCGGTGGCGCCCTTGGCGTAGGGGCAGCCGCCCAGGCCGGCAACCGAGCTGTCGAACACGGCGATGCCTTCCAAAAGGCTCGCGTAGATATTGGCCAGGGCCTGGCCGTAGGTGTCGTGGAAGTGCCCGGCCAGCTTGTCGCGCGGAATCTCGCGGCCGACCACCTCGAACAGGTGGCGGGTCTTGCCGGCGGTGCCGGTGCCGATGGTGTCGCCCAGCGAAACCTCGTAGCAGCCCATGGCGAACAGCTCACGCGCCACGGCGGCGACTTGCTCCGGCGCCACTTCACCTTCGTAGGGGCAACCGAGTACGCAGGAGACATAGCCGCGCACTGTTATGCCGTGGGCCTTGGCCGCCTCCATCACCGGCACGAAGCGCTGCAGGCTCTCGGCGATGGAGCAGTTGATGTTCTTCTGCGAGAAGGCCTCGCTGGCGGCGGCGAATACCGCTACTTCCTTCACGCCGGCCCCGACCGCGGCCTCGAAGCCCTTGAGGTTGGGGGTGAGGGCGCCATAGACCACGCCGGGCTTCTGCACGATGCCGGAGAACACCTCGGCGCTGCCAGCCATCTGCGGCACCCACTTGGGCGAGACGAAGCTGCCCACCTCGATATAGCTGAGGCCGGCGGCGCTCAGGTCGTCGGTCAAGCGTACCTTGTCGGCCACGCTGATCGGCTGTTTCTCGTTCTGCAGGCCGTCGCGCGGGCCGACCTCGACCAGGCGGACATGTTGCGGCAGGTTCATCGCGTTCTCTCTCGCTTCGTGGGTGGCCTTCAGGCCTCTTCCAGCTCTACCAGGGCGGCGCCTTCGCCGACCATGTCGCCCTCGGCGCAGTACAGTGCCTTGACCGTGCCGGCGTGGGGCGCGCGGATGCTGTGCTCCATCTTCATGGCCTCCAGCACCACCAGGGCGGCGCCAGCCTCCACGGCCTGGCCGGGTTCGACCAGCACGCGCACGATACTGCCGTTCATCGGTGCCGTCAGCCCGCCGTGCTGGGCGTGGCTGGCCTCGGCCTCGGCGATCGGGTCGACCTTGCGCACCTCGTGCAGGCGGCCCTGCCATTCCAGATACAGCGTATCGCCGCGGCGGATGGCGCGGTGGGCAAGGCGCAGGCCGTCCTGTTCTATCCACAGTTGTTCGCCCAGCAGCTTCGACTGCAGCGCGCTGCGCAGGTGTACGGTCTGGCGCTGCTCGCCGCAGCTCAGCTGCAGGTCGGTCTCGCTGGCCAGGCCGGCGCGCCAGCCGAGGTTGCCGCTCCACGGTGAGTGATAATCCTCGTGGCTGCGGCGCGGCGCTTCGCTGTGCAACCAGGCTTCGCCGGCCAGTTGCCAGAACTCGGTGGGCAGCTCGGCCACGGTCGGCAGCAGTTGTTCCTGGTGACGGGCGATAAAGCCAGTATCCAGTTCCGCGTTGGCGAAGGCCGGGTGGGCCAGCACGCGGCGCAGGAACGGCAGGTTGCTGGCAAAGCCACCGACGGCGGTTTCCTCCAGCATGGCCAGCAGGCGCTGGCGGGCCTGCTCGCGGTCCTCGCCCCAGGCGATCAGCTTGGCCAACATCGGGTCGTAGAAGGGCGAAACGATGTCGCCCTCGGCCACGCCGCTGTCCACCCGTCGGCCTGGGCCTGCGGCCGGTTCGCGATACAGCTTCAGGTCGCCGGAGGCGGGCAGGAAGTCGTTATCGGTGTCCTCGGCGTACAGGCGCACCTCGATGGCGTGGCCATTGAGCGGCACCTGATCCTGGCTGATCGGCAGCGCCTCGCCACGGGCCACGCGGATCTGCCAGGCCACCAGGTCGAGGCCTGTAATGGCTTCGGTAACCGGGTGTTCCACCTGCAGGCGGGTGTTCATTTCCATAAAGAAGAACTGGCCGCGGGCGTCCAGCAGAAACTCCACGGTGCCGGCGCCGACATAGCCGATGGCCTGGGCGGCCTTGACCGCCGCCTCGCCCATGGCCCGGCGCAGCTCGGGCGAGAGGCCCGGGGCCGGCGCTTCCTCGACCACCTTCTGGTGGCGCCGCTGGATCGAGCAGTCACGCTCGTTGAGGTACAGGCAGTTGCCATGGCTGTCGGCGAACACCTGGATCTCCACGTGGCGCGGCTGCAGCACGTATTTCTCCACCAGCATGCGCGAGTCGCCGAAGGCGGACTGGGCCTCGCGCTGGGCGGATTCCAGGGTCTCGGCCAATTCGGCTTCGCGCTCGACCACCTTCATGCCCTTGCCACCACCGCCGGCGGCGGCCTTGAGCAGCACCGGATAGCCGATGCGTGCAGCGGCGACGCGGAAGGTCTCCACGTCCTGGGCCTCGCCGTGGTAGCCGGGCACCAGCGGCACGCCGGCGTCTTCCATTAGTGCCTTGGCCGCGGACTTGCTGCCCATGGCGTCGATGGCGGAGGCGGGCGGGCCGAGGAACACCAGGCCGGCGGCCTCGATGGCGCGGGCGAAGCCGGCATTCTCGGAGAGGAATCCGTAGCCCGGGTGGATGGCCTGGGCGCCGCTGGCCTTGGCCGCGGCGATGATCTTGTCGATCAGCAGGTAGCTGTCGGCTGGCTTGGCGCCGCCGAGGTTCACCGCCATGTCGGCTTCGCGCACATGGCGGGCGCCTGCGTCGATGGCGCTGTGCACGGCCACGGTCTTCAGGCCCAGGGCCTTGGCGGTGCGCATCACCCGGCAGGCGATCTCGCCACGGTTGGCCACCAGCAGGGTGTCGATGTGCGTGCGGCTCATGCTTGCGGCTCCTGCCAGGCGGGCGTGCGTTTTTCCAGGAAGGCGTTGAGCCCCTCCTGGCCTTCGGGGCTGACGCGGATGCGGGCGATGGCGTTCTCGGTGTAGCGGCGCAGGGGCGGGCTGAGCACGCCGCTGGCCACTTCGCGCAGCAGGTCCTTGCTGGCCTGCATGGCCTGCGGGCTGTTGAGCAGCAGGTTGGCCACCCAGGCCTCGACCTGGGCGTCCAGCTCGGCGGCCGGGTAGGCCTCGGCCAGCAGGCCCAGCTCGCGGGCGCGGTTGCCGGAGAAGCGTTCGGCGGTCAGCGCGTAGCGGCGTGCGGCACGCTCGCCGAGGGCCTGGACCACGAAGGGGCTGATCACCGCTGGGGCCAGGCCGATGCGCACTTCGGACAGGCTGAACAGCGCGTCGTCCGTGCCGATGGCCATATCGCAACAGCTGACCAGGCCCACCGCACCGCCGAAGGCCGCGCCCTGGACCACGGCCAGGGTCGGGATCTTCAGGGCGTTGAGGTTGTACATCAGCTCGGCCAGCTCGCGGGCGTCATTGAGGTTGGCGTTGTAGTCGAGCTTGGCCGAGGCCTGCATCCAGGCCAGGTCGGCGCCGGCGGAGAAGTGCCTGCCACGGCCGCGCAGCAGCAGGAAGCGCAGGGTCTTGTCAGCGGCGATCAAGTCGAGGGCGAGGATCAGCTCGCGGATCATTTCGGCGTTGAACGCGTTGTTCTTGTCCGGACGGTTAAGCCACAGGGTGGCGAAGCCGCGCGGGTCTTTTTCCAGCTGTACGGTGGTGAAGTCGGTCATAGCGGCTCCAGGTATTCTGCTGTTGCTCCCTCGCCCCCTGCTGCATAAACAGGTGCAGGGAGAGGGTTTGGGAGAGGGTGGCTGTGGCAGCGCTTCTTCTCTCTCCCCCGGCCCCTCTCCCGCAAGCGGGAGAGGGGAGTTGATGTCACATCCGGAACACGCCGAACTGGGTCGGCTCGATGGGCGCATTGAGGCTGGCGGACAGGGCCAGGCCGAGCACGTCGCGGGTCTGCGCCGGGTCGATCACGCCGTCGTCCCACAGGCGGGCGCTGGAGTAGTAGGCGTGGGCCTGCTGTTCGTACTGGGCGACGATGGGCTGCTTGATGCGCGCTTCCTCCTCGTCGCTGAACGGGTGGCCGGCGCGGGCGGCCTGCTCGCGCTTGACCTGCACCAGCACGCCGGCGGCCTGCTCGGCACCCATCACGCCGATCCGCGCGTTGGGCCACATCCACAGGAAGCGCGGATCGTAGGCGCGGCCGCACATGCCGTAGTTACCGGCGCCGAAGCTGCCACCGATGATCACGGTGAATTTCGGCACCCTGGCGCAGGCCACGGCGGTGACCAGCTTGGCGCCGTGCTTGGCGATGCCGCCTTCCTCGTACTTCTTGCCGACCATGAAGCCGGTGATGTTCTGCAGGAACAGCAGCGGGATGCCGCGCTGGCAGGCCAGTTCGATGAAGTGCGCGCCTTTCTGCGCAGCCTCGGCGAACAGGATGCCGTTATTCGCCAGGATCGCCACCGGGTAGCCATGGATATGGGCAAAGCCGCAGACCAGGGTGGTGCCGAACAACGCCTTGAACTCATCGAATTCACTGCCGTCGACCACCCGCGCGATCACTTCGCGCACATCGAAGGGCTGTTTGGCGTCGGCTGGGATCACTCCGTACAGCTCCTCGCTGCTGTACAGCGGGGCGAGCGGGGCGCGGGTCTGTAGCTGGCCGAGCTTGCGCCAGTTGAGGTTGGCGATGCAGCGCCGGGCGATGGCCAGGGCGTGCTCGTCGTCATCGGCGTAATGGTCGGCCACGCCGCTGGTCTTGCAGTGCACATCGGCACCGCCCAGTTCTTCGGCCGTCACGACCTCACCGGTGGCGGCCTTCACCAGCGGCGGGCCGGCCAGGAAGATGGTGGCCTGGTTGCGCACCATGATGGTCTCGTCGCTCATCGCCGGCACATAGGCGCCGCCGGCGGTGCAGGAGCCCATCACGACTGCAATTTGGGGAATCCCAATCGCGCTCATATTGGCCTGGTTGAAGAAGATGCGGCCGAAGTGCTCGCGGTCGGGGAACACTTCTTCCTGGCGTGGAAGGTTGGCGCCGCCGGAGTCCACCAGGTAGATGCACGGCAGGCGGTTCTGCTGGGCGATGGTCTGCGCGCGCAGGTGCTTCTTCACGGTCAGCGGGTAGTAGCTGCCGCCTTTCACCGTGGCGTCGTTGGCGATGATCATGCACTCGACGCCTTCCACCCGGCCGATGCCGGCGACCACGCCGGCGGCCGGCACGTCCTCGCCGTACACCTCATGGGCAGCCAGCTGGCCGACTTCGAGGAAGGGCGAACCGAGGTCCAGCAGGCGGTTGATGCGCTCGCGCGGCAGCAGCTTGCCGCGCGAGGTGTGGCGCTCCTGGGCCTTGGCGCCGCCGCCCTCGTGGACGCGGGCGAGCAGGGCACGCAGGTCGTTGACCTGGGCGAGCATGGCCGCCTGGTTGGCGGCGAACTCCGGCGAACGGGTGTTGATCTGGGTATGCAGGATGGCCATCTGGCGCGCTCCGATTTTGCTTTTATCTCCCCTCTGCCCGCTTGCGGGAGAGGGGCCGGGGGAGAGGGTGGTGCAGGCCGCTCCGGCCCTCTCCCTAACCCTCTCCCACAAGTGGGAGAGGGGACTGTCCGTGCCTTACTTGGTCTCGTTGAACAGCTCGCGGCCGATCAGCATGCGGCGGATCTCGCTGGTGCCGGCGCCGATCTCGTAGAGCTTGGCGTCACGCAGCAGGCGGCCGGCCGGGTACTCGTTGGTGTAGCCGTTGCCGCCGAGCAGCTGGATGGTGTCCAGGGCCATCTTGGTGGCCATCTCGGCGGTGTAGAGGATCACCGCGGCGGCGTCCTTGCGCGATTCCTCGCCGCGGTCGCAGGCCTTGGCCACGTTGTACAGGTAGGACTTGGAGGCGTTCATGCCGGCGTACATGTCGGCCAGCTTGCCCTGCACCAGCTGGAACTCGCCGATCGACTGCTTGAACTGCTGGCGCTCGTGCACGTAGGGCAGCACCACGTCCATGCAGGCGCTCATGATCCCGGTCGGGCCGCCGGAGAGCACGGTGCGCTCGTAGTCCAGGCCGCTCATCAGCACGCGCACGCCGGCACCCTCGGCGCCGAGGATGTTCTCCTCCGGCACTTCGCAGTCCTCGAACACCAGCTCGCAGGTGTTGGAGCCGCGCATGCCCAGCTTGTCCAGCTTCTGGTGGCGGGAGAAGCCCTTGTAGTCGCGTTCGACGATGAAGGCGGTCATGCCGCGCGAGCCGGCGTTGATGTCGGTCTTGGCGTAGATCACGTAGGTGTGGGCGTCCGGGCCGTTGGTGATCCACATCTTGTTGCCGTTGAGCACGTAGCGGTCGCCGCGCTTCTCGGCGCGCAGCTTCATCGACACCACGTCGGAGCCGGCGTTGGGCTCGCTCATGGCCAGGGCGCCGATATGTTCGCCGGAGCACAGCTTGGGCAGGTATTTCTGCTTTTGCGCCTCGGTGCCGTTCTTGCGGATCTGGTTCACGCACAGGTTGGAGTGGGCGCCGTAGGACAGGCCGACCGAGGCGCTGGCGCGGCTGATCTCTTCCATTGCCACCACGTGGGCCAGGTAGCCCATGTTGGTGCCGCCGTACTCCTCTTCGACTGTCATGCCGAGCAGGCCCATGTCACCGAACTTGCGCCACATGTCCATGGGGAACTCGTTGTCGCGGTCGATCTGCGCCGCACGCGGGGCCAGCTCGGCCTGGGCGAACTGGTAGACCGCGTCGCGGAGCATGTCGATGGTCTCGCCGAGACCGAAGTTGAGGGTCGGGTAGCTCATGGTTCCACCTGTGATTGTCTTTGTTAGGTTTGGTAGATAAGTGCCTGTCAGGCTTGAGTTTGTTCGAGCGCTGCGAGGCAGCGCTCCTCGGCCGTGTCGAGCTCCAGTTGCATCTGCCGGATGTCCAGCAACTGCTGTTCGAGCTGGGCGCGGCGCTCGGCGATCTTGCTCATGAAGGTCTCCAGCTGCAGGCGGTTGCCGCCGGCCGGGTCGTACAGTTCGATCAGTTCCTTGCATTCGGCCAGGGAGAAGCCGATGCGCTTGCCGCGCAGGATCAGCTTGAGGGTGACCTTGTCCTTGGCGCTGTAGACCCGCTCCTGGCCGCGCCGTTCGGGGGCCAGCATGCCCTGTTCCTCGTAGAAGCGGATGGCGCGGGTGGTGATGTCCAGCTCGCGGGCCAGGTCGGAGATGCTGTAGTTGGCGGCCATGGGCAACCCTGGGAAGTCTGCTTTACGTTAACGTAAGGCAGGTTGACGTTAACGTCAACGTCAGGTGCAAGGCCGGCGACACTGGGACTGGCAGGCATAAAAAAGCCCCGCAGGTGCGAGGCTTATGATTCAGTAGCTTAGCGCATCAAGCTGAAGTCTTTGCTTCACTCTCGGCACGTTTTTCCTGGACGCCGATCTGCTGCGCCAGCTCGATCAGTTGTTCGCGCATCCAGCGGTTGGCCGGGTCCTGGTCGGTGCTTTCGTGCCAGTACAGGTGGGTTTCCAGGGCCGGCACGTCGCTGACCGGCAGCGCCGCGAAGTGCAGGCCGTGGCGGCGGGCGAAGCGTTCCGGCACGGTCATCAGCATGTCGGTGGCCTGCAGCACGCTGGAGGCCATCAGGTAGTGCTGCGAACGCAGGGCGACCTTGCGCTGCAGGCCCATCTTGCCCAGCGACAGGTCGATGTAGCCGAGGCCGCTGCGGCGGCTGGAGATCTGGATATGCGCCTGCGACAGGTACTCGTCCAGGCTCAGCTTGTCCTTGGCCAGCGGGTGGCCGGGGCGCATGGCGCACACGTAGCGGTCTTCCATCAGCTTGACGTGGCGCACCTGCGGGTCGGTGTTGAGCGGGGCATCGACGGCGAAGTCCAGGCGGCCGGCGGCCAGCTCCTTGGTGGTTTCGCGGCGCTTGGCCTGGAAGCTCTCGATCTGCACCGCCGGGGCCAGCCGGCGCAGGCGCTGGAACAGCGGCGGCAGGAGGATCTGCTCGGAGAGGTCGGTCATGCTGATGCGGTAGGTCTTGCTCGCCTGCTTGGCATCGAAGGTGCGGCTCTCCTGCACCGACACGCGCAGCAGCTGCAGGGCGTTGCGCACCGGGCCGATGATGTTCTGCGCCATCGGCGTGGGCACCATGCCCTGGGCGGTGCGCACGAACAGCGGGTCGTTGAAGGTCTCGCGCAGGCGGGCCAGGGCGTTGGACACGGCCGGCTGGGTGATGCCGACGATCTGCCCGGCGCGGGTCAGGTTGGCCTCGGTGTAGATGGCATCGAAGACGATGAAGAGGTTGAGGTCTACCTTGTTCAGATTCATGGTCTTCTCCGTGCTTCAAGCCTTATCTCATATTGCTTATGAATGTTGATAAGGCAGGAAAATAGCTTAGATAAATCGTGGGTGCTGTTCTAGCATCATTCCACATCGAAGCCAACCACCAAGGTGTCCCCATGGATTTCGCCTATTCCCCCAAGGTTCAGGAACTGCGTGAGCGCGTCACCGCGTTCATGGAAGCCTATGTCTACCCGGCCGAAGCCGTGTTCGAAGAGCAGGTCAACCAGGGCGACCGCTGGCAGCCGACCGCGATCATGGAGGAGCTGAAAGCCAAGGCCAAGGCTGAGGGGCTGTGGAACCTGTTCCTGCCGGAATCCGAGTACGGCGCCGGCCTGACCAACATGGAATACGCGCCGCTGGCCGAGATCATGGGCCGTTCGCTGATCGGCGCCGAGCCGTTCAACTGCTCCGCGCCGGACACCGGCAACATGGAGACCCTGGTGCGCTACGCCAGCGAGGCGCAGAAGAAGCAGTGGCTGGAGCCGCTGCTGTCCGGCGAGATCCGCTCCGCCTTCGCCATGACCGAGCCGGGCGTGGCCTCCTCGGACGCCACCAACATGCAGGCCAACGCCGTGCGCGACGGCGACGAGTGGGTGATCAACGGCCGCAAGTGGTGGACTTCCGGCGCCTGCGATCCGCGCTGCAAGATCATGATCTTCATGGGCCTGACCAACCCGGACGCGCCGCGCCACCAGCAGCACTCGATGATCCTGGTGCCGAGCGACACCCCCGGGGTGAAGATCGTCCGCCCGCTGCCGGTGTTCGGCTACGACGACGCTCCGCACGGCCACGCCGAGGTGGTGTTCGAGAACGTCCGCGTGCCTTATGAGAACGTGCTGCTCGGTGAGGGTCGCGGCTTCGAGATCGCCCAGGGCCGCCTCGGCCCAGGCCGCATCCACCACTGCATGCGCTCCATCGGCATGGCCGAGCGCGCGCTGGAGCTGATGTGCAAGCGTGCCGTCAGCCGCACCGCCTTCGGCAAGCCGCTGGCGCGCCTGGGCGGCAACATCGACCACATCGCCAACTCGCGCATCGAGATCAACCAGGCCCGCCTGCTGACCCTGAATGCCGCCTACATGATGGACACCGTGGGCAACAAGGTGGCCGCCAGCGAGATCGCCCAGATCAAGGTGGTGGCGCCCAACGTCGCGCTCAACGTGATCGACCGCGCCATCCAGATCCACGGCGGCGCCGGCGTCTCCAATGACTTCCCGCTGGCCTACTGGTACGCCATGCAGCGCACCCTGCGCCTGGCCGACGGCCCGGACGAGGTGCACCGTGCCGCCATCGGCAAGTACGAAGTGGGCAAGTACGTGCCGCGTGACATGATGAAAGCCAGCCGCTGACCGCGATGGCAATGCACGAGGCCCGCATCTGCGGGCCTCGTCGTTTCTGGCTAATCGGATGCAGACTGCCCCCTCTCCCCTCGGGGAGAGGGCCGGGGAGAGGGGGCTTGGTCGGATTGCGGATTCTTACCCTCTCCCCCAGCCCCTCTCCCGTAAACGGGAGAGGGGAGCCGCGCTGCGTTCGTTTCAGCCTTCCTTGCCGTCCTCGGCCAGGCTCTTCTGGTTCAGCCAGCCCAGGCGCAAATGCAGCTGGGCGGCGAAGGTGCGCGCCGCCAGTTCCTCATGAAAGGTCAGGCTGCGCCGGCCCATCTGCACCTGCCAGAGTATCCGGCCCTTGCGTTCCAGCCTGTCGATCCGCACTTCCATCAGGACTCCTGCTCGTGGCGATTGCGAGTTCTCAGTAGCGACAGCAGCACGCCGCCGGCCAGCAGGCCGAAGGTTACGCCAAGGGAGAGCAGGGCGGGAATCTTGCCGATGAAACCGTGCAGGAAAATCTTGCCGCCGATGAACACCAGTACCAGCGCCAGGGCGTACTTCAGGTAGACGAAGCGGTGCATCAGCGCGGCCAGGGCGAAGTACAGCGAGCGCAGGCCGAGGATGGCGAAGATGTTCGAGGTGTAGACGATGAACGGGTCCTGGGTGATGGCGAACACCGCCGGCACGCTGTCCACGGCGAACACCAGGTCGGCCAGCTCGATCAGCACCAGGGCGAGGAACAGCGGTGTCGCGTAGAGCAGATGATGCGTGGCGCCTTCCGGGCGCTTGCGCACGAAGAAGCGCCCCTCGTGCAGTTCATCGGTCACCCGGATATGCCGGCGCAGGAAACGCAGCAGGGGATTCTGCGCCAGGTCCGGGTGCTGCTCCTCGCGGCTGAACAGCATCTTCACCCCGGTGAACAGCAGGAAGGCGCCAAACACGTAGAGAATCCAGTCGAACCGCTGCACCAGCGCCGTGCCCAGGCCAATCATGATGGCGCGCAGCACGATGACCCCGATGATGCCCCAGAACAGCACCCGGTGCTGGTAGCGCCGGGGTATGCCGAAGAAGCCGAAGATCATCGCCATGACGAACACGTTGTCCATCGACAGCGACTGCTCCACCAGCAGGCCGGTGTAGAACTCCAGGGCACTCTGCGCGCCCAGCTCGTGCCAGACCCACAGGCCGAACAGCACGCCGACGCTGAAGTAGCCGCTGTACAGCAGCAGGCTCTCGCGCATCTCGATCTCGTGCTGGTCGCGATGGAGGATGCCGAGATCGAGTACCAGCAGGGCGATGACGATGCCGAGGAAGCTCAGCCACAGCCAGGTGGCCGTGCCGAGCATGGGGGTGTTGAGGAAGTCGAGTAGCTGATCCATGGGCCCCTCCGTCGCCGCCTGATCGACAGTGACTCCGACATCGCGGCGTGGGCGCGCCGCCAGAGGGGCCCGGCGTCACTGATGGCCGCATGCCGGCTCTGGCGAGCGGTGGCCATCAGGGTCAAGGCTAGTGCCAGTCGCCGCAGGCGGCAAATGGCTCAGTACACCCAGACTTCCACCCGGCGGTTCTTCATGCGGCCCTCGTCGCCGCTGTTGGCCGCCACCGGCATCTGCTCGCCGAGGCCGGTGATCTCGCGGAAGATCACGCCGCCCTTGGACAGGTCGCGGCGCACGGCCATGGCCCGCAGCTTGGACAGCAGGGCGGCGCGCGCCGGGTCGTTCTTCGGGTCGCCGAAGCCGACCAGCACGGCCTTCTGGCGCAGCTTGTCGTTGGCCTTGAGGTACTCCAGCACCCGCGCCACGTCGCGCCGGGCCTTGTTGTCCAGCTCGGCGCTGCCTTCCTGGAAGCGGAAGTTGACCGACAGGCGCTTGGCCTCGCTGGCCAGCCTGCGGTAGTCGGCCGGCATGCCGGCGCTGGGCTCGACCTCGACCGCCTGCACGGTCTGCGGGATGAAGCCGCTCTGCTCGACGATGGCCTGGCCGGCGGGGCTGTGGGCGAACTGCACCAGGGCATTGACCCACTCGTTGGCCGTGCCCGGCGGGTTGTACAGGAACAGGCGTCGCGACAGCGGGTAGTCCTCGGTGGCGATCAGCGTGGTGCTGGGCAGCATCGGCTGTGACTGGCCGTCGGCGATGGCCAGCGGCTTGCTCTGGCGCACGTAGGGCAGGCCGATGAAGCCGATGCCGTCCGGGTCCTGGCTGACCTGGTCGGACAGCTGAGTGCTCGATTCGAAACGCTGGGCGCCGGCTGCCAGGCTCTTGCCATGGGCGGCCAGGACCAGCTCCTTGAAGGTGTCGAAGGTGCCGGACTTGTCGTCGCGGGCATACAGGCGAATGGCGCTGGGCTGGCCGCCCAGGGCGCTCCAGTCCCTGATCTCGCCGGCGAACACGGCGGCCAGCTGCTCGGTGGTCAGCGCCTGCACCGGGTTGCGCGGGTGGACGATGATGGCCAGGCCGTCGATGGCGATCACCTGTTCGGCGTCCATGCCGCGCATGTCGCCGAGTGGCTGCAGGCTGGCGGCCTCGGCATCCTTGATCGGGCGCGAGGAAGCGGCCAGGTCGGCGCTGCCGTCCTGCAGGGCGACGAAGCCGGTGCCCGAGCCGTGCGCGGCCACCAGGCTCTGCAGGGGGCGGCCCAGCTTGTCCTCGGCGAGCACCAGCTGCTCGTTCTCCGCCGCCCCGGGGGCGATGCGCACATTGCTCAGGCCCTGGCTCTGGTAGAGGCCGCCGATCAGCGCCGGGCCCAGCTTGGCGCCTATGGTGTTGGAGCCCTGCAGGCGCAGCAGGGTGGTGGCTTCGGCGGCGAATACCGACCAGGGCAGGGCATAGCAGATGAAACCGAGCAGGAGCCAGCCATAGGCATGGCTCCAGGAGTGCCGTTCGGAGACGGGCAGGTCGCGCGACATGTGGCAGACACCTTGTGCTAGAGGGCTTTGCGGGTGCCGCGCAGATTAAGTCGGAATGATTTCAGGCAGGTTACAGCGGGCCCGGCTTCAGTTCAGCTCCAGCCAGATCGGCGCATGGTCGGAGGGTTTCTCCATGCCGCGCAGCTCGTAGTCGATGCCGCCGTCCTTGAAGCGCGCCTGCAGCGGCGTGCTGGCGAGGATCACGTCGATGCGCAGGCCGCGCTTGGGGTCGTCCTCGAAACCGCGGCTGCGGTAGTCGAACCAGCTGAAGCGATCATTCACCTGCGGATGCAGCTGGCGGAAGCTGTCCACCAGCCCCCAGCCCTTGAGCCGGGCCAGCCATTCGCGCTCCTCGGGCAGGAAGCTGCACTTGCCGGTCTTCAGCCAGCGCTTGCGGTTTTCCTCGCCGATGCCGATGTCGCAGTCCTCGGGGCTGATATTGATGTCGCCCATCACCACCAGGGCCTGCTGCGGCGTGAAGCGGGTTTCCAGCAGGCTCTGCAGGTCCTCGTAGAAGCGCTGCTTGCCGGGGAACTTGGTCGGGTGGTCGCGGCTCTCGCCCTGCGGGAAGTAGCCGTTCATTACCGTCACCGGGTTGCCCTGCTTGTCGATGAAGGTGCCGTAGATGAAGCGCCGCTGGGCATCTTCCACGTCGCCGGGGAAGCCCTTGTGCAGCTCCAGCGGAGCCTCGCGCGAAAGCAGGGCGACACCGTAGTGGCCCTTCTGGCCGTGGTAGTGCACGTGGTAGCCGAGCTGGCGGATCTCGTCTTCCGGGAACTGCTCGTCGGCCACCTTGGTTTCCTGCAGGCCGATCACGTCTGGCTGGTGCTTGTCGATCAGCGCCTGCAGCTGGTGGGGACGGGCGCGCAGGCCGTTGATATTGAAGGAAACGATCTTCATGGAAAGCTACCGGCGGAAGAAAAGGCCGATGCTAGCCCAGCACCGGGGCGGCGGCCAGCGCCTGGCAGGTCCGCAGTGCCGGTGCTAACGTGGCAGCTGGCCCGCAAAACCTACAACAACCGAGGTCAGCCCGATGCCCCATCGTACCGCCGAAGTTCGCTTGCTCGACCATGGCTACGTCCGCGAGGCACGCTCGCTGCTGTACCACGCCTATCGCCACGACCCGACCTTCGCCTACCTGTTCGAGAGCGAGCGGCCCGGCTTCGACCAGCGCGTGCGCGCCACCGTGCGCGAGCTGGTGCAGCAGCATTTCACCGAAGAACTGCCGGCCATCGGCCTGCTGATCGAGGAGCGCCTGGTCGGCATCGCTCTGATCGCCCCGCCGGTGCGCCGGCTGGACATCACCGAGAGCTGGGGCTGGCGCCTGCGCATGCTGATGACCACCGGCTTCCGCTGCACCAAACGCTACCTGGAATACCACGACGCGGTCCTCGCCTGCCTGCCGCCTGGGCCCTACCACGTGCTGCCGCTGCTCGGCGTGCACCCGCAGTTCCAGGGCCAGCACCTCGGTGAGCAACTGCTCGGTGCCCTGCACGACTGGTGCGCCGAGGATGCCGGCTCGCAGGGCGTGGTGCTCGATACCGGCAACCCGCACTACCTGGAGTTCTACAAGCGCCAGGGCTACCAGGAGATCGGCGAAGTGGCCGTTGGGCCGATCCGCGAGCACGTGTTCTTCCACCCCAATCCACAGCCTTTGCAGCAGGCCAGCGCCTAGCCGGGTTGCCGGCGGCCTTGCGCCTGTTCAGACTGCAGGTGTTTCGCCGGACAACCCGGCTTCACCACAAGGAAAACATCCCATGGCTCAAGTAACCCTCAAGGGCAACCCGGTTCAGGTCGACGGCCAGCTGCCGCAGGTCGGCCAGCAGGCCCCGGCGTTCAGCCTGGTCGGCAAGGACCTGTCCGATGTAACCCTGGCCAGCCTGGCCGGCAAGCGCAAGGTGCTGAACATCTTCCCGAGCATCGACACCCCGACCTGCGCCACCTCGGTGCGCAAGTTCAACGCCGAGGCCAGCGCGCTGCCCAACACCGTGGTGCTGTGCATCTCCGCCGACCTGCCGTTCGCCCAGGCGCGCTTCTGCGGGGCCGAGGGCCTGGACAAGGTGATCAACCTGTCGACCATGCGTGGCGCCAGCTTCCTCAAGGACTACGGCGTGGCCATCGCCAGTGGCCCGCTGGTCGGCGTCGCCGCCCGCGCCGTGGTGGTGCTGGACGAGCAGGGCAAGGTGCTGCACAGCGAGCTGGTCGGCGAGATCGCCGACGAGCCGAACTACGCCGCCGCCCTGGCCGCGCTGAAGTAAGGCGCGCCTGCGCTGCCGACGGCCTGCCTTGTGCAGGCCGTTTTTATTGGCGAGCGGCTAAATTCCTAACGTCTTGTTACGTCAAACTAGGGTAAATAGGCGGTAAAGACCCTTTGCCTGGTTGCTGGGAGTACTTATCGTTCATCCTCCCCAGGCAAGTGATTCCGCACCATGTCCGATTTTCCCTCCGCTTCGCGCTTCTCACGTCCCTGGCTGGTCGGCTCCGCCGTGCTGCTCGGCGGCCTGCTGCTCTGGTGGCTGCTGCCCGCTGGCGACAGCCCGGAACAAGAGAAGCCAGAGGGGCCCTGGGATGGCCCGACGCCGGTGCGCCTGACCGAGGTCGGCCAGGGCGACTTCCACGTCGAGCTCAAGGCCCTGGGTACCGTCACTGCCCTGAATACCGTCAACGTGCGCCCGCGCGTGGATGGCCAGCTGGTCAAGGTGCTGTTCGAGGAGGGCCAGCTGGTCAAGGCCGGCGACCTGCTGGCGCAGATCGATCCGCGCCCCTACCGGGTGGCGCTGCAGCAGGCCGAGGGCGCGCTGGCGCAGAGCCAGGCGCAGCTCAGGAACGCCGAAGTCGACCTGGCCCGCTACCAGGGCCTGTACGCCGAAGACAGCATCGCCAAGCAGACCCTGGACACCCAGGCAGCACTGGTCGGCCAGTACCGCGGCACGGTCAAGAGCAACCAGGCGGCGGTGGCCGAGGCGCGCCTGAACCTGGACTTCACCGAGGTCCGCGCGCCCATCTCCGGGCGCCTGGGCCTGCGCCAGGTGGATGTCGGTAACCTGGTCGGCAGCGGCGACACCACACCGCTGGTGGTGATCACCCAGGTCGAGCCGATCGCGGTCAATTTCACCCTGCCGGAAAAGGACCTGCCGCCAGTGCTGGCCAGGGTGCGCCAGGAGCAGCGCCTGGCGGTGCAGGCCTGGGACCGTGGCGAGCAGCAGCTGCTCGCCGAAGGCGTGCTGCACAGCCTGGACAACCAGATCGACGTGGCCACCGGCACGGTCAAGCTCAAGGCGCGCTTCGCCAATGCCGGCGAAGGCCTGTTTCCCAACCAGTTCGTCAACGTGCGCCTGCGCGTGGAGACCCGCCGGCAGGCCACCCTGATCCCCTCGGCCGCCGTGCAGTACGGCGCGCGTGGCACCTTCGTGTTCGTCGTCGGCCAGGATGACAAGGTGCAGCTGCGCGATGTGCGCATCGCCGCCAGCGACGGCGCTACCAGCCTGGTGGAAGAGGGCGTCAAGGTCGGCGAGCGCCTGGTGCTGGAAGGCACCGACAGGCTCAAGGACGGCAGCGAGGTGGAAGTGATCGGCGAGCCCGGCGCCCTCGCCCAGCCGCAGGGCCAGGCCGCGCAGAAGCAGGGCGCATGAACGTCTCGCGCCTGTTCATCCTGCGCCCGGTCGCCACCACGCTGCTGATGGTGGCGATCTTCCTCACCGGCCTGATCGCCTACCGCCTGCTGCCGGTCTCGGCGCTGCCGGAGGTGGACTACCCGACCATCCGCGTGCTCACCCTGTATCCGGGCGCCAGCCCGCAGGTGATGACCAGTTCGGTGACCGCGCCGCTGGAGCGCCAGTTCGGTCAGATGCCGGGCTTGAAGCAGATGTCGTCGGCCAGCTCCGGCGGCGCCTCGGTGATCACCCTGCGCTTCTCCCTCGAGGTGGACCTGGAAGTGGCCGAGCAGGAGGTGCAGGCGGCCATCAACGCGGCCAGCAACCTGTTGCCGGACGACCTGCCGGCGCCGCCGGTGTACAACAAGGTCAACCCGGCCGACACCCCGGTGCTGACCCTGGCGATCAGTTCGCCGACCCTGCCGCTGACCGAGGTGCACGACCTGGTCGACACGCGCATGGCGCAGAAGATCGCGCAGATCGCCGGCGTCGGCCTGGTCAGCCTGGCCGGCGGCCAGCGCCCGGCGGTGCGCATCAAGGTCGATCCCGAGGCCCTGGCCAGCCATGGCCTGAGCTTCGCCGACGTGCGCCAGCTGATCGCCGCGCAGAACGTCAACCAGCCCAAGGGCAACTTCGACGGCCCGACCCGTGTCTCCCAGCTGGATGCCAACGACCAGCTCAAGTCGGCCGTGGAATACCTCGACCTGATCCTCAAGTACGAGAACGGCGCGGCGCTGCGCCTGCGCGATGTGGCCACGGTGGTCGACGGCGCCGAGAACGAGCGCCTGGCGGCCTGGGCCGACCGCAACGAGACGGTGCTGCTGACCATTCAGCGCCAGCCCGGTGCCAACGTCATCGAGGTGGTCGACCGCGTGCAGGCGCTGCTGCCGCAGATCACCGCAGCGCTGCCGGCCAGCCTGGAGGTCAAGGTGCTCACCGATCGCACCCAGACGATCCGCGCGGCGGTGCGCGACGTGCAGTTCGAGCTGGTGCTGGCCATCGCCCTGGTGGTGCTGGTGACCTTCCTGTTCCTGCGCAAGGTCTCGGCCACCGTGATTCCCTCAATCGCCGTGCCGCTGTCGCTGATCGGCACCTTCGCGGTGATGTACCTAGCCGGTTTCTCCATCAACAACCTGACGCTGATGGCCCTGACCATAGCCACCGGCTTCGTGGTGGACGACGCCATCGTCATGCTGGAGAACATCGCCCGCCACCTGGAGGAGGGCGAGACGCCGCTGAATGCCGCGCTCAAGGGCGCCCGGCAGATCGGCTTCACCCTGATCTCGCTGACCTTCTCGCTGATCGCGGTGCTGATCCCGCTGCTGTTCATGGCCGATGTCGTCGGGCGCCTGTTCCGCGAGTTCGCCATCACCCTGGCGGTGGCCATCCTGATTTCCCTGGTGGTGTCGCTGACCCTGACGCCGATGATGTGCGCGCGCCTGCTCAAGGCCGAGAAGGACCAGCAGCAGGGGCGTTTCTACCGCTCGGCGGGCGCCCTGATCGACGGCCTGATCGCGCGCTACGCCGTGGGCCTGACCTGGACCCTGCGCCACCAGGGCCTGACCCTGCTGGTAGCCATCGGCACCCTGGCGCTCACCGTGCTGCTCTACCTGGCCGTGCCCAAGGGCTTCTTCCCGGTGCAGGACACCGGGGTGATCCAGGGCATCTCCGAGGCGCCGCAGTCGATTTCCTTCAGGGCCATGAGCGAGCGCCAGCAGCGCCTGGCCGAAGTGATCCTGCGCGACCCGGACGTGGTCAGCCTGTCGTCCTACATCGGCGTGGACGGCGACAACCCGACGCTGAACAGCGGGCGCCTGCTGATCAACCTCAGGCCGCATGCCGAGCGTGACGTCAGCGCCAGCGAAGTGATCGAGCGCCTGCGCCCCGAGCTGGCCAGGGTGCCGGGTATCACCCTGTACCTGCAGCCGGTGCAGGACCTGTCGATCGAGGACCGGGTCAGCCGTACCCAGTTCCAGTTCAGCCTGGAGTCGCCGGACGGCGCGCTGCTGGAGGAGTGGACGCCCAGGCTGCTCGCCGCGCTGGGCGAGCAGGCGGAGCTGCGTGACGTCGCCAGCGATCTGCAGAACCGCGGCCTGCAGGTTTTCCTCGAGATCGACCGCGACGCCGCCTCGCGCCTGGGCGTGAGCGTGTCCAGCATCGACGATGCACTGTACGACGCCTTCGGCCAGCGGCAGATCTCCACCATCTTCACCCAGGCCAGCCAGTACCGCGTGGTGCTGGAGAGCGAAGGCGCAGGTGAGCTGGGCCCGCAGGCCTTGCAGCGCATCCATGTGGCCACCGCCAGTGGCGGCCAGGTGCCGCTGGCCGCGCTGGCCCGCGTCACGCAGCGCCCGGCCAGCCTGCTGGTCAACCATATCGGCCAGTTCCCGGCGGTCACCGTGTCGTTCAACCTGGCGCCGGGCGTGGCCCTGGGCGAGGCGGTGGCGGCGATCGAACAGGTCAAGCAGGAGATCGGCCTGCCGGCCGGCATCCAGACCCAGTTCCAGGGCGCCGCCGAGGCCTTCCGCGCCTCGCTGAGTTCGACCCTGCTGCTGATCCTGGCGGCCATCGTCACCATGTACATCGTGCTGGGCGTGCTCTACGAGAGCTATATCCACCCGATCACCATTCTCTCCACGCTTCCCTCGGCCGGGGTCGGCGCATTGTTGGCGCTGCTGCTGACCGGCAACGACCTGGGCCTGATCGCGGTGATCGGCATCATCCTGCTGATCGGCATCGTCAAGAAGAACGCCATCATGATGATCGACTTCGCCCTGGAGGCGGAGCGCCAGCAGGGCATGGCGCCTGAGGCGGCCATTTACCAGGCTGCGCTGCTGCGTTTTAGGCCGATCCTGATGACTACCCTGGCCGCGCTGTTCGGCGCCATCCCGCTGATGCTGGCCTCGGGCTCCGGCGCCGAGCTGCGCCAGCCGCTGGGCCTGGTGATGGTCGGCGGCCTGCTGCTGTCCCAGGTACTGACACTGTTCACCACGCCGGTGATCTACCTGGCCTTCGACCGTCTCTCCCGGCGCCTGCTCGGCCGCAGCGCCTCGGGGGTGGTGCTGGCGCCATGAACCTCTCCGCGCCCTTTATCGGCCGCCCGGTGGCGACCCTGCTGCTGAGCCTGGCCATCCTGCTGCTCGGCGCGGTGAGTTTCCGCCTGCTGTCGGTGGCGCCGCTGCCGAACATGGATTTCCCGGCCATAGTGGTCGACGCCAGCCTGCCCGGCGCCAGCCCGCAGACCATGGCCTCCAGCGTGGCCACGCCACTGGAGCGCTCGCTCGGCACCATCGCCGGCATCAGCGAGATGACCAGCCGCAGCAGCCAGGGCAACACGCGCATCATCATCCTGTTCAACATCGGCCGCGACGTCGAGGCGGCCGCGCGCGAGGTGCAGGCGGCCATCAACGCGGCACGCAACCTGCTGCCCAGCGGCATGCGGCGCATGCCGACCTACCGCAAGTTCAACCCCTCGCAGGCGCCGATCATGGTGCTGTCGCTGACCTCGCCGCAGCTGGATAAGAGCCAGCTGTACGACCTGGCCTCCACGGTGATCGCGCAAAAACTGGCGCAGGTGCAGGGCGTGGGGCAGATCCAGATCGGCGGCAGCTCGCTGCCGGCCGTGCGCGTGGAGCTGGAGCCACGCCTGCTCGACCAGTACGGCATCGCCCTCGACGAGGTGCGCAGCGCCATCGCCAGCGCCAATGTCGACCGCCCCAAGGGCGACGTGGCCGATGCCGAGCGGCAGTGGCAGATCCAGGCCAACGACCAGCTGGAGCGCGCCGCCCAGTACCAGGACCTGATCATCCGCTACCAGAACAGCGCCGCCGTACGCCTGGCCGACGTGGCCACGGTGCGCGACTCGGTGGAGAACCGCTACAACAGCGGCTTCTACAACGACCGGCAGGCGGTGCTGCTGGTGGTCAACCGCCAGCCGGGCGCCAACATCATCGAGACCATCGAAGGCATCCGTGCCGAGCTGCCGGCCCTGCAGGCGGTGATTCCGGCCAGCGCCGAGCTGGAAGTGGCGATGGACCGCTCGCCGGTGATCCGCGCCACCCTGCACGAGGCCGAGCGCACCCTGCTGATCGCCGTGGGCCTGGTGATCCTGGTGGTGTTCCTGTTTCTCGGGCGCTGGCGCGCCTCGCTGATCCCGGCGCTGGCGGTGCCGGTGTCGCTGGTCGGCACCTTCGCCGTGATGTACCTGCTGGACTTCTCGCTGAACAACCTGTCGCTGATGGCGCTGATCATCGCCACCGGCTTGGTGGTGGACGACGCCATCGTCGTGCTGGAGAACATCTCGCGGCACATCGAGGCCGGCGAGAAGCCGCTGGCGGCGGCCTACAAGGGCGCCCAGGAGGTCGGCTTCACCCTGCTGTCGATGAACCTGTCGCTGGTCGCGGTGTTCCTCTCCATCCTGTTCATGGGCGGCATCGTCGGCAATTTGTTCCGCGAGTTCTCCATCACCCTGACGGTGGCGATCCTGATTTCCATGCTGGTGTCGCTGACCCTGACGCCGATGCTCTGCGCGCGCTGGCTCAAGGCCGAGATCCAGGAGCGCGCGCCCGGGCGCCTGGCCCGCCTCGGCGCGCGGGCGCAGGAACGCCTGCTGGCCTTCTACGGGCGCAGCCTGGACTGGGCCCTGCGCCATGCGCGGCTGACCCTGTTCAGCCTGCTGGCGACCATCGGCCTCAACGTCTACCTGTTCGTCGAGGTGCCCAAGACCTTCATGCCGCAGCAGGATACCGGCCAGCTGATCGGTTTCGTGCGCGGCGACGACGGCCTGTCCTTCCAGGTCATGCAGCCGAAGATGGAGGCCTTCCGCCGCGGCCTGCTGGAGGACCCGGCGATCCACAGCGTGGCCGGCTTCATCGGCGGCGAGAGCGGTATCAACAACGCCTTCCTGGTGATCCGCCTGAAGCCCATCGGCGAACGCGAGCAGTCGGCCCAGCAGGTGATCGACCGGCTGCGCGAGAACCTACCCAAGGTGCCCGGGGCACGGCTGATGCTGATGGCCGACCAGGACCTGCAGTTCGGCGGGCGCCAGGGACGCAGCTCGGAGAACGAATACGTGCTGCTGGCCAGCGAGCTGGAACTGCTCCGCCAGTGGCTGCCCAGGGTGCGCGACGCGCTGGCGGCACTGCCCGAACTGACCGATATCGATGCCAACGAAGGCGAGGGCGCCCAGCAGATCAGCCTGGTGATCGATCGCGTCACCGCGCAGCGCCTGGGCGTGGACATGGCAATGATCAGCAGCGTGCTGAACAACGCCTTCAGCCAGCGGCAGATCTCCACCATCTACGACACCCTGAACCAGTACAGCGTGGTGATGGAGATCAATCCGAAGTACGCCCAGTATCCCGAGGCGCTGGACCAGATCCAGGTGATCGGCGCCGATGGCGCGCGCGTGCCGCTGTCCAGCTTCGCCCGCTGGGAGCGCAGTCTGGAGGAGGACCGGGTCAACCACCAGGGCCAGTTCGCCGCCGAGAACATCGGTTACTCGCTGGCCCCCGAGGTGACCCAGGAGCAGGCCAACGCGGCGATCCGCCGGGCGGTGGCCGAGGTCGGCCTGCCCACCGAGGTGCAGGGCCTGCTCGGCGGTACCGGCGGAGCCTTCGAGAAGGAGGCCAAGGGCCAGCCGATCATGATCCTCACCGCGCTGCTGGTGGTGTACATCGTCCTCGGCATCCTCTACGAGAGCTACATCCACCCGCTGACCATCCTCTCCACGCTGCCCTCGGCCGGGGTCGGCGCGCTGCTGGCGATCCTGCTGACCGGTGGCGAGTTCAGCCTGATCTCGCTGCTCGGCCTGTTCCTGCTGATCGGCGTGGTGAAGAAGAACGCCATCCTGATGATCGACCTGGCCCTGGAACTGGAGCGTAGCGAGCAGCTCAGCCCGCAGGAGTCGATCCGCCGCGCCTGCCTGCTGCGCTTTAGGCCGATCCTGATGACCACCCTGGCGGCCATGCTCGGCGCGCTGCCGCTGCTGCTCGGCCAGGCCGAGGGCGCCGAGATGCGCCAGCCGCTGGGCCTGGCCATCGTCGGCGGGCTGATCCTCAGCCAGATCCTCACCCTCTACACCACCCCGGTGGTCTACCTGTACCTCGACCGCCTGCGCCACCGGGTCAACCGCTGGCGCGGCGTACGCAGCGACGCCGCCCTGGAAACTCCGCTATGAAACCTGCCTTGCTCCGCATTTCCCTCTTGCTGCTCGCCCTGCTGGCGGCCGGCTGTGCCGTCGGCCCGGACTACCGGCGCCCGGACAGCGCCGCCGCGGCACAGTTCAAGCAGGCCGCCGGCTGGAAGGCCGCGGCGCCGGCCGACACCGCGCTGCGCGGCGACTGGTGGAAGCTGTATGGCGACGCCGAGCTGGACGCGCTGGTCGAGCGCCTCAACGCCAACAACCAGAGCCTGGCCAGTGCCGAGGCCCAGTACCGCCAGGCCCGCGCCCTGGCGCGCGGGGCGCGCGCGGCCTTCTTCCCGACCCTGGGCCTGAACACCGGCGTGACCCGCGCCGGGCAGGGCGGCGGCGACAGCACCATCGGCACCAGCGGCGGGGTCAGCGTCAGCGGCGCCAACGCCTCGCAGGTGTCCAAGACCTACGAGACCAGCCTGGGCGTGAGCTGGGAGCTGGACCTGTGGGGCAAGCTGCGCCGCCAGCTGGAGGCGGAGAACGCCGGCCTTGACGCCAGCGCCGCCGACCTGGCCGCCGTGCGCCTCAGCCAGCAGTCCGAGCTGGTGCAGAACTACCTGCAGCTGCGCGTGCTGGACCGGCAGAAGCACCTGCTCGACGAGACGGTGGCAGCCTACAAGCAGGCCTATCGCATCGCCGAGAACCAGTACCGGGCCGGCATAGTGCCGAAGTCCGACGTGACCCAGGCGCTGACCCAGCTCAAGGGCACCGAGGCCGAGGCGGTGGACCTGGAATACCAGCGCGCGCAGCTGGAGCACGCGATCGCCGTGCTGGTCGGCGTGGCGCCGTCAGCGTTCGAACTGGCGGTGCGCGACGAGGTGCCGGCGCTGCCTGCGGTGCCGGTCAGCCTGCCGTCGACCCTGCTCGAACGGCGCCCGGACGTTGCCGCCGCCGAGCGCCGGGTGATGGCCGCCAACGCCGAGATCGGCGTGGCCGAGGCTGCCTACTATCCGCAGCTGAGCCTGTCGGCCAGTGGCGGTTACCGCAGCGGTGGACTGGACGACTGGATCAGCTCGCCCAACCGCTTCTGGTCCATCGGACCGGCCTTCGCCATGACCCTGTTCGATGGCGGCCTGATCCGCTCGCAGGTCGAGCAGGCCGAGGCCAGCTACGACCAGACGGTGGCCGACTACCGGCAGACGGTGTTGGAAAGCTTCCGCGAGGTGGAGGACTACCTGGTGCAGCTGGCGGTGCTGGAGCGCGAGGCGCTGGTGCAGCAGGAGGCACTGGACGCCGCCCGCGAGTCGCTGCGGCTTATCCTCAACCAGTACAAGGCCGGCACCGTGGAGTTCACCGACGTGGTCAGCGTGCAGGCCAGCGCGCTGACCAACGAACGCACCCGCCTGACCCTGCAGGGCAGCCGCCTGACCGCCAGCGTGCAGCTGATCGCGGCGCTGGGCGGCGGCTGGCAGGGCGTGCCGGACGGCGAGTGACTCAGGGCTTGATGGTCGCCTCGATGCGGGTGATCTTCGGCTGCCCGTCGATCAGGCGCAGGCTGGCGACTTCCTGCATGCCGGTACTCATCTCGTGGCCGCCCATCGACAGGGTTTCCCGGGTGGTATCGGTGACCGTGGCACTCTGGCCGTCCTCGGCAATCTCGATCGATTCGATGTCCACCTCCATGCGGTAGCTGTCCAGCCCGCTCCAGCCCTGCTTGAGCAGCTGGCGGTACTGGGTCGCGTCCAGCTCCAGGCTGCCCTTGGGCGCGGAGATGTGGATGCGCACGTCCTCGCTCATATGCGCCAGGGTGGCCTCGATGTCGCGCTGCGTGGCCGCCGCGGTCATGTCAGCGTAAAGCGCGCGGATATTGGCTTCGGTCAGGGCCGGTTCGGCGTGGACCAGCGGGGCGAACAGGCAGAGCAGGGACAGCGCGAGCTTTTTCATCGACCTTCCTTGAATTGTCGCCTCCGAACTGAAGGCATGCCGCGATCCTAACCCGGCCGGAGCTGGTAAAAAAATCCCCACGGCCAGGAGCTGGACCGCGGGGACAAGGGTTGGCCGACAAAGGGCGGTGTCGGCCCAGGAGGTAGGGTTCAGGCGCTGGGCTGCCAGCCGCCGCCGAGCGCCTTGTAGATGGCGACTATGCCGCGGTACAGCTCGATCTCGGCCTGGGCCTGGGCATCCTCGGCGGCCAGGCGCTCGCGCTCGGCATCGAGCAGCACCAGGAAATCCTCGGTGCCCTCGCGGTAGCGCACCGCCGCCTGCTCGGCCGCGGCGCGGCTGGCCTCGACCTGGCGCACCAGTGAGACCAGGCGCTGCTGGCGCTTGGCGTAATCGCTGAAGGCGTTCTCCGACTCTTCCAGGGCCAGCAGCACCTGCTGCTCGTAGCTGGCCAGGGCGCCGTCGGCGTCGGCCTCGGCGCCGCGCAGGCGGGCGCGCACGCTGCCCAGGTCGAAGGCCGCCCAGCTGATGGTCGGCGCCACGCCCCAGGCATTGGCCGCCGCCGCACCCAGTTGCGAGCCGCGTCCGGCAGTAAAGCCGAGGAAGCCGGAGAGACTGACCCGCGGGAACAGGTCGGCGGTGGCCACGCCGACATTGGCGGTGGCCGCGGCCAGCTGGCGCTCGGCGACGCGCACGTCCGGACGGCGGCGCAGCAGCTCGGCGGGATCGCCGATCGGCAGTGCCTTGGCGATCACCGGCAGGGGCCGGGGCGAGAGGTCGACACTCAGCTGTTCCGGGCGCTGGCCGAGCAGGGTGGCGATACGGTGACGGGCACGCGCTTCCTCGGCCTGCAGCTGCGGCAGGCTGGCCTCGGTGGCGGCCAGGCGCGCATCGGCACGCAGCACGTCCAGCTCGCTGCCGATGCCGGCGTCGCGCAGCTGTTCGGTGAGGGCGCGCGACTGGCTTTGGTTCTTCAGATTGTCGCGGGCGATGCGTTCGCGCAGCTGCGCGCCGCGCAGGTTGCCGTAGGCGTCCACCAGCTCGGCGATCAGGCTCACCTGCAGCTGGTACAGCTCGGCCTCGGCGGCCTCGCTCTGCGCCTCGCTGGTCTCGATGCTGCGCTGGATGCGGCCGAACAGGTCGAGCTCCCAGGCCATGTCCAGGCCCAGGTCGTAGCGCTCCTGGCGGATGCGCTGCTCGCTGGTCGGCGGCTGCTGGGCCTTGCCGAACTCGCCGCTGGCGCGGCTGGTGATCACCGGCAGCTGGTCGTTGCCGACATCGTCACGGATGGCCCGGGCCGCGCGCAGGCGGGCGAAGGCCACACGCAGCTCGCGGTTTTCCTTGAGCGACTGCTGGACCAGCTGGCTCAGGGTCGGGTCGTCGAACTGCTGCCACCAGGCCGCCTCGAAGTCGGTGCGGTCGTAGTCGCCGGCCTCCAGGGCCTCGATGCGCGCCGGCGCGGTGTCCGGCGCCCGGTAGTCCGGGCCGACGGCACAGGCACTGACGGCGAGGGCGAGCAGGGCGGGAATCAACGGCTTCATGCATGCACCTCCTGCAGGCGAGCGGCTTTCTTCGCTTCGCGTTTCTCCACGAAGGCGCGGATCAGCACGTAGAACACCGGGGTCAGCAGCAGGCCGAAGAAGGTCACGCCGATCATCCCGCTGAACACCGCCACGCCCATGGCATGGCGCATCTCGGCGCCGGCACCGCTGGAGAGCACCAGGGGCACCACGCCCATGATGAAGGCGATGGAGGTCATCAGGATCGGGCGCAGACGCAGGCGGCAGGCCTCCAGCACCGCGCTGATGCGATCCAGACCTTCCTCCTGCTTCTCCTTGGCGAACTCGACGATGAGGATGGCGTTCTTGCACGCCAGGCCCACCAATACGATCAGGCCGATCTGGGTGAACACGTTGTTGTCACCGCCGGCCAGGATCACCCCGGTGATGGCGGAGAACAGCACGGTCGGCACGATCAGGATCACCGCCAGCGGCAGGCTCCAGCTCTCGTACTGGGCGGCCAGCACCAGGAAGGCCAGCAGCACGCAGAGCGGGAAGATGAAGATCGCGGTGTTGCCGGCGAGGATCTGCTGGTAGGTCAGCTCGGTCCACTCGTAGGTCATGCCGTTGGGCAGCTCTTCGTCGAGCAGCTTGGCAATCGCCGCCTCGGCCTGGCCGGAGCTGTAGCCGGGGGCTGCCGCACCGTTGATCTCGGCGGTGAGGAAGCCGTTGTAGTGCATCACCCGGTCCGGGCCCGAGGCACTGTCGACCTTGACGAAGGTGGACAGCGGGATCATCTCGCCACGGTTGTTGCGCACCTTGAGCTGACCGATCTGCTCGGGTTCCAGGCGGAACTGCTGATCGGCCTGGACGTTGACCTGGTAGGTGCGGCCGAAGCGGTTGAAGTCGTTGGCATACAGCGAGCCCAGGTACACCTGCATGGTGTCGAAGATGTCACTGATGGCCACGCCGTGAGTCTTGGCCTTCTCGCGATCGATGTTGGCATCGATCTGCGGCACGTTGACCTGGTAGCTGGTGAACACCGACATGGGGTTCAGCTCCGGCAACTGGCGCGCCTTGTTGAGGATGTTCTGGGTCTGCGCGTACAGCTCCTCGTAGCCCAGACTGCCGCGATCCTGGATCTGCAGGCGGAAGCCACCGATGGTGCCGAGGCCCTGCACGGGCGGCGGCGGGAAGATGGCGATGTAGGCGTCCTGGATCTCGGCGAACTGGGCGTTCAGCTCGGCGGCGATGGCGTTGGCCGACAGCGACGGATCACTGCGCTCGTCGAACGGCCTGAGCGGGGTGAAGACGATGCCGCTGTTCGGGCTGTTGGTGAAGCCGTTGATCGACAGGCCTGGGAAGGCCACGGTGTTCTCCACGCCCGGGTGCTTGCCGGCGATCTCCGACATGCGCTTGATCACCGCCTCGGTACGGTCGAGGGTGGCGGCGTCCGGCAGCTGGGCGAAGGCCACCAGGTACTGCTTGTCCTGCTGCGGCACGAAACCGGTCGGGGTGCTGGAGAAGCCCAGGTAGCCGAGCACCAGCAGGCCGCCGTAGACCAGCAGGGCGATCGAACTGCCGCGCAGCACGCGCTTCACGGTGCCGACGTAGCCATGGCTGGCGCGGTCGAAGAAGCGGTTGAACGGGTTGAACAGCCAGCCACCGAACAACTTGTCGAGCACGCGGGAGAAGCGGTCCTTCGGCGCGTGGTGATCCTTCAGCAGCACGGCGGCCAGGGCCGGCGACAGGGTCAGCGAGTTGAACGCCGAGATCACCGTGGAGATGGCGATGGTCAGCGCGAACTGCTGGTAGAACTGCCCGGTAAGGCCGGAGATGAAGGCGGTCGGCACGAAAACGGCGCAAAGAACGAGCGCTGTGGCGACGATCGGCCCGGTCACTTCCTTCATGGCCTGGCGGGTAGCTTCCACCGGCGACTTGCCGAGGCCGATGTTCCTCTCGACGTTCTCCACCACCACGATGGCGTCGTCCACCACGATGCCGATGGCCAGCACCAGGCCGAACAGCGACAGGGCGTTGAGCGAGAAGCCGAACAGGTGCATCACCGCGAAGGTACCGATCAGCGACACCGGCACGGCGGCCAGCGGGATGATCGAGGCGCGCCAGGTCTGCAGGAACAGCACCACCACCAGCACCACCAGCACGATGGCTTCGAGCAGGGTGTGCACCACCGCCTCGATGGAGCCGCGGACGAAGATGGTCGGATCGTAGACGATCTCGTAGTCCACGCCCTGCGGGAAGCTC
Source organism: Aquipseudomonas alcaligenes (assembly GCF_003205495.1). GTDB lineage: Bacteria > Pseudomonadota > Gammaproteobacteria > Pseudomonadales > Pseudomonadaceae > Aquipseudomonas > Aquipseudomonas alcaligenes_B. The sequence continues at coordinate 90,537 of NZ_QJRX01000007.1, read as the reverse complement.
TGCTTCAGCTCGGCCATGCGCGCGCGCACCGAGTCGGAGATCTCGATGGCATTCGAGCCGGGGCGCTGGAACACCGGGATGGCCACGGCCGGCTGGTTGTTCAGCAGCGAGCGCAGCGCGTACTGGCTGGAACCCAGTTCGATGCGCGCGATGTCCTTGAGGCGGGTGATCTCGCCGTCGTCGCCGGCGCGGATGATGATGTTCTCGAACTCTTCCTCGCTGACCAGGCGGCCCTGGGTGTTGATCGACAGCTGGAAGCTGTTGCCGGCGTCCGAGGGCGGCGCGCCGAGGGCACCGGCGGCGACCTGGCGGTTCTGCTCGCGGATCGCGGCGACCACATCCGAGGCGGTGAGGTTGCGCGAGGCCACCTTGTTCGGGTCGAGCCACACGCGCAGCGAGTAGTTGCCCATGCCGAACAGCTGCACGTCACCCACGCCATCCAGGCGCGCCAGCTCGTCCTTGACGTTGAGCGCGGCGTAGTTGGACAGGTAGAGCATGTCGTAGCGCTGATCCGGCGAGGTCAGGTGCACCACCATGGTCAGGTCCGGGGAGGCCTTGTCCACGGTCACGCCGAGGCGCTGCACCTCGGTGGGCAGGGTCGGCATGGTGCGGGTCACGCGGTTCTGCACCTGTACCTGGGCGTTGTCCAGGTCGGTGCCGAGGGCGAAGGTGATGGTCAGGGTCAGCTTGCCGTCGGCGGTGGACTGCGACGACATGTAGAGCATGCCCTCCACGCCGGTGATGGCCTGCTCCAGCGGCGAGGCGACGGTCTCGCCGATCACCTTGGGGTTGGCGCCGGGGAAGTTGGCGCGTACGACCACTGTGGGCGGCACCACTTCCGGGTATTCGCTGATCGGCAGCTGGAACAGCGAGATCGCTCCGGCGATTAGCACCAGCAGGGACAGCACGGCGGCGAAGATCGGCCGCTTGATGAAGAACTGGGAGAAGTTCATGGCGTTCTACCTCAGCCGCGCGGCGCGTTGCTGGACTTGGCGTGCTGTTCGGCCACGCGCGGGGCGTCGCGGCCGTCCACGGCCTGGCGCAGGCGCGCCAGCTGGGCGAGGGTGGCCTCGTCGGCCATCGGCACGGCCTGCGGATCGACGGTGGCGCCGGGCATGGCGCGCTGCAGGCCGTTGACCACGATCTTCTCGCCCTTGGCCAGGCCCTGACGGACGATGCGCAGGCCTTCCAGCTTCGGGCCCAGCTCGATGGCGCGGTACTGCACGGCGTTGTCCTTGTCGAGGACCAGGACGAACTTCTTGCCCAGATCGGTACCGACCGCTTCGTCCTTGATCAGCGCGGCCGGGTAGGTGCCGCTGCCGACCAGCTTGAGGCGAGCGTAGAGACCGGGGGTGAAGCGGCCGTCGCGGTTGTCGAACACGGCGCGGCCGCGGATGGTGCCGGTGCGCGGATTGACCTGGTTGTCGAGGAAGTCCAGCTGGCCCTCGTGCGGGTGGCCGGTTTCGCTGGACAGGCCGAGGTACACCGGGCTGGCGCCACGGGCATCGCTGCCGGCCTGGCGGGCCAGTTCGACGTACTTGAGGAACACGCGCTCGTCGGCGTCGAAGTAGGCGTAGACCTTGTCGGTGGAAACCACGGTGGTCAGCAGCGACTGGCCGGCGCCGACCAGGTTGCCCTCGGTGATCTCGGCGCGGCTAACGCGGCCGTCGATCGGCGAGGTGATGCGGGTGAAGCTGAGGTTGAGCAGCGCGTTGTCCAGCTCGGCCTGGGTCGCGGCGACCGCGGCCTGGGCCTCGGTGGCGGCGCTGGCGCGGGCATCGGCCAGTTCGGCGGAGATGGCGTTGCTCTGGCGCAGGCGCTCACCACGACGGGCCTCGTTGGCGGCACGGGTCTGGCTGGCGCGGGCCTGCTGCAGCTGGGCCTGCAGGCGCTTGACCTCGGCCTGGAACGGGCGCGGGTCGATCTGGAACAGCAGGTCGCCTTTCTTCACCAGGCTGCCTTCGTCGAAGGCCACCTTGTCGATATAGCCGGAGACGCGTGGCCGCACCTCGACCGACTCGGGCGCCTCCAGGCGGCCGGTGAACTCGTCCCATTCGTTGATCGGCTGCTCGATCACTTCGGCGACGCTGACCTTGGCGGCCGGCATCTGCTGGCTCACTTCCTCGCCCTTGCCGCAGGCACTCAGCAGCAGGGCCGCGGCAACGGCCAGGGGCAGGCGCCAGGAGAGATTGAATGACTGTTCCATGTTTGACTCCGCCAGTCGGATTTGTGGATGGGCGGAGTCTGCGCGGCGGAGTTTGAAGGCACGAATCGAACCATCCGAAGATGACTATCACGCGGAATGATGATTCATTCGTTCGCGTTGATAGTTGAGGCAGCGCCCGTGCCAGAGCGCCACCTGGGTCAGTTGAGGCTGTCCGGATCGCCGCAGAACATCTGGATGCGCGAGCGCAGCCAGCGCTCGGCCGGGTCGTTGTCCTGGGCGCCACGCCAGGCCATGTGCAGCTCGAAGGTGCGTGAGGGCAGCGGCAGATCCTCGGCACGCAAGCCGCCGGCGGCGGTGAGGGCAGCGGCGGTGTAGTCCGGTACGGTGGCGACTATGTCGGTGCCGGCCAGCAGGGTGCCGAGACCGTTGAACTGGGGTACCGCCAGGACCACCCGGCGCTTGCGCTCAAGCTTCTCCAGTTCCTCGTCGATGAAGCCGGTGAGGTCGCCGGCGAAGGACACCAGGGCGTGCGGGCGGGCACAGAAGTCATCCAGGCTGATCGCCCCGGGCACGCTGTCGGCACGCAGCAGCTTGGGTTTGCTGCGGCGCAGTACCTTGCGCTTGGCGTTGGCCGGCAGCTCCTCGGTGTAGCCGACGCCCACCGAGATCTCCCCGGAGGCCAGCAGCCCCGGCATCAACAGGTAGTTGGCGCGGCGCACCACCAGCACCACGCCGGGCGCCTCGGCGCGTAGGCGGCGTAGCAGCGGCGGCAACAGGGCGAACTCGACGTCATCGGACAGGCCGATACGAAATACCTGGCTGCTGGTGGCCGGGTCGAAATCGGTGGCGCGGCTGACGGCGGTGGAGATGGAGTCCAGCGCCGGGGAGAGCAGTGCGAAAATTTCGTTGGCCCGCGCGGTGGGTTCCATGCTGCGCCCGGTACGCACGAACAGCGGATCATCGAACAGGCTGCGCAGGCGGGCGAGGGCGGCGCTGATCGCCGGCTGGCCGAGGAACAGCTTCTCCGCCGCGCGTGTCACGCTGCGCTCGTGCATCAGCGTCTCGAACACGATCAGCAGGTTCAGGTCGACACGGCGCAGGTCGTTGCGGTTCATGTTCAGCTTCCATCCGGGAATCCGTGAAAGGTGCGGGTGCGGCGCGCCGGCGTCAAGCCCGGCGCTGAACCGGAAGCGCTGGCGGATCATCGCTATTTATGGTGACTATCGATAGTGGCGGGTAGTCTTGCCGGAAAAGCCCGTATAGAGTCCGTGGCCATAGAGATATGAAGGCGAGGTGTGTGATGTCCCGCATGATCCGTTTCCACCAGTTCGGCGATGCCAGCGTGCTGCGTCTGGAGGATGTGCCGACCCCGAAACCGGGGCACGACGAGGTGCTGGTGCGCACCCAGGCGCTCGGCGTGGGCTGGCGCGACGTGCTGTGGCGGCAGAACCTGGCGCCTGACCAGGCCGCGCAGCTGCCCGCTGGCGTGGGTTTCGAGCTGTCCGGGGTGGTCGAGGCCGTCGGTGCCGGCGTCGAGGATCTCGCCCCCGGCATGGCGGTCGCCAGCTTCCCGTCCTTCAGCCCCAACCAGTATCCGGCCTGGGGCGATCTGGTGCTGATGCCGCGCCGTGCCCTGGCCCGTTATCCGGATGTGCTCAGCCCGGCCGAAGCCGCCGTGCACTACTCACCCTACATGCTGGCGTACTTTGCCCTGGTCGAGCTGGCCGATGTGCAGCCGGGGCAGCGCGTGCTGATCACCGAGGCGGCCCACTGCCTGGCACCGCAGGCGGTACAGATGGCCAAGGCGCTGGGCGCCGTGGTGATCGCCGCCACCAGCGAGGGCGATACCCGGGCCTATCTACGCGAACTGGGTGCCGACAAGGTGATCGATACCGAGGAGCAGGACCTGGTGCTGGAGGTGGAGCGCTTCACCGATGGCAAAGGCGTGGAGGTGGTGCTGGACCAGTGCGCCGGGCCGCAGATGAAGCTGCTCGGCGATGTCGCGGCGACCCGCGGCAAGCTGATCCTCTACGGCGTCAACGGCGGCAACGACGCGGCGTTCCCGGCCTGCGCGGCGTTCAAGAAGCACCTGCAGTTCTTCCGCCATTGCGTATTGGACTTCACCGGCCAGCCCGAACTGGGTCTGGAACGCGACGAAGCGGCGGTGCAGCGTGCCCTGCAGCGGATCAACCAGATGACCGCCGACCGCCTGCTCAAGCCGAGTATCGCCAAGTCGTTTGCCTTCGAGGACTTCGTCGAAGCCAACCGTTTCATGGAAACCTGTCCAGCCGGTGGGCGGGTGGTGATGACGCTCGACACCTGACGCCAGGTGCCTGATTCTGCAAGACGCCGCCTCAGGGCGGCGTTTTCTTTTGCGCGGAGAATGTGAGTACAGGCTTGTATTGATAAATATTATCATTAAGATGCGCATCACGTTGCAGCCGAGGACAGGCCAATGGGGTCGTATCGCAGCTTGGGAGAACAGGGTACAGCCGCCTTGCGGCTGGCCGCGAAAATCCATCAACGGGCTCTGGAGAGCCTGTATGCCGAGCATCGACGCACCCTGACAGACGCCGCCCAAGGCGTACTCGGCTGTCGCGCACGTGCCGAAGACGTGGTGCACGACGCCTTCCTCAAGCTGTGGGAGAGCGGCGAGCGCCACGCCATCGAGGACCCGCTGCGCTACCTGTTCCGCATGGTGCGCAACCTGGCCATCGACCGCCTGCGTCGGCAGAACCTGGAGGGCCGCTACAGTGCCGACGAGGAGCTGCTCGACGAGCTGCCCGCACCGCAGTCCGGCCCCGAGCAGCGCGCCATCGGCCAGCTGGAATGGCAGCGTCTGCAGCACGCACTGGGCGAGTTGCCCGAGCGTACCCGTACCGTATTCACCATGAGCCAGCTGGAAGGCTACAGCCAGCGCGAGGTAGCCAGCCATCTCAGCGCCTCGCCAACCCTGGTGCATTTCCTCCTGCGTGACGCCCTGAGTCACTGCCGCAGCCGCCTCGAACCCGAGGCAGCCTGATTTCCGCCGTTCTGGACCCGCCATGAAACTGCTCAAGCTGCTGTTCCGCGACAACCGCCTGCCGCTCTCCGGCATCATTCTGCTCAGCCTTTGCAGTGCGATGCTCAGCGTTGGCGTGATCGCTTTCATCAACCTCAAGCTGATCCGCATCGACGGCGCGCTGGCGACCACGCTACTGAGCTTCCTCGGCCTGCTGGCGGCGCTGCTGTTGTGTTCTGGGGCAGGGCAGGTGGCCCTGCACACCCTCGGCCACCGCTTCGTCTACGGTCTGCGCCGCAGCCTGGTGCGGCGGGTGCTGGACACCGATATCGAGCGCCTGGAGCAGATCGGCGGCGCTCGCATCCTCGCCAGCCTGTCCAGTGACATCCGCAACATCACCATCGCCTTCGTCTACCTGCCGGAGCTGACCTACGGCCTGATTCTCAGCATCGCCGCCTTCACCTACCTGGCCTGGCTGTCGCCAGCGCTGTTCGCTGTCACCGCTGGCTGGCTGGGCCTGACTTTGCTGGTGGGCTGGTTCTTCGTCGGCAAGGTCAATCATCACATCCGCCTGCTGCGCGAGGCCGAGGACCATCTGTATCAGGACTACCAGGCGATCATCGACGGCCGCAAGGAACTGGCGCTCAACCGTGACCGCGCGCGGCTGCTGTATGACGAGGAGTTCGACCGCGACGCCCGCGCCTACCGCGACAACGTCACCCGCGCCGACATCTTCAATGGCCTGGCCGGCAACTGGGCCAACGCCATGGTGCTGGGCAGCATCGGCCTGGTGTTCTTCTGCGCCAGCGGCCTGGGTTGGGCCTCGGCTGAGGTGGCGGCGACCTTCGCCCTGACCGTGCTGTTCCTGCGCGCGCCGATGGTTGCCTCCGTAGCCGCGCTGCCCAGCCTGCTGGCCGCGCGTATCTCGCTGGACAAGCTGGAGACCCTGGAACTGGCCCCGGAAACCGCCGAGATCGCGGCGGTCGAAAGCCTTGGCGAGTGGCAGAGCCTGCAGCTGGCCGGCGTCGAATACCGCTATCCGGGCGAGGGCGACGAGGCCGGCTTTGATGTCGGCCCCGTCGACCTGGAACTGCGCCGCGGCGAGCTGGTGTTCCTGGTCGGCGGCAACGGCAGCGGCAAGTCGACCCTGGCGCGCCTGCTCACCGGCCTGCATCGCCCGGCCGCGGGCGAGATCCGCCTGGACGGCCGCGTGGTGCAGCCGCATGAGTGGCAGGCCTATCGCCAGCTGTTCGCCAGCGTCTACACCGATTTCCACTTGTTCGCCCGCCTGCTCGGCCCGGCCGGTGCCGAGGTCGAGGAGTCGCTGGTCGGGCAGTGGCTGGAACGTCTGCGCCTGCGCCACAAGGTGCGTTTCGCCAACGGGCGGCTGGCCGACACGCGCTTCTCCCAGGGCCAGCGCAAGCGCCTGGCGCTGATGCTGGCGATGCTGGAAGGGCGCGACATCCTGATTCTCGACGAATGGGCCGCCGACCAGGACCCGCTGTTCCGTCGCCTGTTCTACCGCGAGCTGCTGCCGCAACTGAAGGCCGCCGGCAAGACCATCCTCGCCATCACCCATGACGACCACTACTTCGACCAGGCCGACCGTCTGCTGAAGATGGATGGCGGTCGCCTCAGCGAGCTCACCGGCGAAGCCCGCGACCGTGCCACCCAGGACGCGGTGCGCGAGATCGGCGGCTCGATCCCCGCATAGCTGTTGATACCTCTGCCCCGGACGCGGGGCAGGGCACTGTCATGTCCGCGCAATCGAATTAAATGAAAATTATTCGCAGCTTCGTGCGTCTTTAAAGCGTGCCACTTTCAACGAGGGATACCCCATGAGCCTGGACAACCCGCAGACCACCTTCCTGGTCGTGGTCAACGATGAGCAGCAGTACGCCATCTGGCCGGCCTACAAGGCCGTGCCGGCCGGCTGGAAGGAAGACGGCGTGCGCGGCGACAAGGCGACCTGCCTAGCGCACATCGCCAGCGTCTGGACCGACATGCGTCCGCGCAGCCTGCGCGAGGCCATGGACGCCTAATGCAGCTGTTCTGCCTGGCTCATGCCGGCGCCAGCGCCATGCCCTATGCACGCTGGCGCAAGCGCCTGCCGCGTTGGCTGGAAGTCTGCCCGCTGGAGTTGCCAGGTCGCGGCGCCCGCGAGGGTGAGCCGCTGTGCCAGGACCTGCCGGCGCTGCTGGCCGACCTGAGGCAAGCCTGGTCGCGCGAATGCAGTGGTCCGTACCTGCTGTGGGGCCACAGCCTGGGCGCCATGCTCGCCTTCGAGCTGGCCCAGGTGCTGATCGCCGAGGGACATGAGGCGCCGCTGGCGCTGTTCGCCTCGGCTTCGCGGGCGCCCTCGCGACGCCTGCAGGCGCCGCGCATGACCACGCGCAGCGACGGCGAACTGTTCGCCGGCCTCGATGGCTTCGCCCGCCTGCCGCGCGAGCTGCTGGCCGACCCGCTGTTCCGCCGCGAACTGTTGCCCGTACTGCGCAGCGACTTTGCCCTGGCCGAGAGCTACCGCTACCAGCGCCGCGCCCCCTTGCCCTGTGCCCTACACGTGCTCGGTGCGCGCCGCGACTGCCTGAGCGAGGACGACCTGCGCGCCTGGCGCCGCGAGACCCGCGGCCCCTTCACCCTGGAATGGCTGGATGGCGATCACGCCTACCTGCGCCCCCAGGAAGACGAACTGCTGTCCCTGATCGAATTCCATGCCTCGCGCCTGCTGCGGCGCGAGGCGGCCGGCATGCCACTGGGCGCCTAGGCCACTCTTTGCGAGGTGCTGTGATGAACGCGCAAGTCCCGTCGAACATTGCTCTGGAATGGGCGCCGCTGTCCTTCGCCCAGCAGCGGCTGTGGTTCTTCAGCCGTCTGGAAAGCGGCAGCAGCGCCTACAACATCGGCGGGCTGCTGCGTTTCGAGGGGGCGCTGGAGCTGGACAGCCTGCGTCATGGGCTGGATCAGGTCTACGCTCGCCATGCGGCGCTACGCACCGTATTCCGCGAGCAGGACGGCCTGGCCCAGCAGGCCGTGTTGCCGGCAGGCCCGATGCCGCTGGAGATCATCGACCTGTCGCAGAGCAGCGAGTGCGTCGAGGCGTTGGCGCGCGCTTTCATCGAGACCGACTACGACCTGACCCGCGGTCCGCTGGTGCGCTGCGCCCTCTATCGCCTGGGCGACAACAGTCATGCGTTGGCCGTGGGCATGCACCACATCATCTCCGACGCCTGGTCGGTGCGGGTGATGGTCGAGGAGGTGGGCGAGTTCTACCGCGCCCGCCAGCAGAACCGCCAGCCGTTCATGCCCCCGCAGCCGCTGCAATACAGCGAGTATGCCGTGGGCCAGCGCGAGTGGCTGAACAGCGAGGCGGGCGCCCGGCAAATGGCCTTCTGGCGCGAGCGCCTGGGCAGCGAGCAGCCGGCGCTGAGCCTGACGCCGGACTTCCCGCACGAAGCCCAGGCCGCGCGCCGTGCCGCCTACCGCAAGCTGCAGGTGGAGCCGGCCCTGGTGGCACGGCTCAGCGAGCTGGCCAAGGCTAATGGCGCGACCCTGTTCACCGTGCTGCTGGCGGCCCTGCAGCTGCAGCTGGCGCGCCTGTCCGGCCAGCGCGATGTGCGTATCGGCGTGCCAGTGGCCGGCCGTGCCAAGGGCTTCGAACGCCTGCTCGGTTTCTTCGTCAACACCCTGGTGCTCAAGGCCGAGCCGCGCCCCGAGCTGTCGGTGGCCGATTGGCTGGAGCAGACCCGCGCTGGCCTGAAAGAGGCCCAGGCCCATCAGGAAATGCCCTTCGAGCGCCTTGTGGAAGAGCTCGCGCCGAGCCGCAGCCTCGGCCAGCAGCCACTGTTCCAGGTGGCCTTCAACTACCGGCGCCAGCACCCGCTGGCGGCCAACTGGCTGCCGGGCATCGAGACCGTGCTGGACGAAGTGCCGTCCAGCCAGATTCCCTTCGACCTGGCCCTGGACGCGGTGCGCGACAAGGGTGACCAGCTGTCGATCAACTTCGCCTACGCCGCCGAGCTGTTCGCCGAGAGCAGCATCGAACGTCTGATCGGCGGCTTCCTTGAGGTGCTCGACGGCTTCGCTACCTCGCCGCAGGCCGCGCTGGGCGAGCTGGAGCTGGTCAGCACCGGCGAACGCCGTCTGCTGGCCGAGTGGAACATACCGCGCCAGGCCTTCGATGCCGCGCGCCTGCTGCCCGAACTGATCGCCGAGCAGGCACGTCTGCGCCCCGAGGCCATCGCCCTGGTGCATGGTGCCGAGCGTATTTCGTTCTCCGAACTGGAGGACCGCGCCAATCGCCTGGCCCAGTTGCTGGCCGCCCGTGGCGTGCGTCCGGAGTCGCGCGTCGGCGTCTCGCTGCAGCGCGGCAACACGATGATCGTGGCCATGCTGGCGGTGCTGAAGGCCGGTGGCGCCTTTGTGCCGCTCGATCCGGATTACCCGCGTGAACGTTTGAGCTATATGGTCGAGGACTCAGGTCTGAAGTGGCTGATCACCTCGTCCGATATGGCCGAGCGCCTGCCGCTGTCTTCGGCGGTTGAACCGCTGTATCTGGATCAGCTGGATCTATCCGCCTTCGCGGCTTCCACTCCTGCGGTGCCGCTGCATCCGCTGAATCTGGCCTACCTGATCTACACCTCCGGCTCCACCGGCCAGCCGAAAGGCGTGGCGGTGAATCATCTCGGCCTGAGCATGCATGTGCAGACCATCGGCCAGCGCTATGGCATGACCCCGGACGACGTGGAGCTGCATTTCGCCTCGATCAGCTTCGACGGCGCCCTGGAGCGCTGGACCGTGCCGCTGGCTTTTGGCAGTCGTCTGGTGATTCGTGACCAGGAACTGTGGGGCGCGGAAAAAACCTGCCAGGTGATCGCCGACGAAGGCGTGACCATCTCCTGCCTGCCGCCGAGCTATGCCCAGCAGCTGCTGGATTGGGTGGAAAGCCAGAACCTCAAGCTACCGGTGCGCTCCTGGACCCTTGGTGGCGAAGCCTTTACCCGCGAAACCTACGAGCGTCTGCAGCGCGTCCTTGAACCCAAACGCATCATCAACGGCTACGGTCCGACCGAGACGGTGGTGACCCCGCTGATCTGGGAAGCCTTCCCCGGCGATAGCTTCGAGGCCGCCTATGCGCCCATCGGCAATCCGGTGGGCCCGCGCAGCCTGTATGTACTGGATGCCGAGCTGAACCTGCTGCCCATCGGCGTGGCTGGGGAGCTGTATATCGGTGGAGAAGTCGGCCTGGCTCGCGGTTACTTCCAGCGTCCCGAGCTGACCGCCGAACGCTTCCTGCCCGATCCGTTTGGCCAGGCAGGGGAGCGCATGTACCGCACCGGCGATCTGGTGCGCTGGCGTGCGGATGGCACCCTGGATTACCTCGGTCGCGTCGATCATCAGGTGAAGATTCGCGGCTTCCGTATCGAACTGGGCGAGATCGAGAGCCAGCTGCTGGCCCTGGACGGAGTGCAGGAGGCGGCGGTGATCGCCCGTGAGACGCCGACCGGCAAGCAGTTGGTGGGCTATGTGGTCGCTCGCGACAATCTCGACACCAATGCTTTGCGTAGCGAACTGGCCAGGGTGCTGCCGGACTATATGGTCCCCGCGCAGATCATCGCCCTGGCCAAACTGCCACTGACCCCGGCCGGCAAGCTGGACCGCGCCGCGCTGCCGGAGCCGACCTGGCAGAGCCAGGACTACGAGGCCCCGCAAACCGACAATGAGCGCATCCTCGCCACCATCTGGACCGAGGTCCTCGGAGTGGAGCGGGTAGGGCGGCAGGACCACTTTTTCGAGCTGGGTGGCGACTCCATCGTCGCGTTGCAGGTCGTCAGTCGCGCCCGCCAGCAGGGCCTGGGTCTGACACCCAAGGATCTGTTCCAGCAGCAGACCCTGACCCAACTGGCCGGCGTTGCCCGCAGCGTCGCCGCGCCGCTGGCCGAGCAGGGGCCGGTGACCGGCGTTGCACCGCTGCTGCCGATCCAGTCCCGGCTACTGCAGCGCGAGGGCCTGGCCCCGTGCAACCAGTACCTGCTGCTGGAGCTGGCCGAGCCGCTGTCGGCTGCCCAGCTGGAGCAGGCGCTGCAAGCCCTGGTTCGGCACCATGATGCCCTGCGTCTGCGCTTCGAGCAGCGCGATGGTCAGTGGCAGCAGGTACATGCAGCCGAAGTGGTGGGGCCTCTGCTGCAACGGGTCGAACTGGCCGCTGGCGAAGATCCGCAACCGTACTATGACGCCGCTCAGCGCAGCATTGATCCAGCCAGCGGCTCACACCTGCGCGGTCTGTACCTGACCCAGCCAGACCAGGCCGACCGCCTGCTGCTGTCCATCCACCATCTGGTGGTCGATGGCGTGTCCTGGCGCGTGCTGCTGGAAGACCTGCAGCGCGCCTGTCTGCAACTGGCCAGCGGCCTGGCGGTGCAGCTGCCGAGCAAGACCAGTCCCTTCAAGATCTGGGGCGAGCGCCTGGCCGGCTGGAATGTGGACGCACAGCTGCCGTACTGGCAGGCCCAGCAGGCCGCTGGCGGCGAACTGCCGCTGCTGAGCAGCGATGCGGGTAGCGAAGGCACTCGCCAGCGTCTGGAGCTGAGCCTGGACGCCGGCTTTACCCGCGAGCTGCTGCAGGCCGGCCAACGCGCCTATCGCCTGCGCGCCGACGAGTTGCTGCTGACCGCTCTGAGTCGCGTGCTATGCAGCTGGAGCGAGCAGCCGGTGCTGACCGTACACCTGGAGAGCCATGGCCGCGCGCCGCTGTTCGAGGATATCGACCTGTCGCGCAGCGTCGGCTGGTTTACCAGCCTCTACCCCGTGCGCCTGCAACCGGAGGCCGAGTTGGCCGCCAGCCTCAAGGCGATCAAGGAGCAGCTGCGCGCCGTGCCCAACTTGGGACTGGGCTTTGGTCTACTGGCCCAACAAGGTCAATTGACCGAGCGCGCGCCGCAACTGCTGTTCAACTACCTGGGCCAGTTCGACCAGGGCGAGGGCGGATTGCGCCTGCGCGAAGGCGGTCTATGGCGCGAAGCCGATGCGCCCATGGACGCAGCATTGGTCATCAACGCCGAGCAGCGTGGCGGTGCCCTGCAGCTGTACATCGACTTCAACCCGGCGCAGCTGGCGCGCACCACCCTGGAGGGGGTGGTCACTCGCCTGCAGGATGAGCTGCGCGCCATCGCCCAGCACTGCGCCAAGGCCCAACCATTGCTGACCCCCAGCGACGTGCCGCTGGCCGGTCTGAGCCAGATCGAGCTGGATGCACTGGCCGGCGTGGAAGATATCCACCCGCTGTCGCCGCTGCAGCAGGGCCTGCTGTTCCACAGCCAGCTGGAAGGTGCCGGCAGCTACGTCAGCCAGCTGCTGCTGCCGTTCACCGGCCTCGATCCGCTGCGCCTGCAAAGCGCCTGGCGCCAGGTGCTGGTGCGGCATGGCGTGCTGCGTAGCCGCTTCCTGCTGGGCGAGCGCCCGCTGCAACTGGTGCAGGCCGAGGTCGAGCTGGACTGGCAGGATCTCGACTGGCGCGGTGTCGCCGATTTCGAGGCGCAGCTGCAGGCCTTCTGCAGCGCCGAGCGTGAGCGCGGCTTTACCCTCGACCAGGCGCCGCTGCTGCGTCTGGCTCTGATCCAGCGTGGCGCCGGCGACTTCGTGCTGGTCTGGACCCTGCACCACCTGCTGCTGGACGGCTGGAGCAACGGCCTGCTGTTCGCCGAGGTGCTGGCCATCTATCACGGTGACCGCCTGCCGGCGCCAGGCGGCCAGTTCCGTGACTATATCCACTGGCTCGACGGTCAGGATGCGGCTGCCGAGCAGGCCTTCTGGCGTGAACAGCTGGCACCGCTGGAGGGCGCCACCCGCATCGCCGGCTGCCTGCCGTGCCGTGCGCCGGAACAGGGCCATGCCCGTCATCCGCTGCCGCTCGATAGCGCCACCGAACAACGGATTCGCGGTTTCGCCCAACGTCACGGCCTGACCCTCAATACCCTGGTGCAAGCCGCCTGGGCCTTGCTGCTGGCGCGCCTGACCGGCAAGCGCAGCCTGTGCTTCGGCGCCACCGTGGCCGGTCGCCCGACCGAGCTGGCCGGCAGCGAGCAGATGCTTGGCCTGTTTATCAACAGCCTGCCCGTCGCCGTGCAACTGCCGGCCGAGCAGCCGCTAGGCGACTGGCTGGCCGCGCTGCAGGTGCAGAATCTGCAGCTGCGCGAGCACGAGCACAGCCCGCTGCACGATATCCAGCGCTGGGTCGGCAGCGCCGGCGAGGCGCTGTTCGACAGCCTGCTGGTGTTCGAGAACTATCCGCTGGGCGAGGCACTCAAGCAGGCCGAGCGTGGCGAGCTGCGTTTGGGCATGCCACAAAGCCACGAGTTCACCCATTACCCGATGACCCTGGCCGTGCTGCCGGGCAGCCGCCTGGAGCTGCTGCTGGCCTACGACCGTGCGCATTTCGACGCCGACGGCATCGCCCAGGTCGAGGCGCTGCTGCGCCAGGCCCTGGATCAGGTGTGTGGCGATCCGGCGCGGACGCTGGGCAGCCTGCAGCTGAGTTCCGCCGATGAGCAGGCACGTCTGGCCGAGTGGAACACTCCGCGCCAGGCCTTCGATTCCGCACGCCTGCTGCCCGCGCTGATCGCCGAACAGGCGCGCCTGCGCCCGGAGGCCATCGCCCTGGTGCATGGCGACGAGCGCCTATCTTTCGCCGAGTTGGAGGCACGCGCCAATCGCCTGGCCAATCTGCTGGTTTCCCACGGCGTGCAGCCTGAGTCCCGCGTCGGCGTGTCGCTGGAGCGTGGGAATGCGATGATCGTCGCCATGCTGGCGGTGCTGAAATCCGGTGGAGCCTTTGTGCCGCTCGATCCGGACTATCCGCGCGAGCGCCTCGGTTACATGGTCGAGGACTCGGGCCTGCAGTGGCTGATCACCAGCTCCGATCTGGCCGAGCGCCTGCCGCTGGGCGAGGGCGTCGAGCCGCTGTATCTGGATCAGCTGGATCTGTCTGCGTTTGATTCGTCAGCGCCTGCGGCACAGCTGCATCCGCTGAATCTGGCCTACCTGATCTACACCTCCGGCTCCACCGGCCAGCCCAAGGGTGTGGCGGTGAACCACCTCGGCCTGAGCATGCATGTGCAGACCATCGGCCAGCGCTATGGCATGACCCCGGACGACGTGGAGCTGCATTTCGCCTCGATCAGCTTCGATGGCGCCCTGGAGCGCTGGACCGTGCCGCTGGCCTTCGGCAGCCGTCTGGTGATCCGTGACCAGGAACTGTGGAGCGCGGAGAAGACCTGCCAGGTGATCGCCGACGAAGGCGTAACCATCTCCTGTCTGCCGCCCAGCTATGCCCAGCAGCTGCTGGACTGGGTGGAAAGCCAGAACCTGAAACTGCCGGTGCGCTCATGGACCCTGGGCGGGGAAGCCTTTACCCGCGAAACCTACGAGCGTCTGCAGCGCGTCCTTGAACCCAAACGCATCATCAACGGCTACGGTCCGACCGAGACCGTGGTGACCCCGCTGATCTGGGAAGCCTATCCCGGTGACAGTTTCGAAGCCGCCTACGCCCCCATCGGCAATCCGGTCGGCCCGCGCAGCCTGTATGTGCTGGATGCCGAGCTGAACCTGCTACCCATCGGCGTGGCCGGCGAGTTGTATATCGGTGGCGAAGTGGGTCTGGCTCGCGGTTACTTCCAGCGTCCGGAACTGACCGCCGAGCGCTTCCTGCCCGACCCGTTCGGCGCCGCCGGTGAGCGCATGTACCGCACTGGCGACCTGGTGCGCTGGCGCGAGGACGGTACCCTGGATTACCTGGGTCGCGTCGACCACCAGGTGAAGATCCGTGGCTTCCGTATCGAACTGGGCGAGATCGAGAGCCAGCTGTTGGCACTCGATGGCGTGCAGGAGGCGGCGGTGATCGCTCGTGAGACGCCGACCGGCAAGCAGCTGGTGGGCTATGTCGTCGCCCGCGACAACACTGATACCAATGCTCTACGCAGCGAGCTGGCCAAAGTCCTGCCGGACTATATGGTCCCCGCGCAGATCATCGCCCTGACCAAACTGCCGCTGACCCCGGCCGGCAAGCTGGACCGCGCCGCGCTGCCGGAGCCGACCTGGCAGAGCCAGGACTACGAGGCCCCGCAAACCCACAATGAGCGCATCCTCGCCACCATCTGGGCCGAAGTGCTGGGTGTGGAGCGGGTAGGGCGGCAGGATCACTTCTTCGAGCTGGGCGGTGATTCCATCGTCGCGCTCAAGGTGGTCAGCCGCATCCGCCAGCAGGGCCTGCAGTTGCCGCTCAAGGCTCTGTTCGAGCAGAGCCGCCTGGCCGACTGTGCGGCTTCCCTGCAACGCGAAGCCGCCGATGCACCGGTGCTGCGCGCGCTGCCGCGAGGCGGCGACCTGCCGCTGTCGCATGCCCAGCAGCGCCTGTGGTTCCTCAACCGTCTGGACCCGAGCAACGGCGCCTACCATATGCCTGCAGGCCTCGACCTGCAGGGCCGCCTGGATCGCCAGGCGCTGCAGGCCGCTTTCGACCAGCTGGAAGCGCGCCATGAGGCGCTGCGTACGCGCTTTGTCGAGGTGGGTGGCGAGGCGCGCCAGCGCATCCTGGCGCCGCAGGGCCAGCGCATCGACTGGTTCGACCTGCGTGAACTGCCGGCCAGTGAGCGTGAAATCGAGGCGCGCGATTATGCGCAGAAGCTGCTCACGCGCCCGTTCAACCTGGCTTCCGAGCCGCTCCTGCGGGTCAGCGTGCTGCGCCTGGCCGATCAGGAGTACCGCCTGCTGCTGGTCCAGCACCATATCGTCTCCGATGGCTGGTCGATGCAGCGTTTCATCGGCGAGTTCGCCGCCGCCTACGCGGCGTTCGCCGAGGGCCGTACCGCGCAGTTCGCGCTGCTGCCGCTGCAGTACGCGGACTATGCCCAGTGGCAGCGCGACTGGCTGAAGTCCAGCGAGGCCACGCGCCAACTGGATTACTGGAAGGCGCGCCTGGGTGAACACCAGCCGCTGCTGGAACTGCCGACCGACCATCCGCGCCCGGCTCAGGGCGCGCGCCAGGGCCTGCGTTGGTGCTTCGAGCTGTCGCCGTTGCTCACCGCACAGCTGCGTGCCCTGGCTCAGCGCGAAGGCAGCACGCTGTTCAGCCTGCTGCTGGCAGCCTGGCAGACCTTGCTGCACCGCTACAGCGGCCAGGAAGATATCCGCGTCGGCGTACCGGTGGCCGGGCGTAGCCTGGCGGAAATGGACGGCGTGCTCGGTTGTTTCATCAACACCCTGGTGCTGCGCGGCGAGCCGGCCGGGCTGAAACCTTTCCGCGAACTGCTCGGCGAACTGGCCCAGGCCAGCCGTGATGCCCTGGCCAACCAGGAATTGCCCTTCGACCAGTTGGTGGAAGCCCTGCAACCGACGCGCAGCCTGAGCCATCACCCGCTGTTCCAGGTGGCATTCAACCACCAGCAGGTGGACTTCAGCGCCCTCGGCAACCTGCCGGGCCTGCGCGTGCAACCGCATGACCCGGGCGCCGCCGGCGCGCAGTTCGACCTGGCGCTGGATACCGAGGAGGCGGCCGACGGCAGCCTCAGCGGTTTCGTCAGCTACGCCGCCGAGCTGTTCGAGGCGCGCACCATCGCCCGCCTGGCACGGCATTTCGTACGCCTGCTGGAAGGCATCTGCGCCGACCCGAGTCAGCCCATCGGCCTGCTGCCGTTGCTCGAGGAAGACGAGCAGGCGCAGCTCGCCACCTGGAACGACACGGCCAAGGACTACGGGCCGCAGGTTTTCCTCAGCGAGCGCATCAGCCAGCAGGCCGCGCGCACGCCGCAGGCGCCAGCCCTGGTGTTCGGCGAGCAAACGCTGAGCTACGCCGAGCTGGAGGCACGTATCAACCAATTGGCCAACCGCCTGCGCAGCCTCGGCGTGCAGCGCGGCAGCCTGGTCGGTATCAGCCTGGAGCGCTCGCTGGAGCTGGTGATCGGCCTGCATGCCATCGTTCGTGCCGGCGGCGCCTATGTGCCGCTCGACCCGGAATATCCGCTGGAACGCCTGGCCTATCTACTGGAGGATTCCGGCGTCGACCTACTGTTGTCGCACAGCGCGCTGGTCGAGCGCCTGCCGCTGCCGGCCGGGCTCAAGGCCCTGGGCCTGGATCGCGAAGACTGCAGTGCCGAGCCGCTCACGCCGCCGGCAGTCAGTTTGCAGGGCAACGATCTGGCCTACGTCATCTACACCTCCGGCTCCACCGGCAAGCCCAAGGGCGCCGGCAACAGCCACGAGGCCCTGGCCAACCGCATTCTGTGGATGCAGGAGGCCTATCAGCTGGGCGCTGGCGACGTGGTGCTGCAGAAGACCCCGTTCAGCTTCGACGTCTCGGTATGGGAGTTCTTCTGGCCGCTGGTCACCGGCGCCTGCCTGGCCGTTGCCGCGCCGGGCGACCACCGCGACCCGCAGAAGCTGGTGGAGCTTATCCAGCGCCACAAGGTCAGTACGCTGCACTTCGTGCCCTCCATGCTGCAGGCTTTCCTCCTGCACCCGGACGTGGAGCAGTGCCAGAGCCTGACCCGCGTCATCTGCAGCGGCGAGGCGCTGCCGGCGGAGCTGCAGGTGCGGACCTTCCAGCGCCTGCCTCAGGCTGGCCTGTACAACCTGTACGGCCCGACCGAGGCAGCCATCGACGTCAGTCACTGGACCTGCGTAGAGGAAGGGCGCCACGCCGTGCCAATCGGCCGGCCGATCGCCAACCTGCGCCTGCATATCCTCGATGCCCAGCTCAACCCGGTGCCGCAGGGCGTGCCCGGCGAGCTGTACATCGCCGGCATCGGCCTGGCGCGCGGCTACCACCGCCGTCCGGAACTGACCGCCGAGCGCTTCCTGCCCGATCCGTTCAGCAGCGAGGGCGGACGCATGTACCGCACCGGCGACCTGGTGCGCTGGCGTGCCGACGGCGCCATCGACTACCTGGGGCGCATCGACCATCAGGTGAAGATCCGCGGCTTCCGCGTCGAACTGGGCGAGATCGAAGCCCAGCTCGGTGCCCAGCCGGGCGTCGCCGAGGCCGTGGTGGTGGCCCGCGACAGCCAGATCGGCAAGCAGCTGGTCGGCTATCTGGTGGCCGATCCTCTGCCGGTGGATGAGACCGCCTGGCTGGCCGGCATCAAGGCGGCATTGAAGAGCGAGCTGCCCGAGCACATGGTGCCCTCGATCCTGATGCGCCTGGAGCGCATGCCGCTGTCGCCCAACGGCAAGCTGGAGCGCCGTGCGCTGCCCGAGCCGGTTTGGCAGGCGCGGGTTTACCGGGCGCCACAGAGCGAACGGGAGATCGCCCTGGCGGCTATCTGGCAGGAAGTGCTGGAAGTGGCCCAGGTCGGCCTCGACGACAACTTCTTCGAACTCGGCGGGCATTCACTGCTGGCTACCCAGGCCGTGGCCCTGCTGCGCCAGCGTCTGGGGCTGGAACTGCCGCTGCGCGCCTTCTTCGAGGCGGAGAACCTGGCGGCCCTGGCCGCCAACCTCGATGGTCAGGCCCCGGCCGCTGCCGAGGAAGAAGACCAAGACCTGCGCGATATGGCCGCGCTGCTCGACGAACTGGAGGCCCTGTGACCGCGCCTATCGACAAGGCCGCCCTGGCGCGGCGTTTCCTCGCCTTAGGGCCAGCAGAACAGAAGCGTTTCCTCGAACTGCTGGCCAGCAAGGGCATCCGCTTCGACCGTCTGCCGCTGGTGCCGGCGCCGCGTGGCGAACATCTGCCAGCTTCGCATGCCCAGCAGCGCCTGTGGCTGGTGGCACAGCTGGAGCCGGACAGCAGTGCCTACCACATGGTTGGCGCCTTCGCCCTGGAGGGTGAGTTGGATCGTGCCGCGCTGCTGGCGGCTCTGGAGCTGATTGTCGAGCGCCACGAGGCGCTGCGCACGCGTTTCTACGAGCACGCTGGCCAGCTATGCCAGCGTATCGACCCGCCAGGCCCGCTGGCCCTGGAGGAGCGCGACCTGCGCGGCGAGACCGAGGCCGTGCAGGCCCTGGCCGATGCCCATGCGGCGCGCGCCTTCGACCTGGTCGAGGGGCCGCTGCTGCGCGTGCAGCTGCTGCGTCTGGACGAGCAACGCTGGCGCTTGCAGATCGTCTGTCACCACATCGTCTCCGACGGCTGGTCGATCGGCGTGTTCGCTGAGGAGCTGGGCCGCGCATATGCCGCGCTGCGCCAGGGGCAGGCGCCGCAGCTGGCCGAGCTGCCGATCCAATACGCCGATTACGCCCAGTGGCAGCGCGCCTGGCTGGAGGCCGGCGAACGCGAACGCCAGCTCGGCTACTGGCGCGAGCGTCTGGGTAGCGAGCAGCCGGTGCTGGCCTTGCCCTACAAGCTGGACGCCTCCAGCCAGCGCCATGCCGCGCGCCAGGCTGTCGCGGTGCCGCCAGCCCTGGCCGAGCGCCTGCGCCAACTGGCCCAGGGCGAGGGCGCGACCCTGTTCATGCTGTTGCTGGCCGCCTTCCAGCTGCTCTTGGCGCGCTACAGCAACCAGCGCGATATCCGCGTCGGCGTGCCGGTAGCCAACCGCCAGCGTGCCGAGACCGCGCCGCTGGTGGGCTTCTTCGTCAATACCCAGGTGCTGCGCGCCGAGTTCGATGTCGGCCTGAGTTTCCGTCAGCTGCTGGCCGAAGTGCGCCGTCACGCGTTGGACGCCCAGGACCAGCAGGACCTGCCGTTCGACCAGCTGGTGGAAGCCCTGGCGCCCGAGCGCAGCCTGGGCCAGACGCCGCTGTTCCAGGTGCTGTTCAACCACCAGAAGCGCGACCTCGGCGCCTTGCAGCTACCCGGCCTGCGCCTGGAACCGCTGGCCCAGGGGGTACCGCACGCACTGTTCGACCTGGCGCTGGACAGCCTGGAAGACAGCGCCGGCCAGCTGCGCCTGACCCTGACCTGGGCCCGCGAGCGGCTGGACGATGGGCAGATGCAGCAGATGACCACGCACTTGCTGGGCCTGCTGGAGCAGGTCAGTGCCGCACCGGATCAGCCTTTGGTGCGTCTGGAGGTGCTGGATGGTCAGGATCAGTTACAACTGGCCGAGTGGAACATGTCGCGGCAGAGCTTCGATGCTTCGCGCCTGTTGCCTGAATTGATCGCCGAGCAGGCGCGTCTGCGCCCCGAAGCCATCGCCCTGGTGCATGGCAGCGAGCGAATTTCCTTTGCCGAGCTGGAGTCTCGCTCCAACCAACTGGCCAATCTGCTGGTTTCCCACGGCGTGCAGCCGGAGTCGCGTGTCGGTGTTTCGCTGGAGCGTGGCAATGCGATGATCGTGGCGATGCTGGCGGTGCTGAAATCCGGTGGTGCTTTTGTGCCGCTCGATCCGGACTATCCGCGTGAGCGCCTCAACTACATGGTCGAGGATTCGGGGCTGAAGTGGCTGATCACTTCCTCCGACTTGGCCGAGCGCCTGCCTTTGGGTGAGGGTGTCGAGCCGCTGTATCTGGATCAGCTGGATCTGTCTGCGTTTGATTCGTCAGCGCCTGCGGTACGGCTCCATCCGCTGAATCTGGCCTATCTGATCTACACCTCCGGCTCCACCGGCCAGCCCAAAGGCGTGGCGGTGAACCATCTCGGCCTGAGCATGCATGTGCAGACCATCGGCCAGCGCTACGGCATGACGCCGGACGATGTGGAGCTGCACTTCGCCTCGATCAGCTTCGACGGCGCCTTGGAGCGCTGGACCGTGCCGCTGGCCTTCGGCAGCCGCCTGGTGATTCGCGACCAGGAACTGTGGAGCGCGGAAAAGACCTGCCAGGTCATTGCCGACGAAGGCGTGACCATCTCCTGCCTGCCGCCCAGCTATGCCCAGCAGCTACTGGATTGGGTCGAATCGCAAGGCCTGAAACTGCCGGTCCGCTCCTGGACCCTGGGCGGCGAAGCCTTTACCCGCGAAACCTACGAGCGCCTGCAGAAGGTGCTGCAGCCGCAACGCATCATCAACGGCTACGGCCCGACCGAGACGGTGGTCACTCCACTGATCTGGGAAGCCTATCCGGGTGACAGTTTCGAGGCGGCCTATGCCCCCATCGGCAATCCGGTCGGCCCGCGCAGCCTGTATGTGCTGGATGCCGAGCTCAACCTGCTGCCCATCGGCGTGGCCGGCGAGCTGTATATCGGTGGAGAAGTCGGCCTGGCTCGCGGTTACTTCCAGCGTCCCGAACTGACGGCCGAACGCTTCCTGCCCGATCCGTTTGGTGCAGCCGGCGAGCGTATGTACCGCACTGGCGACCTGGTGCGCTGGCGTGCGGACGGCACCCTGGATTACCTGGGCCGCGTCGACCATCAGGTGAAGATCCGTGGCTTCCGCATCGAGCTGGGCGAGATCGAGAGCCAGCTGCTGGCCCTGGACGGCGTGCAGGAGGCGGCGGTCATTGCCCGCGAGACGCCGACCGGTAAACAGCTGGTGGGCTATGTCGTCGCCCGCGACAACACTGATACCAATGCTCTACGCAGCGAGCTGGCCAAGATCCTGCCGGACTATATGGTCCCCGCGCAGATCATCGCCCTGGCCAAACTGCCACTGACCCCAGCCGGCAAGCTGGACCGCGCCGCGCTGCCGGAGCCGACCTGGCAGAGCCAGGACTACGAGGCCCCGCAGACCGACAAAGAGCGCATCCTTGCCGCCATCTGGGCCGAGGTATTGGGCGTGGAACGGGTAGGGCGTCAGGATCACTTCTTCGAGCTGGGCGGTGATTCCATCGTCGCCCTGCAGGTGGTCAGCCGCGTGCGCCAACAGGGGCTGCAGCTGGCGCCGCGCGAGCTGTTCCGGTTCCCCCGCCTGGCCGAGCTGGCCCAGACCACCCGCGCTGCCGGTGAGGAAATCGCGCAGGCGCCGGTCACCGGCGAACTGCCGCTGGCGCCGATCCAGGCGCATTTCTTCGCCATGAATCAAGCGGAGCCAGCGCACTGGAACCAGGCGCTGAATCTGGAGCTGCTGCGTCCGCTAGATCCGATCCTGCTGGAGCAGGCGCTGCAGGCGCTGCAGGCGCATCACGATGGATTGCGCCTGCGTTTCGAGCAGCGCGACGGTCGCTGGACCCAGCACTACGGCGAGATACAAGCCGATCAGCCGCTGCTCTGGCAGCGCGAAGCGGCTGACGACGCGCTGGCCGAAGCGCTGTACAACGAGGCGCAGCGCAGCCTGGACCTGGCCCGAGGGCCACTGCTGCGCGGCCTGTACCTGCGTCAGGCGGGCAAGGCGGACCGCCTGTTGCTCGCCGTCCATCACCTGGTGGTGGACGGGGTGTCCTGGCGCATCCTGCTGGAAGACCTGTTGGCAGCCTATCGCCAGCTGGAAGCAGGGCAGACCGTGCGCCTGCCGGGCAAGAGCTTGTCCTACAAAGGCTGGAGCGAATCCCTGCAGCAGTGGGCGCGCGGCGAGGCGGCGCAGGTCGAGCTGGATGCCTGGTGCAGCCGCCTGAGCGGCCCGGCGCTGGCACTGCCACGCGAACTCGACGGCATCAGCGCCAGCCATGGCGACAAGCGCGAAGTGCGCCTGGCCCTGGATGCTGGCGAGACCAAGCGCCTGCTGCAGGCTCCGGCGCAGCTGGGCGTGCGTATCGACGCGTTGTTGCTCGCCGCGCTGACGCGCACCCTGTGCCGCTGGAGTGGCCAGGCTGGGCTGCGGGTCAACCTCGAAGGCCACGGGCGCGAGGCGCTGGCCGGCGAGCTGGACCTGTCGCGTACGGTCGGCTGGTTCACCAGCCTGTATCCGCTGCAGCTGCCGCACCTGGATGATCCGCAGCTGCAACTGCAGCGTGTGCAGCAGCATCTGCAGCAGGTCGAGCATGGTGGCCAGGGCTATGGCGTGCTGCGTTGGTTAGGCGATGCGCAAGCACAGGCTTCTCTTGCCGAGCTGCCGAGCGCCGAAGTGATCTTTAACTATCTCGGCCAGTATCAGGCCGGCGCGGCGGCGGACTGGTTCCGCCCGGCCGCGGGCGGTGGCACGGCGGTGGCGGCGGACAACCCGCTGGCCGCGCGCCTGGCGGTCAATGGCCAGGTGTTCGACGGCCAGTTGCAGCTGTCCTGGGAGTATGCGGCCAATCAGTACCACAGCGAGACCATCGAATCCCTGGCTGCGGACTATCGCCGGGAGCTGCTTGGCCTGCTGGAGCTGGCCCGCGGCCGGGCCGTGCAGGGTCCGTCGCCGCTGCTGCGCCTGACCCGCCAACAGGCAGATGCAGCCCCGCTGTTCTGCCCACACCCGGTCACCGGCCGGGTTACCGGCTACCAGCCGCTGGCGGCGCGCCTGGACAGCGTGCGCGAAGTCTTCGGCCTGCAGTGCCGCAGCTTCCTCGACCCGAGCTGGCGTGATGCCTCGCTGGGCGAGATGGCCGATGCCTACCTGGCCGCGCTGCTCCAGCAGCAGCCCCAGGGGCCATACCGGCTGGTCGGTTGGTCGCTGGGCGGCAGCCTGGCCCTGGAGCTGGCGGCACGTCTGGAAGCACGGGGGGCGGAGGTGGCGTTCCTCGGCCTGCTCGACTGCTATGTGCCGGGCACCGAGATCGCCGGCGACGACGCCCGTCATCCTCAGGCCCGAGCCAAGCTGGTCGAGCATCTGCAGCTGTTGGCGCCGGAGCTGCCGGCCGCGGCCTGGGATGGCCTGTTCGAACGGCTGTTGCCGCTGGAGCCGCTGGACTGGCCGCAGGTCGCCAATACCTGGTTCGCAGGCCAGGCGCTGGACGGCATGACCCGCCAGAGCCTGGAGGAACTGCTGTTCGCCTGGGCGCTGGAGCAGCATATGCGCCGTCTGTGCACGGGCTACCGCCTGCCGCAGGTGAAGGTACGCCCGCACTGCTGGTGGGCGGCGCAGCCGGTCGGGCGCGCGGCGCTGCTGGAGCGTGCCCTGGAGCAGGTGCAGGGCAGGGCGGCCAGCCATCGCCTGGTGGACACCGATCACCAGGGCATTGTCCGCCATCCGCAGGTGCTGGCCGAGCTGGTGGAGCTACTGGGTAACTAGAGAAAGAGACGAAATGTCAGCTGAAGGTAAATTTTTCCTTGGCTGCTTCGTCTAGTAGAGGCGATTCATATAAATGCGAATCCTTCTAATTTAATTTCATTGGGGAGTAGTGGATGAAACAGTCGTCGAAGGTGCCCTTCGCAAAAGCCCGCCTGCCATTGGCCATGGCCTGCGCCCTGGGCGCTTTCAGCCTGGTTGCCCAGGCTGAGGAACCGGTCCAGCAGGCCGTGGAACTCGACACGCTGAACATCAGTGGCGAACTGGACAGCCCGGTCGGCGAGGACCAGGGTTATGTGGCCAAGAACAGCCGCAGCGCTACCAAGATCAACACTCCCCTGAACGAAACCCCGCGTTCGGTCTCGGTCGTTACCGAAGAGCAGATGAAGGACCGCAACGTCCAGACCATCAGCGAGGCGCTGCGTTATTCGGGCGGCGTACAGGCCGGCTTCTACGGTGAGGACAACAAGCAGGACTGGTTCATCATTCGTGGCTTCAAGCAGGCCAACAACGGCCTGTTCATGGACGGCTCGCGCATCTACTCCAGTGCCTTCTACAGCTGGCAGATCGACCCCTACATGCTCGAGCGCATCGAAGTGCTCAAGGGGGCGGCCTCGGTGCTCTATGGCCAGACCCCGCCCGGCGGCCTGATCAACCTGCAGAGCAAGCGCCCGAATGCCGATGCGCGCAACGAAGTTGGCGTGCAGTACGGCAGCTACAACCGCAAGCAGGTCAACCTGGACGTTGGTGGCAAGCTGGACGAAGAGGGCGATGTGCTTTACCGCATGGTGGCACTGAGTCGCGACACCGGTACCCAGGTCGATGATGTGGATGCCGCGCGCATCCTGCTGGCACCCTCGATGACCCTCAACTTCAACGACGATACCTCGCTGACCCTGCTGGCCAGCGTGCAGAAGGATCGCTCCGATCCCCAACTGCAGTTCCTGCCGCCCAGCGGCACCATCAGCTCTAATCCCAATGGCAAAATCGACACCGACACCGCCGTCGGTGATCCTAGCTATGAAACCTTCGAGCGTGACCAGTACACCTTGGGTTACGAGCTGAACCACCGGATCAACGACAACTGGGACTTCCAGCAGAACCTGCGCTACGGGCATATGGATCTCGAGCTGCGCCAGCTGTTCTATTTCTTCAACGTCACCGATAGCCTCATCGCACGCGGCCTGACTTACAACGACGGCAACGCCAGTAACTTGTCGGTGGACAATCGTCTACTTGGCAACTGGTTTGGCGATCGCTGGGAGAACACCCTGCTGTTGGGCTACGACTATCAGCAGCTCAAGATCAATGATCGTAGCCCCAACGGCTACCCGACTGCTCCAACCATCCCTCTTCTGGACATCTTCAACCCCCACAGCAAGGGTACCTTCATGGGGATGATTCCCGTCGGCTATGAGCAGCCAATTGGCAACTTTGCTCTAGAAGACAAGGATACTCGTGCCGACCAGAACGGCATCTATGTTCAAGAGCAGTTCAAGTACGACAACTGGGTGTTCTTGCTCGGCGGCCGCTACGATAACTCACGCACTGACTTCGATAACAAGACTACAGGCGTCAGCCATAACGTCCGTGATGACAACTTCACCTGGAGTGGTGGTGTCGCCTATGTCATGGATAATGGCCTGACCCCCTATATCAGCTACTCCGAGTTCTTCCTGCCGGTCACTGACCTGAATCGTGTTACTGGGAAGCCTTTCGAGCCACAAGAAGGTGACCAAAAAGAAATCGGTATCAAGTATCAGCCTGAAGGCTTGGATGCCATGTTCACCGCAGCGGTATTCGAGCTGACCCAAGAAAATGTCACCAAGAATCGTGGAGTAGTTCCGACTCAATTGGGCGAAGTGCAAAGCCGCGGTATCGAACTTGAAGCACAGGCCAACGTTACCGAGAACATCAGTTTGGTGGCCAGCTACACCAAGCTCGACCCGGAAACCACCCAAAGCACAATCGAAGTGGAAGAAGGCAAGAAGCCAGCCAACGTCGCCGACGAGATGGCCTCGCTGTGGGGCAAGTACCAGTTCATCGGTGGCGCACTCGACGGTCTGGAATTCGGTGCCGGCGTACGCCATACCAGCTCCAGCTATGGCGACAACACCGAGACCCTGGAAGTGCCGTCTTACACTCTGCTGGACGCCATGGTTGGCTACCGCATCCAGGATGTACGCCTGCAGCTCACCGCCAGCAACCTGACCGACAAAGAGTACGTCACCGCGTGTGACTACTACTGCTGGTACGGCAACCGTCGCAACGTCATCGCCAGTGTCAGCTATGAGTTCTGATCGTCTGGCTCACCTTCCGCTGCCCGATGGGCGGCGGCTGGTCGGCCGCGACGACGGTGCCAGCCTGGCCCTGCATCTGGACGAGCGTGCGCTGCTGCGCGCGCGCCGCCAGGGCAGGCTGATGGTGCCGCTGGAGCTGGCAGTCGAAGAGCAGGCCGAAGCCCTGTGGGCACTGGCCTACTGGTGCTTAGCCAACGACACCCAGCTGCAGGCCGTGTGCCTGCAGCTGGACTCGGTCGACCCGGCCCTGCTGGCCAGTGGTCTGCTGGTGGGTGAGGGGGCCGATCTGCGTATCGAACGTGGGTCGTTCTGGCAGCTGCCGAGGCCCTTCCTGCGCACTGCCGGCAGTGCCGGCTACCCGCAGCAGATGGTCATGCACCCGACGGGCCGCCGTCACCCACGCCGCGCCCCCAAGCCGGCGGGCGAGGTCTATCGGCGTTTCGATGCCACGCTGGGCGCCTGGATATCCCTGCGCACCCTGGACATCGACGAGGACCTGGAGCGCTTCAATCGCTGGCAGAACACTGCTCGCGTGGCGGCGTTCTGGCAGGAAGAGGGCGATCTCACCAAGCATCGCCGCTACCTGGAGGAACTGGCCGTTGACCCACGCGTGCTGACGCTGATCGGCTGCTTCGACGACCAGCCCTTCGCCTACTACGAGGCCTATTGGGCCAAGGAAGACCGTATCGCGCCCTTCTTCGATGTGGACGACTACGACCGCGGCATCCATATGCTGGTGGGCGAGGAGAGCCATAGGGGCCCGCACAAGGTGGCCAGCTGGCTGAGTGCGCTGACCCACTATCTGTTCCTCGACGATCCGCGTACCCAGCGCGTGGTTGCCGAACCTCGCGCGGACAACGCCCGGATGATCGGTCACATGCAGGCACAGGGGTACCACAAGGCCAAGGAATTCGATTTCCCGCACAAGCGCGCGGCACTCATGGTGCAGTCCCGCGAGGTGTTCTTCGAACGCTGCCGCTTGGCATGACTACAAGATGAGCCGCGCCCGAGCGCGGCCGTGTACTGATGAGGTTGGGCGAGGCGAGCGCCTCCTGGGCTGACTTGGCCTTCACATGAACCATCCGCAGAGGATCGGGGCCTGACATGAGCATAGAAACACTGGAATACGATGTGATCGGGCTGGGCTTCGGCCCTGCCAACCTGGCCATTGCCGTGGCCCTGGAAGAAGACCGCCGGGTGCGTGAACACGGCCTGCGCTACTGCTTCCTGGAGAAGAAGCCGGCCTTCGAATGGCACGGCGGCATGCTGCTGGACGACAGCCGCATGCAGATTTCCTTCCTCAAGGACCTGGCCACGCTGCGCAACCCCTCCAGCCGCTACACCTTCGTCAATTACCTGCACCAGAAGCGCCGTCTGGAGGCCTTCATCAACATCAGCACCTTTACGCCGTCGCGCCTGGAGTACAACGACTACCTGAGCTGGGCTGCCAGCCACTTCGCCGAACGGGTGCACTACGGCGAGGAAGTCATAGGCGTCGAGCCGGTGCTGGACGGCGGCGAAGTAAGCCGGGTCAAGGTGATCTCACGCCTGGCCGATGGCCGCACCCGTGCGCGCATCACCCGTAACCTTGTGGTCAGCATCGGCGGCGAACCGGCGGTGCCGGAGCTGTTCCGTACACTGCGCGAGGATGGCCGTGTCATCCATTCGGCCCAGTATCTGGAGCGGATCCAGGGCATCGCCGAGCCGCGCCGCATCGCCGTGATCGGTTCCGGGCAGAGCGCGGCGGAGATCTTCAGCGACCTGTGCGGGCGTTATCCCAATGCCGAAGTGTCCATGGTCATGCGCAGTCAGGCCATGCGTCCGGCCGATGACAGCCCCTTCGTCAACGAGATCTTCGATCCGGCGTATACCGACGTGGTCTACGGCCAGGCGCCGGAAGAGCGCGAGGCCTTCATCCAGGCCAACGCCCAGACCAACTACTCGGTGGTCAACCTGGATCTGATCGAGAGCATCTACCATCGCCTGTACCAGCAGAAGGTCACCGGCCATGCGCCGCACAGCCTGCTGACCCAGCGCAGCATCGAGGCAGTCGAGGCGGGCGCCGAGGGCGTTCGCCTGACCCTGCAGGGCCCGGAGGGCCGAGAAGATCGCCTGTTCGACGCAGTGGTCATGGCCACCGGTTATCGCCGAGACGGCTACAAGCGCCTGCTGGCCGGGCTGCAGGCGCATCTCGGCGAAGGCGTCGGGCGCGACTACCGCCTGTGCTGCCCGCCGCAGATGAGCGCCGGTATCTACCTGCAGGGCTGCTGCGAGTCCAGCCACGGCCTGAGCGATACCCTGCTGTCGGTACTGGCGATACGTTCGCAGGAAGTGGTCGACGCTTTGCTGGATAATCGCCGCCAGCGCCACACACAGGGAGTTACCAGCGCATGTGCCTGACCCAGGCGGGGGGCCGATGATCCCGGCCATTGCCCCGCTGTTCCAAGGGCCCTTTGCCCATTACCGCGATGTATTGACCCTTGCGGATGACCCACGCCCGGCACTGTCCGGGCGTGAGTTCGTCAGCTCCCTGCGTCTGGAAGAGCAGATGCTGCGCTTCGCTCCGGAGCATGCCGAGGGCGACCGCCGCGCGCTGCTGTCGCTGTGGTCGAAGTACTATTTCCTGCGCCTGATCCCGCCAGTGCTGGCCGCCGGCCTGATCCTCAACTGGCGACTGCCACTGGCGTTCGACGAGATCCAGGTGGTGGTCGGTGCCGACGGCCTGCCCGAGGCCTTCAAGCTGCCGCATGCCGGTGAGCGCTGGGCTGCGGCGCCAGCCAACGGTTTCGAGCGCTTTTCCGGCCTGCTGGACGACAATCTGCTGCCCTTCATCGACGGCCTGCGCGCCCATCGCAAGATTGCTGCGCGGGTGCTGTGGAGCAACGCCGGCAACTACTTCGAGTGGTTCATGTCGACGCTCGGCGGCCTGCCGTTCCCCAAACCGATGCTGGCCCAGGGTTTCGAGATACTGGAAAGCAAGCTGCGCCCGGATGGCAGCCGCAACCCGCTGTTCGAGCCGGTCAGCTATGTGCCGCAGGGCGAAGGCTGCGCACCCTGGCGCCAGCGCAAGCTGTGCTGCATCCGTAACGAGCTGGGCATGGCGATGTGCGACAACTGTCCGCTGCTGGAAGAGCCGCCGGCGGAAGGTGTGGCCGTACTGGATTGATCGGGTACGCGAGTTAAAACGTAGCCCGGATACAATCCGGGATGCAGGCGGCTCGGTTCCCGGATTGCATCCGGGCTACAGATATCGGGCGCGATAGCGCCCGGTGTCCTCAGCGCCGATACAGGCACAGCATGAAGTAGGCGCCACCCAGCAGGGAGGCCAGCAAGCCAGCCGGCAACTGCGCGGGGAACAGCAGGGTGCGCCCCAGCCAGTCCGCCGCCACCATCACCAGCGCACCGAGCAGCGCTGCACCGAGCAATTGCGGTACGGCGCGGGCCAGGCCAAGCAGGCGGGCCAGGTGCGGTGCCAGCAGGCCGATGAAGCTCAGCGGCCCGACGATCAGCGTGGCGCCGGCGGTCAGCAGTGCCGCCAGCAGAAGCAGCACCAGACGTCCGCGCCCCAGCGGCACACCCAGCGCGCGTGGCGTACCTTCGCCCAGCGGCAGCAGTTCCAGCCAGCGGCCGAAGGGCAGGGCAGCGGCCAGCAGGACCAGGCTGCAGACCAGCACCCAGAGCGCCATCTGCGGACCGACGAAATAGGTGGAGCCGGACATCCAGCTGAGCAGGTTCTGCCCGCGCGGGTCGCCGCCGGCCAGCAGGATCACCTGCAGGGCATCGAACAGCGCGGTGATGCTGATGCCGATCAGCAGCACCTTCTCCGGGGCGAAGCCGGAGCGACGCGACAGGCCCAGCAGCAGGAGCAGGGTCAGGCCGGCACCCAGCCCACCCAGCGCCAGCTGCGCCAGCGGGCCGGAGTAGGGCAGCAGGAACAGCAGGGCGATCAGCCCCAACGCGGCGCCGGCACTGATGCCGAGCACCTCGGGGCTGGACATGGGGTTGCCGGTCAGGCGCTGGATCATGCAGCCGGCCAGCGCCAGCATGCAGCCGGCAGCGGCGGCGGCCATCACCCGCGGCCAGCGCCAGTCGAGCAGCGCGGCATCGCCGAGGCTCCAGCTCCAGCCCTCCAGCCCGCGCCCCAGGCCCAGCGCCAGGACGATGCCGACGGCCAATGCCAGCAGCAGTGGCAGCAGGCGCCGGGCCGGGAAAGGATGGCGAGCGAAGCTGTGCTCGGCATTGCTCTGTGGCTGGCCGCCGGCCAGGTGCAGGCGCGGCAGCAGCCAGAGCAGCAGCGGCGCGCCGAGAAGAGCCGTGGCAGCGCCTGTCGGCACCAGCTCGGCCAGGTTGCCTGCCAGGCGCTGGATACCCAGGTCGGTGACGCACAGCAGCAGGCCACCGAGCAGTGGCGCCCAGACCAGGCGCTGGGCAAAGCTGCGCGCGCCGAGTAGGCGCACCAGGGCCGGCGCGGCCAGGCCAATGAAGCCGATCACACCGACCACGCTGACCACGCAGGCGGCCAAGTACACGGACAGGGTCAGGCTGACGATGCGCAGGAAACGCAGCGGCACGCCCAGGCTCTTCACCCCACTGTCGTCCAGTTCCAGCAGGGCCAGCGGGCGCAGCAGCGGCAGCAGGAGCAGCAGGCCGACGGCCAGGCGTGGCAACAGGAACTGCACGCCGCCCCAGCTGTTCTGACTGAGCGAACCGGAGCCCCAGATAAATACGGCATTGAGATCCTGCTGCTGGACCAGCATCAGGGTCACGTTCAGTGCGCTCAGGTAGAGGGTCACCACCAGGCCGGCGAGGATCAGCGTCAGCGGTGCCAGGGCACGGCGCCAGGCCAGGGCGAACACCAGCAGGGACGCCAGACCGCCACCAGCAAGGGCCACCCATTCGCGGCCGTAGTCCAGCGCCCAGGGCGCCCACAGCGTGGCGACTAGCAGGCCGAGCTGGGCGCCGCTGGATACGCCCAGAGTGGTCGGCGAGGCCAGCGGGTTACGCAACACCTGCTGCATCAGGGTCCCGGCCAGGGCCAGCACGGCGCCGCAGAGCAGGGCCATGCACAGGCGCGGCAGCCAGCTGAAATGCAGGATCAGCTGCGCCATATCGCCCTCGGCAGGACGAGCCATGGCCGCCAGCCACTCGCCAAGGGGCAGGCGTCGGCCGAGATCGCTCAGCGCCAGGCCGAGGGACAGCAGCAACAGCAAGCCACACAGCCAGCCAGGGTGGCGGGAGAAGCCGAAGCGCGCACGGGTAGGCAGCGGCCCCTGGGCCAGCAGGTCGGTCATGGCGCGATCTCCGGCGCCAGGCGCGCCTCCAGCAGGTTGGCAAAACGCTCGGCGGCCATCAGGCCGTTGAAACTCCATACCGGCGGCAGGCCATACAGGCGCTGCTCGCGCACGGCCGGCAACTGCTGCCACAGGGCGTTGGCTGCCAGGCCCTCGGCGGTGCCGGGCGGCATTGGCTCCAGGTAGAGCAGGGCGGCGCCGGGTTCTTCGGCCAGGCGCTCGATGCCCTGCTGGCTGAAGCCCCAGTAGTTGGTCGGGCCGCTCCAGGCGTTGCGCAGGCCGACGCGATCCAGCACGCCCTGGTAGATGCTCTGCTTGCCGAACAGGCGCACATGACGTTCGTCGAGGAAGGTCAGCACATAGAAAGGCGGCAATGCCCGCGAGGCCAGGTGCTCCTTGACCCGCGCCATAGTGGCGTCGATGCGCGCGATCATCGCCTCACCCTGCGCCTCACGGCCGAGCAACTCGGCCAGCTCGCGGGTCACCCGCTGGGCGCCGACGTAGGCCTCAGCTTCCGGCGTATAGATGGCCAGCATATGCACCGGCGCGATGCGCTCCAGCTGCGGCCGGCTGGCGGCGAACTGCGGGGTGATCAGGATCATGTCGGGCTTGAGCTGGCTGAGCAGCTCCAGGTTCGGCTCTACCCGCAGGCCCAGATCGGCCACCGAAGTCGGCAGCTCGGGCGCCTGCACCCAGCGTCGATAGCCTTCGGTCTGGGCCACGGCGATGGGCGTCACCCCCAGGCCCAGCAGGGTTTCGGTCAGGCCCCAGTCGATCACCGCGATGCGCGGCTGATGGGCATCGGCCTGGGCCAGGCCCGCCAGCAGGGCGAGCACACAGAGCAGCCAGCGCATCAGACCACCACGGCGATGGGTTGCTGGCCCTGCGGATGGCTGAGCACCTGCATGGGCAGGCCGTAGATGGCCTCCAGATTGCTGTCGGTCATCAGTTCGGCCGGGCTGCCATCCAGCAGCAGGCGACCGCTGTGCAAGGCGATCAGACGGTCGCAGTAGCGCGCGGCCATATTGATGTCGTGCAGCACCACGATGACGCTCAGGCCGAGCTGCTGGCTGAGTCTGTGCACCAGGCCCAGCACGTCGACCTGATGGGCGATGTCCAGCGCCGAGGTCGGCTCGTCCAGCAGCAGGTAGCGGCTGTTCTGCGCCAGCAGCATGGCTAGCCACACACGCTGGCGTTCACCGCCGGACAGGCTGTCGACCATGCGCTCGGCGAAGCGCGCGGTGTCGGTGAGTTCCATGGCCTCACGCACCTTGGCGTGGTCTTCGGAGCCGAAGCGGCCGAGCAGGCCATGCCAGGGGTAGCGACCGAAGCCGACCAACTCGCGCACCGTCAGGCTTTCGGCAGCCGGCAGCTGCTGCGGCAGGTAGGCAACCTGGCGGGCGAAGTCACGGTCCTTCCATTCATCCAGCGGCTTGTCGTCCAGCAGCACGCGGCCGGCAGTGGCCGGCTGCTGGCGCGCCAGCATCTTCAACAGGGTGGATTTTCCGGAACCGTTGTGGCCGATCAGACCGACCATCTGGCCCTGGGGGATGTCGAGCGACAACGGTTGCAGAAGAGTGCGCTCCGCCAGGCTGAAGCTGACTGCATCGAGTCGGAACATAAACAATCCTTGGCATCCGAGCAGGCCGGCGACTTTATATAAAATGATAATTTACTGCAAACAGGATTGATTAGCCTTCATCCCCGATGCCGAGAATGTGGGGGGAGGTAGCTCTCACCCGGAGCCAGTGACGCCGAGTGCGAGCATAGGGGGACAGCGCAATATCCCGTGCTTGTGTTTTGCAGCAGGATCAACGTCAGTCGGTCACCATCAGGCAGTTCGTTCTGTTACTGGCATTGCTGCCGACCATACTTTTGTGGGCCTTGTTCGCGCCTGAGAGCTTCCGTCACCACACGACCCTAAATCGCCGCCTGGATCTTATCCGCGAGCAGGCTGAGGCCCGTAAGGCGCTACGGCAGCGCATGCTCGTAGCTGCGCATACCAGCAGCTTCCCTCCGCCGATCTGAGCCAAAGATTCGCATAATGTATATTATGTTAAATAATATAATTGGATGAATACCTGCAACGCCCTCAGGTCCATCCCTGCCACTTCAGACTCGCACTGCCGTAATCAATACCCGCATGCACACAACGAGGAAATCTCCAGGCCACGATCCGGTTCGTCGCGCTGTTGGAAAACCTCTGCCGCACGTCGATGCTCTGCCAGCTAAAGTTCTCCCAGGACGCTTGAGAGAAGCCTTCCGTCGCCTGCGCTGGCAGCAAGGTGCAGGCGAAACACCTCAGCACTTTTAGGCAGGAGCCATCCTGAATATCTCGCGTAGCAGGAATGACATGCTGTTACCCGGAGCCGCGCTGCTGGTGTTGGCTGTTGGTCTGGTCTTGAGCGCTTTGGGGCATGGCCAGCTCGCCGCCACCCTCTGGAATGGTAGCGCCCTGCTGGCTGCTGTTCTGCTGCTGGTGGAGATCCTGGCCCGCTTGCGCCGCAGAGAAATCGGTGTCGATCTCATCGCCTTGCTGGCCATCGCAACCGCCGTACTATTCGGCCAGGCCCTCGTTGCAGCTCTGGTTGCCTTGATGCTGGCCAGTGGTCGCGCTCTGGAGAGCTACAGCGGGCGCCGCGCCGAGCACGAGTTACGCCGCCTGATCGACCGCGCCCCGCGCATGGCCTGGCGCTATCGCGACAGCGAACTGGAACAGGTGCCTGTTGAGCACATCCAGGCTGGTGATCGCTTGCTGGTACGTCTGGGGGAAATGGTGCCTGTGGACGGCGTGGTGCTCGATAATTCGGTCACTCTGGATGAGTCGGCACTGACCGGCGAGCCGCTACCGGTTCGTCGTGAGCCCGGCGACACCCTGCGCAGTGGCGCGCTGAATGCCGGTACGCCGTTCGAGATGCGGGCCAGCCACCCGGCCACCCAGAGCACCTATGCCGCCATAGTGCGGATGGTAGAGGCCGCACGCCTGTCGCGCGCACCTTTCGTGCGCCTGGCAGATCGCTATGCCCTGCTGCTGATCCCCGTCACGCTGGCCCTGGCCGGCATAGCCTGGCTGATCAGTGGCGACCCGCTGCGCGTGCTGGCGGTACTGGTGGTGGCCACCCCCTGCCCGCTTATTCTGGCCGTACCTATCGCAATCATGTCCGGCATTTCGCGCTGCGCGCACCGCGGTATCCTCATCAAGGATGGCGCCACGCTGGAAGCACTGGCGCGTGCCAGGCGGCTTTTCCTCGACAAGACCGGCACCCTGACGATGGGGCACGTCAGTGTACTTGCCGTAGAGAGTGCAGGCAGCCACTCGCGGGAACAGCTGCTGCGCCTCGCCGCCTCACTGGCCCAGTCTTCGCCGCACCTGGTAGCCCAGGCCATAGTCGAGACTGCCCAGGCCCACGGGCTGAGCCTGGAGCGCGCCCAGGAGGTGCGCGAGCAACCCGGAGCCGGCCTGTGCGGGGTGGTAGCCGGGCATGCGGTGATGCTCGGCGGTCATGACTATGTCGCCGCTGCCACCACTGCTCTGCCCTGGAGCGAAGGTATGTTGCGCCGCATGGCATACGAGGTGGCTGGCGGTAGTTTCATCGCCATCGATGGCGTGATGGCCGGTGCCGTGCTGTTCTCCGACCGCCTGCGCCTGGAGTCCCCGCGGGCCCTGCGTTTGTTGCGCCAGGCAGGTATACGGCACATCGTCATGCTCACCGGCGATCGCGCGGATGCAGCCCAGGCGATTGGCATGGCTGTGGGTGTCGATGAGATTCATGCAGGCCTCTCCCCCGCCGGCAAGGTCGCAGCCATTGGCCAAGGGCGGGGCGAGGGCACCAGTCTGATGGTCGGCGACGGCATCAATGACGCCCCTGCCCTTGCCGCGGCCGATGTCGGGATTGCCCTGGGCGCCGGCGGTACCAGTGCCTCTTCCGAAGCGGCCGGCGTAGTGCTGCTGGTCGACCGCCTGGACCGGGTCGCCGAAGCCCTGCGAATCGCCCGACGCTCCCGAGCCATCGCGGTGCAGGGCGTGCTGGTGGGGATGGGATTGTCGTTGCTGGCCATGCTGCTGGCCGTGGCGGGATACCTGCCGGCGCTGGCCGGGGCGGTCGTCCAGGAAGCCATCGACCTGGCAGTCATCGGCAATGCGCTGCGTGCGCTTGGTGCGGGATGGCGGGAGCGAGCAACCCCAAGGCTCGCGGGCGATTGGATAGACAGCCTGCGTGAGGAGCATGCCGCCCTCCTACCCTTGCTCGAACGGCTGCGCACGGCCGCCGAGGGGCTTGATGACGCTCCACCGGCGCAGGCCCGGGAGGAGTTGGCCGGCCTTATTGAAGCGCTAAAGAGCCAGCTGGTTCCCCATGAACAAGCCGACGAGGACAGCCTCTACCCGCAATTGTCTCGGCGTTTGCCAGGCGAAGACCCGCTCGCAGCCCTGAGCCATACCCATCGGGAGATATTCCGCCTGGTGCACCTGCTGGAGCAAATGAACGCGGCCCCTGCCGGGAGCTCGCTGGAGGAAATCCAGCGTCTGCTGCTGCGCCTGGACACCCTGCTGAGCCTGCATTTCGCCCAGGAGGACGAGCTCTACCACAGTCTCGACAGTCGCTGAGGAGCCCTGGGCGCATCTCGCCCGATCAGATGCCGGGTCGACCGGGATCTTCCGGCGGGTTTTCCTCTTCGATCTCCTCGAGCTTGAGCTCCATCGCCCAGTTGGCTGCGGCGGCAGGCTTGGCCTCGGGAGCCGCTGCGGGCGCCGGAGCCGACTGGCTGGCCGGGTTGTCCTTGTAGAGTTTCAGCTTGAGGCGGACGTTGTTCGCCGAGTCGGCATTCTTCACCGCCTCCTCCTCGTCGATGGCGCCCTCGTGGACCAGGTCGATCAGCGCCATGTCGAAGGTCTGCATGCCGAGGTTCTTCGACTTCTCCATGATCTCCTTGATCTCGGAAAATTCGTTGCGCTTGATCAGGTCGCGGATCGTCGGCGTGCCCAGCAGTACTTCCACCGCCGCACGGCGTTTGCCGTCCAGGGTCTTGACCAGGCGCTGCGAGACGAAGGCGCGCAGGTTGTTGCCCAGGTCATTGAGCAGCTGTGGGCGACGCTCCTCGGGGAAGAAGTTGATGATGCGATCCAGCGCCTGGTTGGCGTTGTTGGCGTGCAGGGTGGAAATGGCCAGGTGGCCGGTGTCGGCGAAGGCCAGGGCGTGCTCCATGGTCTCGCGGTCGCGGATCTCGCCGATCAGGATCACGTCCGGCGCCTGGCGCAGGGTGTTCTTCAGCGCGGCATGGAAGCTGCGGGTGTCGACCCCGACTTCGCGCTGGTTGATGATCGATTTCTTGTGCCGGTGCACATACTCCACCGGGTCCTCGATGGTGATGATGTGGCCGCCGCTGTTGCGGTTGCGGTAGTCGATCAGCGCCGCCAGCGAGGTCGACTTGCCCGAGCCGGTGCCGCCGACGAACAGCACCAGGCCGCGCTTCTCCATCACCGTCTTGAGCAGTACCTCGGGCAGCTTGAGGTCCTCGAACTTGGGAATCTCCATCTTGATGTTGCGCGCGACGATGGACACCTCGTTGCGCTGCTTGAAGATGTTGATGCGGAAGCGACCGACGTTGGGCACCGAGATGGCCAGGTTCATCTCCAGCTCCTTGTCGAACTCGGCGCGCTGCTCGGCATCCATCACGCCATTGGCGATAGCGGCCACATCCCCCGGCTTGAGCGGCTCCTGGCTGAGGGGCTTGAGCACCCCGTTGAACTTGGCGCAGGGCGGCGCCCCGGTGGACAGGTAGAGGTCGGACCCGTCCTGGCTGGACAGGATTTTCAGCATTGCGGTGAGGTCCATGGGGCGCGGTTCCATCTAGGTGGAATAGACAAGTTAGGCCAAGTCGGCCCGGGTTTCCGGTCGAGCGAGGCCTGAAAAATGACGCCATTCTGATGGCGCGAGGAATGCTGGCACAATAGTCGCTCCGCAAAATGAGGAACCCGTCATGCCCAAGGCGATGGCCCGCCACATTCTGGTGAAGACCGAGGCCGAAGCGGCCGCCCTGAAGAAACGCATCGCCGCCGGCGAGGCCTTCGACGTGCTGGCCAAGAAGTACTCGACCTGCCCCTCCGGCAAGCGCGGCGGCGACCTCGGCGAGGTCCGCCCGGGGCAGATGGTGCGGGCGGTGGATCAGGTGATCTTCAAGAAGGCGCTACGCGAAGTGCACGGACCGGTGAAGAGCCAGTTCGGCTTCCATCTGATCCAGGTGTTCTACCGCGAGTGACGGCTGCAGCACCGCCCGACCGATCACGGCTGCCGAGCCGACGGGAAACCGCTACAATCGCGCCCTTTTGCGCGCAAGCGCCCGCCTCTTCAGGAATACCTCCGTGATCTCCACCGCCAACATCACCATGCAGTTCGGCGCCAAGCCGCTGTTCGAGAACGTTTCCGTCAAGTTCGGCAACGGCAACCGCTACGGCCTGATCGGAGCCAACGGTTGCGGCAAGTCGACCTTCATGAAGATCCTCGGCGGCGACCTGGAACCCTCCGCCGGCCAGGTGATGCTCGAACCCAACGTGCGCCTGGGCAAGCTGCGCCAGGATCAGTTCGCCTACGAGCAGTTCAGCGTGATCGACACCGTGATCATGGGTCACGCGGAGCTGTACAAGGTCAAGGCCGAGCGCGACCGCATCTATTCGCTGCCGGAGATGAGCGAAGAAGACGGCATGAAGGTGGGCGAGCTGGAAGGCGAGTTCGCCGAGATGGACGGCTACACCGCCGAATCCCGCGCCGGCGAGCTGCTGCTGGGCCTCGGCATTCCGCTGGAGCAGCACTTCGGCCCGATGAGCGAAGTGGCGCCGGGCTGGAAGCTGCGCGTGCTGCTGGCCCAGGCGCTGTTCGCCGATCCGGACGTGCTGCTGCTCGACGAGCCGACCAACCACCTGGACATCAACACCATCCGCTGGCTGGAAAACATCCTCACGGCGCGTAACAGCACCATGATCATCATTTCCCACGACCGCCACTTCCTGAACTCGGTCTGCACCCACATGGCGGACCTGGACTACGGCGAGCTGCGCCTGTTCCCCGGCAACTACGACGAGTACATGACCGCCGCGACCCAGGCCCGCGAGCGCCTGCTGTCCGACAACGCCAAGAAGAAGGCACAGATCGCCGAGCTGCAGACCTTCGTCAGCCGCTTCTCGGCCAACGCCTCCAAGGCCAAGCAGGCCACCAGCCGCGCCAAGCAGATCGACAAGATCCAGCTGGAGGAGGTCAAGCCGTCCAGCCGCGTCAGCCCATTCATCCGCTTCGACCAGAACAAGAAGTTGCACCGCCAGGCCGTGACCATCGAGAAGCTGTCCAAGGCCTTCGACGACAAGGTGCTGTTCAAGAACTTCAGTTTCCAGGTCGAGGCCGGCGAGCGCGTGGCCATCATCGGTCCCAACGGTATCGGCAAGACCACCCTGCTGCGCACCCTGGTCGGCGAGCTGCAACCGGATGCCGGTGAGGTGAAATGGACCGACAGCGCCGAGGTGGGCTACTACGCCCAGGACCATGCCCACGACTTCGAGGCCGACGACAGCCTGTTCGAATGGATGGGCCAGTGGACCACCGGCGAGCAGAACATCCGCGCGGCCCTGGGCCGCATGCTGTTCTCTTCCGACGAGATCCAGAAGTCGGTCAAGGTGCTCTCCGGCGGCGAGCAGGGGCGCATGCTGTTCGGCAAGCTGGCCTGCCAGAAGCCCAACGTGCTGGTGATGGACGAACCGACCAACCACCTGGACATGGAATCCATCGAGGCGCTCAACCTGGCGCTGGAGAACTACCCGGGCACACTGATCTTCGTCAGCCACGACCGCGAGTTCGTCAGCTCCCTGGCCACCCGCATCATCGAGCTGTCGGATAACGGCGTGACTGACTTCAGCGGCAGTTACGACGACTATCTGCGCAGCCAGGGCGTGATCGTCTGACGCCGGCGCCGCCACGAAAAAGCCCCGCCAGTGCGGGGCTTTTCATATCCGGGCTCAGACGCGGCCCAGGAAGTCCATCTTGCCGATGTCCAGGCCGTTGTGGCGCAGGATGGCGTAGGCGGTAGTGATATGGAAATAGAAGTTGGGCAGGACGAAGTGCAGCAGGTAGTCCTCGCCCTGGAACTTCATTTCGGCGCCGGGGAACTTGAGCACCACCTCGCGCCCTTCCCCGCTGTCGATCTGCGCCGGCGTCAGGCCCTTGATGAACTCAAGGGTCTTGGCGATACGCGCCTGCAGCTCGGCGAAGCTGCTTTCGGTGTCCGGGAAGCTGGGAATGTCCACCCCGGCCAGGCGCGCCGCACAGCCCTTGGCCGCGTCGCTGGCGATCTGCACCTGGCGGGTCAGCGGGTGCATGTCCGGCGCCAGACGGGCATTCAGCAGTACCGCCGGGTCGATCTTCTTCGCCGCGGCGTAGGCTTCGGCCTTGTCGAGAATGGCCGACAGGTTGCCGAACATGCGCACGAAGACGGGAACGGAGGCCTGGTAGAGGGACAGCGACATGACAAACTCCTTGGCAGTGAAAGAATCGGGACTCTGCTAGGTTAGCCGCATCAACCCACAGGGAGGTGAACTAAAGATGACTCCGCAACAGGTCGCCGACTTCTGCCTGCAACTGCCGGGCGCCCGCGAGGACTACAAGTGGGGCGGCGTGCGGGTGTTCTCGGTGGCCGGCAACAAGATGTTCGCCCTGCTCAGCGAAGGCCTGGCGTTCAAGGTGGCGCCGGAGCTGTTCCTCGGCATGGTCGACCGCCCGGGCATCCGCCCTGCCCCCTACCTGGCCCGCGCCCACTGGGTGAGCATGGCCGAACCCTTCCCGCTGGGCGACGCCGAGCTGCGCGAACTGCTGGCACGCTCGCACCAGCTGGTGGTGCGCAGGCTGCCGAAGATTCGCCAGGCGGGGTTGCTGCTCGACTAGAACGGCAGCAGGTGGCCCAGGTAGCGGCCGCCCAGGGCCAGGCGGTCGAGCCAGAAGGCCTGGTGCAGCGCGACGATGGCCCAGAACACCAGCTGGAAGGAGACCTTGCGCGTCTTGTGGCGAAACACCTGTTGCGCCACCAGCGCGCCGGGCCAGCCTCCGGCCAGCTCGGCGATGTGCAGGCTGTTCTCCGGGGTGCGCCAGCGGCCCTTCTGCGCCGACTGCTTGTCCAACCAGTACTGGCAGAAGCTGAACAGGCTGAGCAGCGCATAGGCCAGCGCTACCCAGAATATGCCCTGGCCGAGCAGCGCCAGGCTGCCCCAGGCCGGCAGAACAGCCAGCGCTGCCAGTATCAGTAGCTTTGCGGGCAGATTGTGAATGCCTGAACCCTCGCTCCGGCGCCTGCCGGGTGCGTCTGCTGCCGGCACAGGCTTGCGCCGGATCGCCGGGCGGTCGAGGCTGAGCCCGACATGGCGCATGTGCTGCGCGCGCAGGCGTCCCTGGCTGTCCGGCGCGGCGACATAGAGCACCGCATCGCCGACCTTGGGGCGGCTATCCCCGCGCATGGCGGAGATGTGCACGAACACCTGCGCGCCATCACCCTCGGCCTGGATGAAACCGAAGCCCTTGGCATCGTTCCAGCTCCTGAGTGTGCCGCGTCGCTCCATGCCTTCCATCAGTGCGCCTGGGCGCTACTCCAATCGATCAGGCCGAACTGCCAGGTGGCCAGGATCAGCAGGCCGAAGCCGATGCGATACCAGGCGAAAACGGCGTAACTGTGATTGGCGATGAACTTGAGCAGTGCGCGCACGGCGATCATGGCGAAGATGAAGGACACCACGAAGCCCAGGGCGAACACCGGCAGGTCGCCGGGCTGGAACAGCTCGCGGTACTTGTAGCCGGAGTAGACGGCGGCACCGACCATGGTCGGCATGGCCAGGAAGAAGGAGAACTCGGTGGCGGCACGGCGCGACAGGCCGAACAGCAAGCCGCCGATGATGGTCGAGGCCGAACGCGAGGTGCCGGGGATCATCGCCAGGCACTGGGCGAGGCCGATTTTCAGCGCCTCCTTCCAGGTCATGTCGTCGACTTCCTCGACCGTGATCTCGTGCTTGCGCCGCTCGGCCCAGAGCATTACCAGGCCACCGACCACCAGGGCCGTGGCCACGGTGACGGCGTTGAACAGGAAGTCATGGATGAGGTCGGCGAAGGCCACGCCGATCACCACAGCCGGCAGGAAGGCAATCAGCAGGTTGGCGGTGAAGCGCTGTGCCTGGCGCTGACGCGGCACATTGAATACCACCTCGAGCACCTTGCGCCGGTACTCCCAGACCACCGCCAGAATGGCGCCGAGCTGGATGATGATGTTGAAGGCCTTGGCCCGGTCGCCGCCGAAGCCGATCAGGTCGGCGACTATGATCTGGTGTCCGGTACTGGAGATCGGCAGGAACTCGGTGAGCCCCTCGACCACGCCAAGAATCAGTGCCTGCAGGGCGGTCCACAAATCCATGAATACCTCTGGGCTAAGCCTTTGCCTGGGCTTGCCGATATCAAAGCAAGGGCCCGAGCGGGCCGACAAAATAGCCGCGCATGCTAACAGAAGACAAACGTCACCGCTGCCGGGCCTACGCCTAATTGCACAACTTCTAAACTGCCTGTTAGCTCAGCGCGAACCATCCGCATAACAAGAACCTGGAGTTGCCCTTCGATGAACAGTCTGCGCAACCTGCCCATCAGCCGCCGCCTGTGGCTGATCCTGTTGTCCTCCGTGGTCATGCTGCTGGCCCTGGCCGGCCTGATGCTGCAGCAGATCCATGGCGACCTATACCAGGCCAAGGCCCTGAAGACGCGCCATGTGGTGGAAAGCACCCTGGGCATCCTCAAGCATTTCCATGGACTGGAAAGCGCCGGCATGGCCCGCGACGAGGCGCAGAAGCAGGCGATGGAGCTGATTCGCGGGCTGCGCTATGACCAGGACGACTATTTCTGGATCAACGACCTCACGCCGGTGATGGTCATGCACCCGACCAACCCCAAGCTCGAAGGGCAGAATCTCTCGGGCAACAAGGACCCCGACGGCAAGTTTTTGTTCAACGAGATGGTCGCACTGGCGAAGAAAGATGGATCGGGCCAGGTCGACTACCGCTGGCCCAAGCCGGGCTCGGACGAGCCAGTGCCGAAGATTTCCTACGTCGAGCTGTTCCAGCCCTGGGGCTGGATCCTCGGTTCCGGCATCTATGTCGATGACGTGCAGGGCGAGTTCCGCGCCCAGGCCATGCGTGCGCTGGGCATCCTGCTGGTGGTCACCCTGCTGCTGGCCGGCCTGGTGATCCTGATCACCCGCAGCATCGCCCGCCCGCTGGACGAGGCGGTCGGCGCCATGGCCAATATCGCGAGTGGCGAAGCCGACCTGACCCGCAGCCTAGACCACAGCGGGCGCGATGAACTGGCCTCGCTCGGCGAGCACTTCAACGCCTTCACCGGCAAGCTGCGCGGGGTCATCGGCCA
Source organism: Aquipseudomonas alcaligenes (assembly GCF_003205495.1). GTDB lineage: Bacteria > Pseudomonadota > Gammaproteobacteria > Pseudomonadales > Pseudomonadaceae > Aquipseudomonas > Aquipseudomonas alcaligenes_B. The sequence continues at coordinate 47,390 of NZ_QJRX01000007.1, read as the reverse complement.
GTCGCTGCAGGCCGCCGGCGCACTGGATCAGGCGTCGCAGTCGCTCGGCCAGATCGCCGGCAGCGCGCAGCAGCACAGCCAGCAGCAGTCGCAGCAGATGGAATTGGTAGCGACCGCCATCAACGAGGTGTCCTATGCCGTGCAGGACGTGGCGAAGAACGCCGAGCATGCCGCCAGCGAGGTGCGCCAGGCCGAGCAGCAGGCGCTGCAGGGCCAGCAGAACATCGACAGCAGCCTGCGCCAGATCGACCAGTTGTCGGAAACCATCAACCAGGCCGTCGAGGTAATCCAGAGCCTGGCCCAGGAAAGCACCCAGATCGGCAGCGTGCTGGAAGTGATCCGCTCGATCGCCGAGCAGACCAACCTGCTGGCGCTGAACGCCGCCATCGAGGCCGCTCGGGCCGGCGAGCAGGGCCGCGGCTTCGCCGTGGTGGCCGACGAGGTGCGCCTGCTGGCCCAGCGCACCCAGCAGTCCACCGCGGAGATCCACAGCATGATCGAACGCCTGCAGGGCAACTCGGAGGCGGCGGTCAAGGTCATCCACGCCAGCAGCCAGGCTTCCCAGCTGACTGTCGAGCAGGCACGCCAGGCCGGCGAGAGCCTGGGGCAGATCGCCGCCTCGCTGCGCAACCTGACGGGCTTGAATGCTTCGATCGCCAGTGCCACGCTGCAACAGTCGCATGTGGTGGAAGACATCAACCACAACGTCACCCAGGCGGCCTCGCTGGCGCATGAGAACGCGCTGGCGGCGGACCAGTCCAGTGAGGCCAGTCAGCACCTCGGTCAGCTGGCCGGTCAGTTGAACCGTCTATTGGGCCAGTTCCGCGTATGAGGTGTGAATGAGCAGCATGGAGCATCAGGAGGTCAACCTCGGCCAGCAGCAGAACCAGGACCTGATCTGGGATCTGGACAGCATCGCCCGGCGCGAGCTGGCCGAACGCTTCATCAAGCTGTTCGAGAACCGCCTGTGCGTGTACTCCGAGTCGACGCGCCAGCTCTACACCAACTACAACCTGCACTTCCCCACCGATTACGGGCGCAAGATGGTGGTGCTGCCCAACCCCTACGCGTTCCATGACACGCTGCATGGCATCGACCCGGTGGCAGTGCGCAAGACTGGCCTGTGCGTGCTGCCCGGCGTCGTTCTGGGCAAGCCAGGGCTGCTGCTGACTACGCAGATGAAGGACGGCGGCCCGGCGCCCAAGACCATGCCATTCAAGCCGGCACTGGCGCAGATCATCAGCAACCAGAAGAAGATCGGCGACGTGTTCCTGCCGATCCTGATGAAGGGCGACCTGCGCGAGTTCGACCAGAGCATGCCCTACATTCACCTGCACCGCCTGCAGGTGCAGCGCCTGACCCGGCTGTCGTCGTTCGAACGGGACGACATCCAGCACACCATCACCCGCAAGCTGCTGATGCTCTATCGCCAGGCCGACAGCCTGGGTTGCTGATCCTCCCGGCCTCGCCGGGAGGTCTCCTGTCTCAATACCGATACGGTTTGCTCCTGTCCGCCACGTGGACAGGCGGGATTGCGCTTCCTGTATCAGAGCCGAAACAGGCTCCCGGCAAAGCGTCATGAAGCCTTGTTTCAGCACGCCCGGGCAGTGATTGCGGCACCGGCTCCAGGGTACCCGAGTGTTTCATCGCTGAAGCAGCGACAAGTTGCCTGCCATCCCCAATACCCCATAAGAGCATGATTTAAAAAGATTTTCTCGAACAGGCACGAATTCTGCCAGATCTGCGCCGTTGCTGGATGCACGATGCAAATATCGAGAAGGCTATCGATCATGAGACTCAAGCTGGACGAATTACCCAGGCTGATGTTCGTCACCTGTGTACTGGCTGCAACCTCCCTCCCCCTCATCCCCCAGGCGGGCGCCGGCGAAATACTGATCCTTCGCGATGTACCTTCCCGCGTGACCACCCGTGAGGGGCCGGGACAGGCAGCCCCGGTCACCGTCGACATCTCACCCGATCAACACGTGCAGCGCACCATAGGCCCCATCGAGCCACTGGGTGATGCCGATTTCGCCCGGGTATCAGGCGGCGTTGGCAATGCCCTGCGCATGGACACCAGCCTGCGCGGCCTGCATGGCGGGGGCGAGCTGCGCGGCTTCGGCGGCCTGCACACCAACCAGCCCAGGCATGGTGGCGGCGCCGTGCAGAATGTCGGCGGGCAGATCAACCGCAGCATCCAGCAGAGCCTCAAGCCGCTGCACAACATTGGAGGCCGCTGATGATTCGCCTAACCATTGCCGGCGCCCTGCTGGCCAGCGCTTGCGGCCTCCAGGCCGCCGAACAACAAGCCCGTATCGAGGCCAGCGGCCAGGAATACAGCGGCAGTCTGAGCGTCAATCAGGCGGCCGGCGACTTCAATCAGCAGGTCAACGGCCGCACCCTGGCCATCGGCGGCAATGCCCAGGCTCTCCACCGGCAGGCCCTGCAACAGGCAACGAGCGACCTGCAGAGAGCCAGCGCCCGTATCGATGGTGCAGCGTTCTCTGGCGGCAACGGCGTGCTGGGTGTCAACCAAGCCGCCGGCAGCGGCAACCAGAGCATCAACAGCCTGATCTTACAGATGGGTGTCGGCGTAGCGCCGCAGGCACTCGACGATTTCGCCTTGGCGCAGTCCGTCGCCCAGGCGCAAGTGCACTCGGGGGCAGTGGCAGCCACTCCCAATGCCAGTCGCAGCGTTCATCTGGACGATGGCGCCTTCGCCGGCAGCAAGGGTGTGGTGCAGCTGAACCAGAGTGCCGGCGTTGGCAACCAAGCGATAAACAACGTCGGCATCCGGGTCATGTCGGTTCCCTGAACCCGGTACTTTGGCTTCAAACCAATCTGGCACAGCGTAAGGAGACACCCATGAAATCGCAGTTCGCACTCAAACCCCTGGCTTTTCTGGTCGCCGCAGCCCTCGCCTCGCCGGTGATGGCGTTCGATTTCGGTACAGACACCAGTGCCAAGGTGGAGATCAACGATACCCAGGAAAGCATCGACAACTATGTCAACAACCTGGGCACCCCCAATGATGCCCTGTTGGAGGAAGCCGCGCACAACTCCACCGGCAACCTGGGTGCCAACGTCGCCGCCGGCGACAACAACCAGCAGGCCAACAACGTGGCCGTGGCCAATACCGAGGCCGGCGATGAAGCCTTCGTCTTCGCCACCATCGATGTATCCCAGACCGGCCGCTGGAACGACGTGGTCAATATCGGTAACGACAACAATGCCACCCTGGAGAACGCGCTCTATGAGCTCAGCGGGGTCGCCGGTGCCAACGTCGCCGCGGGAGCCAACAACCAGCAGAAGAACGACCTGGCCATGGCCAATGGCGAAAGCAAGTTCGGCGCCGAGAGCAGTTACGCCAAGGCCTATGTGGATGTCTCCCAGTACAGCACCAGCAACGATGCTTACAACCTCGGCAGCGACAACAAGGCGGTGCTGAACGATGCAGTCAACGACATCAGTGGCGTGGTCGGCGCCAACGTCGCCGCCGGCAGCGGCAACCAGCAGAGCAACGCGGTGGCCGTGACCAACGCACCGGGCAGTGCGGTGGCCGACAACGACACCCTGCAAAGCTCCACCGGCAATGTCACGCTCAACTCCCCGCTCCTGCTACTCGCCGGCCCGCTGACCACCAACGATGCCAGCCTGACCAATGCCCTGGTGGGCATCAGCGGTCATGCCGGGGTCAACGTGGCCGCCGGCACCGGAAACCAGCAGGCCAACAGCCTGGTGATCTCCAACGGCTACAGCATGGGCGAATAGCCCTCGGGCCTCCGGTTTCAGCCGGAGGCCACTTCTTCCGGAGCCCGACATGTTGTTCCGTGATCTATTGCTGGTGTGCCTCGCGCTGCTGCCAGTCGCCACGCAGGCCGCACGCCTGCCGATTCCCGGCCTGGCCGGCGGCAACTTCTTCACCAAAGAAGTGGAGAGCATCCAGGAACGGCGCTTTCGTGACCTGATTCGCCAGCGTACCGACTACAGCTGCGGAGCCGCCGCCCTGGCCACCCTGCTTCGCGAAGCCTACCGACTGGACGTGGACGAGATGGCCGTGATCGAAGGCATGCTCGAGGTCGCCGATCTGCAACTGGTGGAGCGCCAGGGCTTCTCCATGCTGGACATGAAGAACTACCTGCAGACCGAAGGTTTCCGGGCCAAGGGCTATCGCCTACAGGCCAACATGCTGGCCAGCGTCAAGGTGCCGACCATAGTCCTGGTCGAGATTCGTGGCTTCAAGCATTTCGTGGTGATGCAGAAGGCCACCGACCAGTGGGTGTACATCGGCGACCCGGCACTCGGCCATCGGCGGCTGACGCTGGATGAATTCACCCAGGGCTGGAACGGCATCGTCTTCGCCGTCATCGGGCCCGGTTATGACCGCCATAACAGCCTGCTCTCCCCGCCGCAACCGCTGACGGCACGCGACCGGGTGAACGGCTTCAACCCGATTCAGGATTCCGAGCTGATCGAGTTCGGCTTCAGCCACAGCGATTTCTTCTGAGCCGGCTCGCCACTCGACGCATGGAGGTCGAGATGAGAACCCCAATGACACTGCTCCTGCCGCTGGCCCTCGTGGTCAGCCTGCCGGCGGTCGCGGAAAACCTGTTCCACGCGGTGGAAGTGCCGGAACATGAACTGGCCGAGATGCGCGGCCGTTACGCCCTGCCCAATGGCATCGTCAGCTTCGGCGTGGTGATGCAGTCACAGTGGAATGGTCCGCAGGGCCAGTTGGCCGCCAAGGTCGGCCTGCAATTCCGGCACAACTCCGCGTTACCGGTGCTCAACGTCGACCTGCAGGAGTCCGGCCAGGGGCAGGCTCCCGCAGGCCTGGGGCAGGTCAGTGGTGGCAACGGACTCAACAGCGCCCAGGGTGTGGTGCAGAGCGTGCGTATCGCTGGCGATGGCAACCGGGGCCTGAACGATGTGCAGATCAACATCCTGCGTGGCGGCCAGGCCGGGGAGCCCGGCACGGGCAGCGGCGCGCTGAACCAGAGCGTCGAGGGCGCCCTTGGGCGCGCCGAAGTGATCGCCAAGAACGGTGGCCTGCAGATCAGCATCGATGCCGGGAGCCTGGGGCGCACCCAGCACAGCATCGGCAGCGGCGGCATCAGGCAGAACACCGCGATCAGCGGCCAGCAGCAGGTCGTGAACAATCTGGCCGCCCTGCAGGTTGTCCTCAGGGAGCGCGGCGCTACCGACAGCATGGCCCTGCAGGGTGTAATGGCTCAGCTGCGCGGCCTGCGTGGCAACGGTTTCTGATCTAGGCTTTGTCCTTTCAGCACAGGGAAGTCGTCATGCACAGTCCATTGCCCCGCCTGATCGTCTGCCTCGGCAGCCTTGTCCTGAGTGCCCCGTTGCTGGCCGACGAGGCGGCATTGCGTGCCGAGCTGGACGACCTCAAGCAGCGTTATGAGGCCCAGCAGAACGCCCTGATGATTCTCGAGCGGCGCCTACGCCAGCTGGAGGCCAGCAGTCAGCCGCGCCAGTCGGTTGCTGCGACTACCCCGGGCAGCGGGCAGCGCAGCTCCGCGTCGACTCCGTCTTATGGCAGCCAGCAGCGTGAAAGCAGCCGCCCGGCGCAGAGCGTGGCGGCGGTCTACGACGAGGCCAGTGGCTTCTTCGGTGAGGGCGCCTTCAGCCTGGAGCCGAGCATCACTTACACCCACTACGACACCCGTCAGCTGTTCCTCAACGGCTTCCTGGCCCTGGACGCCATCTTCCTCGGCGACATCGGCATCGACCAGATCAACTCCGACCTGTTCACCTTCGACCTGGCCGCCCGTTACAACTGGCGCGACCGCTGGCAGTTCGAAGTCAACGTACCCATGATCTATCGCGAATCCAGCTACGAGTCCGCCGGCGCCGGCGGCTCCTCCACCACAGTCTCGGAAACCAGCGTCAGCTCGGATGCGATGCTCGGCGATATCGGCTTCGGCATCTCCTACAAGCTGGTCGACGAGGCACCCGGCGTTCCGGACGTGGTCACCAGCCTGCGCGTCCGCGCACCCACCGGCAAGGAGCCCTACGGCATCAAGCTGCGCGAGGATCCGGCCAACGACAACCTGGCAACGCCGGAGGAGCTGCCCAGCGGCAACGGTGTATGGTCGCTGACGCCCGGCATTTCCCTGGTAAAGACGGTGGACCCGGCCGTGCTGTTCGCCAACTTTTCCTACACCTACAACTTCAAGGAGAGTTTTTCCGACATCAGCTCCCAGGAAGGCGTGAAACAACCCGGCGACGTCAAGCTGGGCAACTATTTCCAGTACGGCCTGGGCATGGCCTTCGCCCTCAACGAGCGCATGAGCCTGTCGACCTCCTTCACCCACCTGGTCAGCCAGAAGAGCAAGATCCGCGCGGACGGCGAGTCCTGGCAGTCGATCATCGGCAGCGACGCCAACGCGGCCTATTTCAACCTCGGCATGACCTTCGCTGCCAGCGACGAACTGACCATAGTGCCCAACCTGGCCATCGGCCTGACACCGGACGCCCCCGACTTCAGTTTCAGCCTGAAATTCCCCTACTACTTCTGAGATCCGTACCGTCAACGCATCTGGTGCTTGTGCAGCAGCCGGTAGAAAGTCGGTCGGGAGATACCCAGGGCCCGTGCGGCCTGGCTCATGTTGTCGGCGTGCCGCGTCAGTACGTCGTTCAGCGCCTGCTGCTCGGCGCGGCAGATGTACTCGTCCAGGGTGCCCAGCAGGCTGCCCCCCGCAGCCGGGCTCTCCAGCCCAAGGTCACAGGCCTCGATCTGCCGCCCCTCGGCCAGCACCATGCCGCGCCGCATGCGATTGGCCAGCTCACGCACATTGCCCGGCCAGGGATGTTCGAGCAGCGCCTGCAGCGCCTCCTCGCTGAGGTTACGCGGGCGCCGGCCTATTTCTACCGCATAGCGCCGGGCGAAATATTCGGCCAGGCAACGGATGTCCACGCTTCGCTCGCGCAATGGCGTGGTCTGCACCTGGAGGACGTTGAGCCGGTAGTACAGGTCTTCGCGAAAGCGTCCCTGGCGGATCGCCGCCTCCAGATCGATATGGGTGGCGGTCAGCACGCGTACATTGACCGAGATCGGCTTGCTGCTGCCGACCCGCTCGATCTGCATCTCCTGCAGGAAGCGCAACAGGTTGGCCTGCAATTCCAGGGGAAGATCGCCGATTTCGTCAAGGAACAGGGTGCCGCCATCGGCCGACTCGATGCGCCCGATCTTGCGTTGGTGGGCCCCGGTGAACGCCCCCTTCTCGTGACCGAACATCTCCGACTGGATCAGGTGTTCGGGAATGGCCCCGCAGTTGACCGCGACGAAAGGCGCGCTTGCCCGCCGCGACAACCGATGCAGGGTATGCGCGACCAGCTCCTTGCCGGTGCCGCTCTCGCCGCGAATCAGTACAGGAGCCTCGGTCGGCGCCAGCTTGCCGAGCAGGCGGCGCAGCTCGCGCATGCTGCGGCTGTTGCCGAGCAGTTCATGATCATGTTCATCGCTGCCCTTGCTGACCTTGCCACGTAGGCGTGCCATGCCAAAAGCACGGCCCAGGGCGATGCTGACCCGCTCCAGGTCGAACGGCAGGGTGTGGAAGTCGAAGAACCACTCGCCGATGAAATTGCCGACCTCGGGTTGCCGCAGCGCATCCTGGCTGAGCACGGCAATCCACTCCGTACCGCTCTGGCTGATCAGTTCCTTGAGGCTCTCCGGGCGTTCCAGGTGCGGCGGTCGCAGGCGGATCAGCCCCACATCGCAGCTGGCCTCGGCGGCATCGGCCAATCCGCAGCTGTGCACCATCCAGCCGCTGGCCTGCAGGCGTGGCAGCAGCTTTTCGCATTCATCACAGGGATCGACTACCAACAAACGCCGTGGCGTCGCAGCCAGGGCCTGCAACATAACCCTTCCTTGGCGCCAATTTTTTGAAAATCCAATAAAAACAATTATTTGGCGCAAACAAGCTAAAGCTAGCAAGTTTGCCAGGCTGACTAGGAATGAATATTTATAAGAACATAGTCATTCAATCTCATCCAGTTGGGCTCAGTTCGAAGTGATATGGCCGCTTGCCATCGTCCGCGCGGATTGGCATAAACGTACCCCATAACAAAATCGCCACACGGATGTTGATGTCATGCGAATCCTGCGCCGCGCTTTCGCTCTGATCCTGTTGCTTATCCTCGGCGCCCTCGCGGTCGTCCTCTACTACATCGCCAATCCCAACCTGCCGGTATTCGACAGGCCGCAGCAGGTGCACTACCTCGACCAGTGGAGCGAGCAGGCCCGCCAGACCTACTACTACACCCCCCAGGGCACCACGGTGAAAGGCCTCCACTACGTCTGGTTCACCGCCTTGGAGATGCCTTTCTCGCGCGACAAGTTCGCCCGCACCGACCACTTGGCACGCTTCGGTTTTCTCACCGACCCACAGCAAATGGCCAGCGAGTTGAACCCCGGCAACCTGCCGGTGGGCTTCGCCCGCCACCAAGACGACGAGACCGGCACCCAGTACCTCGACATCAGCTGCGCCGCCTGCCACACCGGCGAGCTGCGCTACCAGGGCCAGGCCATCCGCATCGATGGTGGCGCCGCCCTGCACTCGCTGGCTTCCACGGTGCCCACGCTCAAGGGCGGCGGCTTCGGCCAGGCGCTGGGCATGAGCATGCTGTTCACCTACTACAACCCGGTGAAGTTCAACCGCTTCGCCCGTGAAGTGCTGGGCGACAACTACGACAGCGGCAAGCAGCAGCTGCGCCAGGACTTCAAGGCCGTGCTCGACCGCCTGCTGGATACCGCGATGAACGACTGGCACCGCGGCCTCTACCCCACCGAGGAAGGCTTCGGCCGCACCGACGCCTTCGGCCGCATCGCCAACAGCGTGTTCGGCGATGCCATAGACCCGAGCAACTACCGGGTGGCCAACGCCCCGGTCAGCTACCCGCAGGTGTGGGACATCTGGAAATTCGACTGGGTGCAGTGGAACGGCTCGGCCATGCAGCCGATGGCGCGCAACATCGGCGAGGCGCTGGGGGTTGGCGCCACCCTGCACCTGTTCGACGAGAACGGCGAGCCGATGACGCACGACGAGCGCTATCCTTCCAGCGTGCGCCTGCGCGACCTCTACACCCTGGAAGAGACGCTCAAGCAGCTCAAGCCGCCGACCTGGCCGGAACAGGTGCTGGGCAAGGTCGATCTCAAGCTGGCCAGCCAGGGCCGTGCCCTGTTCGCCGAGAACTGCGCCTACTGCCACGCCCCCGACCCGGTGCCGCGCGACAAGCGCCTGGCCCCGGCGCGCGACCCGGAATGGCACCTGCGCATCGTGCCGACCCGCATCATCGGTACCGACCCGACCACCGCCGACAATATCGCCGACCACCGCTTCGATATCCGCAAGCTGGGCTGGCAGAAGGACGAGCTGGCCAAGCTGGATGTCAGGCTGTTCGGCTCCAGCCTCGAGGAAGTCGATTTCGCCAGCATCTCCAGCGCCAAGGGCCTGGCCTATGTCACCGCCTATGTGGAAGACCGCGCCTACCGCGATGCTGGCATCCAGCCGCGCGAGCGCTGGCGCATGGACGGCTACGGCCTGGCCATCGGCGTACAGGAGAAGCGCGGCTACAAGGCACGCCCGCTGCACGGCATCTGGGCCACCCCACCGTTCCTGCACAACGGCTCGGTGCCCAACCTGTTCCAGCTGCTGTCGCCGGTGGTCGAACGCGATACCCGCTTCTGGGTCGGCAACTTCGAGTACGACCCCAAGCGCGCCGGCTTCCTCACCGGCCAGTTCGAGGGCGGCTTCCTGTTCGATACCCGCATCACCGGCAACAGCAACCGCGGCCACGAATTCCGCGACGGCTGCCGCAACGAGGGGGTGATCGGACGCTTCCTGGAACCCGAAGAGCGCTATGCGCTGATCGAGTACCTCAAGGTGATGGGCGACGAGAAGCTGGAAAACCAGCTGCAGCCCGCCGAGAGCCGCGCCTGGACGCCGGGCCCCAACTGCCAGAACAACAACTAAGGAAGGCCCGCCATGCTCAAAGGTTTCTGGCTCTGGCTCGGTCGCGTGCTGGGTAAACTGCTGTCGATCCTGCTGCTGGTCGGCCTGGCCGGCTGGGGCATCGGCGAGGCCTACTACGCCTGGAAATTCTCCGGCCCGGTATCCACCGAGGAAGAAATCCCCAAGGACGAGGCGGCCCTGACCCAGGGCATCATCGAGGACGCCATCCGCATCGTCGAACAACACCGCGACAACACCCGCGTGCTACGCGACGCCCACGCCAAGGCCCACGGCTGTGTGAAGGCGCAGCTGACCGTACTGCCGGACCTGGCGCCGGAGCTGCGCCATGGCGTGTTGGCCGAGCCGGGCAAGACCTGGCAGGCCTGGATGCGCCTGTCCAACGGCAACGCCTACCCGCAGTTCGACAGTGCCCGCGACGCCCGCGGCATGGCCATCAAGCTGCTCGACGTACCCGGCGAGAAGCTGCTGAGCAGCAAGGCCACGGCCGGTAACCAGGACTTCGTGATGTTCAACAACTCGGTGTTCTTCGTCCGTGACGTGGCCGAGTACAAGCAGAACTTCGCCGCCCAGGCCGACGGCCACAAGGTGCTGGCCTTCTTCCCCAGCTGGGACCCGCGCAGCTGGGAAATCCGCCACCTGATCATTGCCATGAAGACCCTGGCACCGGCGCCGGACAGCCCGGTCAGCGCCACCTACAACTCGATCGCCCCCTTCAAGCTCGGCCCGCACAACATCAAGTACCGGGTGATCCCCGATCCGCAGAGCTGTCCGCCCTACCAGTTGCCGGAGCAGAACACCAAGCTGCCCAACTTCCTGCGCAACGCCCTGTACCAGCAGCTGTCGCTGGACCGGGTACCGGCCTGCTTCGCCCTGCAGGTGCAACGGCAGAATGCCGCGCACTACATGCCCATCGAGGACACCAGCGTGGAGTGGAGCGAGGACATCTCGCCGTTCGAGACAGTGGCGACCGTGCGCGTGGAGCCGCAGGACTTCGACACCCGCGAGCAGAACCTGGCCTGCGACAACCTGTCCTTCAACCCCTGGCATGCGCTGCCGGAACACCGCCCCATCGGTGGCATCAATCGCCTGCGCAAGGCGGTCTACGAGGCCGTCAGCGTCTACCGCCACCAGCGCAACGCCGCGCCGCAGGCGCACTGAAACGCCAAGGCCGCCTCAGGGCGGCCTTGTTGTTTAGCCCCGGCAGTGCAGGATCTGTTCGCGCCAGCGCCACTCGCAGGCCGCCAGCCCACCGACAAACAGCGCTTCGCCGACCAGGTGGATCTGCGCGAACAGCGACGCAGCCCCGGCGAACTGCACCGCCATGACCACGCAGGCGCCCGCCCACAGGGCATTGCCGGCAACCAGCCCGTACAGCAGCAGACGCGGGCGCTTGCCGCGTAGCGCCAGGGTGAAGGAATAACTGGCGTAGAGCAGGTTTGTCACGCCGATGAACAGCAGCAACCCGCGTGGCAGGCGATAGACCTCGCTCAGCCATGGGCCGAGCAACAGCATGAGCACACCCGCCGTGGCCGCTGCGGCACAATCGACCCAAAGCAGATGACGGGCTGCGCGCATGGCATAGCCCCCGAGGCTACAGGCGATCCAGATCGATCACCGCGAAGCTGGCCACCGTGTCATGCCCGGCCAGGCGACCGCCCTCGCGGGCCAGGCCGATGGTCTGCAGGCCGGCCTGCTGGGCGGCGTCCAGCTCCTGGACGATGTCGGAGAGGAACAGGATATCCTCGCCCGGCAGGCCGATGGCCGCGGCGATGGTGCGGTACGACTCGACCTCGCGCTTGGGGCCGCTGGTGGTATCGAAATAGCCGCTGAACAGCCCGCTCAGGTCGCCGGCCTCGGAGCAGCCGAAAATCAGCTTCTGCGCCTGTACCGAGCCGGAGGAATAGACGTACAGCGCATAGCCAGCCTGATGCCAGCGCTTGAGCGCTTCCACCGCATCCGGGTAGACATGGCCCTTGAGCTGGCCGCTGGCGTAGCCCTGCTGCCAGACCATGCCCTGCAGCGCCTTGAGCGGCGTGGCCTTGCGATCCTCGGCGAGCCATTGCAGGAGGATCTCGATGACCCGGATCAGGTCTGCCCCGCCCTCGCCGCTCTCGGCCCGCACGGCGTCCAGTTGCGCGGCCACGGCAGGCTCCTCGGCGTGATCGAGGATGAACTGCGGCAGGTGCCGGGCGGCATAGGGGAACAGCACGTCGAAGACGAAGCTCACCGCGCTGGTGGTGCCTTCGATATCGGTGAGGATGGCTTTGATCGGCATGGAGACTCCAGGGATGTGGGCGGCGCCCCCTCTCCCATTCATGGGAGAGGGGTGAGGAGCTTCAGTCTTCCAGACGCGGAAAACGACTGGCGATATCGTCGCCGGTGAAGTTGGCCACCCAGCCTTCCGGGTTGTTGAACAGGCGGATGGCGACGAAGTGCGGGAACTCGCCCATGTCGAACCAGTGGCGGGTGCCGGCCGGCACCGAGATCAGGTCGTTCTTCTCGCACAGCACGGCGTACACATAGTCGTCGATGTGCAGGCTGAACAGGCCACGGCCGGCGACGAAGAAACGCACTTCGTCCTCGCCATGGCGGTGCTCGTCGAGGAACTTGGCGCGCAGCTCGTCCTTCTGCGGGTGGTCCTTGTTCAGGCTGACCACGTCGACGGTGACATAGCCCTGCTCGGCCATCAGCTTGTCGATCTGCGGGCGGTAGGCGGCGATCACCTCGTCCTGTGCAGCGCCCGGCTGGATCGGCACACTGGCCTGCCAGCGCTCGAAGCGCACACCGACCTCGGCCAGGGTGGCGGCGATGTCCTCGAGGTGGGTCAGCACCTTGTTCGGCACGTCCGGGTTGGACTGGTGGTAGACGGTCAGGCTGCTCATGGCATCTCCTTTAGCGCTGCAGGGCGCGTACTTTCAGTTCGCACTCGAACAGGAATTCGAAGGCCTCGACCTGGCGCAGGCAGTCAGCCATGGTCGCGCCCCAGGTGTACAGGCCGTGGCCGCGGATTAGGTAGCCGACGCAATCGGGGTGCGCGTCCAGCCAGGGCTGCACCTTGGCCGCCAGGCGGACGATGTCCTGGTCGTTGTCGAAGATCGGCACCAGCACCTGGCAGTCGTGGGTGGAAACGCCGGCGAAGGCCTTCTGCAGCTCGTAGTCGGCGAACACCAGCGAGTCGGCCAGGGTCAGGCGCGACAGCACGGTGGCGTTCACCGAGTGGGTGTGCAGCACGGCGCCGATCGCCGGCTGCCAGCGGTACAGCTGGGTGTGCAGCAGGGTCTCTGCCGAGGGTTTCTTGCCCGCTTCCAGGCTGTTGCCGTCGAGGTCGGTGGCCAGCACGTCGTCCTCGCCCAGCTGGCCCTTGTGCTTGCCGGAGACGGTCAGCAGCGCCTGGTCGGCGCTCAGGCGCGCGGAATAGTTGCTGCTGGTGGCCGGCGACCAGCCACGGCCATACAGGAATTGCCCGGCCTCGATGATCTGCCGGGTCAGTTGTTCACGGTTCATGCCCGCTCCTCGTGCAAACGCAGTGCAATGATAATGGCCGCCGCCAGGGCGACCAAGCTGGCAATGGCGAAGGTCCAGGCCGCGCCCAGACTCTCCCAGCTGTAGCCGGCGTACAGCGCGCCGAGGGCGCCACCGGTGCCGGCCAGTGCCGCGTACAGCGCCTGGCCCTGGCCCTGCTGGTTGGGCCCGAAGCTGCGCTGGACGAAATGGATGGCCGCCGCATGGAAGCTGCCGAAAGTGGCGGCATGCAGCAGCTGGGCGAACAGCAGCACACCCAGGTGGTCGGCCAGGTTGCCCAGCAGCAGCCAGCGCAGCGCCGCCAGCAGGAAACTGGCCGCCAGCACCCAGCGCACCGAGAAGCGCGTGAGGATGCGCGCCATGAACAGGAAAAGCACGATCTCCGCCACGACGCCCAGCGCCCACATCTGGCCGATGAAGCCACGCTCGTAGCCGAGCCGCTCCAGGTGCAGGGTCAGGAAGGTGTAGTACGGGCCGTGCGACAGCTGCATCAACGCAACGCAGAGGAAGAACGCCGGCACGCCCGGGCGCAGCAGCTGAGCAAGGAAACCGCCCTCGCCGCCCTGCCCGGCCCGCGCCTGCGGCACCGCGTTGGGCACCCACAGGCTGCCGAGCAGGATGCCGGCGAGGATCAGCACCACCATCGCCGGGAACAGCCCGGGGCTGAAGCGCTCGAACAGCTCGCCGAGGCCGATCACCGCGACGATGAAGCCGATCGAACCCCACAGGCGGACCTGCGAGTAGCGCGCCGTCTGCTCGCGCAGATGGGCCAGGGTGATCACCTCGAACTGCGGCAGCACGGCGTGCCAGAAGAAGGCGTGCAGCGCCATCACCAGGGCCAGCCAGGCGTAGCTCTGGGCGACGAAGATCAGGGCGAAGCTGAGCAGCGTGCACAGCGCGCCGAAACGCACGATGCGCAGGCGCTGGCCGCTGCGGTCGCCCAGCCAGCCCCACAGGTTGGGTGCCAGGCAGCGCATCAGCATGGGAATGGCCACCAGCTCGCCGATGCGCGCCGGGGCAAAGCCCAGGTGCTGGAAGTAAAGCGGCAGGAAGGGCGCCGTGGCGCCCAGCATGGCGAAGTAGAAGAAGTAGAACGCGGACAGCCGCCAGTACGGCAGCGGCTGGGCGGTCACAGCTGGCCGAGCACCGGGGTGTTGACCCGCACGTCGGCGTTCTGCGCACGGTGGCGCAGCAGGTGGTCGAGCAGCACGATGGCCATCATCGCCTCGGCGATGGGCGTGGCGCGGATGCCGACGCAGGGATCGTGGCGGCCCTTGGTGATCACGTCCACCGGGTTGCCGTCGACGTCGATCGAGCGACCGGGGGTGGTGATGCTGGAGGTCGGCTTGAGCGCCAGGTGGGCGACGATCGGCTGGCCGCTGGAGATGCCGCCGAGGATGCCGCCGGCGTTGTTGCTGAGGAAGCCCTCGGGGGTCAGCTCGTCGCGGTGCTCGGTGCCGCGCTGGGCCACGCAGGCGAAGCCGGCGCCGATTTCCACGCCCTTGACCGCGTTGATGCTCATCAGCGCGTGGGCCAGATCCGCGTCCAGGCGGTCGAAGATCGGCTCGCCCAGGCCCGGCATCACGCCCTCGGCGACCACGGTGATCTTGGCGCCCACCGAATCCTGGTCGCGGCGCAGCTGGTCCATGTAGGCCTCAAGTGCAGGCACCTTGTCCGGGTCGGGACTGAAGAAGGCGTTCTGCTCGACGCTGTCCCAGGTCTTGAACGGGATCTCGATCGGGCCGAGCTGGCTCATGTAGCCGCGCACCTGGATGCCCAGGCCAGCCAGTACCTTCTTGGCGATGGCGCCGGCGGCCACGCGCATGGCGGTTTCGCGTGCCGAGCTGCGGCCACCGCCGCGGTAGTCGCGGATGCCGTACTTGTGGTGGTAGGTGTAGTCGGCGTGGGCCGGGCGGAACAGGTCCTTGATCGCCGAGTAGTCCTTGGACTTCTGGTCGGTATTGCGGATCAGCAGGCCGATCGGACAACCGGTGGTCTTGCCCTCGAACACCCCGGAGAGGATTTCGACGACGTCGTCTTCCTGGCGCTGGGTGGTGTGGCGGCTGGTGCCAGGCTTGCGGCGGTCGAGGTCGCGCTGCATGTCTTCCAGGGACAGCTCGATGCCCGGCGGGCAACCGTCGACGATGGCGACCAGGGCCGGGCCGTGGCTTTCGCCAGCGGTGGTGACGGTGAACAGCTTGCCGTAGGTGTTGCCGGACATGCAGGGCGCTCCGCGAAATCTGCCTCGAACAAAGGTCGGCGAGTATACCGCCGGCGCCCGGTCAGTTCACCTGCGAAACGGGCACGATAGCGGCAAATGGCAGTTGGCCAGCCTGCAGTGGCGGCGAAACTTGCCGATAATGCCTGTACGCATGCCCAAGGACGCCGCGATGAGCGATACCGACGCCCAACACCCCGAAGAACAGACCGAGCAGGCTCCGCCGCCGCATCCCTGGGAAAGCCTGGAGGCGGAGCACTTCCAGCTGCTGCGCCTGGCGCCCCTGCCCGCCGACCGCCACACCGGCCTGCGCCCGTTGCGTTTCGTCAAGCTCGGCCGGGTCGAGCGGCACAGCAACGAGCAGAGCCTGCTGCGGCTGACGGTGGATGTCCCGGGCCAACGCCTGCGCCGTGAACAGAACCTGCTCGAAGTGTGGGCCGACCATCGCAGCCGCGAGGTACGTTTCGGTGCCGACAAAGGTTTGCAGATCGAGCCTCTCAACCGTGGGCTGGGCCGTTTCCTGCTGGCCCAGGGCATCGCCTGGGCGCGCCAGCGCTGGGGCAGTTACACGGTCGAGGGCGGGGCGCTGGCGGTGAAGGACGTGCTCAGCGAGGACGCCCGCCTACGCCGCGACCACTTCCTGCGCATCCAGGGTTTCGAGGTCAACTACCAGGACCTGGCGCAGCTCAAGGCCAGCTACAGCGCGGCGCGGGTCAGCGTGCTGAATCCGCAGTGGAACCAGGAACGGGTGCAGCCCATCGATCTGCTCGACTGTGGCGCGATGCTGCAACAGGCCGATCAGACGCTGCACGAACAGCAGGTGAAGATGACCAAGCTGGAACGCCGCATCGAGGCGTTGAAGCGCGAGGATAGCGGGCTGCGCTTCACCATCGCCTGCCTGGTGGCCCTGGCACTGTTCCAGGCTGGGCTGCTGATCTGGATCGCTACGCGCTGACCCGCCCTGAGCAATAAGCCTCCCGGAAGGGGGCAGCCTCTCGCCCATGTGGCCCGGATGCATCCGGGCTACGGGGGCGAACCGCACTCAGCCTTTGACCCGCGAACGGAACAGCTTCTGGTACTCGCGGCACTGCGCCGCCGCCAGCAGGAACACGCCGTGGCCGCCCTGCTCGAACTCCAGCCAGGTGAAGTCCACTTCCGGATAGAGCGCCTCGACGTGCACCTGGCTGTTGCCCACCTCGACGATCAGCAGACCTTTCTCGGTCAGGTGGTCGGCGGCCTCGGCCAGCATGCGCCGCACCAGGTCCAGGCCGTCGTCGCCGCAGGCCAGGCCCAGCTCCGGCTCGTGGTGGTACTCGGCCGGCATGTCGGCGAAGTCCTCGGCGTCCACGTAGGGCGGGTTGGAGACGATCAGGTCGAAACGCTGCCCCGGCAGGCCGGCGAAACCGTCGCCCTGCACGGTGTAGACCCGCTCTTCCAGGCCGTGGCGCTCGATGTTCTGGTTGGCCACTTCGAGCGCATCGAAGGACAGGTCGCCGAGCACCACCTCCGCGTCGGGGAAGGCGTAGGCACAGGCGATGCCGATGCAGCCGGAGCCGGTGCACAGGTCGAGGATGCGTGCCGGCGTCGCCGGCAGCCAGGGCTCGAACTGACTGCCGATCAGCTCGGCGATGGGTGAGCGCGGCACCAGCACGCGCTCGTCGACGATGAAGGGCAAGCCGCAGAACCAGGCCTCGCCGAGCAGGTAGGCGGTGGGCACGCGCTCCTCGACACGGCGACGGATCAGCTCCAGCAGGTGCTGCTGCTCGTCCTCTTCCAGGCGGCAGTCCAGGTAGGCATCGGCGATCTCGAACGGCAGGTGCAGGGCGCCCAGTACCAGTTGGCGGGCGTCGTCCCAGGCATTGTCGGTGCCGTGGCCGAAGAACAGGCCGGCTTCGTGGAAACGGCTGACGGCCCAGCGGATGTGATCGCGCACGCTGCGCAGGCGGGATGGATACACGGTTCTGACCTCGAGAAAACGATGCGCGATTCTAGCAGGCCAAGCCCCCATGCAGTCCCATCAGCTGGTTGGCAATCGGCGACGGAGGTTCACAGATCGGATCAGGAAGCAGAGAATAGACGCATCGCCGTCATAGGAGCCCGACCATGTCCGACCCGAAAACCCTGTTCCAGCTGCTCGGACGCGGTTATGCCCCGGCCACCCTTGGCAAGGCCACGCTGGTGGTGATCGACGCCCAGGAGGAGTACCGCAGCGGTACCCTGCAGCTGCCGGATATCGAGGCGGCCATCGGCGAGATCGCCACCCTGCTCAAGGCCGCGCGTTCGCTAGGTGCACCGGTGTTGCACGTGCGTCACCTCGGCATCCCCGGTGGCCTGCTCGACCCCCAGGGGCCACGCGGGCGCTTCATCGAGGGGCTGGAGCCGCAGCCGGGCGAGGCCCTGGTGGAAAAGCGCCTGCCCAACGCCTTCGCCGGCACCGATCTGCATGAGCGCCTGCAGCAGCTCGGCCATCTGGATCTGATCATCTGCGGCTTCATGACCCACTCCAGCGTCAGCACCACGGTGCGCGCCGCCAAGGACTACGGCTACCGCTGCACCCTGGTGGACGCCGCCTGCGCCACCCGCGACCTGCCGTACCAGAACGAGCTGATTCCCGCCCGCGACCTGCACCGCATGACCCTGGCCGCCCTGGCCGACAACTACGCCATGGTGGTGCCGCAGGCCCAGGCCCTGATCTAGGACGAACACGGCCGCCGACCGGAACCCTCGCCGCAACGACCGGTCATAGCGCCGATAACCGAAGAGGAAATCGGCATGAAGTTGTCCGACCATGGTTTCGATGCCCGGCGCCTGCGCCCACGCGGTCCAGGCTGTTGGCGCTGGCGCTTTCTCGGCGCCCTTGCCGCGCTGTTCGCCGCCTTCGGCGTGCTGCTCGGCATGGCCGGCGCGGCCACCCTGCTTGGCCGCCCACCCGCCCTAGGCCCGCTCAACGACAGCCTCGGCGCGGCCATCGTCCTGCTGCTGTGCGGCCTGTTCCTGCTGTGGGGCGGCATCAACGTCTGGCGGCGTTGCCGGCGACGCATGCGTCGCCAATACGGTAACGAGCTGAGCCTGTCGCCCCGGCTGCTGAAAAAACGTGACTGAAGCCG
Source organism: Aquipseudomonas alcaligenes (assembly GCF_003205495.1). GTDB lineage: Bacteria > Pseudomonadota > Gammaproteobacteria > Pseudomonadales > Pseudomonadaceae > Aquipseudomonas > Aquipseudomonas alcaligenes_B. The sequence goes on along the minus strand of NZ_QJRX01000007.1, from coordinate 28,551 downwards.
GTAAACTCGCCTCTTCCGTGGAGGCTTTCATGCAAGACGACGATTTTTCCCTGTTCCAGTCCGCCGTGCGCGGGGTCAAGCCGATCAGCCACGATCGTGCCGACACCGGCAAGCCTCGCGCCGACCGCCAGCGCATCAGCACCCTGCGCCAGGCGGCGACGGTGAAGAGCGAGGCAGTCAAGGTCGATGGCCTGTCCGACCAGTTCGTCATCGACGTCGGTGCCGAGGATGAACTCTACTGGGCCCGCGATGGCGTGCAGGATGGCCAGATGCGCAAGCTCAAGGCCGGCCAAGTGGCCTTCGAGGGCAGCCTGGACCTGCACGGCATGAGCGTGGAGAAGGCCCGCGAGACACTCTGGGACTTTTTCGCCGAGGCCGCGCGCATGGAAGTGCGCTGCGTGCGCGTGACCCACGGCAAGGCGGCGCGCATGGACGGCAAGCGACCGATGATCAAGAGCCACGTCAACACCTGGCTGCGCCAGCACCCGCAGGTGCTGGGCTTCACCTCCTGCCTGCCCAGGCACGGCGGTACCGGTGCGGTGTACGTGCTGCTCAAGCGCACCATGCTGGATGGTCGCGACGACTACTGATCAGGCGGGAAAGCGCGGCGCGTACTCCTCGCGCTCCACCCGCAGGCCGTTCACCACGAAGGACACCGCATGGTAGAAGCCGACCAGCAGCAGGCACTCGATCAGCTGCTGCTCGCTGAAATGCTCGGCCAGGCGCTGCCACAGCGTGTCATCGAGGGAGGCGCTGGCATGCAGGCTGTCCGCCAGGGCCAAGAGCGCCTGTTCCGCCGGGCTCCACAGCGCCGGGTCGATGGACTTGCGGCAGGTATCGGCGATCTGCGCGGCCGTGAAGCCGGCCTTGCCGGCGAACCCCGCCACATGCACACCCCACTCGTATTCCGCGCCACACAGCACGGTGGCGCGCAGGATCAGCAGCTCGCGCTCGCGCAGTTGGATGCTGCCACGGTCCAGCAGGCCGCCGGCAAGCATGCGCTGCAGCACGCGTGGGTTGTGCGCCATGCTGCGGAACAGCTTGAGCGGCGGCATGCCGGGCGGCATGACGCGGTCGAAGGCGGCCTGGATATCGGCGTCGTAAGGCGGTTTCAGCGGTTGCACGCGGGGCTGGTTCACGGGCTGGGCTCCTGTCATGCTACGAAATAAGTAGCATGCCGAAACTACTCCGCTACTAAAAAAGAAGCAAGGAGACGTGATGAGCTTTCCCCACCCCGGCGACCCGGTGCGCGGCTCGGCCAGCGGTCGGCCGATCATGGCCCTGCTCGACCTGCTCGGGCGGCGCTGGAGTCTGCGCGTGCTGTGGGAACTGCAGCAGGCGCCAGCCAGCTTCCGCGACCTGCAGGCGCGCTGCGCGGGAGTCTCGCCCTCGGTACTCAACACCCGCCTGGGTGAATTGCGCGAGGCCCGCCTGCTGGAAAACGGCGAGCACGGCTACCAGCTCTCGCCCCTTGGCCAGGAGCTGGTGCAACGCTGCCTGCCGCTGGCGCAATGGGCCGAGGACTGGGCCACGCAACTGCCGCCGCGGCCGGAAAAGTAGGCCGCGCTGGCGCACTCCGCCCTTGCCAGGGGCACGACCGCGCCCTACCCTGCGCCCCTGTGCATGACCACCCCCACAGGAAGACCCATGTCCCTGGAACAGCAATACACCGCGATCCTCGGCCAGCTCGGCGAGGACGTGACCCGCGAAGGCCTGCTGGATACTCCGAAGCGCGCCGCCAAAGCCATGCAGTACCTGTGCCGTGGCTACCAGCAGACGCTGGAGGAAGTCACCAACGGCGCCCTGTTCAGCTCCGACAACAGCGAGATGGTGCTGGTGAAGAACATCGAGCTGTACTCGCTGTGCGAGCACCACCTGCTGCCCTTCATCGGCAAGGCCCACGTGGCCTACATCCCCAACGGCAAGGTGCTGGGCCTGTCCAAGGTGGCGCGTATCGTCGACATGTACGCCCGCCGCCTGCAGATCCAGGAGAACCTCAGCCGGCAGATCGCCGAAGCGATCCAGCAGGTCACCGGCGCCCTGGGTGTGGCCGTGGTGATCGAGGCCCAGCACATGTGCATGATGATGCGGGGCGTGGAGAAGCAGAACTCGTCCATGGTCACCTCGGTGATGCTCGGCGAATTCCGCGACAACGCCGCCACCCGCAGCGAGTTCCTCAGCCTGATTGGCTGAATCGCGCGCATAAAAAAGCCGTTACCCGTGGGTAACGGCTTTTTTGTTGCCGATTCAGGCCTGGTTGATCGGATTCTCCGGATACCAGACATCCATCAGCGGGCTCAGGTTGAACTCGGTCAGTTCCTTGCGCCCTTTCAGCCAGGCTTCCAGCTGGGTACGCTGCTCTTCGCTGACCGAGCCACGCTTGGCCAGGCAGACGAAACCGTAGTCTTCGCCGCCGACATAACCCAGGCCGTTGCCATCGATGGCATCGCGCAGGAACTGCTCGACAAACTGGTCGGCCTCGGCCTCGGTCAGCCCCTCGCGGAAGCTCAGGGTCAGCTCGCAGCCCAGTTCCTGGAATTCGTCGACGCACAGTTTCTTGCGCAGGCGGCGGGAACGGTTGGTGGCCATAAAAACTCCTAGATACTCGATGAAATAACGGGCGGCACTCTAGCAGGTTGCCGCGCCGGCTGCCCGCCCGATCAGAAAAAAGCCCGCCCGGACGCTGCCATCGCGCCCGGTTCGGGCATAATGCGCGGCAAATCCGCACCTCTCTTCTCGCCCCTTTCGACCTGGGCCCGTGCCAATGATCAGAACGCTTCGCCACTTCGTCTTCGCTTCGCTTCTACTGCCCACCGCCCTGCCCCTCTCCGCCGCCCAGGTCAGCAGCGTGCTGCCGGCCAAGGTCCAGCAGTCGCTCAAGGCCAACAAGATTTCCCCCAACAGCCTGTCGGTGGTGGCCCTGCCGCTGGACGGCGCCGGCAATGGCATCGTCTACAACGCCGATGTCTCGGTGAACCCCGCCTCGACCATGAAGCTGGTCACCACCTACGCTGCCCTCGAGCTGCTCGGCCCCACCCACCAGTGGCGTACCGAGTTCTACGGTGACGGCCCGCTGAAGAACGGCGTACTGCATGGCAACCTCTACCTCAAGGGTGGCGGCGACCCCAAGCTGAACATGGAGAAGCTCTGGCTGATGATGCGCGACCTGCGCGCCAATGGCGTGCAGCAGATCAGCGGCGACCTGGTGCTGGACCGCAGCCACTTCAACCAGCCGCAGCTGCCCAGTTTCAATGACGATGGCGGCGACCCGAACAAGCCCTTCCTGGTCGGTCCCGACTCGCTGCTGGTCAACCTCAAGGCCGTGCGCATGATCACCCGCACCTCCGGCGGCAAGGTCAGCGTGATGATGGAGCCGCCGCTGACCAACGTGCGCATCGACAACAAGGTCAAGGCCCTCGGCGCCGCCAAGTGCCCGGCCTGGCCGGACGTGCGCTACAACCCGGTGGCCCAGTACGACGGCACCACCCTGGTGGTCACCGGCAAGCTGCCCGAGGGCTGCAGTGCCCAGAGCTACCTGGCCCTGCTCGACCATCCCTCTTACGCCGCCGGAGCCGTGCGCGCCATCTGGCAGGAATTGGGCGGCAGCATCCTCGGCAAGGATCGGGTCGGTGACGTGCCGAAGAACGCCAAGCTGCTGGCGCGGACCTTCTCCCCGGACCTGGTGGAGGTGATCCGCGACATCAACAAGTACAGCAACAACACCATGGCCCAGCAGCTGTTCCTCAGCCTCGGCGCCCAGTTCCGCGACCGTGCCGACAGCGACGACGCCAAGGCCGCGCAGCGGGCGATCCGCGCCTGGCTGGCACGCAAGGGCATCACCGCGCCGCATCTGGTGATCGAGAATGGCTCCGGCCTGTCGCGCGCCGAGCGGGTCAGTGCGCGGGAGCTGGCCGGCATGCTGCAGGCCGCCTGGCACAGCCCCTATGCCGCCGAGTTCATCGCCTCGATGCCGCTGGTGGGCATGGACGGCACCATGCGCAAGCGCCTCAAGCGTACTGGCATGGAAGGCCAGGCCCATATCAAGACCGGCACCCTGAACAACGTCCGCGCCATCGCCGGCTTCACCCGCACCGCCAAGGGCAAGAACTGGGTGGTGGTGGCCATTCTCAACGACCAGCGCCCCTGGGGCGCCTCGGCGATCCTCGATCAGGTGCTGCTGGACATCTACCGGCGCTGAGCCTGTTCAGGGCAGCCGTTCGACACGGTCGCGCCCGTTCTGCTTGGCCTGGTACACCGCCATGTCGACCCGCCGCAGCATGGCGTCACTGCTCTCGCCCGCCTGCCAGGCCGTCACGCCGAAGCTGGCGGTGACCTGGCCGACCTCTCCCAACGGCGCCTCGCGCATAATCTGCCACAGCGCCTTGGCCAGCTGGTCGGCCTGCTCCGGAGCCGTGCCGGGCGACAGCACGATGAACTCCTCGCCGCCCAGGCGACAGAGCAGGTCGATGCTGCGCAGGCGCTGACGAATGCGCGCGCAGACTTCCTTGAGCACCAGATCGCCGCTCTGGTGGCCGAAGCGGTCATTGATCAGCTTGAAGTGGTCGATATCCAGCATCACCACCGACAGGCTGCCGACATAGCGGCGGGCGCGGGCGATCTCCATCTCCAGGCGTTCCTGGAAAAAGCGCCGGTTGTAGGCGCCGGTCAACGCATCGGTGATCGACAGGGCGCGCAGCTCCTGCTCCACCAGCTTGGGCCCGGTGATGTCGCTGAGATAGCCGTGCCACAGCACGCTGCCATCGCCGAGGCGCTCCGGCGTGGCTTCGCCGCGCAGCCAGCGCAGGCCCTGGCGTGGCAGCAGCACACGGTACTCCTCGCGCCAGGGCTGCAGCAGCTCTGCGGAAGCCTGGATGCTGCGTCGCAGTGCTTCGATATCCTCGGGGTGAATACGCCCGAACACGGCCGAGGCATCCTGGCGCAGTGTCTCCGGCTCCAGTTCGTAGATATTGCGGATGCCGGCACTGGCGAAAGGGAAACAGGTGCTGCCATCCGGGCGCAGCTGGTACTGGTAGATGGCCCCGGGCACATTGGCGGTGAGCTTCTCCAGCAGCAGGTCGCGGGCCTCCAGGGCCTGGCGGCTGAGCTTGGCCTCGGTGATGTCGATGGCGATGCCCAGGTAGCCCACCAGCTCGCCCTGATTGCCACGGATGCCGGTGACGATCAGGTTGACCAGCAAGCGGCGGCCGTCGCGGCGCACATAGGTCCACTCGTGCTGGTCATAGGCCTGAGCGCCGCCGGTGTCGGCGATGAACACCTCGAAGCCGCTGACCGGCCGGCCCAGCCGCAGGCTCAGTTCCTGGCCTCGCCTGAGCACTTCCTCTGGCAGATGGATAAGCAGCGGCGAGTGCCGGCCCACCACCTCCCCGGCCGAGTAGCCGAGCATGCGCTCGGCACCGACGTTGAAGGTACGTATGGTGCCGTCCAGGTCGGTGGCGATCACCGCCACCTGGGTCGCCGCATCCAGCACGCCGCGCAGCTGGCCATTGACCCGCGCCAGCTCGGCCTCGCGCTGACGCAGCGCAGCCGTCTGCTCGCGCACCAGAGCATGGGCGCGCTGGCGCTGGCTGACCAGAACGAACAGCAGTACCGCCATCAGCAGGCTGAGCAGCAGTCCGGCGCCCAGTACCACGGTCAATACCGGTGTGCTGTTGACCTGCAGGAAGGCTTCGGTCGGGCGAATGATCAGCGCGTAGCTGCGATCGGCCAGGTGCAGCTCCCGGCGTAACTGCAGCGTGCTGCCGGTTGCCGCGATGGCCGAGCGATACTGCAGCTTGCGCCCGGGCAGGGGGCTGGTTTCCAGCAGCTCCAGGCTGAGGTTGCGGGCGCTCTCCGCACTCTCCTGCTCGCGCAGCAACTGGCGGATGCTGAACGCCGCCAGGATGTAACCGCGCAGCGCCGTCCGTGGCCGGGCACTGGCGTCGCCCGGCGTGGGACCGCGGTAGATGGCTGCGGCCAGCAGAAGGCCGTCGCTGTCGCCGGCCCGGGTGCCGATGAACTCGATGACGCCTGAAGCCGCCATATCGGCGCTACGCCGGGCCCGTTCCAGGGTGTCGCGCCGGCTGTCCAGTGCGGCAAGATCGAGTCCCAGTACCGATGCGCTGCCGCCCTGGTCGGTTTCCACGAAACGCAGGGGAAAGTACTGCTCGCGCAGGGCTGCGGGTACCAGCTCGCCAGAGCTGTTGAGGTCGCGGATCGAATAATCCGTCAGGCCTTCGGCGCGGGCCGCGCGCTCGAAACCCTGGCGCTCGGCTTGCATCACGCGCGGCAACCAGGCGTAGGAGAAGGCTCGTGGCAGTAAACCGGCGACATAGCCGGAGAACTCGCGGCTGGTGACCAGCTGGGTATTGGTGAAGAAGCGGCGCAGGCCGTCGAGGTCGGCCATGTGCGCGGCAAAGCTGTTTTGCATGGCCGTGGCGCGTTCGCTGGCCGCCCAGTGGAAGCGCTGCTCCAGCTGCCCCTGGTAGAAATGGCCGACGGCCCTGGCCAGCCCTGCGGTCAGCAGCAACCCACCCAGGCAGACGGTACCGGACAGCAGCCAGGCCACCAGGTTGTTGCGCAGCAGGTCCCGGCCGCTGGGCGGGACAGTGGGCAATGCCGCCATGCAGACTCGCTTTCGAAGGCGGACATCCCTGTCATGCGACTGCCACTCGGGCAGGTGGTGTCATATTGCCTTTATGCTAGCTCGCCACGAAGCGCCAGGCACGGTGAATCTTTGGATTGCGGGCGAAGTCCTGATCGAGGGTCTGGGCGCTGATCTCCTCCACCGCATAGCGCTCGGCTAGGCCCGGGTCGAGCTGGAACTTGCGGAAGTTGTTGGAGAAGTACAGAACGCCGCCCTTGCCCAGACGGGCCATGGCCAGGTCGAGCAGGCGTACATGGTCGCGCTGCACATCGAACACCCCTTCCATGCGCTTGGAGTTGGAGAAGGTCGGCGGGTCGATGAAGATCAGGTCGTACTCGCCGCGATCGGCTTCCAGCCAGGCCATCACGTCGCCCTGCTCCAGGCGCTGCTTGTCGGAGAAGCCATTGAGCGACAGGTTGCGCCGCGCCCAGTCCAGGTAGGTCTTCGACAGGTCGACGCTGGTGGTGCTGCGCGCGCCGCCCTTGGCCGCGTGCACGGTGGCCGTGGCGGTGTAGCAGAACAGATTGAGGAAGCGCTTGCCGGCCGCCTCCTGCTGGATGCGCAGGCGCAGCGGGCGATGATCGAGGAACAGGCCGGTGTCGAGGTAGTCGGTGAGGTTGACCAGCAGGCGCACACCACCTTCGCTGACTTCCATGAACTGGCCCTGACTGGCCTGGCGCTCATACTGCTTGCTGCCACTCTGCCGTTCGCGGCGCTTGATCACCACCTTGTCGGGCGAAATGCCTAGCGCCACCGGGATCGCCGCCAGGGCGTCGAGCAGGCGCGCCTGGGCCTTGTCCGGGTCGATGGAGCGTGGCGGCGCATATTCCTGCACGTGCACCCAGTCGCGGTACAGGTCGACGGCCAGGGCGTACTCGGGCATGTCGGCGTCGTACAGGCGATAACACTCGATACCGGCCTTCTTCGCCCACTTGCCGAGGCTCTTGAGGTTCTTCTGCAGGCGGTTGGCGAACATCTGTCCGCCCTCGGACAGGCGCGCCGGCTCGCTGGCCACCGGGGCAGCGCCCTCTTCGCCCTGGCGCCGTTCGCCGCGTTCACCGGTGACGAACTGCTCGGGCAGCACCTTGAACAGCAGCAGCTTGCACGGCAGCGCGCCGTTCCAGAAGGCGTACTGCTTGTGGCTGCGCAGGCCCATGCGCTTGCCCAGCTCCGGCGCGCCGGTGAACACCGCTGCCTCCCAGTTCAGGCAGCTCTGGCGCAGGCGCTCGCCGAGGTTCTGGTAGAGGTAGAGCAGGCTCGCCTCGTCGCCCAGGCGCTCGCCGTAGGGCGGGTTGCAGACGATCAGGCCGGTCTGATTCTTGTCCGGGCGCGGCTCGAAGGTGGCCAGCTCGCCCTGGTACAGCTTGACCCACTCGCCCAGCCCGGCGCGCTCGATGTTGTTGCGCGCCGGCGTTATCAGCCGCGGATCGGCTTCGTAGCCGCGGATCCACAGCGGCGGCTTGGCCAGGCCGGCGGTGGCGCGCTGCTCGGCTTCGGCGTGCAGCTTCTTCCAGATTGCCGGCACATGGCCCAGCCAGTTGGAGAAGCCCCAGCGCTCGCGACGCAGGTTCGGCGCCATATCGGTGGCCATCATCGCCGCCTCGACCAGGAAGGTGCCGACCCCGCACATCGGGTCGGCCAGGGCGCCACCCGCAGCAGCAATACGCGGCCAGCCGGCGCGGATCAGGATGGCGGCAGCCAGGTTCTCCTTGAGCGGCGCGGCGCCCTGCTGCAGGCGGTAGCCACGCTGGTGCAGGCTGTGCCCGGACAGGTCCAGCGACAGCACGGCCTCGCCGCGATCCAGGCGCAGATGAATGCGCAGGTGCGGGTTGATCTTGTCGATCGACGGTCGCGTGCCATCGGCGGTGCGCAGCTTGTCGACGATCGCATCCTTGACCTTCAGCGCACCGAAGTGGGTGTTGTCGATGCCCGAGCCATTGCCGCTGAACTCCACGGCCAGGGTGCCGGAAGGCTCCATGTGTTCGGCCCAGTCCACGGCCAGCACGTCCTGGTACAGGGACTCGGCATCCACCACCGGGAAACGCCGCAGCACCAGCAGCACGCGGTTGGCCAGGCGCGACCACAGGCACAGGCGATAACCCACCTCGATGGGCGCGAAGCCACGCACGGCGGCAGTCTGCTCGCGCACTTCCTCCAGCCCCAGGCCGGCGGCCTCCTCGGCCAACAGGCTTTCCAGGCTCTTGGGGCAGGTCAGGATCAGTTCGTAGCGGTCAGACATGGGCTATCCAGTAATTCAGTGCGGCCCGCGGGCCAAGATATGCGACGCGCGGTCGCATGGCGACCCTTCGTCGGAATGAACCGGCCTCGCAGACGAGAGCGGTTCGCAATGGTACAAGGCCTTCGTTCGGTACGAGGAAGCCCGTATTTCGCGGCTCGACGCACCAGTGGCAATCGCCACAAGCCACCAGCTTATGGCTCCTGCCCTATTCGCGTTACGCCCTTATGACAAAACGATCATTCACAGGGTGGAACGCATTCGTTAGAAATCAACTCAGGCCGGTACCGCAATGGTACTGGCAGGTGGCTCGCCACGCCGGCAGCGAGCCCCGCTGGCAGAACATTTCTGCCCGGTCCCACCAAGGGGCCAACGGGACATAACAGTCAACAGTGAGGGCAACACCCGATGAGAAGACTTAAGCGTGATCCGTTGGAACGAGCTTTCTTGCGCGGCTATCAGCACGGCGTTCATGGTAAATCCCGCGATATGTGTCCTTTCACCCACCCCACTACCCGTCAAGCCTGGATCAATGGCTGGCGCGAGGGCCGCGGTGACAACTGGGACGGACTGACCGGCGCCGCCGGCATCCACAGACTCAACGAACTTCACGCTGTCGGCTGAATCAGGATCACCCCGACTTCACCAGACCGTCCCATCCGGACGGCGGGCGAGAGCCCAAGGGCCCCTCAGGGGCCCTTTTTATTGCCGGTTAAAAGCCCCTCAGGATCTCGGCAGCGCGGCGATCGCATCCACCGCCTCGCGGATCAGCGCCGGCCCTTTGTAGATGAAGCCGGAGTAGATCTGCACCAGGCTGGCGCCGGCGGCGATCTTCTCGGCCGCATGCGCACCCTCGGTGATGCCGCCCACGGCGATGATCGGCAGGCGGCCCTTCAGCTCGCCGGCCAGCACCCGCACGGTATGGGTGCTCTTGTCGCGCACCGGCGCGCCGGACAGACCGCCGGCCTCGCTACCGAACGGCAGGTTCTCCACGCCCTCGCGGCCGAGGGTGGTGTTGGTGGCGATCACTGCGTCCATGCCGGTCTCCACCAGCGCCTGGGCCACCTGCACGGTTTCCTCGTCGCTCATGTCGGGCGCGATCTTGATCGCCAGCGGCACACGCTTGCCATGCTCCACGGCCAGGTCTTCCTGGCGCTGGCGCAGGGCCTCGAGCAGCTGCTTGAGCTGGTCGCCGAACTGCAGGCTGCGCAGACCAGGAGTATTCGGCGAGCTGACATTGACGGTGACATAGCTGGCGTGGGCGTAGACCTTGTCCAGGCCGATCAGGTAATCATCCACCGCGCGCTCGACCGGGGTATCGAAGTTCTTGCCGATGTTGATGCCCAGCACGCCCTTGTACTTGGCCGCCCGCACCCGCGCCAGCAGGTGCTCGACGCCGTGGTTGTTGAAGCCCATGCGGTTGATGATGGCGGTCGCTTCCGGCAGGCGGAACAGGCGCGGCTTGGGGTTGCCCGGCTGCGGACGCGGGGTCACGGTGCCGATCTCGACAAAGCCGAAGCCCAGCTGGGCGAAGCCGTCGATGGCATCGCCGTTCTTGTCCAGGCCGGCGGCCAGGCCCACGGGGTTGGGAAAGTGCAGGCCCATCACGGTCACCGGCAACTGGCTTGGCGCCTTGCACAGCAGGCCGTTGAGGCCCATGCGACCGCCGGCACCGATCAGGTCGATAGACAGCTCATGGGAGGTTTCGGGGGCGAGACGGAACAGCAGCGCGCGGGCCAGGTCGTACATGGGCGGGTCGGCTCGGAATAAGGGTTTCAGTGGGAAGCAGGACGCGATTATAGCCGCCGGCACTAGCCTCCGGCGAGGCAAGGGAGTAATAAGGAGTATCGTTCGGGCGCTTATCGCAACTGACGCAGGTCGAGCAGTTCACCGGCCGCGCTGAATTCCAGCTCGAACACGCCATGAATGCCGTCGTGGCGCAGGAATGGACGCAGGTGATGGGCCGGCAAGCTGACCTTGCGGCCGTCGCGGCTGTACAGCAGAACCCGATTGGCGCGCCCCTGGTAAACAGCCAGGAAGCGCTCCGCAGGCAAGGCGATATCCAGCACCAGGCTGGGCATGGAGGCACCCTCGAAATGGACGGCATCATTCTGCCACAGGCTCGCGCCGAAACGATTCAGGCTCATCCGGATAGTGCGCAGCGCCGGCGGCTCTGCCACACTGGCACAGTAGTACCAGGAGCCTCCTGCGGGTCATGAGTCTGTCCGACACCTCCTCCATCGCCTCTCGCCTCTCCGCCCTGGCCCAGCGCCTGGGTCTGAGCGGCCGTGTGCCGCGCCTGGTGTTCGAGCGTGCCCGCCATCTGCAGCTGCCGTTCCAGCCGTTGCCGGTGCCGGCGGCCAGCCTCTGGTGGGCGGCCGGGCCGCCGCTGCAGCGTCTGGTGGACCTGCCGCGCGATGCGCTGTCCGGCCCGGTGCAGGAGGACAAGGCCGCCGCCCGCGCCGTACTGATGGGGGTGGTCGAGCGCGAGGTGTTGCACCTGGATGACTTCGATCTGCGCCGCATCGATGGCCTGTGCAGCCCGCCGCCGAGCCTGGATGACCGCTTGGCCAGCTTCGAGGAACTGGCGGCCAGCCCCTTGGGCCGCGGCGTCCGCATCATCAGCTACAAGGACTTTCTCAAGACCATCAGCCAGGCCATGCCGCGCTTCCTCGCCGCCCAAGCGGTCGAAGTGCGCCAGGCCAGCTGGTACGGCGAGCGGCTGTTCTGGGCCGGCGAACAGCAGGGCGAAGCCTTCGCCTGCGCCATCGCCTACGCCCGCCTGCGCGGCCTGGAAGTGACCCTGCCGGCCGAACTGACGCGCTACCGCCTCAGCGCCAGCGGGCTGGGCGAATTGCGCCGGCGCTACCACATGCTGGCCATGCCGGTGCAGGCCTGGAGCGAACCGGCCTTCATGAGCCTGCTGCTCAATCACGGCCTGCCCTATGCTCGCCTGTCACTGCTGCGCTACGCCGATGCCCCGGAGTTCCTGCTGCTACCCAAGAATTCGGCGGAGGCCAATGCCCTGGGCGAAGGTCTGCGCCTGGCAGGTGCCCCGGACGTGATCGGTTATCTGGACGCGCTGCATCAGCGCACCACGGGCTGAGCCAAGGAAAAGGATGGGATCGGCCAGCCCCGCAGGGCTGGCCGGCTTTGCTCAGACCCTGCTGCCGGCCTGAACGTCGAGACGCACTTCCTGAGTCACCCCCCAGCCATCCAGCACACCGCCCAGGGGTATCACCAGGGCCTCCAGATCCTGCTCGAAGTCGCCGATGCCGGCATGGGTGGCATACATCACCTTGCTGACCTGCAGGTGCCAGGCGCCATCCTCACGCACGCAGACCTGTGCATTGAGGGATTCACCGCGAAACTGCCTTGCCGCCTGTCTGGCCCGGTCCTCATCCGGGAAAATGGCGTAGAACTCGATGGGATGAACCCGGGCAAAATCGAAACCACCCTCTTTCATGCGGCGCAGAACACTACTGCTGACATCATCTTGGAAGGTTGTGCTCATGTAACGACCTCCTCTCAGGCGATGGATAGACCGCAACCGCCAGGAATCCGACGGCACCGCGACACCTTAGGGTGTCGCACGATAGCCAGGCAAGCGCTGCCTGGCCTTGCATGCGCGGACCTCAAGCCCGCAGGCGGCCGGCCAGGCGCACGCCCGTCGATTCCGCCACCTCTTCAGGGTAGCGTCTGCGCCGGCAGACTGCTGGCACACCGACCATTGGCCAGGGCTTCGGCGACGGGTGGCTCAGTCGCGGCTGAGCCAGCCCATCAACAGGCGGTTGATCGAGGGCGGTGACACCTGGCCGGCGGCATACATCAGGCGGAACAGCCAATGCAGGGGCCGGTGCACCCGGGGCCGCGCGGCCTGCTGCCACACCACCCGGGCGATGTCTTCGGCCGCCAGCCGGACACCCAGGCGACGCAGAGCCGGCGGCTCGAAGCCCTGCCGCGTCACCATCGGTGTGCGCACGAATGGCGGCATCAGGTCGCCGACATGGATGCCGTGGCGCCGCCACTCCAGCTCCAGGGCCTCGGTCAGACCGCGCACGGCGAACTTGGACGCCGAGTAGCTGACCATGTGCGGCGTGCCATAGAGACCCGAAGCCGAGCTCATGTTGATCACCTGAGCGCGCGGGGTGCCCTTTAGGTAGGGAAAGGCCGCATGGGTGACCTGCAGCAGGCCGAGCACGTTGATCTGCAGGATGCGCGCGTGCTCCTCGAGGCCGATCTCCTCGAAATGGCCGAAGCGCAGCACCCCGGCGGAATTGAACAGCAGGCGCAGGCGACCACCGTGAGCGGCGCAGAAGTCCCGCAAGGCCTCGCGCACCGCCCCGGCATCGGTCACGTCCAGCTCGGCGTGCCAGGCCCCGCCCAGTTCCGCGGCCAGTTCGGCCAGGGCCTGGTGTTCGATATCGAGCAGGCCGACGCTCCAGCCGCGCGCATGGAACAGCCGCGCGGTGGCGGCGCCGATGCCGGAAGCGGCGCCAGTGATCAGGATGTTGTTCATCGGCAGCCCCTCTCCCCGAGAAATTCGGCGACCCGCCGCAGCGCCAGCTTGGCGACGTCGAGCAGGCCGCAGTTGATCTGGAACACATGCCACTGCCCGGGGTAGACCTCCAGCTGCAGGTCCAGACCGGCGCACTCGCGCAACCGCAGGCTGTGCTGCAACAGGTGCTCATCCTCGCCGACCTGCACCAGCAGCGGCGGCAGGCCATGCAGGTCGGCGAACAGCGGCGACAGCAGCGGGTCGCGCCGGTCCACCCCGGGCGGGCAATAGGCGTCTATCCCCTGGCGCAGCCAGGCCGCGGTGATCAGCGGATCGCCGGCCGGCGGCTCGTGCCAGGTTCCGCCGCCGAGGTCGCTGAGCGGCGACAGGCACACCAGCGCCGCCGGCTGTGGCAGGCCCAGTTGGCGCAGGCGCAGGGCGCAGTTGAGGGTCAGGTTGCCGCCGGCCGAATCGCCAGCGATGACGATGCGCTCGGCCGGCTGCCCCTGCGCCAGCAGCGCCCGGTAGGCCGCCAGCGCATCGTCGGAGGCGGCCGGCCAGGGATGCTCCGGCGCCAGCCGGTAATCCAGGGCGCAGACCCGCAGCCCGCCCAAGCGGGCCAGCGCGCTGGTGATCGCCCGGTGGGTCTGCGGCGAGCCGACCATGAAGGCACCACCGTGCAGGTAGAGCAGCACCCAGCCGTTATCGCGCGCGGCCGTGAGCCATTCGCAGGGCACGCCGCCGAGCCGGGCCGGCTCGATGCGTACGCCGCGGGCTGGCGGCGCCAGCCGCGTGGCCAGGCGCAGCACACGCCGCTGCAGCGACGGCGCCAGGCGTGGATGCAGGCCCGTGCGAAACACCAGCCGAGTGCTGCCGCGCAGCACGCCGCTGAGCAGGCGCTGCCCCAGGCCTGGCGGACTTGGTAGCTCAACGGACCTGGTCATAGTCGCTCCACTGTGGCCGCCGGGTGTGGCGGCGGTAGCTGAAGGTGAAGCCCGACCAGTTGTTGGTGTGCTTACCGGCGGCGTTCTTGTACCAGCTGGTACACCCCTGCTCCCAGACCGAGTGCTCGATGTCGTGCTGCACCTGGCGGTTCCAGGCCTCCTGCGCCGGCTGGCGCACGTCCAGGTAGCGCACGCCCTGCTCCAGCCTGGCCAGGCACTGCAACACATGGGGATACTGGCTTTCGAGCATGTAGATGATCGAGTTGTGCCCCAGGTTGGTGTTCGGCCCGTAGAGGATGAACAGATTGGGGAAGCCGCTGACGCTGATGCCCTTGTAAGCCTCGGCGCCATCCTTCCAGGCCTGGCTCAGCTCGCGGCCGCCGAGGCCGCGGATGCGCATGGGGGCGAGGAAGTCGCTCGCGGCGAAGCCGGTGCCGTAGATCAGCACATCCACCGCACGCTCCTGGCCATCGGCCGTGACTATGCCGTGCTCGGTCACTTCGCGGATCGCCTCGCCCACCACCTCCACCTGCGGCTGCACCAGCGCCGGGTAGTAGTCGTTGCTGATCAGGATGCGCTTGCAGCCCAGCGGATAGTCCGGCGTCAGCCTGGCGCGCAGCACCGGGTCGGCCACCTCGCGGGCGAGGTGGCGGAGGAACTGCCGGCGATAGGGCTTCATCAGCCAGGGCAGCAGGAAGAAGGCCACGCCACGCACTTCGTGATGGAGGTACTGCAGGGCGCGGTCAAGCTTCTGCGTCCAGGGCCAGCGCTGCATCAGGGCCAGCTCCAGGCGGCTGTAGGCACGGTCCGGCTTGGGCAGCACGTAGGCCGGAGTGCGCTGGAACAGGTGCAGGCGCGCCACCTTGGGCACTATCTGCGGCACGAACTGGATGGCGCTGGCGCCGGTGCCGATCACCGCCACGCGCTTGCCGGCAAGGTCGATGTCATGGCGCCAGCGGGCCGAGTGGAAACTCGCCCCGGCAAAACGCTCCAGCCCGGCAATGCGCGGGTAGAGCGGCCGGTTGAGCTGGCCGCAGGCGCTGACCAGGGCCCGCGCGCGGAAGGTCGCGCCATCGGTGGTGGTCACCCGCCACAGGGCGGCGCGCTCGTCGAACTCGGCCTCGGCCACCTCGCTGTTGCAGCGAATGCGCGACGCCAGGCCGTGGCGCTCGATGCACTGGCGCACATAGGCATGGATCTCCGCCTGCGGCGCATAACGCCGGGTCCAGTCGGTCTTCGGTTCGAAGGAAAAGGAATACAGGTGCGAGGGCACGTCGCAGGCCGCGCCGGGATAGTCGTTGTCGCGCCAGGTGCCGCCCGGGGCAGCGGCTTTTTCCAGAATCAGGAAGTCGTCCTGCCCCTGCTGGCGCAGGCGCATGGCCAGGCCAAGGCCGGCGAAGCCGGAACCGATGATCAGCACGCGGCTGAACGCCTGCTCGGGAGTCTCGTTATCCATTGTTATCTCCATGAGCCTTGGTACTCGGCGCCATGCTAAGCATTGCCCGCGTGCAGGTTTATGGCATAGTCGGCCACAAAATTGTGAGCTTAGGCCAAGAATCATGCCACTCCCCCGCCGCAGCGCCATCAGCGTCCAGCTCATCAGCCAGTACGGCTTGGATCTGGGCCTGCCCCTGGACATCTGCCTGCAGGACACCGGCCTGGACTGGGCCCTGCTCGCCGACCCGGGCGCGGAGATCGCCGCCGAGCAGGAGCTGCAGCTGGCGCGCAACCTGGTTCGGGCCTGCGATGATCGCCCTGGACTGGGCCTGAAACTGGGCCGCCGCTATCGGCTCAACAGCTATGGCATCTGGGGCTTCGCCCTGCTGTCCAGCCCGACCTTCCGGGATGCCGCCAGCCTGGGCCTGCGCTACCTGGACCTGACCTACGCCTTCCACGGCATGCGCGTGGAGGAAAGCGGCGACGAGGTCAACCTGTGGCTGGACGATGCACAGGTCCCGCTGCAGCTGCGGCGCTTCCTGCTGGAGCGCGACCTGGCGGGCATGCTGCAAGTGCTGCGCGAGCTGTTCGGCGGCGACCCGCCCCTGCTGCGGGTTGAACTGCGCCTGCCGGCCCCCAGCGACACCGAGCCCTACCGCGAGGAACTAGGCCTGCTGCCGCTGTTCGGCCAGGCGCACAACCGCATCGCCTTTCCCCGCCAGCTGCTCGACCTGCCACTGGCGGGTGCCAACCCGCAGGCAGTGCGGCTGTGCGAGGAGCAGTGCCAGCGCCTGCTGGCCAGGCGCAACCAGCGCAGCGGGCTGGCCGGGCGTATCCGCGGCCTGCTTCTGGAGCGCCCGGGGCGACTGCCGGACATGGAGCAGGTGGCGAGCAGCCTGCACATGAGCTCGCGCACCCTGCGCCGTCGCCTGGAAGCGGAGGGTTGCCACTTCCGCCAGCTGCTCGACGAGGTACGCCAGGCCCTGGCCGAGGAGTTGCTGGCCACCGGCGGCCTGACCCTGGAGGAAATCGCCGAGCGCCTGGGCTATGGCGAAGTGTCCAACTTCATCCATGCCTTCAAGCGCTGGAAAGGCAAGGCGCCCCGCCAGTTCCAGCGCGAATCAGGCTGACGGCCTCAGTCGCTGCGACGGGCCGCCAAATCGACGCCGTCACTGACGCCGGCGGTGTTGGCCAGCAGGCTGCCGGTCGCGACCTGCAGGAAAGCCTCGAGACGCCGCTGCAGCATCTCCTGGCGCGGATCGCCCTGCACAAGTTCGACCCTGCGCGCGTCGAGCTGGTAACGGTAGAGCTTGGCCGGCAGGCCCTTGGGTTGCACCAGAATGCTGTCGCCGTTGACGATCGCCACCGTCTGGTCACTACCGGACGGTTTGATCACGCCGATGCCCTGATCACCCTCCGGCAGGTTGAGCAGGTCGCGCCCCCAGCACTGCTGACGGGTCGTGCCACCGAGGCGGCCCATGATGGTCGGCACCACGTCGACCTGGGTACCGACGGTGTCGCGACGCTCGCCGAAGCGTTCCTGGATGCCGGGGGCGATCAACAGCAGGGGCACGTTGAAGCGGAACAGATCCAGCTCGGTGAGCTGCTCCGGGCTACCGAAACCGTGGTCGCCGACGATGACGAACAGGGTGTCGCGGTAATAGGGCGACTTCCGCGCCTGCTCGAAGAAGCGGCCCAGCGCCCAGTCGGAATAGCGCATGGCGGTGAGGTGCTGGTTGTGCGAGCCATGCTCGGTCACCTGCGCTACCGGCAACTGCTCGGGCAGGGCGTAGGGTGTGTGGTTGGAGAGGGTCTGCAGCAGCGCGTAGAAGGGCTTGTCCGGGTCGAGCTTAGCCAGCTCCTCGGCGGCCCGATCGAACATATCCTGGTCGGATACGCCCCAGGTCGGGTCGATGAACACCGGATCGACGAAATCCTCGCGGCCGATGAAGTTGCGCATGCCCTGGTTACCGAAGAAACCGGACTGGTTGTCCCACTGGAAATTGCCGTTGTAGACGTACAGGTCGTCATAGCCCCGGGTGCTGAGCTGCTGCGGCAAGCCGGAGAAACGGTGGCTCCCCTCGGGAGTGCGCATCAGGTACTCGAAACCCGGCAGATTGGGGAAGCAGGCCATGGTGGCGAACATGCCCTGGTGGGTATGGGTGCCGTTGGAGAAGAAACGGGTGAACAGCAGTCCTTCCCGGCTCAGGCGGTCGAAGTTGGGCGTGATGCCCGCATCGCTGCCCAGCGCCCCGACCCAGCGACCGGCGAAGCTCTCCATCAGGATCACCACCACATGCTTGATCGGCAGGGTCCCGGCGGCCGGCGGACTGAAGTCGCGACGCACCGCCGCGCTCTCGACATCCACCAGGCGCTCATGCGAGCCGACCAGCATCTCGCGTACCACCTGCAAAGCCTCGGCCTCGGGCAGCGTGGCCTTCCAGGCATTGTCGCGATGGCTGGAGAAGCTGTTCTCGGCAGCGTCGGCCAGGGTCAGAACGCCATTGAGGCCCAGGTGGTTGGCAAACATGGAATCGGTGGTGAAGGCGTCGCCCCAGCGCAGTGGCGGCCCCTGCTTGAGGGTGCCGCGCCCGGCGATCACCGCCAGCACCAGGCAGAGGGCAAAGACGCCCGTGCGCCAGGGCCAGGACAGCGGCGCAATGGGCCGGCTCGGCCGGCTCACCTGCGCCAGCCAGTGGAACAGCAGGCCCAGGGCCAGGCTGCCGAGTACCCAGGCCAGCAGGTAGCGCACCACTGGGAAACCATGCCAGAGCATGCTCGAGACGGTGCCCAGATCTTCTTCCAGGTACTGGAACACCAGGCCGTTCAGGCGCTGGTGGAACTCCCGGTAGAAGTCCAGCTCGGCCACCCCGAGCAACAGCGCCAGGCTGGCCACCAGACTCAGCCAGAGCACCTGGGCCCGGCGTGCGGCCATAGCTCGGGGGCTGAGCAAGGCCAGCAACAGGGGGGCACAGGCAATCACCACGACGCGGATGTCGAAGCGCAGGCCGTTGCCGAAGGCTTCCAGCAGGTCGGCGGTCGTGGCCTCGCCGATCTGCTCGGCGTTGTACCAGAGCAGAGCCAGGCGCAGCAGCGAAAACAGCAGCATCAGCAGCAGCATGCTGCCAAGGGTGAAAATCAGATGGTGACGGACACTGCTGAGCGGAAGCTGCGGGGTCGCCGGTTGAACCACTGAATGCATGGCTAATGGAGTCCGTTGGGAAGGCAGGTGACCCGGCAAAGACCTGCCGTGATGGCATTAGTTCAATGCTGGCCGGCGCCGACGGTTTCGCGCATGCACACAAAGACACGCCCCGCAGAGGCGGAACGAGCTGGGGGGATACTAAGGGGAAGATTGGAGGCGGCCCCACCAGCCACACCCCGGCACACGATGTTCCCGCTATGGCTGCTTCCTTCCGGACCTGACCAGGTTGACGGGTAATCGTTGCGGGGGGACCGATGGGACCACCATAACGCAGCCCGTCGAGCGACGGGCCGCGCCATTGTACTGGCTGAATGCAAAGTTACAAGCGCTTCAACCACTTAGAACGGGCAGCACACATCCGGCGTGCCGATCGGCAGCCATGGCGGTCAGACGCGGAAGCGGCCGACCAGCTGCGCCAGCCCGTGGGACAGTTCGGACAGCCGGGCACTGGCCTGGGTGCTCTGCTCCGAGGTCTGCGCCGCCTCGTTGGACAGGTCGCGGATATCGCTGATGTTGCGCGCAATCTCCTCGGTCACGCTGCTCTGCTGCTCGCAGGCGCTGGCAATCTGCGCTGCCATGTCGTTGATCCGGGCCACCGAGTCACCGGTGGCGGACAACGCACCGTCCACCCCGGCGGCGCGCTCGACACTGTCGCGGGCCTTCTCGCTGCCGGAATGCATGGCCTTGACCGCATTCTGCACGCCAGCCTGTAAGCGCTCGATCATCTGCTGGATATCCTTGGTCGAGTCCTGGGTACGGGCGGCCAGCGCTCGCACCTCGTCGGCCACCACGGCGAAGCCCCTGCCCTGCTCGCCGGCGCGCGCCGCCTCGATGGCGGCGTTGAGCGCCAGCAGGTTGGTCTGTTCGGCGATGCCCTTGATCACCGCCAGCACGGCGCCGATGTTGGCCGTTTCCTGTTCCAGGGTCTGGATGGTGTCCGATGCACTCTCCACTTCATGGGCCAGCTGGCGAATGGCGTGGATGGTGGCGCCCACCACCTGGGCGCCTTCGCGCGACTGCACTTCGGCGCTGCGGGCGGCATCGGCGGCATTCTGGGCGTTGCGCGCCACCTCATGCACGGCCGTGCTCATCTCGGTGGCGGCAGTGCTGACCTGATCCACGGCGAGGTGCTCGTGGCTAATCAGGCGGTCGTTGGCTGCGGCCATGCTGGCCAGGGTCTCGGCCGAGGTAGCAACCTCCCCCGTCACCCGCCCCACTTCACGAATCAGTGGCTGCAGCTTGTCGAGGAAGCGATTGAAGGCATCGCTGAGCTTGCCCAGTTCATCGCGCGACAGGACTTCCAGACGCACCCGCAGGTCACCATCACCCTCGGCGATCTGCTCGATACGATGCAGCAGGTTGTGCAGGGGGCGGGTCACCAGCACCGGGAAGCCGAGCACCAGCACGGCGCAGACCAGTAGACCGACGAGGGTGATGCCGCCCTGTTGCCAGCTGAGGTCGTCGCCCAGGGCGATGGCCTTCAGACCTTCGGCGTTGGCTTCGCTGTCTTCCAGCTCGCCGAGCTTGTCGATGGCATCGCGCATGGCTTCGAACTGCGCCTCGCTGTCACCGTAACTCAGCGCGGAGGCGGCCGTCGGATCGCTCGCCGCCAACTCCAGTACCCGGCTGGAGGTCGCCTTCCACTGGGCGTAGCCGCTGTCGAACTTGGCGACCAGCGCCAGTGCCTCGGCCCCCGGCTGCATCTCGGCATACTTGTGCACGCGGTCGTAGGCCTGCTGCAGGTTTTCCGCATGGGCGGCGCGCAGCGCCTCGGCATGAGCGCTGGCACCTTCGTCAAGCAAGCTGCGCTCGGCGACGAAGCCCTGGTAAAGATCACGGTCGGCATTCAGCAGCAGGCTGATGGCGGGCAGGTAGCGATTGGTCAGGCGGGTGCTGGAGTCGGCGACCTGGCCGATGCCCTGCACGCTCAGGGCGCCCATGAGCACCAGCAATACGGCGAGCAGCAGAATCGGCAGAGCCATCTTCCAGCGGAATCCAAGATCGGCGAATAGGCGCAACATGGTGGCCTCCAGGAGGTCGGTGGTGCTGTTGTTGTGCCACTAAGCATAGACTCTGCCCGCATGCCCGCCGCTCGTGCACTCTGGCCGGTTCACTGAAGCGGACTCCACGGCACCGAGTGCAGAAGTACCCGGGCATGCACAGGGTGACTACGGGCAATTTGTGCTAGCTTGCCCGCCGAATCCACCTCGCGGAGCCCTCCATGGCCATCACCAAAGACCAGCTGATTTCCGACCTCGCCGAAGCCACCGACCTGCAGAAGACCGACGTACGCGCCCTGCTCGATCAACTCGGTGAAATAGTCGCGGACGCTCTGGAAAACGATGGGGAAATCACCCTGCCGGGTATCGGCAAGCTCAAGGTCAACGAACGCCCTGCCCGCACCGGGCGCAACCCGGCTACTGGCAAGGCGATCCAGATCGCTGCCAAGAAGGCGGTCAAGCTGGTGGCAGCCAAGGCGCTGACCGACAGCCTCAACGCCAGCAACTGAGGCCGTTTGCGCTCAGGGCGCTGCCTTGAGCGCTTCGCTCGGCACCACGGCGAAGGCCTCGACCTCGTCGACGGTGTCCTGCCCGATGCCACGCTGGCGCAGACGACGAATCTGCTCGATGCGCTGCAGGTTCTCCCAGGCCATCTCGTAGTGCGAAGGGGACTGGTCGATGGCGCTGCGGAAGAACTGCTCGGCCTCATCCAGCTTGCCTTCGATCATGCAGATGTAGCCCACATCGTTGCTGGCGGCTGCACGACTCTCGACCCGTTCGAAGCTGGATAGCGCCTCCTCGTAGCGTCCCATCCGTGCCAACAGCAGGCCATAGTTGCGCCACAGCGGCTCGTAACGGCCATCGAAACCAAGACCTCTTCTGTACTGTGCCTCGGCCTCGCTCCACTGTCCGGCCAGGTAGTAGGAGTAGCCCTGGCTGTTCGCGACCAGCGGCGAGCGCGGTTCGATCTGCTGGGCCAGTCGATAGAATTCTCCGGCCCGGGAGAAATCGTTATCCAGGTCAGCCAGCACCCCCAGGCCGTTGTAAAGCTTGAGCGGTGACTTGCTATCGACCTTGAGGCCGCTCGGTTCACTCGAGGCTGAGCCGCCCAGGCGGCGCTGGTCCATCTCCAGGGCCTTGCCCAGCATCTCCTTGGCGCTGTCGGCGCGGCGCAGGGCCAACTGCAGCAAGCCCATTTCCGTCAGCGCTGAAAGGTTGCCTGGTTGGCTCTGCAGCACATCGGCAAAGGCCAGCTCGGCCAAATGGCTATTGCCGCGCTCACGGTGGATGCGGCCAACCCAGACCATGGCCTCGTACTGCTCGGGATCGAGTTCGATGGCGCGCAGGTACTGGTACAGCGCCTGATCCAGAGCTCCCCCCTGATAGGCAATGGCCGCCATGCGCATGGCCTGATCTGGCGAGCTGGCCTGCTCCCGTACCTGATACAGCACGGAATTCTGGCCGTTGAAGATCGAGCGGTCGGTGCCGAGCTCGGGCATGCTCTGACAGCCGGCCAGAACGAGCGACAAGGCGAGCAACGAAAGATTCCTGTTCATGTCATAGCTTCCCGAAAGTCCTGAGGATCCCGACGATCACGGGGCCGATTGCAACGAGGAAGAAACTGGGCCAGAGGCAGAGCACCAGAGGAAAGATCAGCTTGGTCCCGACCTTGGCAGCCTGTTCCTCCGCCGCCTGGGTACGACGGTCGCGGAATTCCTCCGCATAAACCCGCAGGGTGTCGGCAACGCTGGTGCCAAAGCGGATGCTCTGGGCCAGCAGGCTGACCAGCCCCTGTACATCATCCAGACCGGTACGCTCGGCCAGATGCTTGAGTGCCTGGGTGTTGGGTATCCCGGCACGAATCTCGGCATTCACCATGGCCAGCTCCTCGGCCAGTTCGGGTTGGCTGACCAGCATCTCCTCGGCCACCCGCTCCATCGCCTGGGGCAGGGACAAGCCCGACTCGACGCAGACCACCATCAGGTCCAGCGCATCGGGAAATGCGACCCGCAGGCGCCGCATGCGCCCTTCCTTGCGCTTGTCGACGTAGATGGCCGGCAGCAGCCAGCCGACGCCAACAGCCGTGGCAACCAGCATGATGCCGACATTCAGGGAGAGCTCGGGTACCAGGGGCAGGGTCAGCAGCGAGGCGATCAGCAGCAGTACCGGCAACAGCAGACGAATAGCCCAGTAGACCTGGGGTGCCGAACCGGAGCGATAGCCGGCATGGGTGAGCAGCTGGCGGGTCGGCGAGTTGTTGCGGGCCTCGTCGCTGGCAAAGCGCTGCCCGACCTGCTCCAGCAGGAGTTGCAGGTTGCTCGGCGCGGCATAGGTGCCGGCTGCGCCATGCCCGTGCCCGCGCTTGATCATGCCCAAGCGCCGCTGTACCGGGTCCTGCAGGCCAAACAGGAGCAACACCAGAGTCGCCACCAGCAGGACCACGCTGAGAGAAATGCCCCCGACGAACAGCAGCCGGGCAATTTCCTCGTTGCCGACCATGCGGTTGATCAGAGCCAGCAGGTAATCCATGGCGCCTCCTACACATCGAGCCGGATGATCCGGCGAATCCAGAAGATGCCCAGCAACATGGCACCAAAGGCCGCCATCACCAGCTTCTGGCCGAATTCATCCTTGACCAGCAGCGGCATGTACTCCGGGGTGGTCGCGGCAATCCCGGCGGCCAGCACGAAGGGAATCGCCACCAGCACCCAGGCCGACATGCGCCCCTCCGCCGACAGGGTCTTGACCTTACGCTGGAAGCGGAACCGCGCGCGAATGAGGCCGCTGATGCGCTCCAGCACTTCGGTGAGGTTGCCGCCGCTCTCGCGGTGGATGAGGATGGTGGTCACCAGCATCATCACCGTCATGCTCGGCATGCGTTCCAGCAGCCCGAGCATGGCGCGGCGCACATCATTACCGTAGTTGATGTCGGCGAAAGTCAGGCCGAATTCGTGAGCCACCGGCCCCTTGTGCTCCTCGGCCACCAGGCGCAGGGTCTCGTTGAATGGGTGGCCGGCGCGCAGGGCCCGGCACATCGCGTCGAGGGCATCGGGCAGCCCCGCCTCGAAATCGGCAAAGCGCTTGGCGCGGTCGCTGCCGATCTTGATGAAGGGCACGCAGCCAGCCAGCAGAGCCAAGACCAGGGCCGCCCACCACAACTTGAGCAGCAGCCAGGCGGCGACACCGACCAGCACGACCAGCGCCAGCGCCAGCAGCATCACCCGGTAGGCGCGATAGTCGTGCCCGGACTGCTCGATCATCTGCGCCAGACGCTCGCACCAGGGCAGCTGCTCCAGCGCGGCCTCCAGCGGGGAGAGGCGTTTTAGGTACTTCTGCCGCAGCACCGTCTGCATGTTCGGCAGATGGTTGGCCGTCTCCAGCAGGTGCAGGCGCGAGCGGATGCGCTTGCGCATCTTGCCCGCCTCGCCGAACACCGGCACCACCAGCCCCTGGCTGAGCAGGAACACGGCCGCGAAGACCATGCCGAGGAAGGCCAGGATCATCTCGCTGGGAATCTGGTTCATGACTGCATCGCCTCCATCCAGTCCGGACGGAACAGGCTCAGCGGCAACTCGATGCCACGCTTGGCCAGCACGTCGCGGAAGGCCGGCACCATGCCGGTGGGACGATACTCGCCGAGCACTTCACCATGTTCGCCAAGGCCGCGCCGTTCGAAGGTGAAGATCTCGGTCATGGTGACGATCTCCCCTTCCATGCCGTTGATCTCCTGCACGCTCACCAGGCGGCGCTTGCCATCTTCCTGGCGTTCCAGCTGGATGACCACGTCGATGGCCGAGGCAATCTGCTGGCGCATGGCCTTGATCGGGAACGTGGCACCGGTCATCGACACCATGTTCTCGATCCGCCCCAGCGCATCGCGCGGGGTATTGGCGTGGATGGTGGTCAGCGAACCGTCGTGGCCGGTGTTCATCGCCGTGAGCATGTCCAGGGCCTCGGCACCACGCACCTCGCCAATGACGATGCGGTCCGGGCGCATGCGCAGGCTGTTGCGCACCAGCTCACGCTGGTTCACTTCGCCGCGGCCCTCGATGTTCGGCGGGCGGGTTTCCAGACGCACCACATGCGGCTGCTGCAGCTGCAGCTCGGCCGAATCCTCGATGGTTACGATGCGCTCGTTGTCCGGGATGAAACTGGACAGCACGTTGAGCATGGTGGTCTTGCCGGTACCGGTACCACCGGACACCAGCACGTTGAGGCGACCGCGCACGATGGCCTTGAGCATCAGGGCGATACCCGGGGTGATGGTGCCCATCTGGATCAGGCTCTCGGCGTTGAGCAGGTCCACGGCGAAACGACGGATGGACATGCTCGGTCCATCGATGGCCAGCGGCGGGATGATGGCATTGACCCGCGAGCCATCCTTCAGGCGCGCATCCACCAGCGGCGAGGACTCGTCGATGCGCCGGCCCAGGCTGGAAACGATACGGTCGATGATATTGAGCAGGTGCTGGTCATCGCGGAAGCGCACGTCGGTGCGTTGCAGCTTGCCGAAGCGCTCGACGTAGACCGAGGCGTGCCCGTTGACCAGGATGTCCGACACGCTGTGGTCGGCCAGCAGCGGTTCCAGCGGTCCCAGGCCGAGCACCTCGTCGCCGATCTGCTTGATGATCAGCTGCCGGCTGCTGGTCGATACCGGCGCCGAATGTTCATCCAGCAGGCGCTGGCAGATATCGCGGATCTGCCGGGCCGCCTCGGCGGGCTCCAGCGAGTCCAGCAGTGACAGGTCCATGACCTTGAGCAGCTGCTGGTAGATCTTCTCGCGCCACTCGGTTTCCACCTGATTGAGCTGGGTACGGGTTTCATAGACTTCCGAGGGTACGGAAACCTCCCAGCTCATCACGCTGGGGGGCGCCGGCTCTGTGGACGCGACGCCGTCCTTGGTCTTGCCACTCTGCTGGCGCAGTCGATTACGAAAGTCGCTGAGCATGACTCACCCCCTGAACAGGCGGCTGAAGGTACGTTTGAACAATCCCTGTTCGCCGGCCTCGGTACCGGCCAACTCCTGCTTCAGGCTGCGCAGGGCGAGGGTAATGGGCGCACGCGGGGCATGCAGCTCGAGCGGTATGCCGCTGTTCTGGCTTTCGCTGACGGCGGCGAAGTCGTTCGGCAGCTTCTGCAGATCGGGGCAATGCAGGGCGTCATCGATATCCTGCAGGGTGATCGGCGCGGTCTTGCTGTAGCGGTTGACTACCACATGCAGGCGGTTGCTCTGCACGCCCAGGTCGTTGCGCAGTATCTGCAGCAACCGGCTGGCATCCTTCAGGTGGCTGAGGCTCTGCTGCAGCAGGATGTAGCAGTGATCGGCCTGCTCCAGGGTGATGCCCGTCAGATGGTCGATCTGCCGCGGCAGGTCCACCACGACCCAGTCGTAGCTGGCGCGGGCCAACTGGAGCAGGGTTTCCAGCTGTTCCAGGCGGACATCCTGGGCCAGGCACAGATCACTGGAGCGCCCACCCAGAACATGCAGGGTCGGGCTGAAGTGGCTGCAGAAACCGCGCAGGGCCACGCTGTCGAGCCCCTCCACCTGCTGCATGACTTCCACGTGGCTGTGCGTAGGAGCGATGTCCAGGCTGTGCGCCACGCTGCCGAACTGCAGGTCGAGATCCAGCAGCAAGGTGCTGGCGCCGGTCGCGCTGAGCTGGTGCGCCAGGTTGCAGGCGAACATGGTCGCTCCCGAGCCGCCCTTGGCATTCATCACCGCCACCAGCTTGCCACCAGCACCGGTGCTCACATGGCTCTCGCGCAGCATGCGCTGCAGGGCGCCCAGCAGTTCAGCCTCTACCACCGCGTCGGAGAGGAAGTCGCGGGCGCCGGCCTGCATCGCCATGCGCATCCCCTCGCGCTCCTCCAGCGGGCCGCAGACCAACAGCGGCGGGCGCTCACTGAGCGGCCGCTGCAGCAGGGCCTCCAGCTCGTCACGCCACAGATGACTGACCCAGAGCAGGAGGAAGTCCGGCAACTCGTCGAGACCATAGAGCGGATCGGTATGCCCATTGCTGACCAGGCGTGTGCTGACCTGCAGCCCCGGAATGCGCTGGCTGATCTCCTGCAGTTGATTGAGCGCGCGGGCATCGCGGCTGCTGATCAGCAGCCGCGGGCCGCTGCGAGAGGCACTGGATGGGTTCAGCATGGCGTGATCTCCGGAGTCACCCCATTCTCGGCATGGCGCCCGAGGCTTTCGCGCGGCAGGGTTGCCCGGAAGCTGGGCAGGGTGATCTGGGTGCCGAGCAAGGGGATCAACAGGTCAAAGGTGAAGTTGTCCACCCGCAACTGAACGTAGCGGATGGCACGGAAACCGTTACTGCCGGAAGTGTCGCTGGGCGCGGCGACGACCGCTCCGTTGATGTCCAGATAGGTCAGCGTCAGATCGGCGGTATCCAGATTGGCAATCAGGCCGCTGGCGCCGGTTTCATCCGCGGCGTTGAAAATGGCCCGGCGCAGGATGATCGGGTCGCTGATATCGCACACCGCTGCCAGGCGCGCGCCACGCCGTACCGTCTCGTTCAGGGTGTTGACGGTGAAGTACAGGCGCCCCATCTCGATCACACCGAACAGCAGGGTAAACAGCAACACTCCGACGATGGCGAACTCGACCACGTAGATGCCCTGCATGCGACGTTTCATCACAGTGCCCTCATCACGACCGTCGAGTTGAGCTCGACGGCGAGTGGCACATCGTTGCCGAAGAGCGATGGCAGCACGCTGCCGATCACCGGCTGGAAATCGTAGGAAAGCTGCACCTCGATGTAACGCGCATCGCTGGCGGAGGGGCGCACCTGTACATCATCGGGCGTGAGTCCCGGCACCACGGCAGAAAAGCCCGCGGTGGTGGATGGCACCCCGTATACGGCGACATTCTTGATTTCCGTCTGCAAGCTGGTGCTCAGGTCGAGCCTACCCAGGGTGGCATTCCAGACCTTGCTCGCGGCATAGCGGCCGGCATCCCGGCTGGCCTGCAGCAGATTGTTGTAGTGGAACAGCATGCGGCCGAACTCGGCGACGCCCAGTAGCAGGAGCACCAGCAATGGCAAGGCGATGGCGAACTCGACCATCGCCATGCCCTGCTGCCCTCTCTTGCCCGCCGCGCGATTCATTCGGCCACCTCAGGAGTCGATGCTGGGGACGGCGATGCCGTCGATGTAGGTCTTGTACAGCTGGATGATCTGCGGACCGTTCTCGTCAGCAGGGGTCGGCCCCGGCACCCCGTCGCTCGAGCACATTTCGACGAACTGGCCGAAGATTTGTGACTCGTTGCCCTTCTGGTCCGCTGGCTGCAGCACGAAGAAGCAGCCGAACCCCAGTACCGGAATCTGGCTGGTACCGGAGTCGGTTCCCGTACAGGGCCCGCCTATCACCACCCGCAGGATGCGCCGACCGGCCACGCCATCATCCTCGCAGCCCCCGCCGCCACTGGCGCAGGAGTTCGCGGCATCCAGCCAGTCGTTGTAGTCGAACAGTGCCTGGCCGCCTGCGGTTATGTTGCCGTCAGCGTCGGCCACGGCCGGGACGGAGGAGCCGCCACCATTGCCCCCTCCCTGTCCACCACCATTGCCGCCACCTTGACCAC
>NZ_QJRX01000006.1:228705-353157 GCF_003205495.1 Aquipseudomonas alcaligenes | reverse complement strand
CCGGTGGCGGTGGCTACAACGAGCTGCGCATCGAAGACCGCAAGGGCCAGGAGCAGATCTACATCCACGCCCAGAAGGATTGGGACGAGAACGTCGAGCACGACCAGAAGATCCGCATCGGCCACGAACGCCACGACACTGTCGAGGCCAACAGCTACACCGAGCTGAAAGCCGAGGAGCACCGTACCACCCACAAGGACCGCAAGACCGAGGTCCGCGCCAACGACCACCTGACCGTGGCAACCAACCAGCATGTGAAGCTGGGTACCGGGCAGTTCGTCGAAGCCGGCAACGAGATCCACCTGTCCAGCGGCCTCAAGGTCGTCCTCGAAGCCGGCGCCGAACTCACCTTCAAGGCCGCCGGCAGCTTCATCAAGCTCGACGCCAGCGGCGTCACCCTGGTCGGCCCGCAGATCAAGATCAACTCGGGAGGCGGATCGGGCAGTGGCACGGGAGCTACACCCATCCTGCCAGGCAAAGTGAAAGCAGCAGACAGTGACCAGGCCGGCAACCTGCTCGACAGGGCCGAGCCCGAACAACGCCTGGCGCCCCCCAAAGGCATCTGCCTCGAATGCCTGCGCAAGGCCATGCGTGAAGGCAGCGCCACACTGGCAGGAACCTCCGCATGAGCCCGCACGACCTGGTACACGATGACTGGGAAGCAGCCCTGAAAGTAGGCCATACCTTGGCGATGGTCGTCGAACTCGGTCTGCTGACGCTCGAACAGCGCCAGCTGCTGTACACCGAACATGCCATTTGGCCTCTGCTGGAGCAGCCTGAAGTCGAGCACCTGCGCATCGAAGGTCCGGCGCTGATCGAGCTGAGCAGCCATCCCTTCTCGACAGCAGCCCTACTTAATGAGCACCTCGCAGAGCGCGCTCAACAGGGTTGGTTGAGCAGCCCTCTAAGCATCATCGACCTGCGCCAACATCTCAGCGATGCGCTGGCCTGTCGCAACATCGATGGCGAACCCTTGCTGATTCGCAGCTATGCGCACAATGTCCTGCCACTACTACATGCTCGCCATGACCAACCCTGGCATGCCTGGCTATTCGGCCCCATCGTCCACTGGTGGCTGCCCAGCAGACAGGGCTGGCAGCGTCTGGAAGGAGGCGCGCAGAGCACCCCGCCCACCTACCAAGCCATAGAACTCGACCAGCGCCTGGTGGACGAGCTAGGCGTCGACCCACATGCACAGGCACTGGTCGCCGAACTACAAAGCGAGGCACCAGAGGTATTCTCCAGCGACTGCCATGGTGAGCGCTTGAACCAGGCTGGCCAGGCACTGTTCCAGGCTCGGGCCGTAGGACTGAGCCGCACCCAGGATCAGTATTTCTTTGCCCTGTACAGCCTGTTGAGCGGCAGCCCCATGAGCCAGCACCCGCAATGGCCGGACATGCTGCAACAGGTGGAACAGCAGGGGCGTGAGCTGGCCGAAGTCCAACTGGAGCAGGATCAGCCCGGATGATCGACCTCACTCACCAGAATAGAAAGCCCACAATGAATCCCATAAACACCCTCACCCGCCGCTGGCGGGCTCTGCCGGCCTTCGGCAAATCTCTGCTCAGCCTGGTGCTGATCGCCCTGCTGGTGCTGGCCTACTTCGCCTGGGCTTACACCCGAATGCCCGGCGCCATCCTCTATATCCACAACCACACCGAGCGCCCCATCTTCGGCTATGCCATCAACGGCAACTGGGGTGGCAATGCTTCCGCCTACGGAGGGGGCGGTGCGGTGTGTTGCGCGCGTATAGAGGGCGACCCGCTTGAGGTGCAATGGATCAAGGATGTGACCCAAGCCCAGTACGAGGCCGGAGCACGGGAGGAAACCATCACTCTCGAAGTGCCCAACCCACCGCGTACCCGTCAGGATCGCTACCTGCATGTGCATTTCTTTCCCGGTGACCAGGTACGCCTGTTCTGGAGTGCCAACCTGGATAGCCCTTACGAAGATCTTAAGGAAGCCCCAGAACAGGAAACTCAAGCCCCATGAGCAAAGCCAGCTCATCCGCCCACCAGACTCCAAAGCACGCCATGAGCCCAATCGACATTCTCTCCCGCCGCTGGCGGGCTCTGCCGGCCTTCGGCAAATCCCTGCTCACCCTGGCGCTGATTGCCCTGCTGGCTCTGGCCTACTTCGCCTGGGCCTATACCCGTATGCCCGGCGCCATCCTCTATATCCACAACCATACCGAGCGCCCCATCTTCGGCTATGCCATCAACGGCAACTGGGGTGGCAATGCTTCCGCCTACGGAGGAGGAGGTGCAGTGTGTTGCGCGCGTATCGAGGGCGACCCGCTTGAGGTGCAATGGATCAAGGGGCGGACCGGTGAGCAAGTACGCCAGGGGGTGAAAAAGGAAACCACCACGCGCGAAGTACCCAACCCGCCGCGTACCCGTCAGGATCGCTACCTGCATGTGCATTTCTTTCCCGGTGACCAGGTGCGTCTGGCTTGGAGCTCCAACCTGGACAGCCCTTACGAGAACCTCAAGGAAGCCCCGGACAAGGAGGTCCAAGCCCCATGAGCGAACGCACCACCGAGCGGGCGGCAGCCATGGCGGCCCGCTGTCGCCCCTCGATCACCAGCCCCCATATCACCACCTGCGAGCACAGCCTGCGAGTCGGCTTTTTCTTCGACGGTTTCGGCCGCCACCGCATCAAGGACCTGCAGAGCGGCCGGATCAGCAATATCGGCAAGCTGTATATGGCCCACACTGACAGCGACTCTGATGACGCCCTGTACAGCTACCGTAAGTTCTATGCCTCGGGCCTGGGCGAGGACTTTTCCGCCGATCTCACCGCTACCGCCAGCAGCACCATGAGTGACTTCGGTAAAAGCGCCGGCGATGTCCCCGCAGATGTCGCCGAAGAGCAGGCCATCGAGGCGGCCAAGGATGCGCTCGACCCGGAGCGCAACTGGTGGGAGCGTATTCGGCGCAGCCTGCGGGGGCTGATGCACAATCCGCTGAAACTCACCGGACTGCTGAAAGATGCCGCCATCGACGCCAGTGTCGAAGCCGTCGCGCCCGTGCGCGACTGGCCGTTTGTTGCCGAACTGCTGAAATCCGGGGCCGAAGTCCGTATTCAGGGCGCCATCGACTTCTTGAACGAGGCCCTGCACAAGATCGAGAGGTCCCAGGGCGTGGCACTCAAACAGATCGAGCTGACGGTCTATGGCTTCGACTATGGCGCCACCCTGGCTCGAGCGTTCCTACATGAGCTGCTCAGCCGCGAGCCGCAAGCCTCTGAGGCGCCTTATCGCTACGGGGGGAAAGAGCTGACCATCCTGTTCGTCGGCCTGCTCGACGGCGTGGATCGCAGCCATACGGACCTGCCCTATCTGCCCCTGCCGCTGCGCACCGTGCTGGACGATGGCGGCCCGCTGCCCGAGCAGGTGAAAAAGGCCCTGCACCTGGTGGCCGCCCATGAGCGGCGCTTCTACCGTCGCGCTCGCCTGCTCGGCAGCGGCAATGCCAACTGGCGGGAAAAGTGGCTGCCCGGAGTCAGCGAGGATATCGGCGGCAGCCTGCTGGCGGGTGAACAGAAGCCCAGCGCCGAGTTGGCGCTGGTCAGCCTGCACGAGATGTATCACGCGGCCCGTCGGGCAGGAGCGCCATTCCCCGCACTTGATGACCTACCTCGTCAAGGTAGGAAGTTAGCGGAGCTATTCATCTTCAACGACCATTTCGACCGGCTCAGTGCCAAGGCGCTCAGTCGGCATTACGAACGTGAAGCACAGAACAGCCTCGCCGAACTGAAGGCCTTCAAACCGCTATTCGGCGGAACTCCAATGCGTCGCGAACAACAACTGTTTGCAGCCCATATGCGCCTGTACATTCGCTGGCTGGCCGCCCTGTGGCGTCCTTACCAAGCACGCATGAGAGCTTTAAACGAAGAGGAAGAAAAGCTGCGCGCCAGTGCACTCGGCAATATCTCGGGCCTGCTCGGCATCTCCAGAGAGAGCAGCGCCCAGCGTCAGGAGCGCGAGACCCAGCTGCAGGCAATACGTGAGGAAAAATCAAAGTTGGAAAACGAGCTCGGCTGGCTGGAAGAGGTAAACGATGAGGCCGATGGCATGCTCAAGAAACTGCGTAACCCGGCCCTAGGTTGGAGGGCGGCAGGTACCCGAGAACAGGCTGACTTATGGGCGATCCTGCTTTCCGAATGGTTCGCCAGGACACCAACCCCCGTGCCGGAAAAAGTCCATCGTCTATTCGGCCACTTCGTTCACGATCTCCTCGCCGTGGACTTGGCGCAACGTACGCTCAAACAGCTCACCGGCCAGATGTTCTTCGATGTTCGCGGCTTCGACTTAACGAGCTGAACCCGACACGGCCTCAATCAGCTACCAACCCACACTGCAAACTGAAGAAGAAAAGAGAAAAGGGGACAGATTTATTTTCGTGTGTCGGCTTTAAAATAAATCTGTCCCCGTTTTCTTCTACGCATGACTGCAGAATGGCATGCGCAGATATCCCGCCCACCAGAGGATGTTGGCCAGGTACTGCGTGACAATATCCAGATCGCCAGTAGCAATCCTCTAACGCTGCAACTGGAGATACCAGCCGACTGGTGCGGCTCGCAATCCTTGCTCATGTTGCGACTGGCCGTTCAACCGGAGTTGGCCACGCAGCCACTCAAGGCCAGCGACGGCTATCTGTATTATCGAGTCCCGCTGGAAGTCGTTGCTATGAACAAGCCCCTCGAAGGCGCCTCTGCAATAAAACCCACACGCACGCCTTTGAGCTGGGTCGAAATAAAAACGGAGCATATGCATGCCTGACAACAAGTACGAACGCCTTCCTCAAGCCGGAGATTTCGAGCAGGAAGCCGGTACTGAGGTGTTCTATTTGTCGCCCAAACCGATACCCACGGGGATGCCGGCGATCAGTGCACAGCACTTACACCGCGAAGCCAGCGAAGTCTTCTTGGACTTCGCCGCCGGCAAGGCAACAATCGAGTTCGGCACCAGAGCCTCGATCGGCTCGGTGGTGGCGATGATCATCTTCCTGCTTTGTGTATCTGGCTTTGGCGCATGGTTGCGCCGGCACCAGGAGCCCTTCCTGCCAGGTTGGCTGGACGGATTCACAAACCCGTTCATGTGGGGCTTCATCGGTTTGCTGGTGGTGGTGGCTGGTTACCACATGGTGCGGGCGATACATCAGGTCAGCGCACGCCCTCCAGTGCGTTTCAATCGCCAGCGCCGCGAAGTGGCATTCGTGCCGCGCAAAGGCGAGGCTCCCCGCTATGTGCCATGGGAAGAAGTAATCGCCTGCGTAACCGCAGGCCAGACCATCACCCAGTATGCCGTCACTCCCAGCTTCGCCTTGCTGATCGGGCTGCGTGACAGCGGCACAGGAGACGTATTCTGGGTCACCATTCCCAGCGCCAGCCTCGGCCTTGCCATCAGCGAGTGGGAGGCAATTCGCACCTACATGGAAGAAGGACCTTCGACCTTGCCTGCCCAGCCTGAAGAATATGAGGAAGGCACTGTCGCTTACTTTCATCTGTGCCGGCAGGTGTATCGCGATGAGCACTCCTTTATCCGCTACCTCTTTGGCTTTTTAGGCATTCAGTTCTTCAGCGGCTGGACGTTGCCCTGCCATCTGTCGACCTGGGTCAACCGCCGCCCCAAAGCCATGCTTCCCCAAGAAGTCCTAGACTGGTCGCAAAACCTGCCTACTGAACAGCACGCGCGCCCAAGCGATGCACTGAAGCAGCAAAGTGCCGAGGTGCGTAAAGCTCTGGCAAAAGGGCAAAGCTTGCAGGACTACTTCAAGGCCCATTCGAAGGAACAACTCCCTCTTGAGGCTTGACTGCTCGGAAAAAATGCCGGCCTCAGGCAAGTAAGCCCGGCAAAACCATAGTGCCCATATCTCGGAGTCTTATCAGACTTGAGCGAGTTTCAAGCCTGCCCTGCGCTAGCAGCTTGTTGCGGCCCCGCGCCATGCCGAGCAAAGAACCAAGGCAACAGCAGCAACACGAGCGTACCCAAAGCTGCAGCCACGATGAACAGCACCTGATATCCCAGCCACTTAGCCAGTACCCCACTGCACGCTCCTATCACCCCCGCAAGCAGAACCTGCACACTGGCCTGCAGGGTGAAATCCGCGCCTTCATGCTCAGGCCGGCACATGCGCATCATCACCGCGAACAGGGCGACGGTGGACATGCCGTCGGCGGCCTGCTCGAACAGCGAGAGCGCATACACCAGCACGGCATCACCACCTCGGCCCACCAGCAGGGCCATGCCGGCGATGCCCAGCGCCTGCAGGGCGCCGAAAGTCAGCAGTGAGCGCAGCGCGCCGATCCTCGCGTAAAGCAGACCACCGAGCAACGCGCCGCCGATGCCGGCCAGGCTGCTGATCAGGGTCAGCTGGCCGAGGGCACTGGTGTCCCAACCCTGGTCCACCAGCATCGGCTTGATCATCGGCGAGCCGAGGGCGTCGCCGAGCTTGAAGGTCAGCACCACTGCCAGCCAGGCCAGCATGCCGGGCTGCGCCAGCAGCCCCTTGTAGTGACGCCAGAGCAGGCCGGGACCGGCGGGCTCGGCCTGCTCGACGTGATGCGGCAGCAGGCGCTTTTCCGGGAAAAGCAGAATCGGCAGGGTCAGCACTACCAACGCGAGAGCCAAAAGGCCGATGGACAGGTTCCAGCCCAGCGCGCCAATCACCAGCAGCAGGCCGCTGCCACTGGCCAGCATGCCGACCTTGTAGCCGCCCACCTGCAGGCTGTTGCCCAGGCCGCGCCAGCGCTCCGGCAGCAGGCGCACGGCCAAGCCGTCGGTGGCCACATCCTGGCTGGCGGCGGCCAGGTTGATCAGCAGCAGCGTGCCCAGCAGCAGCCAGAAGGCCGAGCCGAACAGTGCCTGCGGAGCGATCAGCGCCAGGCCGGCCAGGCAGAGGATCACCGTGCCCTGCAGCGGCAGGATCCAACCACGGTGGTGGCCCAGGCGGCGCGAGCCGATGCGGTCGATCCAGGGCGCCCACAGCACCTTGAGCAACCAGGGCAGCGCCAGCAGCTTGAGCAGGCCGATCAGCGCCAGGTCGACACCGTTCTGCCGCAGCAGCACCGGCAGCGAATGGGCCACCAGGCCGGACGGCAGGCCCTGGGCGCAATAGAGGGAGGCCAGCAACACCAGAGAGGTATTGCTCGGGCGATCGGTGGCAGTCATTGGGCATCCCTGCGGTGAAGATGGCCAAGCCTAGGTCAGCCCGGAGAACGGAGGCAACAAAACCAAATAGAATATAAACCTACAGAAACATTCTTAGACTCTCTAAGAAAAGCCCATTATCTTCGCCGTCTGCTTATTCCGGCCTGTTCTACCACCCACTGTCAGGCAGCTGCTGCATGAAAATTCGCGACCTCGATCTCAGCCAGAGCCCGATCAACACGGAGCACGAATCTCTCGGCCTGCCCCCCGTAGAAGACTTCGTCACCCACCCGGATAATCACCCGGTGCTGCGCGCCGCCATGTGGGCGGCCGTGCTGATCCTGTTCAGCCTGATCGGCTTCCTCGCCTGGCGCCTGTTCTTCGGCGACAACGGTGGCCACAGCGGCCTGGAGATCATCGAGAGCGCGCTGAGCAACCCGACCTTCTGGAGCGCGGTAGCCGTCGGCTTCCTCGCCCAGGTGGTGGATGGGGCGCTGGGCATGGCCTACGGCATCACCGCCACCACCTTCCTGCTCAGCGCCGGAGCCTCGCCGGCCGCGGCCAGTGCCAGCGTGCACATCGCCGAGGTGTTCACCACCGGTCTGTCGGGCATCTCCCACGTCAAGCTGGGCAACGTCAACAAGTCGCTGTTCCTGCGCCTGCTGCTGCCGGGCATCATCGGTGCCGTGCTCGGCGCGATCCTGATCACCCAGTTCGACGGCGAGGTGATGAAGCCCTTCATCTCCGCCTACCTGCTGCTGATGGGCCTGTACATCCTGCACAAGGCCTTCCGCCACGTGGCCCAGCGCAAGGCGCCCAAGCACGTGGCCAAGCTGGCCCTGTTCGGCGGCTTCGTCGATGCAGCCGGCGGCGGTGGCTGGGGTCCGGTGGTCACCAGCAGCCTGATCGGCTCGGGTAGCGACCCGCGCACCACCATCGGCTCGGTGAACTTCGCCGAGTTCTTCCTGACCCTGTCCAGCGCCGCGTCCTTCATCCTCCTGGCCGGCGATCTGGATACCTGGCTGATGGTCGCCGGCCTGGTGTTCGGCGGCATGTTTGCCGCGCCCTTCGCCGCCTACCTGTGCAAGAAGGTCCCGGCGCGCACGCTGATGACCATCGTCGGCTGCCTGATCACCCTGATCAGCGCCTTCAACATCTACAAGGCGCTGGCGTGATCGCGATCTAAGCATCGATCAAAACGTTCTAGCCCCGAGGCCCGGATCATTGACCTAGCGCATTGACCGGGCCTCGGCGTTTTCCCCATGCTGCGTTCCTTCTCAACCGTCGAAGGAACGCACTGCATGAAACTGGAAACCCTGGCCATCCACGCCGGCTACAGCCCCGATCCGACCACCAAGGCGGTGGCGGTGCCGATCTACCAGACCAGCTCCTTCGCCTTCGACGACACCCAGCACGGTGCCGACCTGTTCGACCTGAAGGTCGCCGGCAACATCTATTCGCGGATCATGAATCCGACCAACGCCGTGCTCGAAGAGCGCGTGGCGGTGCTGGAGGGCGGCGTCGGCGCGCTGGCGGTGGCCTCCGGCATGGCGGCTATCACCTATGCCATCCAGACCGTCGCCGAAGCCGGTGACAACATCGTCTCGGTGGCCAAGCTGTATGGCGGCACCTACAACCTGCTGGCCCACACCCTGCCACGCTTCGGCATCCAGACGCGCTTCGCCGCGCACGACGACATTGCCGCGCTGGAAGCGCTGATCGACGACAAGACCAAGGCGGTGTTCTGCGAATCGATCGGCAACCCGGCCGGCAACATCGTCGATATCCAGGCCCTGGCCGACGCCGCGCATCGCCACGGCGTGCCGCTGATCGTCGACAACACGGTGGCCACACCGATCCTCTGCCGGCCCTTCGAGCACGGTGCCGACATCGTCGTGCATTCGCTGACCAAGTACATCGGCGGCCACGGCACCAGCATCGGCGGCATAGTCGTCGACTCCGGCAAGTTCCCCTGGGCCGACAACCAGGCGCGCTTCCCGCTGCTCAACACGCCCGATCCGTCCTACCACGGCGTGACCTACACCGAGGCCTTCGGCCCCGCCGCCTTCATCGGCCGCTGCCGCGTGGTGCCGCTGCGCAACACCGGCGCGGCGCTGTCGCCGTTCAACGCCTTCCTCATCCTGCAAGGTCTGGAAACCCTGGCCCTGCGAATGGAGCGGCACTGCGAGAACGCCCTCAAGGTGGCCCAGTACCTGAGCCGCCACCCGCAGGTGGCCTGGGTCAAGTACGCCGGCCTGGAGGACCATCCGGAATACCCGCTGGCGCAGCGCTACATGGGCGGCAAGCCGGCGGCGATCCTGTCCTTCGGCATAGTCGGTGGCCAGGCCGCCGGCGCACGATTCATCGATGCGTTGCAGCTGGTGGTGCGCCTGGTCAATATCGGCGACGCCAAGTCGCTGGCCTGCCACCCGGCTTCCACCACCCACCGCCAGCTCAACGACGAGGAGCTAGAGAAGGCCGGCGTGCCGCGCGACATGGTGCGCCTGTCGATCGGCATCGAGCATTTCGACGATATCCGCGCCGACCTCGAGCAGGCCCTGCGGGCGGCGCAGGGCTGAAGTCCCATCGGTCAGGCCACCGCGCGCGCCGGCTGCAGGCCGAGCGCGCCCTCCAGCCAGGCCAGCTGCTGGTCCCACAGCTCGGCGGGGGTGTCGCGGCGGAAGAAGCCGAAGTGCCCCATGCGGCGCAGGCCCCAGTCGCGCGGTTCGACCACGGCCAACTCGCGCTGGGCCTGGCCATAGAAGCCCATCAGCGCCTCCACTGCGCGCCGCGGGGCGAAGGCCTGGTCGTCGCTGATCGCCAGGAAGCGCGCCGCTGCGCGCAGTTCGCTGAAGTGCGGGCGCCACGGCGCGCCGTCCGGGGTGCTGATGAAGGCGGGTGTGCGGCACCAGCGCGCCCACTCCAAGGCGACCTCGCGCGGCAGCGGCTCGCCGCCGATGGCCCAGCCCGGCAGCTGGCCGAACAGGCGTGTCGCCAGCGGAATCACCCCGAACCAGTTGAGCGCCAGGCGCGGCTGCTGGCGCAGCGGCCAGAGACGCCAGTAACCCGATTGCGCGGCCACGCCGAGCAGCGCCTGCACCCGCCCGACGTTGTCGGCCAGGCCCGGCAGCTGGCCGCCCACCGAATGACCGACCAGGGCCAGCGGCAGGTCACCGGGCAGGTGGTCGAGCAGGCTGGCCAGGTCGAGCCGGCCCCAGTCGGCCATGCACGGCGCGGC
Organism: Aquipseudomonas alcaligenes; assembly: GCF_003205495.1. GTDB lineage: Bacteria > Pseudomonadota > Gammaproteobacteria > Pseudomonadales > Pseudomonadaceae > Aquipseudomonas > Aquipseudomonas alcaligenes_B. Next base: position 342,766 of record NZ_QJRX01000006.1, on the reverse strand, counting down.
GCCACGCCAGTCCGGCGCCCGGCTGGCGCCCATGCCCCGGTAGTCGTAGCTGTATACCCAGGCGCCGCGCCCGGCGGCGTGCTCGATGAAGCTGCGGTAGAAGCGCTGCGGCACGCCGGTGGCGGCATTGAGCAGCAGCCTGAAGCGCGGCCGCTCGGGACGCAGGCTGGTGACGGCCAGCGGATAACCGTCGCGGGCGGGCAGTGAATAGTGATCGATGTGCATGCTGGTTTCCCCTGTGGCTGGCCCCAGTCTCGACGCCGGGGCCGGCGGGGAAAAGCGAGATTTCAGCCTTCCAGAGCTGAGAAAAACTCAGCCGTGCGCCGTTCCATCTCACCCAGGCGCTGCTCCAGCCAGTCCACCACCCGCAGCAGCGCCGGGCTTTCCGCCTGCGCCGGCCACACCGCCCAGAGCGCGCCGTTGGCGATCCGCCGCTGCGGCCACAGCGGGCGCAGGCGCCCCGCCTGCAGGGCGTCGATGCACAGCGGCAGGAAGCCCATAGCCACGCCCAGGCCCTGTTCGGCGGCGCTCAGCACCGCGGCGTAGCTGTCCAGCACCAGCCCTTCGGCGGCCGGCTGCCAACCGTGCTGCGCGGCCCACTGGCGCCAGCTGTGCTGCTCCTGGCTGAGACGGATCGGCAACAGCTCGACCTGCGGCGGCCAGGCCGGCACGGGAAAGCCCGGGGCCGCCAGCGGCGCAAGGCCGAAGCCGCTGAGACGCCGCGCGCGCAGCGCCCCCCAGTCCGCAGGCTCGGCGGCAAAGCGCAGGCCCAGGTCGATGCCGTGGGTGGCCAGGTCGAGGGTCTCGCGGCGGGTGTCCAGGGTCAGCAGGCGCTCGCCAAGCAGCGCCTGCAGCTCGCCCAGGGCGGGCAGCACCACCGCCTGCGCCAGGTAGGGGAAGCTGGAAATGCGCAGCGGCCGCTGCACCTGGCGCGCGCGGGTAGCGCTCTCCAGCTGGCGCACCGCCGGGGCGATCTCCGCCCAGAAGCTCTGCCCGGCATCGGTCAGCGCCAGGCCCCGCGGCAGGCGCTGGAACAGCCGGCAGTCGAGCGCCGTCTCCAGCTCGCGCAGCTGGTGGCTCACCGCAGTCGGCGTGACATGTAGGCGCTCGGCCGCGCGCTTGACGCTCAGGGTGTCGCCGAGCACGGCGAAGGTGCGCAGCAGGTTCAGCGATGGCAGCGACATGGTCCCTCCTCGAATGGCGCCACTCTACCCTTGTTTTGGCGGCTGTCAGCCTCCACCTCAAGGGCAACGAGGAGACCGTCATGAGCCAACCCCTGCTGATCCCCTGCCCGCATTGCGGCGGACTCAACCGCATCCCGGCCGAGCGCCTGGGCGACGCGCCGCGCTGCGGGCGCTGCAAGAGCGCCGTGCTGCCCAACGCCCCCTTCGCACTGAGCCAGGCGAGCTTCGCCAGCCAGCTCAAGGGCGACCTGCCGCTACTGGTCGACGTCTGGGCCGACTGGTGCGGGCCGTGCAAGGCCTTCGCACCGACCTTCGCCCAGGCCGCCGCGCAGCTGCAAGGGCGCTGCCGCCTGGGCAAGCTGGACAGCGAGGCCAACCCGCAGCTGGCCGCCCAGCTCGGCATCCGCTCCATCCCCAGCCTGATCCTGTTCAGGGGTGGCGTCGAAGTCGCCCGCCAGGCCGGCGCCCTGCCGCTGCCGCAGCTGCTCGCCTGGTTGCGCGGCCAGGGCATCGCCTGAGCGGATCGGTCAGCGGCCGCGAGCGCAGCGGTCATTGCCGCCGCTACCACAGCGGCTAGTCTCGGGACTCCAGCCCCAGGAGCCCCGCACATGCCGCTACCCGCCGAGATGGCCCGCGTCTTCACCGAAGAGAAGATCGATTTCGTCAGACGCTGCGGGCTCAAGGCCGAGCGCCTGGAACCCGGCTTCGTGCGCCTGCGCATGCCGCTGGCCGGCAACCAGAACCATATCGGCACCCTCTATGCCGGCGCCCTGTTCACCCTGGCCGAGATCCCCGGCGGCGCGCTGTTCCTCACCAGTTTCGACGTGCAGCGCTTCTACCCGCTGATCAAGGAGATGAACCTGCGCTTCCGCCGCCCGGCGACCAGCGACATCACCGTCGAGGCCAGCCTCAGCACCGAGGAGATCGCCCGCATCCAGGCCGAAGCCGAGCAGGCCGGCAAGGCCGAGTACCGCCTCGACCTGCAGCTGCGCGACGGCAGCGGCGAAATGGTGGCGGAAACGAGCGCCCTGTACCAATTGCGCAAAGTCTGACGCGCGGGACTTGCCGTGGATCAAAAGCAGGGCTATCTAGGGAGATCAGACTAAAAACCCGCTAGAGGTTTCACAGCGCCGCGCCAAGCCCGCGCCGCGGAGGGGATAGAGATGACAGGACACATCCTGATTGCCCACGATTTGCGCAGTACTGCCGACCTCGCCTTGCGGCGCGCCACCCAGTTGGCCCGCCAGCACGACGCCAAGCTGACCCTCCTGCACGTGTTCGATCCCAAGCTGGATCAGGCCGAGCGCGAACGCATCGAACAGCAGCTCGACCGCAGCCTCACCGAATTCGCCCCGCCAGGCAGCCAGCTGCGCCTGTGCCAGGGCAAGCCGGCCGAAGGCGTGCTGGAGCAGGTGCAGCAGAGCGGCGCCGACCTGCTGGTGCTGGGTGCGCACCACCAGCGCCACGAGTTCTTTTCCGGCACCACCCTCGACCGCATCGCCCGCCGCTGCCCGGTGCCCCTGCTGCTGGTCGCGCGCGACGAAGCCACGCCCTACCACAAGGCGGTGGCCGCCATCGACTTCTCCCTGTGCGCCTGCACCGCGTTGCACGAGGCCTGCCTGCTGTTGCCCGGCGAGGCCAGCATCCATGCCCTTCATGTGTTCGAGCCGCAGAAGAACGCCGCCAGCGCCGAGGCCGAGTTACTCACCCAGCGGGCATTGATCGACCAGCTGATCCACGACGAGGCCCTGCGCCTGCCGCCGGACAGCCCCAGGCTCAGCCACGAGGTCAAGGTCGGCGGCATCCTGCGCACCCTGCAGGAATACATCGCCAGCCAGCAGCCGCAACTGCTGGTGCTCGGCAGCCATGGCCGCGGGGCATTCTCCCAGGCGCTGCTCGGCAGCCTGGCGCAGCATTACCTGCACAAGGCGCCCTGCGACGTGTTCGTGGTCCGCTAGGGCCGCCCCGCAACAAAAAAGGCGCCTGTGGGCGCCTTTTTCATGGCTCGCGTCGCGGCTCAGCTTTCCAGCAGGTTGTGCAGCTCGACGAACTGCTGGGTCAGCTTGTGGCTGCGGTCCAGGTGGATCAGCGGGGTGCAGGCCTGGTGCGACTCGCGCATCTTCACCGAACTCATCAGGTTCACCGGCAGCACCGGCAGGCCCTCGGCGATCAACTCGTCGAGCAGCTGTTGCGGCAGGGTGGCGCGCGGCTGGAACTGGTTGACCACGATGCCCTCGACCTCCAGGTCCTCGTTGTGATCCTCCTTGAGCTCCTCGATCTCCTGCAGCAGGCCGTACAGGGCATTGCGCGAGAAACTGTCGCAATCGAAGGGGATCAGCACGCGATCGGCAGCGATCAGCGCGGAAACCGTGTAGAAGTTCAGCGCCGGCGGGGTATCCAGGTAGATCCGGTCGTAGTCCTCGGCCAGGTCTTCCAGCAGTTTGCGCAGCTTGTTGATCTTGTGCTTCTGCTCCAGCTTGGGCTGCAGCTCGGCCAGCTCGGCGGTGGCGGTGACCACGTGGAGGTTGTCGAAGGGCGTCTCGTAGATATCGACCTTGCCCTTCTTGAACGAGGTGGCCGAGAGGGTCTGCTTGAAGAAGTCGGCGATCCCCATGGGGATCTCGTCGCCGGTCAGCCCGGTCAGGTAGTGGGTCGAGTTGGCCTGGGCATCCAGGTCCACCAGCAACGTGCGATAACCCTCCGCCGCACTGACCGCCGCCAGGTTGCAGGCAATGCTCGACTTGCCGACACCGCCCTTCTGATTGAACACCACGCGCCGCATGTGACACCTCCCTGATCGCAGATGGACGGATTCTATGCAAAGCCCGTGACAAGGGCGAGGAATAAGGTGGCGCCTGGCCAGCCTCTCGTCAGGACGGCCGCGCCAGAATTTGCGCAGGCCGCGCACGGTCTGGATAATGCCAGTACCTCGCCATGTCCCGGCTGCCCCTTCCGCGGCGGGACCGCAGTAGACAAGGACGCCCCTCGGAAGGGCCGAGAAGAGCTCTCAGCGTGACAGACTTCAGGATCGAGCAATGGCGTGCCTGGGCCCCCGGCCTGGACAGCGCAGACGACTGGTGCGCCTGGCAACAGGCCGGATTCGCCCCGCAGGACGGCGGCGAACAGCCCGACGTGGGCTTTCTTCCGGCCCTGCAGCGCCGGCGCCTGAGCCGCCTGGCGCGCATGGCCTTCCACGTCGCCTGGCCGCTGGCCGAAGCCGCCGGCCCCATGCCCCTGGTCTTCGCCTCGCGCCATGGCGAAACCCCGCGCACCCTGGCCATCCTCAGCGACCTGGCCCACGACGAGCCGCTCTCGCCCACCCAGTTCAGCCTCTCGGTACACAACGCGATCATCGGCCTGTGGTCGATCCAGCGCGGCGACACCAGCGAGATGACCGCCCTGGCCGCCGAAGGCGACGGCCTCGAGCAGGCCCTGCTGGAGGCCGCCACCCTGCTCGGCGAAGGCGCACCCGGGGTGCTGCTGATCGTCGCCGAGGAAACCCCGCCCGAGCTGTACCGCGCCTCCATCGACGACGTGCCCTTCCCCTACGCCGTGGCCCTGCTGCTGCGCCCGGGCCACGAATGGCGCCTGGAACTACGCCAGGGCGAAGGCCCGCGGGCACCCTGGCCGCACGCCCTGAACCTGGTCCGCGCCCTGTGTGCCGACACGGACTCCCTGCAACATCACTGGAAACGCCGGCAATGGAACTGGTCGCGCATCAAGGCCTGAGTCGCTACAGCGCGCCCTACTGGTGGCGCCTGATCGCCACCGCGCTGAGCTTCTCGCTGTTCGGCATCGGCGGCGTGCTGCTGCGCCTCGTCGTGTTCCCGCTGCTGGCCCTGCTGCCCGGCGACGCCCTGGTGCGCCGCACCCGCGCCCGCGCCGTGGTCAGCCGCACTTTCTACTGGTTCGTCCAGTTCATGTACCGCAGCGGCGTGCTGACCTACGAAGTCGAAGGCGCCGAGCGCCTGGGCCGCCCGGGGCAGATGGTGATCGCCAACCATCCCTCGCTGATCGACGTGGTGGTGCTGATCGCCTTCATCCGCGACGCCAACTGCGTGGTCAAGCAGAGCCTGTGGGACAATCCCAGCATGCGCGGGCCGATCCGCGCCGCCGGCTACATCAGCAACAGCGGCAGCCTGGACATGCTCGACGAGGCCGCCGGTGCCCTGCAGCAGGGCCAGACCCTGATCGTCTTCCCCGAAGGTACGCGCACCACGCCGGGGCGGGCACCCGAGTTCCACCGCGGCGCCGCCGCCATCGCGGTGCGCGGCGCCAGCGTGGTCACCCCGGTGGTGATCAGTGTGACGCCCACCACCCTGACCAAGGCCGAGCCCTGGTACAGCATTCCGTCGCGTCGTTTCCATTTTCGCCTGCGGGTCGGGGAGGATATCGATCCGCGGCAATTCACCGAGCAGGCTCCGCTGCCGATTGCCTCGCGCAAGCTCAATGACCATCTGCACCAACACTTCATCAAGGAGCTCGCAACAGATGAGCGATCTGCAAACTGAGATCAAGCACCTGATCATCGAGGCCCTGGGCCTGGAAGACATGGCCGCCGAGGACATCGCCGCCGACCTCACCCTGTTCGGCGAGGGCCTGGGCCTGGATTCGGTGGACGCCCTGGAGCTGGGCCTGGCCATCCAGAAGCGCTTCGGCATCAAGATCGACGCCGAGGCCAAGGACACCCGCCAGCACTTCGCCAACGTGGCCAGCCTGGCGGCCTTCGTCGCCGCGAAACAGGCCGCCTGAGGAAGTCCGCGATGCAAAGCCGTGAAGAGATTTTCGCCACCCTGCGCGATGCCCTGGTCGAGCTGTTCGAGCTGGACGCCGAACGCGTGACGCTGGAGGCCAACCTGTACCAGGACCTGGAGATCGACAGCATCGACGCCGTCGACCTGATCGACCACATCAAGCGCCAGACCGGCAAGAAGATCGCCGCCGAGGAGTTCAAGGCGGTGCGTACCGTCGGCGACGTGGTCGAGGCCGTGTTCCAGGTGGTCAACGCCGCCCCGGCCCAAGACTGAAGCCAATGCGAGCCAGTTTCGGATCTTGCGAGCTAGAGCGAGACAAGGCGAGAGCGGCCGAGGCAGCGGAGTTTACGGGCGGTAAATGAGCATGCCGAGGTCGCTTTCAACGCAGGCTCGCCGACGCGCAGCTGATCCCAAACTGGCTCGCCTGTTCGGCCTGCTGCTGGCGGTAGCGGGCCTGCTCTACCCCTTCGCCGTGTACTACGGCATGGAGCACCTGTCGCCGCGCCTGTTCGCCGCCCTGCTCGGCGGCCTGTGGCTGGCGCGCGCCATCAGCCAGCGCGGCCAGCCCGGCAGTCGCTGGATGACCGGTGCCGCCCTGGCCTTCTGCGCCTTGCTCGGCTTGGCCGGCGAGCCGGCGCTGCTGCGCTGGTATCCGGTGCTGATCAGCGGCCTGCTGCTGGCGCTGTTCGGCCTGTCGCTACGCTTCGGCCCGCCGCTGGTCGAGCGCCTGGCGCGCCTGCGCGAGCCGGAGCTGCCGGAGCACGCGGTGCGCTACACGCGCAAGGTCACCCAGGTGTGGGCGCTGTTCTTCCTGCTCAACGGCCTGGTGGTGATCGCCCTGACCCTGTGGGCGCCGCTGGCCTGGTGGACGCTGTATACCGGGCTGATTTCCTACGCCCTGATGGGCCTGTTGTTCGCCGCTGAGTGGTTGATCCGCCAGCAAGTAAGGAGACATGGATGACCTGGCTGCCGCTCGCCGAGCTGCTGCTGCACCCCCTGAGCAACCGCGCCGTGGCGCTGGAGCCGGCGCTCGACCACGCCCAGCTGCAGCAGCGCGCCCTGCGCCTGGCCGGCGCCCTGCAGGCACGCGGCGTGCGCAGCCTGGCGCTGTACCTGGAGGATGCCGGCGACCTGGCCATCGCCCTGCTCGGCGCCTGGCGCGCCGGTGTGCGCGTGCTGCTGCCGGGCGATGCCCAGGCACAGAGCCGCCAGCGCCTGGGCGCCCAGGTCGACCTGTGGCTGGACGAGCTCGATGGCCTCGATGGCGAGGCGCTGCCGCCCGCCGCCCTCGACCTCGATGCCTGCCGCCTGGTCCTGTGCACCTCCGGCTCCAGCGGCGAACCCAAGCTGATCGACAAGTCCCTGCGCCAGCTGGCCAACGAAGTGGAGGCCCTGGAACAGCTGTGGGGCCGCGACCTGGCCGGCGCCACCATCTTCGGCAGCGTCGCCGCCCAGCATATCTATGGCCTGCTGTTCCGCGTGCTCTGGCCGCTGTGCGCCGGCCGCCCGTTCTGCCGCCGCGCCCTGCCCTTCCCCGAGGACCTGCAACGCGAGAGCCTGGGCCAGCCGGCCTTCGCCTGGGTGGCCAGTCCCGCATTGCTCAAGCGCATGGGCGACAACCTCGACTGGCAGGCCCTGGGCGCGGTGCGCCGGGTGTTCTCTTCCGGCGGCGCGCTGCCGGCGGAAGTCTCCGCCGAGCTGGGCAGCCAGCTCAGCCAGCAGCCGACCGAGATCTACGGCAGCTCCGAGACCGGCGGCATCGCCTGGCGCCAGGGCGGCGAGCTGTGGACGCCCTTCGCCGGCGTCGAACTCTCCCTGAACGCCGAGGGCGCCCTGCGCATCGCCTCGCCCTACCTGCCGGCCGGGCATGTCGAGCAGAGCGCGGACGCCGCCGAGCTGCAGGCCGATGGCCGCTTCGCCCTGCGCGGACGCCTGGACCGCATCGTCAAGCTGGAAGAAAAGCGCATCTCCCTGCCCATGCTGGAGCAGGCGCTGGCAGCCCACGAGTGGGTGGCCGACGCCCGCCTCGGCGTGATCCAGGAAGGCCGCGCCTTCCTCGGCGCCCTGCTGGCGCTGAGCCCGGCCGGCCTGCACGCCCTGCGCAACCAGGGGCGCAAGACCGTCACCGAGACCCTACGCCAGCACCTGGCCGGCTACTGCGAGGCCATCGCCCTGCCACGCCGCTGGCGCCTGCTGCTGGAACTGCCCTACAGCAGCCAGGGCAAGCTGGCCCAGGCCGAGGTCGAGCGCCTGCTGGCCGCGCCGCGGCCGACCCAGGTCGAGCCGCGCTCGGCCATCGAGCAGGACGGCGAATGGCAACTGGAGCTGGACGTACCGCCGGACCTGGCCCATTTCACCGGGCATTTCCCGCAGACCCCGGTGCTGCCCGGCGTGGTGCAGATCGACTGGGCACAACGCCTGGCCCGCCAGCTGATCGCCGGGCTGCCGCCGCGCTTCTGCGGCATGGAAGTGCTGAAGTTCCAGCAGCTGGTGCGCCCCGGCGACCGCATCCAGCTGAGCCTGCGTTTCGATGCCGAGCGCGGCAAGCTGTACTTCGCCTACCGCAACGGCGAGGCGCCCTGCTCGTCCGGGCGCATCCTGCTGGGGGCCGCCGATGCATAAGGCCTGCGCGGTGATCCCGGTGTACAACCACGAGCACGCCCTGCCCAGGGTCGTGGCGGCGCTGCACGCCAGCGGCTTGCCCTGCGTGCTGGTCGACGATGCGTCCAGCCCGGCCTGCGCGGCGGTGATGGATGCACTGGCGAAACAGGACAGCACCTACCTGGTGCGTCTGCCGATCAACCAGGGCAAGGGCGGCGCGGTGATGGCAGGCCTGCGCGAGGCCGCGCGCCTGGGCTTCAGCCACGCCCTGCAGGTGGACGCCGACGGCCAGCACGACCTGGGCGACGTGGCGCTGTTCCTCGCCACCTCGCGCGAACACCCGCAGGCGCTGGTCTGCGGCTACCCGCAATATGACGCCAGCGTGCCCAAGGGGCGCCTCTACGCGCGCTACCTGACCCACGTCTGGGCCTGGATCAACAGCCTGTCGCTGTCGATTCGCGATTCCATGTGCGGCTTTCGCGTCTATCCGCTGCCGGCCACCCTGGCACTGATCGACGCGGTGCGCCTCGGCCGGCGCATGGACTTCGACACCGAGATCCTGGTGCGCCTGTCCTGGCGCAACCAGCCGATGCTGTGGCTGCCGACCCGCGTGCACTACCCGCTGGACGGCCTGTCGCACTTCCGCCTGTGGCTGGATAACGCGCTGATCTCGAAGATGCACGCCAAGCTGTTCTTCGGCATGCTGCCGCGCGCGCCGCTGATCCTCTGGCGCAGGTGGCGCGGATGAGCAGCGGGAAGGCCCAGCACTGGGCCGGCCAGCGCGAGCGCGGCAGCTTCCTGCTGATGAAGTTCACCGCCGGCGCCGCGCGCCTGCTCGGGCGGCGCCTGCTGGCGCCGCTGCTGTACGCCATCGTGCTGTATTTCTACCTGTTCGGCCGCCAGGCACGGCGCAGCATCTGGCAGTACCAGCGCAACCTGGCCGCCTGGAGCGGCCGCACCGAGCTGCGCCCCAGCCACGGCTCGGTGTTCCGCCAGTTCATGGCCTTCGCCGACGCCCTGCTGGACAAGCTCGACGTGTGGAACGGCCGCCTCGGCCTGGAGCAGGTGAGCCTGGTCGACCCCGAAGGCCTGCGCCAGCAGCTGCATGTCGGCGGCCGCGGCCAGCTGCTGGTCACCGCCCACCTGGGCAACCTGGAAGTCTGCCGCGCGCTCGCCGAACTGGGCGAGAAGGTGCAGATGAACGTGCTGGTGCACACCAAGCACGCCGAGCAGTTCAATCGCCTGCTGGGCGAGGCCGGCGCCAGCCACCTGCGCCTGATCCAGGTCAGCGAGCTGGACCCGGCCGTGATGCTGCAGCTGTCCGAGCGCCTGGAGCGCGGCGAGTGGCTGGCGATCGCCGGTGACCGCGTGCCGCTGCACGGCGGGCGCAGCGTCACGGTGGATTTCCTCGGCCGGCCGGCCGCCTTCCCCCAGGGCCCCTGGCTGCTGGCCGGGCTGCTGCGCTGCCCGGTCAACCTGATGCACTGCCTGAAGATCGACGGCCGCTACCAGGTGATCCTGGAAAGCTTCGCCGACGCCGTGCAGTGGACGCGCCGCGACCGCGACGCGGTAATCCGCGGCTGGGTGCAACGCTATGCCGAGCGCCTTGGCGAACGCTGCCTGAACGCTCCGCGGCAATGGTTCAACTTCTACCCGTTCTGGAATGCCCATGACTGACCACGTGACCTTCGGCGAAGCCCAGCTGACCATCGAACAGGTGGTTGCCCTGTCCCAGCGCAGCGCCCGCGCCCAGCTGCAGGGCGATGCCGCCTACCGCGAGAAGATCGCCAAGGGCGCGCGCTTCCTCGACACCCTGCTGGACAAGGAAGGCGTGATCTACGGCGTCACCACCGGCTACGGCGACTCCTGCGTGGTGGCCGTGCCGCTGCACCAGGTCGAGGCCCTGCCCAAGCACCTGTTCACCTTCCACGGCTGTGGCCTGGGCAAGCTGCTCGACGAGGCCAGCACCCGCGCCCTGCTGGCCGCGCGCTTGCAGTCGCTGTGCCACGGCGTGTCCGGGGTGCGCGTGGAGCTGCTGGAGCGCCTGCAGGCCTTCCTCGAATTCGATGTGCTGCCGCTGATCCCGGAAGAGGGTTCGGTCGGCGCCAGCGGCGACCTGACCCCCCTGTCCTACGTGGCCGCCACCCTCAGTGGTGAGCGCGATGTCATGTACAAAGGCGAACGTCGCAGTTCGGCAGACGTGCATAAAGAACTCGGCTGGACGCCGCTGACCCTGCGCCCTAAGGAAGCCCTGGCGCTGATGAACGGCACCGCGGTGATGACCGCCCTGGCCTGCCTGGCCTATTCGCGCGCCGACTACCTGCTGCAGCTGGCCACGCGCATCACCGCGCTCAACGTGGTGGCGCTGGAAGGCAACCCGGAACACTTCGACGAGCGCCTGTTCGCCGCCAAGCCGCACCCGGGCCAGACCCAGGTCGCCGCCTGGCTACGCCAGGACCTGGCCGTGGCCGAGCCGCTGCCGCCGCTGCACCGCCTGCAGGACCGCTACTCGCTGCGCTGCGCACCGCACGTGCTCGGCGTGCTGGCCGACAGCCTGGGCCTGCTGCGCCAGTTCATCGAGATCGAACTGAACAGCGCCAACGACAACCCGCTGTTCGACGCCGAGACCGAGCGCACCCTGCACGGCGGCCACTTCTACGGCGGGCATATCGCCTTCGCCATGGACAGCCTGAAGAACCTGGTCGGCAACGTCGCCGACCTGCTCGACCGTCAGCTCGCCCTGCTGGTCGACACCCGCTACAACCACGGCCTGCCGAGCAACCTGTCCGGCGCCCCGGCCGAGACCGCGATGATCAACCACGGCTTCAAGGCCGTGCAGATTGGCACCAGCGCCTGGACCGCCGAGGCGCTGAAGAACACCATGCCGGCCAGCGTGTTCTCGCGCTCTACCGAGTGCCACAACCAGGACAAGGTGAGCATGGGCACCATCGCCGCCCGCGACGCCCTGCGCAGCCTGGAGCTGACCGAACAGGTCGCCGCCGCCACCCTGCTGGCCGCCAACCAGGGCGTATGGCTGCGCGAGCGCGCCGGCAAGACCGATATCCCCGCACCGCTGGCCGCCATGCGCGAACAGCTGGCCGCGGACTTCCCGCCGGTGATTGAAGACCGCGCCCTGGAAGGCGAACTGCGCCTGTGCCTGGCGCGCATCCGCAGCCGCCATTGGGGGCTGTATGCGTAAGGAGGGCGTGCTACAGGCGGAGATCGAGCTGGTCGTGCCGTTCTTCGACGTGGACATGATGGAAGTGGTCTGGCACGGCCACTACGTCAAATACTTCGAGGAGGCGCGCTGCGCGCTGCTCGACAAGCTGGGGCATAACTACCGGCAGATGCGCGATGCGGGCTATGCCTGGCCGGTAATCGACCTGCAGCTGCGCTATATCCGTGGCGCTCAGTTCGGTCAGCGCATCCGCGTGCGCGCCGATCTGGTGGAGTGGGAGAACCGGCTGAAGATCAATTACCTGATTACCGATGTGGCGACGGGTGAGCGGATGACGCGCGGCAGCAGTGTGCAGGTGGCGGTAGAGATTGCTTCTCGCGAGATGCTGCTGGCGTCGCCGAAGGTGTTTGTGGAAGCCGTGGAGAGGGCTATTGCGTGAGCTTGTTGAGCCCGGCTGGTTTCCTGCGTTTTATGAACGCTCTGTTTCGCCCCGCCGGGCGAGTTGCAGACTCTTTGCTGCGCTATCGCCTAGCCAACTACCGCAGTAGCTCTTCGCTTTTTGTTGCGCCCCCTCGGGCGCGTCACTTTTTCTTGTTTGCCCAAGAAAAAGTAACCAAAAAGAAGGGCACCCCGACATCCGGCCCCGCCTTCGGCGGGGTTCCCTCCCTCCGGTGCCACTCCGGGGGCCGGCTTACAAGGGCCATCCATGGCCCTTTAAGCCTCTCGCCGCATCCCTGCGGCTCGTCCCCCTGCGCAACACCTCCACTCGGCCTCCTGACGGGGATTTCCGCGCGCCTGATGCAGGGATGCGAAAACGCAAGCCAGCATGCGTCTGCCCGCTCACAACAGAGGATGGGGCCGGGACTGATCCCGTCAGAAGGCCGAATGGAGTCGCTCTGTAAGGGGTTGAGCGGCATGGATGCCGCGAGAGGCGCGATGGGCCAGGGATGGCCCTTCGCGACGTGCCCCTGGAAGAGTGACGGAATGAGGGAAGTCGAGCGCAGCGAGACCCGTATGCCGGGCGTGCTTTCTCTTTGGTTACTTTCTCTTTGCACGAGCAAAGAGAAAGTAACTCGCCCGGGTGGGCGAAACCCGAACCCGAAAGCCAGCTCGACAATTAGCCAAGTAATCAAAGCCGCGAGCCTGCTGCTCCTGAGCATAAGCACCCCACACGCCCAGGCCTTCGACCTGTCCGACCTCAGCGCCCAGCTGGCCAAACCCACGGTTGTGCGCGGTCCCTTCATCCAGGAAAAGCACCTGCGTGCCCTCCCCACCCCGCTGACCAGCCAGGGCCAGTTCACCCTGTCCCGCGACCACGGCCTGCTCTGGCTGCTGCAAAAGCCACTCAAGCAGGACTACCGCATCGCCGACAGCGGCATCGCCCGCCGCACCGCCGAAGGCTGGCAACAGCAGCCGGGCCAAGACGTCGCCGCCCAACAGAGCCGCCTGTTCCTCGCCGTGCTCAAAGGCGACCGCAGCGGCCTGGAGCGTGACTTCGATCTGCAACTCACAGGCGAGCAAGACGCCTGGCAGCTCCAGCTCACCCCACACTCCATGCTGCTCAAGCAGATCTTCAGCGCCATCCGCATCGACGGCGGCGCGCTGGTCGAGCGCATCGAACTGATCGAGACCCAGGGCGACCGCACCGTCCTCAAGATGCCGCAGAGCCAGGCCGGTGATGCCCTGACCGCGCAGGAGCGCGCCGACCTTGTCCCCTAGCCTGCAGAAAAGCCTGCCGCGCCTGTTCGGCGCCCTGCTCCTGGCCCTGCTGGCGCTGGCCGCCTGGCAGTGGCGCAACGGCCCGCCGGTGCAGGCCAGCATGCTCGCATTGTTGCCCAAGGGCGCCGGCGACGAGCTGGTGCAGCAGGCCGAGCAGCGCATGCAGGAGCCGCTATCGCGCGAGTTGCTGATCCTGATCGGTCACCCGCAGCGCGAACGCGCCATCGAGCTGGTACGCGGCGCCGCCGAGCAGTGGCAGGCCAGCGGGCGCTTCGACAAGGTGCAGTGGAGCCTGCAGGCCGATCTCGCACCGCTGCGCGCGCAGTTACTCAACAGCCGCCTGGCCCTGCTGGCGCCGGCCGACCGCCAGTTGCTGATCGAGCAGCCGGATGCCTTTATCCAGCAGCGCGCCCAGCAGCTGTTCGACACCTTCGCCGGCTTCGGCCTGCTGCCCACCGAGCAGGACTGGCTCGGCCTGGGCCTGCGCGCCCAGCAGACGCTCAACCCTGGCAGCCGCATCCAGGCCGACCTCGGCAGCGGCGCGCTGCTGCTGCAGGACGGGTCCACCACCTGGGCGCTGCTGCGCCTGCGCACCCGTGGCGATGCCTTCGATATGCAGGCGCCGCCGCAGATCGCCGCCGCTGTCGCCGAGCTGCGCCAGCAGGTCGAGAGCCAAGGCGGGCAATTGCTGGCGGCCGGTGGTGCGCTGCACGCGGCGGCCGGCCAGGCCAAGGCCACCCGCGAGATCGCCCTGATCGGCGGCGGCGCCACCCTCGGCACCCTGCTGCTGTTGCTGCTGGCCTTCCGCCGTCCGCGCATACTGGTCAGCCTGCTGCCCATGGGCGTGGCGCTGCTGGCCGGCTGCACCGCCTGCGTGCTGGTGTTCGGCCAGATCAACGCGCTGACCCTGGTGCTCGGTGCCAGCCTGGTCGGCGTCGCGGCCGACTACCCGCAGCACTACCTGAGCAAGAGCTGGGGCGATGGCCAGTGGTCGAGCTGGGCCGCCCTGCGCCAGACCCTGCCGGGATTGAGCCTGAGCCTGGGCACCAACCTGGCCGGCTATGTGGCGCTGGCCTTCACCCCCTTCCCGGCGCTGACCCAGATCGCCCTGTTCTCCGCCGCCGGGCTGATCGGCGCCTACCTGTGCTCGGTGTGCCTGCTGCCGGCCTGGCTGAACAATCTGCGCTTGAAACCACCTAGTGGCCTGCGCCACGCCGCCGAGCGCCTGGTGCAGCGCCGCGAACATCTGCTGGCGCGCACCGGCAGCTGGCCCTGGCTGCTCGCCCTGCTGGCCTTCTGCGCCGGCGGCCTGTGGCAGCTGACGCCGCAGAACGACCTGCGCCAGTGGCTGGGCCAGGAACCGCAGCTGATGGCCGAGGCCAAACGCATCGCCGCACTCACCGGGCAGCAGCCCACCAGCCAGTTCTTCCTGGTGCGCGGCGCCGACGAGCAACAGCTGCTGCAACGCCAGGCCGAACTCAGTGAACGTCTGGACGCTGCCATCGCCGCCGGCCAGCTGCGAGGATATCGCGCCCTTAGCCAGCTCAGTGCGCCGGACAGCGAGCTGGCACCGCTGCGTGCCGCGCTGCAGCAGCTGCCGCAGCACTGGCAACCGCTGCTCGACCTGGGCCTGCCGGAAGCCGCACTGCGCGCCGAGCTGGACGGGTTGCTGCACGCGCCGCAGCCGGGCCTGGAGCAGGCCCTGGCCGGCCCGCTGGGCGAAGCCTGGCGGCCGCTGTGGCTGGGCCGTAGTGAGAGTGGAGTAGCCGGTATCGTCAGCCTGCAGGGCCTGAACGACACGGCGCTGCTGCAGCAGGCTACCGCCGGACTGGAGGGCGTGCAGCTGGTCGATCGCCTCGGCGAGCTGAACGGTCTGTTCGCCGCCACCCAGCTCAGCGCCGCCCAACTGAAACTGCTGTCCAGCGCCGCCATCCTCCTGCTGCTGTGCCTGCCCTTCGGCCTCGGCGGCGCACTGCGGGTGATCTGCCTGCCGCTGCTCTCGGCCCTGGCGGCACTGGCCTGCCTGGGCTGGCTGGGCCAGCCGCTGACCCTGTTCAGCCTGTTCGGCCTGCTGCTGATCACCGCCATCGGCGTCGACTACGCCATCCTGATGCGCGAGAACATCGGCGGCCCCGCGGTGAGCTTGCTCGGCACCCTGCTCTCGGCGCTCACCGCCTGGCTGTCGTTCGGCCTGCTGCTGCTCAGCCAGACCCCGGCCATCGCCAACTTCGGCCTGGCCATCAGCCTCGGCCTGCTGTTCTGTTTCCTGCTTTCACCCTGGGCCGCCGCTCGGCCCGCCAAGGAGATACCCGCGTGAGCGTGCTCGGATTCTGGCTGCTGGCCCTGGCGATCTATGCCCTGGTGGCGATCGTCGGCGGGCGCCGGCTGATCCCCATCGTCGGCCAGCTGCTGGTCGCCGCCATCGCCATTCCCGCCCTGCTACTGGTATGGGTCGAACCGCACTGGCAGCTGAGCGCCGCCGACCTGCTGGCGCCGACCTGGCTGAACCTGGCCTATGGCCTGTGCTTCGCCCTGCTGCTGGGCTACATCCTCAGCGACGTGATCGACCTCGACCTGAGCCCGGCCTGCGTGAAGATCGCCCTGCCCAGCTTCCTGGTGCCGATGCTGGCGGGCCTGGCCTGCTCGCTCTGGCTGCTGCCCGGCGAACACGGCTGGTTGAGCGCGGTGGGCATCGGCCTGCTGTTCTCGATCACCGCCATCCCGGTGCTCTACCTGTTCCTGCAGAGCATCGGCTACCCGCTGGAAGCCACCAAGCGCCTGCTGCACGCGGCGATCCTCATGGACTTCCTGTGCTGGAGCCTGTTCGGCCTGGCCCAGGGCAGCAGCCACCCGGCCAGCCTGCTGTGGCCGCTGCTGGCCGCCGCCCTGCCGCTGGGGCTGCGCCTGCTCAAGCTGCGCCACCCGCTGTGCTACAGCCTGCCGTTCTTCGCCCTGATGCTGCTGTTCCAGCAGCTGGGCCTCAACGCCCTGGTGTTCGGCATCGCCTACATGCTGTGCCTGGCCTGGCTGCGCCAGCCCTTCGTCCTGCCGCTGCCGCTGCGCCAGTGGAAGCTGCTGATCAACGGCCTGGCGGTGCCGCTGATCCTGACCTTCGGCGTGCTGCGGGTGGACTTCCATGGCATAGGTCAAGACACCTCCTGGGCGGTCATCGCTATGCTGCTGGCGCTGCCGGTGCTGAGCAAGGTGCTCGGCAGCTGGCTCGGTCTGCACTGGGCCGACCCGAGCGCCGCGGCGCGGGTGAAGTGGCGCGAGAGTCTGCTGCTGAACATCCGCGGCCTCACCGAGATCGTCTTCCTCAACCTGCTCCTGCAGCTGCAGCTGATCGATTCGCTGATCTACTTCGGCCTGCTGCTGATGAGCCTGTTCTCCACCCTGTTGCCGGCGCTGCTCGGCCGGCATGTTCACAACAACGAGGCACGAAGCCGCTATGAAGTCTCCTGAAGTCGAACAACGTCAGATCGTCGTCATCGGTGCCGGCCCCTCCGGCGCCATCGCCGCCGCCATCCTCAAGCGCCAGGGCCACGACGTGCTGGTGCTGGAACGCCAGCGCTTCCCGCGCTTTTCCATCGGCGAGAGCCTGCTGTCGCACTGCCTCGACTTCGTCGAGGAGGCCGGCATGCTCGAGGCGGTGCAGGCCGCCGGTTTCCAGACCAAGCACGGCGCGGCCTTCGCCTGGGGCGAGCGCTACACCGAGTTCGACTTCCGCGACAAGTTCACCGAGGGCAAGGGCTCGACTTACCAGGTGATCCGCGCCGACTTCGACAAGCTGCTGGCCGACCAGGCCGAGCTGCAGGGCGTGGAGATCCGCTACGAGGAAGAGATCTTCGCCGCCGACTTTGCCGGCGACTGCCCGCGCCTGTCGGTGCGCCGCCTGGCCGATGGCCATGAATACAACGTCGAGTGTGCCTTCGTCCTCGACGGCAGTGGCTACGGCCGCGTGCTGCCGCGCCTGCTCGACCTCGACACGCCGTCGTCCTTCCCTATCCGCCAGGCGGTGTTCACCCATATCGAGGACCGCATCGACCCGGCCAGCGGCTTCGACCGCGAGAAGATCCTCATCACCACCCATCCGAAACTCAGGGACGTGTGGTTCTGGACCATTCCGTTCAGCAATGGCCGCTGCTCGCTGGGCGTGGTCTGCGCTGCCGAGCACTACGAGGGCTACCCCAAGGACCTCGACGCCTGCCTCAAGCAGTTTGTCGCCGAGACACCTTCGCTGAGCAAGGTTTTGGAAAACGCCGTGTGGGACACCCCGGCGCGCGCCATCGGTGGCTACTCGGCCAACGTCAAGAGCCTGCACGGCCCGGGCTTCGCCCTGCTGGGCAACGCCGCCGAGTTCCTCGACCCGGTGTTCAGCTCCGGCGTGACCATCGCCATGCGCTCGGCGAGCATGGCCGCCGCCCTGCTGCATCGCCAGCTCGGCGGTGAGACGGTGGACTGGGAGAACGAATTCGCCATCCCGCTCAAGCGCGGCGTGGATACGTTCCGCGTGTATGTGCAGGGTTGGTACGATGGCAGCTTCCAGGACGTGATCTTCTACGAGAAGGCCCAGCCGGAGATCCGCCGCATGATCTGCTCGATCCTCGCCGGCTACGCCTGGGACGAGAAGAACCCCTATGTCGCCGAGCCCAAGCGCCGCCTCGGCGTGCTCGCCGAACTCTGCGCCATGAGCTAAGGACAGCCACCGCAATGGAACGCGCCGCCGCCACCTACGTCGAGGAAACCCGCTTCGGCTTCTGGTTCCTGCAGAGCCACGTCTGGCAGCACCATGTGCTGCGCGTGGCGATCAACGACCTCAAGCGCCTGATCGATGCACCGCTGCCGCAGGCGCCGGTGCTGCTCGACGCCGGTTGCGGCCAGGGCCGCTCGTTTCGCCTGTTGCAGGAAGCCTTCGCCCCCGCGCGGCTGATCGGCCTGGATGCCGACCCGCACAGCCTCGACTGCTCGCGCGCCGAGGCCGAGCAACTGGGTCTCGACGTGCAGCTGATCGCCAGCGATTGCGCCAGCATCCGGCTGCCCGACGCGTCCGTCGACATCCTGTTCTGCCACCAGACCTTCCACCATCTGGTCGAGCAGGAGCGCGCCCTGGCCGAGTTCTGGCGCGTGCTGAAACCGGGCGGCCTGCTGCTGTTCGCCGAGTCGACCAAGTTCTACATCGACACCTGGGTGATCCGCTGGCTGTTCCGCCACCCGATGCACGTGCAGAAGAGTGCCGAGGAATATCTGGGCATGCTGCGCACGCAGGGCTTCCAGTTCGAGGAGCGCAACGTCTCCTACCCCTACCTGTGGTGGAGCCGCTCCAGAGACTTCGGCCTGCTCGAACGCTGGGGCATCATGAAGGCCAAGCCGTTCGGCCAGCGCGATGAAACCCTGGTCAATGTGGTGGCGCGCAAGCCGTGCTGAGCCGTGTCCTGCTGCTTGCCCTGACCCTGCTGCTCGGCGCCTGCGCCGGGCACACACCCGTACCGGCGAGCAGCCCCGAACTGACCGCCGGGCTGCCCATCAGTCTGCAGATCGAACGCACGCAAAACACCGAGCAACGCGACTGGCTGCTGGTGATCCAGGCCGAAGGCCAAGCGCTGCGCTGGTCGTTGTTCGATCCGCTCGGCGTGCCGCTGGCGCGCCAGCTGCTGGAGCACGGCGAGTGGCGCAACGACGGCCTGCTGCCACCCAATGCCGAGGCCCGCGAGCTGTTCGCCGCCCTGTTGTTCTCCCTGACCGCCGATGACGCACTGGCGGCCTACCCCGAGGACAGCTGGCAGCGCGACGCCGATGGTCAGCGCCGGCTTAACCCGGACTGGCGAATCCGCTACCGTTCCGCACTGGACTTTACCCTCGCCGCACCGCAGCTCAGCTATCGGGTGCGCGCGCTGAACCAAGAAGAAGGCAACTGATGCCCCGCTCTACACAGCCGAGTTATTTGAATGCCCTCGGCCTGCTCTGCGCCCTGGGCGAAGGCAAGCAGACGGTGGCCGACGCGCTGCTGGCCGGCGATGCCTCCGGCATGCGCGCCGAGGACGGCTGGGTCAGCGACCGCCGCCTCACCGTCGGCGCCGTGCGCGCGGCACTGCCGGCCATGCCGGCCGGTTTCGAAGCCGCCCACAGCCGCAACAACCAGCTGCTGCTGGCCGCGGCCTTGCAGATCGAACCCGAGCTGCGCGCCGCCATCACTCGTTACGGCGCAACCCGCGTCGGCCTGGTGCTGGGCACCAGCACCTCGGGCATCCGCGAGGCCAGTGACGGCATTGCGCGCTTCCTCAAGGAGGGCGAGCTGCCCGCCGACTACGACTACGCCCAGCAGGAGATGGCCGCACCGGCCACCTTCCTCGCCGACTGGCTGGGCCTGGCCGGCCCGGTGTACTGCCAGTCCACCGCTTGCACCTCCAGCGCCCGCGCCCTGCTCAGCGCCCATCGCCTGCTGCAGCAGGGTCTGTGCGACGCGGTGATCTGCGGCGGCGTGGACAGCCTGTGCCGCCTGACCCTGAACGGCTTCTCGGCCCTCGAAGCGGTGTCCGCCGAGCCGTGCAATCCGTTCTCGGTGAACCGCCACGGCATCAATATCGGCGAAGGTGCGGCGCTGTTCCTCATGACCCGCGAGAGCAGCCCGATCGCCTTCCTCGGCGGTGGCGCCAGCTCCGACGCGCACCACATTTCCGCACCGCACCCGCAAGGCCTCGGCGCCCGCGCGGCGATGGACAAGGCCCTGGCCAGCGCCGGCCTGGCGGCCAGCGACATCGACTACCTCAACCTGCACGGCACCGCCACCACGCATAACGACGCCATGGAAAGCCATGCCGTGCACGGGCTGTTCCCGGCCACGCTGCCCTGTTCCTCGACCAAGCCGCTGACCGGCCACACCCTGGGCGCCGCCGGCGCGCTGGAAGCGGCCTTCTGCTGGCTCGCCCTGAGCGAGTACAACCGCGACGGCCTGCTGCCGCCGCATCGCTGGGACGGCCAGGCCGACCCGGCGCTGGCGCCGCTGCGCCTGGTCGGCGCTGGTGATCGCCTGCAGAGAACGGCGGGCCGCCGGCTGATGAGCAACTCCTTCGCCTTCGGCGGCAACAACGTCGCGCTGATCCTGGGTGATGCGCCATGAGCCAGTGGCCGATCGCCGAGCTGATCCCGCATGCCGCCGACATGATCCTGATCGACGAAGTCGTCAGTTTCGGCGCCGAAGACATCGAAACCCGCCTGACCGTGCGCAGCGGCGGCCTGTTCAACCAGCAGGACGGCAGCCTGCCGGCCTGGGTCGGCATCGAGCTGATGGCGCAGAGCATCGCCGCCTACGCCGGCTGCCAGGCGCGCCAGGCCGGCCTGCCGGTGGAGCTGGGCTTCCTCCTCGGCACGCGCAGGTTCGAGTGCAACGTCGAGCGTTTCCCGGCCGGAGCCGAGCTGCGTATCAGGGCCCTGCGCTCGCTGCAGGACGACAACGGCATGGGCGTATTCGAGTGCCACCTGGATGGCCCGGACATCCATGCCGAGGCACGCCTCAACGTATTCCGCCCGCCCGAGGTGGCGAGGTATCTACAAGAACAGCAAGAGCAAACGCAATGACTGAAACCATCCTGGTCACCGGCTCCAGCCGCGGCATCGGTCGCGCCATCGCCCTGCGCCTGGCGCGCTCCGGTTACGACATCGTCCTGCACTGCCGCTCGCGCCGCGACGAGGCCGAGTCCGTGCAGGCGCAGATCGCCGAGCTGGGCCAGCAGGCGCGCATCCTGCAGTTCGACGTCTCCGACCGCGCCGCCTGCCGCGTGGCGCTGGAGGCCGATGTCGAGCAGCACGGCGCCTACTACGGCGTAGTGTGCAACGCCGGGCTGACCCGCGACGGCGCCTTCCCAGCGCTCTCCGACGACGACTGGGACCAGGTGCTGCGCACCAACCTGGACGGTTTCTACAACGTGCTGCACCCGCTGACCATGCCGATGATCCGTCGCCGCCAGGCCGGACGCATCGTCTGCATCACCTCGGTCTCCGGGCTGATCGGCAACCGCGGCCAGGTCAACTACAGCGCCTCCAAGGCCGGCGTGATCGGCGCCGCCAAGGCCCTGGCCATCGAGCTGGGCAAGCGCAAGATCACGGTCAACTGCGTGGCACCGGGGCTGATCGACACCGAGATCCTCGACGAGCAGGTGCCGGTGGAGGAGATCCTCAAGATGGTTCCGGCCGCGCGCATGGGCACCCCGGAAGAAGTGGCCGGCGCGGTGAATTTCCTGATGTCCGAGGAGGCGGCGTACATTACCCGTCAGGTCCTCGCGGTGAACGGTGGTCTGTGCTGATGAAACGTGTCGTCGTCACCGGTATGGCCGGTATCACCTCGCTGGGTAGCGACTGGCCGACCATCTCGGCCAACTTCAAGGCCGGCAAGAGCGGCATCCGCCGCATGGATGAATGGGACCGCTTCAGCGAGCTGAACACCCGCCTGGGCGGCCCGGTGGACGACTTCGTCCAGCCCAAGCACTGGACGCGCAAGCAGACCCGCAGCATGGGCCGGGTGTCCAAGCTGGCGGTGTACGCCGCCGAACGCGCCCTAGAGCAGGCCGGCCTGCTCGGCGACGAGCGCATCCAGGACGGCCGTATGGGCGTGGCCTGCGGCTCGTCCACCGGCAGCACCGACGAGATCAAGGCGTTCGGCAACATGCTGCTCAATTCCGTCGCCGACGGCCTTAACGCCAACTCCTATATCCGCATGATGCCGCACACCACGGCGGCCAATATCAGCATCTTCTTCGGCCTCAAGGGCCGCCTGATCCCCACCTCCAGCGCCTGCACCAGCGGCAGCCAGGGCATCGGCTACGCCTACGAGGCGATCAAGTACGGGCGCCTGAAGATGATGCTGGCCGGCGGCGCCGAGGAGCTGTGCCCGACCGAGGCGATGGTGTTCGACGCGCTCTACGCCACCAGCCTGAAGAACGATACCCCGCACCTGTCGCCACGCCCCTACGACGCCGGCCGCGACGGCCTGGTGATCGGCGAGGGCGCCGGCATCCTGGTGCTGGAGGAGCTGGAGCATGCGCTGGCGCGTGGTGCGACCATCCACGCCGAGATCGTCGGCTTCGGCTGCAACTCCGACGGCATCCACGCCACCAAGCCGGAGCAGGCGACCATGCGCGGCGCCATGGAGCTGGCCCTGGAAGATGCCGGCCTGGAACCCGCGGCCATCGGCTACGTCAACGGCCACGGCACCGCCACCGCCCAGGGCGACGTGGCCGAGAGCCTGGCCACCAGCAGCCTGTTCGGCCCGCGCATGCCAATCAGCTCGCAGAAGAGCTTCCTCGGCCACACCCTGGGTGCCTGCGGTGCGCTGGAGTCCTGGTTCAGCATCGAGATGATGAACTCCGACAGCTACGTCTACACCCTCAACCTGGATAACGTCGATCCGGAATGCGGCGAGCTGGACTATCTGCGCGGCGAGTTCCGCCAGATGAGCCATCAGTACGTGATGAACAACAATTTCGCCTTCGGCGGGGTGAACACCTCGCTGATCTTCAAGCGCTGGAACGGAAACCGCGCATGACCCGCCTTATCAAGACACTGCTCATCGCCCTGGCCCTGTTCGGCCTGGCAGCCTGTACCTCCAAACCGCTGCTGCAGCCGCAGGTGGCACTGCCGCCAGACCGCGAATTCAGTCAGGTCGAGATGCAACAGGCGATAGTCGCCGCGCTGGAGGCCCGCCACTGGCGGGTCGGCCGCATCGACACGGGCCGGATTAACGCCGCGATCAGCGTGCGCAAGCGCCATCACGCTGCGATCGTCGTCGAATATACACCGTTCGACTTCGCCATCCGTTATCGCAACAGCCAGGGGCTGGAGTACGAGGACGGCGAGATCCATCGCAACTACAATCGCTGGGTCAACAGCCTGCGCGCCGAGATTCTGCACCAGCTGAAGCTCCCGAAAACCCTGTGAGTCAACCATCGTCAAGGAGACGACCATGCAACTGAAAAACTGGACCCTGGCCGCCCTGCTCTTCGCGCTCATCCCGGGCATCAGCCAGGCACGCGACACCACTCACTTCCTGCCGTTCGAGCAGGCCCTGCAGGAAGCGCTGAACGCCGGCCGCCTGGACGGCAGCGTGAAGTTCTACCTGGCGGGCAACAAGCCGGCCGGCAACGTCAGCGTGGTCAAGTCGGGCGTGACCACCAGCCAGAAGACCAACGCCTTCAACAAGAGCGACGAAGGCGCCTGCTCCTGGGCCCTGCAATCGGCGCTGATCCGCATGCAGAACGCCGCCAAGGCCGCCGGCGCCAATGCCGTGGTCAACATCGTCAGCAACTACAAGAACGTGGTCTATTCCGACGCGCAGAAGTACGAGTGCCACGCCGGCGCCATCATGGCCGGCGTCGCCCTGAAGGCCGACCTGGCCAACGTCAAGTAACAGGCAATCCCCCTGCCGGCCGCGGCAGCGTGGCCGGCTTCTCCCTTCCGGGCGCATCCGCAGTTCTAAAGTGCGGCCCTTGCGAGGATCACCGCATGTTGCTGCGCCTGTGCCTGCTGTTGCCGCTGATCGCGCTGTCCAGCGCCTGCACCACCATCCGCGTCGAGCCGCTGAAGACGCCGCTCGCCTCGTTGTGCATCGAAGAGAACCCCGAGGTACAGGTGGACGACTTCCTCGGCACCCTGCAGCGCGGCTTCGCCCGCCACGGCATCGACACCCGCCTGTACAAGCAGATCCCCGCCCGCGGCTGCCCGCAGGTACTGAGCTACACGGCGCGGCGCTCATGGTCGGTGGTCACCTACCTGTCCCTGGCCGAACTGCGCATCCGCAATGAGGAAGGGCGCCAGCTGGCCAGCGCCTACTACCGCTTCCGCGGACGAGGCCTGCTGGCGGTGAAGAAGTGGCAGAGCACCGAGACCAAGATGACACCGGTGATCGACCGGTTGCTGGCCGGCAACGCGCCCAGATGAGACGCGACGCCCCATAGAAAGAATAAGGGCCGCAGCTGCGGCCCTTGTCGTTATTGCTGATGGTATTGTGCAGACAGCTCGTGCACCGCCTCGAAGAAGGCCTTGGCGTGCTCCGGCGGCACCTCCGGGGTGATGCCGTGGCCGAGGTTGAAAACGTGCCCCGAACCCGAGCCATAGGCGGCGAGGATGCGCGCCACCTCGGCGCGGATGGCCGCCGGCTTGGCATGTAGCACGGCCGGATCCATGTTGCCCTGCAGGGCGACTTTATCGCCCACACGCTGGCGCGCACTGCCGATGTCGCAGGTCCAGTCCAGGCCCAGGGCCTCGGCGCCGGTCTCGGCCATGGATTCCAGCCACAGGCCGCCGCCCTTGGTGAACAGGATCACCGGCACGCGGCGACCGTCGTGTTCGCGGATCAGGCCGTCGATGATCTGCTGCATGTAGCGCAGGGAGAACTCCTGGTAGGCCGCCGAGGACAGCGCGCCGCCCCAGGAATCGAAGATCTGCACCGCCTGGGCGCCGGCGCGGATCTGGCCGTTGAGGTAGACGGTGATCGAGCGGGCCAGCTTGTCGAGCAGCGCGTGCATGGCCTGCGGGTTGTCGTAGAGCATCGCCTTGGACTTGCGGAAGTCGCGGCTGGAGCCGCCCTCGACCATGTAGGTGGCCAGGGTCCAGGGGCTGCCGGTGAAGCCGATCAGCGGCACGCGGCCATTCAGCTCGCGGCGGATGGTGCGCACGGCGTCCATCACGTAGCCCAGGTCCTGCTCGGCGTCGGGAATCGGCAGGGCCTCGATATCCGCCATGCTCGACACCACCCTCTTGAAGCGCGGGCCCTCGCCGGTCTCGAAATACAGGCCCTGGCCCATGGCATCGGGGATGGTGAGGATGTCGGAGAAGAGGATCGCGGCGTCGATCTGCGGGTAGCGATCCAGCGGCTGCAGGGTGACCTCGCAGGCCAGCTCCGGGTTCTTCATCAGGCTGACGAAATCACCGGCGCGGGCTCTGGTGGCGCGGTACTCCGGCAGGTAACGACCGGCCTGGCGCATCATCCACACGGGCGTGACGTCGACGGGTTGCTTGAGCAGGGCGCGCAGGAAACGGTCGTTCTTCAGGGCGGACATCGGCAGGGTTCCTGGAAAATCGGCAGGGAGCGTTGCGGCGGGAGTATGCGATGGCCGCTCGGCGGCGGCCCCCTTCCTCCGGGCGGGCTCCCGGATCGCAGGGGCCCGCGCGCCTTGGCGCAGAAAAAGTGCGGGCATTTTCGCAGACCCCAAAACAAAAGGCACGGCGAGGGCCGTGCCTTTTGTCTATCGCGACGATATGCCGCGACGCGGATCGTCAGACCTGCAGGTAGTCCAGGATACCTTCGGCGGCGTTTCTGCCCTCGAAGATCGCCGTCACCACCAGGTCGGAACCGCGGACCATGTCGCCACCGGCGAAGATCTTCGGGTTGCTGGTCTGGTGCTTGAACTGGCCCTTCTCCGGCGCCACCACACGGCCCTGGCTGTCGGTGTCGATCTTGAAGTCGCTGAACCAGGCGGCCGGGCTCGGGCGGAAGCCGAAGGCGATCAGCACGGCCTCGGCCGGGATGATCTCCTCGGAGCCTGGGATCGGCTCGGGGCTGCGACGGCCACGGGCGTCCGGCTCGCCGAGACGGGTCTCGACCACCTTGACGCCTTCCACCCTGTCCTCGCCGACGATGGCGATGGGCTGGCGGTTGAAGAGGAACTTCACGCCCTCTTCCTTGGCGTTCTTCACTTCCTTGCGCGAGCCCGGCATGTTCTCTTCGTCACGGCGGTAGGCGCAGGTCACGGCCTTGGCGCCCTGGCGGATGGAGGTGCGGTTGCAGTCCATCGCGGTGTCGCCGCCGCCGAGCACGACCACGCGCTTGCCCTTCATGTCGATGAAGTCCTCGGGGGACTTCTCGAAGCCGAGGTTGCGGTTGACGTTGGCGATCAGGAAGTCCAGCGCATCGGTCACGCCCGGCAGGTCTTCGCCCGGGAAACCACCCTTCATGTAGGTGTAGGTGCCCATGCCCATGAACACGGCGTCGTACTCATCCAGCAGCTGCTGCATGGTCACGTCCTTGCCGATCTCGGTGTTCAGGCGGAACTCAATGCCCATGCCGGTGAAGACTTCGCGGCGACGGCTCATCACGGTCTTTTCCAGCTTGAACTCGGGGATGCCGAAGGTCAGCAGGCCGCCGATTTCCGGGTTCTTGTCGAACACCACCGGGGTCACGCCGTTGCGCACCAGCACGTCGGCGCAGCCCAGGCCGGCCGGGCCGGCACCGATCACCGCAACGCGCTTGCCGGTCGGCTTGACCTTGGACATGTCCGGGCGCCAGCCCATGGCGAAGGCGGTGTCGGTGATGTACTTCTCCACCGAACCGATGGTCACCGCGCCGAAGCCGTCGTTGAGGGTACAGGCACCCTCGCACAGACGATCCTGCGGGCACACGCGGCCGCAGACTTCCGGCAGGGTGTTGGTCTGGTGGCTCAGTTCGGCGGCGGCCAGGATATTGCCTTCCGAGACCAGCTTGAGCCAGTTCGGAATGAAGTTGTGCACCGGGCACTTCCACTCGCAATAGGGGTTGCCGCAGCCCAGGCAACGGTGTGCCTGGTCGGCGGCCTGGGCCGGTTTGAAGGATTCGTAGATTTCCACGAACTCCTTCTTGCGCTGGCGCAGGAGCTTCTTCTTCGGATCCTTGCGCCCGACCTCGATGAACTGGAAGTCGTTGTTCAGACGTTCAGTCATTTCAAAACCTCATCAAACCACTTCAGGCGCGTTATTGCGGATTGGCACGGGTGCTGGAGAGCAGCGAGCCGAGGCTGGCGGCCTTCGGCTTGACCAGCCAGAACTTGCGCAGGTAATCCTCCAGGTTCTCCAGCAGATGCGTACCCCAGGGGCTGGCAGTCTCGGCCACGTACTCGGCGAGCACGCCGCGCAGATGGCTACGGTAGGCCTCCATGGCCTCGTTGCTGATGCGCTGGATTTCCACCAGTTCATGGTTGACGCGGTCGACGAAGCTGTTATCCAGGTCGAGCACGTAGGCGAAGCCGCCGGTCATGCCCGAGCCGAAGTTCACCCCGGTCTTGCCCAGTACGCAGACGAAGCCGCCGGTCATGTACTCGCAGCAGTGGTCGCCGGTGCCTTCCACCACGGCGTGGGCGCCGGAGTTGCGCACGGCGAAGCGCTCGCCGGCGGTACCGGCGGCGAACAGGCGGCCACCGGTGGCACCGTACAGGCAGGTGTTGCCGATGATGGCCGACTCCTGAGTCTTGAACGGGCTGCCGGCCGGCGGAACTATGACCAGCTTGCCGCCGGTCATGCCCTTGCCGACGTAGTCGTTGGCATCGCCTTCCAGGCGCAGGTGCAGGCCGCCGGCGTTCCACACGCCGAAGCTCTGGCCCGCGGTGCCCTTGAAGCGGAAGGTGATCGGCGCGTCCTTCATGCCCTGGTTGCCGTGCAGCTTGGCGATCTCGCCGGACACCCGCGCACCGATGGAGCGGTCGCAGTTGCAGATGTCCAGGGCGAACTCGCCGCCGGTCTTGCCGGCGATGGCGGCCTGGGCCAGTTCGACCATCTTCTCGGCCAGCAGGCCCTGGTCGAACGGCGGGTTCTTCTCGACTTCGCAGAACTGCGGCTTGTCGGCCGGGATGTGCTCGCTGCCGAGCAGCGGGGTCAGGTCCAGGTTGCCCTGCTTGGCGGTCTCGCCCGGCAGCACCTCGAGCAGGTCGGTACGCCCGATCAGCTCGCCCAGGCTGCGCACGCCCAGCTTGGCCAGCCACTCGCGGGTGTCCTCGGCGACGTAGGTGAAGTAGTTCATCACCATCTCGACGGTGCCGATGAAGTGGTCCTTGCGCAGCTTGTCGTTCTGCGTCGCCACGCCGGTGGCGCAGTTGTTCAGGTGGCAGATGCGCAGGTACTTGCAGCCCAGGGCAACCATCGGACCGGTGCCGAAGCCGAAGCTCTCGGCGCCGAGGATGGCGGCCTTGATCACATCGAGGCCGGTCTTCAGACCGCCGTCGGTCTGCACCCGCACCTTGCCGCGCAGGTCGTTGCCGCGCAGGGTCTGGTGCGCCTCGGCGAGGCCCAGTTCCCAGGGGCTGCCGGCGTACTTGATCGAGGTGATCGGCGAGGCGCCGGTGCCACCGTCGTAGCCGGAGATGGTGATCAGGTCGGCATAGGCCTTGGCCACGCCGGCGGCGATGGTGCCGACGCCGGGCTCGGCCACCAGCTTGACCGACACCAGCGCGGCCGGGTTGACCTGCTTGAGGTCATAGATCAGCTGCGCCAGGTCCTCGATCGAGTAGATGTCGTGGTGCGGCGGCGGCGAGATCAGGGTCACGCCGGGCACGGCATAGCGCAGGCGGGCGATCAGGCCGTTGACCTTGCCGCCCGGCAGCTGGCCGCCCTCGCCGGGCTTGGCGCCCTGGGCCACCTTGATCTGCAGCACTTCGGCGTTGACCAGGTATTCCGGGGTGACGCCGAAGCGACCGGTGGCCACCTGCTTGATCTTCGAGCTGCGCACGGTGCCGTAGCGGGCCGGGTCTTCGCCGCCCTCGCCGGAGTTGGAGCGCGCTCCCAGGCGGTTCATCGCCTCGGCGATGGCCTCGTGGGCTTCCGGCGACAGGGCGCCGAGGGAGATGCCGGCGGAGTCGAAGCGCTTGAGCACCTCGTGCAGCGGCTCCACCTCGTCCAGCGGCAGCGGCTGCTCGGCCAGCTTGAGCTTGAGCAGGTCGCGGATCATCGACACCGGACGGTTATCCACCAGCGCCGCGTACTCCTGGTACTTCTCGTAGCTGCCCTGCTGCACGGCGGCCTGCAGGGTGTTGACCACGTCCGGGTTGTAGGCGTGGTACTCGCCGCCATAGACGAACTTGAGCAGGCCGCCATGCTGGATGGCCTTGCGGTTGTTCCACGCCTCATTGGCCAGCAGCTTCTGCTCGGCCTCGATGTCGACGAAGCGCGCGCCCTGGATGCGGCTGGCGACGCCACGGAAGCACAGCTCGGTGACCTCGTCGGACAGGCCGACGGCCTCGAACAGCTGGGCGCCACGGTAGGAGGCGATGGTGGAGATGCCCATCTTCGAGAGGATCTTCAGCAGCCCCTTGGAGATGCCCTTGCGGTAGTACTTGAACACCTCGTAGAGATCGCCCAGCACCTCGCCGGTGCGGATCAGGTCGCCCAGCACCTCGTAGGCCAGGAAGGGGTACACCGCGGAAGCACCGAAGCCCACCAGCACGGCGAAGTGGTGCGGGTCACGGGCGGTGGCGGTCTCGACCAGGATGTTGCAGTCGCAACGCAGGCCCTTCTCGGTCAGGCGGTGGTGCACGGCGCCGGTGGCCAGCGCGGCATGCGCCGGCAGCTTGCCCGGGGCGATGTGGCGGTCGGAGAGGACCAGCAGCACCTTGCCGGCGCGCACCGCTTCCTCGGCCTGGTCGGCGATGTTGCGCACCGCGGTTTCCAGACCGATGGCCGGGTCGTAGTTGAGGTCGATGACCTGGCGCTCGAAGCCCGGGGTGGTCAGGTTCATCAGCGCGCGCCACTTGGCCGGGGAGATCACCGGGCTGCTCAGCATGACGCGGCTGGCGTGGGCCGGGGACTCCTCGAAGATGTTGCGCTCGGCGCCCAGGCAGACTTCCAGGGACATCACGATGGACTCGCGCAGCGGGTCGATCGGCGGGTTGGTGACCTGGGCGAACTGCTGACGGAAGTAGTCGTAGGGCGAACGGATGCGCTGGCTCAGCACCGCCATCGGCGTATCGTCACCCATCGAGCCGACGGCCTCCTGGCCCTGCTCGCCGAGCGGACGCAGCACCTGGTCACGCTCCTCGAAGGTGACCTGGAACATCTTCATGTACTGCTTGAGCTGGTCGCTGTCATAGAACGGCGAGCCATGGTCGCGGTCTTCCAGGCTGGCCTGGATGCGCACGGCCCCCTGGCGCAGCCACTGCTTGTAGGGGTGGCGCGACTTCAGGCGGTTGTCGATGGCATCGGTGTCCAGCACCTGGCCGGTCTCGGTGTCCACCGCGAGGATCTGCCCCGGGCCGACCCGGCCCTTGGCGATCACGTCTTCCGGCTGGTAGTCCCACACGCCGATTTCCGACGCCAGGGTGATGTAGCCGTTCTTGGTGGTGACCCAGCGCGCCGGGCGCAGGCCGTTGCGGTCGAGCAGGCAGACGGCATGGCGGCCGTCGGTCAGCACCACGCCGGCGGGGCCGTCCCACGGCTCCATGTGCATGGAGTTGTACTCGTAGAACGCGCGCAGGTCGGCGTCCATGGTCTCCATGTTCTGCCAGGCCGGCGGGATGATCATGCGCACGCCGCGGAACAGGTCGATGCCACCGGTAACCATCAGTTCCAGCATGTTGTCCATGCTCGAGGAGTCGGAGCCGACGCGGTTGACCAGCGGACCGAGCTCTTCCAGGTCCGGGATCAAGTCGTTGGCGAACTTCAGGCGACGAGCTACGGCCCAGTTGCGGTTGCCGGTGATGGTGTTGATCTCGCCGTTATGGGCGAGGAAGCGGAACGGCTGCGCCAGCGGCCATTTCGGCAGGGTGTTGGTGGAGAAGCGCTGGTGGAACACGCAGATGGCGGTCTGCAGGCGCTCGTCGCCGAGGTCCGGATAGAACTGTTGCAGGTCCGCCGGCATCATCAGACCTTTGTAGATGATGGTCTTGTGCGAGAAGCTGCAGATGTAGTGGTCGGTGTCGGCGGCATTGGCCACCGAGGAGCGCCGACGGGCGCTGAACAGCTTGATGGCGAACTGCTGGTCATCCAGGCCTTCGCCGCCGACGAAGACCTGCTCGATGATCGGCAGGCGCTCAAGGGCCAGGCGACCGAGCACGCTGGTGTCGATCGGCACCTTGCGCCAGCCGACCAGTTGCAGGCCGGCGGCCTCGATCTCGCGGTTCATGTTGGCGCGGGCGGCCTCGGCCTTGGCCGGGTCCTGGTTGAAGAACACCATGCCCACGGCGTACTGCTGCGGCAGTTCGCTGCCGAAGGTTTCCCGGGCGATGGCGCGCAGGAACAGATCGGGCTTCTGGATCAGCAGACCACAACCGTCACCGGTCTTGCCGTCGGCGTTGATACCGCCGCGGTGGGTCATGCAGGTCAGGGCTTCAATGGCAGTCTTCAGCAAGTGATGGCTCGCCTCACCCTGCATGTGGGCGATCAAGCCGAAGCCGCAGTTATCCTTGAACTGATCAGGATGGTACAGACCTGCTTTCATAGACACTCTCACCAGGCTGCCTCATGGAGGCAAATTGCTTTCTAATTCATCGACCTAGCTGCCAGCCGCGCAGGGGAACGCCCCAGCTTGGCGCAGGCAAAGGGGGGTCATTTTACATAGCGACCCTGGCCCTCACAAATTTTTGTGACGGCCAAATGAAAACTTCTGTCGCTTGCACGAAAGGCGGCGACCGAAGGCCCGTGCTAGGACCTTACGGTCACCAAATGAAAGACGATTCACAGGCCCTCAGCGAGCCCGCACCGCCTCCTGCTGAATGCTGGCGAAGCTGCGCGGCCAGGGCTTGCCGGCCTGCACGCTGGCCGGCAGCGCCTTGATCGCCGCCTGGGCGGCAGCGCGGCTGGAGAACTGCCCATAGGTCACCACATAGAGCGGCTGCCCCTGGTGCACCTTCTTGAAGTAGCGATACTCGCCGCCATTCTTGCCGACGAAGGCCTTGGCACTGCTCTCGGAGCGAGTACCAAGAATCTGCAGGGCGTAATGGCTGGCCGGCCGGCTAGCGTACCAGTCGGCACCCGGCGCGGGGGCGGCACTGGCCACAGCGGGCGCAGGCTTGGCCACCGGCGCGGGCGTCGGCTTGGACACTGGCAGCGGCTTGACCTCCGGTTTGGGCGGGGCTGCCACCGGGGCAGGCACGGATACCGGTGCAACCGGCGCAGCAACCGGCTGAACCGGGGCCGCCGCCGGAGTACTGGCAATGGTAGGCACCACAGGGGCGGGGGCAGGTACCGCCACCGGCGCCGCCGGTGATACCTCTACCGCAGCCTCCTCACCCTCCTGCATGCCGGAGGCCTGGGCCAACGGCTCGCGGATCACCGGCTGCGCCTCCCCCACCAGCGGCAGCGGAAGCGGCTGGCTGGCGCCACTGAACTCGACCGAGGCTCCCTGCGGCGCAGGCTGGAGAGCCGGTGCTTCCGGGTTAGCGGGAACTGGAGCAGCTCCCTGTGGCACCATGGCGATCGGCGTTTCGCTCACCATGGGCGGAGTGCTCTCCGTACGTCCCTGCATCAGCCAGGCAGCACCGAGCGCCACGGCAACCACGGCGACCGCCAACAGATGCTTCTTCGGCAGGCCACTACCCGAAGCCGCACCGCCGGCGCTACGGCTCGCCAGCATTGCCTCGACCAGCACATCGCGGGCCGCCTGATTGATAGCGCCAGGCCATCCGCCGGAACTCAGATAGATATCAGCAACCTGATCATCGCTCAGCAGATCGATGCCCTGACCGGCACCGTCGAGGCGCTGCGCGAGGTACTCGCGGGTCTCATCCTCGCTGTATGGCAGCAACTCGATGGCATGGAAACGCTCCTCGCCGTCGGCCAGCTGCTCCAGCCGCGACAGGATGTCACTCTCGGCGAACAGGAAGACATGCGGGCGTCCATCGGCATTGCCTGCCGCCAGGCTGAACAGCGCCTCCAGCGCGGCATCGGCGAGCTGCTCGGCATCGTCGACCAGCAGATAGACCTCCTGACCGGTCAGCGCCAACTGGGCGACCTGGGCCAGGATGCTGCGCACATCCGTCTGCTGCATCCCGAGCCCCTGGGCCACCTGACGCAGCACGCCGGCGACATCGCCGGCTCCGCGCGCGGAAACCACCACGGAATGCACGGCCTGCTTGTTGGTACTGGCCACCAGCGCCTGGCGCAGCAGCGTCTTGCCGGCACCATGCGGCCCGGTCACTACCAGCAGCAACTGGCTGTAGCGCGCCAGGTGATGGAGCTGACCGAGCACCGGCTTGCGCTGGGCCGGGAAGAAGCGAAAACCCGGAACCCGCGCGGCAAAGGGATCGTGGCTGAACTGGTAGTGCGCGAGGAAGGCCTCGTCGGCGTGCAAACTGGTCATGTAGCTCTCTTATTGTCCAAGCTGGGCCACCAGCGCGCGATAATCGGCACGCAGGGTGGAATCCAGAACTTCCCGCGGGAAGTCATCGGTGATCACGGCCTCGCCGAGTCGGCGCAGCAGCACCAGGCGCAAGCGTCCGGCGAGGACCTTCTTGTCGACCGCCATGTGCTCGAGGAAATCCTGCGGGGTCATCTCGGCCGGGGGCACGACTGGCAGGCCGGCCCGCTGCAACAGACGGATGCCGCGATCACGCTCGGCTGCCGATATCCAGCCCAGGCGGGTCGACATTTCCAGGGCCATGACAGTGCCAGCGGCCACCGCCTCACCGTGCAGCCATACGCCGTACCCCATGTGGGTTTCGATGGCATGACCGAAGGTATGGCCGAGATTGAGGATGGCGCGCAGCCCCGACTCGCGCTCATCGGCCCCGACCACGCGCGCCTTGGCGGCACAGGATCGCTCGATCGCCTCGATCACCACGGCGGAGCGCAGGGCGCGCAACTCTTCGATGTGCTCTTCCAGCCAGGCGAGGAAGTCCGGATCACAGATCAGACCATACTTGATCACCTCCGCCAGCCCGGCCGACAACTCGCGCGACGGCAGACTGGCGAGCACGGAAGTGTCGATGACTACGGCGTTGGGCTGGTAGAACGCCCCCACCATGTTCTTGCCAAGCGGGTGATTGATACCGGTCTTGCCCCCTACGGAGGAATCGACCTGCGACAGCAGGGTGGTGGGTACCTGAATGAAGTCCACACCACGCTGGTAGCAGGCTGCTGCGAAGCCGGCCATATCGCCGACCACGCCGCCACCCAGCGCGATGATGGTGGTCTTGCGGTCATGACGGGCCTGCAACAATCCATCGAAAATCAGCTGCAGCGTTTCCCAGGTCTTGAAGCTCTCGCCATCCGGCAAGATGACAGTGGCCACCTGAAGCCCGTCCAGCGCCTGCTGTAACGAACCCAGGTACAGCGGGGCAACGGTTTCATTGGTAACAATGGCGACCTGCTGCCCCGCCAGATGCCGCCGGAACAGCTCGGCTTGGGTCAGCAGACCCAGGCCGATATAGATGGGATAGCTGCGCTCGCCGAGATCGACAGTGAGAGTCTGCATGAAGCCCCCGAATAGAAAGGGCATAGGATAGCGCAGTTGGGTGCCGTCTTTAACGGGGAGGTAGCGCGCTCAAACGCTCGACGATCTCCTGCACGACCAAGCGCGGCGGCCGCTCATCGGTCTCGATGATCACGTCGGCGATCTCACGATAGAGCGGATCGCGGATCTCCATCAGGTTGCGCAAGACTTTTCCCGGCTCGGCATTGCGCAGCAGCGGTCGGTTACGGTCACGCGAGGTGCGCTCAAGCTGCTGCTCGACAGAGGCATGCAAGTAGACCACCCGCCCCCCTGAGCGCAATGCCTGGCGGTTCTCTGCCCGCAACACCACGCCACCTCCGGTGGCGATCACCACGCCGCCGAGCTCGCAAAGCTCGGCGACCATGGCCTGTTCACGCTCACGAAAGCCTTGCTCACCTTCTACATCGAAGATCCAGGGAATATCGGCACCGGTACGCTGCTCGATCTCCTTGTCCGAATCCTTGAACTGCAGCCGCAATTCCTTCGCCAACAGCCGCCCGATGGTGCTCTTACCGGCCCCCATCGGGCCAACCAGGATAACGTTCTGCACGGTTTCAGTTGCTTACCGCGATGGCCTGATTGTTCATGATCCGCGGTGTCAGGAAGACCAGCAGCTCCGCTTTCGAGTCCTGTACCACGTCACGACGGAACAGACGCCCGATGTAGGGGATGTCACCCAGGAGCGGAACCTTGTCCACAGCCTTCGACTGGGTGTTGCTGAAGATGCCGCCAATCACGATGGTTTCGCCATCGCTGACCAGAACCTTGGCATTGACCTCGTTGGTCTGGATGGACGGTGTGCCATCTACCTGGTTAGCAAAGTCAGCAGCATCCTTATTAACTTTAACTTCCATAATCACTCGATTATCCGGCGTAATTTGCGGAGTAACCTCAAGGGAAAGATTTGCCTCGGCAAATACAATAGAAGTTGCACCGCTGGAGGATGCTTCCTGATAAGGAATCTTGGTGCCCTTCAGGATCTTTGCAGTTTCCTTATCGGAAGTGACAACCTTAGGCTGAGAGATGATCTCGCCATTACCGGTCTTTTCCATGGCCGACAATTCGAGGTCCAGCAGCGTATTGTCAGTGATGAAGCCCAGGTTCAAACCTGAGGTACGACCGGCAGCCGCCATGTCCACGAAGGTCCCACCCTGGAACTCCAGAGGATCAGTGTCCTTCTCGACACTGTTGGTACCGCCAACGACCCAGTTGTTATCACCCAGACCGACGCCGCGCCACTCGACACCCAGCTCCTTGTCGAAGTCGACATTCGCCTCGACTATCCGCGCCTCGACCATCACTTGACGAACCGGAATATCGAGCTGGGTCACGATGCGGCGTAGCTCGTCCAATCGATCCTGGGTCAGATAGGCGATCAGGCTATTGGTACGATCGTCGTAAATGATCTTGCCGCGCATGTCCTTGTCCATGCTGCCTTCTTCCGAGGCATCCTCGAACAGTTTGGCAATATCGGATGCCTTGGCATAGTTGAGCTGCACCACCTCGCGACGCAGGGGCGCTAACTCCGCCAGCTGTTGGCGAGCCTCGAGCTCCTGCCGTTCACGCGCAGCAATCTCGTCCGCCGGGGCGATCAGCAGCACATTACCGACTTGACGCTTGTCCAGGCCACGAGTTTTCAGGACCAGGTCCAGGGCCTGATCCCAGGGCACATTCTGCAGGCGCAGGGTGATATTGCCCTGCACCGTGTCACTGGCCACCAGGTTCAGGTCGGTGAAGTCGGCGATCAACTGCAGCACCGAGCGCACATCGATGTCCTGGAAGTTCAGGGAAAGCTTTTCCCCGGTGTAGGCGAAACGCTCGGCCTTGCGTTTCTCGACATCATCGGCACTGAGCGGCTTGATGCTCACCGTCAGCTTGTTGTCCGTCTGAAACGCCAGATAATCATACAGGCCGGTCGGCTCGATACTGATGCTGACCCGATCCCCCTGGGAAGCGGCGGTGACAAACTGCACGGGAGTGGCGAAGTCCTTGACATCAAGGCGCGCGCGCAGGGCCTCGGGCAGCTGCGTCTTCAGGAACTCGAGACGAATTTTCCCCCCTTGCTCCTGAATGTCAGGATTGACGCTGGGATCGGAAAGTTCGATCACCACATTACCCTCACCCGCCTCGCCACGCTGGAAGTCTATGGCACGAATCGCGCGACCAGCTGGCATCTGGACAAGCGGCTTGGCAACGGGGGCAGGCGCGGCGCTCGCAGACGCTGCCTGAGAAGCCGAGGAAGCACCGACCACCACGAAGACGTTGCTGCCCTCGCTGCGAGTGCTGTAGGGCACCAGGGTTGAGAGGTTGATGATCAGACGGGTACGATTCTGCGCCTCCACCACGGTCACGCTTCTGGCGTTGCCAACGCCCAGTTCACGATTCTTCTCCCCCAGTTTGCTGGAGACCCCGGGCATGTCCAGGGCGATACGCGCAGGCTGCTCGATGGTGTAGCCACGCGGAGCCGGGACCGGCTCGTCGAAACTCAATTTCAACTCAATCTTGTCACCGGGCAGAGCAGCAACGTCCAAACCTTGCAGGTTTGCCGCCAGCAGGCTCGGCGCAAAGCCCGCCAGGAAAAAGGATACGCCCAAGCAAGAAAGTGCCCTATTCATGGAGAAATTCCGTCCAGCAGATCTGTAGTTGTTTTTCATAATCGACCCCGCCATTAAGAGCGACTCTTGAGGGTGATGCTGCGCGGCCGTTCAAGCCAACCGCCCTCGCCGTCCGGCACTATCTCTATTACATCGATTTTGGCTTCATCCACGGACACGATCCGTCCGTGATTCCGCCCCAGATAGTCGCCGGCCTTGACGCGGTGAACCCCCCCCGCTCCGCGAACCAGGCCAAACACCCCCGCCTCGTTCTCGAGAGTACCGACCATTTCGAATATCTCGATATTGAAGCCTTCCAGGAACTGCTTGACCCGGGTCTCATCAGGCTTGACGTCCTTGGAGCCCTTTTGCTGGCTCGCCAACTCAACTTTGACTGGCGGCTGGAAAGGACTCCGCAATGATGCGGCGCTATAGGTGAAGGGCTCATAGGGCTGGAATTTCGGCAGCGGCTCGATAGAGCCCTTGGGACGAGCACGCACTTCGTCCATGTACTGACGGAGATCCGAATAGTCGCCCTGGCCCATACAGCCGGACAGCGCGCCGGCGGCAACCAGCAAAGCAATGGTACGGGCATAAATCATTTCTTAAGCCCCTGATCATTGTAACGATAGGTCTTCGCTACCACGCTCATAGCCAGTTTGGAAGAGTTTTCTTCGCCCGTGGACTGCTTAATCTCGAAGTCATGCAGGGTCACGATGCGCGGCAAACTGGCCACAGCACTGACGAAAGTTGCCAGATCGTGATAAGCCCCGACGACGGAAACCTGAATAGGCAGCTCTATGTAGAACTGCTGCACGACTTCCGGCTGAAGCTTGATCTCTTCAAACTCCAGACCACTCTCCAGACCAGTGCGCGTAATGTCTTCGAGCAGGCCCGGAACCTCGGTATCACTGGGCAACTGCCGCAACAGCATGCCAAAGGACTCCTCCATCTCCTTCATCTGGACCTTGTAGGCATCCAGGTTGGCTGCCTGGGCAGCTTTGTTGGAGAACTCCTGTTTCAGTGTCTCTTCCTGCGCCTGTTGCTGCTGTAATTGCAGCTGCAGGTCCTGCAGATAGAAGTAATACCCCAGCCCCAGCCCAGCCACCAACAGCAATATGCAAGTGATGAACTTGACCGCCGCCGGCCAGGAGCCGAGGTTATTTACATCAAGCTCGGAAAGCTCAATCTTCCGTAATGACTCAAGCGCTTCTGAGAAACTCATGACTTCTTACCCGACTTGTTTTTGGCAGCCTTGGAGTTGCTCGGCTTCTTGCCACTCCCCACCTCGGGCTCTTCATCCTCTGCACCAGGTCGGGTCTGCTTCACGGTCAATCTGAAAACATTCGCCTGATCAATCGCACCGGCGGTAATAGCCTTGACCTCGGTGAGATTTGGCGATTTCAGCCACTCGGAGGCATCCAGGTTACGCATCAGGCTGGAGACTCGGTTGTTCGATTCCGCACTGCCCACGATGGAAATCACATCACCTTTGCGGGTCAGATCGGTGAAGTACACGCCATCCGGAAGAGTCCGCACTAGCTGGTCGAAAATATGCCCGATGATCGGACGATTGCCTTGCAGGTCCTGGATGATCTTCATGCGTTCCAGCAACTGCTCACGGCGCTCCCGAAGATCCTTGATCTCCTTGATCCGAGCATCGAGCACCGCAATTTCTTTCTTGATGAATTCGTTGCGTGCATTTTGCTGCTCAATCGCCGAGTTGAAGTACTGCCCGGCGAGGAACACCAAACCACCAGCCACGGCAAGGGTGGCCCCCATGGCAACTACGAAGCGCTGCTTGCGTTCTTCACGCAGTTGCTCACGCCAGGGTAATAAGTTGATCCGCGCCATTAGTCGAAACTCCTCATCGCCAGGCCACAGGCAATCATCAAGGACGGCGCATCGCTGGCCAGCGCACCGGCATTGACCTTACCCCCCAGCGCCATGTCGGCGAACGGGTTGGCCACCAGAGTGGGAGTGCCGATCTTCTGCTGGATCAGACGATCCAGGTCGGGAATGGATGCAGTGCCACCCGCCAGCAGGATGTAGTCGACATCGTTGAACTGACCCGCGGCAAAGAAGAACTGCAGGGAGCGCGAGACCTGCTGCACAACCGCCTCCTTGAAAGGCTGCAGCACTTCGCTGTCGTAGTCGTCCGGCAGGCCGCCCTGTTTCTTGGCGAGCCCAGCCTCCTCGACCGAGAGACCGTAGCGACGCTGTATTTCTTCGGTCAGCTGACGCCCGCCAAAGAGCTGCTCGCGGGTGTAGATGGTTCGCCCGTTATGCAGCACGCTGAGCGTCGTCATGGTGGCGCCGATATCGACGACCGCCACGGTCAGCTCATCGACACTGCCGCCGAGCTGGGATTCGAGCAAACCGTAGGCTCGCTCAAGTGCATAGGCCTCGACATCGACCACCTTGGCCGTCAGCCCCGCCAGCCCCAGCGCCGCCTCGCGAACCTCGACGTTCTCCTTGCGGCAGGCTGCCAAGAGCACTTCGACCCGCTCGGGGTTGCGTGCCGAAGGGCCCTGCACCTCGAAATCGATGGCGACTTCTTCCAGCGGATAAGGAATGTACTGGTCGGCCTCGATCTTCAGCTGGTTCTCCAACTCGTCGTCGTTGAGACCCGCTTCCATCTCGATGGTCTTGGTGATCACCGCGGAGCCCGCCACGGCGACCGCCGCAGTACGCACTCCGGTCTTGGCCTTGGCCAGGACACGAGACAGAGCCTGACCGACCCCCTCAAGCTCGGCGATGTTCTTCTCGACAACGGCATTCGGCGGGAGCGGCTCGACGGCATAGGCCTCTACCTTGTAGCGGCTTCCCGAGCGACTCAATTCAAGGAGCTTGACCGAGGTCGAACTGATGTCGATCCCCAGAAGCGTGTTCGCTTTCTTATTGAAGAGCCCTAGCACGACCGATTTCCTATCTGCATCCGAGACTTACGGACTATTTATGTTTTTCCACATTAAATAACAGTCTTGACAGAAGCGCAAATGGCTCCCCTGCAAAAAAACCGCTTATAATGTGAACAGTTTTCCCCTTTTCGCACCGCGCAACACTTAACCCATTCTTTTATCTGGAATTCCAAGAACCTTGATGCGTTTGCTGAAGTTTTTCTGGTGGTCCTGTGTCGCCGTTTTTTGTGGGTTAGCGCTCAGTTTCAGCGGAGCCTTTCTCTATCTTAGTCCCGGCTTGCCTTCAGTCGAATCGCTGCGCAGCATCCAGCTGCAAATCCCGCTGCGCGTCTACAGCACCGATGGCAAGCTGATCTCCGAGTTCGGCGAGATGCGCCGCTCGCCGATCCGCTTCGAGGACATCCCCCAGGACTTCATTCGCGCCCTGCTAGCTGCCGAAGACGACAACTTCGCCAACCATTATGGCGTCGACTTCACCAGCCTGATGCGCGCTGCTACGCAGTTATTAGCCAGCGGCCATATCCAGACCGGGGGCAGCACCATCACCATGCAGGTGGCGAAGAACTTCTTCCTCACCAGCGAACGCAGCTTCTCACGCAAGATCAACGAAATCCTCCTCGCTCTGCAGATCGAACGCGAGCTGAGCAAGGACGAGATCCTCGAGCTCTACGTCAACAAGATCTATCTCGGTAACCGCGCCTACGGCATCGAGGCCGCCGCCCAGGTGTACTACGGCAAGTCGATACGCGAGCTGAGCCTCGGCCAGCTGGCGATGATCGCCGGCCTGCCCAAGGCGCCGTCGCGCTACAACCCGCTGGTCAACCCGCAACGCAGCAAGGAGCGTCGCGACTGGATTCTCGGCCGCATGTTCAAGCTCGGCGCCATCGACAAGGCACGCTACGACGCCGCGATGGCCGAGCCGATCGATGCCCGCCACCATGTTCAGCCGGTCGAGCTCAACGCGCCCTATATCGCCGAGATGGCACGTGCCGAGATGGTCGGGCGCTATGGCAGCGATGCCTATACCGAGGGCTTCCGCGTCACCACCACGGTGCCGGCAGCGCTGCAGGAGGCCGCCAACCGCGCCCTGCATGACGGTCTTATCGCCTACGACCAGCGCCACGGCTTCCGCGGTCCGGAAACCCGCCTGCCCGGCCTGACCCGTGAGGCCTGGCTGCAGGAGCTGAACAAGTACAAGGCCATCGGCGGGCTGCAGCCGGCCATCGTCACCCAGGTCGAGAAAAGCGGCATCATGGTGCTGCTGCGCAACGGCGAGGAGCAGCCGGTAGCCTGGGACAGCATGAAATGGGCGCGTCCCTTCCTCAATACCAACAGCCTCGGCCCACGCCCGCAGCAGCCGGCCGACGTGGTGCAGAT
The DNA here is from genome assembly GCF_003205495.1 of Aquipseudomonas alcaligenes. GTDB lineage: Bacteria > Pseudomonadota > Gammaproteobacteria > Pseudomonadales > Pseudomonadaceae > Aquipseudomonas > Aquipseudomonas alcaligenes_B. Next base: position 301,281 of record NZ_QJRX01000006.1, on the reverse strand, counting down.
CGGCGATCTGGTTCGCGTCGAGCCGGACGCCGAGAACCAGGCCCTGCTGCTGCGCCAGATTCCTGCGGCGCAGAGCGCCCTGGTCTCCCTGGACCCACAGAACGGCGCCATTCGCGCCCTGGTCGGCGGCTTCTCCTTCGAGCAGAGCAACTACAACCGCGCGGCCCAGGCCAAGCGCCAGCCCGGCTCCAGCTTCAAGCCCTTCATCTACAGTGCAGCACTGGATAGCGGCTTCACCGCCGCCAGCCTGGTCAACGATGCCCCCATCGTGTTCCAGGAGGCCGGCATGGAGGAAGCCTGGCGACCGAAGAATGACAACAACACCTTCCTCGGCCCGATCCGTTTACGCGAGGCCCTGTACAAGTCGCGCAACCTGGTGTCGATCCGCCTGCTGCAGACCATCGGCATTGATTACACCCTCGACTACATCAGTGCCTTCGGCTTCAACCGTCAGGAGCTGCCACGCAACCTGTCGCTGGCGCTCGGCACCGCGGGCCTGACACCGCTGGAGATCGCCGGTGGCTGGAGCGCCTTCGCCAATGGCGGGCACAAGATCGAGCCCTACCTGATCGAGCGCATCGACAGCCGCGATGGCAAGCCGTTGTTCACCGCCAACCCGCCACGCACCCCGCAGAGTGCGCAGCTGGTTGAAGAGCAGAATGCCTCGCTGCTGCTCGAAGAACCCAATGCCGAAGTACAGAGCCCGGTACTGGCCAAGCAGATCATCGATGAGCGCACCGCCTATATCATGACCAGCATGCTGCAGGACGTGATCAAGCGCGGTACCGGCCGCCGGGCGCTGGCCATGGGCCGAGGCGATCTGGCTGGCAAGACCGGCACCACCAACGAGTCCAAGGACAGCTGGTTCTCCGGCTACAACGCCGACTACATGACCACTGTCTGGGTCGGCTTCGACCAACCGGAGAGCCTGGGTCGTCACGAGTATGGCGGCACCGTGGCCCTGCCGATCTGGATGAACTACATGAGTGCAGCGCTGAAGGACAAGCCCGAGCATCTGCCGCCCGAGCCGGCCGGCCTGCTCAGCCTGCGCATCGACCCGGTCAGCGGCCGCGCCGCCTCACCAGGCTCGCCCGATGCCTACTTCGAGCTGTTCAAGAGCGAAGATTCGCCCCCGCCAATGAGCGAACTGGACCCCACCCTGGGGATCCCGGGTAGCCCGTTGCCGGCCGACGAGGCCGCGCCGATCGACCTGTTCTGAACATGCTCAGTCGGGCAACTCCCGGCGGATCATCCAGTGCCCTTCGGGCGGCATCAGGCGGCTGATATCGAAGCGCGGCAGACTCTCGCGATCGAGCATCTCGATCAGCGGCCCGATCTCGCGCGGGTGTGGCTCCCCCTCCAGCGCGCGCACCGCCAGGTCCATGGCGATGCGCGCCTGCAGCACGGGCGAGTCACTCGGCGCGGCCAGAATGAAGCCATCGCGAATCTGCTCGACAATGCGCTCCGTGGTATAGGTACCCAGCACCAACGGCCGTGACTCGTCACCCCGCCCCTGTACCAGCTGCGCGGCAAATCCCGCCGCCTCGGCGTTGGCCAGGATGAAGTCGAGATCCTGCGCCTCGCCCAACAGCTGGCGGACCAGCCGGGCCTGACTATTGCGATCGACCGGCCCATAGCCGCCGTGGCGCACTTCCACTCGCCGTGCATCGACCCCCTGACGCAGCCCCGCTTCCAGCCCCTCCACCCAGCCGGCCCCTTGCGGCCCGGGCAGCCAGCCAATGCGATAGCTCCCTTCCGGGCGCAGTCGCTCGATATAGCCGAGCGCCGCTCGCGCCATGTCGGCGAAATCCACCCGCGAGTGCGCAGTGAGTCCCTGGCATTCCAGACCGTTGACCAGATCGATCACCGGCCTACCCTCGGCCATGAGGCGGGATATCTCCGGGCATAGCTCGCGCGTGTTGATCGCCGCGATCACATAAGCGTCGGCCTCGGCACCTCGACAGTTGTGCAGCTGGTGCACCTGCACTCCGGCATTCTCGTAGCCTCCAGCCTCATAGATGCCCAGGCGCACACCAAGCCGCGCCGCCTCGCCATCCAGCCCCCAGGCCACCCCCCACCAGTAGCGGTCCTTGCCATGCGGTAAAAGGGCACAGACTCTCCAAGGCCGGCTGGCGCGCTCCAGCGGCATGTACTGGCGCAACTCGCCATCGGCACGCACCGCCACCGGATACCAATCGGCCTGAGCCGGCAGGGCAAACAGCCCCAGGACGAACAGCCACCCCTTGCCTATGCGCATCGCAACCCCCGTCGTAAATACCCCCTCAGCGTAGCCAGTCTGCGCCAGGATCGGGGCCTTATCTCCGCCTGCTACAATGCGCGCCTTCCCCTCATCAGGTTCGCCCCGTGACCAGCGCCTTCGCCACCCTGCCCCTGTCCGCCGCCATGCGCGACAACCTTGCCGCCCTCGGTTACGCCGAGATGACGCCGATCCAGGCCGCCAGCCTGCCGCTGATCCTCCAGGGTCGCGACCTGATCGCTCAGGCCAAGACCGGCAGCGGCAAGACCGCGGCTTTCGGCATCGGCCTGCTGCATCCGCTCAATCCACGCTTCTTCGGCTGTCAGGCGCTGGTACTGTGTCCGACCCGCGAGCTGGCCGACCAGGTGGCCAAGGAAATACGGCGCCTGGCGCGCGCCGCCGACAATATCAAGGTGCTGACCCTGTGCGGCGGGGTGCCCTTCGGTCCGCAGATCGGCTCGCTGGAGCACGGCGCCCACGTCATAGTCGGTACCCCGGGACGCATCCAGGAACACCTGCGCAAGGGCACCCTGAAGCTCGACGGCCTGTCCACCCTGGTGCTGGACGAGGCCGACCGCATGCTCGACATGGGCTTCTTCGACAGCATCGCCGAGGTCATCGAGCAGACCCCCGCGCGACGTCAGACCCTGCTGTTCTCCGCCACCTATCCGGCCGGCATCGAGCAGCTGGCCGCGCGCTTCCAGCGCGATCCGGCTCGGGTGGAAGTGGAAGCACTGCATGATGACGGGCAGATCGAGCAGCGCTTCTACGAGATCGACGGCAAGCAGCGGGTAGAAGCCGTGCTGCGCCTGCTGCGGCACTTCCGCAAGCAGCCGGCGGTGGCCTTCTGCGCTACCCGCCAGCAGTGCGACGAGCTGGCCGCCAGCCTGGAAGCCGAGAAGATTTCCGCCGCCGCCCTGCATGGCGACCTGGAGCAACGTGACCGCGACCAGGTGCTGGCGCTGTTCGCCAACCGCAGCCTGAGTGTGCTGGTGGCCACCGACGTGGCTGCCCGCGGCCTCGACATCGCCGGCCTGGAGCTGGTGATCAACGTCGAGCTGGCCCGCGACCCGCAGGTGCACATCCACCGTATCGGCCGCAGCGGCCGCGCCGGAGCCAAGGGTCTGGCGCTGTCGCTGGTGGCACCGAGCGAGGCCGGCCGTGCCCAGGCCATCGAGGAGCTGCAAGGTAGCCCGCTGACCTGGCAGCTCCTGGGCGAGCTGAAGGACAAAGGCGAGGCGCTGCTGCCGCCGATGCACAGCCTGTGCATCGCCGCCGGACGCAAGGACAAGCTGCGACCCGGTGACATCCTCGGCGCCCTGACCGGCGAGGCCGGCATCCCGGGGGACAAGGTCGGCAAGATCGCCATCTTCGACTACCAGGCCTTCGTCGCCGTCGACCGCAGCGTTGCCAAGCAGGCCCTGCAGCGCCTGGCCAGCGGCAAGATCAAGGGGCGTGCGGTGAAGGTACGGCTACTCTGAGGGACCCTACTCACTGCCGTCCAGGCCATGGCGCTGATAGATGCGCCGATAGCTGTCGTCGGCCCGCATCGCCTGAATCGCGAGGTTGAAGTCACGGACGATCTGCTGGTGCAGTGGATGGCTGCGCCGCACCAGGATGTGCAGGCCGTTTTCGCTCAGCGGTGTGTCGACGAACTCCACCGCATCGCGAATCTCGCGCAGGTCACGATTGAGATGGTGGCGCGCCACCAGCTCGTCCTCGAGGGTCAGCTGCACCCGCCCGGCCGCCAGCATGCGCGCGCCCATGACGAACTCCAGCACCGGCACCTTGGTCAGCTGGTCGGCAGCATCAAAGGCACTGTCGTAGCTGTAGCCACGCACCACGGCGATACTGAACGGCAGCAGGCCGTCGAGGCCGTCGTACTCGATGGGCATGCCAGTACGCCGCAGGAAACGGATGCGATTGACCAGATAGGGTTCGGAGAACAGCCCGTAGCGGGTCCGTTCGGCGCTGTACCAGGCGGCCACTATCACGTCGTAATCACCCTGTTGCAGCCCGCGCAGCACTCGCGCCCAGGGCACCTCGACGTACTCCGTGCTGTGCCCGGCGCGCTGCAGGGCAGTGCTGACCAGATCCACGGCCAGGCCATTGCTGGGCAGGCGCTGGTCGGTGAAGGGCGGCCAGGAATCGCCGGCCAGGCGCAAATGCTCGGCCGCAACCGCCGTGCATTGGAGCAGGGCGAGCAGCAAGATGAAGATTCGAGAAGAGTTCATGCCGAGATCCGGCGACTGTGACTCTCCAAAGATTAGCCAGTCCCGCGCCTGCTGCTAAGACGCCCGAAAGCGAGCGAGGTGCACGCGCCGTAATAAAACTGGCACACCTCCTGCTTAGTATCAGACAACTCCAGTTTTGGGGACCTTGGTACAGGCAGGCCGGGGAATCCCCTCTTTTACACCCATGAGAAGGGCCGCATCTGCGGCCCTTCTGCATTTCAGCGGTACAGCTCGCGGCGGAAGATCAGCGGCGCCGCCCCCTTGTAGATGCCGAAACTGGCCAAACCACGCGCCAGCTGACGGCTGGCGCCATCCCAGGGGTACTGCAGCCAGGCCGGCGAGTCGGGGAAGCTGACCTGCAGCGAGCCATCGTTGCCAGCCCCCGGGGCGCTCAACTGCAGCGTACCGACACCGGCCAGGAGGGCCGCCAGGGTCGGCGTGGTTTCCCCGGTCGCCAGGTTGCCGGTGTACTGATCCAGTGCAGGCGTGCCCAAGACGGTGCAGGTATCCATCCCTTCGGTCAGGAAAGCCCCGCCGGCGACGTTCTGCCAGGTTTCCAGCAGCAGCGACAGGTCCAGGGCCTGCAGCTCGGAACCATGGGCGTTGCCGATGCGCAGGCGTCCCAGGCGCACCTGGCTGCCAAGATTCTCGCTGGCATCGACCGTGAAGTCGTAGCTGTAATCCAGGCAACCACCGCCGCTACCGTGGCAGACCACCTGGCCCTGGTCGACTTCGCGCAAGCTGGCCGCCGCAAAGGTCTGCCGGATCTGGGCCGCGAACGGATAGTCGTCGCTACCAGGCAACGCGGCGGGCTGGTAGAGCAGTTGCTCGCCCGTCCAGCGGTAGGTACGCGCCCCATCGCCATCGTTGGCTCCCTCCACGGCCAGCGTGGCCGTGCCCTGGCTGGCCAGCCGCGCATCACGGGCCGGAGTACCGGTAATCGAGCTGTAGCTGCCCACGGCAGGATCGGCCAGCTTCCAGAAACCCTCCCGGTCGTAGTTCCTGGTGGCATCGCCTGCGCGGTTCCTGGCCGTGAGGGTCAGGGTCGGCTGGCGATTGCTGGCGAAGCCGATCGGCTGGCCCTGGTAGCTGAAGGCGCTGCCGCAGCTGGGCGTCAGGCTGGCGCTGCCCTCGGCGCTCAGATAGGCGGGAATGAAGCGGCCGACCAAGTCGCGACTACCGCCGCCGACCGTTTCGCCGAAGTACGTGCCCTCCGGCGTGGCGCTCAGGCTGAACACGCCGACCTCCGAGATAGCGACGGCGACTTCGGTCTGGTCGCCCAGGGCATGGTCGTAGCTGCCAGGCGTCACGTCGCCGGGTGCGCCGCCGGCCGGGGCCTGTACCGCACTTTCCAGGGTGATGCCCGAATGGCGGAAGTTCGGCGTGGTGATATTGCCGCTGCACAGCGCCTGCGCGGTCGAGGCCTCGCCGTCGCTCTGCCAGCCCACCGCGCGGAGGGTCAGCGGGAAGCTGTCGCCGGCGCGAATGCCACCGGGGAAAACGTCGCAGTCGGCAGCGGCACTGGCGCAGGTGCTGGCAGTGCTCAGGCACAGGCCATAGGGCTTGCTGACGAAATCGTCCTCGCCCTCCAGCACCAGGCCGACGTCGCCCGTGGCATCGCTACCGGTGTAGCGGGCGCTGAGCCGCATCAGCCCGGCGTCGTCGTAGCGCACGCTCAGCGGCGCGCTGCCGCTGGCGTCGAACGCGAGGTCGAGGCTGACCGGCGTCGCGCGCACGTCGCTGCCGTTGACCACCACCGCCTGGGTGCCACTGGCGGGGTTGTCGTAGGCCGAGGTGAAGCTGACGCGGCGAGTGACATTGGCGAAGGCCGGCACGCACTGCAGGGCATCGTCCGAGCTGCGCACGGCACTCAGGGTCGCCGCCGTCGGCTTGGCCGCCAACAGGTTCGGCACCTGCAGCAGCAGACCGCTGTCGGCATAGCTGATCTGGCAGCCCGCGGTCGAGCAGACCGGCTGGCTGTTGGGCTTGGTCGCCGGCACCGAGCCGAGGTCGTCGAGGATCACCGTACCCACGGATGGCACCCTGAGCTGAGCCTGCGCCGTACCGCCGCTGAAGGTGAGGATATTGCCGCTGACGCTGGCCGGCGCCGTGGCCGTCCAGTAGTCGCCCGGGCTCAGGGTAACGCTGACCGTGCCGGTATAGAGGCTGCTGCAGCTGCTGTTGAGGCAGGCACGGATGGTGACCGGCTGCGGATTGCAGGTCAGCGCCGCGCCGCTGTAGATGAACTCGAAGTGATCGATCTGCTGGCCTATGGGGTTGATCTCGGTGGCGCAGACCTGCAGGTCATCCAGTTCGTGAATATTGGTCGAGCCGCCGGTGGATCCGGTCAGCGACAGGTAGAAGTCGCTCGGCAGAGCGTCCTGGTCGAAGGCCGCAGCCAGCACGTTGACGCCATCGAGGTTGGGCAGCACGACGAAGCCGCTGCCCGTGTCGCGCTCCACCGTCACCCGCGCCTCGTTGCCGAAACGGCCGTCCAGGGTGATGCGGTAGGTATGCCCGGGACCCGGCGTCGCCCCGGCGCTGTCGATGCCCGGGCTGAGGTTGGCCGGTGTACCGGCGAGGTAGCGATAGCCCTCGGCACCCGAACCCGAGCCGCGCAGCGCCACCGAGTCGATACGCCGCTCCGGCCCGCCCGGCCCGCCTTCGGTGGAGAAGTTGCCGTACTCGTCGATACCGACACCCAGCCAGCCGCCGGCAAATCCGGGGTTGGCCGCATCGCCGCGCGTTCCATAGCCAAGCGGGCCGCCGAAGGCGCCGGGCTGTGGCGTCACGGTCGCATCGGAAAGCACCACGGCCACACCGTCGGCACCGCTACCGTTGTAGGCGTAGTACTTGAACTGCACCTGGATGTAGTTGCCAGCCGCCGGGAACAGGCGCTGCAGGGTGGACGAGGTGGAGACGTTGCCCTGGTTGCTGGTCAGCCGCATGCGCTGGCCGCTGACGGTCGGCGTGAAGGCCGTGGCGCCGCGGCTGGCCACCGCCCAGTCGTCGCCCAGGCTGCCGTCGTCGAAGTTGTCGCTGAAGCACTGCAGGCTCAGGCCGCAGGGGTGGCGCTCGGCGACCAGGGCGGCGATCTGTGCCTCGGAAAGGGCCGCGTTGTAGATGCGCAGCTCGTCCAGTTCGCCATTGAAATAGCGCCCGGCGAGATTCTGGTCGGCCCCCAGTTGCAGCGGGTCGTTGTTGGCCACCGGCGTACCGGCGAAGCTGGCCTGGCCGGCCAGGCTGCCGTTGATGTAGATGCGCTGATCACCCGGCGCATAGCGGATCAGTACATGGCTCCACTGCCCGGTCGGCAGCGCCGCGGTGCTGTTGAACTGGCGGGTTGCACCAGCCGTGGTCTGCCACCACCAGTTGATGGTGCCGTCGGGGTTGAGGTGGAACTCGTAGTTCTCATCCTTGGACAGGATGCTCATCAGCCCCGATGCCGGCCGCGTGCGCGGCCTGACCCAGAGGCCGATGGTGAAGCTGCCCTGCAGATCGAGCAGGCTGCTGTCGGCGCGCTGCACGTACTGGCTGGACGCCGAATTGAAGACGCCATAGCCACAGGTGCCCTGGGCATTGACCTGGGGTAGCGCCGGCGTGGTGCTGGCGGTGGTGGCGCCGTTGAATGCCGTGCCATTGAGGCTGTTGCCGGAGGTATCCAGTACCTCGCCAGCGGCGCCCGTCCAGGCGCTTTCGTCCAGCGACCAGCTGAGACGCGCGGCAATACTGAGTGGCTCGTAGAGGAAGAGCGTGTGCGCGACATAGGAACCGGAGCCGCCGACACTCACGGTATCCGGGCCTGTGCTACCCGGCAGGCTGATGGCACGCCCCACACCCAACAGGGAGGCTCCATTGGGGCCGGCGCTCGATTCCGGCCGATAGTACTCGCTGAACCCGGCCGGGGTCGCCGCGAAACCGTTGCCATAACTCACACCGAACAGGCGCAGCAACTGACCGCTATTGGCGGCGCTGATGGCGGGCACGCTGATATTGTTGCCGCCACCACTGGTGGTACCGGTATCGCTACGCGACTGCTCGATTTCGGGGTAGATGCCGGCCAGGCTACTGCGCCAACCGGACAGGCCGCCGGCCATGCGGGTGCTGCTGGAAAGACTCCAGGTCTCGCTGCTACCCGCGACATCGGCCGCAATTGCCGTACGGATATAGATGCGTTGGCGGATATTCGTGCCGCTGGAGGCATCCTGCAGCAGGCTCCAGCGGGCATTGGGCGGGGTGAGGGTTGCGCCGGTATTGCGATGGGCGATCTGGACGATCAGCAGATCGCCCAGCTGCAGGTCGCTCGGCAGGCTAAGGCTGATCTGCGAGCCATTGTTGGCGTTATCGCTGGAGTTGCCGGTATTGATCAGCGCCGCCCTGGCCAGCCCCGCAGCAAGGAACAGGGTCAGCAGGAGCAGCCCACGACAGCAGAGCTTGCGCATCGTCAGTTCTCCACTACGGCAGTGAGCCGGCGATAGGCATAGTCGGGGCGGCCGCCCGGCGTACCGTTCTGCGCCTCGGCGGTGAAACGGAAGATCTGCACCGGATTGCCCTCGTTATCGCTATAGCTGTCGCTCTCACAGCCCACGCTGACACTGAACTCGGCCAACCCACTGCCGGCCATGTCGGGACTGCCGCTGGCGCAGCTGCCGGCGCCGACCGCCTGGTGGATTCCCCACTCCAGCCCGGCGCGGGCGGCCTGGTAGGCGCGCGCCTGCTGGATGGCCAGGCTGGTGCTGCCGTGCTGCACCGTGGACAGGCGCGCCATGGTGATCACCAGCAGGGTCACCACGACGATCAGGAACAGCGCCGCCACCAGGCCGAAGCCCGGCTCCCGGCGTAGGCTCGGCTCAGGGCGCATTGTCGACATGGACCTGTTGCAGCAGTTGCAGGTTTTCCCCGGCCTCGGCGATGCCCAGGCTGAGGCTCAGCAGCCCGGCACGCTGGGTGCTGCCGGACTGGTAGGCGAAGTTGCAGCTGGCCACCTGGCGCGCCACCGGCTGCGGGTTGGAGCCGGGAGGCGGCGAAGCCGGCAGCGCATTAAGCAATTGGTTGTAGCTGTAGCGCAGCAACTGGTCGCCCTGGCAGCGGTAGCCCACCACCGTCTCGGCCAGGTACAGGCGGTGCTGCGGCGAGGCGAAGGCGAAGCGGAAGCCGCCGGCCGGCAGGTTGCCCAGGGCGATATGGCTCTCGCCGGCCGGCGCCCCGACCAGGGGTGTGAAGCTGGTGCCGGTCGGCGTGATCACTCCCGGATTGGCCGGCGCCCAGACATTGCTGCCGGGCAGCGGGCTGCCGCCGGATTCGGCACCTATGTTGTACAGCACCAGCCAGCGTGCGCCGGCGGGGTCGAAGCCGTCGTCGAGCACCTGCAGGCTGTCGCAGCGGCCGCCCTGGGTGGTGCTGCTGCAGGTACCGGCAGCGTCCGTGGAGAAACGCAGCCCCTGCTCGCCGACCCGGTTGGGCCGGTAGCGCGCCGCGCTATGGATCAGCAGCAGCTCCACCGCCTGGCCGTCAGCGGAAACCCGCAGCGAATTGGGCACGGCCAGGCGCACGTCGCGGCTCATGCGCTGTAGGGCGCCGGCGGCGCTATCCACCAGCTCGGCACGCCGGCTCTGGCCGATGAAGCCCTCCATGGGCCGCGACAGCACGGTGCTGATCATCAGGCCGACCAGCCCGGCCAGGGCGATGACCATGACCAGCTCGACCAGGGTGAAACCGCGCCCGCGCCGCATCAGTAGCGCGCCCTGAAGCCGTCGAGGGCCAGCGCCTGGCCGGCCGGATCGGTGACCGTCACCCGCACCCGCAGCACATCGCCGGCGGCCAGCCCGGCCCAGGCCTGGGGCGTGACCGCCACCTGCACGCGATAGTTGGCCAGAGCGGCGATGGCCTGGCCACGGGCATCGCGGGCGCCGTTGTCATTCAGGCCGGCGTAGTCGCAGACGTTGTCGAAGCTGGCGCGGCTGGCCGGCGGCGCCGGGCAGACTGCGCCGCCACTGTCGAGAAAGGGCTGCAGGAGGATCTCCTCCAGGTAGGCCTCGGCGATGCTCAGGCTCTGCTGGCGCAGCAAGGGGTCGGCCGAACGCCCGCTGATGGCCGCCATGGCACTGTAAAGCGCAGCGGCAGCGATGCCGATGATCACGATGCTGATCACCAGCTCGACCAGGGTCATGCCGGCCTGGCGCTTCATTGCACCATGCCGGTGTCGGCGGTCACGCTGATGGTGAAGCCACCGAGGGTGGCGCTCGCCGCGGCCGAAGGCCGGCCGAGGGAGTCGAACACCACGGGAAATGTGCTCGCCGCGAAGCCGACCCCGTTGGGCAGGCTGGCGGCGAAGGGAATCTGGCCATCCGGCCCCTGCACCTCGGTGCCATAGGCGCCACTGGTGCAGTTGTCGGCGCGGCGCAGGCGATAGCCGTTGCCATCCAGGCTGACCTGAATCCGGCAGCCACTGGCCACCGCCAGCTTCTGCGCGTAGCGCACGGCGGCCAGGGACTCTTCGTAGAACAGGCGCTCGTCGAACACCTGGCGGTCGAAGAAACGCGGCCCCACCACGGCGGCGAGGATGCCGATGATCACGATGACCATCGTTAGCTCAACCAGAGTGAAACCGCGCATGTCTTAACAGTTTGTGACGTCGCTGGTGATGGTCGGCGATGTGTTCGCAGCCGCAGCTTCGGTGTAAGTCACCTGACAATTGGCAAGCGCTACAGCCCCAGTTGCCTGCACGGTGGTAAGGGGCGCTGCAGTGGTGATGGTGTAGTCGGCCGCAACAATTTGTGCGGCCAACAGAATACCTGCAGCGCTCGGGTAACCATTAACCATGGGGATGGCCTGCCCCTCCAGATTCACTGTGGCTGGGGTGTTACCAGCAGCTAGCCAGGCCGAATGGGCGATAGCAGATGCAGAACGAATGGCACCCTCCGCCCCCTCGATAGTAGCGCGACGCGCATTACCACCCAGATCGGCAAAGCGCGGCAGGGCAAAGGCCGCCAGGATGCCCAGAATCACGATGACCATGATCAGTTCGATCAGGGTGAAACCACCTTGCTGCTTTTTCATAGTGCTGCTTCCTGGTTGGATCAATTGAAGGTGTTGGTCACTTCGCCGGTGTTGGCGTTGTAGGTGATGGTGTCGTCGGCGCCATCGGCCTGGTAGGTGAAGGTGCAGGTGGTGCCTGCCGCCGTGGTCACGTAGTCGACGGTGCCGGCAGCGGTGCCCACGGAGGGGGCCGAGCCCTGCAGGACATTGGTGAACACCTCGTTGCAGGTAGCGGCGCTCATGGCCGCGGTGGCAGCAGGCGTGCCAGTGGCATTGACACCGATCGGCCAGCCGTTGGCGTTGACGTCCACGGTGCCGTTGCCGAAGCCGGCCACGTCGATCTGGCAGTTGCCGCCGGTGCAACCATTGCTGCCGCCATTGCGATTCAGCTCGTACTGCGAACGTGCCAGCAGCACGGCCGAGGCCAGGGTACCGGAGGTGCCGCGCAGGGCGGACTCGTGGGCATCCTTGGTGGCATCCATGAAGCGCGGCAGCGCCACCGCGGCGAGGATGCCGAGGATGGCGATCACCACCACCAGTTCGATCAGGGTAAAACCTTTGCTGTTCTTCATTCTTCTTCCTCTGTGACTCAAAACCCTTGCGCGGACAGTTCCGCGGTGGGTACCGCTGCAAGTTCCAGGGCAAAGGCGCCGCGTGCCGATTGTGACGCAGTTGGCATTCCCTCGGGAACCGCCAACAGGCGCCAGGCCTGCACTTCACCCCCCTGCCACGTCCATCCGTCGGCGAACCTCGGCCGGTACAGGACCCAGGCCTGGCGCGGCAGCCAGTACCAGCAGCCGGCCTGCGGTTCGTCGCCTGCGGCCAGTTCGCCGCAGTAGCTGTCTTGCTGCCAGCGCAGCAGGACGAACGGATTCTTGCTCTTCCAGGCCTCGTCCAGCACCCGGTCCTTGGCCAGCTGCTCAGCTGCCAGACCACTGAGGCTGGCGGCCAGGTGCCGGCGGGTGGCGTCCGTGGCCCGCGCCTCGCTGACCTCGGCGATCTTCCAGCCCGGCACCAGCAACAGTGCCAGCAGCATCGCCAGACCCAGCCCCCAGCCCAACAGGCGGGCGCGGCGCACCCAGGCGCCGGCGGCGTAGTCCGGGGTCACGCGCCGCCCTTGGCCACCGAGGCCAGTTCCCACATCGGCAGGAACACACCCAGGGCCAGGATCAGCACCATCACGCCCATGGCCACGATCAGGATCGGCTCGATGGCGTCGGCCAGCTGCTTGAGGTCGTAGTCCACTTCCTGTTCGTAGAAATCCGCCACCTCGACGAACAGGTCATCCAGCGCACCGGTCTCCTCGCCCACCGCCATCATCTGCAGCACCAGCGGGGTGAACAGGCCGCTGGACGAGGCGGTGCGGGTCAGCGCCTCGCCGCGCTCGACCCCCTCGCGCATGCCGAGGATGGCCTGGCCGATGTGGCGGTTGCCGACGCTGGCGCTGTTGATCGACAGGGTCTGCAGCAGCGGCACGCCGGCGCGGTACATCATGGCGAAGGTACGGGTGAAGCGGGCCAGGGCGATGCGCTCGAAGATGCCGCCGACGATCGGCAGGCGCAGCTTGATGCTGTCCCAGCGCAGCGCGCCGGCGTCGCTCTCGATCCACCTGAAGAAGGCGTACAGGCCGCCGGCCGCCAGCGCCAGCAGCAGCCACCAGAAGTCCTGGAAGAACTGCGAGGTGCCGATCAGCACCTGGGTCGGCCAGGGCAGGTCGGCCTTGAACTGCTCGAACACCTTGGCGAAGGCCGGGATCACCAGCAGGTTGATCACCACCAGGGCCACGGCCATGGCCGCCAGGACGAACAGCGGGTAGCGGGTGGCCTGCTTGATGCGCTTGCGCGTCTCGCGCTCCAGTTCCAGGTAGCTGGACAGCTGGCGGAAGGCCTGGTCGAGCTGGCCGGTGTTCTCGCCGACGCTGACCATGCTGATGAACAGGGTGGTGAACACCTTGGGATGGGCATTGAGGGCCACGGCCATGCTCATGCCGCCCTCGAGGTCGGCGCGCACCGCCTGCAGCACCTCGCGGAAGTACAGGTTGCGGTGCGACTCGGCCAGGCCGCCGATGGCGCGGATGATCGGCACCCCGGCCTTGCTCAGGCTGTACATCTGGCGGCAGAAGATGATCAGTTCTTCCAGGTCGACGCGCTTGCGCCGCAGCCTCTCCTGCAGGGCGGCAAGCACGTCCTCGCCGCCCTGCCCGGCCTGTTCCTCGATGGTCAGCGGGGTGATCTGCTGCGCCAGCAGCTCGCTGGCCAGGCTGTCGCGGCTGCTGCTCTGCAGGGTGCCGCTGACCTTGGCGCCCTGGGCATCACGACCGGTGTAGCGGAACTGGCTCATGGGCGGGACTCCCGCAGTTGCGCGGGCACAGCGAAGTCGTCCGGATGCGCTCCGGGAAGCAGGCCGCTCCGGCCCCGGATTGCATCCGGGCTACCAGAGCGCCCTGTCACCGGCCCTCGCCCATTCATGGGAGAGGGGGTGGTGCGAGCGATGCCTGAGCGGCCGCTCACACCAGCACCTCGTCGGTGAGGGTGGCGCAGACCTTGAGCACCTCCTCCACGCTGGTCACCCCGGCCAGGGCGTAGTCCAGTGCGCAGGCGGCCAGCGGACGGTAGCCGGCGCTGGCCTTGGCGGCCTGGGCGAACTCGTGCGGGTCGTTACGGCGCAGGGCGGCGACCATCGCCTCGTCCATCTCCAGCAGCTCGTACACGCCCAGGCGCCCGGCGTAGCCGCTGTTGTGGCACTGGTGGCAGCCGGCACCGAGCTTGAACGAACGCCCCGCCAGCGAAGCGCCGTGCAGGTTCTCCAGCCAGGCCAGCTGCTGCGGCTCGGGCTGGTGCTCCTGCATGCAGTTCTCGCACACCCGGCGCACCAGGCGCTGGGCCAGCACGGCGTTGAGCGAGGTGGCCACCAGGAAGGGCTCGGCGCCCATGTCGACCAGGCGCATGGCCGAGGTCAGGGCGTCGTTGGTGTGCAGGGTGGACAGCACCAGGTGGCCGGTCAGCGCGGCGCGCAGGCCGATCTCGGCAGTCTCCTGATCGCGCATCTCGCCGATCAGCACGATGTCCGGGTCCTGGCGCAGGGCGGCGCGCAGCACGCGGGCGAAGGTCAGGTCGATCTTGGCGTTGACCTGCACCTGGTTGATCCGCGGCAGGCGGTACTCGACCGGGTCCTCCACGGTGATGATCTTCTTCTCCGGGCTGTTCAGCTCGGCCAGCCCGGCGTACAGCGTGGTGGTCTTGCCCGAGCCGGTGGGGCCGGTGACCAGCACCATGCCGTAGGGGCGCTGCAGCAGGCGGCGGAAACGCGCCAGCATGTCCGGCGGCATGCCGCCGGCGTCCAGGCTGGCGATGCCGGCGCTCTGGTCGAGCAGACGCATCACCACCGACTCGCCGAACTGCACCGGCATGGTCGACACGCGCACGTCGATGTTGCGGTTCTTCACCCGGATGTTGAAGCGGCCGTCCTGCGGCAGGCGCTTCTCGGAGATATCCAGGCCGGACATGATCTTCAGGCGCATGACCAGCGCCGAGGCGATGCGCTGCTCCTTCATCACCTGCTCGTTGAGCACGCCGTCGATGCGCTGGCGGATGCGCACCACGCCCTCGTCCGGCTCGATGTGGATGTCCGAGGCCTTCATCTGCACGGCGTCCTCGAACAGGGTCTGCAGCAGGCGCACCACCGGGGCGTCGCTGACGTTGTCGGCGCCGAGCTTGGCCAGGTCGAAGTCGCTGTCCTGCAGCTCGCCTTCCAGCTCGCCGGCGATCGAGGCGATCTCGCTGGTGCGTCGGTAGACCAGGTCGAGGGTGGCCAGCAGCTCGGCCTCGCGCACCACCGCCGGCTGCACGCGGGTCTTGAGGATGCGCTCCATCTCGTCGAGGGCGAACAGGTCGAGCGGGTCGGACATGCCGACCAGCAGGCCGCCGCCCTCGCGCGACAGGACGATGGCGCGGAAGCGCCGGGCCATGGCCTCGGGCAGGCTCTGCACCAGCTGCTGGTCGAACTTGAAGTGCTTGAGCTCGATGAAGGGGATCTTCAGCTGCTCGGACAGCGCGGTGAGCAGCTTGACCTCGGCGACGAAGCCCAGGTCGACCACGGTGCGGCCGAGCTTGGATCCGGTGCGCTTCTGCTCCTGCAGGGCCAGCTGCAGCTGCGCCTCGCTGATCAGCCCGGCCTGGATCAGCAGGTCGCCGAGACGCAGCTTGCGCTGGCGGACGTCATCGCTCATCGGGTACCTCCGAGGGCCGCGGCGCGTTCGCTGGCGAACTGCCGCGCGCTGTCATCCAGGCCCAGCCCCTTGAGGGCCAGGGCGTAGTGTCGGCCGGCCGCCGCCGGCTGGTCGAGCTGTTCCAGGGCGATGGCCAGGCCCAGCTGCCAGGTGGACTGGCTGGGACGCAGGGCGACCATCTGCCGGTACAGCGCGGCGCTCTCCTGCCACTGCCCGGTCTGCTGGTAACTGGCGGCCAGCAGGGCGTGATAGGTCGGCTCCTGCGCCAGGGCCGGGGCATTCTGCTCCAGGGTCGCCACGGCACCTTGGGTGTCGCCGCTTTGCAGTTGGGCACGCGCCAGCAACAGGCGCAGCTCGCTGTCATGCGGCATCTGCGCCAGCTGCGCCGGCAGCCAGCCGAGCAGGCGCTGCTGCTGGCCGTCGGCCAGGTAGGCGCGGGCCAGCCAGCGCAGCACCTCGGGGTCGCGCCCGCGGCTCTTCTGCAGCTCCTCCAGCTCGCCGATGGCACGCCGGTAGTCGCCGGCCTGCAGCGCCTGGCGCGCACGCGCCAGGCCATCGGGGCGATAGGGCGCAATGCTGACCTGCGGCGGGCCACTGGGCGCCGGTTCGGCCGGCGCGGGCTGCGGCACGCTCGGCACGGCCGCGGCGGCCGGCAGCGGCGCACTAGCCCAGGCCGGCAGGGGCGGCTCGGCGGCGACCGCGGGCGCGGCGACCGGCAGCTGCGCCAGCTCCAGCGGCTCCTCTGCCGGTGCTTCGGGCTCGCCCAGCGGCACCTCGATCCACAGCAGCCAGCGGTCGCCAGCCGGCTCCAGGCGGTCGCTGACCTGCAGGCCCTCGCCGAGGCCGACCAGCAGTACCTGCACATCCGCGCCCTGGGGCTCGACGCGCCAGGACAGGCTGCGCCCATTGCGCTGCACGCGGCCGGACTGCGCCTCGCCGGCCAGCTGCACGCCGGCCAGGCGCAGGCTCACCGCGCCGCTCTCCTCGGTGCGCTGGTAGGGCACCGAGCGCTCCAGCAGCAGTTGCAGCACCAGGCCGCGGGCATCGTGCTGCGGCAGCACTTCGAGCAGGCGCGGGGCGGCCACAACGGGCGCGGCGGGCGCCTCGGCCTCGCGCTTAGGCATGACCCCGCCCCAGGGAATCTGGCCATTGACCACGCGCCCGATCATCAGGCCGATCAGCACGGCCAGCAGCATCACCGCCATGAACCAGATCGAGCCCCGGCGCAGCCGTTCGATGCGCTCGCGGCGCGCGGCGCCGGCCTCGTCCACCGCCTGCAGGCCCTCCAGGGCCAGGCGTTCGGTCGGCGCGGCGCGGCGCTCCTCGAGGTCGCGCAGCATGTCGTTGACCAGGCTCATGGCAGCAGCTCCCGCCACTGGCCGAGCCAGGGCCAGGCGCCGATCACCAGCAGCAGCGACAGGCTGGCCGCCGCCAGGCCCCAGCCGAGCCAGGCCGGCTGCCGCGCCAGGAAGGGCTGGGCGCCTTCGGTATCCAGCTGGGCGCGGCGCACGTGTGCGACGCCGACCTGGCGACGGCCCTCGCCGAAGGCGGCCATCAGCGCCTTGTGCGCGAGGATGTTGATCAGCCGTGGGATGCCGCCGCTGCCACGCACCAGGTGGCGGATGGCACGCGCGGCGAACAGCGGCTCGCCGCGGTAGCCGGCCACCGCCAGGCGCTCATTGAGGTAGCGGGTGCAGTCCTTCACGTCGAGCGGGCGCAATTGATAGGAGAAGGTGATGCGCTGGCGCAGCTGGCGGAACTCGTCGCGGGCCAGGGTGGCGTCCAGTTCCGGCTGGCCGAACAGCACCACCTGCAGCAGCTTGGCCTGCTCGGTCTCCAGGTTGGTGAGCAGGCGCAGGGCCTCCAGGGTAGCGGTCGGCAGGGCCTGCGCCTCATCGATCAGCAGCACGGTGCTGCGGCCTTCGGCGGCCAGCTGGATCAGCCGGCAATGTAGGGCATCGAGCACGCCCTGGGCATCCAGCTCGTCGAGGCTCTCGACCAGCAGCTCGCGGGCCAGGGCCTGGCGCAGGCCGACCGGGCTCATCCCCGGGTTGGGCAGGTAGGCCAGCTGGTAGCGCTCGCTGGGCAGGCTGTTGAGCAGGGCGCGACACAGCAGGGTCTTGCCGGTGCCAACCTCGCCGGTGACCTTGATGAAACCCTCGCCTTCGCCCAAGGCCACGCGCAGCAGGTTGAGGCAGGCCTGATAGGGCGCCAGCTGCACCAGGAAGCCGGTGTTGGGGGTCAGCGCGAAAGGCTTCTCGCGCAGGCCGAAGAAGGCTTCGTACATGCCTTACCTCAGCTCCTTGAAGCTTTCCGCGCTGCGCCGGATCTCGTCCAGCCAGACCTCGTCGCTGACCACCTGCGGGCGCATGAGGATGACCAGCTCGCTCTTCTGCAGGGCCTTGCGCTGCTGCTTGAACAGGTTGCCAACCAGCGGCAGGGTGCTGGCCCAGGGCACCTCGGCGTCGGTGTTCTCGTTAGTGTTCTGCAGCAGGCCGCCGATCACCACCACCTGGCCGCTGCGCGCGCGCACGATGGAGTCGGACTGGCGCGAGGTGGACAGGGCCAGAGGCAGGTTGAACACGTTGTCCTCGCCGAGGACGATGGTCTTGTTCTGGTCCTCGACCCGGCTCACGGTCGGCCGCACGTGCAGGGTGACCACGTCGTTCTGGTCGATCTGCGGGGTCACGTCCAGCGAGATGCCGGAGAAGAACGGCGTCAGGGTGATGTCCTGGGTCGGCTCGGTGACGCCGGCGGCGGTGGTGGTCGTGCTGCTGGACGACACCTCGGTGACGAAGAACTCGTCGGAGCCGACCTTGATCACCGCCTTCTGGTTGTTCAGGGTGGAGATGCGCGGGCTGGACAGCACGCGCACCTCGCCCTGGGTCTGCAGCAGCTGGATCAGCCCGGTGAAGTCGCCGAGGGTGACGATGCCGCTGAACACCCCGCCGATGTCGGTGGGGCCGCTGAGGGCCTCGCCCTCGAGAATCGCGCCGCCGTCGCCGCCCAGCTGCTCCCAGCTGATGCCGGCCTGGAAGCCGTCGTTGAGCTGCACTTCGAGGATCTTGGTCTCCAGGATCACCTGGCGCTGCAGGTTGCGCTGGGCCTGTTCGAGGAAGCGCGCGACGTTCTCCTGGTCGGCGCTGCTGGCGCGCACCACCAGCAGGCTGGCCTGCGGGTTGACCACCACGCTGTTGCCTTCCTCGCCACCGACTATGGCCTGCACCACGGCCTGTACCTCGCGCCAGAAGTCGACGTTGCTGGTGGTGATCACCTTGCTGGCGTTGAGGGTGGTCACCGAGCTGTCGCTGCTGGAGGTGCCGTTGCTGTCCGAGCTGCTGTTGCTCTGGCTGCTCTCCACCTGGCCGGAACTGACCCGGGTGTCGGACTCGCCGAGGCGCTGCAGGTTGAGGTAGTTGAGGTCGTAGCTACGCGTGACCACCTTGTTCGGCAGGATCTGGTAGCCGTAGCTGGTGCGGCGGAAGTCATAGCCGTAGCTGTCGCGCACGGCCGCCAGGACTTCCTCCAGGGTCACCCGGCGCAGGCTGAAGGTGATGTTGCCGGTCACTTCCGGGTGCACCACCAGGTTCTGCCCGGCACTCTCCATCAGGCTGAGGAAGAAGTCGCGCGCCGGCATGTCCTTGGCCGCCACGTCGAAGCGCGGCCCGCCGGCGAAACTGGCGCTGCTGGTCAGCGGCGGAATCAGCGCGGCCTGCACGGCGGGCGGCGGGGTGACCTTGCCCTGGGCCTGCTGCAGGCTCTCGTCGAGCAACTTGCCGCTCTGCTCGTAGAGCTGCTGGTCACCGTCGATGAAGGTCTGGCAGGCGCTGAGCAGGCAGGCCAGGCCCAGCAGGAGGCCGCGTTGGGGCAGTGTCGGAGTCATGGGCATCATCGGCTCGGCTTCGCAACGGGTTCGACCAGGCGCAGCAGTTCCTGCCTGCCCTGGCGTTCGATCAGTACGGAATGGGGGTGGATGGCCAGTACGCGCAGGCCGGCGTGCTGCTCGCCGACGCGCAGGCTCTGGCCGTCGATCACCGCGCGGCTGCCCTGGGCGCCGCGCAGGATGGCCTGCAGGCTGAGCGCCGCCGGCGCGCCGGCATCGGCGCCGGCCGGCTGCAGGTCGGCCGGCGGCTGGGTCGGATCGACCGCCGCCTGCGCCACGCCAAGGGTCAGCCACAGGCTGAGGAGCACGCTTCTAGACACCGACCCATCCCGCCTCGCGGCTCAAGGTGAAGAGTTTCAGGCTGATCTGCGCGCGCCCCGGGCCGGCTTCGCCGACGCGGTAGTCGAGGCTGTCCCAGTTCAGCTTCCAGCCGCTGGCCTGCACGGCCTGCAGGTACTGCAGCAGGTCGAAGTAGCCACCCTCCAGCTGCAGCACCAGGCCGTGGCGGTAGAGCACGGCAACCGGCGCGGCGGCCGCGCTGGCGTCTGGCGGCGCGGCGGCATCGTCCTGCGCCAGCTGCACCGGCTCGCTGAAGCTCTGCATGCCCACCAGGCTGAGGCCCTGCTGCGCACGCAGCAGGCTCTGCAGCACGGCCTTCATCTTGGCCGGGGTGACCAGCTCGGCGGTGCCGCTGTCGATCTGCCGCAGCAGTTCCTCGCGGCTCGCCGAGGCCGCCAGCAGGGCGCTGCGGTAGGGAATGTTGGGGTCGACGGCGAGCCGGGCCTGCAGCTCGGCCAGGCCGGCGGCGGCCTCGGCGCCACGGCCTTCGGCCAGCTTGATCGCCGCCTGCTGGCGCGCCAGCTTGGCGCTCAGCGGGTCACCGAGCAGCAGCAGGTAGAGCATGCCGAGCAGCACCAGGCCCACCGCGTAGGTCAGCCACTGCTCGCGCGGGGCCATGCCCTGCCAGCGTTGCAGCCAGTTATTCATCGGCCTTCTCCTGCGCGGCGGGACGTGACGACAGGTCGAAATCCAGCAGGCGGTCGGCGCCGCGCTGCACATCCAGGCGGGCGAACTCGCGACCCTTGAACACCGGACTGCGGCCCAGAGCCTCGAGGTACTGCGGCAGCAGCTCCTGGTTCTGGCTGCGCCCCTGCAGGCGCAGCTGGGTGCCGCCCTCGGCCAGGTGGATGCCGTTCAGCCACAGGCGCCCCTGCGGATGATGCTCGGCCAGGGCCTGCAGCGGCGCGACGAAACCGGCGTTCTGCTGCTGCGAGAGCAGCTGCAGGTAGGCGATCAGGCGCTGCAGCTGGCGGTTGTCCGCCTCGCGCGCGGCCAGTTCGGCGGGCAGGCGGCTGTCCAGCTGCGGCTCGACGAACGCGGTCTTGGCCGCGCCCAGGCGGGTTTCCTGCTCCACCGCAGCCGCCTCGGCGCGGGCCAGGCGCTGCCCGGCCTGGTGCAGCTGCCAGCCCTGCCAGGCAGCATGCAGCAAGCACAGCGCGACCAGCACGGCGACGCCGAGCAGCATCTGCGCCTTCTGCGGGCCGGCGCGGCGCGCGCGCTCGACCTGATAGAGGTTGAGGTTCTGCATCAGGGCGCCTCCTGGCGCAGGGCGGCGCCGACGGCGGCCATGCAGTAGGCCTGCTCGGCCTCGCCCAGCTCGGCGGCGGCCTGGCCGGGGAACAGCTGGCGCAGGTCCAGCGCCTGCAGCTTGACCGCCAGCCCGGCGGACAACGCCTGCAGCGCCGCGGCACCGTCGCGCTTGGCCGGCAGCAGCAGCAGGCGGTTGATGTAGCCCTTGCCCAGCTGGCTCTCGAAGTAGTCCAGCGAGCGCTGGATCTCCAGGGTCACCGCGCCGTAGTCGCCGCTGGCATGCTCCAGCCCCTGCTCGATGCGCCGCGCCATGTACAGGTCGGCGCCATTCTGCACGCTGATCAGCCCCTCGCTGGAACGCAGGCGCAGCAGGGCGAGGTTCATGCCGTCGGCGCCGGCCAGCAGGCCGAGGTTACGGAAGGCCATCTCGGTGACGTCGATGCTCTGCAGGTGCAGCCCGGCCTGGTTGACCAGGTCGCCCCAGGCCTGCATGCGCGCCTTGCCCAGCACGGCGCAGTAGGCCATGCGCGAGCGCCCGCGGTAGGCGTCCTCGGGCAGGCAGAAGGCGTCCACCACCACCTGTTCCAGGGGCTCGGCGATCAGGTCCTTGACCCGCCAGCGCATGGCGTCGCGCAGCTCCTCGGCGGGCACCTCGGGGGCATCGAGCAGGAGCATCTGGTAGGTGGCGGGGTGCAGCACCAGGTTGACCGCCATGTCGGCCAGGCCGAGCTCGGCCACCAGCGCCTTGAGCAGCGCCGGCTGCTCGGCGGGAGCGGCGGCGCGAAACAGGCAGTCGAGCAGGCGCGGGGCCTCACCGGGCACGCGCTGGACCCGCGCCAGGGCGATGCCCTCGGGGCCGGTCTCGATGCCCAACAGTCCTGCCGCTGTCTTTCTTCTTCTGGCGAACCACACCAACTGCGCTTTCCCCCGCTGCCGGCCTTCCCGCTACATGGGCGGGGCGTGCTCGGTGCATTGTAGAATGGCGGCCACCGATCCTGCCTGAGCCCGATCAATGTTCCATGTCGTCCTGTTCCAGCCGGAGATTCCCCCGAACACCGGCAACATCATCCGCCTCTGTGCCAACACCGGCTGCCAGCTGCACCTGATCGAACCACTGGGTTTCGAACTGGATGACAAGCGCCTGCGCCGTGCCGGCCTGGACTACCACGAATACGCGACATTAAAACGCCACTACTCTCTGGACGACTGTATCACGGAAATCCGCCCCGACAGAATATTGGCATTCACCACCAAGGCTAGTCACAGCTACGCGCAGATGGAATACCGCGCCGGCGACATGCTGCTGTTCGGCCCGGAGAGCCGTGGCCTGCCGGCCGAGGTACTGGCGCAATTCCCCGACGAGCAGCGCCTGCGCATGCCGATGCGCCCGCAGTGCCGCAGCCTGAACCTGTCCAACGCGGTGGCCGTGGTGGTCTACGAGGCCTGGCGGCAGCTGGATTTCGCCGGCTCCTGAAATGCAAAAAGCCGCCCGCGGGCGGCTTTTTTCTGCGCCGGCGCGATCAGGCCTGGGCGGCCTGCTGCTGGCGCTGCAGTTCCTGGGCGTAGAGGGCGTCGAAGTTCACCGGCGACAGCATCAGCGCCGGGAAGGAACCACGGATCACCAGGCTGTCCAGCGCCTCGCGGGCGTAGGGGAACAGGATGTTCGGGCAGAAGGCGCCGAGGGTGTGGCTCATGGAGGCGGCGTCCAGACCCTTGATCAGGAAGATGCCGGCCTGCTGCACTTCGGCGATGAAGGCGATCTCCTCGCCGGTTTTCACGGTGACCGAGAGGGTCAGCACCACTTCGTGGAAGTCGCCGTCCAGGGTCTTCTGCTTGGTGTTGAGGTCCAGCGCGACGCTCGGCGCCCACTCCTGGCGGAAGATTTCCGGGCTCTTCGGCGCCTCGAAGGACAGGTCCTTGACGTAGATGCGCTGCAGGGAGAATTGCGGCCCTTCGTTGTTCTGGGCGGCGCCGTTGTTCGCTTGTTCGGTCATGACGGTTCTTCTTGTTTACGGGTTTCTGAAAGGGTTCAGGCGCCGAGCAGGGCGTCGAGCTTGCCGGCGCGCTCCAGGGCGAACAGGTCGTCGCAGCCGCCGACATGGGTTTCGCCGATCCAGATCTGCGGCACCGAGGTGCGCCCGGCCTTGCGGGTCATCTCGGCGCGCACGGCCGGCTGGCCGTCCACGCTGATCTCGCGAAAGGCCACGCCCTTGCCGCTCAGCAGCTGCTTGGCGCGGATGCAGTAGGGGCACCAGGCGCTGGAGTAGACGAGCACCTCGGGCATGTCACTTGACCACGGGCAGGTTGTCGCCACGCCAGCTGGCGATGCCGCCGCCCAGCTTGGCCGCGGTGTAGCCGGCCTTCTTCAGGTCGCGGGCGACGGAGCCGGCATGCTGGCCCATGGCATCGACCACGATGATGGTCTTGGCCTTGTGCTTCTCCAGCTCGGCGATGCGGCTGGCCAGCTTGTCGAAGGGGATGTTCAGCGCGTCGACGATGTGCCCGGCGGAGAAGTCCTTGTGGTTGCGCACATCCAGCACCACGGCCTGGTCGGCGTTGACCAGCGCGGTCAGCTCGCGGCTGGTCAGGCTCTGTCCGCCCTTGCGCAGCTCGGTGACGATCAGCAGCACCAGGAGGAAGACGAAGCATGCGCTCAGTACATAGTGATTAGTGGCAAATTCAATCAGTTGGGCCAGCATCGCGAGGTTCCAAAGCCTTAAAATGGCGGCCAGTATACACAGCCCCACAGGTCGGCCAAGCCCCGCCCGGCGGTGACGCCGCGGGCTTATGGCCGTAAAATGCGCGACCTTTTTTGATCACCCACAGCGAGCCAGCTTTCATGAGCGCGACGCCCAAACCCCTGGTCCTGATCATCCTCGACGGCTTCGGCCACAGCGACAGCCCCGAGTACAATGCCATCCATGCGGCCAACACCCCGGTGTACGACCGCCTGCGCGCCACCTACCCGCACGGCCTGATCTCGGGCTCGGGCATGGACGTGGGCCTGCCGGACGGCCAGATGGGCAACTCCGAGGTCGGCCACATGAACCTCGGCGCCGGCCGCGTGGTGTACCAGGACTTCACCCGGGTGACCAAGGCGATCCGCGACGGCGAGTTCTTCGAGAATGCCGAGATCAATCGCGCCGTGGACAAGGCCGTGAGCGCCGGCAAGGCCGTACACATCCTCGGCCTGCTGTCGGACGGCGGCGTGCACAGCCACCAGGACCACATCGTCGCCATGGCCGAGCTGGCCGCCCAGCGCGGCGCCGAGCGGATCTACCTGCACGCCTTCCTCGACGGCCGCGACACCCCGCCGAAGAGCGCCCAGCCGTCCATCGAGCTGCTCGACGCCACCTTCGCCCGCCTCGGCAAGGGCCACATCGCCAGCCTCACCGGCCGCTACTTCGCCATGGACCGCGACAACCGCTGGGACCGCGTCGAGCAGGCCTACCACCTGATCGTCGACGGCCGGGGCGAATTCAGCGCCGCCAGCGCCGTGGAGGGCCTGCAGGCCGCCTACGCGCGCGGCGAGAGCGACGAGTTCGTCAAGGCCACCACCATCGGTGCGCCGGTGCGGGTGGAAGACGGCGACGCGGTGATCTTCATGAACTTCCGCGCCGACCGCGCCCGCGAGCTGACCCGCGCCTTCGTCGAGGCCGACTTCCAGGAATTCCCCCGCCAGCGCGCCCCGCAGCTGGCCGGCTTCGTCATGCTCACCCAGTACGCCGCCAGCATCCCGGCGCCCAGCGCGTTCAAGCCGGAGGCCCTGACCAATGTGCTCGGCGAGTACCTGGCCAACAACGGCAAGACCCAGCTGCGCATCGCCGAGACCGAGAAGTACGCCCACGTCACCTTCTTCTTCTCCGGCGGCCGCGAGGAGCCCTTCGCCGGCGAGGAGCGCATCCTCATCCCCTCGCCCGACGTCGCCACCTACGACCTCAAGCCGGAGATGAGCGCCCCGGAAGTCACCGACCGCATCGTCGAGGCCATCCTCCAGCAGCGCTACGACGTGATAGTGGTCAACTACGCCAACGGCGACATGGTCGGCCACACCGGCGTATTCGCGGCCGCGGTCAAGGCCGTGGAGACCCTGGACAACTGCATGGGCCGCATCGTCGAGGCGCTGGACAAGGTCGGCGGCGAAGCGCTGATCACCGCCGACCACGGCAATGTCGAGCAGATGGAAGACGAGTGCACCGGCCAGGCGCACACCGCCCACACCTGCGAGCCGGTGCCCTTCATCTATGTCGGCAAGCGCCCGGCGACTGTACGCGCCGGCGGCGTGCTGGCCGACGTGGCGCCGACCCTGCTGACCCTGATGGGCCTGCCGGTGCCGGCGGAAATGACCGGCAAGACCATAGTCGAACTGCAATAACCCGGAGTAATCCGTGAAGCGCCCGTCGGCATTGGCCGGCGGGCGTTTTTTTTGCGCCACACCGCGGGCATACTAGGCCCTCCTTCGCTCCAGGTGCCGCATCGCCCATGTTCCGCGCCCTCGCCCTCGTACTCCTCGCCAGCCTGAGCGTCCCGGCCTTCGCCGACGACAAGGCGCAAACCCAGAAGCAGCTGGAAGCCGCCCGCGCCGACGTGGCCGAGCTGAAGAAGCTGCTGGAGAAGCTGCAACAGGAGAAATCCGGCGTGCAGAAGGAACTGCAGCGCACCGAGAAGGAGATGGGTGGCCTGGAGAAGCAGGTCAAGGGCCTGGAGAGCGAGCTGAAGAAGAGCGAGGAAGAGCTCGAGCGCCTCGACCAGGAGAAAAAAAAACTCCAGCAATCGCGCCTTGAACAGCAGCGTCTGATCGCCATCCAGGCCCGCGCCGCCTACCAGAGTGGCCAGCAGGAGTCCCTGCGCCTGCTGCTCAACCAGCAGCAGCCGGAACAGTTCTCGCGCACCCTCACCTACTACGACTACCTGGGCAAGGCCCGGGTCGAGCAGCTCGCCACCTTCAACGAGACCCTGCGCCAGCTGGCCAACGTGGAGAACGACATCGTCAGCCAGCAGGCTCGCCTGCAGGAGCAGAAGAGCGCCCTGGACAGCCGCCGCGAGCAGCTCGCGGCCGCCCGCAAGGAGCGCCAGAGCTCACTGGCCAAGCTGAACAAGGAGTACGGCGCCGGCGACCGCAAGCTCAAGGCGCGCCAGCAGGAGCAGGAACAGCTCACGCGGGTGCTCAAGACCATCGAGGAGACCCTCGCCCGCCAGGCCCGCGAAGCCGAGGAGGCACGCCGCCTGGCCGCCCAGCAGGCGCAGCAGGCGCGCAACCCGGCCAGCCGCCCGCTGCCGCTCGGCCCCGCGGTGTCCAGCGAGGGCGCCAACTTCGGCGGCCCCTTCGCCAAGGCCAAGGGCAAGCTGCCCTGGCCGGTCAACGGTCGCCTGGTGGCGCGCTACGGCTCGCCGCGCGACGGTGACGCGCGCGCCAAGTGGGATGGCGTGCTGATCGGCGCCAGTGCCGGCAGCCAGGTGCGTGCCGTGCACGGCGGCCGCGTGGTGTTCGCCGACTGGTTGCGCGGCGCCGGGCTTCTGGTCATCCTCGACCATGGCAATGGCTACCTGAGCCTGTACGGCCACAACCAGAGCCTGCTCAAGGACGCCGGCGACATCGTCAAGGCCGGCGAGGCCATCGCCACGGTCGGTACCAGCGGCGGCCAGGACACCCCGGCCCTGTACTTCGCCATCCGCCAGCAGGGTCGCCCGAGCGACCCGGCGCAGTGGTGCCGCGCGCAAGGATGACGGTCCGCGTACCGTCGGCGCCTCTTCATCATTGGGAGTTCACATGCAGCAATTCCGTCGCCTCACCCCCCTCGCCCTGGCCCTCGGCCTGCTGCTCGGCAGCCCCACCCTGCTGGCCGCCGAGGATGACGCCCCTGCCGTCGCGGTGGACAACGGCAAGGCGCCGCTGCCACTGGAGGAGCTGCGCACCTTCGCCGAAGTGATGGACCGCATCAAGGCCGCCTACGTCGAACCGGTGGACGACAAGACCCTGCTGGAGAACGCCATCAAGGGCATGCTCAGCAACCTCGACCCGCACTCCGCCTATCTGGAGCCGGAGGCCTTCGCCGAGCTGCAGGAGAGCACCAGCGGCGAGTTCGGCGGCCTCGGCATCGAGGTCGGCACCGAGGACGGCTTCATCAAGGTGGTGTCGCCGATCGATGACACCCCCGCCTCCAAGGCCGGCATCCAGCCCGGCGACCTGATCGTCAAGATCGACGGCCAGCCGACCAAGGGCCTGTCGCTGATGGAGGCGGTGGACAAGATGCGCGGCAAGGCCGGCAGCACGATCAGCCTGACCCTGGTGCGCGAGGGCGGCCGCCCCTTCGACGTCGAGCTGACCCGCGCGGTGATCAAGGTCAAGAGCGTGAAGAGCCAGCTGCTCGACGACGGCTACGGCCTGATCCGCATCACCCAGTTCCAGATCAACACCGGCGAGGAAGTCGGCAAGGCCCTGGCCAAGCTGCGCAAGGACAACGGCAAGAAGCTGCGCGGCCTGGTGCTGGACCTGCGCAACAACCCCGGCGGCGTGCTGCAGGCGGCGGTGGAGGTGTCCGACCACTTCCTCAAGAAGGGCCTGATCGTCTACACCGAGGGCCGCATCGCCAACTCCGAGCTGCGCTTCAATGCCGACCCGGCCGACGCCAGCGAGGGCGTGCCGCTGGTGGTACTGATCAACGGCGGCAGTGCCTCGGCCTCGGAGATCGTCGCCGGCGCCCTGCAGGACCACAAGCGCGGCGTGCTGATGGGCACCGACAGCTTCGGCAAGGGCTCGGTGCAGACCGTGCTGCCGCTGAACAACGACCGCGCCCTGAAGCTGACCACCGCCCTCTACTTCACCCCCAACGGCCGCTCCATCCAGGCCCAGGGCATAGTCCCGGACATCGAGGTGGCCCGTGCCAAGGTGACCCGCGAGGCGGACGGCGAGCTGGTCAAGGAAGCCGACCTGGCCGGCCACCTGGGCAACGGCAATGGCGGCGCGGACAAGCCGAGCAATGGCAAGAAAGTCCAGGCCCCGCGCCCGCAGGACGACGACTACCAGCTGAGCCAGGCCCTCAACCTGCTCAAGGGGCTGAACGTCACCCGCGGCGAGTGAGCCGGGCGGCAGAAATGAAAAACCCGGGCAAGCCCGGGTTTTTTCTTGTCGGCGCCGTTACTCGACGTACTTCTGGAAGATCTTGTCCACGGTGCCGTCGGCGCGCAGGCCGTCGAGGGCCTTCTGCAGGCGCTCGATCACCTCGTCCGGGGTCTCCGGGTTGAGCGCCAGGTAGAGCTGGGCACTGTCGAAGCGCAGCACGGTCTTCAGACCGGTCACGCCCTCCTGCTTGGCCAGGTAGCGCCCGGCGGGGTCGCCGGTGGCCCACAGGTCGATCTTGCCGTCGACCAGCTTGCGCGCGTTCTCCTGATCGCGGAACGAGCTGATCGGCTGCAGGCCCTGCTTGAGCAGGTGCTCCTCGATGGCGTCGCCCTTGTAGGCACCGACCCGGTACGACTTGGCCTGCTCCAGGCTGAGCAGATTGATGTTGCTGTCGGCCTTGGCCAGCATCACCCAGTCATCCGGCCCGATGGGGCCGACCCACTTGAACAGCTTCTCCCGCTCCGGCAGCTTGGCCGCGACGAACACCCCGTGGTTGGGCATTTCCAGGGCCATCTTGTAGATCCGCGCCCAGGGGAAGCGCAGGGTCATGTGGTAGGCAATGCCGGCCTTCTTGAAGGTCTCGCGCACCACTTCCACGGCGATGCCGTCGAGGTTCTCCTCGCGCGCATAGTTCTTGCCGTTGGTCGCCATGTTGTAGGGCGGGAAGTTCTCGGTGAGCAGCACCACCCGGTAGTCGGCGGGGAGTTCGGCTCGCGCCAGGCTGGAGCACAGCAGGCCCACGCCGAGAAGCAGCAGGGTCAGTCGCTTCGACAACATTTGCGGTTCCTTGAGTCGGGAGAGGCGTGCCCGGCGGCCGGTGCTGGTCCGCCCCGGGCGGGCTGAAGGTTAGCACGAACCCCGCTGCCGGCGAAAAACCGCCGGCAGCGGGCCGAGCGCCGCCACAGCGGCGGGCGCTTACAGGTAGCTGCCGGTGATCTGGTCGACGAAGCCCTCGCTGCGCAGCTCGTCCAGGGCCTTCTGCAGGCGCTGCACCACTTCGTCCGGGGTTTCCTTGTTCAGCGCCAGGTACAGTTCGGCGCTGTTGAAGCGCAGCACCACCTGCAAGCCGCTGACGCCCTCCTGGCGCGCCAGGTAGCGACCGACCGGGTCGGTGGTGGCCCACAGGTCGATCTTGCCGTTCATCAGCTTGGCCACGTTCTCCTGGTCACGCAGGGAGTTGATCGGCTTGAGCTTCTTGCTCTCCAGATGCTGGCTGACGGCATCGTTGGTGTAGGCGCCGATCTTGTACTGGGCCGCCTCTTCCAGGCTGTTCAGCTTGATCTCGCTGCCGGGCGCGGCGAGCAGCACCCACTCGCTCTTGGCCAGCGGGCCGACCCACTTGAACAGCGGCTTGCGCTCCTCGGTGTAGGTGGTGGAGAACAGACCGTAGTTGGGTTTGTCCAGGGTCAGGCGATAGATGCGGTCCCAGGGGAAACGCAGGCTGAGGTTGTAGCCGATGCCGGCACGCTTGAACATCTCGCGGGCGATATCGGCGCTGATGCCGTCGATGTTGTCGTCGCGGGCGAAGTTCTTCTCGTCGATGGCCATGTTGAACGGCGGGAAGTTCTCCGTCAGCAGGATCACCTTGTAGTCTTCGGAGAGTTCGGCGTGGGCGCCGCCGGCCAGCAGGAGCAGGCCGAGGGCGAGGCCCTTCTTCAGATTGTTCAGCATTGCAGTACAGCTCCAGAGTTGTGGTTGTTTTGGCGACTTCATCTGCAAATGGCCACCCACAGGGCCTTGCACCCCCGGATGGTCTTCGACCGGCAGACTGACCGGCGCAGTTGGAAGCGGGCATAGTGCCACGTCAGCGGCCAACTACGTTGAACTGCCTCACGCCGGCGGTCGCCGGATGAGTCGCGCGCGCCCAATGGCAGGCAAGAAACGAACCAATGGTCCGGCGCCATATGAAAACGCCCGCACAAGGCGGGCGTCGGACCAGCAACGGTGATCAGCGCACCACGATGCCGCGGCTGGCCAGATAGGCCTTGGCCTCGGGCACGCTGTATTCGCCGAAGTGGAAGATGCTGGCGGCCAGCACGGCATCGGCCTTGCCCTCGAGGATGCCGGCAGCCAGGTGCTCCAGGTTGCCGACGCCGCCGGAGGCGATCACCGGCACATTCACCGCCTCGCTGATGGCGCGGGTCACGCCCAGGTCGTAGCCGCTCTTCACGCCGTCCTGATCCATGCTGGTCAGCAGGATCTCGCCGGCGCCGAGATCTTCCATCTTCTTCGCCCAGGCCACGGCATCCAGGCCGGTCGGCTTGCGCCCGCCGTGGGTGAAGATCTCCCAGCGGCCCGGGGCGACTTTCTTGGCGTCGATGGCGACGACGATGCACTGCGAGCCGAAACGCGCGGCAGCCTCGCCGACGAACTCCGGATTGAACACCGCGGCGGTGTTGATCGAGACCTTGTCGGCACCGGCGTTGAGCAGGTTGCGGATGTCCTGCACGGTACGCACACCACCACCGACAGTGAGTGGGATAAACACCTGACTGGCCATGCGCTCCACCGTGTGCAGGGTGGTGTCGCGGCCGTCGACGCTGGCGGTGATGTCGAGGAAGGTGATCTCGTCGGCGCCCTGCTCGTCGTAGCGGCGGGCGATCTCCACCGGGTCGCCGGCGTCGCGGATGTTCTCGAACTTGACGCCCTTGACCACGCGGCCGTTGTCCACGTCCAAACACGGGATGATGCGTTTTGCCAGCGCCATCTCAGCAGTCCTCAGCCTTTGAAGGAATCGCAGAAGGCTTGCGCCTCGGCCACATCCAGGGTGCCTTCGTAGATGGCACGGCCGGTGATGGCGCCGATGATGCCGGGCGAGCGGGCCAGCAGCAGTTTCTCGATATCGCCGAGATTGTGGATGCCTCCGGAGGCGATCACCGGAATGCGGCTGGCTGCAGCCAGGGCCGCAGTGGCCTCGACGTTACAGCCCTGCATCATGCCGTCTTTGGCGATGTCGGTATAAACGATGGCGGATACGCCGTCGGCCTCGAAGCGCTTGGCCAGATCGGTCGCCTGCACGCTCGACACTTCGGCCCAGCCGTCGGTGGCGACGAAGCCATCCTTGGCATCCAGGCC
The DNA here is from genome assembly GCF_003205495.1 of Aquipseudomonas alcaligenes. Lineage (GTDB taxonomy): Bacteria > Pseudomonadota > Gammaproteobacteria > Pseudomonadales > Pseudomonadaceae > Aquipseudomonas > Aquipseudomonas alcaligenes_B. Next base: position 269,853 of record NZ_QJRX01000006.1, on the reverse strand, counting down.
GACGATGACCTTGCCCGGGAAGGCCTTGCATGCCTCGCTGACGAATTCCGGCTCTTTAACGGCCTTGGTGCCGATGATCACGTAGCTGACGCCGGCTTTGACGTAGTGCTCGATGGTTTCCAGGGTGCGGATCCCGCCGCCGATCTGGATCGGCAGGTTCGGGTAGCGCTTGGCGATCGCAGTGACCACCTCGCCGTTGACCGGCTGGCCCTCGAAGGCGCCGTTGAGGTCGACCAGGTGCAGGCGACGGCAGCCGCCCTCGACCCACTTGGCGGCCATGCTCACCGGGTCGTCGGAGAACACCGTGGAGTCTTCCATGCGGCCCTGGCGCAGGCGCACGCAAGCGCCGTCCTTGAGATCGATAGCGGGGATAATCAGCATTTCAGCAAGTCCTCAGACCGGGCCAGGTAACGGGCCCGGGATAAAACGAAAGCGGTTAGAGGCGGCCGTCCCAGCCGACGAAGTTCTGCAGCAGCTGCAGGCCGTGGGTATGGCTCTTCTCCGGGTGGAACTGCACGGCGAACTTCGAGCCTTCGGCCAGCGCCGCGGCGAAGTCCTTGCCGTAGTGGCCGCGGCCGACCACCTGGGCCGGGTTGCCGGCCTCGATGTAGTAGCTGTGCACGAAGTAGAAGCGGCCCATGTCCGGGATCTCGTGCCACAGCGGGTGGTCGACCACCTGCGCGACCTCGTTCCAGCCCATGTGCGGCACTTTCAGGTGCTCGCCGTCCTCATGCAAATCCTTGCCGAAGAAGCGCACCTGGCCGGGGAACAGACCGATGCAGTCGACGCCGCCGTTCTCCTCGCTGTGCTCCAGCAGGGCCTGCATGCCGACGCAGATGCCGAGGAACGGACGATCCTGGCTGACTTCGCGCACCAGCTCGTCGAAGCCCAGGCGCCTGATCTCGGCCATGCAGTCGCGGATCGCGCCGACGCCGGGGAACACCACGCGGTCGGCCTCGCGGATCACCGCGGCGTCACTGGTCACCAGCACCCGGCCGGCACCGACATGCTCGAGGGCCTTGGCCACCGAGTGCAGGTTGCCCATGCCGTAGTCGATTACTGCAACTGTCTGCATTTACAGGCAGCCCTTGGTCGACGGCATCTGCCCGGCCATGCGCGGGTCCAACTCGATAGCCATGCGCAGGGCGCGGCCGAAGGCCTTGAACACCGTCTCGATCTGGTGGTGGGTGTTGGTCCCGCGCAGGTTGTCGATGTGCAGCGACACCTGGGCGTGGTTGACGAAGCCCTGGAAGAACTCCTGGAACAGGTCCACGTCGAAGCCGCCGACCACCGCGCGGGTGAAGGGCACGTGCATCTGCAGCCCCGGGCGACCGGAGAAGTCGATCACCACGCGCGACAATGCCTCGTCCAGCGGCACGTAGGAGTGGCCGTAGCGGGTCATGCCCTTCTTGTCGCCGACGGCCTTGGCGAAGGCCTGGCCGAGGGTGATGCCGACGTCTTCCACGGTGTGGTGGTCGTCGATGTGCAGGTCGCCCTTGCAGTGGATGTCCAGGTCGATCAGGCCATGACGGGCGATCTGGTCGAGCATGTGCTCGAGGAAGGGCACGCCAATATCGAACTTGGCCTTGCCGGTGCCATCCAGGTTGATCGAGACCTTGATCTGGGTCTCCAGGGTGTTGCGCTCGACGGATGCCGTACGTTCGGCCATCTCCAGCTCCACAGGCTGCTCACGGGAAAAGGCCGCCATTATAGGCGGGCCGTGGCCTGGCCGGCTACCGGCGGCGGTCGGGGCGGGCTACCGGCGTGCCGGGCGCCGGCTTACACTGCGCCACCCGCCGCCCGAGGAAACCGCCATGCCCGTTCTGGTCGAAACCGTCAGCCGCCCGTCCAGCCAGGACCATATCGACCTGGGCAAGGTCTACGCCGACGCCCCGGACTGGCTGCTGGCGCCCTATGCCAGCGTCGACGCCCTGCTGGCCGACGGCATCGGCAGCGGCCAGCTGATCGCCGGACGCTTCAACGACCGCCTGCTCGGCGCCGCCCTGCTGCAGCGCGGCGATGACCACTGGCGCCTGTCGCACCTGTGCGTGCGCAAGGTCACGCGCAAGCGCGGCGTGGGCCGGCGCATCCTCGACGAAGCACGGCGCCTGGCCCGCGAGGCTGGCAAGCCGCTGCACCTGGCGGCGCCCCGCGATCACCTGGAAAGCCAGGCCCTGGCCGCGCGAACCGGCCTGCCGCTGGACGACCTGTAGGAACCAGCACCGTAGCCCGGATAACATTCGGGAACCGGCAACTATCCCCGGATTTCATCCGGGCTACGCCTGCGCCATCTGCGGCCGCGCCGCCAGCCAGACCAGCCACAGCAGGCTGGCCGCGCACAATCCGGCCAGGCCCAGGCCGAACAGCTACTGCGCCGGCGCCAGCCACAGTCCCCAGGCCAGGGCGAACGCTGCCAGCAGCGCCAGGCGCACGGCCTCCAGCCGCCACAGCGCGCGCCGCCCCTCGAACAGCCAACCCAGACTGACACAGCCGAACAGGATCAGCGGTCCGAGCAGCAGCGGCAGCAGCCAGCCTGCCTGCTTGACGCTGGCCAGGTAGACCAGGGTCAGGGCATTGATCGCCACGAACTGGGCAAAGGCGTACCAGCGCAGCCCGGTCTGGCTGGGGCAGTCGAACTTCTCCGAGCCCATCTTCGGCCACGGCCGCGCGCGCACATCCGCCGGGCGCCAACCGGTGGGCATCCACCACAGGCGCAGCTTGTCCCACCAGGAGCGGGTCGCGACTGCGTCGGCCCATAGCAGGCGCCACCAGGAGAACTGCAGGCGCAGCGGGTCGAAAGTGCGTACCGGGGTGGTCACGCCGTAGCGCACCGCCTCCGTCTCGTCGGCGAAGGTGCCGAACAGGCGGTCCCAGACGATGAATACGCCGCCGTGGTTCCGGTCGATGTAGCGATCGTTCTGGCCGTGGTGCACGCGGTGGTTGCTCGGCGTGACCATGAACCACTCCAGCACGCCCAGCCGCCCGACATGCTGCGAGTGAATCCAGAACTGGTACACCAGCTGCACCCCGAGCAACACCAGGAACAACGGCAGCGGCAGGCCGAGCAGCGCCAGCGGCAGGTAGAAGGGCCAGTCGAAGGCGGTCTGGAAGGCGCCCTTGCGCAGCGCCGTGGACAGGTTGAAGTCCTCGCTGGAATGGTGCGGCTGGTGCGCGCCCCACAGCAGGTTGTAGCGGTGCAGGCTGCGGTGCGCCCAATAGAAGCAGAAGTCCACGGCAACGAAGCCGAGCAGCCAGGTCCAGGGCGAGGCCGGATCGAGCGTCCACAGCCGCGCATGCTCGTACAGCCAGGCGTAGGGGACGACCAGCAGCAGGCGCAACGGCCCTTCCAGCAGCATGCGCAACACGGCGGTGTCGATGCTGGTCACCGCGTCGGCCAGGCGATAGGTATGCCGCCCGCTCCAGCGCTCGTAGGCGAGCTCCAGCAGGATCAGCAGGATATACAGCGGCACGGCCATTACCGCGACATTCATGGGCGAACCTCATCCGCAGGCGTTCAGCCAAGATTATCGCGGCCGGCGCGCGCCAACCCGGCGGATTCCGCCAAAGTGGCGCGCAGGCCGTGCCAGCGGCGTCAGTCGACCGCGATCTCGCGCGCCCGCGGCGTCGCCGTCTCGCGCTTGGGCAGGGTGAGGTTGAGCACGCCGTCGCGGTACTCGGCTTTGATCTGCGCCTCGTCGGCGTCGTCCGGCAGGCTGAAGCTGCGCGAGAAACTGCCGTAGAAGCGCTCGACGCGGTGCTGCTTCTTGTCCTTCTCCTCCTTCTCGAACTTGCGCTCGCCACTCAGGCGCAGCTGGTCGCCCTCGACCTTGACCTGAATGTCCTCGCGCTTGACACCGGCCAGCTCGGCCTTGATCAGGTAGGCCTGCGGGGTTTCACTGATGTCCACCGCCGGCGCCCAGTCGGCCGCGGTCATCAGCTCCTGGCTGGCGCCGCCCAGGCCTTTGCCCAGGCGCGGATAGTGATTGAAGAATTCCTCGAACTCGCGAAACGGATTCCAACGTGCAAGCGACATGATGGGCCTCCAGAGTCATCCAGGCAGCGGCCACACCGGCCGCCCTGTCACGCTAGAACAGCGCCGGCCGGCGATATTGACCTGCATCAAGGAGCCCCCCATGGACGCAGTGGCCGACCTGATCATCGGCACCGGCGCCAAGGAACCGGGCGCCGACTTGCCCATCCAAACCCCTGCCGGCGGCCAGCACGACCACCAGGTCGCCACCGCGCGGTGAAGCACAGCGGCGTTATACTCCCGCGCCTGACAGAAGAACTCCCACACAAGGACTGGTCCATGAAAGCCTTCGGCAAAATCCTGGGTCTGGTAATGCTCGGCCTGCTGCTGATCGTCATCGGCCTCGGCTTCGCCCTCACCCACCTGTTCGATCCCAACGACTACAAGGACGAGATCCAGCAGCTGGCCCGCGACAAGGCCAACCTCGAGCTGCAGCTCAAGGGCGACATCGGCTGGAGCCTGTTCCCCTGGCTCGGCCTGGAGCTGACCGACGCCACCCTGGCCAGTGCCGACACCCCGGACCAACCCCTCGCCAACCTGCGCCTGCTCGGCCTGTCGGTACGCGTGCTGCCGCTGCTGCGCCGCGAAGTGCAGATGAGCGACATCCGCGTCGACGGCCTCGACCTGACCCTGCAGCGCGACGACAAGGGCCGCGGCAACTGGGAAGGCATCGGCAAGCCGGCCAAGGCCGAGGCCAGCACCACCACGACGCAGCCCGCCGCGCAGACCGCCGACAGCGGCGCCAGCGAGCCGCAGCAGGACAGCCAGCCGCTCAAACTGGATATCGACAGCCTGACCGTCAGCAATTCGCGCATCGACTATCAGGACGCCAAGAGCGGCAAGCAGTTCAGCGCCGAGGGCATCGAGCTGACCACCGGCGCCATCCGCGAGGGCGCCGATATCCCGGTCAAGCTGCTGGCCTTCCTCGGCAGCAACCAGCCGGTGCTGCGCGCCAAGACCGAGCTGCAGGGCCTGCTGCGCTTCGAGCCGGAGCTCAAGCGCTACCAGCTGCAGGACCTCAAGCTGGCCGGCGAGGCCTCGGGCGAGCCCCTCAATGGCAAGACCCTGACCTTCGCCAGCCAGGGCCAGCTGCTGCTCGACCAGTCGGCCCAGGTGGCCGAGTGGACCGGCATCAAGCTGTCCGCCAACCAGCTGCGTGCCCTCGGCGAACTCAAGCTGCGCGACCTGGACAAGACCGCCCAGCTGGAAGGTAGCCTGTCGCTGGCGCAGTTCAACCTGCGCGAATTCCTCGACGGCATAGGCGTGGCCCTGCCGGCGATGCGCGACAACGGCACCCTGAGCCGCTTCGAGATGTCCGCGCGCCTGGCCGGCACGCCGAGCAGCCTCAGCTTCAACGACCTGGCCCTCAAGCTGGATGACAGCAGCTTCGCCGGCAGCCTGGCAGTCAGCGACTTCGCCCAGCAGGCCCTGCGCCTGCAGCTCAAGGGCGACAAGCTCGACCTCGACCGCTACCTGCCGCCGCAGGACAAGGACGCCAGCGCCGGCCAGGCACGCCAGAACGAGGTCAAGCAGGCCGTGGCCGCCGCCGGCAAGAGCGGCACCACCCCGCTGCCCAACGCACCCACCCAGCAGGCCTGGAGCAGCGCCCCCGCACTGCCGCTGGAGCAGCTGCGCAAGCTGGACCTGCAGGCCACTCTCGGCCTCGGCCAGCTGACCCTGAGCAAGCTGCCGATCGAGGACGCGCGTCTGGCCCTGACCGCCAAGGGCGGCCTGCTCGAGCTCAAGGAGCTGCGCGGCGACCTGCACGGCGGCGAGTTCGCCATGCAATCGCAGCTCGATGCGCGCCCGAACATTCCGCTGCTGACCGCCAGCCAGCAGCTCAAGCGCATCCCCGTGGAGAAGCTGATCGAGTCCCGCGGCGAGAAAGCCCCACTGCGCGGCCAGTTGGATCTCAACGCCGACCTGCGCACCCAGGGCAACAGCCAGAAGGCCTGGATCGACGGACTGAACGGCAAGGCCAACTTCAGCCTGAGCAACGGCGTGCTGGTCGACGCCAACCTGGAGCAGCAGCTGTGCCAGGGCATCGCCACCCTCAACCGCAAGTCGCTGTCCGGCGAACCGCGCGGCAAGGACACGCCCTTCGAGGAACTGCACGGCAACCTGAAGTTCACCAACGGCGTGGCCAGCAACCCCGACCTCAAGGCGCGCATCCCCGGCCTGACGGTCAATGGCGACGGCGATGTCGACCTGCGCGTGCTGGGCATGGACTACCGTGTCGGCATCGTCATCGAAGGCGACAAGACGGCCATGCCGGACCCGGCCTGCCAGGTCAACGAGCGCTACGTCGGCATCGAGTGGCCCCTGCTCTGCCGCGGCCCGCTGGAGCTGGGCGCCAAGGCCTGCCGCCTGGACAAGGCCGGGATGACCAAGGTCGCCGCCAAGCTGGCCGGCAACAAGCTGGAAGAGAAGATCGAGGAGAAGCTCGGCGACAAGGTCAGCCCCGAGCTGAAGGACGCGCTCAAGGGCCTGTTCAACCGATGAGCCCCGAGCAGTTCAGTGGCGCCGTGCTGGCCTGGTACGACCAGCACGGGCGCAAGGACCTGCCCTGGCAACAGGGCATCACACCCTACCGGGTATGGGTCTCGGAGATCATGCTGCAGCAGACCCAGGTCAGCACCGTGCTCGGCTACTTCGACCGCTTCATGGACGCCCTGCCAACGGTCGAAGCCCTGGCGGCCGCCCCCGAAGACGAAGTGCTGCACCTGTGGACCGGCCTCGGCTACTACACCCGCGCGCGCAACCTGCACAAGGCGGCCAAGCTGGTGGTGGAGCAGCATGGCGGCGAGTTCCCGCGCTCGGTCGAGCAACTGGCCGAGCTGCCCGGCATCGGCCGCTCCACCGCCGGCGCCATCGCCAGCCTGAGCATGGGCCTGCGTGCGCCGATCCTCGACGGCAACGTCAAGCGCGTGCTGGCCCGCTACCAGGCCCAGCAGGGCTATCCAGGCGAGCCCAAGGTGGCCGCGCAGCTGTGGCAACTGGCCGAGCATCTGACCCCGCACGAGCAGGTCAACCACTACACCCAGGCGATGATGGACCTGGGCGCCACCCTGTGCACCCGCAGCAAGCCGAGCTGCCTGCTGTGCCCGGTGCGCGCCGGCTGCCGCGCCCACCTGCTCGGCCGTGAAACCGACTTCCCCGAACCCAAGCCACGCAAGGCGCTGCCGCAGAAACGCACGCTGATGCCGCTGCTGGCCAACGCCGAGGGCGCCATCCTGCTCTACCGCCGCCCCTCCAGCGGTCTGTGGGGCGGCTTGTGGAGCCTGCCGGAACTGGACGACCTCGACGCCCTGGGCGAACTGGCACGCCAGCATGCCCTGCACCTGGGCGAGCCGCGCGAGCTGGCTGGGCTGACCCACACCTTCAGCCACTTCCAGCTGGCCATCGAACCCTGGCTGGTGCGCGTCGAGCAGGCCAGCCATGCCGTGGCCGAGGGCGACTGGCTCTGGTATAACCTCGCCACCCCGCCGCGCCTGGGCCTGGCCGCCCCGGTGAAGAAGCTCCTCAAGCGAGCCGCGCAAGAACTGAATGCAGGAGAAGCCTCATGAGCCGCACCGTCCACTGCCGCAAGTACAACGAAGAGCTGCCCGGCCTCGACCGCCCGCCCTACCCCGGCGCCAAGGGCCAGGACATCTACGACAACGTGTCGAAGAAGGCCTGGGACGAGTGGCAGGCACACCAGACCATGCTGATCAACGAGCGCCGGCTGAACATGATGAACGCCGAGGATCGCAAGTTCCTCCAGGCCGAGATGGACAAGTTCCTCTCCGGCGAGGACTACGCCAAGGCCGACGGCTACGTGCCGCCGAGCGCCTGATGCGAAGGCGGGACGGAAACCGCCCGCCGCCTCGCGAAAATTCGTAACCGCCCGTCTACGCTCAAATTTTTTTCATTCCCTCGCTTGACACTGCAAAGCCAAATCCGTTTAATGGCGCCCCGTTGCCCAGGTAGCTCAGTCGGTAGAGCAGGGGATTGAAAATCCCCGTGTCGGCGGTTCGATTCCGTCCCTGGGCACCAAAACTCCGAAAGCCCGCCTCCATGGCGGGCTTTCTGCTTTCCGCCTCCCGCCTTTGTGGAAGCCCCCCAGCAGCGGTGCAATACTCAGCCGAGCGCAGTCCAATCGGCCCCGGGTATCCCCTGATGACAGCCAGCTTCACGGTGGGACACAGCCCACTGCTTGCCGCCTCGCCCCTGTACGCCCGCCTCGTCCGCGAGGGCATCGCGCTGCGCTGCCTGGAAGCCGACACGAGCATCGCCCAGGACATCGAGGTGCTGCTGCTCGACGCCCCGCTGCTGCAAGCCAGGCCGCTGGCCGACTGGCAGGCATGCGGCGCCAGCCTGGTGGCCTTCGACGCCCCGCCCGGGGTGCTGCCGCTGCCCGGCGCGGCCAGCGAGGACGAGCTGCTCGCCCTGCTCGGCTTCGCCGCCGAGCAGTTCCGCCTCCGGCAGAAGACCGACCAGCTGGCTGCCGCCCTGCACGACAAGGACGGCGACCTGCAGAAGCTGGTCGATGTCGGCCTGGCACTGTCCGCCGAGAAGGACCTGGAGCGCCTGCTGAGCAAGATCCTCACCGAGGGCCGGCGCCTGTCCAACAGCGATGCCGCCTCGCTGTTCCTGGTCGACAAGAAGGGCGAGCAGCCGCAGCTGCTGTTCAAGCTGACGCAGAACAGCTCGCTGCCGACCCGCTTCCAGGAACAGCGCATGCCGCTGACCAAGGCCTCGATCGCCGGCTACGTGGCCCTGACCAGCACCGAGCTGAACATCGCCGACGCCTATGCCATCCCGGCCGACGCGCCCTACCGCTTCAACCGCTCGTTCGACATGCAGGTGGGCTACCGCACCATGTCGCTGCTGGCCATTCCCATGCTCAATCACCGTCACGAGGTGGTCGGCGTGCTGGAGTTCATCAACTGCCAGGACGACGCCGGCAGCGTCATCGCCTTCGACGAGGTGATGGCCGCCTCCCTGCGCGCCCTGGCCAGCCAGGCGGCGGTGGCCATCGAGAATCGCCAGCTGCTGGACGACATCAGCCAGCTGTTCGACGGTTTCGTGCAGGCCTCGGTGTTCGCCATCGAACAGCGCGACCCCACCTCGGCCGGCCATTCCTTCCGCGTCGCCGACCTGTGCATCGCCCTGGCCCGCCAGCTGCCGCTGGCGCCCATGGCCCACCTGCGCACCCAGGCGCTGGGCGACGAGGGCCTGCGCGAATTGCGCTACGCCGCGCTGCTGCACGACTTCGGCAAGGTCGGTGTGCGCGAGCACGTGCTGACCAAGGCCAAGAAGCTGCCGGAGCCGGTTGTCGACAACCTGCGCTACCGCGTGGCCCTGGCCAAGGAGAGCCTGCAGAACCAGACCCTGCGACGCATGCTCAACGCCTACCGGCAATACGGCGCGCTGGACGAGCAGCTGCGCCTGCAGTGGGAGCAGGAGCTGGCCGTCGAGTGCCAGCGGCTGGACCAGTACCTGCATGACATCCTCAAGGCCAACGAGCCGAGCGTGCTCACCGAGGGCGACTTCCAGCACCTGCAGGAGATCCAGGGCCACGTGGTGAAGAGCCATGACGACAGCCTGATCGGCCTGCTCTCGGAGAGCGAGTTCGGCGCCCTGGCCATCCGCCGCGGCAGCCTGACCCAGGAGGAGCGCGCGGAGATCGAGCGCCACGTGGTGCACACCCGCGACTTCCTCAAGCTGATCCCCTGGACCCCGGCGCTGCAGCGCATCCCCGAGATCGCCGCGGCGCACCACGAGAAGCTCGACGGCAGCGGCTACCCCAAGGGCCTGGCCGGCGAGCAGATTCCCTGCGGCTCGCGGATCATGACCATCTGCGACATCTACGACGCGCTGACCGCCTCGGACCGTCCGTACAAGCCGGCGGTGCCGGTGGAGCATGCGCTGGACATCCTCCAGGCGGAGGTCAGGAGCGGGCTGCTGGATGGCGACCTGGTGAGGGTATTCATCGACTCGCGCTGCTACCTCAATCCGGCCCAGAGTGCGGCGCTTCCCCCACCCTCGGCAGCGCCCAGCACGGCGCCGGCGTACGCCCACCACGTCTGCGACTACGAGCCCTGCGACAAGCACCGGCACTGAAGCACAAGGGGCGGCGCGCAGCCGCCCCGCGCCCCGCCCGATGCCTTACTTGGCCGACAGTGCCTTCTGGTAGCGCTGGTCCAGGGTCTGCTGGCTGCCACCGGCGGCCGCCTGGTCCAGGTACTGGTAGGTGGGCTCCAGGCGGGTCAGGCGATCGCCGATGTTCGGGTGCACCTTGAGGAAGGTCACCAGGGTCGCATCGTCCTGTTTCATGGTGCCGATGCCCTGCAGCACGGTGGCCAGGCCATAGGGATCGTAGCCGGCGCGAGCGGCGATCACCGCGCCCATCTGGTCTGCCTCGTACTCGTCGCCACGATCCAGGCCACGGGTATAGAGGTTGGTCACCAGCTGGTCGAACTGCTGGGTGGAGACGCTCGTGCCAGGGGCCGGTGCACTGGAGCCGGCCTGGCTGGCCTGCAGGGCCAGCCGCGACAGGTCGGTGAGCAGCCCGGCGCCGGCCTTCTGCTTGATCGCCGCCAGGTGGTGCCGCTGCACCACGTGCGCCACCTCGTGGGCCAGCACACCGGCCAGCTCGGCCTCGCTGTCCATCTGCGCGAGCATGCCGCTGGTGATGAACACATAGCCGCCAGGCGCCGCGTAGGCGCCGACCACGCTGCTGTCGAGCACGCCGAAACGCCACGGCAGGTCGGGCCGCTCGCTGTGCAGGGCGACCCAGCGGCCGACCTGGTTGACGTAGGCCTGAAGGGCAGGTGCATCGAGCAGGCGGGCCTGCTTGAGCAGCAGTTCGGCGGTGCTGGCGCCGATCACCAGTTCCTCGTCCTGGCTCTTCTCCCCCAGCTCGCCGAGGTTGCGCCCGGCACTGGCCAGCGGCGACAGGTCGACCCCCTGGATCTGCACGCCTTCGAGAACCTGTAGGCTTTCGCAGGCGGGCAGCGCGGCGCAGAGGGCAGCGAGCAGGGCGGTACGGCAAAGAATCTTGTGCATGGCTCGGCTCCGGCTCACTGGGGATAGGCGATGGTCTGGCTGCGCAGGCCACCCTGCTGGGCGAAGGCACGGGCGCTGCCCGGGGTCACCGCGTAGCGGTCGAGCTGCTGCAGGGACAGGCTGCCGGAGCCGCCGCCACCACCGACCTGATCGTCGCTGATGCCACGCACACCGGTGGCCACGCCACTGGCCGGCTCCACCGCGGTACTGCCTTCGAGCAGCGCGCCGATGCTGCCGCCCCTGGCCCCGGCGGCCTTGTCGAAGCGCACCGCCAGCAGCGCCACCCAACCCTGCTGGCCGGCGGCGGTCTGTACCTGATACCAGCCGCCCTGGCGCTTGAGGATGGCCAGGCGGCTCTGCGCCGGCAGCTGCTGCAGCACGGCAGCCGCGGCAGCGGGGCTCTCGCGCAGGGCGGTGGCCTCGACCGTGACAGCGCCGCGCACTTCGGCCAGCGCCACGGCGCTGCCCAGCCAGCCCGCCAGGATCAGCAGGGCGGCGCAAAGGGTACTTCTCATGAGGTCTTTCTCCTGGGTTCGAAGAGGGTCACCGGCTCGACGCGGCCTTTCACCTGGAAATCGCCGTGGGGCACGAAGTCGAAAGCATCGCCGCAGGCCTGCATGGTCGCGGCCGACACCAGCAGGCGCGCACGCCCCTTGGTCAGCCCCTCGATGCGGCTGGCTAGGTTCACCGTATCGCCTATTGCAGTGTAGTCGTAGCGCTTGCTGGTCCCGACCATGCCGACCACCGCCGGACCGCTGTGCAGGCCGATGCCGATGTCGAAATCCGGGTGGTCGAAGTCGCGCCGGTAGCGTTCGACGTTGTCGATCATCTCCAGCGCCGCGTTGACCGCGTCCACCGCCTGGTTGGGGTTGTCCTGCGGCGCGCCCCAGAAGGCCATGATGGCGTCACCGATGAACTTGTCGAGGGTCGCGTGGTGCCTGAACAGCACGTCCACCTGGCCGGCGAAGTAGTTCTCCAGGATCTGCATGATCTCCTGAGCGCTGTGTCGCTCGGACATGCTGGTGAAGTTGCGGATGTCGGAAAACAGCACGGTGAGCTGGCACTCGCGGCTGGCCAGCAGTGCCTGCGGGTCTTCGCGGGCGACCAGCTGGGCCACCACCTGCGGGTCGAGGAAGCGGCTGAACAGGCTGATGGTGTTGGCCAGCTGCTGCCGGCGCCGGCGGTAGAACACCGCCAGGGCCAGGGCCAGCAGCAGCCACAGCGCCAGCAGGCTGGGCAGCACCGGCAGCAACACGCCCTGCAGGATCAGGAGATAGGCACCGAGCAGCAGCACCAGGCTGGCGCCCAGGGTCAGCAGGCTGGCGGCCAGCAGGCGCTCGCGCAGCAGCACAAGCTGCAGGGCGAGCAGCAGGGCGACGCCGAACAGCGCCATGGCCCAGGCCGGCACCATCTGCAGCTGCTGCTGGTTGAGCAGGTTGTCGATGGCGGTGGCGAGGATGAACACCGCCGGGTAGAGATCGTCCAGCGGCGTACGCCGCAGGTCGTAGAGGCCGGCGGCGGTGGTGCCGATCACCACGATCTTGCCGGCGAAGTAGTCGGCTGCCAGCGCGCCGGCCTCGCCGCGCGCCTGGGCCAGGGCGGCGGCGAAGGGGGCACGCGGATAGGGCACGCGCGCGGCGCTGCGCCAGTCGAGCAGGAAGCTGGCGGCATCCGGCAGCGCCACACCGCGATCCTGGGCTACCCGCGCCGGCAGCGAGGGCATGCGCCAGTCGCCGATGCGACGATGAATGTCGTAGCGCCGGCCGACGCCATCGGCGTCCGGGCTGAAGTTGATGGTGCCGACCTTCCAGCTCTGCGGCGCCACGGCCCAGGGCAGCAGCAGCACGCCGCGCTGCTGGCGGTCGCGGCCGGGCAGCAGGCCGGTGGTCGGTGGGTAGTCGGCGAGCAGCGGCGCCTTGGCCGGGTCGACGGCCTGCTGCTGCAGGGCCGCCAGGTAGACCCGCTCGCTGCTCGCCAGCACCTCGCCGAAATAGGCATCGGCGTCGGGATGGAAGCGGTCGGCCTCGCTGAACAGCACATCGAACACCACCGCCTCGGCCTGCTGCGCCAGCAGGTGTTCGAGCAGCTCGGCGTGCAGCGCGCGCGGCCAGGGCCATTTGCCGGCCTCGCCGGCCAGCGCCTGCAGGCTGGTGTCGTCGATGTCGATGACCACGATGCGCGGGTCGGGCGCCTGTTGCGTGGCGCGCTGGCGGATCAGCCAGTCGCCGTGGGCGTTGCTCCAGTGCTGCACCGGCGCCCACAGGTGCAGCAGCGGCACCAGCAGCACAACCAGGACGCAAAGCAGCCACAGACTGGTACGAAACGCCCTGGGTGACTGCTGCGACTGCGCCATGAAGAACTCCGGGAAAGTGGCCTGGCTCGACCCGATCCCCTGGGGAGCAGGCCGACTCTAGCAGACTGGTGGCCCGGCGCCACTTCACCGCGCCGGGTCGCTCCAGTAAACTCCGCGCCCATTCGCCGCACCGGCTGCACTGCCCAAGCCCGATCCATGGATCGGGCTTTTTATCTCCACCTGCGGGCCGCCGCACGCCGCGCTCAGGAGTGCGCCAGGCAATTTTTTGTTTGGGCGCGACACGCAACTGTCATGATGCGACAACCGGCGGCAACCGGCGCCGGCCGCGGCGGCAGCCGGCTTGGCGCTGCCGCAAACGCTATGCTAGGTTCAGCCGCACGCTAGGAAGGCGGCCAGCAGCCGGAGCGCATCCGCAACCAAGAGGACCCCCCATGGCCGAGGCAACGCCCGCGCTGGAAATCCGCAATCTGCACAAACGCTACGGCGACCTTGAAGTGCTCAAGGGCATCTCGCTGACCGCCCGCGACGGCGACGTGATCTCCATCCTCGGTTCCTCGGGCTCGGGCAAGTCGACCTTCCTGCGCTGCATCAACCTGCTGGAAAACCCGCACCAGGGGCAGATCTTCGTCGCCGGCGAGGAACTCAAGCTGAAGGCGGCGAAGAACGGCGACCTGGTCGCCGCCGACAACCGGCAGATCAACCGCCTGCGCAGCGAGATCGGCTTCGTCTTCCAGAATTTCAACCTGTGGCCGCACATGAGCGTGCTCGACAACATCATCGAGGCACCGCGCCGCGTGCTCGGCCAGAGCAAGGCCGAGGCCATCGAGGTGGCCGAGGCGCTGCTGGCCAAGGTCGGCATCGCCGACAAGCGCCACGCCTACCCCAACCAGCTTTCCGGCGGCCAGCAGCAGCGTGCCGCCATCGCCCGCACCCTGGCCATGCAGCCCAAGGTGATACTGTTCGACGAGCCGACTTCGGCCCTCGACCCGGAAATGGTACAGGAAGTGCTTAATGTGATCCGCGCGCTGGCCGAGGAAGGTCGCACCATGCTGCTGGTCACCCACGAGATGAATTTCGCCCGGCAGGTGTCCAGCGAAGTGGTTTTCCTCCACCAGGGCCTGGTGGAAGAGCAAGGGCCGCCCGAGCAGGTCTTCACCAACCCGCAATCGGCACGCTGTAAACAATTCATGTCCAGCAATCACTGAAACGGAGCAATCACGCATGCAGAACTATAAGAAGATCCTGCTGGCCGCCGTCGCCACCCTGGCCTTCGGCACCCAGGCAGTCGCCGCGGACAAGCTGAAGATCGGCACCGAAGGCGCCTACCCGCCCTTCAACCTGATCGACGCCAGCGGCCAGGTCGGCGGCTTCGACGTCGAGATCGCCCAGGCCCTGTGCGCCAAGATGGGCGCCGAGTGCGAAGTGGTCACCTCCGACTGGGACGGCATCATCCCGGCCCTGAACGCCAAGAAGTTCGACTTCCTCGCCGCCTCCATGTCGATCACCGAGGAGCGCAAGCAGGCGGTCGATTTCACCGAGCCCTACTACACCAACAAGCTGCAGTTCATCGCACCTAAGAGCGGCGACTTCAAGACCGACAAGGCCAGCCTGAAAGGCAAGGTGATCGGTGCCCAGCGCGCCACCATCGCCGGCACCTGGCTGGAAGACAACCTGGCCGACACCGTCGAGATCAAGCTGTACGACACCCAGGAAAACGCCTACCTCGACCTGTCCTCGGGCCGCCTCGACGGCGTGCTGGCCGACAAGTTCGTCAACTGGGAATGGCTGAAGAGCGATGCCGGCAAGGACTTCGAGTTCAAGGGCGAGCCGGTGTTCGACAACGACAAGATCGCCATCGCCGTGCGCAAGGGCGATCCGCTGCGCGAGAAGCTGAACACCGCGCTGAAGGCCATCGTCGAAGACGGCACCTACAAGAAGATCAACGACAAGTACTTCCCGTTCAGCATCTACTGATGCGCCGGGCCGCCGCCCCACGGGGCGGCGGTTTCTCACCCGGGCCGGGTGGCGCCTCGCTGGTGCGCCACTGACCGCCACCGCGCGCTTGGAAAAATCGCCCTCAGGCACCCTATGATTCTCGACCTCCATGGCTTCGGCCCCGCCCTCGCCGCCGGCACGCTGGTGACCATCCAGCTGGCCCTGTCCGCCCTGGCCCTCGGCCTGGTGCTCGGGCTGCTCGGCGCCCTGGCCAAGACTTCCCCGTACAAGCCGCTTCAATGGCTTGGCGGCACCTACTCCACCATCGTCCGCGGCGTGCCCGAGCTGCTCTGGGTACTGCTGATCTATTTCGGCACGGTCAACCTGATGCGTGCCCTGGCCGACCTGCTCGGCCTGGAAAGCCTGGAACTGAACGCCTTCGCCGCCGGCACCATCGCCCTCGGCCTGTGCTTCGGCGCCTACGCCACCGAGGTGTTCCGCGGCGCCATCCTGGCCATCCCCAAGGGCCACCGCGAGGCCGGCATGGCCCTCGGCCTGTCCAAGGGCCGTATCCTGTGGCGGCTGATCCTGCCGCAGATGTGGCGCATCGCCCTGCCCGGCCTGGGCAACCTGTTCATGATCCTGATGAAGGACACCGCGCTGGTCTCGGTGATCGGCCTGGAAGAGATCATGCGTCGCTCGCAGATCGCCGTGACCGCCAGCAAGGAGCCCTTCACCTTCTTCCTGGTCGCCGCCTTCATCTACCTGGGCCTGACCATCCTCGCCATGATCGGCCTGCACTTCCTCGAGAAGCGCGCCAGCCGCGGCTTCGTGCGGAGCTCCTGATGAACTGGGAAGTGATCTACAAGTACCTGCCCAAGCTGCTCGAAGGCGCCTGGCTGACCATCGAGCTAGTGGCCATCGCCGTGGTCGCCGGGCTGATCCTCGCCCTGCCCATGGGCATCGCCCGCGCCTCCAGGCACTGGTACGTGCGCGCCCTGCCGTTCGGCTACATCTTCTTCTTCCGCGGCACCCCGCTGCTGGTGCAGCTGTTCCTGGTCTACTACGGCCTGGCGCAGTTCGACGCCGTGCGCCAGGGCCCGCTATGGCCGTACCTGCGCGATCCGTACTGGTGCGCCATCATCACCATGACCATGCACACCGCGGCCTACATCGCCGAGATTCTGCGCGGCGCGATCCAGGCCGTGCCGCCCGGCGAGATCGAGGCGGCCCGTGCGCTGGGCATGTCGCGCGCCCAGGCCATGCTCTACATCATCCTGCCGCGCGCCGCGCGCATCGGCCTGCCGGCCTACAGCAACGAGGTGATCCTGATGCTCAAGGCCAGCGCCCTGGCCAGCACCATCACCCTGCTGGAGCTGACCGGCATGTCGCGCACCATCATCGCCCGCACCTACCTGCCGGTGGAGATCTTCTTCGCCGCCGGCGTGTTCTACCTGGTGATCGCCTACGTCATGGTGCGCGCCTTCAAGCTGCTGGAGCGCAAGCTGCGGGTCGACGCCTGCCAGGGTCGCTGACCCGCGAAGATCCCTCTCCCGCACCGGGAGAGGGATAGAATGCCCGCCATCACTCCCACTGCTGCGCCCGCATGATCCTCACCGGCCCCGCCCTGCGCGAACGCTTCCAGGCCCTGGACGACTTCCTCGTCACCCACCAGCACCTGTGGCGCCCCAAGCCCTTCACCTGCCCGACCCTGCCCTGGGAAGCCGAGCAGCCCGCACTGGCCGCCTGGCTGCGCAGCCGCAGCCTGGAGCAGGCCGAAGCCGAGCACAACCATCCCGAGCGCCTGGCCGCCCCCGCGCCCTTCCCCGAGCTGGCGCGGCGCGCCGCCGCGCTCTCGGCGCTCGATGAACTGCCCGCGCGCGATCTCGGCGTACTGCCCGAGCGTCTGAGCGTCGACGTGCCAGGGCGCAAGTGGCAGCAGATCACCGCCTTCGCCGGGCGCCTGCAGTTCCGGCAGCCGCCGCGCCACTGGCTGGACTGGTGCTCCGGCAAGGGCCACCTCGGCCGCCTGCTGGCCCAGGGCGGCCAGCAGCTGACCTGCCTGGAATACGATCCGCAGCTGGTGGCAGCCGGCCAGCGCCTCAGCGCACGCCAGCAGCTCGCGGCCCAGCACCTGCAGCAGGACGTGCTGGCCGCCGATGCCGGCGCGCGCCTGCACGCCACGCATACGCCGGCGGCCCTGCATGCCTGCGGCGACCTGCACGTGCGCCTGCTGCAGCTGGCCAGCGCCGCCGGCTGCGCCCAGCTGGCGGTGGCGCCCTGCTGCTACAACCGCATCGCCACCGAGTACTATCAGCCGCTCTGCGCCCCGGCACGGGCCTCGGCCCTGCGCCTGTCGCAGGACGACCTGCGCCTGCCGCTGGCCGAGACCGTCACCGCCGGCCAGCGGCTGCGCCGCCAGCGTGACCTGTCGATGGCCCGGCGCCTGGCCTTCGACCTGCTGCAGCGCCAGCAGCGCGGCATGGATGACTACCTGCCGACGCCATCGCTGCCGGTGAGCTGGCTGGACAAGGACTTCGCCAGCTACTGCCATGACCTGGCCGCGCTCAAGGGCCTGGCACTGCACGGCAGCATCGACTGGCCCGCCCTGGAGGCAGCCGGCTGGCTCCGCCTGGCGGAGGTACGCAACCTGGAGCTGGTACGCGGCCTGTTCCGTCGCCCGCTGGAGCTGTGGCTGCTGCTCGACCGCGCCCTCTACCTGGAAGAACGGGGCTACCAGGTGAGGCTGGGCACCTTCTGCGCCCACCAGCTGACCCCGCGCAACCTGTTGCTGCTGGCCGAGCGCCCCTGAAAGCCATCCACAGAAGCTGTGGATAACTCTGTGCACGGATTCTGTAGAAATCTGCACAAGGCGCGCCGCAGCAGGCTTGCGGCGACCTGCTGGTTTTTTGATCTGAGAAAAAAGTTCTTTTGAAACAGCCTCTTAGCAAAATGCGCGATCTGCTGCACAAAAAACATGCATCCCCATCGAGGGCGCATTCTCATTGTGCATAAACACCTCTGCTCTCATAGCCAAGCCCCATCCCAGCTCGCGCGCGACGGTTTACTCCGCCACACCAATGGCTATAATGGCGCCCCCTACGCCGGTATAGCTCAGCTGGTAGAGCAACTGACTTGTAATCAGTAGGTCCCGGGTTCGATTCCTGGTGCCGGCACCATAGATTCCATGAACGCCCAAAGGCCCGCCTCGTTGCGGGCCTTTGTGTTTCCGGAGAGCGATTTACCCTCTGTCGCTCACTTTGTTGCGCTGGGCCACGCCCATCGCAGCCCGCACTTGCCAGGCGGGCGGACCGGTGCAACCCTTGCCGCAGGATCATTCAGGAGCCACCCGATGCGCCTGCTCACCGCCTGCCTGCTCTGCGCCCTGGCCCTGCCCGCCGTGGCGCAGATCTACAAGTACACCGACGCCAATGGCAACACGGTGTTCACCAACCAGCCGCCGGAAGGCCAGGCGGCGGAAACCGTCGAGCTGCCGCCGACCAACACGGTGCAGGCACAGCCCGTCGAGTCCGCCGCGCCGACCGATGCCCCCGCCGCCAGCGCCCAGCCTTATGGGGTGCTGGCGCTGACCGACCTGCCCAGTGAGGAGGCGCTGCGTGCCAACAACGGCACCTTCAGCGTCGGCGTGCAGATCGACCCGCGCCTACAGCCCGGGCACAGCCTGCGCCTGCTGCTGGACGGCCAGCCCTACGGCCAGCCGAGCAACGTGCCGCGCCTGCAGCTGGTAAATGTCGACCGCGGCGAACACAGCCTGGCCGTCGAGGTGCTCAGTGGCGGCCAGTCGCTGCAGCGCAGCGCCAGCGTGACCTTCACCGTGCAACGGGTGAACACCAGCAGCCCGGCATTGCGACCACCGCCCCCTACACCCAAGCCGACCCCCTGATCCAGCGCAAGGTTACCCATGCTCCGCTACCTGTCCTGCATGCTGCTCGGCCTTTGCTGTCTCCACGCCAGCGCCGGCGTCTACACCTACATCGACGCCGACGGCAACCGGGTCTTCACCGACCAGCCACCCTCGGGCGAGGCCGAGCGCATCGAACTGGCGCCCGGCAACCAGATGCCCTCGTCGCCGGCCGCCCAGGCCAGCCCGGCCAGCGAACCGCCCCTGGCGACGGAACCCGGCTACGACCTGCTGCGCATCCTGGTACCGGAACCCGACGCGGTGATTCGCGACACCACCGGCAAGCTGATCGTCACCGCCAGCAGCGACCCGACCCTGCACCCCGGCCACCGCTACCGCCTGATCCTCGACGGCCAGCCCTGGGGGGAAGCGGGGCGCAGCCCGGTGTTCCCGCTGCAGAACATCGACCGCGGCACCCACCAGATCTCGGTGGAGATCCTCGACGCCCGCGGGCGCATCGTCGAGCGCACCCCGGCGCAGCCCTTCCACATGAAGCGCATCTCCCTGGCCGAGAAGCGCACCGCCAATCCGTGCAAGAAGAAGGACTGGGGCGTACGCCCGGAATGCCCCATCGAGGACAAGCCGAAGGACCCGCCGAAGGACATCCCCCTGGTGCCCTTCATCTGACCGCCTCGACGCACCAATTCGGTGCATAAGCCTGCACCGATTTCTATACTCTCCCTGTTTTGGTTCACCGAGCACCCGGCCGGCTGCGCTGAAAGGCGGCCGGGCGGGCCGCATCGGCCACTGCCGCGCGTCTTTTCGGGGCCTTGGTTTGCTTTTTGCATTTTCCCGGTCATTGCCAGGACCCTGCCATGATCAACGACGCGCTGCACCGACTGCTGCTGGACAACCTGACCACCGCGACCATCCTGCTCAACGCCGAGCTGTGCCTGGAGTACATGAACCCGGCCGCCGAGATGCTGCTGGCGGTCAGCGGCCAGCGCAGCCACGGCCAGTTCATCAGCGAGCTGTTCACCGAGTCGCCGGAGGCGCTGCACTCGTTGCGTCAGGCGGTGGAGCATGCCCACCCCTTTACCAAGCGCGAGGCGATGCTCACCTCACTGGCCGGCCAGACCATCACCGTCGACTATGCGGTGACGCCCATCCTCAACCGCGGCCAGACCCTGCTGCTGCTGGAAGTGCACCCGCGCGACCGCCTGCTGCGCATCACCAAGGAAGAGGCGCAGCTGTCCAAGCAGGAGACCACAAAGCTGCTGGTGCGCGGTCTGGCCCACGAGATCAAGAATCCGCTCGGCGGCATTCGCGGCGCCGCCCAGCTGCTGGCCCGCGAACTGCCGGACGAAGGCCTGCGCGACTACACCAACGTGATCATCGAGGAAGCCGACCGCCTGCGTAACCTGGTCGACCGCATGCTCGGCTCGAACAAGCTGCCGAGCCTCGCCATGACCAACATCCACGAGGTGCTGGAGCGGGTCGCCAACCTGATCGAGGCCGAGGCCCAGGGCAGCATCACCCTGGTGCGCGACTACGACCCGAGCATCCCCGACCTGCTGATCGACCGCGAGCAGCTGATCCAGGCCGTGCTCAACATCGTGCGCAACGCCCTGCAGGCGCTGTCCGCGCAGAGTGACCTGCGCCTGGGCCGCATCAGCCTGCGCACCCGCACCCTGCGCCAGTTCACCATCGGCCACACCCGCCACCGCCTGGTGGTGAAGATGGAGATCATCGACAACGGCCCGGGCATCCCGCCGGAGCTGCAGGAAACCATCTTCTACCCCATGGTCAGCGGCCGCCCGGACGGCACCGGCCTGGGCCTGGCCATCACCCAGAACATCATCAGCCAGCATCAGGGCCTGATCGAATGCGAGAGCCACCCCGGCCACACCGTGTTCTCGATCTTCCTGCCCCTGGACCAAGGAGCTACACAGCCATGAGCCGCAGTGAAACCGTCTGGATCGTCGACGACGACCGCTCCATCCGCTGGGTCCTGGAGAAGGCCCTGCAGCAGGAGGGCATGACCACCCAGAGTTTCGACAGCGCCGATGGCGTGCTGAGCAAGCTGAGCCGCCAGCAGCCGGACGTGATCATTTCCGACATCCGCATGCCCGGCGCCAGCGGCCTCGACCTGCTGGCGCGGATCCGCGACATGCACCCGCGCCTGCCGGTGATCATCATGACCGCGCATTCCGACCTGGACAGCGCGGTGGCCTCCTACCAGGGCGGTGCCTTCGAGTACCTGCCCAAGCCGTTCGACGTCGACGAGGCGGTGTCGCTGGTCAAGCGCGCCAACCAGCACGCCCAGGAGCAGCAGAGCCTGGAGGCGCCGGCCGCGCTGTCGCGCACCCCGGAGATCATCGGCGAGGCGCCGGCGATGCAGGAGGTGTTCCGTGCCATCGGCCGCCTGTCCCACTCCAACATCACCGTGCTGATCAACGGCGAGTCCGGTACCGGCAAGGAGCTGGTCGCCCACGCCCTGCACCGCCACAGCCCGCGCGCGGCGGCGCCGTTCATCGCGCTGAATATGGCGGCCATCCCGAAAGATCTCATGGAATCCGAGCTGTTCGGCCACGAGAAAGGCGCCTTCACCGGCGCCGCCAACCAGCGTCGCGGCCGCTTCGAGCAGGCCGACGGCGGCACGCTGTTCCTCGACGAGATCGGCGATATGCCGGCCGACACCCAGACCCGCCTGCTGCGCGTGCTGGCCGACGGCGAGTTCTACCGGGTCGGCGGCCACACCCCGGTGAAGGTCGACGTGCGCATCATCGCCGCCACTCACCAGAACCTCGAATCCCTGGTACAGGCCGGCAAGTTCCGCGAAGACCTGTTCCACCGCCTCAACGTCATCCGCATCCATATCCCGCGCCTGGCCGACCGCCGCGAGGACATCCCCACCCTGGCCCGCCACTTCCTCGCCCGCGCTGCCCAGGAACTGGCGGTGGAGCCCAAGCTGCTGAAGAGCGAGACCGAGGACTACCTCAAGCACCTGCCCTGGCCGGGCAACGTGCGCCAGCTGGAGAACACCTGCCGCTGGATCACCGTGATGGCCTCCGGCCGCGAGGTGCACATCGACGACCTGCCGCCGGAGCTGCTGACCCAGCCGCAGGAGAACGCGCCGGCCGCCAACTGGGAGCAGGGCCTGCGCCAGTGGGCCGACCAGGCCCTGGCGCGCGGCCAGTCCAGCCTGCTGGACAGCGCCGTGCCGGCCTTCGAGCGGATCATGATCGAGACCGCACTCAAGCACACCGCCGGCCGCCGCCGCGACGCCGCCGTGCTGCTGGGCTGGGGGCGCAACACCCTGACGCGCAAGATCAAGGAGCTGGGCATGAAGGTCGACGGCGGCGACGATGACGACGGTGACGACTGAGCACCAGCCAAGCTGATCCGGACGGGCCTGCGGGCCCGTTTTTTCATGGCGCGGCAGAAGCGACTGCGCCATCCACAGCAAGCACTGTAGCCCGGATACAATGCGGGAGCGGAGCTGCCTGTTTCCCGGATTGCATCCGGGCTGCGACCGAGCAGCCTGGCTCCATGGGCCCGTTTTTCATTGCCGGTTGCGGCGGACTATCCTCTGAGCGAAAGGTCAATAAAATGGTGCCTCGCGCACCACCATCGCCGTCTTCTTCGGCAAACCACCTCATTGCTCGCGGGTAGCCGTTCGCCCCATGCCCTCATCGCTGCAACACACCTGGCGCCAGCTCTGGGCGCGCGAGAAATTCACCTACGGCGTGCGCGTGTTCATCGCCCTGGCCGGAGCCATGGCGCTGTGCTGGTACCTGGACCGCATCGCCTTCGTCATTCCGCTGTTCCTCGGCTGCATCGCCAGCGCCCTGGCCGAGAGCGACGACCATTGGCGCGGTCGCACCCAGGCCCTGCTGGTGACCCTGGTCTGCTTCGGCGCCACGGCCACCGCCGTGCAGTTGCTGTTCCCCTACCCTTGGCTGTTCGGCAGCGGCCTGGCGCTGGCGGCCTTCGCCATGACCCTGCTCGGCGGCATCGGCGAGCGCTACGCGGCGGTGGCTCAGGCCACCCTGATCCTGGCCATCTACACCGCCATCGGCCTGGAGCATCGTGCCGGCCTGGCCGGCGGCTTCTGGCAGGAGCCGCTGCTGCTGATCGCCGGCGCCGCCTGGTACGGCCTGCTCGGCATCCTCTGGAGTGCGCTGTTCAGCCAGCAGCCGGTGCAGCAGGCACTGGCGCGGGTGTTCGAGGAACTGGGCGCCTACCTGCGCCTGAAGGCCTCGCTGTTCGAGCCGGTGCGCAAGCTCGACATCGAGGCCCGGCGCCTGGAGCTGGCGCGGCAGAACGGCCGGGTGGTGACGGCGCTGAACCAGGCCAAGGACATCATCCTCAACCGCATGAGCCGCAAGCGCAGCGGGCAGAAGATCAACCGCTACCTCAAGCTGTACTTCATCGCCCAGGACATCCACGAGCGCGCCAGTTCCTCGCACTACCCCTACAACGCCCTGGCCGAAGCCTTCTTCCACAGCGACGTGATGTTCCGCTGCGGCCGCCTGCTGAGCCAGCAGGGCAAGGCCTGCCAGGCGCTGGGGCGGGCCATCCGCCTGCGCCAGCCGTTCGACTACAACGACAACAGCCAGGCCATGGCCGAGCTGGACGCCTCCATGGCCTACCTGCGCGAGCAGAACAACCCGGCCTGGCGCCGCCTGCTGCGAGCCCTCGGCGCCCTGGCCGGCAACCTGGCCAGCCTGGAGCGCAAGCTGACCAGCGCCAGCAACCCGGATGCCCTGGCCGACGAGCAGGACAGCGCCCTGCTCGATCGCTCGCCGCAGAATATCAAGGACGCCTTCGAGCGCCTGCGCCAGCACGTCACCCCGACCAGCCTGGTATTCCGCCACGCCCTGCGCCTGTCCGTCGCGCTGCTCGCCGGCTACGGCCTGCTGCACTGGATCCACCCACAGCAGGGCTACTGGATCCTGCTCACCACATTGTTCGTCTGCCGCCCCAGCTACGGCGCCACCCGCCTGCGCCTGGTGCAGCGGGTCAGCGGTACCCTGCTCGGACTGGTGCTGGGCTGGGCGCTGATCCGCCTGTTCCCCGACCCGCTGCTGCAGTCGCTGTTCGCCGTGGCCGCCGGGGTGGTGTTCTTCACCAACCGGGTCGACCGCTACACCCTGGCCACCACCGCCATGACCCTGGTGGTGGTGCTGTGCTTCAACCAGATCAGCGACGCCTACACCCTGCTCTGGCCGCGCCTGGTGGATACCGTACTAGGCACGGTGATCGCCGGCCTGGCGGTGTTCCTGATCCTGCCCGACTGGCAGGGGCGCAAGCTCAACCAGGTGCTGGCCAGCACCCTCAGCAGCAACAGCCGCTACCTGCTGCAGATCATGCAGCAGTACGAGTCCGGCGCCCGCGACGACCTGAGTTACCGCCTGGCCAGGCGCAACGCGCACAACGCCGACGCGGCGCTGTCCACCACCCTGGCCAACATGCTGCTGGAGCCCGGCCACTTCAGGAAGGACGCCGAGACCGGCTTCCGCTTCCTGGTGCTGTCGCACACCCTGCTCAGCTACCTCTCGGCCCTCGGCGCGCACCGCGCGAGCCTGGCCGACGACGCCAGCGACGCCCTGCACGAGCGCGCCGTGGCCCATATCAGCCAGAGCCTGGAGGCCATCGCCGCCTGCCTGCGCGACAACCAGCCGGTGGCGGTGTACGACGAGACCGACCAGCGCCTGGCCGAAGAGCTGGAGCAGCTGCCGGAGGAGATGGACGAAGGCCACCGCCTGGTGCAGGTGCAGCTCGGCCTGATCTGCCGCCAACTGGCGCCGCTGCGCACCCTGGTGGCGCACCTGCAGAAGCAGGTACCGCAGCCCGGCGAGGCCCAGGCGGCCTGAGTCACCCTCGCCCCCCTAAACGGGCCAGGGGTGACGAATTGCACGGTGCCGCTGTTGCCCCCGCTCCCATTTATGGGAGAGGGCTGGGGAGAGGGTCACCGCACCAGCCGGCGTAGCCCGGATGCAATCCGGGGGCGGGCCTGCCAGTTTCCAGATGGCATCCAAGCCACACGACGACGGTCCTCAGGCTTGGCAACGCTTTCCGCTAGAATGCGCCCCTTCCGCACAGTCCCGAGGTACAGCCCTTGTCCTTCTTCCCGGTCATCATCATCGGCGCCGGCGCCGCCGGCCTGATGTGCGCGGCCAAGGCCGCCGCGCGCGGGCGTGGCGTGCTGCTGCTGGACCACGCCAACAAGCCGGGCAAGAAGATCCTCATGTCCGGCGGCGGGCGCTGCAACTTCACCAACATGTACTGCGAACCGGCCAACTTCCTCTCGCACAACCCGCACTTCTGCAAGTCGGCCCTGGCCCGCTACAGCCAGTGGGACTTCGTCGAGCTGGTGGTCAAGCACGACGTGCCCTACCACGAGAAGAAGCTCGGCCAGCTGTTCTGCGACCGCAAGGCCAGCGACATCCTCAATATGCTGCTGGCCGAGTGCGACGAGCACGGCGTCGACCTGCGCCTGGATACTTCGGTCGAGACCATCGGCAAGACCGCGAACGGCTATGCCCTGCGCACCAGCGCCGGCGAGTTCAGCTGCGAGTCGCTGGTGATCGCCACCGGCGGCCTGTCCATCCCTACCCTCGGCGCCACGGGCTTCGGCTACCAGGTGGCCAGGCAGTTCGGCCATACCCTGCTGCCGACCCGCGCCGGCCTGGTGCCCTTCACCATCACCGAGCCACAGCTCAAGGCGCTGTGCACCGAGCTGTCCGGCACCTCAGTGGAGGATTGCCTGGTCAGCTGCAACGGGGTCAGCTTCAAGGAGAACATCCTGTTCACCCACCGCGGCCTGAGCGGCCCGGCGATCCTGCAGATCTCCTCCTACTGGCAGCCGGGCGATGCCATCAGCATCAACCTGCTGCCGCACATCGATCTGCCCGAGTGGCTGGCGGCGCAGCAGCACGAACGGCCGAACAGTGAGCTGAAGACCCTGCTGGCCGAGCTGTTCACCAAGAAGATGGCCGGTCTGCTGGCCGAGCAGTGGTTCGTCAGCAAGCCGCTCAAGCAGTACACCCCGGCGGAGCTGGAGGCAGTGGCGCAGAAACTGGCCGAGTGGACCCTGGTGCCGGCCGGCACCGAGGGCTACCGCACCGCCGAAGTGACCCTGGGCGGCATTGACACCCGCGAGGTGTCGTCGAAGACCATGGAGTCGCAGAAGTCGCCGGGGCTGTACTTCATCGGCGAGGTGCTGGATGTCACCGGCCACCTCGGCGGCTTCAACTTCCAGTGGGCCTGGGCCTCGGCGCACGCCGCCGCGCAATTTGTCTAGCACCGCGCAGGAGTGATACCCGCGTTGACCGCTGCCCGGGTCTTACCCACCCTACGATAGACAGACACGGGCGCCGCAGAACTCGCGCCTACAGGGACGCCTACGGCCTGGGCAGTATGTAGCCCGGATGCAATCCGGGGGCGGTGCTACCTGTATTCCCGGATTGCATTCGGGCTACGCTGCCGGTAGCAGCTCGATAAAGCGCCGCATCAGCTCGTGCATGTCGCCCGGCCAGCGCCCGGACACATAGTTGCCGTCGCGTACCACCCAGGCCGGGCGGCTGTCGTCCGGCGTGTCGCGGTGCAGGCCGCTGGTCTTGCGCCAGAAGTCGGGGGCGTCGCGCGGCACATCGAGAAAATCCGCCGGGCTGGCCAGCAGTCGGCCCACCTCGCCCTGCACGCTCATGTAGCCGGCCGGCTCGCCCGGCGCCTCGGAGTAGGTGCGGTAGTAGTCGCCGTCCCACCAGCGGCCGTAGAAGCGGGTCAGGTCCCAGGCGGTCTTCTCCATCTTCCAGGTCAGGCCGGTGGTCTTGCGCCCGTGCAGCACCGAGCGGCCGTCCGCGCCCTGGCTGCGCGCCGCCAGCAGCACGCCGTGGCAGACCGCCGCCAGCGGCTTGTCGGCGGCGAAGAAGGCCGCGACCAGGGCCTGCAGCGTCGCGCTCTCCAGGTATTCGCGCATGCCGCGGGCCCAGTGCCCGCCGGGCAGCATCAGGCCGGCGAAGTCCTCGACGCGCAGGCCCTCGTGACGCAGCGGCTGCCGGTAGTCCGGGTCCTCCAGCATCTCGGCGCAGGCCGCCCGCGCCGCGCCGTTGGCGCGCAGCAGCAGGCCGAGCAGTCGCACCCGGCGCAGGCCGGGGACCAGCCCCCAGGCATCCAGCCCCTCGCCGCTGAGCATCTGCGGGTCCGGCTCCGCCGGCTGGCCGTCCGGGGTGGCGAAGCACACCCGGTAGCCGGCCCGGCGCAGCTGGCGCCAGGCCAGGGCGGCCTCGCTGGGATCGAAATCGCGGCGCGGCAGGGGGATCAGGATGCAGGGCGCGGACATGGCGGGCTCTCGTGGCGGTAGCAGTGCAGCACGACCTTAGCAGGCCTGGCGACAACCCGGCAGACCGACGACGCCAGGCGCGCGCGCCGCGGCCGCCAGCTCAGCGCAGGGTGGCGGCGATGGCGTGGATGTCCGCGCGGTGGCTGACCACCAGCTCCAGCTCGCCGTTGTCGCCGATGAAGTTCAGCGGCGGCCGCAGCTTGTGGTAGGCCGCCAGCTCCACCAGCTGCGGCAGCTCGGCCAGGGCATCGCGCTCCTTGATGGCATGGAACAGGGCCAGGTTGACCAGATCGATCAGCTCCAGCCCCCATCCACTGCTGGCGCCCCAGTCGCCGGCGCCACGGATCACCCCAATGTACTCGTCGTCCACCGCCCACTTCTTCAGCACTATCACCCCCAGCGACTTGCTGTATTCGCGGCACAGCTTGTAGTACAGCTCGCCGGAGGGAATCTGCGCCTCGTCCTTGAACGCCGAGAGCACGGCCAGGGTGCCTACCTCGCTGAGCAGGCTGGCCAGCAGGGCGTGCTCCGGCGCCACCTGGCCGAGCAGGCGGGCGAGCATGGCGCAGGTGCTGGCCTTGAGCACCAGGCGCTCCCAGACCTCCATGAACAGGCGCTTGTGCGCCGGGCTGTGCAGGGTGAACAGGCTCTTGATGCTGTGCACCATGGTGATGCGATCGACCTCGCCCACGCCGAGCAGCACTATCACTTCCTGCAGGGTGCGCGGCGCCACCGGGTGGCGGTACAGGGCGCAGGAGGCATGTTTCATCAGCAGCGCGGCCAGCGCCGGGTCGCGGCTGACCAGGCGCGCCAGCGCGCCCAGGCTGGCCTGGCCGTCGCTCAGCGCCCGGCGGATCTCCAGGGTCAGCGCCGGCAGGCTGGGCAGTTGCTCCTGGCCCTGCATCAGTTGCGACACCACCCGCCGGTAGATCGAATAGTCCGAAACCTCGACCGCCAAGGCACACCTCCTAGCTCCCCAGAAGCAGTGTAGGTGCTGCCGGCAGCTCGGACGCCTATGATGGGCCAAGCCCCCATCACACGTGCCCACCATGAACTGGCTGGAAGAATCCAAGGCGCTGTTCGCCGCGCCCAGGCCCGCACACTTCACCGACTACCGGCACTGCGATGAATGCTGCGAGCACGACCAGACGCTGCTCAACGCAAGCATCGACGGCATCGGCCTGCGCGAGCTGGGCAACCCCGGCTGGGACCCGCTGTGCTTCGTCACTCCCGAGGGCCTGGGCTATTTCTTCCCGGCGCTGGTGCGCCTGTGCCTGGAGAGCGACGAGCACAGCTCCTACATCGGCCAGTTCCTCTTCCACCTCAGCTACGACGGCCCGCAGAACCGCCATGTGCTGGCGTTCAGCCAGGCGCAGCGGGACTTCGTGGGGCGCTTCCTCGAGCATCTGCTGGAGATCCGCGCCGAGCTGATCGAGCGCTACGGCGAAGCCGACGACCTGTTCGCCGCCCTCCGCATCTGGCGCGATGCGGCCTGACTGCCGTCCCGATTTTCTCGCCATCTGTATCGCGCGGCGCGGCCCGCGCCGTGCCAGCATGGGAACTCTGTCCGCCGGAGCAGCGCCATGCTCAGCCTCACCCTGAATGCCCTCGCCGTCTTTCCCGACCAGCTGCAGGCCCACTTCGCCGCCTTCCCCACCGCCTGCCGGCACTGGCGGCCGGAGTCCTGGGAGGGCATCCCCAGCGAGCCCTTCAGCGCCATCGAGCAGCTCTGCCATGTGCGCGACATCGAGGTGGAGGGCTACCAGCTGCGCATCCGCCGCACTCTCAGCGAAGACAACCCGCTGCTGCTCTCGCTGGACGGCGCGGCCATGGCCCGCGAGCGCCGCTACGCCGAGGCGGATGCCGACTCGGTGCTGGCCGAGTTCCGCCGCGCCCGGCGCGAGACCCTGGCGCTGCTCGGCACGCTCGACGCGGCCCAGCTGCAGCGCCCGGCCCGCTTCGAGGGCTACGGCGAGCTGACCCTGCGCAGCCTGCTGCACTACCTGTGCAGCCACGACCAGCAGCACCTGGCCGGCCTGCAGTGGCTGCTCGGCAAGCTCGCCGCGACCGCCCCACACGCCCCTGCGAGCACTCCGACATGCAACTGACCTGGCACCTCAAGCACCACAGCGACCTGGACAAGCGCGAGCTGTACGCCCTGCTCGAACTGCGCTCGCGCGTCTTCGTGGTCGAGCAGCACTGCCCCTACCAGGACGTCGATGGCCAGGACCTGCTCTGCGATACCTGCCACCTGCTGGCCTGGCAGGACGAGCGGCTGCTGGCCTACCTGCGCCTGCTCGACCCGGCGACCCAGGGCGGCGAGGCGGTGATCGGCCGCGTGGTGATCGCCCCCGAGGCGCGCGGCAGCGGCCTCGGCCACCAGCTGATGGAGCGCGCCGTGGCGGCCTGCCTGCAGCGCTGGCCCGGACTGCCGATCTACCTCTCGGCGCAAGCCCACCTGCAGGGCTACTACGGCCGCTATGACTTCGTCGCGGTGACCGCGCCGTACCTGGAAGACGACATCCCGCACGTCGGCATGCGCCGCACCTGAGCAAGAGCGTTCAAGACGGCCGCGCGCCGGGCAGCCACACTGACCCGCGATGGCTACGAGGAGTCTTGTCATGTGGATGGGTACGCTGTTCGCCCTGATCGCCGGGATGATGTGGGGGCTGGTATTCGTCGGCCCGCTGCTGCTGCCGGAATACCCGGCCGCCCTGCAATCGGTCGGGCGCTACCTGGCCTTCGGCCTGATCGCCCTGCCGCTGGCCTGGCTCGACCGCGCGCGCCTGCGCCAGCTGTCGCGCAGCGACTGGCTGGAGGCGCTGAAGCTGTCGGCGGTGGGCAACCTGCTCTACTACCTGTGCCTGGCCAGCGCCATCCAGCGCGCCGGCGGGCCGCTGCCGACCATGATCATCGGCACCCTGCCGGTGGTCATCGCCATCGCCGCCAACCTGCGCAACGTCGAGCGCGACGGCCGTCTGCCCTGGGCCCGGATGCTGCCCTCGCTGGGGCTGATCGGCGCCGGCATCGCCTGCGTCAACCAGGCCGAGCTGCAGGCCCTGAGCGCCGCCGGCAATACCGACTGGGGCCGCTACGCCAGCGGCGCGCTGCTGGCGGTGATCGCCGTGGCCTGCTGGACCTGGTACCCGTTGCGCAACGCCGACTGGCTGCGTGACCATCCCGGGCGCAGCCCACGCACCTGGGCCACCGCCCAGGGCCTGGTGACCCTGCCCATGGCCCTGCTCGGCTATGCCCTGCTGTGGGCCGGCATGGCCGCCAGCGGCAGCGACTTCGCCATGCCGCTGGGGCCGCGCCCGGAGCAGTTCATCGCCCTGATGCTGGTCATCGCCCTGCTCGCTTCCTGGGTCGGCACCCTGTGCTGGAACGAGGCCAGCCAGCGCCTGCCGACCTCGCTGGCCGGCCAGCTGATCGTCTTCGAGACCCTGGCGGCACTGGCCTATGCCTTCATCCTGCGCGGCCAGTGGCCGGCGCCGCTGACCCTGGCCGGCATCGCCCTGCTGATCGTCGGCGTGCTCTGGGCGGTCAGGGTAAGGCCGCAGCGGGCCTGAGCAGCTCGGCCGGCGGCTCCTGCCCCGGCAACCAGCGCCGGTAGATCAGGGCGAAGCTGCCGTCGGCCTTCATCGAATCCAGCGCCTGCTGCCAGTCGCGCACCACGGCGTCCGCGGTACTCGGCGAGAAGGCGATGTAGGCTTCGCTGCGCAGGAAGCCATACAGCGGCTCGACCTGCTCCGGGCGCAGCCCGCCCAGGGCCAGCAGGCTCTCCAGGGTCACGTTGTCGGCCACCACCACCGGTACCCGGCCGTGGCGCAGCATGCTCATCATCTGCTGCGGACCGATCACTCCGTACAGGTTGTCCAGGCCGCGCGCCTCGAGTGCCTGGTAGCTGTACCACTGCCGCGGCACGGCGACCGTGCCGACCCGCGCGGCATCCTCCAGGCTGTCGATGCGGATGCCCGAACCCCTGAGCGCGTAGAAGCTGGTGACCACCACCGCCACCGGCCCGACCCACTTGAACAGCGGCTCGCGCTCGGCGGTGCGCATGGTGACGAACAGGCCGCTGTCGGGCTCGCTGCTGGCCGCCTGGTAGCCGCGCGCCCAGGGCACCACCGAGATCTGCGCGCGCTGGCCGGTGCGCTCGAGAATCTCGCGCACCAGGTCGACGGCCAGGCCCACGGGGCGGCCGTCGCGGGCGAAGTTCAGCGGCGGGTACTCCTCGGTATACAGCTGCAGCGGCGCAGCCTGCAGGCCGGGGAACAGGCTCAGGGCGAACAGGCATCCCAGCCAACGCCAGCGGGCAGTGCACATCGCGGTTTCACCTGGGCTGGGCAGACACTTCCACAGTCTAGTCGGGCGCGGGCAGCGGGCACGGCGCGGCTCTGCTACCCTGGCCGCCCCGTTGCACGACGCCCGAGCATGGACAAACACGCCCTCCAGCAGCTGGTCTGCGCCCGCCTCGAAGCCGACCTGGCCCTGCTGGTCGCGGCCGCCGAGAGCGCGCGCCAAGCCGCCACCCACGAAGAAAGCAAGGCCGAGAACAAGTACGACACCCGCGGCCTGGAGGCCTCCTACCTGGCCGCCGGGCAGTCGCGCCGCGCCGCCGAGATCCGCGCCGCCCTGGCCGCCTGGCGCGCCCTGGCGCCGCGCCCCTACGACGAGGCGCAGGGCATCCAGCTCGGCGCGCTGATCTGGCTGGCCGCCGCAGGACGCGAGCAGTGCCTGCTGCTGGGCCCCGACGGCGCCGGCCTGAAGCTGCAGGCCGAGGGCGTGGCCATCACCCTGATCACGCCGCACGCCCCGCTCGGCCGTCAGCTGCTCGGGCAGGGCCCGGGCGACAGCGTGCAGATCGGCGCGCACACCTGGGCAGTGCTGCGGGTGGAGTGATCAGGCTGCCGCCGACTGGCCGCCCTCCAGCAGGTAGGCGTCGAAGCCCAGCTGGTTGAGCAGGTGCACGGCCAGTTCGCTGCGGATGCCGCCTTCCGGGGTGACCACGTAGCAGGTGGCGCGGTCGAGGCTGTCGGCATGGGTGCGCAGGTTGGCCACCGGCAGGTTGAGGCTCTCCGGCAGGTGGCCGAGGCGGTACTCCACGGCCAGGCGCACGTCCAGCAGGAGGTGCGGGCGCTGCCCCTGCTGGCTCAGCTGCTGCAGGTCGTGCGTGCTGATGCGCGGGATCAGGGTCGGCCGCACCAGCTCGACGAAGTCGTCGCGGTGCAGGCGCGCCAGCTCGCCATCCTCCAGCATGGTCACGCTGGCCGAGCGCACCGCGCCGCTGACCAGCGCCTCCTCGCCGAAGAAGTCGCCACGCTCCAGCACCAGGGCCGGCTGCTCGCGGTAGGCGGAGGGCAGGCTGACCTGGGCGCGGCCGCGCTTGAGCACGAAGAAGTGCTCGCCCGGCTCGCCATAGCCGACGACCCGCTCGCCGGCCCTGGCCTCGACGTACTCGAAGCGCGCCAGCAGGGCATGCAGGTGCGACGGCGGCAGGCGGCCGAACAGCGGCGTGCCGAGCAGGCGCGCCAGCCAGTCGTCCGCGTCCTGTTCCTCCACCTGCATCTCGCCCAGGCTGCTGACCTGGTAGGCCGCCTCCTGGCTCCAGCCCAGCAGGCGCTCCAGCAGCTGGCGCTCGACGGCGAACAGGCGCACGTCGGTGAGCGCGCGTACGCTGGAAGGGTTGTGCTGCCCCGGGTTGAGCGGCAGGTGGGCCTGCGGCGAGCCGCTCTCGATGGACTGCTTGCCGTTGCCGCTGTCCACGCTGACCCGGCCTTCCAGCAGGTAATACTGGGCCACCGAGCGCTCGCCCTTGTGCAACAGCGGGGTGCCGGCCGGGCGCTGCAGGTAGGTGAGGCTGGCATGCAGCTGCTGGCGGTAGTGCGGGGTGAGGAAATCCATCGGGCTGAAGCTGCTCAGCTGTTCGCAGGTCAGCGGGGACGGTGCAGTGCTCATGGTGAACCTCCGCAATGAAGCGCGGCCGTGCGTGTCGAGAGCGCTCCCTTGCCAGGCTATGCCTTAACCATAGCCCTTGGCCATCAGGGCGGTGCTGACACTGGTCGGATTGCCCAAGCCGAAAAACAATTTCCTTTTTTCTCAATGAGTTGCGCACAGAGCCAGGGGATGACTCTGTGGATAACAGGGGGATCGGCCGCCGCACCCCAGGCTGGCCGGGGCCTGCGCCGGACTGTTCAGTTTTCGCTCAGGCGCCGCCCTGCAGCTCGCGCCAGGTCAGGTGCAGACGCAGGTCGAACTCCAGCTGGTGGTAGTCCGGCAGCATGTACTGACACAGCTTGTAGAAGGCCCTGTTGTGTTCGGCCTCCTTCAGGTGCGCCAGCTCGTGTACCACGATCATGTTGAGGAACTCCGGCGCCGCGTCCTTGAACAGCGCGGCCACGCGGATCTCCTTCTTCGCCTTGAGCTTGCCGCCCTGCACCCGCGAGATCGCCGTGTGCAGGCCCAGGGCGCGGTGGGTGAGGTCGAGTCGGTTGTCGTAGAGCACCTTGTCGATGGCCGGCGCGCTGCGCAGGTACTCCTGCTTGAGGTCGAGCACGTAGCCATAGAGCGCCTTGTCGCTCTGCACCTGGTGGCGATGGGGGTAGCGCTCGGCCAGATAGTCGCCCAGGCGGTTCTCGGCGACCATCTGCAGCACCTGCTGCTGCAGGTGCGGCGGGTAGCCCTGGAGGTACTTGAAGGGCGTCATGCCGTCACTCCCGGCAGGCCCGCACGGCGCTGTCCAGCAACAGCGAGCAGGGCCGCTCGGCCAGGTAGCTGCGGTAGACCCGCAGCAACTGCTCGGCGCTGTAGCGGCAGTGCGCAACCTGGCACTCGGTGCTGAACTCGAAACGGCCACCCGCCGGCTCGGCCAGGCGGATGGAGAGCGCCGGCCAGTCGCTCGGCGGCGCTTCCAGCGGGGTGAACAGCAGGCGCTCCTGGCGCTGCACCAGCTGGCCTCCGGCGGCGGCGTAGTCGAAGACGAACAGCAGGGTGCGCGAGACCTTGGTGGTGCACTCGGCGCGCGTGGCGCAGCGCAGCGGCTCCCCCGGCGACGCGGCGACCGGGGCCGGCGGCACGGCGGTCGGCGCCTGGCTGGCGCAACCGGCCAGCAGCAGGACGGCGCCCAGCGCCAGGGTGCGTGACGGCATTGTTCCCTCCCTCAGACGCGAAAGCCCCGCGGAGCGGGGCTTTCGGTACGGCATGGCGGCTTAGTTGACCTTGGCCGCCAGCTCGCCGCTGGCGTAGCGCTTGTACATGCCTTCCAGGGAGATCGGCTTGATCTTGGAGGCATTGCCAGCGGTGCCGAAGGCTTCGTAGCGGGCGATGCAGATGTCGCGCATGGCTTCGATGGTCTTGGCGAAGAACTTGCGCGGGTCGAACTCGCTCGGGTGCTCGGCCATCATGCGGCGGATGGCGCCGGTGGAGGCCAGACGCAGGTCGGTGTCGATGTTGACCTTGCGCACGCCGTGCTTGATGCCCTCGACGATTTCCTCGACCGGCACGCCGTAGGTTTCCTTGATGTCGCCGCCGAACTCGTTGATCACCTTCAGCCACTCCTGCGGCACCGAGGAGGAGCCGTGCATCACCAGGTGGGTGTTGGGGATGCGCTTGTGGATTTCCTTGATGCGCTCGATGGAGAGCACGTCGCCGGTCGGCGGCTTGGTGAACTTGTAGGCGCCGTGGCTGGTGCCGATGGCGATGGCCAGGGCATCGACCTGGGTGGCCTTGACGAAGGCCGCGGCTTCTTCCGGATCGGTCAGCAGCTGACTGTGGTCCAGCACGCCTTCGGCGCCGACGCCGTCTTCCTCGCCGGCCATGCCGGTTTCCAGGCTGCCCAGGCAGCCCAGCTCGCCTTCCACGGACACGCCGCAGGCATGCGCGAAGGCCACGGTCTGCTGGGTCACGCGCACGTTGTAGTCGTAGTCGGCCGGGGTCTTGCCGTCTTCCTTCAGCGAGCCGTCCATCATCACCGAGCTGAAGCCCAGCTGGATCGAGCGCTGGCACACGTCCGGGCTGGTGCCGTGGTCCTGGTGCATGCACACCGGGATATGCGGGAATTCCTCGATGGCGGCCAGGATCAGGTGGCGCAGGAAGGGTGCGCCGGCGTATTTGCGGGCACCGGCGGAAGCCTGGACGATCACCGGGGAGTCGGTCTTGTCGGCCGCTTCCATGATGGCGCGCATCTGCTCGAGGTTGTTGACGTTGAAGGCCGGCACGCCGTAGCCGAATTCGGCGGCGTGGTCGAGCATCTGGCGCATGCTGATAAGTGCCATCTGTGAAGCTCCCAATCAGGGTCGTTGAGTTGTGCAAGCCTGCCGCAGGGGCGGGCCGGGTTCAAGTTCCCGGGGAGGAGCGGTCATCCCCGGGGCAAAGCAAAATGGATCAGGGCGCCTTGCAGCCACGCCCGATCAGGTCGTCGTCGGCTACCCGGTAGACCAGGCCTTCCTCGCCCTTGGTGTGGAAGGCCAGCCTGCCGTCGCTGTACAGCACGCCCGAGGCCGCCGGTTCCTGCACCAGGCGGTGGACGATATCGTCGCCGCCCAGGCGCAGGTCGACGCTCTCGCCATCGGCGCCAGCGAGACGCCACAGCACCTCGACCTGGCTGTCGCAGACCCAGCGGGTCCACTCGTCGCTCGGCGCCGGCTGGCTGGCGCAGCCGCCGAGCAGGACGGCCAGGGCCAGGGTGATGCATCCCTGTTTCAGCATGGTGGTTCTCCGGTTGGCCTTTCTCCCCTCTCCCACGCGTGGGAGAGGGGCCGGGGGAGAGGGTGCAGTCCACCGCCCTCCCCAACCCTCTCCCGTAAACGGGAGAGGGGGTTATTGGGCGCGCTGTTCCAGCACTGCCACGGCCGGCAGCACCTTGCCCTCGACGAACTCGAGGAAGGCGCCGCCACCGGTGGAGATGTAGCTGATCTGCTCGCCCACGCCGTACTTGTCGATCGCGGCCAGGGTGTCGCCACCACCGGCGATGGAGAACGCCGGGCTCTCGGCGATGGCCTGGGCCAGCACCTTGGTGCCATTGCCAAACTGGTCGAACTCGAACACGCCGACC
This sequence comes from Aquipseudomonas alcaligenes, assembly GCF_003205495.1. Taxonomy (GTDB): domain Bacteria; phylum Pseudomonadota; class Gammaproteobacteria; order Pseudomonadales; family Pseudomonadaceae; genus Aquipseudomonas; species Aquipseudomonas alcaligenes_B. Next base: position 233,260 of record NZ_QJRX01000006.1, on the reverse strand, counting down.
GGGCCGTTCCACAGGATGGTCTTGGACGACTTCAGCAGCTCGGCGAACTGCGCGGCGGTCTGCGGGCCGATGTCGAGGATCATGTCGTCGTCGGCAACGTCGGCGATCAGCTTGACGGTCGCCTCGGCATCCTCGGCGAAGGCCTTGGCCACCACCACGTCGACCGGCAGCGGCACGCTGACCTTGGCGGCGATGGCGCGGGCGGTGTCGACCAGGTCGGCCTCGTACAGCGACTTGCCGACCTTGTGCCCGGCCGCGGCGAGGAAGGTGTTGGCGATGCCGCCGCCGACGATCAGCTGGTCGCAGATCTGGCTCAGGCTGTTCAGCACATCGAGCTTGGTGGAGACCTTGGAGCCGGCGACGATGGCCGCCATCGGCCGGGCCGGGTTGCCCAGGGCCTTGCCCAGGGCGTCCAGCTCGGCGGCCAGCAGCGGACCGGCGCAGGCGACCTTGGCGAACTTGGCCACGCCGTGGGTCGAACCCTCGGCGCGGTGAGCGGTGCCGAAGGCGTCCATGACGAACACGTCGCACAGGGCGGCGTATTGCTGGGCCAGCTCGTCGGCGTTCTTCTTCTCACCCTTGTTGAAGCGCACGTTCTCGAACAGCACGATCTCGCCGGCTTTCACCTCGACGCCGCCCAGGTAGTCCTTGACCAGCGGCACGTCGCGGCCCAGGGCCTTGCTCAGGTAGGCGGCGACCGGCGCCAGGCTGTTCTCCTCGGAGAACTCGCCCTCGGTCGGGCGGCCCAGGTGCGAGCAGACCATCACCGCAGCGCCCTTCTCCAGGGCCAGCTTGATGGTCGGCAGGGAGGCGAGGATGCGCGCGTCGCTCTTCACCACGCCGTCCTTCACCGGCACGTTGAGGTCTTCGCGGATCAGCACGCGCTTACCGGCGAGGTCGAGATCGGTCATCTTCAGAACGGTCATGGTCAGTCCTTCACGGGGGCTGGTTACTTGGAGGAATTGGCGACGGCGAGGAAGTGTTCCGCGACGTCGAGCATGCGGTTGGCGAAGCCCCATTCGTTGTCGAACCAGGCCAGCAGGTTGACCAGGCGCGGGCCGGAGACCCGGGTCTGACTGCCGTCAACGATGGCCGAATGGGCATCATGGTTGAAGTCACAGCTGGCGTGCGGCAGCTCGGTGTAGGCCAGCAGGCCCTGCAGCGGACCGGCCTCGGCAGCCTGGCGCAGCACGCGGTTGATCTCGGCGGCACTGGTGTCGCGCGCCACCTGCAGGGTGATGTCGAGGCAGGAGACATTCACCGTCGGCACGCGGATGGCCTTGGCCTGAATGCGCCCGGCCAGCTCCGGCAGCAGGCGCTCGATGCCCCGCGCCAGGCCGGTGGACACCGGGATCACCGACTGGAAGGCCGAGCGCGTGCGACGCAGATCTTCATGGTGGTAGGCGTCGATCACCGGCTGGTCGTTCATCGCCGAGTGGATGGTGGTGATGGAGACGTACTCCAGTCCCACCGCCTCGTTGAGCAGCTTGAGCAGCGGCACCGCGCAGTTGGTGGTGCAGGACGCATTGGACACCAGCTTCTCCGCGCCGCTCAGGCAGGCCTGGTTGACGCCGAACACCACGGTGGCGTCGATGTCCGCCTCGCTGGCCATCGGCTGGGAGAACAGCACCCGCGGCGCGCCGGCCGCAAGAAACCGCTCGCCATCGACGCGGCTGTGGTAGACGCCGGAGCACTCCAGCAGCAGGTCGATGCCCAGCGCGGCCCAGTCGATGCCTTCCGGCTCGCTCTGGCGCAGCACCTTCACGCAGTCGCCGTTGATGTGCAGGCAGTCACCGTCGACCTGCACCTCGCCGGGGAAGCGGCCGTGGGTGGAGTCGAAACGGGTCAGGTATTCGATGCTGGCCTGGTCGGCCAGGTCGTTCAGCGCGACTATCTCGAAGCCCGCCGCCGCGCCACGCTCGTGCAGGGCGCGCAGCACGCAGCGGCCGATACGGCCGTAGCCGTTGAGGGCGACTTTGTAGGGGCGGGCGTTGGGCATGGGTTCTCTCGGCGTCTGCGGTGTGCCACCTCTCCCATTCATGAGAGAGGGATGGGGAGAGGGGCCAGCGACGCAGCCCTCTCCCCCTGCCCCTCTCCCGCAAGCGGGAGAGGGGTGACTCAGGCGTCCAGCAGCTCGGCAGCGGTTTCCAGGATGTTCTCGACGGTGAAGCCGAACTCCTCGAACAGCTGCGCGGCCGGGGCGGACTCGCCGAAGGTGGTCATGCCGATGATGCGGCCTTCCAGGCCGACGTACTTGTACCAGTAGTCGGCATGCGAGGCCTCGATGGCGATGCGCGCACCGACCTGCAGCGGCAGCACGGCCTGCTTGTAGGCGGCGTCCTGCGCATCGAACACGGAGGTGGACGGCATGGACACGACGCGGACCTTCTTGCCCTGCTCGGTCAGCTTGTCGAAGGCCTGCACGGCCAGGCCGACTTCCGAACCGGTGGCGATCAGGATCAGCTCCGGCTCGCCGGCGCAGTCCTTGAGCACATAGGCGCCACGGGCGATGTCGGCGACCTGCTGGGCGTCGCGCGCCTGGTGCGGCAGGTTCTGCCGGCTGAAGATCAGCGCGGACGGGCCGTCCTTGCGCTCGATGGCATGCTTCCAGGCCACCGCGGATTCCACCGCGTCGGCCGGGCGCCAGGTGTCCAGGTTCGGCGTGCCGCGCAGGCTGGCCAGCTGCTCGATCGGCTGGTGGGTCGGGCCGTCTTCGCCGAGGCCGATGGAGTCGTGGGTGAACACGTACAGCACGCGCTGCTTCATCAGCGCCGACATGCGCACGGCGTTGCGCGCGTATTCCATGAAGATCAGGAAGGTCGCGCCGTAGGGGATGAAGCCGCCGTGCAGGGCGATGCCATTCATGATCGCGCTCATGCCGAACTCGCGCACGCCGTAGAACAGGTAGTTGCCGGCGGCATCGCCGGCCTCCACGCCCTTGCAGCCCTTCCACAGGGTCAGGTTGGAGCCGGCCAGGTCGGCGGAGCCACCGAGGAATTCCGGCAGCAGCGGGCCGAAGGCATTCAGTGCGTTCTGGCTGGCCTTGCGGCTGGCGATGGTTTCGCCCTTGGCGGCGACTTCCTGCACGTAGGCGGCGGCCTTGGCGGCGAAGTCGGCCGGCAGCTCGCCGGCCAGGCGGCGCTTGAACTCGGCGGCCAGTTCCGGGTGGGCGGCGGCGTAGGCGCTGAACTTGTCGTTCCAGGCGGCTTCGCGGGCGGCGCCGGCTTCCTTGGCGTCCCACTCGGCGTAGATCTCGGCCGGGATCTCGAAGGGGCCGTGGTTCCAGCCGAGGGCGGCGCGGGTGGCGGCGATCTCGTCGTTGCCCAGCGGGGCACCGTGGCACTCTTCCTTGCCCTGCTTGTTCGGCGAGCCGAAGCCGATCACGGTCTTGCAGCAGATCAGGGTCGGGCGGTCGCTGGTCTTGCGCGCGGTCTCGATGGCGGTCTTGATCTCGTCGGCATCGTGGCCGTCGACGTTGCGGATCACCTGCCAGCCATAGGCCTCGAAGCGCGCCGGGGTGTCGTCGGTGAACCAGCCGTGGACTTCGCCGTCGATGGAGATGCCGTTGTCGTCGTAGAAGGCGATCAGCTTGCCCAGGCCCAGAGTGCCAGCCAGCGAGCAGACTTCATGGCTGATGCCTTCCATCATGCAACCGTCGCCGAGGAAGGCGTAGGTGAAGTGGTCGACGATCTCGTGGCCGGGACGGTTGAACTGCGCGCCCAGAACCTTCTCGGCGATGGCGAAGCCCACGGCGTTGGCGATGCCCTGGCCCAGCGGACCGGTGGTGGTCTCCACGCCCGGGGTGTAGCCGTATTCCGGGTGGCCCGGGGTGCGGCTGTGCAGCTGGCGGAACTGCTTGAGGTCGTCGATGCCGAGGTCGTAGCCGGTCAGGTGCAGCAGCGAGTAGATCAGCATCGAGCCGTGGCCGTTGGACAGCACGAAGCGGTCGCGGTCGGCCCAGTTCGGGTTCTGCGGGTTGTGCTTGAGGTAGTCGCGCCACAGCACTTCGGCGATGTCGGCCATGCCCATGGGGGCGCCGGGGTGGCCGCTGTTGGCCTTTTGCACGGCATCCATGCTGAGGGCACGAATGGCATTGGCTCGCTCACGACGGCTGGGCATCGCTGAATCTCCTGCGGGGGCTGCTTCTGAATGAAGGGGGCGGAAAAAGGCGCGTATTTTCGCCCAGCAGGCGCCGCGGGGGCAATGACAGATGGTCGAACGCCCCGCGGCAATCGTCAGTCGGCGCTGAACACCCCGTGCGCCGGCGCCTGCGGCCCGCCCAGGCAGGGCGCCTGGAACAGTTCGCCATGCCACACCCCGCGCAGGGTGCGCTGCAGCACCAGCAGCCAGACCGCCGCCAGCTGCACCGCCAGCACCAGGCCGACCAGGGCGAAGAAGCGCAGTTCGGTCAGGCGCAGCAGCTCGAAGGTGGCCAGGGCGAATACCCCGAGCGGGAAGGTGAAGCCCCACCAGCCGAGGTTGAACGGCATGTTGTCGCGGATGTAGTGGCGGGTGAACAGGACGGCGATGACCAGCCACCACAGCCCCGCGCCCC
>NZ_QJRX01000006.1:0-228605 GCF_003205495.1 Aquipseudomonas alcaligenes | reverse complement strand
GTGGCCAGGGCGAATACCCCGAGCGGGAAGGTGAAGCCCCACCAGCCGAGGTTGAACGGCATGTTGTCGCGGATGTAGTGGCGGGTGAACAGGACGGCGATGACCAGCCACCACAGCCCCGCGCCCCAGAGCGCCAGGCCGCCGACCAGGCCGAAGCCGTGGACGATCTCGGCGGCGCCGGCCAGCGCGGTGCCGGCGAAGGCCGCCGGCGCCGCCTGGCCCATGCTCAACAGGCCCAGGCAGCCGGTGGCCAGCGGCCCCAGCGGCAGCCAGCTGGTGGCAGCGAAGTCGGTGTCCGGCAGCTTGTGCAGGGCCAGGCGCAGCAGCACCAGGGTGATCAGCGAGAAGGCCAGGGCCAGCGACATGCCCCAGAGGATGAAGCCGACCACCAGTACCAGGCGCGCGGATGCCGGGTCCAGGTGCGGCATCAGCGCGCCACCGGCGCCGGCCGCCACCTCCGGCGCGACGATCGGCAGCAGCCACACGGCGGTCATCTTCTCCAGCGCATGGCTCTGCCGGGTAAACATCAGGTAGGGCACCAGCAAGGCGCTGCCCAGGGCCATGGCCGCATCCAGCCACCAGAGGGCATGCGCCAGCGCATACACGCCGTCGCCCCAGCGTGCCGGGCCGAATTGCACCAGGCCGCCGATCAGCATGGCCAGGCCCATGGGAATGGCGCCAAGGAACATCGACTGCACCGGGTGCAGCAGCATCGGCCACAGGGTGTCGCGAAACAGCAGTGCACGGGCCAGGAACAGCAGGCTGAACACCGCGAAGAGCAGCACGGCGAACAGCCACAGGGCCTCGGCCAGGGCCAGCTGCCCCGGCAGGCTCCAGGGCAGGTGGGCGATCACCAGGGCGAGTACGCCGGTGCCCATGGTCATGGCGAACCAGTTGGGGGTGAAGTGACGGACGAAGGCCCAGGGTTCGGGCAGACGGGTGAAGGGGCGCGGCATGGGTATCACGGCAGGCAGCAACAAGAGGCTGCCAAGGCTAGAGAGGCGCTTGCCATATGAAAAATACATATTCAGCATGCAATACATACTTTTTATGCATGCCATATCCCCATGAACCTGCACCACCTCAAGGTCTTCCTCGCCGTCGCCGAGGCCGGCAGCATCAGCGCCGGCGCTCAGCGTCTGCACATCAGCCAGCCGGCGGTGACCCGGGAGATCCGCGAGCTGGAAGCCAGCCTCGGCCTGGCCCTGTTCGACCGCCACCCGCGCGGGGTCAAGCCGACCGAGGGCGGTCAGCGCCTGCTGCAGTTCGCCGAGCGCATCTTCGCCCTCGAGCAGGCCGCCGAACGCGACCTGCGCGACCTGGCTGGGCTCGGCCATGGCGAACTGGCTCTCGGCGCCAGCGCCACCCTCGGCGCCTACTGGCTGCCGCCACTGCTGAACCACTTTCGTGCGGAGCATCCCGGCGTCTTCATTAGCCTGCAGGTGAGCAACACCCGTGAAGTGCTGCAGCAGCTGGACGACGCGCTGATCAGCCTGGGTTTCGTCGAGGGTCCCTTCCCCGCCGCCGACTACGCCCATCACCTGCTGGCCCGCGACCGCCTGCTGCCGGTGGCCGGCCCCGCCCATCCGCTGGCCGGCCGCCGCGACCTGCGCATGGCCGAACTGCAGGCGCACGAGCTGTACCTGCGCGAGCCCGGCTCCGGCGCCCGCGCCAGCATCGAGCAGGCCTACGCCGAGCTCGGCCTGGAGGCGCGGGCGGCCATGGTCGGCGGCGGCACCGAACCGCTCAAGCGCCTGATTGCCGGCGGGCGCGGCATCGCCTGGCTGTCGCAGCTGGTGGTCGAGGACGAGCTGGCCGATGGCCGCCTGGTGCAGCTCGACGTGCGCGACCTGCAGATCGAGCGCGACCTGCACGTGCTCTGGCGTCGCGGCAGCCAGCTCAACCCCGCGCCGGCCGCCTTCCTGCAGCTCATCGAAGGCAATATCAAAACTTTTTGATATTGCTGTTGCTGGATGAAAAGTGAGCGACTAGACTGCCGCCCCTATGAATATGCGCGTGCCCCAGCTCCGCTTCGAGCCTGCCGACGAACTGGCTGCCCTGTGCAAGGCTGGCGGCGATCCGCTGCGCCTGAACGTGCTGCGCGCGCTGGCCAACGACTCGTTCGGCGTGCTGGAACTGGCGCAGATCTTCGCCATCGGCCAGTCGGGCATGAGCCACCACCTCAAGGTGCTGGCCCAGGCCGGCCTGGTGGCGACGCGCCGCGAAGGCAACGCGGTGTTCTACCGCCGCGCTCTGTCGCAGGGCGAGCTGCTCGGCGGCACCCTGCACGGCGCGCTGCTGACGGAGGTCGACGGCCTGCAGCTACCGGCCGAAGTCGAGGCGCGCATCGCCGCCGTGCACGCCCAGCGCGCCGCCGCCAGCCGCGACTTCTTCGCCCGCGCGGCGGACAAGTTCCAGGCCCAGCAGGACCTGATCGCCGGTCTGCCGCAGTACCGCGACAGCGTGCTGGCCCTGCTCGATGCGCTGGGCTTCGCCGCCGGCAGCACGGCGCTGGAAGTCGGCCCCGGCGACGGTGGCTTCCTGCCGGAGCTGGCGCGACGCTTCCGCCACGTGGTGGCGCTGGACAACAGCCCGGCGATGCTGGAGCTGGCGCGCCAGCGCTGCAATGAAGAACGACTGGGCAATGTCGAGCTCAAGCTCGCCGATGCCCTCAACGACGAGATCGACGCCGCCGACTGCGTGGTGGTGAACATGGTGCTGCACCATTTCGCCGCCCCGGCCGAGGCGCTGAAGCAGCTGGCACGCCTGGTCAGACCGACCGGCAGCCTGCTGATCACCGAGTTGTGCAGCCATGACCAGAGCTGGGCCAGGACGGCCTGCGGCGATCTCTGGCTCGGCTTCGAACAGGAAGATCTGGCCCGCTGGGCCGATGCCGCGGGGCTCACGCCCGGCGAGAGCCTCTATGTGGGCCTCAAGAACGGCTTTCAGATTCAGGTACGGCACTTCGCCAAGCCGGATGCGAAGCAAACCCAGGTATGAATAGGATTTTGAAATGAGCGAATACTCCCTGTTTACCTCCGAATCCGTGTCCGAAGGCCACCCGGACAAGATCGCCGACCAGATTTCCGATGCCGTCCTCGACGCCATCATCGCCCAGGACAAGCACGCCCGCGTGGCCGTGGAGACCCTGGTCAAGACCGGCGTTGCCATCGTCGCCGGCGAAGTCACCACCAGCGCCTGGGTCGACCTCGAGCAGATCGTCCGCGACGTGATCTGCGACATCGGCTACACCAGCTCCGACGTCGGCTTCGACGGCGCCACCTGCGGCGTGATGAACATCATTGGCAAGCAGTCCCCGGACATCAACCAGGGTGTCGACCGCGCCAAGCCGGAAGACCAGGGCGCCGGCGACCAGGGCCTGATGTTCGGCTACGCCAGCAACGAGACCGACGTGCTGATGCCGGCACCGATCTGCTTCTCGCACCGCCTGGTCGAGCGCCAGGCCGAGGCGCGCAAGTCCGGCCTGCTGCCGTGGCTGCGCCCGGATGCCAAGAGCCAGGTCACCTGCCGCTACGAGCACGGCAAGGTGGTCGGCATCGACGCCGTGGTGCTGTCCACCCAGCACAGCCCGGACGTCGCACTGCCCGACCTGCGTGAAGCGGTGATGGAGCTGATCATCAAGCACACCCTGCCGGCCGAGCTGCTGCACAAGGACACCCAGTTCCACATCAACCCGACCGGCAACTTCGTGATCGGCGGCCCGGTGGGCGACTGCGGCCTGACCGGGCGCAAGATCATCGTCGACTCCTACGGCGGCATGGCCCGCCACGGCGGCGGCGCCTTCTCCGGCAAGGACCCGTCCAAGGTCGACCGTTCGGCCGCCTACGCCGGCCGCTACGTGGCCAAGAACATCGTCGCCGCGGGCCTGGCCGAGCGCTGCGAGATCCAGGTGTCCTACGCCATCGGCGTGGCCCAGCCGACCTCCATCTCGATCAACACCTTCGGCACCAACAAGGTCAGCGAGGACACCATCATCAAGCTGGTGCGCGAAGTGTTCGACCTACGTCCGTACGCCATCACCAAGATGCTCGACCTGCTCCATCCGATGTACCGCGACACCGCGGCCTACGGCCACTTCGGCCGCACCCCGGAGCAGAAGACCGTCGGCAACGACACCTTCAGCACCTTCACCTGGGAAAAGACCGACAAGGTCGAGGCCCTGCGCGCCGCCGCCGGCCTGTAAGGGTCACCGGCAATGCAAAAAGCCCCGCCCCGTGCGGGGCTTTTTGTTGGGCAATCTGTAGGGAGGGCGCAACCCGCGACTGGGCCACGCGGGTTTCACCCGCCCCACTCGGCGACCGGCAGATTCGTCTGTGGGCGGCTAGGCTAGCCCTGGTCACCATCGAGCAAGGATGCTCCCATGCCACGCTGGATCACGCTGTCGCTGCTGCCGTTCGCCTTTGACTGTCTCGCCGCGCCATGCCCCGACTGGTCCGCCGAGCAGGCCCGCCGGGAACTGGCGGCACTCGCCGCGCAGCTCGCCGACTGGGACGACGCCTATCACCGCCAGGGCCGCTCGCCGATCAGCGACGAACTCTACGACCAGTCGCGCCAGCGCCTGGAGGACTGGCAAGCCTGCTTCCCCGCCGAGGCCACGACGGCCGGCGCCCCACTGCAGGGCGCCGGCGGCCCCGTTGCCCATCCGGTGGCGCAGACCGGCCTGGCCAAGTTGCGCGACGCAGATGCCGTGCGCGCCTGGATGGCCGGGCGCGACGACCTGTGGATTCAGCCCAAGGTCGACGGCGTGGCCGTCACCCTGGTCTATCGCGCTGGCCGCCTGCAGCAGGCGATCAGCCGCGGCGACGGCCGCAGCGGCCAGGACTGGACGACCCGCGCGCGCCTGCTCGCGGCCATTCCGCAGCGTCTGCCGCACAGCGGCGAACTGATCCTGCAGGGCGAGCTGTACTGGCGCCTGCCCGGCCACGTGCAGGCCCGCGACGGCGGCGCCAACGCACGCGGCCTGGTCGCCGGCGCCATGGCCCGCGGCCAGCTGGATAGGCAGCGCGCGGCACGGATCGGTCTGTTCGTCTGGGACTGGCCGAACGGCCCAGCGAGCATGACCGAGCGCCTGCAGGGCCTGCACGCCATGGGCTTCACTGACAGCGTCGCGCTGACCCTGCCGCTGCGCACGGCGGAGCAAGCCGGCCAGTGGCGCGAGCGCTGGTATCGCGCCGAGCTGCCCTTCGCCAGCGACGGCGTGGTGCTGCGCCAGGGCCAGCGCCCGGCCGGCACAGGCTGGGTCGCCGAACCGCCGAGCTGGGCCGCGGCCTGGAAATACCCGCCACGCCAGGCCCTGGCCGAGGTGCACGCCGTGCAGTTCCAGATCGGCCGCACCGGGCGCATCACCCCGCTGCTGCAGCTACAAGCGGTCGAACTGGATGGACGCGAGGTGCGTCGCGTTAGCCTCGGATCGCTGCAGCGCTGGCACGAGCTGGATGTACGCCCCGGCGACCAGGTCGCCATCGCCCTCGCCGGCCTGACCATCCCGCGCCTGGACGCCGTGGTCTGGCGCAGCCAGCAGCGCACACAACTACAGGTGCCGGACCCGGCGCAGCACCACGCCTTCAGCTGCTTTCGGCCGACACCCGGCTGCGAAAGCCAGTTCGCCGCGCGCCTGCACTGGCTGGGCGGCAGGCAGGGCCTGGCGCTGCCCGGCGTCGGCGCCGGGACTTGGGAAAAGCTGCGGCTGCAGGGGCTGCTGGACTGGCTGGCGCTGCAGGAGAGCGAATTGGCCCGCCGCCCGGGCTTCGGCCAGCGCAGCGCGGCCAGCCTGTCCGCCAGTTTCGCCAGCGCCCGGCAACGCCCCTTCGCACAATGGCTGCGCGCCCTGGGCCTGCCGCCCAGCGGCTCGGCGCCGCTGCAGGGCGACTGGACGACGCTGGCGGCACGCGAGGTGAAAGACTGGGATGCCTATGCCGGCGTGGGCCCGACCCGCGCCGCCCAGCTGGCAGCCTTCTTCCGCCACCCGCAGGTGCTGCAGTTGCGCGAGCAACTGCAGCGCAGCGGCATCGAAGGTTTCTAGTAGATGCGGAACTCTTCGTGGCAGGCCTTGCAGGCCGCCTCGACCTTGGCCACCGGCGCCTCCAGCGCGCGCGCCTGCAGCGGCTTGACCTGGGCCGCGCCGCGCAGCTCGGCGGTGGCGGCTTCCAGCTCCCGCGCCAGCTGCTGGAAGCGCTCCTGGCGCTGCCACACCTCATCGCGCGCCTGGCTGTCGCCGTCGCTCTCGCGCACCTGCGGGAAGTGCTGCCAGGGCTGACGCGACAACTCGTCGAGCTTGACCGCGCCCGCGGCGAAGCGCTGCTCGTTGAAACTCAGGCGCCCGCGCAGCATGCCACCGAGGTCTTCGCTGGTGCGCAGCATCTCTTCGAACAGGGCCTGGCGCTTGCCCAGCGGCGAATTGGGATCGACCCGGTCGCAGCCGGCCAGCAGGGTCACAGCCAGCAGGCCAAGGAGCAGTTTCGACTTCATATCTACAGCCAGTCAGGGACGAAAGGGGCGACAGTATTGCCAGTCCACCCTTCGCTCGCCAAGCGCCAGGCTGTCGCACGACGGAAGACCTTGGGCTGAGGCGCCGGGATGGCTATAATCGCCGGGCTTCACATGACCGGCTCCGCCCGGTCATGCCCGCCACCCGTCCGAGGGGCGCTGCAGCAGGCCGAAAGACCGCCTGTCAGGCTCGGATGGGGCGTTACCCAAACGCATCAACGGCGCCCATTCGCAGACAACGAATGGAGAGCTTTCGCATGAGCGCTGCTTTTACCGATTACAAGGTCGCCGACATTTCCCTGGCCGACTGGGGCCGCAAGGAACTGATCATCGCCGAGTCCGAGATGCCGGCACTGATGGGCCTGCGCCGCAAGTACGCCGCCAGCCAGCCGCTGAAGGGTGCCAAGATCATCGGCTGCATCCACATGACCATCCAGACCGGCGTGCTGATCGAGACCCTGATCGCCCTGGGCGCCGAAGTGCGCTGGTCCAGCTGCAACATCTTCTCCACCCAGGACCAGGCCGCCGCCGCCATCGCCGCCGCCGGCATCCCGGTGTTCGCCTGGAAGGGCGAGACCGAGGAGGAGTACGAGTGGTGCATCGAGCAGACCATCCTCAAGGACGGTAAGCCGTGGGACGCCAACATGATCCTGGACGACGGCGGCGACCTGACCCAGATCATCCACGAGCGCTACCCGGCCATGCTGGACAAGATCCACGGCATCACCGAGGAAACCACCACCGGCGTGCACCGTCTGCTCGACATGCTCAAGGCCGGCACCCTGAAAGTCCCGGCGATCAACGTCAACGACTCGGTGACCAAGAGCAAGAACGACAACAAGTACGGCTGCCGCCACAGCCTCAACGACGCCATCAAGCGCGGCACCGACCACCTGCTGTCCGGCAAGCAGGCCCTGGTGATCGGCTACGGCGACGTGGGCAAGGGCTCGGCGCAGTCGCTGCGCCAGGAAGGCATGATCGTCAAGGTCACCGAGATCGACCCGATCTGCGCCATGCAGGCCTGCATGGACGGCTTCGAAGTGGTCTCGCCCTACCTGAACGGCCTCAACGACGGCAGCGAGGCGAGCATCGACAAGGCCCTGCTGGGCAAGATCGACCTGATCGTCACCACCACCGGCAACGTCAACGTGTGCGACGCCCACATGCTCAAGGCGCTGAAGAAGCGCGCCGTGGTGTGCAACATCGGCCACTTCGACAACGAGATCGACACCGCCTTCATGCGCGCCAACTGGGGCTGGGAAGAGGTCAAGCCGCAGGTGCACAAGATCCACCGCACCGGCAAGACCGTCGACCCGACCAACGACGACTACCTGATCCTGCTGGCCGAAGGCCGCCTGGTGAACCTGGGCAACGCCACCGGCCACCCGAGCCGGATCATGGACGGATCCTTCGCCAACCAGGTGCTGGCGCAGATCCACCTGTACGGTGCCGGCTTCGCCAACCTGCCGGCCGCCGAGAAGGCCAAACGCATTACCGTCGAGGTGCTGCCGAAGAAGCTCGACGAGGAAGTGGCGCTGGAGATGGTCAAGGGCTTCGGCGGCGTGGTCACCCAGCTGACCGCCAAGCAGGCCGAGTACATCGGCGTGACCGTCGAAGGCCCGTTCAAGCCCGACAGCTACCGCTACTGATGCACCGCGAGGGCGGGCCGGCGACGGCCCGCCCTCCGCGCGTCTGCAAGGACCGAATCCATGTCTCAAGAACGCCGTTACAGCTTCGAGTTCTTCCCCACCAAGACCGAAGCCGGGCATGAAAAACTGCTCAACGTCGCGCGCCAGCTGGCCGGCTACAAGCCGGACTTCTTCTCCTGCACCTATGGCGCAGGCGGCTCGACCCGCGACCGCACCCTCAACACCGTGCTGCAGCTCGATGGCGATGTCGGCGTGCCGACCGCGCCGCACCTGTCCTGCGTCGGTGACAACAAGGCCGAGCTGCGCAGCCTGCTCAGCCAGTACAAGAACTCCGGGATCAAGCGCATCGTCGCCCTGCGCGGCGACCTGCCGTCCGGCATGGGCATGGCCAGCGGCGAGCTGCGCTATGCCAACGAGCTGGTGGAGTTCATCCGCAGCGAAACCGGCGACCACTTCCACATCGAGGTGGCGGCCTACCCGGAAGTGCACCCGCAGGCCCGCAGCTACGAGGACGACCTGAAGAACTTCGTGCGCAAGTGCCAGGCCGGCGCCGACAGCGCCATCACCCAGTACTTCTTCAGCGCCGACTGCTACTTCTACTTCGTCGAGCGCGTGCGCAAGCTGGGCGTCACACTTCCGATCGTGCCGGGCATCATGCCGATCACCAACTACAGCAAGCTGGCGCGCTTCTCCGACGCCTGCGGCGCCGAGATCCCACGCTGGATCCGCAAGCAGCTGGAAGCCTACGGCGACGACCTGGAGAGCATCCAGGCGTTCGGCGAGCAGGTGGTCACCGAGATGTGCGAGCGCCTGCTCGCCGGCGGCGCCCCGGGCCTGCACTTCTACACCCTGAACCAGGCCGAGCCGAGCCTGGCGATCTGGAACAACCTGAAACTCCCCCGCTGACGGGGCCTGCAACACCAAGAAGCCGGGGCATGCCCCGGCTTTTTCTTGCCCATTCACCCGATCAATAGACCGTCCGGTCACTTTTCAACCAGGCGCAAGACGATTACCCTGGCTATATGCCAGTATTCCAGCGCCATTTTATTGCCATTCTCTTGCTCAGCTGCCTCGCCCATGCCGCCCGGGCGGAGCCACTGCGCATCGTCACCGAGGCCTGGGCGCCCTACGTCTTTGAAGCGAACGGCCAGCCGCGCGGGCTCGACTACGAGATCAGCGCCGAAGTGCTGCGCCGCCTGGGCGTCGAAGCCGAGTGGCAGTTCCTGCCCTGGAAGCGCTGCCTGCTGGCTTTCGAACAGGGCCAGGCGGACGGCATCCTCGACATCTTCCGCATCCCCGAGCGCGAGGCGCAGATGCTGTTCGTCGAGGAGCCGCTGTCGGAAGTCGAGTTCGTCCTGTTCCACGCCCGCAGCCGGCCCTACCCCTACCGCTCGCTGGAGGATCTGCGCGACCTGGTGATCGGCACCTCGCCCGGCTACTGGTACAACGATCAGACCTTCCGCGACTCGCGCCTGTTCAGCCGCGAGGAGGCACCGTCCCACGAGGCCAACCTGGGCAAGCTGTTGCGCCAGCGCGTCGACCTGGTGGTCAACGACCGCCGCGCCGGGCTGTATCTGGCCGCGCAGCTGGGCCTGGGCAACCAGCTCGGCTACAACCGCAAGGCGCTGGGCAGCGACCGTATGTACCTGGCCTTGCGCCGCACCCCGCAACTGCAGGAGCTGGCCGCGCGCTTCGCCGCCGAACTGCGCCGCTTCAAGCGCGAAATGGCCTACGCCCGCCTGCAGGCACGCTACGCCGAACCGGCCAACGCGCCGATCGCCGCCAAGTATTGAGAAAAACCGCCGACGGGCAGCTAGCGGCGCCACCGTCTTGCTCTGTTATACTCCGGACTCCCGCCAGGCTTGCGCCCGGATGCTCGGCAACCCATCGCCCAGCAGTACCGGACGGGATCACTCAGCACGAGCGATTCAAGCCAGGCAGCTTCCCCCATCGGGCCTTCGCCCCATATAGACAGGATCACACATGTCCTTTGTTTCCCTCGGTCTCTCCGAGGCATTGGCCGGCGCCGTAGAAGCCGCCGGTTACGCCCAGCCCACTCCGGTGCAACAGCGGGCCATCCCCGCCGTGTTGCAAGGTCGCGACCTGATGGTCGCCGCCCAGACGGGTACTGGTAAAACCGCAGGCTTCGCCCTGCCGATTCTGGAACGCCTGTTCCCCGGCGGCCACCCGGACCGCGAACACCGCCACGGCCCCAAGCAGCCGCGCGTGCTGGTGCTGACGCCGACCCGCGAGCTGGCGGCCCAGGTGCACGACAGCTTCAAGATCTACGCCCGCGACCTGAAATTCGTCAGCGCCTGCATCTTCGGCGGCGTCGGCATGAACCCGCAGGTGCAGGCCCTGGCCAAGGGCGTCGACGTGCTGGTGGCCTGCCCCGGCCGCCTGCTCGACCTGGCCGGCCAGGGTAGCGTCGACCTCTCCCGCGTGGAGATCCTGGTCCTCGACGAAGCCGACCGCATGCTCGACATGGGCTTCATCCACGACGTGAAGAAGGTCCTCGCGCGCCTGCCGGCGCAACGGCAGAACCTGCTGTTCTCGGCGACCTTCTCCAAGGACATCACCGACCTCGCCGGCAAGCTGCTGCACAACCCCGAGCGCATCGAGGTCACCCCGCCGAACACTACGGTCGAGCGCATCGAGCAGCGCGTGTTCCGCCTGCCGGCCACGCACAAGCGCGCCCTGCTGGCGCACCTGGTGACCGTCGGCGCCTGGGAGCAGGTGCTGGTGTTCACCCGCACCAAGCACGGCGCCAACCGCCTGGCCGAGTATCTGGACAAGCACGGCCTGCCGGCCGCCGCGATCCACGGCAACAAGAGCCAGAACGCACGGACCAAGGCCCTGGCCGACTTCAAGGCCAACCAGGTGCGCATCCTGGTGGCCACCGACATCGCCGCCCGCGGCCTGGACATCGACCAGCTGCCGCACGTGGTCAACTACGAGCTGCCCAACGTCGAGGAAGATTACGTCCACCGCATCGGCCGTACCGGCCGGGCCGGGCGCAGTGGTGAAGCCATCTCGCTGGTGGCGCCGGACGAGGAGAAGCTGCTCAAGGCCATCGAGCGCCTGACCAAGCAGAAGATTGCCGACGGCGACATGCAGGGCTTCGACCCGGCCAGCGTCGAGGTGGAGAAGCCGGAGGCGCGCGGCCCGCGCCCCGAGCGCCAGCCGCGCGCCGACAAGCCCAGGCACGAAGCCAAGCACGAACCCAAGGCCGAGGGCGCCGCCGGCGAAGGCCAGGGCAAGAAGCGCAAGCGTCGTCGCGGCAAGGGCAAGGGCGAAGCCGGCCAGCAGCCGCAGCAGAACCAGCCGCGCCAGGCCAGCCAGCCGGCCCCGCTGCTGGCCCTGCCGCCGGAGCGCGACCCCGAGGAGTTCCTCGACGACGAGTTCGACAATTTCGGCAACCGCGCCGACTACGTGCCGACCCAGCCGCAACCGCAGGGCCGCAACCCCCGCCGCGGTGGCCAGGGTGGCGCCCAGGGCGGGCAACGCGGCCAGGGTGGGCAGGCACGCGGCCAGGGTGCCCCTCGTCAGGGCGGCCAGAAGCAGGGCAAGCCCGCGCAGCGCCAAGGCCAGGGCCAGGCTCGTGGCCAGCGCCAGGGCGGTCCGCGTGCCCAGGGCGGCGGTCGTCGCGAGGAGCCGCGTTACGAGCGCCAGGAGCCGCTGGTGCAGGACAGCCGCACGGCCAAGCAGCCGCTGATCATCCGCAAGGGTGAGCGCCTGCCGACCCTGGAGCAGCTGGAAAGCCTGCAGGACAGCCGCCCGCGCGGCGAAAAGCCGGCGTTGCTGACGCGCAAGAACGAAGCGGCGGAGTAATCTCCGAGCAACGAAAAAGCCGGCCCCTGGGCCGGCTTTTTTGTGCGCGCACAGCGTGCGCGGCGGGACTGGCAAGCGTCGGCCAAGGCCGACGCGTAGCAATCCGGGATTACTGGCGAACGCCCTCGACCGAAAGGATCAGCTCCACTTCCTGGGAAGCCGGGCCGAGGTCCTTCTGGATGTCGAAGTCCTTCAGCTTCAGCTTGGTGCTGCCCTCGAAGCCGGCACGGTAGCCGCCCCACGGGTCGCTGCCTTCGCCGAGGAACTTGGCGGCGATCACCACCGGCTTGGTCACGCCGTTGAGGGTCAGGTTGCCGGTGATGTCGGCGGTGCCTTCGCCGGTGCTCTTCACCGAGGTGGACTCGAAGGTGGCAGTCGGGTGCTTGTCGACGTTGAGGAAATCACCGCTGCGCAGGTGCTTGTCGCGCTCGGCATGGTTGGAGTCGACGCTGGCGGTGTTGATGGTCACCTTGACCTTGCTCGCTTCCGGGGCCTTGGCATCGAAGCTGAAGCTGCCGTCGAAGTCCTTGAAGGTGCCGTACAGCCAGCTGTAGCCCAGGTGGCTGATCTTGAAGTTGATGAAGGCGTGCTGGCCTTCCTTGTCGATGGCGTAGTCGGCGGCCATGGCCTGGCCGGCGAACAGGGCGGCGCCCAGGGTCAGGGCGGCGAAGGTTTTCTTGAGCATTAACAGTCTCCTTGTGGGTTACTTGCCGGTGCGACCGAACATGCGCACCAGGGTGGCATCACGGTCGATGAAGTGGTGCTTGAGCGCCGCCAGGGCATGCAGGCCGGCGAAGATCACCAGGGCCCAGGCGAGGTATTCGTGGACGACGCCGGCGATATCGGCCTGGTCGGGGATGCCGGTCAGCGTGGCCGGCACCTCGAACAGACCGAACACGGCGATGCCGCGGCCGTCGGCGGTGGAAATCAGGTAGCCGCTGAGCATCAGGGCGAACAGGGCCAGGTAGAGGAAGGCATGGCCGGCCCTGGACGCCAGGCGGGTCGCCGCGCCATGGCTGGCCGGCGCCGCGGGCGGCGGGCTGACGAAGCGCCAGGCCAGGCGCCCGAGCATGACCACGAAGAGCAGGATGCCGATGCTCTTGTGCAGGTCCGGCGCGGTGCGATACCAGGTGCTGTAGTAGTCCAGCCCGACCATCCACAGGCCCAGGCCGAACAGGCCGAATACCGCCAGGGCCACCAGCCAGTGCAACAGGATGCTGACCAGGCCGTAGGTGGAGTTCGAGTTGCGCCACTGCATATGCAAAAGGTCCGGAAGTGGGAATGGAAGACAGCCTAGCGACAAATACATCGATGAAAAGCGAAAATTTTCGCTTCGAAATATCGAGCAAACAGATAGTTAGCCAGGCTCCCGCTTAGTCCGCGCCATGCCCGCAAGGTTCTCCGCCGGGGCTCTGGACGGCGCTTTCGCGGGGATGAGCGGGCGCCGGCGTGTCCGCCCGCCCCTTCTGGTAGTCTCAGCGACACTCGATGTGGAGAGCCGAACATGAGCCAGAACACCCAGTGGATGCAGCGCGACCTCGCCGTGCTGTGGCACCCCTGCACCCAGATGAAGGACCACGAGCGCCTGCCGCTGATCCCGATCCGCCGTGGCGAAGGGGTCTGGCTGGAGGACTTCGACGGCAAGCGCTACCTGGATGCGGTCAGCTCCTGGTGGGTCAACGTGTTCGGCCACGGCAACCCGCGCATCAACGCGCGCATCCGCGAGCAGCTGGACAGCCTGGAGCACGTGATGCTCGCAGGCTTCACCCACGCGCCGGTGATCGAGCTGTCCGAGCGCCTGGTGCAGATCACCCCGGATGGTCTGTCCAAGGTGTTCTACGCCGACAACGGCTCCTCGGGCATCGAGGTGGCGCTGAAGATGAGCCACCACTACTGGATCAACAGCGGCCAGCCCGGCAAGAAGCGCTTCGTCACCCTGACCAACAGCTACCACGGCGAGACGGTGGCGGCGATGTCGGTGGGCGACGTGGCGCTGTTCACCGACACCTACAAGGCGCTGCTGCTGGACACCCTCAAGGTGCCCAGCCCGGACTGCTACCTGCGCCCGGAAGGCGCCACCTGGGAAGAACACTCGCGCAGCATGTTCGCCGCCATGGAGCAGACCCTGGCCGAACACGCCCATGAAGTGGCGGCAGTCATCGTCGAGCCGCTGATCCAGGGCGCCGGCGGCATGCGCATGTACCACCCGATCTACCTCAAACTGCTGCGCGAAGCCTGCGACCGTTATGGCGTGCACCTGATCCACGACGAGATCGCCGTCGGCTTCGGCCGCACCGGCAGCATGTTCGCCTGCGAGCAGGCCGGCATCACCCCGGACTTCCTGGTGCTGTCCAAGGCCCTCACCGGCGGCTACCTGCCGATGGCCGCAGTGCTCACCACCGATGAGGTGTACGGCGCCTTCTACGACGACTACGCCACCCTGCGCGCCTTCCTCCACTCGCACACCTACACCGGCAACCCGCTGGCCTGTGCCGCCGCACTGGCGACCCTGGATATCTTCCGTGACGAGAACGTTATCGAGAAGAACCAGGCCCTGGCCGCGCACATGGCCAGCGCCACCGCGCACCTGGCCGACCACCCGCATGTGGCCGAAGTGCGCCAGACCGGCATGGCCCTGGCCATCGAGATGGTGCAGGACAAGGCAAGCAAGACCGCCTACCCCTGGCAGCAGCGCCGCGGCCTGGCGGTGTACCAGCACGCCCTGAGCCGCGGCGCCCTGCTGCGCCCGCTGGGCAGCGTGGTGTACTTCCTGCCGCCCTATGTGATCACGCCCGAGCAGATCGACTTCCTCGCCGAGGTGGCCAGCGAGGGCATCGACATCGCCACCCGCGAGTCGCTCAGCGTGGCGGTGCAGGCCGACCTCTACCCCAACCACCGCGACCCGGGCTGAGCCCATGGAACACGCGTTCTGGCACAACCGCTGGGCAACCAACCAGATCGGCTTTCACGAGCCGCAGGTCAACCCGCTGCTGGTCGAGCACTTCGCCGCACTCGCACTGCCGCCTGGCAGCCGTCTGCTGCTGCCGTTGTGCGGCAAGACCCTGGATATCGCCTGGCTGCTCGCCGCCGGCCACCGGGTCGTGGGTGTCGAGCTGAGCGAACTGGCCGTGCAGCAGCTGTTCGCCGAACTGGCCGCGACGCCGCGTATCCAGGTGCTGAACGATGCGCTGAAGCGCTACGAGACGGACGAGCTGACGGTCTTCGTCGGTGACATCTTCGCCCTGAGCCGCGACCTGCTGGGCCCGGTGGACGCGATCTACGACCGCGCCGCCCTGGTGGCCCTGCCAGCGACGATGCGCCCGCGCTATGCCGCGCACCTGAGCGAGATCAGCGCCTGCGCGCCCCAGCTGCTGATCAGCTTCGACTATCAGCAGAGCCAGCTGCCGGGACCACCCTTCGCCGTGCCGGCCGAGGAGCTGGCTGTGCTGTATGGCCAGCGCTACCAGCTGCAGCAGCTGGCCCGCCAGGCGCTGGCGGGTGGCCTCAAGGGGCAGTGTCCAGCGGACGAGGTGGTGTGGCGGCTGCAACCTCGCGCCTGACCGGAAAGCGCGAACGCGCTTAAAATAGCCGCCTTTCCCAAGGTGACCTCCTGCATGCGCCTGTCCCGCTTCTTCATCGACGCCTCGCTGTCCCTCGGCCAGCTCGAACTGCCCGAGGCCCAGGCCCACTATATCGGCCGCGTGCTGCGCCATGCCGCGGGCGATGCCGTGCAGCTGTTCGACGGCAGCGGCCAGGAATACCGCGGCGAGCTGATCGAGGTGGGCAAGAAGGCCGTGCGCGTCGAGCTGCGCGAGCAGCTCGCCGGCCAGGCCGAATCGCCCCTGCGCATCCACCTGGGCCAGGGCCTGTCGCGCGGCGAGCGCATGGACTGGGCGATCCAGAAGGCCACCGAGCTGGGCGTCGGCGAGATCACCCCGATCGTCTCCGAGCGCTGCGAAGTGCGCCTGAAGGACGAGCGCGCCGACAAGCGCCTGGCCCACTGGCGCCAGGTGGCGATCAGCGCCTGCGAGCAGTGCGGGCGCTCGGTGCTGCCGCTGATCCACCCGCCGATCACCCTGGCCGAGTGGCAGGCGCATGTGCAAGCCGAACTGAAACTGGTGCTGCACCCGGTGGCGGCGCCGCTGGAAAGCCATGCCAGGCCGCAGAGCCTGGCCTTCCTGATCGGCCCCGAGGGTGGCCTGAGCGAGGCCGAGGTCGAGCAGGCCAGGGCCGCCGGCTTCCACGCCGCCCGTCTCGGCCCGCGGGTGCTGCGCACCGAGACCGCGCCGGTGGTGGCGCTGGCCGTGGCCCAGCAGCTATGGGGCGATTTCTAGCCGAGCGGCGCCTGCGCACGGGTCGAATGTCGCCTCGGCGTAACAAGATGTGACTGCAGGGGATGGCAAGCCCGTCCACCTCTGGCATGCTCTGCGCGCCAAGGGCGAAGCGGCGGCCTACCACCGCGCTGCGCTCTTGCCGAGGTCGAGGCGTATCGCCCTGCCCTAACTCCAATAACAATCCCGCCCGGGCTCCGTGCTTTCCCACAAGGCAGCCGTTGCAGGCCCGAGGCTCTAGGAGCACTACATGAACGAACTGGTCAACACACTCAACGGGCTGGTCTGGAGCCCGGCGCTGATCTTTCTGTGCCTCGGCGTCGGTCTCTACTTCTCGCTGCGCGGCCGCTTCCTGCAGGTCCGTCACTTCAAGGAAATGATCCGCCTGATGTTCACCGGGCGCACCGACGAACACGGCATCACCTCCTTCCAGGCCCTGACCATGACCCTCGCCGGCCGCGTGGGTACCGGCAACATCGCCGGCGTCGCCACCGCCATCACCTTCGGCGGTCCCGGTGCCGTGTTCTGGATGTGGATGGTGGCCTTCCTCGGCGCCAGCTCGGCCTTCGTCGAGTCCACTCTCGGCCAGGTCTACAAGGAGAAGATCGACGGCCAGTACCGTGGCGGCCCGGCCTTCTACATCGAGCGCGGCCTGGGCATGAAGTGGTACGCCTGGATCTTCGCCATCGTCACCATCTTCGCTTGCGGTCTGCTGCTGCCGGGCGTACAGGCCAACTCCATCGCCTCCAGCGTGCAGACCGCCATGGGCGTCCACCCGAACACCACGGCCGCCGTGCTGGCCATCATGCTCGGCCTGATCATCTTCGGCGGGGTCAAGCGCATCGCCCGCTTCGCCGAGTTCGTGGTGCCCTTCATGGCCCTGGGCTACATCCTGGTGGCCTGCGTCATCGTGATGCTGAACATCGAGAAGCTGCCGGACGTGGTCGTGCTGATCTTCAAGAGCGCCTTCGGCCTGGAGGCCGGCTTCGGCGCCATCCTCGGCATGGCCATCATGTGGGGCGTGAAGCGCGGCGTATACTCCAACGAGGCCGGCCAGGGCACCGGCCCGCACGCCTCCTCGGCCGCCGCCGTCAGCCACCCGGCCAAGCAGGGCCTGGTGCAGGGCTTCTCGGTGTATGTCGACACCCTGTTCGTCTGCTCCGCCACCGCCTTCATGCTGCTGATCACCGGTCAGTACAACGTGCAGGCACCGGACGGCAGCGCGCTGTTCACCGGCATCGCCGGCGTCGCCGCAGGCCCGGGCTACGTGCAGACGGCCATGGAGAACATCATGCCGGGCTTCGGCAACATCTTCGTCGCCGTGGCACTGTTCTTCTTCGCCTTCACCACCATCGTGGCCTACTACTACATCGCCGAGACCAACATCGCCTATATCAACCGCAAGGTCCATCGCCCCTGGCTGACCCTGCTGCTGAAGATCGGCATCATCGCCGCCACCGTCTATGGCACCGTGAAGACCGCCGACCTGGCCTGGGGCCTGGGCGACCTCGGCGTGGGCCTGATGGCCTGGCTGAACATCATCGCCATCGTGCTGATGCACAAGACCGCCTTCAAGTGCCTGAAGGACTACGAGGCGCAGCAGAAGGAAGGCAAGGACCCGGTGTTCCACCCGGAGAAGCTCGGCATCAAGAACGCCGACTACTGGGGCGGCCACCGTGCCGAGGACAACCTGAGCAAGGAGCAGGCCGAAATCCAGGCCGAGCTCAAGGCCCAGGTCGACAGCCAGCGCTGATTCGTCAGCGCTAAGAAAAACCCCGCCGCGGCGGGGTTTTTCGTTTCTGCCGGAAGCTCAGATCAGGCCGGCATCCGCCAGCTTCTGCTCCAGGGCGATCAGGTCGGGAATCTTCACCACCGCCTCGCCGAGCTGCACGGCGTCCAGCTCCAGCGGTGCCAGCGCCACGGCGGCGCGCTGCAGGTTGTCCTCGACCTTCATCGAGCGCGGGATGCCCTGCACCAGCAGGGCGATGAACTTGACCTGGTCACGCCCACCCAGCGCGTTGAGCACCGCCACCCGCACCCCCGGGCCGATCTGCGGCTGGCCGTCGGAGGCGGCCTCGAAGGACAGCAGCGGCAGTTGCAGGTCGCGCCAAGCCACCTGGCCGAGGAACCAGGAAGGCAGGCCCGGGGTGATCACCGGCGGGCGGTAGGGAATCAGCTCGGCCACCGCCACGTTGGGCAGCAGCAGGGTACGGTCGGCCAGCGGCACCAGCAGCGCGGTGAGGCTGCTGATGGCGTTCTGCGGGGCTATGGCTTGGCTCATGGCGGCTCCTTGAAAGACTGCTGGCGCCGTTACTGGCACTGCTCGGCCAGGTGGTTGACCAGGGCGGCGGCCAGCTCGCGCGGGTCGCCGCTGAGGCTGCTGTAGCCGCCCTCGCGCAGGCTGTCGGGCATGCTCGGGCAGGCACAGCTGTCGGCCTTCTGCGTCCAGATCAGGCCGCCCTGGCGGCGCACGTAGGCGGCGGCGGCACTGCCGTCGCTGCCCATGCCGCTGAAGGCGATCACCCCGCAGTGGGCGCCGAACTGCTGGGCCAGGTTGAGCATCATCTGGTCGATGGACGGACTGTAGGGCTCAGGCCAGCCGCGCTCGGCCAGCTGCATCACACCGTCTTCGCTGAAGCCCAGCTCGTGAGCGATCGGTGCCACCACCACCTCGCCGCAGCGTACCGCGTCGCCATGGCGCGCCGCATTGACGTGCCACTGGCTATGCCGGCCGACGGCCTGCGGCAGCGCCGCCTCGAAGGCGGCATCGATGTGCTGGGCGTAGACGAAGCCGATCGGCAGGCCGCCGGGCAGTGCGTCGAGGAATTCCTTGACCGCCGCCGGGCCACCGAGGGAGGCGGCCAGCAGCCACACCTGCCTGGCCGGCTCGCCGGCCACCAGGGGCGTATCGGCCAGTGCCGCCGGCAGCTCCACGCGACCGGGGCGCTGCGCCTCGGCCAGCAGGGCCTCCAGGCTCGGGCCGACAGCCTGGGCGGGGTCGCCCACCAGGCGCTTGAGCTTGCCGAACAGGCGCCGTTCCCAGCGCGGGTAGTTTTCCGAATGCCGCTCCGGGGCATGGCCCTCGCCGAACAGCACGGGGGCGCTGGCCTTCTCCAGCAGGCTGTCGACCAGCGGCGAGTCTTCCGACTGGGCCAGGTCCACCAGCCACAGGTCGGTCTCGCAGCCGGCCAGCGCCTCCTCGTCGAGGCGCGCCGGATCGCTGTTGAGCACCACCTGGTAGCCACTGCCAGCCAGCGCCTGCTGCAGCACGTGGCGTTGCAGCGAGGTGTCGGCGATGACCGCAATACGAGCAGCAGTTCTGTCAGCCATTGGCCTTGTCCTTGACCAGTTTCAGGATGTTGTCGAGCAGGTCCGACTCCTGGTACGGCTTGCCCAGGTATTCGTTGACACCGATGGCCATGGCCCGCTCGCGGTGCTTCTCGCCGGTGCGCGAGGTGATCATGATGATCGGCAGGTCCTTGAGGCGCTCGTCGTGGCGCACCAGGGTGGCCACCTCGAAGCCGTCCATGCGCGGCATCTCGATGTCCAGCAGCATGATGTCCGGCTTGTGCTCCTGCAGCTGGGCGATGGCATCGACCCCGTCCTTGGCGGTCAGCACGTTCATGCCGTTGCGCTCCAGCAGGCGGCTGGTGACCTTGCGCACGGTGACCGAGTCGTCCACCACCATGACCAGGGTCGGCCGCGCGGCTTCGCTCTCGATCGCCGTCACCGCCGCCTGGCTGGCCAGGCGCGGGGCCTGGGCCTGGCCGAGCAGGTGGGCATGGCGCACGCGGATGGTCGCCAGCAGGTCGAGAATCACCACCACGCGGCCGTCACCGAGGATGGTCGCGCCGGAGATGCCATGCACGCCGGCGAACTGCGGGCCGAGGCTCTTCACCACGATCTCGCGCGAGCCGGCCAGGCCATCGACCTGCACCGCCACGGCGTGCTCCTTGGAACGCACCAGGATCACCGGCAGCGGCAGGCTCTGGCCCACCAGCTTGGGCTGCTGGCCGTTGTTCAGCAGGTCGCCGAGGTACTTCAGCTCGTAGGCCTGGCCGGCGTACTCGAAGCGCGGCGCGTCCGGACCGTAGTAGGCCTCCAGCTCGTACGGCGAGACCCGCACGATACCCTCGATGGTGTTCAGCGGGATGGCATAGAAGTCCTCGCCGGAGTGCACCATCAGCGCGCGGTTGACCGACACGGTGAACGGCAGGCGGATCAGGAAGCGGGTGCCCTCGCCGACCGTCGACTCGATGCTCATGGAGCCGCCGAGCTGCTTCACCTCGGAGTGCACCACGTCCATGCCGACGCCGCGCCCGGAGATCTGCGTGACCTTCTCGGCGGTGGAGAAGCCGGCCTCGAGGATGAACTGCAGGATCTCGTGATCCGACAGGTCGCTGCCCTCGTCCATCAGGCCGCGCTCGATGGCCTTGCGCTTGACCGCGTCGAGGCGGATGCCGCCGCCGTCGTCGGCCAGGGTCAGGAGGATGTCACCGCCCTCACGGCCCAGGGTCAGGCGGATATTGCCGACCTCGGACTTGCCGGCGGCACGACGCTTGTCGGCCGGCTCGATGCCGTGGTCGACGGCGTTGCGCAGCATGTGTTCCAGGGGCGCGACGATGCGCTCCAGCACGGTGCGGTCCATCTCGCCTTCGGCGTTGCCGACGTGGAACTCGACCTGCTTGCCCAGCTCGGCCGCCACCTGGCGGACGATGCGGCGCAGGCGCGGCACCAGGCGATCGAACGGCACCATGCGGGTGCGCATCAGGCCTTCCTGCAGCTCGGTGTTGACCCGCGCCTGCTGCAGCAGCAGGGTCTCGGCGTCGCGGTTCTTCGCCGCCAGGGTCTCCTTGAGGTCGAGCAGGTCGGAGGCGGACTCGAACAGCGCCCGCGACAGCTGCTGCAGCTGCGAGTGGCGGTCCATCTCCAGCGGGTCGAAGTCCTCGTAGCCGGCACGCTCGGCCTCGGCCTGGTAGCGGCTGAGGATCTGCGCCTGGGTCTCGGTGTCGAGGCGGCGCAGCTGGTCGCGTACCCGCTCGATGGTGGCTTCCATCTCGCCGAGGGTGAAGCCGACGTCGCTCACCTGCTGCTCGACGCGGCCGCGGAAGATCGAGGTCTCACCGGCCAGGTTGACCAGGCCTTCGAGCAGCTCGGCCGGCACCTTGACCAGCTCCTGCGGCGCGCGCTGGGCGGCGGCGCGGGCGGCGGCCTCGGCGGCACGCTGGACGAAGGGCAGTACCTTGACCTGCTGAGCCGCCTGCGGCTGGCTGCTGGCGGCGACCAGCGGGGTGGTCAGGGTCACCGGCGGCGGAGTCGGCTCAGTCGGCTGCGGCTCGGCCTGCGGGGCAGCCTGGGCCTCGGCCACATGGCTGTCGTCCAGGCGCTTGCGCAGTTGGTCGAGCTCCTTCTGCAGGCCCTCGAAACCGGACTGCACGTCGAGGAACAGGCTGTCGGGCCAGGGTGCGCCCTGCTGCTGGGCCTCGGTCAGGTGCTGCTCGAGGTCGTGGCTGAGGTCGCCCAGGCGCTTCTGCCCGGCCAGCCGCGCACCACCCTTGAGGGTGTGCAGGATGCGCAGCAGCTCGTCGATGGCGGAGCCGTCCTCGCGGTTGGCCTCCCAGCGGCCGACGGCGGCCTCCATGGCCTCCAGCAGGTCATCGCCCTCCTCGAGGAAGATATCGAGGATCTCGTCGTTGTCGCCATCCGCCTCGGGCTCCTCGCGGGCCGGCTGCAGGTGCACGCTGGTCGGCACGCTGAGCTGGGCATCCGGATTGGCACGCAGGCGCTTGATGGTCTCTATCAGCGCCAGGCCATCGGGAATGGCACGGTTGCCGCGCACGGCGTCGAGCATCTCGGAGAGGCGGTCGTGGCAGGCCTGCAGTACGCCGAACAGGTCGGCATTGGCCTTCAGGCGGCCATCGCCGACGCCTTCGTAGAGGAATTCCAGCTCGTGGGCCAGGTCGCCGATCTCGCGGATCTCGGCCATGCGCGCACCGCCCTTGAGGGTGTGCAGGTCGCGCTGCAGCGACTCGACCTCGAGGGTGTTGTCGACATCGCCCATCCAGCGCTGCAGGGCTGCCGAGGCGCTGTCCATGATGTCGAAGCCTTCCTCGAGGAAGATCTCCACCAGTTCGGGATCGCGATCGACCGCCGGGGCCGGCGCGGCAGCCACGGTCGCAGGAGCCACGGGCTCGGGCTCGGGCTCGGGCTCGGGCTCGGGCTCGGGCTCGGCAGCTTCGGGTGCGGACAGGTCTTCGGCAACCGGCGGCAGGTCTTCGGCCCCCAGGGCCGGCAGCGCGTCGTCCAGGTGCCACTCGTCTGGGCTCAGCGCCGGCAGCTCTGCCGGCAGCTCTTCTTCGACACGGGCGGTTTGTTCGATCTGCAGCTCCGGCAGTTCGTCCGGTTGTGGCGCGACGAAGTCGACCCCGGCCAGTTCGCCCAGATCCATCTCCGCCGACTCGCGGAGCTGCGGCTCTGCCGTGGCAGCGGCCTCCACCTCGGAAGCCAAAGGCTCGGCGCCCAGCGCCGGCAGGGTTTCGTCGAGGTGCCACTGTTCCGGACTCAGCGCCGGCAGTGCATCCGGCAGCGCCTCGGCGGGCAGCTCGGCGGTCTCGATGTGCAGCTCGGGCAGCTCGTCCAGCTGCGGGGCAATGAAGTCGACCTCGACCAGTTCGCCCAGGTCGATTTCCGTCGAGGGCTCGTCCAGTTGCGCCAGCGGCAGCGGCTCCGTCTCGGCAGCGCCAGCGTGCCCATCCTGGCTGGCCGAGGCGACTAGCGTGCCGCCCTGGCGAAAGTTACGGATGGCCTCGATCAGGGTCGAAGAGTCGAGCAGCGGCTGGTTGCGCTGCAATTGTTCGAGCACCACGGCCAGGCGGTCGTGGCTCTGTTGCAGCAGCGCAGCCAGCGCCGGCGAATGGCTGAAACGCCGATCCACCAGGCCCTCGTAGAGGGACTCCAGTTCGTGGGCCAGGTCGCCGATGGCACGAATCTCGGCCATGCGCGCGCCGCCCTTGAGGGTGTGCAGGTCGCGCTGCAGGGAGGACAGCGCCAGGGTGTTGTCCGGGTCGCCCAGCCAGCGGTCGAGGGCCTGGCCGGCGCTGTCGAGGATATCGACGGCCTCTTCCAGGAAGATCTCCACCATCTCGGCGTCGAGGTTCTCCGGCATGCTGGCCGCCAGCGGCTCCTCGATCAGCGGGGCGACCGGTTCGGCGGGAGGTTCCACCAGCGCTGCAACGGGCTCTTCGACCGGCAGCTCATCCAGCTCGACCACTTCCAGGCCGGGCGTGGCATCGCCTTCCAGCAGGGCCAGGGCGGCCGGATCGAGGGCCTGCTCCAGCAAGCGGTGCAGAGCGGCGACGCGCTCGGGCTGCGGGCTGACCTGCAGGGCCGCGGCGACCTGGTCCATCTGGCCGATCAGCGCCTCATGGGCCGCCTCGGCCTCGTTGAAGAAGGTCTCGCTGACCGCCAGGCGACCGTCTTGGGCCGCCTGGTACAGGGCCAGCAGGGCCTGGCACAGTTCGTCGATCTGCGGCAGCTCGGCCATCTCGGCGCCACGGCCGAGGGTGGTCAGCTCCTCCAGCAGGGCCGACAGCTCCTGCTGCTCGCTGGGGTGCTCGCGCCACTTGCGCAGCAGGTCTTCGGCGTCCAGCAGGATATCCATGCCTTCGGCGAGGAAGATCGAGATCAGCTGCGGGTCGCGATGGTCCTGCTCCTCGTGGCGCGCGCTCTCGACGCTCTCCAGGCGATCCTGGTGCAGCTTGTGCACCCGCTCGAGGAACTCGGCGGCACCCGGGATGGCGGCCAGCGGCTGGCTCTCCAGCTGCTCCAGGCCGGCGCGGAACAGCTGCTCGGCATCGCGCAGCAGCTCGGCCTCGGCCAGGTCCATGTCGATCAGATTGGTCTTGAACTCCTTGACCAGCTTCTCCAGCGGCGTGGCGATCTCGGCGATCGGCAGGATGCCGGCCATGTGCGCGCTGCCCTTGAGGGTATGCAGGGCACGCTGCAGGTCGTCGGTCACCGGCTGCGGCAGCTCCTGGGCGCAGTCGGCGAGGAAGCCAACCAGGGTGTCCAGATGGGTTTCGGCCTCGTTGCGGAAGATTTCCAGCAGCAACGGGTCGAGGACTTCCTCGTCACTGCCGGCCGCCAAAGGGGCCGGCGGCTCCTGCGCGGGCGTTTCGCTCGGAGTTTCGGCGACGACCGGCGCGGCGGCGAAGCTGGGCACTTGACCACGGGCCAGGGCATGCGCGGTGGCGGCCAGGCGGTCGACGTCGTCGCGCTGGCGCTGGGCCTTGGCGGCGAACTCGTCGACCAGCGCCGGCATCAGCGCCACCACGTCGGCGACCACCTGCTGCACCGGCGCATCGGGCTGGATGCTGCGATCCAGCACGCGGTTGAGCATGTTCTCGATGGACCAGGCCAGCTCGCCGATGATCAGCGCGCGCACCATGCGCCCGCTGCCCTTGAGGGTGTGGAAGGCGCGCCGCACTTCGGTCAGGGCGTCCTTGTCGTCGGTGTTGGCGCGCCACTGCGGCAGGTATTGGTTGATGGTCTCGAGGACCTCGCCGGCCTCCTCGATGAACACCTCGAGCAGGTCCTCGTCCACCGGCTCTTCGTCGGCCGGCGGCGGCAGCAGGGTCGGCGGCACGTCCTGGGCCGGCGGGTTGATCGCCTGCACCGGGGCGGCCATCACCTCGGCCATGGTCAGCGGCTTCTCGACCGCCGCAACGGCCGGTTCAGGCTCGACCGGGGCACTCGGCAGCTCGACTTCCGGCAGCTCGAGATCGGCGATCTCCAGCTCGTCCCAGTTGGTCGGGGTGCTCTCGAGGCTCAGCTCTTCGGCCGGCTCCTCGCCCAGACTCGGCAGCTCCTCGTCGACCAGGAACTCGGCCGCTTCGGTCTCCAGGCTCGGCGCCTGCTCGAGCGGCTGCAGGTCGTCCAGCTCGAGCGGTGCATCCAGGCTCAGGTCGATGCCGTTGGCATCCTCCTGGACGGCCTCGCCCAGGCTCCAGTTGTCGTCCGACACCAGCAGCTCGCCGGCATCGACCGGCAGCTCGGCGAATTCGGCACTCGGCTCCTCGCTCGGCTCGTCGAGGGACAGGGCCGGCAGCTCCTCCAGCTCCAGCGACAGCTCCTCGGCCGGCGGCGCGAAAGCCACTTCCTCGGCGGCCAGCACCTCGATGTCCTGCAGCGGGTCGGCCAGCGGCGCCGGCGCCTCCTCGCGCGGCTCGATGCGGTCGAGGATCGAGGGCTTTTCCTTGAGCGGGTAGCCCAGGCTCTCCAGGCTCTCCTCGGCGACGTCGAGGATCAGGTCGCCCTGGCTCGCGTGGTCTTCGGCCAGGCGCTCCAGGTAGTACTCGACGCTGGTGATGGCGTCGGCCAGGGTGTCGAGGTTCTGCCAGTTGGGCACGGCCTTGCGCACCAGCAGCTGCTCTTCGATGTAGCGGGTGCAGGCCTGCAGCAGGGCGGCGGCGCGGGGCAGCGGGATCATCGCCAGGCCGCCACGGACCTGGGTCAGCAGCTCCGGCACGCGGGCCAGGTGCTCGTGGTTCCACTGCGAGGCGATGAACTCGATGATCGCGTCCTTGGCCTGCTCCAGGCCGGTACGCGCTTCCTTGATCACCAGCTGGTGGATCTGTGCCACGTCGGTGGTGGGCAGGTGGCTCTGTTCGTTCTGCGCATCGTCGCCGGGGCCGACCATGCCGGCCAGGGTGGCCTCGACATACAGCAGCGCGCCGGCCACATCCATCAGCACCGCGTCGTTCGGCTCGCGCTGGCCGAGGGACAGGGCGTGGACCACGTCGATCTGGTCGAGAATGACCTTGCGCGGCTGGCCGAAGCCGAGCACCGCCAGGGTGTCGGCGATCTGCTTGAGCGGGGCCAGCAGGGCATCCAGCTCGGCGACCTGCTGGCGGTCGCTGCGCACGAACAGGTCGAGGCTGTCCTTGACCCGCACCAGCTCCTCGCACAGGGCGCCGACCACCGAACGCATGGCGTCGCGGTCCGGGCCGGCCAGGCGGGCGCGCTCCTCGTCGACCACCTCGCTGTCGGGCAGGGCATCGTCGAGGCGGTACTGATCCTTGAGGGCACGCAGACGCGGCGACTGCGCCGGCGCCTTGGCCACGTAGAACAGCAGGTTCTTGGTCAGCTCGTCCGGGGCGGCCTGGTTGATGCCGTCGGCGCCCTGCTCGACCAGGCGCTTGAGCTCCTTGTCCACCTGGCGCAGCAGGGTGCGCACCGAGGTGCTGTTGACCACGCTGCCATTGGCCAGGCCTTCGACCATGCCGGAGGCGATCTGCCACAGCGGGCCGAGCGGCGCCTCCTTGCACAGGGTCTCCAGGCGGGCGAAGACGCGCGCCATGTAGCCAAGGTTGGTGGCCAGGTCCTGGTTGCGGATCACCCCCACCAGGGCCATCTGCAGCATCTGCCGCAGCTTGCGCAGCAGCACCGGCAGTTCGGCGGTGCGCAGTTTCTCCAGGGAATCCAGGGACAGCGCCGGCAGGCGGCCGGACAGGTCCGGGGAAAACAGGCTGGTTTCCGACAGCAGGTTCTCGCCACGGGCGGCGCGCAGGTCGTTGAGCAGCGGCAGCACCACCATCGGCAGGTCGCGGCGGGCGCTCTGGATGCGCTCGAGGTAGGCCGGCAGCTGCAGGATGGCCTGCATCAGCACTTCCAGGGCTTCGCCCTGGTTACCGACGCGCCCCTCCAGCAGGGCCTGGGTCAGCTGCTCCATTTCCTCGGCGAGCAGGGCCGCGCCGTAGAACTCGACCATCTGCAGGGTGCCGTGGACCTGGTGCACGTAGGTCTGGCAGAAACGCATGCGCGTAGCGTCCTGGGGGTTCTCGACGAACGCCTCCAGGGCCTGGCGGGCCTGCTTCAGGGTTTCCGCGATCTCGCCTTTGACCCACTCCAGGGCGACATAGTCGTGCCGATCACCCATACCGACTCCAGTCATATTCTTGTCTTAGCCCTTGCGGGTAAATGCCAGGACCCGCTCGTCAGCCACCGGCTCCAGGTCCGGATGCTGCCAACCGACCACTTCCCCCACCCCCACCACCAGCAGCCCCCCGGGCGCCAGGCGCTCGGCCAGGCGGTTGAGGATCTCGCGGCGACGCCAGCGACGGAAATAGATCAGCAGGTTCTGGCAAAAAATTACGTCCATGCCGGACTGTGGCGCCTTGGCCAGTTCCAGCACATTCAACCGGGCGACGCAGACACGCGCCGCCAGGTCCGGCACCACCTTGTAACGACCATCGCCCTGGGCGAGGAAGTAGCGCTCGCACAGGTCGCTGTCCATCTGTTCCAGCTTGCGCGCGCCATATGTCGCCTCGCGCGCCTTGTTCAACACGTTCAGGCTGATGTCGGTGCCGGTCACGCCGAACTGCCGCTCGCTAGCCAGCTCGCGCAGCACCTCGGCGGCGCAGATCGCCATCGAGTAAGGCTCCTCGCCACTGGAGCAACCGACGCTCCACAGGGCCAGGGGCAGTTGTTGCGCGTCCGTGACCAGGCGCCCGCGCAGGTAGCTCTCCAGCACATCGAAGGACGGGCGATGGCGGAAGAAGCGGGTCTCCTGCACGGTCAGGCGGTCCAGCAGGGTCGACCACTCCACCGCGCCACGCGGCCCATCGGTGACCATGCGGAAGTAGCTGGCGTAGTCGGCCACCTCCAGCTCGCGCATGCGCGCACTCAGGTTGGTCTGCAGGAAGGCACGGCGTTGCTCGTTGATCACCACGCCGGTGCGCTCTTCCAGCAGGGCCTGCCAGTCGCGGAATTCCGTCTGCGACATATCGGCCAGGGGTTTCAAGGCCCAGACGCCACTTGGCTGCATGCCGTGCCCCTCGCTCATGGCCGAATGCCCCGGGCGGCGACCCTCTCAGGCCGCCGCGCCTCCCTCGATCAGGCCTGGCCTTCCGGCAGGGTGAAGCCGGACACCGAACGGCGCATCTCGCTGGCCATCTTGGCCAGGTTACCGATGCTCTTGGCGGTCGCGGTGGTACCGGCGGAGGTCTGCGAGGTGATCTCCTGAATCACGTTCATGGTGTTGGAGATGTGGCCAGCGGACGAAGCCTGCTGACGGGCGGCGTTGGAGATGTTCTGGATCAGGGCCGCGAGGGTCTTGGATACCTTCTCGATCTCTTCCAGGGCCACACCGGCGTCCTGCGCCAGGCGGGCACCGCGCACCACTTCGGAAGTGGTCTGCTCCATGGAGATCACCGCTTCGTTGGTGTCGGTCTGAATGGTCTTGACCAGGGCCTCGATCTGCTTGGTCGCCGCGGAGGAACGTTCCGCGAGGCGCTGTACCTCGTCCGCTACCACGGCGAAGCCGCGACCGGCGTCACCGGCCATGGATGCCTGGATCGCAGCGTTCAGGGCGAGGATGTTGGTCTGGTCGGCAATGTCGTTAATCAGGCTAACGATGTCACCGATCTCCTGGGACGATTCACCGAGGCGCTTGATCCGCTTCGAGGTGTCCTGGATCTGCTCACGGATGTTGTCCATGCCGGTGATGGTGTTGTGCACCACCTCGTTACCCTTGTTGGCGATGGCTACGGAACGTTCCGCTACCGCGGAGGATTCCGCGGCGTTCGCCGATACCTGGTCAATCGACACGGCCATTTCGTTGATCGCCGCGGAAGCGCCGGCGATTTCCTGGGCCTGGTGCTCGGAAGCCTCGGCCAGGTGCATCGCCGTGGCCTGGGTTTCCTGGGCGGCAGCGGCCACCTGCACGGCGGTCTGGTTGATGGTCGCTACCAGGTCGCGCAGCTGGTCGATGGAGTAGTTGATGGAGTCGGCGATCGCACCGGTGAAGTCCTCGGTCACGGTCGCGGCCACGGTCAGGTCACCGTCGGCGAGGTCGGCGATTTCGTCGAGCAGTCGCAGAATCGCCGCCTGGTTACGTTCGTTCTTCTCCGCAGTGGAGGCCAGTCGGCGGTTGGTCTCGCGCACCATCACCAGGCCGATGAGGATGATCGAGGCCAGGGCCAGGGCACCCAGCACGTAACCGGCCAGGGTGTTGAAGTAACGACCGTCGGCCAGGTCCTCGAACTCCACGGCCAGCGCCGAGGTCTTGTCCAGCAGGGTCTGCGAGCCGGTGAAGATGGAGTTGGCGGATTCACGGACCTGGAACAGTTCCGGAGAGGTCTCGAGGATCTCGTCCACCGAGCCGGACACGAACTGGAACAGCTCGGAAATCTCGGCCAGGCGCTCCAGGGCATCCTCGTCGGTCACCGCGGAGATCTCCATGGCGGCGTTGCCTTCGATCATCGCTTTGAGCACGCGGCCGAACAGGCTGGCGTCGCGGCCGAACATGTCAGCGGCCTGCACCGAGTCCTCGTCACCGGCCAGCACCTTGTTCACCGAGCCAAGGATACGTTCGGCGAGCAGCGACTGGCGCTGGGCCACCGACACCTGGGCGGCCGGAGCGCCGGACTGCAGCAGGATGTCGACCACCTCTTCGTACTCGACCTGCAGCTGCGGAATGGTTTCGGCGAGGGTCGCGGCCACCTGGTGCAGCGACAGTACGGTCTGCTCGCTCTGCAGGATGGCGTCGGCGTTCTGCCGCAGCACGTCCCAGTCCTTCTGCACCTCGTCCATCTGCGCCTTGACCGACTCGGGCGCGGCCGGCAGGCCGCTGGCCTCGTTGCCGGCCGTCAGGAAGCCCCAGCGCTCGTCGAAGTCGCGCCGCGCTTCCTTGAGCAGCGGGAAGGCCTCGGCCTTGCCGGTCGCCGCTTCCGTGGCGTTCTTGGCGATACGCTGGGACAGCACGCGCAGCTCACCCGCGTGACTGATGTATTCCTTGTCGTAGCTGGACTGGGTGTTGAGGTAGGCGAAGTTGGCGAACAACAACACGATGGAAATGATCAGGACCACGAAGAGTCCGGCGATCAGCGTGTTGCTGCGCACACCTGCCAAGAGATTGCCTGCATCTAGTTTTTTCATTATTTGGCCCCCGCCTGGACCGACCGCACTACGGTTTCCATGTAACGCCAAAAGGCCGGCAAGTGCCGACCCAACCGAAAATCTTATATCGCCACGTCGAGAAAGCCCTGGTGCTGTGCCAGCCCGTGCGGGCTGAACACCAGCCAGGGTCGCTCGCGCTGGAACACCCCGTGGATGAAGGGCGCAATCGCCGCCTCGAGGGGCGGCAGCTGCTCGGAGAAGGTATCCACCGGGAAGTGCTGCATGCCGAACACTTCGTCGACCGTGAGGCCGGCGAACACTTCGTTATGATCCACCACCAGCACTCGCCGTTGCTTGCGCAGAGGCGACAACTCGCTGCCGAAGAAGCCGCACAGATCCATCACCGGCAACAGGCGGCCACGCACGTTGGCCACGCCCTTGACCCAGCTCTTCACGCCCGGCAGCAGGGTATGCCGCGGCTCGTGCAGAACCTCGCCGACCTCGCCCATTGGAGCCACGAAGTAGCGCTCGCCCATGCGAAAGCCGATGCCGCTCCAGGTCTGCACCGCCTGCTGCTGCGACGGCAAGCCGGCGGCCAGGGTGCGACAACGCTGGTCGAGGGTGACGAGGAGCTGGAAGGGGGATTGCGCGTCCGACATGCCGGCCTTGGCCTTTTCTTCTTATATCAGGAGGCTACGGACTGGCCCGGCATCAGCCGGCCAGCACCGCATTCAGGGTCTTCATCAGCGTGTCTTCGTCAACCGGCTTGGTCAGGTAGTCACGCGCGCCCTGGCGCTTGCCCCAGACCTTGTCGGTCTCCTGGTCCTTGGTGGTGACGATGATCACCGGGATGTGACTGGTTTCGGCGTCCTTGGTCAGCTGACGGGTCGCCTGGAAGCCGTTGAGGCCGGGCATGACGATATCCATCAGCACCGCATCGGGCTTTTCCTGGCGCGCCAGGGCCACGCCGTCGGCACCGTTTTCCGCCTTGAGCACCTGATGGCCATGCTTCTCGAGCATGGCGGTCAGCTTGTACATCTCGGTCGGCGAGTCATCAACAATCAGAATACGAGCCATGAAGTTCCCCATTCGGAATAGGCATCGCCGGCTTGCAGCCGGCTATCAGGAGGCTTGCTCCACCGGGACGAATTCGGGCACATGCGCCTTGATGGCGCCGAGCAGCTCTTCCTTGCTGAAGGGCTTGGTCAGGTACTGGTCGGACCCGACGATGCGCCCCTTGGCCTTGTCGAACAGGCCATCCTTGGAGGACAGCATGATCACCGGGGTGGATTTGAAAGCACTGTTATTTTTGATCAGGGCGCAGGTCTGATAACCATCGAGACGCGGCATCATGATGTCGACGAAGATGATGCTCGGATGCGTGTCGGCGATCTTGGCCAGCGCATCGAACCCATCCACCGCGGTAATGACTTCGCAGCCCACCTTCTTCAGCAGAGTCTCGGCGGTGCGACGAATCGTCTTCGAATCGTCGATCACCATGACCTTCAAACCCTCGGAATGCTGTTCCATGTCTGCCCTACCATCGCCTCGGTGAGTCATTGTTTTATCTTATACAGCAGAGTGTGGCCGAGGCCCTAACTCTGACGGGCTGCGCCCCAGTCGTCCGGACTTTTTAGCACACTCTCCTGATCCAATCTATAAGCCCCTAATACTCGGGGATTTTCTTGACCGACAGGGGCTGCAGGCCCAACCTTGCGCCCCAGATCGACCACTTTTGAAGCAGGTTTCACCCCATGAGCATTCGCCTGGGGATCGTCATGGATCCCATCGCCCAGATCAACTTCAAGAAGGACAGCTCGCTGGCCATGCTGCTGGCTGCCCAGGCCCGCGGCTGGTCGCTGTTCTACATGGAGCAGCGCGACCTCTACAGCAATGCCGGCCAGGCCCGCGCCCGCATGGCCCCGCTGCAGGTATTCAACGACCCGCAGCGCTGGTTCGTGCTGGGCGAGGAACAGGACGCCCCGCTGGCCGAACTGGACGTGATCCTGATGCGCAAGGATCCGCCCTTCGACAACGAGTTCGTCTACTCCACCTACCTGCTGGAGCAGGCCGAACGCGACGGCGTGCTGGTGGTCAACCGCCCGCAGAGCCTGCGCGACTGCAACGAGAAGCTGTTCGCCACCCAGTTCCCCCACTGCATGCCGCCGACCCTGGTCAGCCGCAGGCCGGACATTCTGCGCGAGTTCGCCGAGGCGCAGCGTGACATCATTCTCAAACCCCTGGACGGCATGGGCGGCTCCTCGATCTTCCGCCACCGCGCCGGCGACCCCAACCTCTCGGTGATTCTCGAGACCCTCACCGCCCACGGCACCCAGCAGTGCATGGCGCAAGGCTACCTGCCGGCGATCAAGGACGGCGACAAGCGCATCCTGATGATCGACGGCGAACCGGTGCCCTACTGCCTGGCGCGCATCCCGGCGCAGGGCGAGACGCGCGGCAACCTGGCCGCCGGCGGCCGCGGCGAAGCACGCCCGCTGACCGAACGCGACCGCTGGATCGCCGCCCAGGTCGGCCCGGTGCTGCGCGAGAAAGGCCTACTGTTCGTCGGCCTGGACGTGATCGGCGAGCACCTCACCGAGATCAACGTGACCAGCCCGACCTGCATCCGCGAGATCGACAAGGCCTTCGACACCCGCATCGGCGAGCGCCTGATGGACGCCATCGAGGGCAAGCTGGCCGCGCGCAAAGCTTGATCCAGGTGGCAGCTTGGCGCTTGCGGCTTGCAGGCGCCGGGCCCTAGCCGGCAGACTGCGCGGCAATCCGCTTTCCACCCAGGCCCGATGAACGCAGCCATCACACCCCCGCCCGAACTGACCAGCGCAGGCGTCCGCCCCGCGGACCGCCTGGGCTTCACCCTGTTCGTCGCCACCCTGCTGCACCTGGCGCTGATCCTCGGCGTCAGCTTCACCCTGGCCAAGCCCGGCGAGATCAGCAAGACCCTGGAAATCACCCTGTCCACCTTCAAGAGCGAGGACAAGCCCAAGCAGGCCGATTTCCTCGCCCAGGACAACCAGCAGGGCAGCGGCACCCTGGAGCACAAGGCGGCGCCCAAGACCACCGAGCAGGCGCCCTTCCAGGACAGCAAGGTGAACAAGGTCACCCCGGACGCCGCGCCACCGCCCAGCCGCCACCAGGAAGCGCCGCGCAAGACCGCACTGAGCACCAGCAAGCCGCAGCCGCAGAAGACCGCGGCCAAGCAGAAGGAGCAGAAGCCTGAGCCTGACGCCCGCCAGGCACCGATCTTCGACAGCACCCAGCTGTCCGCCGAGATCGCCAGCCTGGAGGCGCAGCTGGCGCAGGAGCAGCAGCTCTACGCCAAGCGCCCGAAGATCCACCGCCTCAACGCCGCCTCGACCATGCGCGACAAGGGTGCCTGGTACAAGGACGAGTGGCGCAAGAAGGTCGAGCGGGTCGGCAACCTCAACTACCCCGAGGAAGCCCGTCGCCAGCGCATCTACGGCAGCCTGCGCATGCTGGTGTCGATCAACCGCGACGGCACCCTGTACGAGGTGCAGGTCCTCGAATCCTCCGGCCAGCCGGTGCTGGACCAGGCTGCCCTGCGCATCGTGCGCCTGGCCGCGCCCTTCGCCCCCTTCACCGGCGACCTGGCGGATATCGACCGCCTGGAAATCATCCGCACCTGGCGCTTCGAGCGCGGCGACCGCCTGTCCAGCAACTAGTGCGGGCATCGCACGCTTGAAGCCGGCGCCGTCAGGGTCGAAACTAGCGACCATGAAGACCGCTCCCAGCTACCTCAAGCATCACTTCCTGATCGCCATGCCGCACATGGCCGATCCGAACTTCGCGCAGACCGTCACCTACCTGGTGGAGCACAACGAACAGGGCGCCATGGGCCTGGTGATCAACCGCCCCAACGGCCTCAACCTGGCCGATGTACTGGAGCAGCTGCGCCCGGACGAGCCACCACCCGTCCTGTGCCAGAGCCTGCCGATCTTCGCCGGCGGCCCGGTGCAGACCGACCGCGGCTTCGTCCTGCACCCAGCCGGACACAGCTTCCAGGCCACCCTGGAGCTGGGCGAACTGGCCCTGTCCACCTCGCAGGACGCGCTATTTGCCATCGCCGACGGCAATGGCCCGGCCAGACACCTGATCACCCTCGGCTACGCCGGTTGGGAAGCCGGCCAGCTGGAGACCGAACTGGCCGAGAACGCCTGGCTGACCTGCCCGGCCGACGCCAGCATTCTCTTCGACACCCCTTTCGACCAGCGCCTGTCCGCCGCCGCCGCGCGCCTGGGCATCAACCTCAGCCTGCTCACCGCCCAGGCCGGCCACGCATGAGCGCCACGCCACGCCTGCTGCTGGGCTTCGACTACGGCACCAAGCAGATCGGCGTCGCCGTCGGCCAGGCCATCACCGGCCAGGCCCGCGAGCTGTGCGTACTCAAGGCGCAGAACGGCGTACCGGACTGGCAGAAGGTCGAGGCGCTGATCAAGGAGTGGCAGCCGGACGCCATCGTCGTCGGCCTGCCGCTGAACATGGACGGCACCAAGAGCGAGATGAGCGAGCGTGCCGAGAAGTTCGCCCGCCGCCTCAACGGCCGCTTCAACCTGCCGGTGCACACCCACGACGAGCGCCTGACCACCTTCGAGGCCAAGGGCCAGCGCCTGGCCCAGGGCCAGCGCGGTGGCTATCGCGAGCGCCCGGTGGACGCCCTGGCCGCCGCCCTGCTGCTGGAAGGCTGGCTGGAACAGAACCTTTAGGAACGATTGCGAGGACTGCCGATGAACCTGCCCGATCCCCAACAGCTGCTGCCACGCATGGCCGCCGACCTCAAGGCGCTGCTGGCGCGCCGCGGCGTGGCCCAGGCCCACTTCATCGGCATCCGCACCGGCGGCGTGTGGGTTGCCGAGGCCCTGCTGCGCGAGCTGGGCCTGGAGCAACCGCTGGGCACCCTGGACGTGTCCTTCTACCGCGACGACTTCACCCGCAGCGGCCTGCACCCGCAGGTCAAACCCTCGCAACTGCCGTTCGAGATCGAGGATCAGCACCTGGTGCTGGTCGACGACGTGCTGATGAGCGGGCGCACCATCCGCGCCGCCCTCAACGAGCTGTTCGACTACGGCCGCCCGGCCAGCGTGACCCTAGTCAGCCTGCTCGACCTGGATGCCCGCGAGCTGCCGATCCACGCCGACGTGCTCGGCGCCACCCTCGCCCTGGCCCCCGAGCAACGGGTAAAATTGTCCGGCCCCGCGCCGCTCACCCTCGAGCTGCAAAGCCTTTCCGCCTAGGAATACCCCATGCCCATCGACGCCAAGCGCTCGCTGCAGCTCAACGACCAGGGCCAGCTGCGCCACTTCCTCTCGCTCGACGGCCTGCCCCGCGAGCTGCTCACGGAAATCCTCGACACCGCCGACTCCTTCCTCGAAGTCGGCGCCCGTGCGGTGAAGAAGGTCCCGCTGCTGCGCGGCAAGACCGTGTGCAACGTGTTCTTCGAGAACTCCACGCGCACCCGCACCACTTTCGAGCTGGCCGCCCAGCGCCTGTCGGCCGACGTGATCAGCCTCAACGTGTCGACCAGCTCGACCAGCAAGGGCGAGACCCTGTTCGACACCCTGCGCAACCTCGAAGCCATGGCCGCCGACATCTTCGTCGTGCGCCATGCCGACTCCGGCGCCGCGCACTTCATCGCCGAGCACGTGTGCCCGGACCTGGCGATCATCAATGGCGGCGACGGCCGCCACGCGCACCCGACCCAGGGCATGCTCGACATGCTGACCATCCGCCGGCACAAGGGCAGCTTCGAGAATCTATCGGTGGCGATCGTCGGCGATATCCTGCATTCGCGGGTGGCGCGCTCGAACATGCTGGCCTTGAAGACACTGGGCTGCCCGGACATCCGCGTGATCGGACCGAAGACCCTGCTGCCGATCGGCATCGAGCAGTACGGTGTCAGCGTGCACCACAATCTGAGCGAAGGCCTCAAGGACGTCGACGTGGTGATCATGCTGCGCCTGCAGCGCGAGCGCATGCAGGGCGGCCTGCTGCCCAGCGAAGGTGAGTTCTACAAGCTCTACGGCCTGACCGAGCAACGCCTCAAGCTGGCCAAGCCGGATGCCCTGGTGATGCATCCGGGCCCGATCAACCGCGGCGTGGAA
Organism: Aquipseudomonas alcaligenes; assembly: GCF_003205495.1. Lineage (GTDB taxonomy): Bacteria > Pseudomonadota > Gammaproteobacteria > Pseudomonadales > Pseudomonadaceae > Aquipseudomonas > Aquipseudomonas alcaligenes_B. The sequence goes on along the minus strand of NZ_QJRX01000006.1, from coordinate 192,254 downwards.
ATCGAGTCGGCAGTGGCCGACGGTCCGCAGTCGGTGATCCTCAACCAGGTCACCTACGGCATCGCCATCCGCATGGCCGTGCTGTCGATGGCCATGAGCGGCCAGGCCGCCCAGCGTCAACTGAATGCCGAGGAGCAGAACTGATGCGTAGCCGAATCCTCGGAGCCCGGGTGATCGACCCGGCCAGTGGCCTGGACCAGGTCCGCGATCTCTATCTGGACGGCGGCAAGCTGGCCGCCTTCGACCAGGCGCCGGCCGGCTTCGTCGCCGACCAGGACATCGACGCCCGCGGCCTGATCGCCAGCCCCGGCCTGGTCGACCTGTCGGTGGCCCTGCGCGAGCCGGGCTACAGCCGCAAGGGCAATATCGCCAGCGAGACCCTGGCGGCCGCTGCCGGCGGCGTCACCAGCCTGTGCTGCCCGCCGCTGACCAAGCCGGTGCTGGACACTCCGGCCGTGGCCGAGCTGATCCTCGACCGCGCCCAGGAAGCCGGGCACACCAAGGTGTTCCCGATCGGCGCGCTGACCAAGGGCCTCGCCGGCGAGCAGCTGGCCGAGCTGGTCGCCCTGCGCGACGCCGGCTGCGTGGCCTTCGGCAACGGCCTGGCGCCACTGGCGGGCAACCGCAACCTGCGCCGCGCCCTGGAATACGCCGCCACCTTCGACCTGACCGTGGTGTTCCACGCCCAGGACGCCGACCTGGCCGCCGGCGGCCTGGCCCACGAAGGCGCCACCGCCAGCTTCCTCGGCCTGGCCGGCATCCCGGAAACCGCCGAGACCGTGGCCCTGGCCCGTGACCTGCTGCTGGTCGAGCAGAGCGGCGTGCGCGCCCACTTCAGCCAGATCACCAGTGCCCGCGGCGCCGAGATGATCGCCAGCGCCCAGGCCCGCGGCCTGCCGGTGACCGCCGACGTGGCGATGTACCAGCTGATCCTCACCGACGAGGCACTGCTCGGCTTCTCCAGCCTGTACCACGTGCAGCCGCCGCTGCGCACCGCGTTCGACCGTGACGGCCTGCGCGAGGCGGTGAAGAACGGCGTGATCGGCGCCATCGCCAGCCACCACCAGCCGCACGAGGCGGATGCCAAGCTGGCCCCCTTCGGCGCCACCGAGCCGGGCATCAGCAGCGCCGAGCTGCTGCTCCCGCTGGCCCTGACCCTGGTGCAGGACGGCCTGCTCGACCTGCCGACCCTGCTCGCCCGCCTCACCAGCGGCCCGGCCAGGGCCCTGCGCCTGCCCGCCGGACGCCTGGCCGTGGGCGCGCCGGCCGACATCACCCTGTTCGACGCAGCGGGCCAGACCCTGGCCGGCGAGACCTGGCGCTCGAAGGGCGGCAACTGCCCGTTCATTGGCCACTGCCTGCCCGGCCAGGTGCGCTACACCCTGGTGGATGGCCGTATCAGCTATCAGGCCTGAAGCGTCCGCCCATGAAAAAGCCCGCCGATCGGCGGGCTTTTTTATGATCGCTAGCGAAGTCAGCCAAGCTGGGCGTTGCGCAGCGACACCTGGTCGTTCAGGGTCCAGAAGTCGTAGAGCACGCCGAGGCCGAGGAAGCCGAAGGTCAGCAGGTAGAGGATGCCGCTGATCCACTTGCCCTGGTACATGCGGTGCACACCGAAGAAGCCGAGGAAGGTGAGCAGTATCCAGGCCACGTTGTAGTCGGTATCGCCGGCGGTGAAGCGCAGATCCGCCTCGCGGTCCATGGCCGGGATCAGGAACAGGTCGATGATCCAGCCGATGAACAGCAGGCCGAAGGTGAAGAACCAGATGGTCCCGGTCACCGGCTTGCCGTAGTAGAAACGGTGGGCGCCGAGAAAGCCGAAGATCCACAGCAGATAGCCGATGACCTTGCTGTGCGTGTCCTGTCGTTGCATGCCTGCCTCCTGCGATTAACGTCGCTGTACTGACCGCGCACTCTACGCAAGGTTGCCCGGCGAGGCGAAATCCTTTGCGTTACAACTTCCGTCTTGCGACTCGTGGCTCGGCGAAATACTGTATATAAAAACAGTAATCGAGTTGCACCATGCAGTTGATCGACAAGCTCACCATTCTCGCCGATGCCGCCAAGTACGACGTGTCCTGCGCCAGCAGCGGCGCCCCCAAGCGCAGCTCCAAGGGCAGGAGCGGGCTGGGTGCGACCAACGGCATGGGCATCTGCCACAGCTTCACTCCGGACGGGCGCTGCGTGGCGCTGCTGAAGATCCTGCTGACCAACTTCTGCCTGTACGACTGCCAGTACTGCGTCAACCGCCGCTCCAGCGATGTACCGCGCGCACGCTTCACCCCCGAGGAGGTCGTCACCCTGACCCTCGACTTCTACCGGCGCAACTGCATCAGCGGCCTGTTCCTCAGCTCGGGCATCATCCGCTCCGCCGACTACACCATGGAACAACTGGTGCGCGTGGCCAAGCTGCTGCGCGAGGAGCACCAGTTCCGCGGCTACATCCACCTGAAGACCATCCCTGACGCCGACCCGCTACTGATCGCCGAGGCCGGCCGCTACGCCGACCGCCTCAGCGTCAACATCGAGCTGCCCACCGAGAGCAGCCTGATCCGCCTGGCGCCGGAGAAGCAGGTCGGCACGATCAAGCAGGCCATGCACTCGATCCACCAGGGCGAGAGCGAGGCGCGAGTGGAAAAGCGCGCACCGCGCTTCGCCCCGGCCGGGCAGAGCACGCAGATGATCGTCGGCGCCGACGCCACCGACGACAGCACCATCCTGCACACGGCGCAGTCGCTGTACGGCGCCTACCGCCTGCGCCGGGTCTACTACTCGGCGTTCAGCCCGATTCCGCACAGCCCCAAGAGCGTGCCGTTCGAGGCGCCGCCGCTGCTGCGCGAACACCGCCTGTACCAGGCCGATTTCCTTCTGCGCGGCTACGGTTTCACGGCCGGCGAACTGCTCAGCGGCCCCGGCAACCTGGCGCTGGATATCGACCCCAAGCTGGCCTGGGCGCTGAATCATCGCGAGCATTTTCCCGTCGACCTCAATCGCGCCGAGCCAGCCCTGATCGCGCGCGTGCCCGGCATCGGCGTGCTCAGCGCCAAGCGCCTGGTGATGCTGCGTCGGCACCGGCGCATCCGCTTCGAGGATGTCGGCCGCCTGCGCTGCGCCCTGGAGAAGGCCAAGCCGTTCATCGTCACCCAGGACTATCGCCCCGCGCAGGCCGACAGCGAGTCGCGCACGCTGCGCCTGCAGCTGAGCGAGGCGCCGGCGCAGATGGCCCTGTGGTGATGCACAGCGCGCATTTCGATGGCAGCTTCGCCGGCTGGCGCCAGGCCGCGCGCCGCCTGCTGCAACAGGGCATCCCGGCCGCGCAGGTGATCTGGTGCGAGCAGGATGCGGGCAGCGATCTGTTCGCCGACCTGGACGACGCGGCGCAACCGCAGGGTGCAAACGACCGGATCAGGGTCCCGCGCCAGCTGCTCGAACTGCTGGAAAACGCCGCACGCTATCGCTGCGCGGAGCGCTGGAGCCTGCTCTACCGGGTGCTCTGGCGGGTCTGCCAGGGCGAACGCAGCGCCATGCTGGCCGGCGACCCGGACGGCAGCGAGCTGCACAGGCGCCTCAAGGCCGTGCGCCGCGAGGCCCACCACCTGCATGCCTTCCTGCGCTTTCAGCCATGCCCGGCCGCGGACGGGCCGGACTTCGTCGCCTGGCACGAGCCGGCCCACGACATCCTGGCCAGCGCCAGCGAACATTTCGCCCAGCGCATGGGCCAGCACAGCTGGCTGATCGCCACGCCACGCGACGGGGTGTACTGGGATGGCCGGCGCCTGCGCCACGAGCGTCACTGCCCAGGCCAATGGCGGCAGTGGGCACAGGCGCCCGAGGACGCCGGGCAGCAGCTATGGCTGGCCTACTATGGCAGCACCTTCAACCCGGCCCGACTGAACCGCGAGGTACTGGAGAGAAGCATGCCGGTGCGTTTCTGGAAGAACCTGCCGGAAGGCCCGCTGATTCCCCAGCTGATGAGCCAGGCGCGCGCCGGGGCACAGCGCCACGGCCAGGCCCAGGCCGTGACCCGGCATGCCGGCAAGACCATCCGTGGCGGCAGCGCCGCTAGCGGAAACGCCGCCCCGGATCTTCCTCGCTCACCTCCAGACTGAGACCCTGGCTCACGCTGGCGAGGTGCTCGCCATCGGTTTCCGAGCCCAGCTTGATCAGCAGGCGCAGGTCGTTGGCCGAGTCGGCATACAGCAGCGCGTCCTCGTAGGTGATCTCGCCCTGGGTGTAGAGGTTGTACAGGGCCTGGTCGAAGGTCTGCATGCCCAGCTCGGTGGAGCGCTTCATCAGGCCCTTGAGCTCGTGCACCTCGCCCTTGCGGATCAGGTCGGCGGCCAGCGGGGTGTTGATCAGCACCTCGATCACCGCGCGCCGGCCCTTGCCGTCCGGGGTCGGCACCAGCTGCTGGGCGACGATGGCCTTGAGGTTGAGCGACAGGTCCATCCACACCTGGTTGTGCCGGTCCGGCGGGAAGAAGTTGATGATGCGGTCCAGCGCCTGGTTGGCGTTGTTGGCGTGCAGGGTGGCCAGGGCCAGGTGGCCGGTCTCGGCGAAGGCCACGGCGTAATCCATGGTCTCGCGGGTCCGGATCTCGCCGATCAGGATCACGTCCGGCGCCTGGCGTAGGGTGTTCTTCAGCGCCACCTCGAAGGACTCGGTATCGATGCCGACCTCGCGCTGGGTGACGATGCAGTTCTGGTGCTGGTGGATGTATTCGATCGGATCTTCGATGGAGATGATGTGGCCGCTGGTGTTCTTGTTGCGGTAGCCGATCATCGCCGCCAGCGAGGTGGACTTGCCGGTACCGGTGGCGCCGACGAACAACACCAGGCCGCGCTTGGTCAGTGCCAGCTTCTTCAGCACCTCGGGCAGCTTGAGGTCCTCGATGGTCGGGATGTTGGTCTCGATGCGGCGCAGCACCATGCCAGCCAGGTTGCGCTGGTAGAAGGCGCTGACGCGGAAGCGGCCGATGCCACGGGCACTGATGGCGAAGTTGCACTCGTGTTTCTCGGCGAACTCGCGACGCTGCTGCTCGTTCATCACCGAGTGCACCGTCTCGCGGGTCTGCTCCGGCGACATGGGGTTCTTGGTCACCGGCATGATCTTGCCGTTGACCTTCATCGACGGAGGCACGCCGGCGGTGATGAACAGGTCGGAACCACCCTTTTCCACCATCAAGCGCAACAGTTTCTCGAATTCCATCTTTCCCGCCCGTGTCTCTGCTCTGTGGCCGCCCTGTTGTGGACGGCTCTCGTTAGAAGTTTTCCGGCTGCTTGGCCTTCTCGCGCGCCGCCTCGCGGCTCACCAGCCCCTTGCTCAGGAGGTTCTTCAGGCAGGCGTCGAGGGTCTGCATGCCCAGCGAGCCGCCGGTCTGAATCGCCGAATACATCTGCGCCACCTTGTCCTCGCGGATCAGGTTACGGATGGCCGGAGTGCCGATCATGATTTCGTGGGCCGCCACCCGGCCGCCGCCGATCTTTTTCAGCAGGGTCTGCGAGATCACCGCCTGCAGGGATTCGGAGAGCATGGAGCGGACCATCGACTTCTCCTCGGCCGGGAACACGTCGACCACGCGGTCGATGGTCTTGGCCGCGGAGGTGGTGTGCAGGGTACCGAACACCAGGTGACCGGTTTCCGCGGCGGTCAGCGCCAGGCGGATGGTCTCCAGGTCGCGCATCTCGCCCACCAGGATGATGTCCGGGTCCTCACGCAGCGCCGAGCGCAGGGCCTCGGAGAAGCCGTGGGTGTCGCGGTGCACCTCGCGCTGGTTGACCAGGCACTTCTTCGACTCGTGGACGAATTCGATCGGGTCCTCGATGGTGAGGATGTGGTGGTACTTGTTGTTGTTCAGGTAGTCGAGCATGGCCGCCAGGGTGGTCGACTTGCCCGAACCGGTCGGCCCGGTGACCAGCACCAGGCCGCGCGGCACGTCGGTGATCTTCTTGAACACCTCGCCCATGCCGAGGTCTTCCATGCTCAGGACCTTGGACGGAATGGTCCGGAACACGGCGCCGGCGCCGCGGTTCTGGTTGAAGGCGTTGACCCGGAAGCGCGCCACGCCGGGCACTTCGAAGGAGAAGTCGGTCTCGAGGAATTCCTCGTAATCCTTGCGCTGCTTGTCGTTCATGATGTCGTAGATCAGCGCGTGGACCTGCTTGTGGTCCATCGGCGGCAGGTTGATCCGCCGCACGTCGCCGTCGACGCGAATCATCGGCGGCAGGCCCGCCGAGAGGTGCAGGTCCGACGCGCCTTGCTTGGCGCTGAAGGCGAGCAGCTCGGTAATATCCATGGGACTCCCCAATCGAATGCAAGCAGGTAGAATGCCGCAGACCCCTGACGGGCGGGCTATAGAGCGCGAGTAATGTCCACGATAGCAGAGAATATTGCAAAGGTTCGCGAGCGTATCCGTGAGGCGGCGCAAGCCTCGCAGCGCGATCCGCAGGCAGTCGGCCTGCTCGCCGTGAGCAAGACCAAACCCGCCGTCGCGGTGCGCGAGGCGCATGCCGCCGGCCAGCGCGACTTCGGCGAGAACTACCTGCAGGAAGCCCTGGCCAAGCAGGCCGAGCTGGGCGACCTGGACCTGGTCTGGCACTTCATCGGCCCCATCCAGTCGAACAAGACCAAGCTGATCGCCGAGCACTTCGACTGGGTGCACTCGGTGGACCGCCTGAAGATCGCCCAGCGCCTGTCCGAGCAGCGCCCCGCGCACCTGCCGCCGCTGAACATCTGCCTGCAGGTCAACGTCAGCGGCGAGGCCAGCAAGTCCGGCTGCACACCGGAGGAGCTGCCGGCGCTGGCACAGGCGGTTACACAACTGCGCGGACTGCGCCTGCGCGGATTGATGACAATCCCCGAACCCTGCGACGACCCGCAGGCCCAACGCGCCCCCCTGGCGCGCCTGCGCCAGCTGCGCGATGAACTGCACGCCGATCTCGACACACTGTCCATGGGCATGAGCCAGGATCTGGAAGCGGCCATCGCCGAAGGTGCCACCTGGGTCCGCATCGGCACCGCGCTGTTCGGCGCCCGCGACTATGGCCAGCCCCACTGATTAAGGAAGCACGCACGATGAGTCACCCCCACATCGCCTTCATCGGCGCCGGCAACATGGCCACCAGCCTGATCGGCGGCCTGCTCGCCCAAGGCCTTCCGGCCAGCCATATCCGCGCCAGCGACCCGGGTGCCGAACAGCGCGCCAAGGTGGCCGCCGAGTACGGCATCGAACTGTTCGAAAGCAACGCCGAGGCCATCGCCGGTGCCGACCTGGTGGTCCTGGCGACCAAGCCGCAGGTGCTCAAGGGCGTGTGCCAGGCCCTGGCGCCCAGCCTGCAGCCGGGCCAGCTGATCGTCTCGATCGCCGCCGGCATCACCTGTGCCAGCCTCAGCGCCTGGCTCGGCGATGTCGCCATCGTGCGCTGCATGCCCAACACCCCGGCGCTGCTGCGCCAGGGCGTCAGCGGCCTGTACGCCAACGCGAAAGCCTCCACCGCCCAGCGCCAGCAGGCCGAGCAGTTGGTGTCCGCCGTCGGCCTGGCCCTGTGGCTGGACGAGGAGCAGCTGATCGACGCCGTCACCGCCGTCTCTGGCAGCGGCCCGGCCTACTTCTTCCTGCTGATCGAGGCGATGACCGCCGCCGGCGAAAAACTCGGCCTGCCCCGCGCCACCGCCGCCCAGCTGACCCTGCACACCGCGCTGGGCGCCGCACGCATGGCCACCGAGAGCGACGTGGAGGCCACCGAGCTGCGCCGCCGGGTCACCTCGCCCAACGGCACCACCGAAGCGGCGATCCGGACCTTCCAGGCCGGCGGCTTCGAGGCCCTGGTGCAACAGGCGCTGGACGCCGCCGCCAAGCGCTCCGCCGAACTCGCCGAACAACTGGGCCAATAAGGAATCCCCATGAACGGACTGGATACCGCCGCCATCTACATCCTGCAGACCCTCGGCAGCCTGTACCTGCTGATCGTGCTGCTGCGCTTCGTCCTGCAGCTGGTGCGCGCCGACTTCTACAACCCGCTCAGCCAGTTCACCGTGAAGGCCACCCAGCCGCTGCTCAGGCCGCTGCGCCGGATCATCCCCGGCTTCGGCGGGGTCGATCTGGCCTCGCTGGTACTGGCCATACTGGTGCAGCTGGTGATGATGGGCCTGACCATGCTGCTGGCCTACGGCACCACCGGCAACCCGCTGCAGCTGCTGGTCTGGTCGCTGATCGGGGTGACCTCGCTGTTCCTCAAGATCTTCTTCTTCGCCCTGATCATCAGCGTGATCCTCTCCTGGGTCGCCCCGGGCAGCTACAACCCCGGCGCGCAGCTGGTCAACCAGCTCTGCGAGCCGCTGCTGGCGCCCTTCCGCAAGCTGCTGCCCAACCTCGGCGGCCTGGACATCTCGCCGATCTTCGCCTTCATCGCGATCAACCTGATCGACATGCTGGTGGTGAAGAACCTGGCGGCCATGACCAGCATGCCGACGGTGCTCGGCCTGCTGATGTGAGCTGGTACCGCTGGGACGGCGACGACCTGCTGCTCGACTGCCACCTGCAACCCAAGGCGAGCAAGGACGAATTCGCCGGGCTGCACGGCGAGCGCCTGAAGATTCGCCTCACCGCGCCGCCGGTGGAGGGCAAGGCCAATGCCCAGCTGCTGGCCTTTCTGGCCGCCGCCTTCGGCGTGGCCAAGAGCCAGGTCAGCCTGGAGAACGGCGAGCTGAACCGGCAGAAGCGCGTGCGCATCCGCACGCCGCGCCAGCTGCCGCCGCTGCCCGGACTGACCGCCCGGTCACCTTGAGCAACCTTCCGGCCGAAGTTGTGAAGCACGCCGATTGACGCCGGCCCCGCCCCCCGCATAATGCAGCCATCTCCGGCAAAGCCGCGGGCATTCTTCCGCCGTTGCGCGCCGCCAACCGACCGTCGAAGCAGGAGTGCCAGGATGAGCATGGAACGTCTCAGCCAGCAGGTGGATGCCTACGTCGCCTGGAAGCGCGAGCTGATGCGCGAGATCACCCGCTATCGCAGCTGGCTGGCGCACAACCGCCTCGGCTCGGATGCCATGGACGCGCGCCTGGAACGCGCCCTCAAGCTGCTGCGCACCGACCACATCACCCTGGCCTTCGTCGGCGAGTTCTCGCGCGGCAAGACCGAGCTGATCAACGCCCTGTTCTTCTCCGAATACGGCCAGCGCATGCTGCCGTCGCACGCCGGGCGCACCACCATGTGCCCCACCGAGCTGTTCTTCGATCCGCGCTCGGAGCGCTCCTACATCCGCCTGCTGCCGATCGAGACGCGCATGACCGACGCCAGCGTGGCGCAGTTCAAGCGCATCCCCCGCCACTGGGTGAACATCCCCCTCGACGCCAGCGACCCGGACAACATGGCGCAGGCCTTCGCCCAGGTGGCCAAGACCAAGCCGATGGCCGTGGAACAGGCGATCCAGCTCGGCTTCCTGCCGGAGATGCTGGAGCCGGCCGGCAAGCCCGGCCAGGTACTGGTGCCGGCCTGGCGCCACGCCATGGTCAACTTCGATCATCCGCTGCTGCGCCAGGGCCTGCGCATTCTCGATACCCCCGGCCTCAACGCCCTCGGCAGCGAGCCGGAGCTGACCCTGTCGATGCTGCCCAGCGCCCAGGCGATCATCTTCCTGCTGGCCGCCGACACCGGCGTCACCGCCAGCGACATGGCGATCTGGAAGGAACATATCCGCCAGCTCGACGAGGACACCCAGGCCAGCCTGTTCGCCGTGCTGAACAAGATCGACGTGCTGTGGGACGACCTGGCAGGCGAGGAGTTCGTCGGCAAGGCCATCGGCCTGGTGCAGAATACCACCGCCAAGCAGCTCGGCATCCCCGCGGCCAGCGTGCTGCCGCTGTCGGCCAAGCAGGCGCTGATCGCCAAGGTGCGCAACGACGAGGCGCTGCTCGCCCGCAGCCAATTGGCCGACCTGGAGCAGCTGCTGTGCGAGCGCATCGTCGCGCAGAAGGAACGCCTGCTCGAGGAGCGTGTGGTCAACCAGGTGCTGGCCCTGCTCAACAACAGCCAGCATGTGCTCAGCCTGCGCCTAGACAAGGTGCGCGAGCAGCAGGCACTGCTCAACGCCCATCAGCACGACAACGGCCAGCTGCTGTTCGAGCTGACCGCCAAGACCAAGGATGACCACAGCCTGCACCACAAGCGCCTGCTCGGCCTGAAGACCAACCAGCGCCTGCTCAAGCGCCAGGGCGACCTGCTGCGCAACGCGGTGCGCCCGGAGCGCCTGGAGGAGCACCTGGCCCAGGTGCGTCAGGGCCTGACCGGCAGCTGGACCACCCTCGGCATCAACCAGGCCATCGTGCAGTTCTTCCGCGCGGTGGAGCACGACCTCGGTAACCTGGCCCACGAGGCCGAGATGGCCAACAAGATGGTCGCCGCCGTGTACCGCCGGCACAACGAGGAAAACCCGCTGCACGGCGTCGACGCGCCGCAGTTCAACAGCCAGCGCTACCTGCGCGAGCTGGCCCAGCTGCGCGCCAAGGCCGACCAGTTCCGCCTGCACCTGAAGACCCTGCTCACCGAGCAGCGCAGCCTGACCAAGCGCTTCTTCGCCACCCTGGTGCAGGAAGTCATCGGCCTGCACCAGCGCCTGCGCGGCGAAGCCGAGCAGTGGGCGGGCGATGCCCTGATGCCGCTGATGCAGCACACCCTGGAACACAAGCAGATGCTCGAGACCCACATGCTGCGCCTCAAGGCCCTGGCCCAGGAGACCCAGCAGGCGCGCCAGCGCGGCCAGCAGCTGGCGGGCTACGTGACCCTGCTGGAGACCCAGCTGGCCCAGGCCGGCGAGATGCTCCGCGTGCTGCGCCGCCCGGCGCCGATCCAGCGCCAGGGCAAGGTGGTCAGCCTGCCCGTCGCGGCGCGCGCCCAGGGTGCCGCCGACCCGGCCTGAAAGCCTCTGGATTCAGGCCTTTGACCACGGCCCCCGCGCTTGCTGCCGGGGGCCGTGGTCTTTAGACTGCTGCACTTTCCTGGATCGAGAGCAGGGTCGATGCCGACTGTTTTCCCCGCCGACTCCGTAGGCCTGGTCACTCCCCAGACCGCCCGCTTCAGCGAACCGCTGGCGTTGGTCTGCGGCCGCAGCCTGGCCGACTACCAGCTGGTCTACGAGACCTACGGCACGCTCAACGCCAGCGCCAGCAACGCCGTGCTGATCTGCCACGCGCTGTCCGGTCACCACCACGCCGCCGGCTTCCACAGCGTCGATGAGCGCAAGCCCGGCTGGTGGGACAGCTGCATCGGCCCGGGCAAGCCGATCGACACCGACAAGTTCTTCGTCGTCAGCCTCAACAACCTCGGCGGCTGCAACGGCTCCACCGGCCCCTCCAGCCTCAACCCGGCGACCGGCAAACCTTACGGCGCCGACTTCCCGGTGATGACGGTGGAGGACTGGGTACACAGCCAGGCACGCCTGGCCGACCGGCTAGGCATCGCCCAGTGGGCCGCGGTGGTGGGCGGCAGCCTCGGCGGCATGCAGGCCCTGCAGTGGACCATCAGCTACCCCGAGCGCGTGCACCACTGCCTGTGCATCGCCTCGGCGCCCAAGCTGTCGGCGCAGAACATCGCCTTCAACGAGGTGGCGCGCCAGGCCATCCTCACCGACCCGGAGTTCCATGGCGGACACTTCCAGGAGCAGGGTGTGATCCCCAAGCGCGGCCTGATGCTGGCACGCATGGTCGGCCACATCACCTACCTGTCGGATGACGCCATGGGCGAGAAATTCGGCCGCGAGCTGAAGACCGACAAGCTCAACTACGACTTCCACAGCGTCGAGTTCCAGGTCGAGAGCTACCTGCGCTACCAGGGCGAGGAGTTCTCCGGGCGCTTCGACGCCAACACCTACCTGCTGATGACCAAGGCGCTCGACTACTTCGACCCGGCCGCCGCCCACGACGGCGACCTGGCCAAGACGCTTGCCACGGCCAAGGCCGATTTCTGCCTGATGTCCTTCACCACCGACTGGCGCTTCTCGCCGGCGCGCTCGCGGGAGATCGTCGACGCCCTGCTGGCGGCGAAGAAGAACGTCTGTTACCTGGAGATCGACGCGCCGCAGGGCCACGACGCCTTCCTCATGCCGATCCCGCGCTACCTGCAGGCCTTCGGCGCCTACATGAAACGGATCGAGGTGTAACCATGCGTGCGGATCTGGAAATCATCCAGGACTGGATCGCCCCGGGCAGCCGGGTACTCGACCTCGGCTGCGGCGACGGCGCGCTGCTGGCCCACCTGCGCGACCACAAGCAGGTCGGCGGCTACGGCCTGGAGATCGACGCGGAGAAGATCGCCACCTGCATCGAGCGTGGCGTCAACGTGATCGAGCAGAACCTCGACGAGGGCCTGGGCAACTTCGCCGATAACAGCTTCGACGTGGTGGTGATGACCCAGTCGCTGCAGGCCCTGAAGTACCCGGACAAGGTCCTGGCGGAGATGCTGCGGGTCGGCAAGACCTGCATCATCACCTTCCCCAACTTCGGCCACTGGCGCTGCCGCTGGTACCTGACCACCAAGGGCCGCATGCCGGTCTCCGAGTTCCTGCCCTACACCTGGTACAACACGCCGAACATCCACTTCTGCACCTTCGAGGACTTCGAGCGCCTGTGCCACGAGCTCGGCGCGCGGGTCGAGGAGCGCCTGGCGGTGGACCACGCCCATCGGCACAACCTGGGCAGCCGACTCTGGCCTAATCTGTTGGGTGAGATCGGCATCTATCGCGTCAGCGGCTCCGGCCTGACCGGTCACCGCGTCGCCGTCTAACCCGGAGGATCCGCCATGCGCCGCTTCGTATCTCTTGTCTTCTGCCTGCTGCTCGCCCTGCCCGCCGTCGCCGAACGCAAACAGACCTTCGGTGAACTGGACGTGCACTACAGCGTGTTCAACTCCAGTTTCCTGCAGCCGGACGTGGCCGCCGCCGTCGGCCTGACCCGCAGCAAGACGGTCGGCGTGCTCAACATCGCCGCGCTCAGGGGCGGCCAGGGCCAGCCGGCCAAGGTCAGCGGCAGTGTGAAGAACCTGCTGGGGCAGACCAGCGAACTGCAGTTCAAGCAGGTCCTGGAGAGCGGCGCCGTGTACTACCTGGCCGAATTCCCGCTGCGCCAGCGCGAGATGCTGACCTTCAGCATCAACGTGCAGATCGGCGACGCAGCCCCGCACACCCTTACCTTCAATCAGGAAGTCTTCCCGGACGAATGATGCCGTTCACAGAACTCGTACTCGCCAGCCACAACGCCGGCAAGCTCAAGGAACTCCAGGCCATGCTCGGCGCGCACGTGCGCGTGCGCTCGATCGGCGAATTCTCCAGCGTCGAGCCAGAGGAAACCGGCCTGTCGTTCGTCGAGAACGCCATCCTCAAGGCACGCAACGCCGCCCGCGTGTCCGGGCTGCCGGCGCTGGCCGACGACTCCGGCCTGGCCGTGGACTTCCTCGGCGGCGCCCCGGGCATCTACTCGGCGCGCTACGCCGACGGTAAAGGTGACGCCGCCAACAACGCCAAGCTGCTGGAGGCCTTGAAGGGCGTACCGGACGCCGAGCGCGGTGCCCAGTTCGTCTGCGCCCTGGCCCTGGTGCGGCACGCCGACGACCCGCTGCCGATCCTCTGCGAGGGCCTGTGGCACGGCAGCATCCTGCACGAGGCCCGTGGCGCCGAGGGCTTCGGTTACGACCCGCTGTTCTGGGTGCCGGAGCGCCAGTGCTCCAGCGCCGAACTGGCCAGCGACGAAAAGAACCGCATCAGCCACCGCGCCCGCGCCATGGCCCTGCTCAAGCAGCGCCTGGGCCTGCAATGAACGGCACCACCGGCGGTGGCTTCACGCTGCCGCCCCTCGCGCTCTATATCCACATCCCCTGGTGCGTGCGCAAGTGCCCCTACTGCGACTTCAACTCGCACGCCGCCGGCCCCAGCCTGCCGGAAGAGGAATACGTCGACGCCCTGCTGGCCGACCTCGACCAGGATCTGGGCCACGTCCATGGCCGCGAACTGACCTCGATCTTCTTCGGTGGCGGCACCCCCAGCCTGTTCTCGGCCAAGGCCCTGGGTCGGCTACTGCAGGGCGTGCAGCAGCGCGTGCCCTTCGCCGCCAACATCGAGATCACCCTGGAAGCCAATCCGGGCACCTTCGAGCAGGCCAAGTTCCGCGACTATCGCGGCCTGGGCATCAATCGCCTGTCGATCGGCGTACAGAGCTTCCAGGAAGCCAAGCTCAAGGCCCTGGGACGTATCCACAACGGCGACGAGGCGATCCGCGCCGCCGATATGGCGCGCGCCGCCGGCTTCGACAACTTCAACCTGGACCTGATGCACGGCCTGCCCGAGCAGAACATCGAGGACGCCCTGTTCGACCTGCGCACCGCCATCGCCCAGGGGCCGACGCACCTGTCCTGGTACCAGCTGACCATGGAGCCCAACACGGTGTTCTGGAGCCAGCCGCCACAGTTGCCCGAAGACGACCTGCTGTGGGACATCCAGGAGGCCGGCCAGGCCCTGCTGGCCGCCGAGGGCTACGCCCAGTACGAGGTGTCCGCCTACGCCCGCGCCGGGCACCAGGCGCGGCACAACCTGAACTACTGGAGCTTCGGCGACTTCCTCGGCATCGGCGCCGGCGCCCACGCCAAGCTGAGCAGCCCGGACGGGCGCATCGTACGCACCTGGAAGACCCGCCTGCCCAAGGACTATCTGGATGCGACCAAGGCCTTCCAGGCCGGCGAGCGTCTGCTGGACGCCGGGGAACTGCCCTTCGAGTTCCTGATGAACGTGCTGCGCCTGAGCGAGGGCGTCCCGGCCGCACTGTTCGAGCAGCGCACCGGCCTGCCGCTGGCCAGCCTGGATGCGGCGCGGCGCGAGGCCGAGGCACGCCAGCTGCTGCAGGCCGACCCGACGCGCCTGGTCGCCACCCGCGAGGGCCAGCTGTTCCTCAACGACCTGCTGCAGCACTTCCTGCCCTGAACCACAGCGTGCGCCAGCTCTCGGCAGCCCTGCCGACAGACGGTAAACTGCCGACGCCCGCTACTCACAACAAGGACCACCGATGGATCTCGTGCTCGACCTGATCGCCACCCTCTCGCGCTGGTGCCGCGGCAACCTGTACGACATCTCCCTGGCCATCATGGCCACCCTCTTCGTCCTGTTCGGGCCGGGCATCAACGCCTGGGTGCAGAAGTCCATCAGCAACTTCAACTTCATCCTGCGCACGCTGATCTTCGTGCTGGTCTGCGCCGTCGGCTACGGCCTGGCCATCGTCTTCCTCACCCCCTGGCTGGCCCAGGGCCTGGGCTACTTCAACAACTTCACCCTGGCGCCGGTGCTGCTACTAGTCTTCTTCCTGATCGGCGTACTGGCCGACCGCAGCTAGGACGCCCACGGGGCGCCCGCAAGGAGATGCCCCATGAAGCCGCTCAAGCACCTGTACCTGTATTTTCAGGATGGCCAGCGCCTGGCCCTGCGCTTCCCCAAGCAGAGCGAGGACCCGGCGGCTGTCGCCCGCGCCCTGCGCAAGCAGCTGGAGTCGCCCTACCTGAGCATCGAGGTGGACGGCGACCTGCTGATGATCCCGCGCGAGAGCATCAAGTACCTGCAGATCTGCCCGATGCCCGCCGCCCTGCCGGAGCTGACCATCCAGGGCGCCGTGGTGATCGACTGAGCGCCCTGACGGGGCGGGCGCCAATTGCCAATCGTTCTAATGCTCTCCGGCTGCACGGGTTTACAGTGGAGCCAGGCCATCACAGGGAGAGCACCGATGCAGGTAAATGGTTACAGCGGCAACCTGCCCCTCTCGACTCAGGTCATCAACAAGTACGGCCCGGCCAGTCCCGAACAGGTGAACAAGGCCGTCGACGCTGCTTCCGACCGAGTCGCCGAGCGCCAGCAAGGCCGCGAACTGGACCAGGCCGCCAAGCGCGGTGCAGCCACGCAGATCTACAGCGCCAACACCCAGCAGCGGCAGATCGAAACCTACCTGGCGGTGGCCAGTGCAGGCCAAGTCGAGAGCCAGCCGAGCGTGTTGGAGAGCGCGGCAGAACTGCGCGAGGCCGCGCAGCGCAGCGACCGGGCACAGAACATCGCAGATATCGCCAGCCGCCCCGAGCGGCCTGAGACCGATCCGGCCAGGCCGGAGCCCTACGCTGCAACCCGTGCCTGAGCCACCCGTTGGACAGGCATAAAAAAAGCCGCCCCAGGGGCGGCTTTTTCTTGGCCGGCGGCTGGTTACAGCTGCGGACCGGCATTGCGGATGGCGTCGGAGACATCGAACTTCTTGAAGTTGTCGATGAACTGCTGCGCCAGGCCCTTGGCGGCCTCGTCGTAGGCGTTCTTGTCGGCCCAGGTATTGCGCGGGTTGAGCAGAACGGTCTCGACACCCGGAACGGCCTTCGGCACGCTCAGGTTGATGATCGGCAGGTGCTCGGTCTCGGCACCGACCAGGGCGCCGCTCTGGATGGCGGCGATCACGCCACGGGTGGTCGGGATGTTGAAGCGCTTGCCGACACCGTAGCCGCCGCCGGTCCAGCCGGTGTTGACCAGGTAGACCTTGGAGTTGAAGCCACGGATGCGCTTGATCAGCAGCTCGGCATACTCGCCGGCCGGACGCGGGAAGAACGGCGCGCCGAAGCAGGTGGAGAAGGTCGACTTGATGCCGCCGCCACTGCCCATCTCGGTGGAACCGACCAGCGCGGTGTAGCCGGAGAGGAAGTGGTAGGCCGCCTGCTCTTCGCTGAGGATCGACACCGGCGGCAGTACGCCGGTCAGGTCGCAGGTCAGGAAGATCACCGCATTCGGCTCGCCACCGAGGTTCTTCTCGGAACGCTTCTCGACCAGCTCCAGCGGGTAGGCCGCGCGGCTGTTCTGGGTCAGGCTGTCGTCGGCGTAGTCGGGCACGCGGTTCTCGTCGAGCACCACGTTCTCCAGCACGGCGCCGAACTGGATGGCCTTCCAGATCACCGGCTCGTTCTTCTCGGACAGGTCGATGCACTTGGCGTAGCAGCCACCCTCGATGTTGAACACCACGCCTTCGCCCCAGCCGTGCTCGTCGTCACCGATCAGGTAGCGGGAGGGATCGGCGGACAGGGTGGTCTTACCGGTGCCGGACAGGCCGAAGAACAGGGTCACGTCGCCCTCTTCGCCGATGTTGGCGGCGCAGTGCATCGGCAGCACGTCGGCTTCCGGCAGCAGGAAGTTCTGCACGGAGAACATCGCCTTCTTCATCTCGCCGGCGTAGCGCATGCCGGCCAGCAGCACCTTCTTCTGCGCGAAGTTGATGATCACGCAGCCGTCGGAGTTGGTGCCATCACGCTCCGGAACGCACTCGAAGTTGGCGACGTTGAGGATCTGCCACTCGGCCTTGGCGGCCGGGTTGTAGGTTTCCGGGTTGATGAACAGGCAGCGGCCGAACAGGTTCTGCCAGGCAGTCTGGGTGGTCATCTTCACCGGCAGGTAGTGCTCGGCGGCGGAACCTACGTGAACGTGGGAAACGAAGTGGTCCTGGGCGGCGTTGAACGCCTCGACGCGGGCCCACAGGGCATCGAACTTGTCGGCCGGGAACGGGCGGTTGATGTTGCCCCAGGCGATCTTCGCCTCGGTGCTCGGCTCCTGGACGATGAAACGGTCGGCAGGCGAGCGGCCGGTGCGATGACCGGTACGGACAACCAGAGAACCGTTGGCGGCCAGTTCACCCTCGCCACGGCGAATGGCCTCTTCGACCAGTTGGGCGGCGCTGATGTCGGTGTAAACGGCGGTGTTGGCTTGCGTCATGTGGGTCCCCGTCGGCCGGCGGCCGAGTCTTCCGAACGTTGTGTAGTGCGCGTGAAAACGCACTACAGCGATAAAAAAGTCGCGGGAGTATGCCAGAAAAGCTCGTCTCTTGGCAGCCTCTTGTCCGCTATCCCCTTCAATAGAGTGCGGCTATCGCACTCAGTGGCGCGTCTGCGACGGCGCCTGGCTGTCGCCGGTGGCGAACAGCTGGGCCACGTCGCTGGCATCGAAGAAGTAGCGCTGGTTGCAGAACTGGCAGTCGATCTCCACCTGGCCGCCACTCTCCTCCAGCAGCGCTTCGGCATCCGCCTGGCCGATGCTGATCAGCGCGCGCGCCGAACGCTCGCGCGAGCAGCTGCAGCGGAACTGCAGCGGGCTCGGTTCGAACAGGCGCAGCTCCTCCTGGTGATAGAGGCGGTGCAGCAGGGTGGAGTTGTCCAGCCCCAGCAGCTCCTCGGCGCTCAGGGTATCGGCCAGGGTCAGCAGGTGGTTCCAGCTCTCCTGGCGCTCCTCCGCCTCGGTCTGGTGGTGCGGCGGCAGCTGCTGCAGCAGCAGGCCACGGGCACGCTGGCCGTCGGCACGCAGCCAGAAACGGGTCGGCAATTGCTCGGAGGTGGCGAAATAGGCGGTCAGGCTGTCGGCCAGGCTGTCGCCCTCCAACTCGACTATGCCCTGGTAGCGCTGGCCCTTGGCCGGATCGATGGTCAGCGCCAGCACGCCGTCCGGCATCAGCTCGCGCAGACCGGCGCCGGCATCCACCGCTTCGGCGTCGTAGCGGGCGATGCCACGCACTTCGCGCTCGCTGGAGCACTCGATCATCACCAGCGGCACCGGGCCGGAGGAGCGTGCCTGCAGCACCAGCAGCCCCTCGAACTTCAGGGTGCCGACCAGCAGGGCGGCGGCGGCAAGCATCTCGCCGAGCAGCTGGGCCACCGGCTGCGGGTAGGGGTGCTTGGCCAGCACGTGCTGGTAGCTCTCGGCGAGGCTGACCATCTCGCCGCGGACATCGTTGTCGTCGAACAGGAAGCGCTGGGTGAAATCGAGGTCGTGCATCGGGTACCGCCTGGCGAAAGGAATGACGGGCCGCCTCCGCATCAGTCAATGCGGCACGTGCAGGCCCGGGGAATGGCGGAATTTTAGGGACAAACGCCCGCACATCCAAGCTGCGCGGGATGGCCGGCGCACTCAGCCGCGCAGGCCGAGCAGCTGGCGGCGCTGTTTCTTGTTCGGCTTGCCTTCGGTCTGCACGCCGAGGGCGCCGGCCTTGCGCAGCGCCGCCGCCTGCTCGCGGCGGGCCAGGCTGTCGGCGGTTTCCTCGTACAGCAGCTGCGCCTCGGGCGCGCCACGGCGCACCACGGACAGCGCACGCACGACCACGGTGCGCTCGTCGAAGCCACTGCGGATCACGTATTCGTCGCCGATCTTCGGCTCCTTGCCCGGCTTGCAGCGCTCGCCGCGGCAATGCACCTTGCCGCCTTCGATGGCCTCCTTGGCCAGTGAACGGGTCTTGTAGAAACGCGCCGCCCACAGCCACTTGTCCAGGCGCACCTTGTCGTCGTCTTTGTCGCTCATCTCGGTTCCGCTGCTTGCCGATCACAGCTGCGAATCTTGCCTGATGCCGTTGTCACTTGGCACAGCTAGAATCCCCTGAATTTCCGTGGAAAGCCTGCATTGAAGACTTTCGACCAACTGTCGGTGATCGGCCTGCGCGAATGGATCAACCTGCCCGAACTGGGCATGGTTGGCCTGCGCGCGAAGATCGACACCGGCGCCAGCACCTCGACCCTGCACGCCAGCGACATCGTGCCCTTCGAGCGCGACGGCGAGCGCTGGGTGCGCTTCACCGCGCACTTCGGCACCCTGGTGCAACGCCGCCACCCGTGCGAGGCCAAGGTGGTCTCGGTGAAGACCATCAAGAGCTCCAACGGCCAGGCACAGAGCCGCTACGTGATCCGCACCCAGCTGGCCCTCGGCGATCGCAGCTGGCCGGTGGACTTCACCCTGGCCTGCCGCAAGAGCATGCGCTACCGCGTGCTGCTCGGCGCCAAGGCGCTGGTCGACGGCCAGCTGGTGGTCAATCCGGCGCTGACCTACGTGCAAGACAAACCGCAGCTCCCCAGCCTTTCCGGTGCCCCATGAAGATCGCCATCCTGTCGCGCAACCCGCGCCTGTATTCGACCCGCCGCCTGCTGGAGGCCGGCCAGCAGCGCGGCCACGAGATGCAGGTGATCGACACCCTGCGCGCCTACATGAACATCGCCAGCCACAAGCCGCAGATCCACTACCGCGGCCAGGCCCTGGAGGGTTTCGACGCGGTGATCCCGCGCATCGGCGCCTCGGTGACCTTCTATGGCTGCGCGGTGCTGCGCCAGTTCGAGATGCAGGGCGTATTCCCGCTCAACGAGTCGGTGGCCATCAGCCGCTCGCGCGACAAGCTGCGCTCGCTGCAGCTGCTGTCGCGCAAGGGCATCGGCCTGCCGGTGACCGGCTTCGCCCACTCGCCGGATGACATCCCCGACCTGATCCAGATGGTCAACGGCGCGCCGCTGGTGATCAAGGTGCTGGAGGGCACCCAGGGCATCGGCGTGGTGCTCTGCGAGACGGAGAAGGCCGCCGAGTCGGTGATCGAGGCCTTCATGGGGCTGAAGCAGAACATCATGGTGCAGGAATACATCAAGGAAGCCGGCGGCGCCGATATCCGCTGTTTCGTGGTCGGCGACAAGGTGATCGCCGCCATGAAGCGCCAGGCCAAGCCCGGCGAGTTCCGCTCCAACCTGCATCGTGGTGGCAGCGCCAGCCTGATCAAGATCACCCCGGAGGAACGCTCGACCGCCATCCGTGCGGCCAAGGTGATGGGCCTGGCGGTGGCCGGGGTGGACATTCTGCGTTCCAACCACGGCCCGCTGGTGATGGAGGTGAATTCCTCGCCCGGCCTGGAAGGCATCGAGACCACCACCGGCCAGGACGTGGCCGGCATCATCATCCAGCACCTGGAAAAGCACGCCGCGCCGGGGCAGACCCGCACCAAGGGCCGCGGCTAGCGCCCGCACCCCTCGGCGGGCAGCTCGTCCAGGGCCCGTCGCAGCAGCGCCTGGCTGCGCTGGCTGAGCAGGATGCCGGTGTGACTCTCCTCCAGCACGAACAGGCGCTGCGCCCCGTCCTGGGCCGCCGCGCGCAGCTGGCTGGCCAGCGGCACCACGCCATCGCTCGGCTGGCGCCCGCCGGGCTGATAGCTGGCCAGCAGCCAGTGCCGCGCCTGCGCCGGCAGCGGCGTGGCGAACAACTCCTGCAGGTAGCGGCTGCCCGGCGCCATGTCGCGCCACACCGGCGCCACCACTGGTGCCCTGGCCACCCCCCTGGCGGCGGCCGGATGCCCGTCCCAGGGCGTGGACAAGGTCATGAACAGGCACAGGTCGGCGCTGCTGCCGGGGTCGAGCAGCTGCACGCTGCGCCGCGCCACCAGGCCGCCCATGCTGTGTGCAAGCAGATGGAAACGCGGGGCTCCATGGCGCAGCTGCACATCACGCAGAGCCTCGCTCAGCAGGTAGGCACTGTTGTTCAGCGGCGAACCGCTGGGGTAGTGATAGAGCAGGACCTGGAAGCGCTGCGGATCGATGGCCGCGGCCAGCTGGCGCCAGCTGCGCGGCGAGTCGTTGATGCCATGCACCAGCACCACAGGCTCCAGCCCCGCCTGCCAGGGCCGCAGCAGATACAGGCCGTAGCCGACCTCGCGGACGAAATCCAGCGGGCGCCAGGCGCCCTGCTCGATGCGTGCCGGGTCGAAGCGCGGATCGTCGAACTCGACGACCTGCAGGTAGTTGTGGCGCAGGCGCGGATGCTCGCGGTACAGCCGCCCCAGGCTGAGGTCCGCCGCCGGCACGGCACTGCCGTCATCGCGGCGCGGCGCCAGGGGATTGAGCCCGGCCAGCTCGGTACGCTGGGCGGGGGTCGGTTGCAAGCGCAGCGCCACGGCGTCGGCGGTCGGCAGGAAGTGGCGCGGTTCGCCAGGGTCGAGGCGGAAGTTGTGGTTGTCGTCGACGAAGGCCAGCAGGCGGTAGTCGCCGCGCTCCACGCTGAAATAGAACTGCTCGTCCGGCGCCACGATGCGGTAGCCGACCAGGGCGTCGTTTTCGTCGAGCAGCACGACCAGCGCCTGCCGCTCGCCCTGCAGCTGCCCGGGCACCAGCAGCAGCTCGCGCTGCGCGCTGTGCAGCTGGCGGTCGAGGTCGAGCAGCTGGCAGCCCGCGAGCAGGCCGGCCAGCAGCGGCAGCGCGACGCGCAGCCCGCGCATGCCTAGGACGCTTCCACCTTGAGCAGCACGCCGTCCTGCCCGGTGACCCGCACTTCGCTGCCGGCCGGCAGGTCGGGGCCGCTGACCAGCCACAGGGTGTCGCCGGCCTTGATCTTGCCGCGCCCACCGACGATCGCCTCGTGCAGCACGAAGGTGCGGCCGACGAACTCGCGACCGCGCTGGTTCAGCCCCGGCACATCGGAGGGCTTGGCGGCGCTGCGCTGGCGCTGCCACCAGAGCACGGCGGTGAGCACCGAGAGCAAGGCGAAGATGATGAACTGCCAGGCCCAGGGCAGCTCCGGAAACAGGTAGGTGAGCACGCCGACGCAGGCGGCGGCCACGCCTATCCACAGCAGGTAGCCGCCGGCGCCGAACACCTCGAGGATCAGCAGGACGGTGCCGAAGGCCAGCCAGTCCCAGAACGACAGGTGCTGCAGGTATTCCATCATGCCTTCTTACCGTCCTTGCCATCGAAGGTGGCGCGCACGATCTCGCCGATGCCGGCCACCGCGCCGATCACCTGGCTGGCCTCCAGCGGCATCAGTACCACCTTGCTATTGTTGGCGGAGGCCAGCTGGCCGAGGGCATCGACGTATTTCTGCGCGACGAAGTAGTTGACCGCCTGCACGTTGCCCTGGGCGATGGCCTCGGAGACCATGCGGGTCGCCTCGGCCTCGGCCTGCGCCGCGCGCTCGCGCGCCTCGGCCTCGAGGAAGGCGGCCTGGCGCTCGCCTTCGGCCTTGAGGATCTGCGCCTGCTTCTCGCCCTCGGCGGTGAGGATCTCGGCCTGGCGCTTGCCCTCGGCCTCGAGGATCTGCGCGCGCTTGAGGCGCTCGGCCTTCATCTGGCTGGCCATGGCCTCGACCAGGTCGGCCGGCGGGCTGATGTCCTTGATCTCGATGCGGGTGACCTTGATGCCCCAGGGCGCGGTGGCCTCGTCGACGGTGCGCAGCAGGCGCTCGTTGATCGCGTCGCGCTGGCTGAGCATGGCGTCCAGCTCCATGGAGCCGAGCACGGTGCGGATATTGGTCATCACCAGGTTGCGGATGGCGTGCTCCAGATTGTTCACCTCGTAGGCCGCCTGGGCCGAGTTGATCACCTGGAAGAAGCACACCGCGTCGATGGTGACTATGGCGTTGTCGGCGCTGATCGCCTCCTGCGGCGGGATGTCCAGCACGCTCTCCATGACGTTGAGCTTGCGCCCGATGCGGTCCATCACCGGCACTATGATGTTGAGCCCCGGCTTGAGGGTGTTGGTGTAGCGGCCGAAGCGCTCCACCGTCCACTCGTAGCCTTGCGGCACCACCTTGAAGCCCATGAACACCACGGCCACGGCCAGGCCGACGAAGAGAAAGATGACGCTACCAAGTTCCACGGGGCAAAACTCCTTTGCTGGGGTGCGGGGTAAGCATAGCGCCGCGGCGCCTTCAGGGGTGTGCGGAGAGTAGCGCGGCGAGCAGCGCGGGGTCGCGCTGGTAGATGTCGGGGAAGTAGCGCAGCCGTCCGTCGACGACTTCCGCGGTCCAGTAGCCGAGAAGCAGCGCCACCGACTGCTGCAGGCGGTACTCGCGGGTCTTGCCGCTGGCGATGCCGTCACGCACGGTCTGCAGTTCGTCCTCCGCCAGCAGCCAGGGCAGCAGCTGGTCGACTGCCTCGATGCGCACGCAACCGGAGCTGAACAGCCGCGGCGCCTTGTCGAACAGCGCCTGGCTCGGGGTGTCGTGCAGGTACACGGCAAAGGGGTTGGGGAAGCGCAGCGCCACCCGGCCCAGCGGATTGCCCGGCCCGGCGGCCTGGCGCAGGAGAATCGCCCCGGGCCGGCTCCAGTCCAGCTGCTGCGGGTCGAGCAGGTTGCCCTGGTGGTCGTAGACGCTCATCTGGTGCTGCTGCAGGAAGCCGATATCGGCACGGATGGCCGGCAGCTTGTCCTCGCGCAGGATGGTCGGCGGCACCGTCCAGGTCGGGTTGAGGGTTAGCCGCTCGATGCGCGAGGCCAGCAGCGGGGTCGCCCGTGCGGGGCGCCCCACCTGGGTGCGGGTGCGCCACAGCTCGCGGTCGCCGTCGATCACGCTCAGCTCGGCGGCGGCGACGTTGATCAGCACACGGGCCTGGCGCAGGTCGTCGACATGCCAGCGCAGGCGTTCGAGGTTGACGCGCAACTGGTCGCGACGCGCCAGGGCACCGACATTCAACTCGGCCAGGGTGGTTGGGCCGAGCACGCCGTCGGCCTGCAAGCCGTGCTGTCGCTGGAAGCGCTGCAGGGCGAGCACGGTGGCCGGATCGAACGCGCTCGACGCGTCCTCGGCACTCGCCAGGTAGCCCTGGGCGGCCAGGCGCTGGCGCAGCAGGGGCAGCCGCGCGTCGTGGCCGCCGGGCTTGAGCAGGGGGCCAGGGGGCAGCGGCGGCCATGTCGGCAGCGGCTGGCGGCGGGCGAAGGCATAGGCGGCGCGCAGGTCGAGGTAGCGGCGCGCGGTGGGGCGCACGGCGGCGAAGGCGGCGGTCGGGTCGTCCGCATGCTGCCGCGCGGCCGCGAGCACGGCCCGCCGGGGGTCGGGACGGACCTCGCTGTCCGCGCGCCACAGCCGTTCCGCCGGCATGTCCGGCTGGCGCCCCCGGCGCAGGTCGAGCAGGCCACGCAGGTAGCTCAGGCTGAACTGGCGTTCGGTGCAGGCATCGTAGCTGTCCGGCAGGGGGTAGTCGGCCGGATTGAGACCATCGTCGGCCAGGGCCTGCAGTTCGGCCCGCAGCCAGTTGCGGCGAAAGGCATCGGCCCAGGCCGGCTGCCCGTCGCGCTCGCGGTAGAAGTCATCCAGCAGGCCGCGCGTGGCATCGTCTAGGCTGAGGGAAGGAGAGGCGCAGGGCGCCGGCGGCGGCGCGGCGAGGGCGACCAGCGGTAGAACGAGCAGGACGATGCTCGGGTAGCATGCGCATTTTTTGAACAACATACTGCTCCAGTCCATGGCTCAGGGCGCCGCGCGCCACAACGCCGACCAGTATAGGCCGGCCGCGGGTGAATCCTGTGACAGGGCCAGGGGCACGTGCTTTTTCAGGGGTATGGCGCGAATGTTCGGACGAATTGGCCGGTTCTGCCTGGCCGGGCTGCTGCTGGTCGGCACGCCACTGCTGGCGGCCGCGGCGCAGACCAGCGTGCTGGTCGAGGAGCTGTCCCGCGCCGCGCCCGGGCTCGACCGGCAGGCCCTGAGCGACGCCGTGGCGGCCATGCAGTGCGCGCTCAACCAGGGCGCCGAGCCCGCCCGCCGGCTGGCGGTGATCGACTACTCGCAGCCCTCCACCGCTCGCCGCCTGTGGATCTTCGACCTGCACAGCAAGCGCCTGCTTTTGCGCGACTACGTGGCCCACGGCCGCTTGTCCGGGGAGAACTACGCCAACCGCTTCTCCAACCGCCTCGGCAGCTACCAGAGCAGCCTGGGCCTGTTCCGCACCGCCGAGAGCTATCACGGCAAGCACGGCTACTCGCTGCGCATGGACGGCCTCAACCCCGGCATCAACGATCTGGCGCGCGAGCGAGCCATCGTCATCCACGGCGCGGCCTACGTGAACCCGGCGTTGGCGCGCAGCCATGGCCGCATCGGCCGCAGCCTGGGCTGCCCGGCGGTGCGCCCGGAAATCGCCCGGCTGGTGGTGGACAAGCTCAAGGGCGGCCAGTTTCTCCTGGCCTGGCATTCCGACCCGCGCTGGCTGAACCGCGCCGCCCTGCTCAGGTGCCAGGCGCAGCCGCTGCGCCTGGCGCGCCGCGACGACTGAAGTGCCTCAGCGCTGCTCGCTCTGCGGGGTCACCCGCAGCACTTCCTCGAGGGTGGTCTGGCCGGCGGCGACCTTCTGCGCCCCGGACAGGCGCAGGCTGCGCATGCCGTCCTTGAACGCCGCCCGGCGCAGGGCGATGAGGTCGGTGTCATGGGTGATCAGCGGCTTGATCGCATCGTTCAGCAGCATGATCTCGTAGACCCCGGCACGCCCGCGGTAGCCGGTGTCGCGGCACTCCAGGCAGCCGACGGCGCGGTGCGCAGTGGTCGGCAGCGGCGCGCTCCAGGGCTTGGTCAGGCTCTGCCAGTCTTCCTCGCTGATCTCCACCGGTGCCTTGCAGTGCGGGCACAGGGTGCGCACCAGGCGCTGGGCCATGACGCCCAGCACGGTGGCCTTGATCAGGTAGTGCGGCACGCCCAGCTCGAGCAGGCGAGTGATGGCCGAAGGCGCGTCGTTGGTGTGCAGGGTGGATAGCACCAGGTGCCCGGTGAGCGCCGCCTGGATGGCCATCTCGGCGGTTTCCAGGTCGCGGATCTCGCCGACCATGATGATGTCCGGGTCCTGGCGCATCAGCGCGCGCACGCCACTGGCGAAGGTCAGGTCGATGTTGTGCTGCACCTGCATCTGGTTGAAGGCGCCCTCGATCATCTCGATCGGGTCCTCGATGGTGCAGACGTTGACCTCCGGCGTGGCCAGCTGCTTGAGCGTGGTGTACAGGGTGGTGGTCTTGCCCGAGCCGGTCGGGCCGGTGACCAGGATGATGCCGTTGGGCTGGCAGGTCATGCTCTCCCAGCGACGCAGGTCGTCCGGGGAGAAGCCCAGCTGGTCCGGGCTCTTCAGCAGCACCTCGGGGTCGAAGATACGCATCACCATCTTCTCGCCGAAGGCGGTGGGCAGGGTCGACAGACGCAGCTCGACTTCGCCGCCGTCCGGGGTCTTGGTCTTGACCCGGCCATCCTGCGGCTTGCGCTTCTCCGCCACGTTCATCCGCCCCAGGTGCTTGAGGCGGCTGACCACCGCCATGGTGACCTGGGCGGGGAACTGGTAGACGTTGTGCAGCACGCCGTCGATGCGGAAGCGCACGCTGCCGACTTCGCGACGCGGCTCGATGTGGATGTCGCTGGCGCGCTGCTGGAAGGCGTACTGGAACAGCCAGTCGACGATGTTGACGATGTGCGCGTCGTTGGCGTCCGGCTCCTGGTCGCTGGCACCCAGGTTGAGCAGCTGCTCGAAGTTGCCGACGCCGCTGATCTTCTGGTCGGCCGCCGTGGCGCCGGTCACCGAGCGGGCCAGGCGGTAGAACTCGGTGGTGAAGCGCTGGATATCCGCCGGGTTGGCCACCACGCGCTTGATCGGGCGCTTGAGCACGTGGGTCAGGTTGCTTTCCCAGTTGTGCACGAAGGGCTGGGCACTGGCGATGGTCACCGCCTCGCTGTCCACCGCCACGGCAAGGATCTTGTGGCGCTGGGCGAAGGCATAGGACATCAGCGGGGTGACGGCGGCGACGTCGATCTTCAACGGGTCGATGCGCAGGTAGGGCTGGCCGGCGAAGTTGGCCAGCCACACCGTGAGTCCTTCCAGATCGTGCTTGCGGCCCGGTCGCTGCAGATCGTCGACCTGCTGCGCGGCAAGGAACTCCAAGGGGTGCAGCTGCGCGTTGCTCGAGGCACGGCGCAGCACCATGCACTGCTCGGCCTGCTCCTGGGAGACACGTCCCTGGGCCACCAGTTCGCGGAGGATGTCGTTGAGGTCGAGCCAGCGATCCTGGGCGGGCGAAGCGAGGGCGGACATGGCGCTCCCTTTGGGCGGATGACGGGATGGGCAGCTTATTTCAACAGCAGCTTCCAGGGTTTGAGCGTGGCCACAGTATGGGCTTGTGCCACCCGCGCGGCCAACACCTCGGCATCGTTGCCGCGCCCGGCCAGCGCCTCCAGCTTGTCCAGCTCGCCATACAGACGATCCAGCTCCGGCAGCTCGGGCACCTGACGCGCCAGGCGCAGCCAGGCCTGCAGGCGCTCGAAGCGCGGCAGCTGTTCGGCCAGAGCCTCGGGGAACTGCTGGTAGTGCTTCAGGCGCAGGCCCGCGGCCTCCTCGGCCAGCAGGGTCGGCAGCCAGTTGCCCAGAGGCGCCGCGCCCTGGCGCTCGCCGCGGGCGTTGCGGCCGAGGGTCCAGCCACGCAGCAGCAGCCAGCGCGACAGCTGGAGCGACAGCAGGCCCCAACGATTGCCCTGCAGCTCGCCGGCGAACATGGCCGGCGCGTTGTGGCGCAGCGCCTCGTCGTCGCGGCCGGCAGCCAGGCGCGGCCGCCAGTCGCCCAGCAGGGAGTCCAGGCCTTCGCGCAGCTCACGGCTGGAGGCGCGCGGCGCGGCCTGGCCGAGGCTGCCGAGCAGGGCACGCAGGTCGATCAGCTGCTGCAGCCACTGCTCCAGCAGTTTCCAGTGGCCGTTCCAGCGGTACTGTTCGGCCAGGCGCTGGCTGCTGCCGAGCAGGTGCCAGGCGATGGCCGCAAAGGCGTCGTCCAGGCTCATCTCGGCGTTCAGCGCAGGCAACGGCAGACTCAGGCTGTAGCTGGCGGCATCGAACAGGCGGTAGCCGCGCTCGGCCTTGCTGATGTCGCAGGGCATCAGCGGCAGGTCGGCGGCCAGCTCGCAGGCCAGCTCCAGCAGCGCCGCCGGCTCACCCTGGCGCAGCTCCAGTTCCAGCTCGCAGATCTCCTCCTCGCCCTCGCCGGCAATCACCTTGCCCAGATCGAGGGCCGCCTCGATCACCGTCCTGGCCTTGCCGCGCCCCCAGGCGATCTCGGCCTTCTGGCGAACGAAGTCGGTGGTGAAGATCGGCTGCAGGCTCTTCTTGTCCAGCTCGGCCAGGCTGGCCGGCCAGCACTCGTCGCCGAGCAGCTTGGTGTCCAGCTTGGCCTTCTTCAGGTACCAGTCCCACTCGTTGCGCTCGGACAGACCGGCCACGCTCTGGCCGCGGGTCTTCAGGGTCTGGATGAACTGCTCGCCATCGCGGCGCAGGCGCAGCGCCACGCGGGCTGCGGCCAGGTCGCGCTGCGGGGTGTCGTAGTACTGGTTGAACAGCTCGCGGGTTTCCCAGCCGGACTTGTTGCGCTTCTTCAGCAGCGGATGCTCGCGCAGGGCGGCAAGAGTCTCGCGGCTGACGCGCAGCTTGATTTCGGTTTCTTTGTTCACGGGTTGCCTATCATGGAATTGTTGCAGGCCGATGTAATGCATTTGCCAGCGCCCCAAGGCCACTTATAATCAGCGCCCTTTTCCGCCGGGATACCCCCCATGCCAACCAATCCCTTCGTCAGCCTGTTCGGTCGTTCGCCGATCGGCCCCATGCAGCAACACATCGCCAAGGCTCATGAATGTGCAGCCAACCTGGTGCCCTTCTTCGAGGCAGTGATGGCGCAGGACTGGACCCAGGTGGCCCAGGTGCAGCAGGAAATGGTGCGTCTGGAAAAGGAAGCGGACAAACTCAAGAAGAGTGTGCGCCTGCACCTGCCCAAGAGCCTGTTCCTGCCGGTGCCGCGTTCGGACCTGCTCGAACTGCTCAGTGTACAGGACAAAGTCGCCAACCGCGCCAAGGACATCGCCGGCCTGATGCTCGGCCGCGAGATGGCGATCCCCACCGAGCTGCAGCCGCTGATCCGCACCTTCGTGCAGCGCACCGTGGATGCCAGCGCCCAGGCGCTGAAGGCCATGAACGAGCTGGACGAGCTGCTGGAAACCGGTTTCGGCGGCCGCGAGGCCAAGCTGGTGGAAACCCTGGTGGAGGAACTCGACGATATCGAGGACGACACCGACCGCCTGCAGATCGAGGTGCGCCGCGCCTTGTTCAAGCTGGAGAAGGACATGCCGGCCGTGGACGTGATGTTCCTCTACCAGATCATCGACTGGGTCGGCGATGTCGCCGACCGTGCCCAACGCGTGGGCAACCGTCTAGAACAACTGCTGGCGCGCTAAGCGCCAGTGTCCTTTCTGGGATAACGGGTAAAACTACTTATGTCTCTTATTGCGGATTACGGCTTCGTACTCCTGGTACTCGCCTGCCTGTTCGGCTTCTTCATGGCCTGGGGCGTCGGCGCCAACGACGTGGCCAACGCCATGGGCACCTCGGTGGGCTCGCGCGCACTGACCATCAAGCAGGCGATCCTGATCGCCATGGTCTTCGAGTTCTGCGGCGCCTACCTGGCCGGTGGCGAAGTCACCGAGACCATCAAGAACGGCATCGTCGACGCCGAGGCCATCAGCCCCGACCTGATGGTGCTGGGCATGATGTCGGCGCTGCTGGCCGCCGGCACCTGGCTGCTGATCGCCACCCGCAAGGGCTGGCCGGTGTCCACCACCCACTCCATCGTCGGCGCGGTGATCGGCTTCGCCGCGGTCGGCGTATCCACCGACGCCGTGCACTGGGAGTCGGTCGGCCCGATCGTCGCCAGCTGGGTGGTCACCCCCTTCCTCTCCGGCCTGGTCGCCTTCGGCCTGTTCATGAGCGTGCAGGCGCTGATCATTAACACCGACAGCCCGTTCAAGAACGCCAAGCGCTTCGTGCCGCTGTACATGTTCCTGACCGGTTTCATGGTGTCGATCATGACCCTGTCCAAGGGGCTCAAGCACATCGGCCTGAACCTCTCCAGCAATGAAAGCCTGCTGCTGTCGGTGGGTGTCGGCGCCTTGGTGATGCTGCTCGGCATCGCCATCCTCAGCCGCATCCAGATCGACGAGGAAGCCGACAAGGCCTTCCACTTCGCCAGCGTCGAACGTGTGTTCGCCGTGCTGATGATCTTCACCGCCTGCGCCATGGCTTTCGCCCACGGTGCCAACGACGTGGCCAACGCCGTCGGCCCGCTGGCCGCCATCGTCGGCGTGATCGAGTCCAACGGCACCGCCGAGATCGCCGCCAAGTCCGCCGTGCCGGGCTGGGTGCTACTGCTGGGCGCAATCGGCATCGTCATCGGCCTGGCCACCTATGGCTACAAGGTGATCGCCACCATCGGCAAGGAAATCACCGAGCTGACCCCCAGCCGCGGCTTCGCCGCCGAGCTGGCCACCGCCTCCACCGTGGTCGGCGCCTCGGCCATCGGCCTGCCGGTATCCACCACCCACACCCTGGTCGGCGCCGTACTCGGCATCGGCATCGCCCGCGGTATCGGCGCGCTGAACCTGGGCGTGATCGGTTCGATCTTCATGTCCTGGATCATCACCCTGCCGGTCGGTGCAGGCCTGTCGATCCTGTTCTTCCTGATCATGCGCGGCATCTTCCTCTAAGCGGCAGGTTTATTCCGCGGCGGCGATGGCCCTATGATGAGCCATCGCCCGCGGAGACCGCCGATGCCGCTACCCTCCCTGCAAGACCAGTTCGCCGCGCTGATCGCCACCCCCTCGGTGAGCTGCACCCAGCCGCACTGGGACCAGTCCAATCGCACCGTGATCGACCTGCTGGCCAGCTGGCTGGCCGAGCTCGGCTTCGCCTGCGAGATCCAGGACGTGGCGCCGGGCAAGGCCAACCTGCTGGCCACCTTCGGCAGCGGCCCCGGCGGCCTGGTGCTGGCCGGGCACAGCGATACCGTACCGTTCGACGCCGCCCTGTGGCACAGCGACCCGCTCAAGCTGAGCGAGCAGGGCGACCGCTGGGTGGGCCTCGGCGTATGCGACATGAAGGGCTTCTTCCCGTTGGCGATCGAGGCGGTGCGCGGGCTGCTCGATAAGCCCTTCAAGCAGCCGCTGCTGGTGCTGGCCACCTGCGACGAGGAAAGCTCGATGGCCGGCGCCCGCGCCCTGGCCGCCGCCGGCAAAACGCTGGGACGCGCCGCGGTGATCGGCGAGCCGACCGGCCTCAAGCCGATCCGCCTGCACAAGGGGGTGATGATGGAACGCATCGACATCCTCGGACAGAGCGGCCACAGCTCCGACCCCAGCCTCGGCCATAGCGCCCTGGAGGCCATGCAGGACGTCATGGGCGAGCTGCGTGCCCTGCGCGCCCAGTGGCAGCGCGAGTTCCACAACCCGCAGTTCGGCGTGCCGCAGCCGACCCTCAACCTCGGCTGCATCCACGGCGGCGACAACCCCAACCGCATCTGCGGCCAGTGCGCCCTGGAGTTCGACCTGCGTCCGCTGCCGGGCATGGACCCGGAGCAGCTGCGCGCGGCCATCCGCGGCAAGCTGCAGCCACTGGCCGAGCGGCATCAGGTGCGCATCGACTATGCGCCCTTGTTCGCCAACGTGCCGCCCTTCGAGCAGAGCGCCGACAGCGAACTGGTGCGCGTTGCGGAAAAGCTGACCGGACATGCGGCGCAGGCGGTGGCATTCGGCACCGAAGCCCCGTATCTTCAGCGGCTCGGCTGCGAGACCATCGTCCTCGGCCCGGGCGACATCGCCTGCGCCCATCAGCCGGGGGAATTTCTCGAGCTGGCGCGCATCGAACCGACCGTGACCCTGCTGCGCCAGCTGATCCAGCACTACTGCCTGTAAACCATCCAGCTATGCGAGGCGTGCCGATGTTGCGACGACGCTAGACCGACCTTTGCTTCTCCCCGTGGAGAAGGCACTTCATCGCTCGTCCGTCCTTGCCCACAGGCTCCTCATGCACGACTACGTCAACTGGCTCCGCCACGCTTCGCCCTACATCAACGCTCACCGCGACTGCACCTTCGTGGTCATGCTGCCCGGCGAGGGCGTGGAACACCCGAACTTCGGCAACATCGTCCACGACCTGGTGCTGCTACACAGCCTCGGCGTGCGCCTGGTGCTGGTGCACGGCTCGCGCCCGCAGATCGAGGCGCGCCTGGCCGAGCGCGGGCTGACCCCACGCTACCACCGCGACCTGCGCATCACCGACGGCCCGACCCTGGACTGCGTGATCGACGCCGTCGGCCGCCTGCGCATCGCCATCGAGGCCCGCCTGTCGATGGACATGGCCGCCTCGCCGATGCAGGGCTCGCGCCTGCGCGTGTCCGGCGGCAACTTCGTCACCGCGCGGCCGATCGGCGTGGTCGACGGCATCGACTATCACCACACCGGCGAAGTGCGCCGGGTCGACCGCAAGGGCATCGGCCGCCTGCTCGACGAGCGCAGCATCGTGCTGCTATCGGCACTCGGCTACTCGCCCACCGGGGAAATATTCAACCTGGCCTGCGAGGATGTGGCCACCCGCGCCGCCATCGACCTGCAGGCCGACAAGCTGCTGCTGTATTCCGCCGAGCGTGGCCTGCTCGACGAGCACGGCAAGCTGGTGCGCGAACTGCGCCCGCAGCAGGTGCCGGCGCACCTGGCGCGCCTGGGCAGCTGCTACCAGGCCGAGTTGCTCGACGCCGCCGCCCAGGCCTGCCGCGGCGGGGTCAAGCGCAGCCATATCGTCAGCTACATGGAGGACGGCTCGCTGCTCACCGAGCTGTTCACCCGCGACGGTGGCGGCACCCTGGTCGACCAGGAGCAGTTCGAGTCGCTGCGCGAGGCGACCATCGAGGACGTCGGCGGCCTGATCGAGCTGATCACCCCGCTGGAGGACCAGGGCATCCTGGTGCGCCGCTCGCGCGAGGTGCTGGAGCGCGAGATCGGCCAGTTCAGCATCGTCGAGCGCGACGGCCTGATCATCGCCTGCGCCGCGCTCTACCCGATCGCCGACTCGGACGCCGGCGAGCTGGCCTGCCTGGCGGTCAACCCGGAATACCGCCATGGCGGCCGGGGCGACGAACTGCTCGAACGCATCGAGGAACGCGCCCGCGCGCTGGGCCTGAAGACCCTGTTCGTGCTCACCACGCGCACCGCCCACTGGTTCCAGGAGCGCGGCTTCGAGGCCAGCGGCGTCGAGCGCCTGCCGGCGGCGCGGGCCTCGCTGTACAACTACCAGCGCAATTCAAAGATCTTCGAAAAGGCGCTTTGAGCCTGCGCTGAAACAAGAAGGGCCGCGATTGCGGCCCTTTTGCATGGGGAATGGATCAGGCGCTGCGCCGCTGGTGCTGCTTGAACTGCTCGTTGCCATCGTCCCAGCCAGCCTCCCAGGCAGCGGCCGGCACCTCGGCAGCATAGGGCTGCAGGTGCATGGGCTGGCCGGTGAGACCGGCCATATAGCCTTGCTGGTAGGCCTTGTTCAGGCTCTCCAGGCTCCAGTCGTGATTGTCCATGGCGACGGGCCGTTACGGGTTTCCCCATAGGCTAGCCCGCGCCGGCCAGCCTGGCTGGTCGAGGTGGTGGATTTGTGACGGAATGCCGGCGAAACCACCACCACGTTCACCAGGTGCCTGATTTCACTGGCTAATACCGAGGATACTGGCCTGGTAGGCGGCGACGAAGCTGTCGAAATCACCGGCCGGTGCGGCCTCCAGCTCGGCCTGTTCGGCCAGCGATGCGCGCGCCATGCGCTCGAAGTCCTGTTCCTCCGCGGCGCTCAGCGGCTGGGCGCGGAAGGTCTCGGCGTGGGCCTTGCTCTGGCGCAGGGCGAAGGCGCGGAAGCTTTCGCCATGGTGCTGCAGTTCGGCCAGCACCCGCGCCGAGGGGGTCAGCGCGGGATCCTGCACCTTGGCCCGCTGCGCCTCGAGGGCCTCGCGGTAGGCGCCGCCACCGTGGGCGCGGTCGAGCAGCGCGGCGATCGGCGCGAAGGCATCGAGCAGCTCGCCGGCCCAGGTGCGCAGCTCCACCTGCTGGCCGTCGCGCTGCAGATGCAAGCCAGGACGGCGGCCTTCCTTGACCGTCTTGAGGAAGTTCTCGGTGCAGGCGCGACATTCACCGCCGGCCAGCAGCGGGCTGTCGGCCAGGGCGCAGAACAGGATGAAGGCGTCGAGGAAGCGCGCCTCGGCCAGATCGATACCCAGTGGCAGGTAGGGGTTGATGTCCAGGCAGCGCACCTCGACGTACTGCACGCCGCGGCTCATCAGGGCCTGGATCGGCCGTTCGCCGGAGCGGGTGACGCGCTTGGGACGAATGCTCGAGTAGTACTCGTTCTCGATCTGGATGATGTTGCTGTTGAGCTGCTGCCATTCGCCACTGGCGTCGCGGGTACCGATCTCGGCATAGGCCGGATAGGGCGTGGCCACCGCGTTGCGCAGGCTCTCGGTGTAGCTGGCCAGGTCGTTGTAGCAGGGCGTCAGGCCGGACTGGGCGCTGCTCTGGTAGCCCAGGTCGCTCATGCGCAGGCTGGTGGCCCAGGGCAGGTACAGGGTGTCGGCGTCGAGCTGCTGCAGCTGGTGCGGGCGGCCACGCAGGAAGCTGGCATCCAGCGCCGGCGAGGCGCCGAACAGGTACATCAGCAGCCAGCTGTAGCGGCGGAAGTTGCGGATCAGCGCGATGTAGCTGGCCGACTGGTAGTCGCGCGCGCTCTGGTCGTCGCCGTCGAGCCGCTGCAGCAGCGGCCAGACCGCCTCGGGCAGGCTGAAGTTGTAGTGGATGCCGGCGATGCACTGCATGGTCTTGCCGTAGCGCAGGGCCAGGCCGCGGCGGTACACGTACTTGAGGCGACCGATATTGGAGCTGCCGTAGCGGGCGATCGGGATCTGTGCCTCGTCCGGCAGCAGGCCGGGCATCGACGGGCTCCACAGGTACTCGCCGTCCAGGCGGCTGGCGGCGAAGCGGTGGATGCGCTCGAGGTCGGCCAGGGTGTCGGCCGGATCGGGCTCGGCCGGGGTGATGAACTCCAGCAGGGCCTCGGAATAGTCGGTGGTGATCTGTGCGTGGGTCAGCGCCGAGCCCAGCGCGACCGGGTGTGGCGTCTGCGCCAGCTCGCCCTGCGCGGTGACGCGCAGGGTCTCGCGCTCGATGCCATGCAGGCACTGGGTGAGCAGGGACAGGTGGTCGGCCTCGCCGAGCAGGGCCAGGCGGCGGTTGAGGAGATCGCTCAAGATTCTTGTTCCTTCACTCGACGGTCGCCCCTATATGGGGGTGGGGCCGCCACACTGCAAGTCGGCTATGCGGATGATCGGAAGGGAGGATGCGCCGAGCCGGCGACCGGCGCAATCCCGAGAAGGCGGGTCGGCTATTTGCAGATGAAGGTGGCCTGGGCGGTGGCGATCAGCTTGTCGCCCTGCTCCACCTTGGCCTCCAGCACATGCACCTTGCGCCCGGCGTTGAGCACGCGGGCGTGGCAGACCAGCTCGCCGGCCTCGACGCCGCGGATGTAGTTGACCTTGCACTCCAGGGTCATGCTGCCGGCCTCGCCGCCGAACAGGCTGTGGCTGGCCTGGCCGAGGGCGGTGTCGATCAGCGAGTAGAGCGCGCCGCCGTGCATGCGCCCGTGCAGGTTGAGCATCTGCTCCTGCATGGCCATGCGCAGCTCGGCCTCGCCGTTCTCGGCGCGCAGGATGCGGATGCCGAGCAGGCGGCTGAAGTTGCTGTCCTGGCCGACCGGGGATTTCTCGCTCATGGGTTACTTCCTCAGCTGCTTGGCGTTGGCGAACAACGAGGCCATTGCCGCATTGGCCGGCGCCGGCTTGTCCTGGCTGGAGTGACGTTCGCTGCGCGGCGAGTTGCCGCCACGGTTCTGCCCGCCACCGCGCGGGCCCTCGGTCTTCTGCCCCGGGGTATCGCTCATGCGCATGGACAGGCCGACGCGGTTGCGCGGGATGTCCACTTCCATGACCTTGACCTTGACGATATCGCCGGCCTTGACCACCTCGTAGGGGTCCTTGACGAACTTCTCCGACAGCGCACTGATGTGCACCAGGCCGTCCTGGTGCACGCCGATGTCGACGAAGGCGCCGAAGTTGGTGACGTTGGTCACCACGCCTTCCAGCACCATGCCCGGCTGCAGGTCCTTGAGGCTCTCGACGCCGTCCTGGAACTCGGCGGTCTTGAACTCCGGGCGCGGGTCGCGGCCGGGCTTGTCCAGTTCCTTGAGGATGTCGGTGACGGTCGGCAGGCCGAAGGTCTCGTCGGTGAAACGCTTGGGATCGAGGCTGCGCAGGAAGCTGGAGTCGCCGATCAGCGAGCGGATGTCGCGGCCGGTATCCTGGGCGATGCGCTGCACCAGCGGGTAGGTTTCCGGGTGCACGGCGGAGGCGTCCAGCGGGTTGTCGCCGTTCATCACGCGCAGGAAGCCGGCGGCCTGCTCGAAGGTCTTCTCGCCCAGGCGCGGCACCTTCTTCAGGTCGCTGCGGCTCTTGAACGCACCGTTGGCGTCGCGGAACTGCACGATGTTCTGCGCCAGGGTGCTGTTGAGGCCGGAGATGCGCGCCAGCAGGGCGGCGGAGGCGGTGTTGACGTCCACGCCGACGGCGTTCACGCAGTCCTCGACCACCGCATCCAGCGAGCGCGCCAGCTTGAGCTGCGACACGTCGTGCTGGTACTGGCCGACACCGATGGATTTCGGGTCGATCTTCACCAGCTCGGCCAGCGGGTCCTGCAGGCGGCGGGCGATGGAGACGGCGCCGCGCAGCGACACGTCGAGGTCGGGGAACTCGCGGGCGGCCAGCTCGGAGGCGGAGTACACCGAGGCGCCGGCCTCGGAGACCATCACCTTGGTCAGCTTGAGGCCCGGCAGCTTCTTGATCAGGTCGCCGGCCAGCTTGTCGGTCTCGCGGCTGGCGGTGCCGTTGCCGATCGAGATCAGGTCCACAGCGTGCTTGGCGCACAGCTTGGCGAGGATGGCCAGGGTGCCGTCCCAGTCGTTGCGCGGCGCGTGCGGGTAGACGGTGGCGGTTTCCAGCACCTTGCCGGTGGCATCGACCACCGCCACCTTGCAGCCGGTGCGCAGGCCCGGGTCCAGCGCCAGGGTGGCGCGCGGGCCGGCCGGGGCGGCCAGCAGCAGGTCGTGCAGGTTGCGGGCGAACACGGTGATCGCCTCGTCCTCGGCCTTCTCGCGCAGCTCACCAAGCAGGTCGGTTTCCAGGTGGGTGTAGAGCTTGACCTTCCAGGTCCAGCGCACCACTTCGCCCAGCCACTTGTCGGCGGCGCGGCCACGCTGCGCGATGCCGAAGCGCTCGGCGATCATCAGCTCGCAGGGGTGCAGGGTGCCCGGCGCTTCCTCGCCGACCTTGAGGCTGGCGCCGAGGATGCCCTCGTTGCGCCCGCGGAAGATCGCCAGGGCGCGGTGCGAGGGCACGCTCTTCAGCGGCTCGTCGTGTTCGAAGTAGTCGCTGAACTTGGCGCCCTCGGCTTCCTTGCCGGCGACCACGCGGGCGCTCAGGGTGGCCTCGTTCTTCAGGAAGGAACGCAGCTTGTCGAGCAGGCTGGCGTCCTCGGCGAAGCGCTCCATGAGGATGTACTTGGCGCCTTCCAGCACGGCCTTGACGTCGGCGAAGCCCTTCTCGGCATCGACGAAACGGGCGGCCTCGGCTTCCGGGTCCAGCTCGGGGTTGCCGAACAGCGCGTCGGCCAGCTCGCCGAGGCCGGCCTCCAGGGCGATCTGGCCCTTGGTGCGGCGCTTCTGC
The DNA here is from genome assembly GCF_003205495.1 of Aquipseudomonas alcaligenes. Lineage (GTDB taxonomy): Bacteria > Pseudomonadota > Gammaproteobacteria > Pseudomonadales > Pseudomonadaceae > Aquipseudomonas > Aquipseudomonas alcaligenes_B. The sequence goes on along the minus strand of NZ_QJRX01000006.1, from coordinate 154,072 downwards.
TTGTACGGCAAATACAAGTCTTCGAGACGCGTCTTGGTGTCGGCCTCATCGATCTCGCGCTTCAGCTCGGGAGTCAGCTTGCCCTGCTCCTCGATACTGGCGAGGATGGCGGCGCGGCGCTCGTCCAGTTCGCGCAGGTAGCGCAGGCGCTCTTCCAGGTGGCGCAGCTGGGTGTCGTCCAGGCTGCCGGTGACTTCCTTGCGGTAACGGGCGATGAAGGGCACGGTGGAGCCTTCGTCGAGCAGGGCCACGGCGGCGGCGACCTGTTGCGGGAGGACGCCGAGCTCGGCGGCGATGCGCTTGTTGATGCTGTCCATGAAACCTACCTGCAATGGAACGGGGACCGCACCGGCCGGTGCGAAAGCGCCGCATTATAAACACCGCTTCCCGTGGCCGGCGGCAACTCCATCGGGAAAAATCTGCTAACAATGGCTGGCGCGGCAGCCTGCGGCCTTCGGCCATAATGCCGCCACTGCCAAAGGGGAGAATGCATGAGCACTGCCGCTGCGCCGGAAGGCGAAAAAATCCTGATAGTCGACGACGACCCCGGCCTGCGCCGCCTGCTGGAGCGTTTCCTCAGCGAGCAGGGCTACCGCGTGCGCGCGGTGGAGAACGTCGAGCAGATGGACCGCCTGCTGGCCCGCGAGCTGTTCCAGCTGCTGGTGCTCGACCTCATGCTGCCCGGCGAGGACGGCCTGTCCGCCTGCCGCCGCCTGCGCGAGGCGAACAACCAGATGCCGATCATCATGCTCACCGCCAAGGGCGACGAGGCCAGCCGCATCCAGGGCCTGGAAGGCGGTGCCGACGACTACCTGGCCAAGCCGTTCAACCCGCGCGAGCTGCTGGCGCGGATCAAGGCCGTGCTGCGCCGCCAGGCGCCGGTGGTTCCGGGCGCCCCGGCCAGCGCGGACGAGACGGTCAGCTTCGGCGACTACGAGCTGTCGCTGGCCACCCGCGAGCTGAAGAAGGGCGACGAGGTGCACATGCTCACCACCGGCGAGTTCGCCGTGCTCAAGGCCCTGGTGCAGCACGCACGCGAGCCGCTGACCCGCGACAAGCTGATGAACCTGGCGCGCGGCCGCGAGTGGGACGCCCTGGAGCGCTCGATCGACGTGCAGATCAGCCGCCTGCGTCGGCTGATCGAGCCGGACCCGTCCAAGCCGCGCTACATCCAGACCGTCTGGGGCGTGGGCTACGTGTTCGTGCCGGATGGCAACAAGTGACGCAGTGGGATTGAGGCGCCACTGTCCGGCCGTGCTGCAGATATTGCTGCTCAGTGCGGCGGCCGTGCTGTCGTTCATGATGTTGCATGAAGTTGCCGTGATGGTGGCCGCCGACCATGGCCGCAGTGTGCGCGGCGGTGTCGGCTGGGGCATCACGGTTCAGCTCGCGCTCTACCTATTCGGCGCCTGGGTGCTGGTACAGAATGTCGCAGCACTGCGCTGGCCTAGCAGGCGCCTGCATCTGTTCTTGGCGGCCTGGCTGACGTTCGCCGTACTGCTGACGCTGCTGGCCAATCCCTTTGGCCCCTGGGCCCACCCCTATCGTTTCCTGCTGTTGCAGTTGTGTGCACTGGCCGGCTTTGCTCTGTCGCTGGCAGGCCAATGCCTGTGGCCGCTCCGCCCTCCCGTTCGCCAAGGGTTCGCCCGATGAAAACCCCCGCCTGGTTCCCGCAAAGCTTCTTCGCCCGCACCCTGTGGCTGGTGCTCATCGTCGTGCTGTTCTCCAAGGCGCTGACCCTGGTCTACCTGATGATGAACGAGGACGTGCTGGTCGACCGCCAGTACAGCCACGGCGCGGCGCTGACCCTGCGCGCTTACTGGGCGGCCGCGCCGGAAGACCGCGCGCACATCGCCAAGGCGGCGACCCTGACCCGGGTGGCGGCGGACCAGGTACCGCCCACCGAGCAGCACTGGCCCTACTCGGAGATCTTCCAGCGGCAGATGCAGGCCGAGCTGGGCCCGGACACCGAGGTACGGGTGCGGGTGCGCAACCCGCCGGCGCTCTGGGTGCGGGCGCCGAGCCTGGGCGATGGCTGGGTGCAGGTACCGCTGTACCCGCACCCGCTGCGCGGCCAGCGCATCTGGAGCGTGCTCGGCTGGTTCCTCGGCATCGGCCTGCTGTCCACCGCCGCCGCCTGGATCTTCGTGCGCCAGCTCAGCGCCCCGCTCAAGCGCCTGGTGTTCGCCGCCCGCCAGCTCGGCCAGGGGCGCAGCGTGCGCCTGCCAGTGGGCGACACGCCGAGCGAGATGACCGAGGTGTACCGCGCCTTCAACCAGATGGCCGAGGACGTCGAGCAGGCCGCGCGCGAGCGCGAGCTGATGCTGGCCGGGGTATCGCACGACCTGCGCACGCCGCTGACCCGCCTGCGCCTGTCACTGGAGATGCTCGGCGGTGATGCCGAGCTGACCGAGGACATGGTCCGCGACATCGAGCACATGGACACCATCCTCGACCAGTTCCTCGCCTTCATCCGCGACGGCCGCGACGAGAAGCCGGAACCGACCCTGCTGGAAGAGCTGGTGCGCGAGACGGTGGCGCCCTACAACCAGCACAGCGAGCGGGTGCGCCTGTGCCTGGAGCCGGTGCCGCCCTTCCCGCTGCGCCGCGTGTCGCTCAAGCGCCTGCTGGTCAACCTGCTGGACAACGCCCTGCGCTATGGCGGCAAGGGTGTGGAAGTGGCCGCCTATGTCTCCGGCGACAGTGCCGCGCCCTACGTGGTACTCAGCGTGCTGGATCGCGGCCCGGGCATCGCGCCGGCGGAGATGGGCGAGATCTTCAACCCCTTCATCCGCGGCGACCGCGCCCGTGGCGGCAAGGGCACCGGCCTCGGCCTGGCCATCGTCAAGCGCATCGCCGCCCTGCATGGCGGCAGCGTGGAGCTGCGCAACCGCTCCGGCGGCGGCCTGGAGGCTCGCATCTGCCTGCCACTGGGGCTGCTGCTGCCACGCGACGCCAATTGAGCCCGCCGCTCTAGCGCCGTGATCTATGCTGCTCTGGTGATCAGCATGAGGTCAGCATGGCTGTGGATTCCGACCGACTGCCGAGGTGGACCTGGTGGCTGCCGCTGCCACTGCTCCACCTGGGAACCTGGATGTCCCTCTCGACCCAGTTCGTCAGCGGCGCGGCGCTCTGGTACCTGCCGTTCGCCCTCGGCCTGGCCTTCATTCTCTGGTGGGGGCCGCGGGTGCTGCCGGCGCTCTACCTCAACGCCCTGTTCAGCATTCCCCTGTGGGGGCTCGACTGGCGCTGGGCGCCGCTCTACGCCCTGCCGGAAACCCTGTGCATCGGCCTCGCCTGGCTGCTGCTCAAGCAGCGGCGCTGCGACGCCCAGCTGCCGGACGTGCGCAGCCTGCTCGCCTTCATCCTCCTCGGCACCCTGCTGCCGGCCCTGCTGGTCGGGCTCTGGGTACAGGGCAACCTGCAGCTGAGCGGCCAGCTGGCCAGTGAGCAGTGGCGGCAGACCGCGCTGACCCTGTGGCTGGCCGACAGCCTGACCGTGCTGGGCACCAGCCTGCCGCTGCTGGTGCTGGCCACCCCCTGGCTGCGCCGCCGCGGCTGGGCCCTGGCCGCACCCGGGGCGAGCGGACCGCCGCCACAGGCGGCCCGGCACCTGCCCTGGTGGCTGGCCGGCGCGCTGCTGCTCGGCGTGCCGCTCCTGCTGCTGTGGCTGCCGCTGCTGCTGGTATTGCCGATGATCGGCGCGATGATGCTGGCCCTGGCATTGCTCTGGGGCTTTGGCGGTGCGCTCTGGGGCGCGGCACTGACCAGCCTGGCGGTGCTCGCCATGCCGCTGCTCGGCGGCTTCGCCGGTATCGACTGGCACAGCCTGCAACACCTGGAAATGCACTTCAGCGTGCTGTTGCTGATGATCGCCGCCCTGCTGGTCGGCCGCGCCCTGGGCGACCTGCACAACGCCCTGCAGCACAGCGAGGCGATGCAGAAGGAGCTGACCCTGGCCAACCTGGCCCTGCAGGCCTGCCCGCTCGGCGTATCGATATCCGATGTGCGCCAGGCGCAGGTGCCCTTCATCTATTGCAACCCGGCGATGGAGCGCATCAGCGGCTACAGCCGGGCGGAACTCATCGGCAGTTCCAGCCGCCTGCTGCTGGCCGAACAGGGCGAGACACCGCAGCTGCTGCGCATCCGCCAGGCCATCGCGCGCGGCCAGGTGCACCAGGAGGTGCTGCGCAACGTGCGCAAGAATGGCCAGACGTTCTGGAACGAGGTGACCATCGCCCCGCTGCTCGACGAGCAGGGCCGGCTCAGCCATGTGATCGCCCTCAACCACGACGTGACCCAGCGCGAGTGCCTGGCCACCGAGCTGGCCGCGCGCCGCGAGGAGCTGCTGCGCCAGACCCACCTGCTGACCCAGACCGAGGCGGTGGCCGACATCGGCGGCTGGGTGCTGGAGGTGGCCAGCCAGCGCATGTACTGGACCGAGGGCTGCTTCCGCCTCAACGAACTGGACCCGGCCGGCGGCGCGCCGGACATGCAGGGCGCCCTGGCGCGCTACGACGAGCCCAGCCAGCGCCTGATGAACGAGACCCTGCAGCGGGTGCTGGCCAACGGCGAGCCATTCGACATGGAGGTACGCCTGATCGGCGCCCGCGGCACGCAGCGCTGGATACGTCTCAAGGGCCTGCCGGAGCTGGATGGCAAGCGCGTGGTGCGGCTGTACGGGGCGATCCAGGACATCAGCGCGCGCAAGCTCACCGAGCGCCGGCTACGCGAGCGCGACGAATGGCTGCGGCTGTTCTTCGAGGCGCCGCTGGTCGGCATGGCCATGGTCAGCCCGCAGCGCCAGTGGCTGGAGGTCAACGCCAAGCTGTGCCAGATCCTCGGCCGCAGCCGCGACGAGCTGCGCGCCAGCCACTGGCTGGAGATCAGCCACGCGCAGGACCTTGGGCAGGAAGAAGCGCTGTTCGCCGACCTGTGCGATGGCCGGCGCGACGACTACGAGCTGGAGAAACGCTTCCTGCGCAAGGATGGCAGCCCGGTCTACACCCGCCTCAGCCTGCGCGCGGTGCGCGACCCGCAGGGTCGCCTGGAGGCCTGCCTGACCCTGGTGGAGGACATCACCGCGCGGCGCGAGGCCGAGGCGCGCTACCGCACCCTGGTCGAGCACGCGCCGGAGGCCATCCTGCTGTTCAACCCGGAAGGCGGCATCATCGATGCCAACGCCAATGCCCTGCGCCTGTTCCGCCTCGCCCGCAGCGAGCTGCTCGGGCGCAAGCCGAGCGAGCTGAGCCCGCCGCGCCAGGCCGACGGCAGCCTCTCCGAACCGCTCAGCCGCGGGCATGTCGAGGCCGCCATCGCCGGCCAGACCCCGGTGTTCGAGTGGCTGCACCGCGACAGTGGCGGCCGCCTGCTGCCCTGCGAGGTGCGCCTGGTACGCATGCCGGGCGAACCGCTGCTGATCCGCGCCAGCATCACCGACATCTCCGAGCGCCAGCGCTACCAGCGCGAGATCGAGCGCCTGGCCTACAGCGACGAGCTGACCGGCCTGCCCAACCGCCGCCTGCTGCAGGACCGCCTGCAGCACGCCATGGCCCGCGAGCGCCGCGAAGGCAGCTTCGGCGCCCTGCTGTTCATCGACCTGGACCACTTCAAGACGGTCAACGACAGCCTCGGCCACCCGGTCGGCGATGCCCTGCTGCGCGAGGTCACCGCGCGCCTGGGGCAGCACCTGCGCGCCGAGGACACCCTGGCGCGCCTGGGGGGCGACGAGTTCGTGGTGCTGCTGGAGGCCCTGGCCGAGAGCCAGGAGCATGCCGCCGAACTGGCCGCCGAGGTGGGCGACAAGCTGCTGGCCAGCCTGCAGGGCAGCTTCCATATCCACGAGCACGACCTGGCGGTGACCGCCAGCATCGGCGTGACCCTGCACCCGCTGCCGGGGCAGAACGCCGCCGATGCGCTCAAGCAGTCCGACACCGCCATGTACCGGGCCAAGCATGCCGGGCGCAACGCCCTGCACTTCTTCGCCGCGGAGATGCAGGCGGTGATCGACCAGCGCCTGCAGCTGCAGAGCGAACTGCGCCAGGCGATGGCGCGCGGGCAGCTGTACCTGGTGTTCCAGCCGCAACTGGCGCTGGCCACCGGCCGGGTCGCCGGTGCCGAGGTGCTGCTGCGCTGGCGCCATCCGGAGCGCGGCGAGATCCCGCCGGCGCAGTTCATCCCACTGGCCGAGGAAACCGGGCTGATCCGCGAGCTCGGCCACTGGGTGCTGGAGCAGGCCTGCGCCTGCCTGGCACGCTGGCAACGGCAGTGGCCGCAGCTGGTGCTGGCGGTCAACCTCAGCCCGCGCGAACTGCGTCAGCACGACTGCGCCGCGCGCATAGAGGCCTGCCTGCAACGCCACGACCTGCCCAGCGGCGCGCTGGAACTGGAGATCACCGAAGGCGTGCTGCTGGAGGACGTCGAGCACTGCATCGCCACCATGCATGCGCTGCGACAGCGCGGCGTGCGCTTCGCCATCGACGACTTCGGTACCGGCTACTCCTCGCTGACCTACCTCAAGCGCCTGCCGCTGGACCGCCTGAAGGTCGACCGCAGCTTCATCAACGACCTGGAAGGCGCCGAGGACAGCGGTCGCCTGCTGGTGCAGACCATCCTGGTGATCGCCCGCAACCTCGGCCTGGAGTGCGTGGCCGAGGGCATCGAGAACCCCGCCCAGCTCGACTGGCTGCGCCAGCAGGGCTGTTCGCTGGGCCAGGGCTACCACTTTGCCCGGCCACTGGCCGAGGCCGAGTTCCTGCAGTGGATGGCGCACCACGCCGGCTAGAAACACAGAGGCCGCCTCATGGGCGGCCTCTGCATCGGCGCTGAAGCACGGAACCGACCCAGGATCTCGCGGGCCGGATCACGGGCAGCTCCTTACTCGCGGTGGTCGTCCATCGGCACGCAGGCGCAGAACAGGTTGCGGTCGCCGTAGACGTTGTCCACGCGGTTCACCGCCGGCCAGTACTTGTGCGCCAGGGTGTGGGCAGACGGCGTCACCGCCTCGGCGATGCTGTACGGACGATCCCACACGCCGGTGACGTCGGCCAGGGTGTGCGGCGCGTTTTTCAGCGGGTTGTTGTCCGCCGGCCACTCGCCGCTGGCGACCTTGGCGATCTCGGCGCGGATGCTCAGCATCGCCTCGATGAAGCGGTCCAGCTCCTCCTTCGACTCGCTCTCGGTCGGCTCGATCATCAGCGTGCCCGGTACCGGGAAGCTCATGGTCGGGGCGTGGAAGCCGTAGTCCATCAGGCGCTTGGCCACGTCCTCCTCGCTGATGCCGGTCTCGGCCTTGAGCGGACGCAAGTCGAGGATGCACTCGTGCGCGACGCGGTCGTTGCGGCCGCTGTAGAGCACCGGGAAGGCGCCCTTGAGCTGGCTGGCCAGGTAGTTGGCGTTGAGGATCGCGGTCTCGGTGGCGGTGGCCAGCTGCGGGCCCATCATGGCGATGTACATCCAGCTGATCGGCAGGATGCTCGCGCTGCCCCAGGGCGCGGCGCTGACCGCGGTGTTCTGCGGGTTCGGCCCCTGCAGCTCGACCACCGGGTGGTTGGCGACGAAGGGCGCCAGGTGCGCGCGCACGCCGATCGGGCCCATGCCCGGGCCGCCACCGCCGTGCGGGATGCAGAAGGTCTTGTGCAGGTTCATGTGCGACACGTCGGCGCCGATGTCGGCCGGACGCGCCAGGCCGACCTGGGCGTTGAGGTTGGCGCCGTCCATGTACACCTGGCCGCCGAAGCTGTGGACGATCTCGCAGATCTCGCGGATGCCTTCCTCGTACACGCCGTGGGTCGAGGGATAGGTGATCATCAGGCAGGACAGCTTGTCGCCGGCCTCAGCCGCCTTGGCCTTGAGGTCGGCCATGTCGACGTTGCCGGCGGCGTCGCACTCGACCACCACCACGCGCATGTTGAGCATCTGCGCCGAGGCCGGGTTGGTGCCGTGGGCCGAGGCCGGGATCAGGCAGATGTCGCGGTGCCCTTCGTTGCGGCTCTCGTGGTACTTGCGGATCGCCAGCAGGCCGGCGTACTCGCCCTGGGCGCCGGAGTTGGGCTGCATGCAGATGGCGTCGAAGCCGGTGATGGCGCGCAGCCAGGCTTCCAGCTCGTCGATCATCAGCTTGTAGCCGGCGGCCTGGTCGGCCGGCACGAAGGGGTGCAGGGCACCGAACTCGGGCCAGGTGACCGGGATCATCTCGCTGGTGGCGTTGAGCTTCATGGTGCAGGAACCGAGCGGGATCATCGCCTGGTTCAGCGCCAGGTCCTTGTTCTCCAGGCGCTTGAGGTAGCGCAGCATGTCGGTTTCGCTGTGGTGGCTGTTGAACACCGGGTGGGTCAGGTAGCTGGAGGTCCGCTGCAGGGCGGCCGGGATGCCATCGTTGACCAGGCTCGCATCCAGCTCGGCGACGGACAGGCCGTGGTCGGCGCCGAGGAAGATGCACAGCAGCTGCTCGACGGTCTGCGCCGAGCAGGTCTCGTCCAGGCTCACACCCAGCTTGCCGCGGCCGAGGATGCGCAGGTTGATGCGCGCGGCCTTGGCCGACTCGATGATGGCGGTCTGCATGCCGCCGACATCCAGGGTCAGGGTGTCGAAGAAGTGCTGGTTGTCGCGCTTGACGCCCTTTTGCTCCAGGCCGGCGGCCAGGACTGCAGTGAGGCGATGCACGCGCTGGGCGATGCGCTTGAGGCCCTGCGGGCCGTGGTAGACGGCGTAGCAGCTGGCCATGTTGGCCAGCAGCACCTGCGAGGTGCAGATGTTCGAATTCGCTTTTTCCCGGCGGATATGTTGCTCGCGGGTCTGCAGGGCCATGCGCAGCGCGGTGTTGCCACGGGCGTCCTTGGACACGCCGATGATGCGCCCGGGCATGGCGCGCTTGAACGCGTCGCGGGTGGCGAAGAAGGCCGCGTGCGGACCGCCGTAGCCCATGGGTACGCCGAAGCGCTGCGCCGAGCCGAACACCACGTCGGCGCCCAGCTCACCCGGCGGGGTCAGCAGCAGCAGGCTGAGCAGGTCGGTGGCCACGCAGGCCAGGGCGTTCTGCGCGTGCAGCTGCTCGATCAGCGGCTTGATGTCGCGAATCTCGCCGTGGGTGTCCGGGTACTGCAGCAGGGCGCCGAACACTTCCAGGCCAGCCAGTTCGTCCAGCGCGCCGACCTTGACCTCGATGCCGAAGCCTTCGGCACGGGTCTGCACCACCGAGATGGTCTGCGGGTGGCTGTTCTCGTCGACGAAGAACAGGTTGCTCTTGCTCTTCGCCACGCGCTTGGCCAGGGCCATGGCCTCGCCGGCGGCCGTGGCTTCGTCGAGCAGCGAGGCGCTGGCCAGGTCCAGGCCGGTCAGGTCGATGGTCAGCTGCTGGAAGTTCAGCAGCGACTCCAGGCGACCCTGGGCGATTTCCGGCTGGTAGGGGGTGTAGGCGGTGTACCAGCCCGGGTTCTCCAGCAGGTTGCGCAGGATCACCGTGGGGGTGATGGTGCCGTGGTAGCCCATGCCGATCAGGCTGGTCCACAGCTGGTTCTGCTCGGCATAGCCCCTGATCTTGGCCAGGGCGCCCTGCTCGTCCAGCGCCGCCGGCAGGTCCAGCTCGCGGTTGAGACGGATGGCCGGCGGCACGGTCTGCACGATCAGCTCTTCGCGGCTGGCGACGCCGAGGGCGTCGAGCATGGCCTGCTCCTCGCGGGCGTCCGGGCCGAGGTGGCGGCGAAGGAAGGCATCGGGCTGTTGCAGTTGATCGAGACGGGGCGTCTGGGACATGGCGTGGCTCTCGGAAAATGACAGAGCCTCGACGGATCGAGGCTCGACAGCGGAAATCGGATTGCGCGGCGCAGGCCGCGTGCTAGACGCGGCCAGACACCTTAGGCATCGGCGGAGCAGACGGCCTGGTAGCCGGCGGCGTCGAGCAGCTCTTCCAGCTCGGCCGGGTTGCTCGGCTTGAGCTTGAAGAACCAGGCGGCGTAGGGCTCGCCGTTGACCTGCTCGGGGGCATCGGCCAGGGCCTCGTTGACCGCCAGCACTTCGCCGGAGATCGGCGCGTAGATGTCCGAGGCGGCCTTCACCGACTCCACTACGCCGGCTTCCTGGCCGCTGGCCAGCTGCTTGCCGACTTCCGGCAGCTCGACGTAGACCACGTCACCCAGAGCTTCCTGGGCATGGTCGGTGATGCCCACGGTGACCGAACCATCGGCCTCCAGGCGGATCCACTCGTGGCTGGCGACGTAACGCAGATCGGCGGGAATGTTGCTCATGTCGTACTCCTCGAAATCGCTGGGCGGATCGGCCGCCCGGAAAATTTAGCAGCTGGCGCGGGCTCTGCCCCGCGCCATCCGAATCAGATGACAGCTTTACCGTTGCGCACGAAGTTCGCTTGCACGACGCGCACCGGATACCACTTGCCGCGAATCTCCACCTCGGCGCGGTCGCCGGTGGCGGCCGGCACGCGGGCCAGGGCGATGGACTTGTTCAGGGTCGGCGAGAAGCTGCCGCTGGTGATCTCGCCCTCGCCCACGCCTTCCACCCGCACCACCTGGTGGGCGCGCAGCACGCCGCGCTCTTCCAGCACCAGGCCGACCAGCTTGGGCTGGCTGCCTTCGGCGCGCTGGCGCTCCAGGGCGCTGCGGCCGATGAACTGGCGCTCGGCCGGCTCCCAGGCGATGGTCCAAGCCATGTTGGCGGCCAGCGGCGAGGTGTCTTCGTCCATGTCCTGGCCGTACAGGTTCATGCCGGCTTCCAGGCGCAGGGTATCGCGCGCGCCAAGGCCGATCGGGGCGATACCGGCGCCGACCAGTTCACTGAGGAAGGCCGGGGCCTCGACGGCCGGCAGCATGATTTCCAGGCCGTCCTCGCCGGTGTAACCGGTGCGGGCGATGAACCAGTCGCCTTCCGGCAGACCCTGGAACACCTTGAGCTCGTGGATCAGCGCGGCGCGCGCCGGGGTCACCAGCTCGGCGGTCTTGGCGCGGGCATTGGGGCCCTGGATGGCGAGCATGGCCAGCTCGGCGCGCTCGTTGAGAACGACCTCGAAGCCGGCGGTCTGCGCCTGCATCCAGGCCAGGTCCTTGTCGCGGGTGGCGGCGTTGACCACCATGCGGTAGCCGAAGTCGGTGAGGTAGACGATGAGGTCGTCGATGACCCCGCCGCGCTCGTTGAGCATGCCGCTGTAGAGGGCCTTGCCGGGTGTCTTCAGGCGCTCCACGTCGTTGGCCAGCAGGTGCTGCAGCCAGGCCTTGGCCTGGGCGCCGGTGATGTCGACCACGGTCATGTGGGAGACGTCGAACACGCCGCAGTCGCGGCGCACCTGGTGGTGCTCCTCGACCTGGGAACCGTAGTGCAGCGGCATGTCCCAGCCGCCGAAATCGACCATCTTGGCGCCGAGCGCCAGATGCTGTTCATACAGGGGTGTACGCTGTCCCATGGATAACTCCTTCTGCGGGCCCCTGCCCTGCCGGTTGGCGGCGGGTGCGGGGTTCATGGACGGCTGCGTAAGCAGGCGCGCATTGTAGCCCCGCGCACGCGCCCGGTCACCCCGGTAGCCGACCGACCGGTCAGAAGCCGGTCAGTGCCCGGGCTGGCGGGCCGAGCGGCGGATCAGACCGATCACCGGCAGCAGGCCGACCAGCACCAGGGTCAGCGCCGGCAGCGCGGCGCGCGCCCATTCGCCCTCGCTGGTCATCTCGAAGATGCGTACCGACAGGGTGTCCCAGCCGAAGGGGCGCATCAGCAGGGTGGCCGGCATTTCCTTGAGCACGTCGACGAACACCAGCAGCGCCGCCGACAGTGCCCCTGGCAGCAGCAGCGGCAGGTAGACCCGCAGGAACAGCGCCGGGCCGCCGACGCCGAGGCTGCGCGCGGCCTGCGGCAGCGACGGACGAATGCGCGCCAGGCTGCTTTCCAGCGGGCCGTAGGCCACCGCCATGAAGCGCACCAGGTAGGCCAGCAGCAGGGCGAACAGGCTGCCCAGCAGCAGTGGCTTGCCGGCACCGCCGAGCCAGGCGGACAGCGGTATCACCAGCTCGCGGTCGAACCAGCTGAAGGCCAGCATGATGGCCACCGCCAGCACCGAACCGGGCAGCGCGTAACCCAGGTTGGCGGTGCTGACCAGCGCGCGCATCGGCCGGGTCGGCGCCTGGCGGCGGGCGAAGGCCAGCAGCAGGGCCACGCCCACCGTGAGCAGGGCCGCGCTGGCGCCGAGCCAGAGGGTATGCAGGATCAGGCCGACGTAGCGCTCGTCCAGGTCGAAGCGGCCGCGCTGCCAGAACCACACCAGCAGCTGCAGCATGGGCACGACGAAGGCGCAGGCGAACACCAGGCCGCACCAGGCGCTGGCGGCGAAGGCCTGCCAGCCGTGCAGGCGGTACAGCGGCTTGCCGCGCGGGCGTTCGCTGGCCGGGCGGCTGGCGCCGCGGGCACGGCGCTCGCCGTAGAGCACCAGCAGCACGGCGAGCAGCAGCAGGCTGGCCAGCTGGGTAGCGCTGGACAGGCTGTAGAAGCTGTACCAGGTCTTGTAGATGGCGGTGGTGAAGGTGTCGAAGTTGAACACCGAGACAGCGCCGAAGTCGGCCAGGGTCTCCATGATCGCCAGCGCCAGGCCGGCGCCGATGGCCGGCCGCGCCATCGGCAGGGCCACCCGCCAGAACGCCTGCCAGGGCGACAGGCCGAGCACCCGCGCCGCCTCCATCAGGCCCTTGCCCTGGGCCAGGAAGGCGCCGCGGGCAAGCAGGTAGACGTAGGGGTAGAACACCAGCACCAGCACCAGGATCACCCCGCCGCTGGAACGCACCCGCGGGAAGCGGATGCCGCTGCCGAACCACTCACGCGCCAGGCTCTGCAGCGGCCCGGCGAAATCCAGCAGGCCGACGAAGACGAAGGCCAGGACATAGGCGGGGATGGCGAAGGGCAGCATCAGCGCCCAGTCCAGCCAACGCCGCCCGGGAAACTCACAGAGGCTGGTGAGCCAGGCCAGGCTGACGCCGAGCAGCACCACACCGACGCTCACCCCGCTGACCAGCAGCAGGGTGTTGCCCAGCAGGCGCGGCATCTGCGTGGCCCACAGATGCGCCCAGATCTCGCCATCGACCTCGTGCCAGGACAGCAGCAACACCGACAGCGGCAGCAGCACCAGGGCGGCGATGGCGAGCGCGATGGGATACCAGCGGCGCTGTACGGAATGGCTCACGCGGACTCCTGGCAGGCGGAAACGAAACGCCCCGGGCTGGCCGGGGCGTCGAGTATAACGGCAGCGGATGCACGGAGTGGATGCTCCCTCTCCCGTTCACGGGAGAGGGCTGGGGAGAGGGCTGCCATCACCCTCTCACCCACCCCCTCTCCCACCAGTGGGAGAGGGGAGCCAGGCATCAGTTCCAGCCGGCGCGGTCCATCAGCTTGGTGGCTTCGGCCTGGCGCTTGCCGGCCACTTCCACCGGCACGCTGTCGGCCTTGAACTCGCCCCAGGCCGCCACTTCCGCGGACGGCTTGACCGCCGGGTTGGCCGGGTACTCCTGGTTGAGGTCGGCGAACAGGTTCTGCGCCTCCGCCGAAGTCATCCACTCCAGCAGCTGCTGGGCGGCCTCGGCGTGCGGGGCATGCTTGGTCACGCCGGCACCGGAGAGGTTGACGTGCACGCCACGGTCGGCCTGGTTCGGCCAGAACGGCTTGACCTTGAGCGCCGGGTTCTGCTTGGCCAGGCGGCCGTAGTAATAGGTGTTGGTGATGCCCACGTCGCACTGGCCGGCGTCGATGGCCTGCAGCAGGGCGGTGTCGTCGGCGAACACGTCGGTGGCCAGGTTGTTCACCCAGCCCTTGATGATTTCCTCGGTCTTGGCCTCGCCATGGGCCTCGATCAGGGTGGCGGTCAGCGACTGGTTGTAGACCTTCTTGCTGGTGCGCAGGCACAGGCGGCCTTCCCAGTTCTTGTCGGCCAGGGCCTCGTAGGTCGACAGCTCCTCCGGCTTCACCCGCTCGGTGGAATAGAAGATGGTCCGCGCGCGCAGCGACAGGCCGGTCCAGGCACCGCTGCTGGCGCGGTACTGGGCGGGAATGTTGGCCTCGATGACCGGGGACTTGAGCGGCTTGAGCACGCCTTCCTGCTCGGCCTGCCAGAGGTTGCCGGCGTCGACGGTGATCAGCAGGTCGGCCGGGGTGTTCTCGCCTTCGGCCTTGAGACGCGCCAGCAGCGGGGCTTCCTTGTCGGTGATGAACTTGATCGGGGTACCGGTCTTGGCGGTATAGGCATCGAACACCGGCTTGATCAGCTCGTCGATACGCGCGGTGTAGACGACGATTTCATCGGCGGCCTGGGCGGTGCCGGCCAGGGCGGAGAGGGCCAGAGTGGCCAGGAAACCGGAACGGAGCTGCATGGGTGCTGCCTCTTGTTGTTTCGAAAGAGGCTGAATGGTAGTGAATGCTATTTAGCTTATCAACGTGACTTTAGGCCGCAGCGTTACCGGGTGTTGCCCACCCCGCCTCAGGCCTGGGCCAGCGCAGGCAGGTCGCCGACCAGGCCGAGGGCACGACGGACGAACAGGGCCTTGGCGTCCGGCAGCTCGTCGACCCAGTTGAGGCCACTGTTGCGCAGCAGGCGGATCGGCAGCGGGTCGGCCTGGAACAGGCGCTCGAAGCCCTCCATGGCCGCCATCATCGCCAGGTTGTGCGGCATGCGCCGGCGTTCGTAGCGGCTGAGCACGCGCACATCATTGGCCTGCTCGCCGCGCTGCAGCGCATGCAGCAGCACTTCGGCCAGCACCGCGGCGTCGAGGAAGCCGAGGTTGACCCCCTGCCCGGCCAGCGGGTGGATGCTGTGGGCAGCGTCGCCGATCAGCGCCAGGCCGCTCTCCACGTAGCGCTTGGAGTGACGCTGGCGCAGCGGGATGCACAGGCGCGGGTCGGCCGCCGTGACCTGGCCCAGACGCCATTCGAAGGCCTTGCCCAGTTCGTGGCGGAACGCCTCGTCGTCCAGCGCCATCAGGCGCTCGGCCTCGGCCGGCACGGTCGACCAGACAATCGAGCACCAGTGCTGGTCGCCCTGGCGCGCCAGCGGCAGGAAAGCCAGTGGACCGTCGTCGGTGAAGCGCTGCCAGGCGGTTTCCTGGTGCGGACGCTCGCAGCGCACGCTGGTGACGATGGCGTGGTGCAGGTAATCCCACTCGCGGGTGGCGCAGCCGGCCAGGCGGCGCACCGCCGAGTTGGCGCCGTCGGCGGCCACCAGCAGCGGCGCGCGCAGCTCGCGGCCGTCGGCCAGGGTCAGCAGCCAGCCATCACCGGAGCGGCGCAACTGCTCCAGGCGGGCGCTGCCGAGCAGGCCGATCTGGCTGTCGTGCAGACGGTCGAGCAGGGCATCCTGGACCACGCGATTCTCGACGATATGGCCGAGCACCTCGGCATGCACGCTGGCGGCGGCGAAATGCACGCTGCCGGTGCCGGAGCCGTCCCACACGCGCATGTCGCGGTAGGGCGAGACGCGCCGCGCGGCGATGCCGGCCCACACGCCGAGGCGCTCGAGGATGCGCTGGCTGGCGGCAGACAGCGCGCTGACCCGCGGCTCGAAGGCGCCCTCGGCAACGAAGGGTTTGACGCTGAGCGGGCCGCCGTCGACCACCAGGATCTCCAGGCCGCTGTGCTCCAGGGCCAGGGCCAGGGCGCTGCCGACCATGCCGGCGCCAACGATGATCAGGTCCGCTTGCATGCTGTTTCCTTAGGCTGTCTGCCGCGCACGCGGCTTGAGGCGGATGTACAGGGTCTTGTGCACGATGGCGACCAGGGTGCCCTCGTCGTCACGCACCTCCACGCGCAGCTCAGGCAGGTACTTGTCGCCGCCCGCGGTGTGCTGGCGAATCTGTGCCAGCAGCTCGTCGTCGATGCGGAACTCGGCATGCACCGGGCCCTTGCCGGGGCTGATGAAGTCGATGCTGGCGGCCTTGTCCCAGACGATGTAGTCGCGCCCCAGCAGCTGCATCAGCATGAGCATGAAGAAGGGGTCGGTCATGCTGTACAGCGAGCCGCCGAACTGGGTGCGCACATAGTTGCGGTTGTACCAGCCAAGGCCCATGCGCACCCGCACGCGGCGAAAGTCCGGGCTGATCTCGCGCACGCGGATGCCGGCGCCGAGGTAGGGCGGATAGAGGTTCAGGCCCAGGCGCAGCAGGCGAGCGCGGCGGGCAAGCTTGCGCTCAGTCATAGGCTGCGGGTGCCCAGGCCCATGGCCTGGCGGGCGAACCAGCGCTTGGCCGGCGGCAGCAGGTCGAGGCCGAGCAGGCCGAGGGTGCGCCCGGCCACCAGCAGCGACTCGTCGCGGCCGAACAGGCGGGTGACGCGGTCGGAGAAGCCGACGGTCATCGCCTGGTCCTGGCTCTGCCGCTGCAGGTAGTGCTGCAGGGTGGCGAAGTCACCAGGCACCTGCGGCCCGGCCAGCAGGCACTCGGCCAGGGTCTGGGCATCGCGCAGCGACAGGTTGAAGCCCTGCCCGGCCACCGGGTGCAGGCTGTGTGCGGCATTGCCCAGCAGCACCAGGTGCGGGCGCACCTGCTCGGCGGCCTCGACCAGCGCCAGCGGGTACAAATGCCGCGCGCCGACCTGGCGCAGGCTGCCGAGGCGATAACCGAAGGCCTGCTGCAGCTCGCCGAGGAAGGCGCGCTCGGGCAACTGCTGCAGGCGCTCGGCATCCACCGGCGGGCGGGTCCAGACCAGCGCGCAGCGGTTGTCCGACAGCGGCAGCAGGGCCAGCGGCCCCTGCTCGGTGAAGCGTTCGAAGGCCTGGCCGCCATGCGGCTCGGCGGGGGTGACGTTGGCGATCAGCGCGCACTGGTCGTAGGGCGTGTGGCGCACGGCGATGCCCAGCTGCTCGCGCAGGCCGGAACGGCCGCCATCGGCCAGCACCGCGAGGTCGCAGTCGAGGCTGGTGTCGTCGTTCAGGTGCAGGCGGTAACCGTCGCCCAGCGCCTCCAGGCGGACGACTTCCGCCGGGCAGCGCCATTCGACCACCGCCGGGTCCAGCGCCTTCCACAGGCAGTGGCCCATCCAGGCGTTCTCCAGCACGTAGCCGAGCGCCGGCACGCCTTCGTCCGCCGCACTCAGGCGGGTAGCGCCGAAGCGGCCCTGGTCAGAGACCTGGATCTGCGTGATGGCCTCGGCGCGCTCGGCCAGCTGCGGCCACACACCGAGGCGCTCGAAGATCAGCCGACTGCCCTGCGACAACGCACTGGAACGGGCATCGTAGCTCGGCTGGTAGTCATTGCCGGGGGCGAAGGGCTCGACCAGCAGGATGCGCCAGCCGCGCGCCCGCGCGCCGGCCTGCAGGGCCAGGGCCAGGCTCGCACCGACCAGGCCACCACCGATGATCGCCAGCTGCACGCGGCTCATGACTCAGGCCGCCTGCTCACGCGCGGCGGCCATCAGCGCCTCGATCTCGGCCACGGTCTTGGGCACGCCGCCGGTGATGATCTCGCAACCGGTCTTGGTCACCAGCACGTCATCCTCGATGCGAACGCCGATGCCGCGCCATTTCTTGGCGACCTTGTCGTTATCCACGGCGATGTAGATGCCCGGCTCGACCGTCATCGCCATGCCCGGCTCGAGCACGCGCCACTCGCCGCCGACCTTGTAGTCGCCGACGTCGTGCACGTCCATGCCCAGCCAGTGGCCGGCGCGGTGCATGTAGAAGGGTTTGTAGGCCTCGGCGGCGATCAGCTCGTCGACCGCGCCTTCGAGCAGGCCCAGCTCGACCAGGCCGGCGGTGATCACCCGCACGGTGGCCTCGTGCGCCTCGTTCCAGTGCTTGCCCGGGGCGATTTCCTTGAAGGCGGCCTCCTGGGCGGCCAGCACCAGCTCGTAGATGGCCTTCTGCTCGGGCGAGAACTTGCCGCTGACCGGGAAGGTGCGGGTGATGTCGCTGGCGTAGCAGTCGATCTCGCAACCGGCGTCGATCAGCACCAGGTCACCGTCGCGCAGCAGCGCGTCGTTCTCGCGATAGTGCAGGATGCAGGCGTTGCGTCCGGCGGCGACGATCGAGCCGTAGGCCGGCATCTTCGCCCCGCCCTTGCGGAACTCGTAGTCCAGCTCGGCTTCCAGGTGGTACTCGTAGAGGCCGGCGCGGCTGACCTGCATGGCGCGCACATGGGCGCGCGCGCTGATCTCGGCGGCCTCGCGCATGACCTTGGCCTCGGCCGCGCTCTTGTACAGGCGCATGTCGTGCAGCAGGTGGTCGAGGGCGACGAATTCGTTGGGCGGAGTCGCGCCCTGGCGGGCCTTGGAGCGGATCACGTTGATCCACTCCATCAGCCGGTGATCGAACTTCTCGTTGGTGCCGATCGCGTAGTAGACCCGCTCGCGGCCCTCGATCAGGCCGGGCAGGATGTCGTCGATATCGCCGATGGGGAAGGCATCGTCGGCGCCGTACTGCGTCACCGCTCCGTCCTGGCCGGCGCGCAGGCCGTCCCACAGCTCGCGCTCGGGGTCGCGCTCGCGGCAGAACAGCACGTACTCGCCATGCTCGCGGCCGGGGATCAGCACCATCACCGCCTCCGGCTCGGGGAAGCCGGTGAGGTACTGGAAGTCGCTGTCCTGGCGGTAGACGTGCTCGACGTCGCGGTTGCGGATATAGACCGGCGCCGCCGGCAGGATGGCGATGCTGTTGGGCACCATCTGCTCCATCAGCGCCTTGCGCCGGCGGGCATATTCTGCGCGGGGGATGCTGACCATGGGCTCGACCTTAATGCAGGGAAGGTTTCGGGGCCGGCGCGGCGGGCTTGCCACATTCGGCGAACAGCAGCAGCGGGGCGACGCGCAGGTACTCCATCACTTCCATATAATCGCTCTCGCCGTCCTCGGACTCCTCCAGACCGCTCTGCACCTGGGCAATGGCGGAGAGGTCCTGCAGCACTTCCATGGCCTCGGCGCTCAGCGGTGCGTTGCCGACCACCATGCCGAAGCCGTCGAGGAAGCCCTGGCACCACTGGCCCAGGGCCTTGGCCCGCTCGGCCAGCGGCGCGTCATCGGCGGGCAGCAGCAGGACCAGGGTGATGTCGCTGCCGGACAGCTCGCCCTTGACCATCTCCTGCAGGCCGACCAGCGCCTGGCGCACGCTGTCGGCCGGCTCGCCACCGAGCAGCTCGCTGGCATCGGCGATCCAGGGCTCGGCCTCGAAGCCGGCACCGGCGCAGCTGCGACCGAGCAGCAGGCCATGCAGTTCGGCAGGGGAAACGGGTTTGCCAGTGCTCGCCAGCAGGGCGGCGAAGGCGGCGTAGGGGGAATTCGAAGTGGACATGGCAACTAGGCGCTGAACCGCGCGATCTCTAGAATGGAGGCTCCGTATCCTAGCACCGGCAGGCGCACGCGGGCCATCGCACCGCCGCCGCGCATCCTTTATAGTGCAGCCACTCACAGCCCTGGTAGAGCCGATGGAAGACGCCGAACTGCAAGCCCTCTCGCGCAAGCTGGAACTCTTGATTCAGCGCGTCGAGCAGCTCAAGTCGCAGAACCGCGCCCTGCTGGCCAGTGAGAAGGCCTGGCGCGAGGAACGCGCCCATCTGATCGAAAAGAACGAAATGGCCCGGCTCAAGGTCGAAGCGATGATTTCGCGCCTGAAGGCCCTGGAGCAGGACTCATGACCCAGCCGAACACCGTTACCGTACATATCCTCGACAAGGAATACTGCATCGCCTGCCCGGCGGACGAGCGCGCCAATCTGGAGAGCGCCGCCCGCTACCTGGACGGCAAGATGCGCGAGATCCGCTCCGGCGGCAAAGTCATCGGTGCCGACCGCATCGCCGTGATGGCCGCGCTGAACATCACCCATGACCTGCTGCACAAGCAGCAGCGCCTGGACCAGGAAGCCGACTCCACCCGCGCCAAGGTGCGCGACCTGCTGGAGCGCGTCGACGGTGCCCTGGCCGCCGATCCGGATGGCCAATTGCTCTGATGCCAGAGCGGCGCGATGGGGTATACTGCCGGCCAGCTCCCTGGAGTGTTGGCCAGTCGGTGATGTCCCTGAGCCGATACGCACAACCACGGGGGTTGCCAGTGGGGCCGGTGTGCATGTCCGCCTGACGGAAAGCCTTAACGCCCTCTGCAACCTCCACCTTGAACTTTCGGGTTCAAGGGCTAACCCGACAGCGGCACGCCCGGGGAGTCCCGATTCTCATGCTTGAAGCCGGCAATCTGTCCCGCCCGGCCCTGCGCCGCCAGCTGCGCCAGGCGCGCCGCACGCTCTCCCCGCAACAGCAGAAACGTGCCGCCCGCGACCTCTATCGCCAACTGGCGCAACACCCGCTGTTCCGCCGCTGTCGCCACATCGCCCTGTACCTGCCCAACGACGGCGAGATCGACCCGCGCCCGCTGCTGCGCGAGGCCCAGCGCCGCGGCAAGGCCACCTACCTGCCGGTGCTGAAACGCTGGCCGCGCACCCGGATGAGCCTCCAGCGCGTGTACCCGGGCGAGCCCCTGAGCCGCAACCGCTTCCGCATCGCCGAGCCGCAGGACCTGCCCGCCCGCCAGCGCAAAGTCTGGACCCTGGACCTGGTACTGCTGCCGCTGGTGGGGTTCGACGAACAGGGCGGGCGCCTGGGCATGGGCGGCGGCTTCTACGACCGCAGCCTGGCCTACCGGCAATTGCGCAAAAATTGGCACAAGCCGACGCTGCTGGGCGTTGCCCATGAATGTCAGAGAGTGGATTGCCTGGCGCTGGCCAGCTGGGACATACGCCTGCAGGGCGTGGTGACGGATCGGCGCTGGTACGCCTGAGGTGGAACGAGGCGCCGCGCTCCCTGCGGCGTTCGTCGACTGCGGTTACTGCTCGGCCTGGCTGGCGGTCACGCTATCCTGACGGTCCCAGAGACTCTGGGTGTAACCCGTGGTAACCATGCCCAGGCTGAAGATGATCACCAGTACCCACAGCATATCGGGCTTGCGTTTCATCGATTTGCCTCCCCCTTTTCGGCACACTGCATCGCTTGACCGGTAGTGGTGTTGTTATTGGCCTTGTGAGGCGCCGGCGAGCTTGCGCTACGGCAGGTTGCCCTGCAGTGATATGTCTCGCAGTTCTGGCGCCAAGCGACTGTCATATCCTGGAACGATTTGCAGTTCCAGCGCAAAGACCGGCAAGAAGGAGCAAAGTTCATGCCTTATTGGTTGATGAAGTCGGAACCCGACGAACTGTCGATCGCTCACCTGCGCCAGCTCGGTCGTGCACGCTGGGATGGCGTGCGCAACTACCAGGCACGCAACTTCCTGCGCAGCATGCAACCGGGCGAGCTGTTCTTCTTCTATCACTCCAGCTGCCCGCAGCCGGGCATCGCCGGCATCGCGCGGATCGCTTCGGCGACCTATCCCGACCCCACGGCCCTGGACCCCGCCAGCCACTACTTCGATGCCAAGGCCAGCGCCGCGAAGAATCCCTGGAGCGCGCTGGACGTGGAGTTCATCGAGGCCTTCCCGGACGTGCTGCCGCTGGCCCGCCTGCGCAGCAACCCGGCCCTGACGGAGCTGGCCCTGGTGCAGCGCGGCAGCCGCTTGTCGGTGATGCCGGTGAGCGCCGCCGAATGGGCGGCAATCCTCACCATGCGTTGAGTCGCCGATGGCGCTGTGCTATGACCAGTGCATAGCCTGCGGAGCCGATCATGCGCGCACAAACCGTCTGGCCTGCGCGCCTGGCGCTGGCCCTCCTCTTCCTGGTGCTGTGCTCGGCCAGCCTGATGCTCTGGCACCAGCTGGAACGTGACCAGCAGGCGCGCCTGGAGGAACGGGTCGGCTTCCAGGCACGCAGCCTGGCACGCCAGCTGGAGACGATCCTGCATGGCGAAGTGGAGGGCCTGGGACGCATTGCCCGGCTGTGGAACAACCTCGGACGGTTGCAGCGCGAAGACTGGGAGCAGGAGGCCGAACTGGCGCTGATGGACTTCCCGGCCTATCAGTCGGTGCAGTGGGTCGGCCCCGACCTGCGGATGCGCTGGCTGCTGCCGCTGCGCGGCAACGAGGCGGCCGCAGGCTTCCGCCTCGGCAGCGACCACCCCAACTACCCGCTGGCCATGCAGGCCAAACAGAGCGGCGAACAACGCTTTTCCAACAGCTTCCAGCTGGTTCAGGGCGGGCGCGGCTTCGTCCTCTACACGCCGCTGTACCTGCAGGACGCCCAGGGCCAGCAGCGCTTCGACGGCTTCCTGCAGGGCGTGTTCCGCGTCGAGCCCCTGATGGACCAGCTGCTCGCCCAGCTCAACGGCGACAGCTTCAGCGTGCGCCTGCTGGAGAACGGCCAGAGCCTGTACAGCCGCGAGCGCCCGGGCACCCTGGCACACATGGCCAGCGAGGTACCGTTACGCCTGCTCAACAACAGCTCCTTCAGCCTGCAACTGAGCCCCACCGCGAGCCTGCTGCAGAGCCTGTCCACGCCGCTGCCACAAGTGGTGCTGGGCGCCGGCCTGGCGATCAGCCTGCTGCTCACCGCGGCCCTCGGCCTGGCCCTGGAGAACGCCCGCCGCGCCGGCGCCCTGCAACAGACCAATCGCCGCCTGCAGGAGGAGGCCACGCGCCGCGAGGAGATCGAGCGCCACCTGCGCGACAGCCGCGAGCGCCTGCAACTGGTGCTCGACCTGACCGATTCCAGCCACGACGGCCTGTTCATCTTCGACACCCGTAGCCGCGAGCTGCTGCACATGAACCAGGCCACCTATGCCGACCTCGGCTACCGCCCGGAGCAGTTCGCCCAGCTGCTGCGCGACGAACCGGAAAAACTGCTGCCCGGCTTCCACAGCTGGCTGGAACTGGTCCGCCATGCCCAGCAGGACAACCAGTCGCGCATCTTCCAGCGCGAGCTGATCCGCCGCGACGGCAGCCGCCAGCCGGCGGAGATCAACACCCAGCTGGTGCAGCAGGGCGGGCGCGAGTACCTGATTGCCGTGTCGCGCGACAACAGCGAGCGCCTGGAGCTGGAGGCGCGCCTGCAGCGCCTGTCGCAGCTGGACGGGCTGACCGGCCTGTACAACCGGCGCTTCTTCGACCAGCAGCTGCAGAGCGAATGGCGCCGCCTGCGCCGGATCGGCGCGCCGCTGGCGCTGCTGATGGTGGATATCGATCACTTCAAGGCCTACAACGACAACCTCGGCCACCTGGCCGGCGACGACGCCCTGCGCCAGGTCGCGGCCGTGCTGCAGGACAGCCTGCAGCGCGAAGGCGATGTGGCCTGCCGCTACGGCGGCGAGGAGTTCGCCATCATCCTGGTCAACACCGGCCTGGAAGGCGGCGAGCACGTGGCGGCACGCATCCACGAGCTGGTCGCCACCCTCGGCATCGCCCATCCCGCCAGCCCCGAGGGTCGCCTGACCCTGAGCATCGGCCTGGCGGTGGCCGAGCCGGTCGCCGAGGAGCAGCACGGCGGTTTGGTGGCACGCAGCGACCAGGCGCTGTACCGGGCCAAGCACGAGGGGCGCAACCGTACCTGCGTGTGGAGCGCCAATGGCGTGAAGGTGGATCCGCCCGCTTGACCTGCATCAAGCCACCGAAACGACCAACGGCAGAAAATGGAAGCCTGCTAACCATTGCCCCGTGCGGGCGCTGAAGGGAAGCCATGATGATGAACGCGCAACGCCCCCTGCCCTACCTGATCGCCGCCGGCCTCGCCCTGCTGGCGGCGGCCGCTTGGTGGCAGCTGCGCCCGGACGAGCTGGGCGAAGGCTTCGCCAGCGGCAACGGGCGTATCGAAGCCACCGAGGTGGATGTCGCCACCAAGCTGGCCGGGCGTATCGCCAGCATCGCCGTGGACGAGGGCGACTTCGTCCAGCCCGGCCAGCTGCTCGCGCAGATGGACACCCAGGTGCTCGACGCCCAGCTGGCCCAGGCCCGCGCCCAGCTCAAGCAGGCCGAGAATGGCGAAGTCACCGCGGCCAGCCAGATCCGCCTGCGCGAGAGCGAGAAACTCGCCGCCGAGGCTGTGGTGCGCCAGCGCCAGGCCGAACTGGAGGCCGCCCGCAAGCGCCACAGCCGCAGCGCCAAGCTGGTCGAGCGCAACGCCCTGGCCCAGCAGCAGCTGGACGACGACCTGGCCCGCCTGCAGAGCGCCGAGGCCGCGCTGGCGGCAGCGCGCGCCCAGGTCAGCTCGGCCGCGGCCGGCATCGCCGCCGCGCAGTCGCAGGCGATCGAGGCGCAGTCCGCCAGCGAAGCGGCACGCGCCATGGTCGCGCGCCTGCAGGCGGACATCGACGACAGCCAGCTCAAGGCGCCGCGCGCCGGGCGCGTGCAGTACCGCGTGACCCAGCCGGGCGAAGTGCTTGGCGCCGGCGGCAAGGTGCTCAACCTGGTCGACCTCACCGACGTCTACATGACCTTCTTCCTGCCCGAGCGCCAGGCCGGCCGCGTGGCCCTCGGCAGCGAAGTGCGCCTGGTGATCGATGCCGCGCCGCAGTACGTGATTCCGGCCAGGGTCAGCTACGTGGCCAGCGTCGCCCAGTTCACCCCGAAGACCGTGGAAACTGCCAGCGAGCGCGAGAAGCTGATGTTCCGGGTCAAGGCGCGCATCGATCCCGAGCTGCTGAGCAAGCACCTGCAGCAGGTGAAGACCGGCGTGCCCGGCATGGCCTACCTGCGCCTTGATCCCGAGGCCGAGTGGCCGGCACACCTGGCGATCAAGGTTCCGCAATGAACCCGGCGGTCGCCCGCCTCAGCGGCGTCGGCCTGCGCTATGGCGCGACCTGCGCCCTCGAGGCCATCGACCTGGAGCTGCCGGCGCAGCGCATGGTCGGCCTGATCGGCCCGGACGGCGTCGGCAAGTCCAGCCTGCTGGCGCTGATCGCCGGGGCGCGGCAGATCCAGGCCGGCAGCGTCGAGGTACTCGACGGCGATATGGCCGACGCGCGCCACCGCCGCCGCGTCTGCCCGCATATCGCCTACATGCCCCAGGGCCTGGGCAAGAACCTCTACCCCACGCTGTCGGTGTTCGAGAACCTCGACTTCTTCGGCCGCCTGTTCGGCCAGGACGCCGCCGAGCGCGAGCGCCGCATCGACGACCTGCTGCGCAGCACCGGCCTGTCGGCGTTCCGCGAACGCCCGGCGGGCAAGCTGTCCGGCGGCATGAAGCAGAAGCTCGGACTGTGCTGCGCGCTGATCCATGACCCTGACCTGCTGATCCTCGACGAGCCGACCACCGGCGTCGACCCGCTGTCGCGCAACCAATTCTGGGAGCTGATCGCGCGTATCCGCGCGCAGCGCCCGCAGATGAGCGTGCTGGTGGCCACCGCCTACATGGAGGAAGCCGAGCGCTTCGACCATCTGGTGGCGATGGATGCCGGCCGGGTACTGGCCGAAGGCAGCCCGGCCGAGCTGCGCACGCGCACCGACTGCGCCAGCCTGGAGCAGGCCTTCATCGCCCTGCTGCCGGAGGAAAAGCGCCGCGGCCACCGCGAGGTGGTGATCCAGCCCCTGCAGGACAACAGCGAGATCGCCATCGAGGCCAAGGGCCTGACCATGCGCTTCGGCGACTTCGTCGCGGTCGACGCGGTGTCGTTCCGCATCCGCCGCGGCGAGATCTTCGGCTTCCTCGGCTCCAACGGCTGCGGCAAGAGCACCACCATGAAGATGCTCACCGGCTTGCTGCCGGCCAGCTCCGGCGAAGCCCTGCTGTTCGGCCAGACGGTGGACCCGCGCGACATGGCTACGCGCCGGCGGGTCGGCTACATGTCGCAGGCCTTCTCCCTCTACAGCGAGCTGACGGTAAGGCAGAACCTGGAACTGCACGCCCGCCTGTTCCATGTGCCGGCCGCGCAGATCGACGATCGCGTCGCCGCGATGGCGCGCCGCTTCG
Source organism: Aquipseudomonas alcaligenes (assembly GCF_003205495.1). Taxonomy (GTDB): domain Bacteria; phylum Pseudomonadota; class Gammaproteobacteria; order Pseudomonadales; family Pseudomonadaceae; genus Aquipseudomonas; species Aquipseudomonas alcaligenes_B. The sequence continues at coordinate 128,298 of NZ_QJRX01000006.1, read as the reverse complement.
ATCTCGGCGCGGTCATGGACATGCTGCCCGAGCGCCTGCCGCTGGGCATTCGCCAGCGCCTGTCGCTGGCCGTGGCGGTGATCCATCAGCCGGAAATCCTGATCCTCGACGAACCCACCTCGGGCGTCGACCCGGTGGCGCGCGACGGCTTCTGGCAGCTGATGCTCGACCTGTCGCGCCAGGACGGCGTGACCATCTTCATCTCCACCCACTTCATGAACGAGGCGCAGCGCTGCGACCGCATCTCGCTGATGCACGCCGGCAAGGTGCTCGACAGCGACACGCCGCAGGGGCTGATGGCCAAGCGCGGCCTGGACAGCCTGGAAGCGACCTTCATCGCCTACCTGCAGGAGGCGGTCGGCGAGCAACCGGCGAACACCGCGCCGCCGCTGGAACAGGCGCCGCCACCGCAGCGCCAGCGCTTCAGCCTGCGCCGCCTGTTCAGCTACGCCCGCCGCGAGGCCCTGGAGCTGCGCCGCGACCCGATCCGCGGCAGCATGGCCCTGCTCGGCACGGTACTGCTGCTGTTCATCATCGGCTACGGCATCAGCCTGGACGTCGAGGACCTGACCTTCGCCGTGCTCGACCGCGACCAGACCACCACCAGCCAGGAGTACCACCGCAACCTCTCCGGCTCGCGCTACTTCCTGGAGAAGCCGGCGCTGCGCGATTACGCCGACCTGGAACGGCGCCTGCGCAATGGCGACATCAGCCTGGCGGTGGAGATCCCGCCGCACTTCGGTCGCGACCTCAAGCGCGGCGCCAGCCCGCAGATCGGCATGTGGATCGACGGCGCCATGCCGACCCGCGCCGAGACCATCAAGGGCTACGTCGCCGGCCTGCACCAGAACTACCTGGCCGAGCTGGCGCGGCGCTCGCCACAACCGCTGGCCGCCAGCGCCGCCGGCCTGGAGGTGCGCTACCGCTACAACCCGGACGTAGAGAGCCTCAAGGCCATGGTGCCGGCGGTGATCCCGCTGCTGCTGATGCTGATCCCGGCCATGCTCACGGCCCTCGGCGTGGTGCGCGAGAAGGAGCTGGGTTCGATCATCAACCTCTACGTCACCCCGGTCACGCGCCTGGAATTCCTCATCGGCAAGCAGCTGCCCTATATCGCCCTGGGCCTGTTCAACTGCGCCCTGCTGGTGCTGCTGGCGGTGACGGTGTTCGACGTGCCGCTGAAGGGCAGCGCGTTCACCCTCGGCCTCGGCGCGCTGCTCTACGTCGCCTGCGCCACCGGCCTGGGTCTGCTGATGTCGACCTTCACCAACAGCCAGATCGCCGCCGTGTTCGGCACCGCCATCGCCACCCTGCTGCCGGCCATCCAGTTCTCCGGGCTGATCTACCCGGTCGCCTCGCTGGAAGGCTTCGGCGCCATGGTCGGCCAGCTGTACCCGACCTCGCAGTTCCTGGTGATCAGCCGCGGGGTGTTCTCCAAGGCGCTGGAGCTGCGCGACCTGCTTGGCTACTTCATCGCCCTGGCGCTGACCGTGCCGCTGCTCACCCTGCTCAGCGCCAGCCTACTGCGCAAACAGGAGGTGTGATGGAACGCCTGGCCAACATCTTCCATCTCGGCATCAAGGAACTGCGCAGCCTGCAGCATGACCTGGCGCTGGTGCTGCTGATCCTCTGGGCCTTCAGCCTGGGCGTGTACTCCTCGGCCACCAGCATGCCGGAGAGCCTGCACAACGCCGCCATCGCGGTGGTCGACGAAGACCAGTCGCAGCTGTCCGAGCGCCTGGTCCAGGCCTTCCAGGCACCCTACTTCCGCACCCCGGAACGCATCGACCTGGGCCAGATGGACCAGGGCATGGACTCCGGGCGCTACACCTTCACCCTCAACATCCCGCCGGACTTCCAGCGCGACGTGCTGGCCGGGCGCAGCCCGGCGATCCAGCTCAACGTCGATGCCACCCAGGTGAGCATGGCCTTCACCGGCGCCGGCTACATCCAGAGCATCGGTTCCAGCGAGGTGGCCGAGTTCGTCCGCCGCTACCGTGGCGACCTGCCGCAAGCAGCGGAGCTGGCGGTGCGCGTGCAGTTCAACCCGAACCTGACGCGCAGCTGGTTTGGTTCGGTGATGGAGGTGATCAACCAGATCACCATGCTGTCGATCATCCTCACCGGCGCCGCGCTGATCCGCGAACGCGAGCACGGCACCGTGGAGCACCTGCTGGTGATGCCGGTGACGCCGCTGGAGATCATGCTGGCCAAGGTCTGGTCGATGGGCCTGGTGGTGCTGGCGGCGGCAGCGCTGTCGCTGCTGCTGGTGGTGCAGGGCTGGTTGCAGGTGCCGATCGAAGGCTCGCTGGCGCTGTTCCTCGGCGGTGCGGCGCTGCACCTGTTCGCCACCACCTCGATGGGCATCTTCTTCGGCACCGTGGCGCGCTCGATGCCGCAGCTGGGCCTGCTGATCATTCTGGTGCTGCTGCCGCTGCAGATCCTCTCCGGCGGCACCACGCCGCGCGAGAGCATGCCGGAGCTGGTGCAGCAGATCATGCTGGCGGCGCCGACCACCCACTTCGTCGCCCTGGCCCAGGCCATTCTCTACCGCGGCGCCGGACTGTCGATCGTCTGGCCACAACTGCTGGCCATCGCCGGCATCGGCACGCTGTTCTTCCTCGCCGCGCTGACGCGCTTCCGCAAGACCCTGGCGCAGATGGCCTAGCTTCACCGTTGGCGAAACGGACGCGGGCCGTGCCCGCGTTACTGGATGATCAGGTTGTTGAACAGCAGGTCCTCGACGATCGGCTTGCCCTCTTCCTGGGTCAGCACCTCCTGCACCTGCTTGAGCGCTTCCTGGCGCAGCGTCTCCTTGGCGTTCTCGTCGGCCATGTTGGCCTCGCTCTGCTGGGAGAACAGCATCACCAGCTGGTTGCGGATCAGCGGCTCGTGATGCTCGACCTTTTCCTCCGCTTCGCTGCCGGTCACCCGCAGGGCGATATCGGCCTTGTAGAACTTCAGCTTGGGGCCCGTGCCGAAGTTGCCGACCAGGGCCGGCACCAGGCTGTAGTAGGCCACCTTGGGCGCGGCGTTCTCTTCCTCGCCACCGCCGCTGGCCAGGGCGACGCAGGGCAGGAGCAGGGCAAACAGCAGGGCGATGCTTGTCTTCACGGGACATTCCTCGGTGCGAATTGCGCCTAGCATAGCCATAGCCGCCCGCGCGCCCAAGCTTATGGTGTGCCATCAGGTGCGACCATGCTCGTTGACCCGCCGGGTGTGCCTCCTACACTGCCGGCAATCACGAACGCGAGGAAAGCGCGATGAAAGCCCTGCTCTGCAAAGCCTTCGGCCCGGCCTCCAGCCTGGTCCTGGAAGACCTGCCCAGTCCGGAACCGAAGAAGAACGAGGTGCTGATCGAGGTACACGCCGCCGGGGTCAACTTCCCCGACACCCTGATCATCGAGGGCAAGTACCAGTTCAAGCCGCCCTTCCCCTTCGCCCCGGGTGGCGAGGCGGCCGGCGTGGTCAAGGCAGTCGGCGAGAAGATCACGCACCTGCGTGCCGGCGACCGGGTCATGGCCCTGACCGGCTGGGGCGGCTTCGCCGAGGAAGTGGCGGTGCCCGGCTACAACGTGCTGCCGGTACCCAAGAGCATGGACCTGACCACCGCCGCCGCCTTCGGCATGACCTACGGCACCTCGATGCATGCGCTGAAGCAGCGCGCCAACCTGCAGCCGGGCGAGACCCTGCTGGTGCTCGGCGCTTCCGGCGGTGTCGGCCTGGCGGCGGTGGAGATCGGCAAGGCCATGGGCGCCAAGGTGATCGCCGCGGCGAGCACTGCCGAGAAGCTGGAAGTGGCGCGCAACGCCGGCGCCGATCACCTGATCAACTACAGCGAGCAGAGCCTGAAGGACGAGGTGAAGAAACTCACCGGCGGCCAGGGCGTGGACGTGATCTACGACCCGGTGGGTGGCGAGCTGTTCGAAGAAGCCTTCCGCTCCATCGCCTGGAACGGCCGCTTCCTGGTGGTCGGCTTCGCCGCCGGCGGCGGCATCCCGGCCCTGCCGGCCAACCTGCCGCTGCTCAAGGGCGCGGCCCTGGTCGGCGTGTTCTGGGGCGCCTTCGCTCAGCGCCAGCCGCAGGACAACGCCGCCAACTTCCAGCAGCTGTTCGCCTGGCATGCCGAGGGCAAGCTGAGGCCCCTGGTGTCGCAGACCTTCCCGCTGGCGCGTGGCGGCGAAGCCATCGACGCGCTGGGCCAGCGCAAGGCGGTGGGCAAGGTAGTGGTGCAGGTGAAGTAACCACCGCTGCTACAAGAAAGCCGCCCTCGGGCGGCTTTCTTGTTTCCGGACGATCAGTCGCGAGGGGCGTAGGCAAACACGTCGGCGCGCATCTGGTGCGGGTCCATGCCGGCGTCCACCAGGGCATCCAGGGTGCCGTAGACCATGGCCGGCGAGCCGCTGGCGTAGACGTGCAACGACTTGAGGTCGGGGAAGTCCTGGCACACCGCCTCGTGCAGCAGGCCGCAGCGGCCGCCCCAGTCACCGGCCTCGCTGACCACCCGGTGCAGCTGCAGTCCCGCCTGCCGCTCCCAGTCCTGCCAGTGCGGCAGCTGGTAGAAGTCATCGGGATGACGCACGCCCCAGTACAGGTGAACCGGGTGGCTGAAACCCACGGCGCGGCAGTGCTCGATCAGGCTGTGCATCTGTGCCATGCCGGTACCGGCGGCGAGCAGCACCAGCGGCCCGGCCGGCAGTTCGGCCAGGTGGGTATCGCCGAACGGCATCTGCACCCGCGCCAGGCGCGTGCGCTGCAGTTGCGCGACGATCTGCCGGCTGCTGTCTTCACGGGTGAGGATATGCAGCTCCAGGTCACGTCCATGGTGCGGCGCCGAGGCCAGGGAGAAGGCCGACCACTCGCCGTCGTCGCGCTGCAGCAGCAGGTACTGCCCGGCGTGGTAGCGCGGCGTCTTGCCGGCCGGCGCGCGCAAGCGCACGCGACAGACATCGCCGCCGACATCGGCCAGCTCCAGCACCTGGCAGCCGAAGGTGCGCACCGGCAGCTCGCCGGGGGCGAGCACGCCGTCCCAGTGCAGCACGCAATCTTCCAGCGGCTCGGCCAGGCAGGTAAACAGCTCGCCGTGATCCAGTTCGGCGTCGGCCTGGCGCACCCGCCCCTCCACCAGCAGCGCGGCGCAGACATGGCAGTTGCCGTTGCGGCAGCTCTGCGGGCAGTCGTAACCGAGGCGCCGGGCGCCGTCGAGAATGCGCTCGCCGGGCTGGATCTCGAGCACCGCGCCGGAGGGTTGCAGGGTGACTTTCATCAGTCGATCCCGAGGCTCGCCCACAGCTCATCCACGCGTTTGACCACCGCCTCGTCGCGCTCGATCACCCGGCCCCATTCGCGGCTGGTCTCGCCCGGCCACTTGTGGGTGGCGTCCAGGCCCATCTTCGAACCCAGGCCGGACACCGGCGAGGCGAAGTCGAGGTAGTCAATCGGCGTGTTGTCGATCAGCACCGTGTCGCGCTTGGGGTCCATGCGCGTGGTGATGGCCCAGATCACGTCGTTCCAGTCGCGGGCGTTGATGTCGTCGTCGGTGACGATGACGAACTTGGTGTACATGAACTGGCGCAGGAACGACCAGACGCCGAGCATCACCCGCTTGGCATGGCCGGGGTACTGTTTCTTCATGGTCACCACCGCCATGCGGTAGGAGCAGCCTTCCGGCGGCAGGTAGAAGTCGGTGATCTCCGGGAACTGCTTCTGCAGGATCGGCACGAACACCTCGTTCAGCGCCACGCCGAGGATCGCCGGCTCATCCGGCGGCCGTCCGGTATAGGTGCTGTGGTAGATCGGCTCGCGGCGACGGGTGATGCGCTCGACGGTGAACACCGGGAAGGTGTCGACCTCGTTGTAGTAGCCGGTGTGGTCGCCGTAGGGCCCTTCCGGCGCGGTCTCGCCCGGATGGATCACGCCTTCGAGGACGATCTCGGCACTGGCGGGCACCTGCAGGTCGGAGCCGATGGCCTTGACCAGCTCGGTACGATGGCCACGCAGCAGGCCGGCGAAGGCGTATTCGGAGAGGGTATCCGGCACCGGCGTCACCGCGCCGAGGATGGTCGCCGGGTCGGCGCCGAGGGCCACGCACACCGGGTAGGGCTTGTCCGGGTGCTTCAGGCACCACTCGCGGAAGTCCAGGGCGCCGCCGCGGTGGCTGAGCCAGCGCATGATCACCTTGTTGCGGCCGATCACCTGCTGGCGGTAGATGCCGAGGTTCTGCCGTTCCTTGTTCGGTCCCCTGGTGATGGTCAGGCCCCAGGTGATCAGCGGCGCGGCGTCGCCCGGCCAGCAGTGCTGGATCGGCAGCCTGGTCAGGTCGACCGCCTCGCCCTCCTCGATCACCTCATGGCAGGGCGCGTCCTTGAGGACCTTGGGCGCCATGCTGATGACCTTCTTGAAGATCGGCAGCTTGCTCCAGGCATCCTTCAGGCCCTTGGGCGGCTCGGGCTCCTTGAGAAAGGCCAGTAGCTTGCCGATCTCGCGCAGCTCGCCGACATCCTCGGCACCCATGCCCAGCGCCACGCGCTTGGGGGTGCCGAACAGGTTGCCGAGCACCGGCACGGCGAAGCCGGTCGGCTGCTCGAACAGCAGCGCCGGACCGCCCTTGCGCAGGGTGCGGTCGCAGATTTCGGTCATTTCCAGCACGGGAGAAACCGGGGTCTGGATGCGCTTGAGCTCGCCGCGCTTTTCCAGCTCGCGGATGAAGTCGCGCAGGTCGCGGTACTGCATGCTTGGGCCTCACAGGTCGGGGCGCAAAGTTTAGCGCCGAACTGGGTTATTCAGAAGGCTGCAGAAACGCAAAGGCCGGGTTTCCCCGGCCTCTGTGGCAACGCTGGAATCACTTCCGCTTCATGGACAGGAAGAATTCCTCGTTGGTCTTGGTGTCCTTCAGCTTGTCGGTGAGGAACTCGATGGCGGCGATCTCGTCCATCGGGTGCAGCAGCTTGCGCAGGATCCACATGCGCTGCAGCTCTTCCTCGCCGGTCAGCAGCTCTTCGCGGCGGGTGCCCGACTTGTTGATGTTGATGGCCGGGAACACGCGCTTCTCGGCGATGCGACGGTCCAGCGGCAGCTCCATGTTGCCGGTGCCCTTGAACTCCTCGTAGATCACCTCGTCCATCTTCGAGCCGGTCTCGACCAGCGCGGTGGCGATGATGGTCAGCGAGCCGCCTTCCTCGATGTTACGGGCGGCACCGAAGAAGCGCTTGGGCTTCTCCAGGGCATGGGCGTCGACACCACCGGTGAGCACCTTGCCGGAGCTCGGGATCACGGTGTTGTAGGCCCGCGCCAGGCGGGTGATGGAGTCGAGCAGGATGACCACGTCCTTCTTGTGCTCGACCAGGCGCTTGGCCTTCTCGATCACCATCTCGGCGACCTGCACGTGGCGGGTCGGCGGCTCGTCGAAGGTCGAGGCGACCACTTCGCCGCGTACGGTGCGCTGCATCTCGGTCACTTCTTCCGGGCGCTCGTCGATCAGCAGGACGATCAGGTAGCACTCGGGGTTGTTGCGGGTGATGTTGGCCGCGATGTTCTGCAGCATGATGGTCTTGCCCGCTTTCGGCGGGGCGACGATCAGGCCGCGCTGGCCCTTGCCGATCGGCGCGCAGAGGTCGATCACGCGGCCGGTGATGTCCTCGGTGGAGCCGTTGCCGGCCTCCATGACCAGGCGCTTGGTCGGGAACAGCGGGGTCAGGTTCTCGAACAGGATCTTGTTCTTGGCGTTTTCCGGGCGGTCGAAGTTGATGGTGTCGACCTTGAGCAGGGCGAAGTAGCGCTCGCCTTCTTTCGGCGGGCGGATCTTGCCGACGATGGTGTCACCGGTACGCAGGTTGAAGCGGCGGATCTGGCTGGGCGAGACGTAGATGTCGTCCGGGCCGGCCAGGTAGGAGGAGTCCGCGGAGCGCAGGAAGCCGAAGCCGTCCTGGAGAATCTCCAGCACGCCGTCGCCGGAGATCTCTTCGCCGCTTTTCGCGTGCTTCTTGAGCAGGGCGAAGATGATGTCCTGCTTGCGCGAACGGGCCATGTTTTCCAGACCAGCCTGGTCGGCCATGTCCAGCAGTTCGGCAATCGGCTTTTGCTTGAGTTCGGTCAGATTCATAGGAATGACATGAGTATGAGGAAGGGAAGGAAAGCACTGGGCTTTACAGGCCGCGCCGCGGAGAAGGCGACTGAATCGCTCGATCTTATCGGGGAGGGTGCGTCGGCGACGGCTTGAGGGGCAACGGGGAACCCGCTGCAGGCCCGAATGTAACACCGGGTTTGGCGCGACGTCCAGCCTGCGCCCAGAAAAAAGCCCCGCACTGTGCGGGGCTTTTTGCATGACGCCTTAGATGTTGGCGTCGAGGAAGGCGGCCAGCTGCGACTTGGACAGGGCGCCGACCTTGGTGGCCTCGACGTTGCCGTTCTTGAACAGCATCAGGGTCGGGATGCCACGCACGCCGTACTTCGGCGGGGTTTCCTGGTTCTCGTCGATGTTCAGCTTGCACACCTTGAGCTTGCCGGCGTAGGTCTGGGCGATCTCGTCGAGTACCGGGGCGATCATCTTGCACGGGCCGCACCACTCGGCCCAGTAGTCGACCAGTACCGGACCTTCGGCCTTGATCACGTCGTCTTCGAAGCTGGCGTCGCTGACGTTGGTGATGAATTCGCTCATGTACAGTCTCCGTGATCGGAAGCAAAAAAGTGGCGCCATGATAGCCCGCCTCGCTGCATGCCGAAAGCCGCTCGCCATTGAGCTTAACTATCAATGGATTTCATGGAGCTGATGAAAGAGTACGGCAAGCGGGCCGCGGGCGGTTAACATGCAGATCATTGGTGCAGCCGCCACCCTACCCCCGGCGCTGCCAGCATTCTGTTAAGGGACCTCCTGACCATGCCCAATGCCACCAAGCAGTTCCCCCTGATCGCCGCCATCGACCTCGGCTCCAACAGCTTCCACATGGTGCTGGCCAAGGCCGATCACGGCGAGATCCGCATCCTCGAGCGGCTGGGCGAGAAGGTGCAGCTGGCCGCCGGCCTCGACGACGAGCGCCTGCTCAGCGAGGAAGCGATGCAGCGCGGCCTGGACTGCCTGCGCCGCTTCGGCCAGCTGATCCAGGGCCTGCCCCAGGGCGCCGTGCGCATCGTCGGCACCAACGCGCTGCGCGAGGCGCGCAACCGTGACGCCTTCATCCGTCGCGCCAACGAGCTGCTCGGGCACCAGGTGGAAGTCATCTCCGGCCGCGAGGAGGCGCGCCTGATCTACCTCGGCGTGTCGCACAGCATCGCCGACACCCCCGGCAAGCGTCTGGTGGCGGATATCGGCGGCGGCAGCACCGAGTTCATCATCGGCCAGCGCTTCGAGCCGCTGCTGCGCGAGAGCCTGCAGATGGGCTGCGTCAGCTTCACCCAGCGCTACTTCAAGGACGGCAAGATCACCCCGGCGCGCTATGCCCAGGCCTACACGGCCGCGCGCCTGGAGCTGATGAACATCGAGCAGGGCCTGCAGCGCCTGGGCTGGCAGGAGGCCGTCGGCGCCTCCGGCACCATCCGCGCCGTGGGCCTGGCGATCAAGGCCGGCGGCCTGGGCAAAGGCGAGGTCAACCCGGAGGGGCTGGCCTGGCTCAAGCGCAGGCTGCTCAAGCTCGGCGAAGTGGACAAGCTGGACATCGACGGCGTCAAACCGGATCGCCGGCACATCTTCCCGGCCGGCCTGGCCATCACCGAGGCGATCTTCGACGCCCTCGACCTGCAGCGCATGGACCACTCCGAAGGCGCGCTGCGCGAAGGCGTGCTCTACGACCTGCTCGGCCGCCACCACCACGAGGATGTGCGCGAGCGCACCCTGGGCGCGCTGATGGAGCGCTACCACGTCGACCTGCAGCAGGCCGCACGGGTCGAGGCCAAGGCCCTGCATGCCCTGGAGCAGGTGGCCACGGCCTGGCAGCTGGACGACGACTGGCACCGCGACCTGCTGCAGTGGGGCGCGCGAGTCCACGAGATCGGCCTGGACATCGCCCACTACCAGTACCACAAGCACGGCGCCTACCTGATCGAGCACTCGGACCTGTCGGGCTTCTCACGCCGCGACCAGCTGATGCTGGCCCTGCTGGTGCGCGGCCACCGCCGCAACATCCCCAAGGACCGTTTTGCCGAGTTCGGCGAGGACGGTGTGCAACTGCTGCGCCTGTGCGTGCTGCTGCGCTTCGCGATCCTCTTCCACCACATCCGTGGCACTCAGGAAATGCCCAGGGTGCAGTTGCTGGCCGGCCCGCAGAGCCTCGACCTGACCTTCCCCGACGGCTGGCTGGAAGCCAATCCGCTGACCCAGGCCGACTTCGAACAGGAAGCCGAGTGGCTCAAGCGCATCAACTTCACCCTCAGGGTGTACTGAGGCCATGAAAAAGCCCCGCCGAGGCGGGGCTTTTTCATCCGGGTGCCCGGCGCTAGCGCAGCTGTGGTGTGGTGAGCTTCTCCAGCAGCGCCGTCTGCGCGTTACGTGGATTGGCGTTGCCACTGGGGCTCAGGCGCAGGTAGCGGCCATCCGGCTGCAGCACCCAGGCCTGGGTGTTGTCGGACAGGTAGCTCTCCAGCTCCTTCTTGACCCGGGTGATGAGCTTCTTGCCTTCCACCGGGAAGCAGGTCTCCACGCGCTTGTCGAGGTTGCGCTCCATCCAGTCGGCACTGGAGAGGAACAGCTGCTCATCACCGTCGTTGCCGAAGTAGTAGATGCGGCTGTGCTCGAGGAAGCGACCGACGATGGAGCGCACCTGGATGTTGTGCGACACACCGGGTACGCCCGGACGCAGGCAGCACATGCCGCGCACCACCAGGTCGATGCGTACGCCCATCTGGCTGGCCTTGTACAGGGCGCGGATGACCTTGGGATCGGTCAGCGAGTTGACCTTGGCCATGATGTGCGCCGGCTTGCCCTCGCTGGCGAACTGCGCCTCGCGGGCGATCATGTCGAGCAGGGTCTTCTTCAGGGTGAAGGGCGCGTGCAGCAGCTTCTTCATGCGCAGGGTCTTGCCCATGCCGATCAGCTGGTTGAACAGCTTGGACACATCCTCGCCCAGCGCCTCGTCGGCGGTCAGCAGGCTGTAGTCGGTGTACAGGCGGGCGTTGCCGGCGTGGTAGTTGCCGGTTCCGAGGTGCGCGTAGCGGCGCAGCTCGCCGTTCTCGCGGCGCAGGATCAGCATCATCTTGGCGTGGGTCTTGAATCCGACCACGCCGTAGATCACCACCGCGCCGGCGGCCTGCAGGCGGCTGGCCAGCTGCAGGTTGGACTCCTCGTCGAAGCGCGCGCGCAGCTCGATCACCGCGGTGACTTCCTTGCCGTTGCGCGCCGCTTCGACCAGGGCATCGACGATCTCCGAGTTGGCCCCGGAGCGGTACAGGGTCTGCTTGATCGCCAGCACGTTGGGGTCTTTGGCGGCCTGGCGCAGCAGGTCGATCACCGGGGTGAAGGACTCGAAGGGGTGCAGCAGCAGGATGTCCTGCTTGCCGACCACGTTGAAGATGTTCTCGGCGTTCTGCAGCAGCTTGGGGATCACCGGCGTGAAGGGCGCATGCTGCAGCTCCGGGTGGCTCTCCAGCCCGGTGATGCTGAACAGGCGGGTCAGGTTGACCGGGCCGTTGACCCGATACAGTTCGCTCTCGGAGAGGTTGAACTGCTTGAGCAGGAAGTCCGAAAGATGCTTGGGGCAGGTGTCCGCCACTTCCAGGCGCACCGCGTCGCCGTAGCGGCGGCTGAACAGCTCGCCACGCAGGGCGCGGGCCAGGTCTTCCACATCCTCGGCATCCACCGACAGGTCGGCGTTGCGGGTCAGGCGGAACTGGTAGCAGCCCTTCACGCTCATGCCGTGGAACAGGTCGTCGGCGTGGGCGTGGATCATCGAGGAGAGAAATACATAGTTGTCGCCAGGGCCGCCGACTTCCTCCGGCACACGGATGATGCGCGGCAGCAGGCGCGGCGCCGGGATGATGGCCAGGCCGGAATCGCGGCCGAAGGCGTCGACGCCTTCCAGCTCGACGATGAAGTTGAGGCTCTTGTTCACCAGCAGCGGGAAGGGGTGCGTCGGGTCGAGGCCGATCGGGGTGATGATCGGCGCGATCTCGTCGCGGAAGTAGCGACGCACCCAGGTCTTCAGCTTGGTGGTCCAGTAGCGGCGGCGGATGAAGTTGACCTGGTGCTTGGCCAGCTCCGGCAGCAGCACGTCGTTGAGCAGCGCGTACTGGCGCTCGACCTGCTCGTGGGCGATCTCGGAGATGCGTGCCAGCACCTGGCTGGGCAGCAGGCCGTCGGCACCGGCCTGTTCGCGAGCGAAGTTGATCTGCTTCTTCAGGCCGGCGACGCGAATCTCGAAGAACTCGTCGAGGTTGCTGGAGAAGATCAGCAGGAACTTCAGCCGCTCCAGCAGCGGGTAGGACTCGTCCAGCGCCTGCTCCAGCACGCGGATGTTGAACTTCAGCTGCGACAGCTCGCGGTGGATGTACAGGCTGCTGTCATCCAGGCCGGGAATCGGCGCGGGCGCGGGGGCCGGCTCCGGCTCGACGACGGGCGCCACCTCGGCGGCGACCTCCAGCGGCACGGGCGGTTCGGCCTCGAGCTGGGCGTCGACGATCTGCTTGTTGCTGAGTCCCTCGGTGTTCATGTCCTGCTTCCCTGGAGCGCTTCAGCGCCCCGCTTTCAAGAGTTCTGCCGCACGCACGGCGAAGTAGGTGAGGATGCCATCGGCGCCGGCGCGTTTGAAGGCGGTCAGCGATTCGAGAATCACCGCCTCGCCCAGCCAGCCGTTCTGGATGGCGGCCATGTGCATGGCGTACTCGCCGCTGACCTGGTAGGCGAAGGTCGGCACCTTGAAGGCGTCCTTCACCCGCCAGACGATGTCCAGGTAGGGCATACCCGGCTTGACCATGACCATGTCGGCGCCTTCGGCGAGGTCCGCGCCCACTTCGTGCAGGGCCTCGTCGCCGTTGGCCGGGTCCATCTGGTAGCTGGCCTTGTTGGCCTTGCCCAGGTTGGCGGCCGAGCCGACCGCGTCGCGGAACGGGCCGTAGTAGGCGCTGGCGTACTTGGCCGAGTAGGCCATGATGCGCACGTTGGTGTGCTCGGCCACTTCCAGCGCCTCGCGAATCGCCTGGATGCGCCCATCCATCATGTCCGACGGCGCCACCACCTGGGCCCCCGCCTCGGCGTGCGACAGCGCCTGCCGGACCAGCGCATCGACGGTCACGTCGTTCATCACGTAACCCTCGTCATCGAGGATGCCGTCCTGGCCGTGGGTGGTGAAGGGGTCGAGGGCCACGTCGCTGATCACCCCCAGCTCGGGGAAACTGGCGCGCAGCGCGCGGATGGCACGCTGGGCGATACCGTCCGGGTTCCAGGCCTCGGCGCCGTCGAGGGACTTCTTCTCCAGCGGCGTCACCGGGAACAGCGCCAGCGCCGGAATGCCCAGCGCCACCCAGTGCTCGGCTTCCTTGAGCAGCAGGTCGATGGACAGGCGCTCGACACCCGGCATCGAGGGAATCGCTTCGCGGCGATTCTCGCCATCGAGGACGAACACCGGCAGGATCAGATCGTCGACGCTCAGGCGATGCTCGCGCACCAGGCGGCGGGAGAAATCGTCACGACGGTTGCGGCGCAGGCGGGTGGCGGGAAACAGGCGATTAGCGGGGGTAAAGCTCACGACGGACTCCAGAACCCGCACGGCGGGCGAGTGTGACAGGTATATCCGACCATTATGACCAAATAATGACTGTCACACCCAGACTGCGACGGGCAGCCGCAGTTCCCTTCAGGCCGGCTGGGTCTTCGCCTGCCGTGGCCACAGCAGCCAGCTCAGGCTGGCCAGGCTCCAGGCGGCCAGCAACCACCACACCAGCATGCCTCCCGCCACCAGGCCCACCTGCTGGGCCCAGAGCAGCGCGGGCAGGTTCAGCGCCAGACGCAGCAGCTCCAGAGCGCGGGCAAAAGGCCGGTTCTCCAGCCAGGCACCGATGCAGTACAGGCCGAAGGCCACCCACAGCCAGGCGCCGGCCAGCAGCGCCAGCGGCTGCGCCTCGGCCACCGCCAGCAGCCAACTGGTGCCCAGCACATAGATACCGAACTGCAGCGCCGCATAGAGCTTCTGCCCCCGGTCCAGAGGGATGTCGAACTTGCGGAAGCTGGCCAGGTCCGGTTTGTCCAGCGGGTAGCGCGCCGCCACATCGGCCGGGCGCCAGCCGGTGGGCATGAACCAGATGCGCAACCTGTCCCACCAGGAGCCGGCACGCACCGCGTCGCGCCACAACTGCACGTAGAACTGCAGGTTGGCCCACAGCGGGTTCCAGCTGCGCAGCGGCATGGTCACGCCGAACACCACCGGCTGCTCGTCCAGCTCCTCCTGGAAGGTGCCGAACAGGCGGTCCCAGAGAATGAACACGCCGCCGTAGTTGCGATCCATGTACACCGGGTTCTGCGCGTGGTGCACCCGATGATTGGACGGCGTGACGAAGAACCACTCGTACCAGCCCAGCTTGGGCACGTGGCGAGTGTGCACCCAGAACTGGTAGAGCAGGTTGAGCGCGGCGACCGTGACGAACACCAGCGGCGGCACGCCGGCCACGGCCATCGGCAGGTAGAAGATCCAGCTCAGCAGAAAGCCCGTGCTGGTCTGGCGCAGGGCGGTGGACAGGTTGTAGTCCTCGCTCTGGTGGTGCACCACGTGCGAGGCCCAGAAGATGTTGCGCTCGTGGCCGATGCGGTGGTTCCAGTAGTAGCAGAAGTCGTAGAAGACGAAGGCCAGCACCCAGACCCAGGGCTCGTCCGGCAGCGCCGTGAGGTGCAGGTGCTCGTAGGCGAAGGCATAGCCGAGCACGGCGATGGCCTTGCTCAGCAGGCCGCTGGCCTGCGACAGCACGCCGGCGCTGAGGCTGTTCAGCGAGTCCGCCAGGCGGTAGGTGCTGACCCCGCGCACGCGGTCGGCGAGCAGCTCGAGGGCGATCAGCAGGAAGAAGAAGGGAACGGCGAGCAGGATCAGATTCATGGTTCGGCACGGCACGGGTTGACCTAAGCTGATCCTATGCCTGCCGCGCCGGATACTCGCGGCGGTGAATGCCAGCCGATGTGGCATTTGGCGACACTCGGGCAGCAGGTAAACTGCCGTCAGGTTCCGGTCATTCCTTGGAGAACAGCATGCAAAGAAAAGTCGCGGTCATCCTCTCCGGCTGTGGCGTCTACGACGGCGCGGAAATCCACGAGAGCGTGATCACCCTGCTGCGCCTCGACCAGCGCGGCGCCCAGGTGCAGTGCTTCGCCCCCAACATCGCGCAGATGCATGTGATCGACCACCTCACCGGCGCCGAGATGCCGGAGAGCCGCAACGTGCTCACCGAGGCCGCGCGCATCGCCCGTGGTGACGTGATGGACGTGCGCGAACTCAAGGCCGAGCAGTTCGATGCGCTGATCCTGCCCGGCGGTTTCGGCGTGGCCAAGAACCTCTCCAACTTTGCCCAGGAAGGTGCCAACTGCAGCGTGCAGCCCGACGTACTGGCCGCCGCCCAGGCCTTCGCCCAGGCCGGCAAGCCGATCGGCCTGATCTGCATCGCCCCGGCCCTGGCGGCGAAGATCTATGGCGAAGGTGTCACCTGTACCCTGGGCGCCGCCGACGATCCGGCCGCCTCCGCCCTCACCGCCATGGGCGGCCAGCACATCGAGTGCACGGTGGAGGACATAGTCGAGGACGCCGAGCGCAAGCTGGTGAGCACCCCGGCCTACATGCTGGCCGAATCCATCGCCCAGGCCGCCGCCGGCATCAACAAGCTGGTCGACCGCGTGCTGGAGCTGGCCCAGCCGCACTGATCGGGCATTCCCGCCAATTCGCGCGGCGCCTGCGCCGCGCCCCTGTTCAGCGCAGCACGGCTGCGGCAGCGTGGCCGGCAGTGATCGAGTCGCAGGAGCGCAGCATGCACGAGCCGGTTTTCCAGCTTTCCGAGGAACAGCGCCAGGGTGTGGAGGCCTTCTTCCAGCGCATTCCGTTCAACCAGATGCTCGGCATCCGCATCGACGAGCTGCGCGGCGACCGGGTGGTGATGAGCCTGCCGATGAAGCCCGAGCTGATCGGCAACTTCGTCCACGGCATTCTCCACGGCGGGGTGATCTCCTCGCTGCTCGACGTCGCCGGCGGCGCCATGGCGCTGATCGGCGCCTTCGACAAGCACCAGCACCTGAGCCAGCAGGAGCGCATGCAGCGCCTGTCCAAGCTGGGCACCATCGACCTGCGCGTGGACTACCTGCGCCCCGGCCGCGGCCAGCTGTTCAGCGCCACCGCCGTGCTGCTGCGCTCGGGCAACAAGGTGGCGGTGGTGCGCAGCGAACTGCACAGCGACGACGGCACCCTGGTGGCCGTGGGTACCGGCACCTATCTGTGCGGCTGAGGCATGCTCACTGCGTCAGCCTGTGACCCGGATGCAATCCGGGAAGCAGGCAACTCCATCCCCGGATTGCATCCGGGCTACTTCATCAGGCGGGTCAGGATACGGTCGAGTGCGTTGGCGAAGGCCTGGCGGTCCTTGTCCGCGTAGGCCGCCTGGCCACCGCCCATCTGCCCCTGCTCGCGCAGGTCGGTGAACAGGTTGCGCACCGCCAGGCGCTCACCCATGTTGCGCTCGTCGAACTCGCGGCCGCGCGGATCGAGCGCCGCCACGCCCTTCTTCACCAGGCGGTCGGCCAGCGGGATGTCGCTGCAGATCACCAGCTCGCCAGGCACGGCGTGCTCTACCAGATGGTCGTCCGCCGCATCCGGGCCGCTCGGCACCACCACCAGCCTGACGCAGGCGAAGTTCGGCCGCGCCACCGCCTGGCCGGCCACCATCACCACCTCGAAGCCGCGCTTGAGGGCGAACTTCACCACCTGATCGCGGGCCAGCCGGGGGCAGGCGTCGGCGTCGATCCACACACGCATGTTTTGACAATCCTCAGGGAACAGCGACTAGTATGCCCCAGCCCATCGGCCATCGAAAAAACAGGCATCCCCATGCAGTTCTGGCAGCGCATCGAAGAACCGGCCCAGGTGCTTGTCGCCGGGGCCAGTCGTGGTATCGGCCTGGCACTGACAGCGCAGCTGCTCGAGCGCACCGAAGTGGGCAGAGTCATTGCCGTGGCGCGCCAGGCACCTGCAAGCGCCGACCTGCAGGCCCTGCAGAAGCGTCATGGCGCACGTCTACAAACGTTTTCCTGCGACCTGCGCAGCGACGCTGCCGTAGCCGAGCTGGCCAGCCAGGTGCGCGCGCAAACTGAACGCCTGCACCTGCTGCTGTGCAGCGTAGGCATTCTCCAGAGCGAGGCTGCACGTGCCGAAAAAAGCCTGACACAACTCAGCCTTGAGGGGCTGATGGCCAGCTTCCACAGCAACTGCTTCGCCCCCATTCTGCTACTCAAGCACCTGCTGCCCCTGCTGCGCGGCAAGCACCCTTGCAGCGTGGCGGCCCTGTCGGCCAGGGTGGGTTCTATCGGCGACAACCACCTGGGTGGCTGGTACAGCTACAGGGCCAGCAAAGCAGCATTGAACCAGCTGCTGCACACAGCCAGCATCGAACTCCGGCGACTCAATCCGCAGAGCTGCGTACTGAGCCTGCATCCCGGCACCACCGACACCGAGCTGTCGCGGCCGTTTCAAGCCAGTGTCGCGGCCGACAAGCTGTTCAGCCCCGACTTCGCCGCTCGCTGCCTGCTGCAGCAGGTAGCCGAACATGGGCCGGAAGACAGCGGTAGCTTCTGGGCATGGGATGGACAGCGGATTCCCTGGTAGGTCAGGCCGTGCGCCGCACCGTGGCCAGCAAGGCCGCGGCGGCCATGAACAGACCGCCGAAGGTGCGGTTGAGCAGGCGCTGCTGGCGCGGCGAGCGCAGCGCACGCAGCACCCGCGCGGCCAGGCCGGTATAGCCGGCCATGACGATCAGGTCGACCGTGACCATGGTCGCCGCCATCACCAGGTACTGGATCAGCAGCGAGCCTCTGGGGTCGAGGAACTGCGGCAGCACGGCGAGGATGAAGATGATCGCCTTGGGGTTGCTGGCGTTGACCAGGAAGCCACGCAGCACCAGGGTCAGCGGCCGCCCCAGCGGGCGCTCGGCATCGCCGGCGGCGATCTCGCCGGGCAGGGCCACCCACTGCTTCCAGCCGAGGTAGACCAGGTAGGCCACGCCGAACCACTTGATCAGGTTGAACGCCATCTCCGAGGTGGCCAGCACCGCGCCGAGGCCGGCGGCGACCACGGCGATCTGCATCAGCAGCGCCAGCTGCAGGCCCAGGGCATTCCAGTAGCCCCGCCAGAAGCCGTAGCGCAGCCCGGCGCTCATCGAGGCGATGGCGCCGGCACCCGGCGACAGGCTGATCACCCAGCAGGCGACGAAGAAGGCGAGCCAGATATCCAGGGCCATGGGGCAGTACCTCGCAACGAATGGACGGAAAGCAGACGCAACAGCCTACTCCCTGGTGCGCGCCTTGTGCAGCCCGGGCTCAGCGCCAGCGCCGCACGGCGCGCTGGAAGAACAGGCTGTTGGGCACCTGGATCAGCGCCCCGGCATGTTCCTCGCCGAGGTCTTCGAGGGTGGTGTAGAACAGGTTGATGGCCACCACCCTGCCCTTCACCCCGGGCTTGTCGGCGCTGTCGATCAGCTCCACGGTATCGCCCAGGCGGAACGGGCCGAGGGTGAAGATCAGCAGGGCGCAGAACAGGTTGGAGAGCACGCTCCAGATGGCGAAGAAGGCCACCGCGGCCACCGCGACGAAGCCGGTCAGGGCCGTCCACAGCACTTCGGCGGATACGCCGAGGCGCTCCAGCACCAGCATCAGCGCGCTGCCGATGATCAGCCAGCGCAGCAGGCCGCGCAGCGGCAGCCAGAGTTCGGCCGGCAGCGCCGCGTAGCGCTCGCCGAGGCGAGTGATGCCGGCGCTGACCAGGCGCTGGCCGATCCAGGACAACAGCAGGATCAGCAGAATCTGTCCCGCCAGGGTCAGGGGCTCGCGCCAGTCGCCGAGCAGGGCCAGTTGTTCCATCAGTCGCTCTCCTCCAGTTGCTGCTGCAGCGCCTCCAGGGTCTCCAGCGCCACCAGCCAGGCCTCCTCCACCTCGGCCTCGCGGGCCTTGAGGCGGGCCTGCTCGGCCAGCAGCTCGCGCAGCTCGTCCTTGCGCGCGGCCTCGTACAGGCCGCCATCGCCGAGCTTCTGCTCGACGCCGGCGAGCTGCTCGTGGAGCTTGCTCAGTTCCTGCTCCAGCTTGTCGGCCTGCTTCTTGTGCGGTGCCAGCTGCTGGCGCAGGGCGGCGGCGGCCTGGCGCTGGGCGCGCTTGTCGGTCTTGTCGGCGGCCGGCGCGGCCGCGCTCTGCGGCTGCTGGCGGGCACGGTAGTCGATCAGCCAGCGGGCGTAGTCGTCGAGGTCGCCCTCGAACGGCTGGATGCGCCCGTCGGCCACCAGGAGGAACTCGTCGGTGGTGCTCTTGAGCAGGTGGCGGTCGTGCGATACCACCAGCACGGCGCCGGCGAAGTCCTGCAGGGCCATGGTCAGGGCCAGGCGCATCTCCAGGTCGAGGTGGTTGGTCGGTTCGTCGAGCAGCAGCAGGTTGGGTTTCTGCCAGGCGATCAGGGCCAGGGCCAGGCGCGCCTTCTCGCCGCCGGAGAAGTTGAGCACCGGCTCGTCGCAACGCGGCCCCCGGAAGTCGAAGCCGCCGAGGAAGTCGCGCAGGGTCTGCTCGCGCTCGCTCGGCGCCAGGCGCTGCACATGCAGCAGCGGACTGGCCTTGGGATCGAGGGCGTCGAGCTGGTGCTGGGCGAAGTAGCCGATGGCCAGGTTCTCGCCACGCGCCAGGCTGCCGCCGAGCACAGTCAGATCGCCGGCCAGGGTCTTGATCAGGGTCGACTTGCCGGCGCCGTTGGGCCCCAGCAGACCGATGCGCGCGCCGGGCGCCAGGCTCAGCTTGACCTTGTCCAGCACCACCTTGTCGCCGTAGCCGAGGCGCGCCTCGGACAGGTTGAGCAGCGGGCTGGAGACCTTGTCCGCCTCACGGAAGACGAAGTCGAAGGGCGAGTCGACATGCGCCGGGGCCAGCTCCTCCAGACGCTCCAGGGCCTTGATCCGGCTCTGCGCCTGGCGCGCCTTGGTGGCCTTGGCCTTGAAGCGACGGATGAAGTCCTCCATGTGCGCGCGCTGCGCCTGCTGCTTCTCGTAGGCCTGCTGCTGCTGCGCCAGGCGCTCGGCGCGGGTGCGCTCGAAGGCCGAGTAGCCGCCGCGGTAGAGGGTCAGCTTCTGCAGCTCGAGATGGGCCACGTGGTCGACCACCGCATCGAGGAAGTCACGGTCGTGGGAGATCAGCAGCAGGGTGCCGGGGTAGCCCTTGAGCCACTCCTCCAGCCAGAGGATGGCGTCCAGATCCAGGTGGTTGGTCGGCTCGTCGAGCAGCAGCAGTTCGGACGGGCACATCAGCGCCTGGGCCAGGTTCAGGCGCATGCGCCAGCCACCGGAAAAGTCGCCGACGCGTCTGTCCATCTGCTCGGCGGTGAAGCCGAGGCCGGCCAGCAGCTTGCGCGCACGGGCGTCGGCCGTGTAGCCCTGGGCGTTGTCCAGTTCGGTGTGCAGGCGGGCGATGGCGGCGCCGTCGTGGGCCGCCTCGGCCCTGGCCAGCTCGGCCTGGATCGCGCGCAGCTGCACGTCGCCATCGAGCACGTAGTCCACCGCCAGGCGCTCGAGGTTGTCCACCTCCTGGCGCATATGGGCGATGCGCCAGTCGGCCGGCAGCTGGCAGTCGCCGGCGTCGGGACCGAGCTCGCCGCGCAGCAGGGCGAACAGGCTGGATTTGCCGGCGCCATTGGCACCGATCAGGCCGACCTTCTGGCCGGCGTGCAGGGTCAGTTCGGCGCCTTCGAGCAGGCGCTGCGGACCACGCTGTAGAGTGAGGTTCTGGAGTCGGATCATAATGGCGGCGCAGTCTACCAGCTTCGCCCTGCCCTCGCCCGGAGCGCCGCATGCCCACCGACCTGTGGAATTTCGCCCTCGCCTGCTATGCCCGCCCCGGCGTGGAAGCGCTGTGCCTGCGCCTGCAGGAAGGCGGCGCGGATGTCTGCCTGCTGCTCTGTGCCCTGTGGCTGGAGCGGCGGCGGGTGGCCTGCGACGGGCAGCGCCTCGATCAGCTGCGCGCCATCGCCGAGCCCTGGCAGCGCCAAGTGGTGCAGCCCTTGCGCGAACTGCGCCGCGGCCTGCAGACGCCGGCGCAGAGCGACCCGCAGCTGGCGCGCCGGCGTGAACAGATCAAGGCGCTGGAGCTGGAGGCCGAGCAGGAACTGCTCAGGCGGCTGGAGGGCGCGAGCCAGAAATGGCAGGCCACGGACGATGCCGTGGCCTGGCTGGAGCAGCTGGTGGACGACCGCGACGCGCGCGAGCTGCTGCGCGCCGCGGCCAACCAGACTTAGGCGGAGGGTGCGGCGCTGCCGTTGCCGGTGCCCGGAGCAGCGGCCGGGGCCGCAGTCGGCGCGGCAGCGCTGGCCGGCGCTGCCGGCTTGGGCGCAGGCTTGGCCACCGGTTTGGCAGCAACCGGCTTCTTCGCCGCCGGCTTGGCTGCGGGTTTCGCCGCCGGCTTCGCGGCAGGCTTGGCCACAGCTTTGACAGCCGGCTTGGCCGCAGCTTTGACCGCCGGTTTCGCGGCAGGCTTCGCAGCAGCCTTGGTCGCGGGTTTGGCAGCGGGCTTGGCCGGCGCCTTGGCAGCGGCAGGCTTGGCCACAGCTTTAGCGGCGGGCTTGGCAGCCGGTTTCGCGGCTGCTTTGGCGGCCGGCTTGCTGGCGGGTTTGGCCGCCACCTTGGCCGCGGGTTTTGCGGCAGGCTTGGCCGCCGGCTTGGCGGTACTGGCGGCCTTCTTCACCGCCGGCTTGGCGGCAGCCTTGGCAGCAGGTTTTGCCGCAGGCTTGGCGGCCGGTTTCGCCGCGACCTTGGCAGCCGGCTTGGCGGCGGCCTTGCTGGCGGGTTTGGCGGCAGGCTTCTTCGCGGCCGGCTTGGCCGCGGGCTTGACCGCACTGCGGCTGTCCAGGGCCTTGGCCGCGGCCTCGCGCACCTTGCCTACGCCCTGGGCCAGCTTCAGGCTCTCCTGGGCATCACGCTTGAGTTGCGCGATATAGCCGCGGGTCTCGGCCTGGCGGGTCTTGAGTCCCTCCAGCAGCTCCTCCAGTTCGGCGACCGCGGCCTTGGCTTTTTCCTGGGCCTTGGCCTTGCCGGCCTTGGCCGCCTCCTGCAGTTTGGCACGGGTGTCATGCAGCTTTTCCTGAGCCTTGCCGCGCTGCTTTTCCAGCTTGGTCAGCAGCTGTTCGGCATCCACCAGCGCTTGCGAGCAGGCCTTCTCCAGATGTTCGAGCAGGCTGTGGGAAAGTTGCTGAAGCAGGTGCAGAGGGGTGCTGACGGACTTCTTATTGTTGGTCGGCATGACGTGCCTCCTAACGGACGTTGGTGCACCCCATACTAGACGCCCGACTCGCCGGTCGCTAGCACCCGCGCCAGCAGCAGGCATAATCGCCGGCAAATTCCGTGGAGAACTCCCCATGTTGCGTCACGCGCTGCTGTTGCTGTGCCTGTTTCCGCCCCTGCTGCCGGCGGCGCCGCAGGACGAGGATCTGGCCTACAGCCTGGGAGTACGGCTGGGTGAACGCTTGCGTACCGAGGTGCCCGATCTGCCCATCGACGAGCTCGTCGCCGGCCTGCGCCAAGCCTATCTCGACCAGCCGCTGCGCCTGCCGGAGCAGCGCATCGACACCCTGCTGGAGAACCACGAGGCGAGCATCGCCAACCTCCGCCAGGAACAGGCACGGCAGGCCGAGGGACGCTTCCTGGCCAGGGAGAAGGCCGTCTTCGGTGTGCGCGAACTGGCCGGAGGCGTGCTGGTGCGCGAGCTGCGCGGCGGAACCGGCGCCAGACCCGAGGCGAACAGCCGGGTGCGGGTGAACTACCGTGGTGAGCTGGCGGACGGCCGCCTGTTCGACCAGAGCGAGGGGCCGCAGTGGTTCCGTCTCGGCGCGCTGATTCCCGGCTGGCAGACCGCCCTGCGGCAGATGCCGACCGGCGCGCGCTGGCGCGTGGTGATTCCGTCCGCCCAGGCTTATGGCGAGGAAGGGGCCGGCGACCTGATTCCGCCAGATGCACCTCTGGTGTTCGAGGTCGAGCTGCTGGAAGTGGCCGACTGAGCGCCCAGCAAAAAGCCGCCCCTGGGGCGGCTTTTCATTGCGCCATCCACCTCAGAGCGGGGTCGCGGTGGCCTGCTGCTGATGGGCGTTGTGCAGCACCTCGATCAGGCAGTCTTCCAGTTCGAAGCGCTCGTGCAGCAGCTGACCGAGTCGCTTCAGCTCGGCGCTGAGCGAGGCGGTGTCACGGCAGTCGCCGTTGTCGCAGCGGTCGTTGAAGGCCAGGGCCACCTCGGTGATGGCCTCGATGCGCGGGTAGATCTGCTTGGCCAGTTCCAGGCCGCGCTGGTCACCGAAGGCCTTGGCCTCGACGGTGAGCTGCTCGTAGACCTCGAAGTGCCCGGCCGACACGTAGTCCACCAGGATTTCGCAGAAGCGCTGGATATCGGCGGCATTGGCCGCCGGGGCCTGCGGCTTGTCGCACAGCGCACCGAAGGCGCCGACCAGCTCATGACGCTCCTGCAGCCAGCGGTCGATCAGCTGGTGTACTCCGCCCCAGCGTTCCTGGGCGTTCTGGCAGCTCTCGAGCATGATGTCCTCACTTCCCTACTGGTGAATGCTGAATACGCCAGCCCCGAGACATTTTATTGTCAGCTCGCGAATTCCCGGGGAACGCCTCGCCGGTTTTATGGCGAGACGTAGGGCCAGAGTATGCCCACTCGACGCGGGCATCAAGTCACCCCGTGCGGGAAATCTGGCACCTCTCATGGCGCGGGCTTGTAGAAGCTCAGGGTCACCTGCCCCAGCTCGACGCCCCACTTGCTCATGCGCGCCCGGTTGAGCATGACACGCTGGTCCATGAGGAACATCCAGTCGTCGAAGTCGACCAGGTACTCCTCGCCGTCCACCTTCAGGCGCAACTGGTAGCGCCAGTGCAGGGCGTTGCCAGCCACCTCGCCGACGGCCTCGCCGACCACGTCGGCGGCCGTGCCGCGCCAGCTGCCGTCGGCCTGGCGACGCAGGGTCCAGACCCGCCGTTCGGTAGTGCCATCGCTGTAGGTGAAGCGTTCGTCGAGGGTCCCGACATCGCCCTGCCAGGTGCCGGTCATGGCCACATGGAAACGCTTGACCACCTCGCCGGAGCGGTTCTGGAACATGCCCCAGGCTTCCAGTTCGCCATTCAGGTAGTCGGACAGTTCGAGGCGCGGCTGTTCGCTGGCGTACTGGCGGATATCCGGGCCGCTGCAGGCGGTGAGCCCGAGCAGCAGCAGGCAGAGCAGGACGAGACGCATGGCATTCCTCCGCGGCACGATCATGAGCGCAGAACTATCGCGCGCGATCGCGGCGACGGCAAACCGGGGGCGTTACAGGCTGTTGCGCCGCAGCAGCTGGAACAGGGCGAACAGGATCATGCCGATGAAAGCCAGCAGGCTCCACTCCGGCACGCTGAGGCCGAACAGGGTCCAGCTCACCTCGGCGCAGTCGGCGGTGCCATGGAACACCAGGCGCACGATCTCCTGCAGCGGCAGGGCCTCCATCATGAATTCCAGGCTCGGCAGGCAGGCCTCCAGCTGGTCGGCCGGCACGCTCTGCAGCCACACCTGGCGCGCCGCAGTGCCGGCGCCGCCGGCGGCAAACAGCAGCGCCAGCCCGGCATAGATGCGCTGGCCGAGACGCTGCGGGCCATGGATGGCGGCGACCAGGCAGACCAGGGCGAAGAGGATCACGAAGACCCGCTGCACGATGCACATCGGGCAGGGGTTGAGGCCGACCGCATGCTCCAAGTAGAGCGCCCCGCCCATCAGGGCCAGGCAGCCGAGGAAGGCCAGCAGGAACAGCGAACGCGGATTGGCCAGCGCCATGGGAACTCCGATGCAGGGCGGGAAAGGCGCCTACGGTAGAGGAAAGCCGAACGGCCTTTCAAGGCACAGGCGGACGCCCCGTCAGCGACAGGGCGCCGCACGTCAGGCCGAGGGTTGCGGCAGCTCGGGCAGGGAGCGCCCCTGCAGGGCCAGCGTTTCCTGCAGCAGCTGGTTGCTGCGCGCGACGTCGCCCTGGCTGGCCAGCAGGCGCGCCAGTTCGGCGCAGGTCTCGGCGCTGCGGGAAAACTCCAGGCTGATCTCGAAATACTCGCGGGCCTTGCCCCACAGGCCGTTGATCAGGCACAGGCGGCCCAGGCTGAGCAGCAGCAGCGGGTCCTGCGGCTGCTGCTTGAGCAACGCTTCGGCAGTCTGCAGCTGGCGCGCCGGATCGCGCCCGCGCAACTGGCCGTAGAGGCGCACCAGGCGGCCGTCATAGCCCTGTTTGAGAGCCTTGCGCAGCACCTCCTCGGCCTCTTCCTGGGCGCCCAGGGCGCGCAGCTGGCCGGCGTAGGCCAGCAGCAGCTCGGGATCCTGGCGCTGCGCTGCGGAGAGCTGCTGCCAGGCGCCGGTGAGCGGCTGCAGGGCCGCCTCGCCCTGGTCCAGGCCCTGCTCGCCGGCGGCCTGCAGGCGGGCGATCCATACCCGGCGCTCCAGCTCGACCAGCGCCTCCCCCTGCAGCACCTTGCCCTTGCGCAGCTCCGGCAGCAACTCCAGCAGCGCCGCCCAGTCGCCCCGCTCGACCAGGGTGCGCTGCAGCTGCTCGAGCACCTGGTGATGCTGTGGGTGACGCTCGCGCATGGCCTGCAGGGTGTTCAGCGCGCCGTCCAGGTCACCCTGCTCGCGCTGCAGCTCGGCATGGGTCAGGGCGATCGCCAGCTCGGCCTGGGGCTGGCGGCGCAGGGCCTGCTCGAGCAGGGCCTCGCTCTGCTCCATGCGCCCCAGCTTGTGGGCGGCACGGGCGGCGCCCAGGTAGTACATCAACGGCTGGCGCTCACCTTCGGCGGCGAGGGAGAGATGGCGCACGGCGCGCTCCCAGCGCCCCTCGATCAGGTCCAGCAGGCCCTTGTCGGCGGCCAGCTGCTGGCGCCGCCCACGCTGGCGGCGCGACCAGGGATTGAGCAGGCCGCCGGACACCAGGCCCAGCCGGATCAGCCCGCGCAGGCCGCGCAGCAGCAGCCAGGCCAGCAGCAGCAGGAGCAGGAAGACCCACAGGCTGGACTCGTAGCGCAGGCCCTTCCAGGCGATCAGCACGTAGCCGCTGTGTTCGGCGATGGCCAGGCCCAGCGCGGTGGCGCCGGCCACCACCAGCAGCAGGAGCAGGACGGCGCGGATCATTGGCCGTCCTCCTCGACCGCCTCGGGCAGCAGCTCGGCGGCCTCGCGGCGCTTGAGGTAGGCCTGCAGGGTGTTCAGCGCATCGTCCAGCGGGGGCACGCCGGCCACCACCGACTGCCCGGCCAGCTCGTCGACGCGCTTGCGCAGGGCCTGCACGGCCTGGTTGTCGCGGTCGAAGTAGGTATCCAGCACCTCGGCAGCGGCGGCCAGGGCCTGGCGGTAGACTTCCGGCTCGCCATTCAGCGCGCCCCACTGAGCCTGCTCGAGGGCCAGCGCCAGGGTCAGGCGCACCTGCGCCAGGCTCTGCCCGGCCAACTGCGGGCGCACGTCCTGGTCGGCGTGCAGGTCGAGGCGCACATAGCGCGACAGCTGCTCCCACAGCGCCTGCCAGCGGCTGCTGTCGCTGACCGTGACGCTGCTCGGCACCTCGGCCGGGACAATGTACTCGGGGGCCAGCAGCTGCAGCCCGGCCACCTGCTCGCGCAGGGCGGCCAGCTGCAGGAACAGGCCGCTGCGGTCGACCTGCGGCAGGCTGCGCAGCGCCTCCAGCACCTTGATCAGTTCGCCACGGGCAGCGAAGGCCTGCGGGTCGTTCTGCGCCCGCAGGATGTCATCGGCGCCCTGCACCAGGGCGATGGCGCTGTCCACGTCCTGCAGCGCGGATAGGCGCAGCATGGCCAGGCGCAGCAGGTGCTCGGCCTCGGCCAGGCGCCAGTCCTCGCGACTCTTGCCGAGCAGCCCGGAGAGGCTCTGCGCCAGACGCTGCTGCTCACCCTGCAGGCTCACCAGCAGGTCGCGCTGGGTGGCCAGCTCGTCCGCCGTGGGCAGGCCGGCCAGGCGCTTGGCAACATGCTCCTCGCTGGCCTGGAGACGCGCCTGGGCCGCCTCGCCGACCTGCTTGAACTGCGCCAGCTGCGCCGCCGCTTGGCCCTGCTGCTGGTACAGCTGCCAGGCGCTCCAGGCGCCGACACCGAGGCCGGCCAGGCCGACCAGCAGCGCCAGCCAGGCCGGACCACGCCCCTTGGCCTTGGCCACGGGCGGTTGCTCGGCGGCGGGTTGCGGGGTCGGTTCGCTGATCTGCGGGGCTGTTTCGCTCACGAGTCCTTTTCCTTCGAGTCAGTGGGCCGGTGCCGGATGGGCGCGCAGGGCCGCCAGAACGGCCGCGGCACTGGCGCCGCGACAATCGATGACCTGCTGGGCGCCGGCCGCGCGGGCCAGTTCGGCCACCCGCGGGCTAGGCACCAGCAAGGGTAGCCGAGCCAGCTCCGTCCAGGCAGCGGCGGCCTGCTGGCGCAGGTTGTCCAGGCCCTGGGCGCTGCTCACCAGCAGGGCGTTGAGGCGCTCCGCCTCGACCAGCCGCTGCAGCGTGCCGACCGGGTAGCGCGGGCACAGGCGCCGGTAGAGTTGCAGATAGTCCACCGCCACGCCGCGCGCACGCAGGGTCTCGGCGATCAGCTCGCGGCCGCCCTCGCCACGCATCAGCAGCACCCGCGGGTTGGCCACGCGCAGAGCCTGGTCGAGCTCGGGCAGGGCCAGCAGGGCCTCGCTGTCGTCGCCCTGGCTCGGGCAGCAGGCGCCCAGGCCATGCGGTCGCAGGTAATCATCGAGTAGCTGCGCGGTGGCGGCACCGACGCTGAACCAGCGCGGCCCCGCCGGCGGCTGCGACCAGTGCCGCTCGAGCAGGGCCAGGCCCAGGCGCGCGGCCGGCTTGCTCACCACTATGACCGCGCAGTAGCGCTGCAGGCCGAGGATGGTGGCGCGCTGCTCGGGCGTCTCGGCCAGCGCCTCGGTCTCCAGCAGTGGCAGGCTGCAACTGAACACCCCGGCCTCGGCCAGGGTGGCGGCCAGGGCCGCGCACTCGGCGGCCGGGCGGGTCAGCAGCAGGCGCCAGCCCGTCACTCGGGGGCGGCCTCGCCGTAGACCGCCTTGAGAATGGCCTCGGCGCCCTGCGCCAGCAGCTGTTCGGCCACCTGCACGCCGAGCGCCTCGGCGTCGCTGCCGCGGCCCTCGGCGCGCAGCAGCAGGCCGCCGTCGGGCTGGCCGACCAGGCCGCGCAGCCACAGCTGCTCGCCTTCGCGCAGGGCATAGCAGGCGATCGGCACCTGGCAGCCGCCGTTCAGGCGCTTGTTCAGCGCGCGCTCGGCGGTGACCCGGGCGGCCGTCTCGGCGTGGTGCAGGGGCGCCAGCAGGGCATGGATCTCGGCATCGGCGCTGCGGCACTCGATGCCCACGGCGCCCTGGCCGCCGGCCGGCAGGCTGTCGTCGACGCTGATCGAGGCGCGGATGCGCGCCTCGAAGCCGAGGCGGATCAGGCCGGCGGCGGCGAGGATGATGGCGTCGTATTCGCCGGCGTCCAGCTTGGCCAGGCGGGTATTCACGTTACCGCGCAGGAAGTGGATCTTCAGGTCCGGCCGGCGCGCCAGCAGCTGGGCCTGGCGGCGCAGGCTGGAGGTGCCGACCACGCTGCCGGGCGGCAGCGCGTCGAGGCTGTCGTAGGTGTTGGAGACGAAGGCGTCGCGCGGGTCTTCGCGCTCGCAGATGCAGAACAGGCCGAGGCCCGCAGGGAAGTCCATCGGCACGTCCTTCATGGAGTGCACGGCGATGTCGGCCTCGTTTTCCAGCAGGGCGGTCTCCAGTTCCTTAACGAACAGGCCCTTGCCGCCGATCTTCGCCAGCGGCGCGTCGAGCAGCTTGTCGCCGCGACTGACCATGGGCACCAGGCTGACCTTGAGCCCGGGATGGGCCTGCTCCAGGCGGGCTTTGACGTACTCGGCCTGCCACAGGGCCAGGGCGCTCTTACGGGTGGCGATGCGGATTTCGCGGGACATGGGCAATTCCAGAAAACGGACTGCCGGGGATGATAACAGGATGGTCGGCGCACGCCCGCAGGCATGATCGCCGCAGGCTGCACCAGGACGTGCTACAGGCTGTGCATCAGCTTGCGCACACCGGCCACGTGGCGACGGCTGACGGTCAGGGCATCCGCCCCCAGGCCCTTGAGATAGAGCTGGAAGTGCCCCAGTGGCGTGCGCTGCAGGCGCTCGATGCGCTCGCGGGCGACCAGGGCATTGCGGTGGATGCGCACGAAACGCTCGCCGAACTCGTCCTCCAGCGCCTTCAAAGGCTCGTCCAGCAGCACCTCGCCGCCTTCGTGGCGCAGGGTCACGTACTTGTGGTCGGCGATGAAGAAGATCACCTGCTCCAGCGGAATCAGCTCGATACCCTTGCGGGTGCGCGCGCTGATATGGCTGCGTGGGCCGGCGCCGTTGCCGCCGGCAGCCGGACGGGTCAGCGCGGCGAGCTGCACGCGGTTGGGCCGCTCGGCCTTCTTCAGGGCGGCGGCCAGGGCCTCCGGGCGCACGGGCTTGACCAGGTAGCCGACGGCGCTGACGTCGAAGGCCTCCAGGGCGAACTCGTCGTGGGCGGTGCAGAAGATCACCGCTGGCGGCGCCTCGCGCTCGCACAGCCGGGCCGCCACCTGCAGGCCGTCGAGGCCGGGCATGCGGATATCCAGCAGGACCACGTCCGGCCGCAGGCTGTCGATCAGCGCCAGCGCTTCTTCGCCATTGCTGGCCGAGGGCTCGAGGACACGATAACCCTCGAGTTCGCCAACCATGCGGGTCAGGCGCTCGCGGGCAAGGGGTTCGTCATCGACGATCAGCACATTCATATTGCTCGGGCTTCCTGCATGAGTCTCGAACAAGGATAGCGTAGACAGGTGAAGTGGCGCCCGTCACGGCGATCCACGCTGAGACTGGCACCGGGGCCGAAAAGTGCCGCCAGGCGCGCGTCGATATTCACCAGGGCCTGGTGGGTCCCGCGCGACGGTTGCTGCTCGGCGACTGCCTGGAAGGGGTTGCTCACGCAGAGCTGGAACACCCCGTCCCGGTAGTCCGCCTCAATCCGTACCAGGCCGCCCTCGATGCGCGGCTGGATGCCGTAGATCAGGGCATTCTCCAGCAGCGGCTGCAAGGTCAGCTGGGGGATCGGCAGATCCGCCGGCACATTCTCCACCTGCCAATCCAACTGTAGCCGGTTGCCGAGCCGATAGTGCTCGATCGACAGATAACGCTTGGCCAGCTCCAGCTCCTCGCCCCAGGACACCAGGGTGCCAGGCCGGGCCAGGCTGGCGCGGAACAGGTCGGAGAGGTCGAGCACCGCCTGCTCGGCCTTGTGCGGGTCGACCGCCACCAGGCTGGCGATGCTGTTCAGGCTGTTGAACAGGAAGTGCGGGCGGATGCGCGCCTGCAGCGACTCGATGCGTGCCTTGAGCTCGGCCTGCTGCTGGCGGCGCCACTGGCTCTGCAGGTAGAAGTAGCGCAGCAGCAGGCCGGACATGATCAGGCTGATCAGCGCATGGCGCAGGTACAGGTTGACCTCGCCGTCGCGCGGCAGCATCCCGCCCAGCTCGTAGAAGTCGGCCACCGCCGTGCAGGCCAGGGTCAGGCCCACCACCAGGGCGCAGCACAGGCTGCCGGCCAGCGCCGCGCGCAGCCGCGCCAGCAGCGGGCGCAGGCGGCACAGCAGGGCGGCGGAGAGCAGCACTATCCACTGCACGAACAGCGAGGTCAGCGCCAGGCGCACCCAGTTGAAGCCCGGCAGCATCGGCTCGGCCAGCACCAGCACCAGCACCAGCAGCTCGGCCAGCAGCACCATGCTGAGCAGGGCCTCGGGCTCGCACAGTTCCGGGAGGAAGAAATCGTCGTCCGGGGCCAGGGTGCGCCCCTTGTTGAACCAGTGGATTTTCATCCGCGCAGTTTCCTCGCGTGCGCCCCCGGGCGGCAAGCCAGAGCGTTCCAGCCGGGCCAAAAGAGGGCCCCAGCTGCCGACGACCGTGGAAAACTGTGACGCGCCCTGCAGATCGGCGCGGCCTCGGTTTTCCCGGCAAGGCTGTTATTATCGGCACACTTTGTCCGATCCGCAGGCCCGCGCCTGCCCTGCCACGAGTCCAGCCATGAGCAGCGATAAAACCAACCAGTCCTGGGGCGGCCGCTTCAGCGAGCCCGTCGACGCCTTCGTCGCCCGCTTCACCGCCTCCGTCGACTTCGACAAGCGCCTGTATCGCCACGACATCATGGGCTCGATCGCCCATGCGACCATGCTGGCCAGGGTCGGCGTGCTCACGGCAGACGAGCGCGACGCCATCGAGGCGGGCCTCAAGCAGATCCAGGCCGAGATCGAGGCCGGCCAGTTCGACTGGCGCGTCGACCTGGAAGACGTACACATGAATATCGAAGCGCGCCTGACCGACCGCATCGGCGTCACCGGCAAGAAACTGCACACCGGCCGCTCGCGCAACGACCAGGTGGCCACCGACATCCGCCTGTGGCTGCGCGACGAGATCGACCTGATCCTCGCCGAGATCACCCGCCTGCAGCAGGGCCTGCTCGGCCTGGCCGAGGCCGAAGCCGACACCATCATGCCCGGCTTCACCCACCTGCAGACCGCCCAGCCGGTGACCTTCGGCCACCACCTGCTGGCCTGGTTCGAGATGCTCAGCCGCGATTACGAGCGCCTGATCGACTGCCGCAAGCGGGTCAACCGCATGCCGCTGGGCTCGGCCGCGCTGGCCGGCACCACCTACCCGATCGCCCGCGAGATCACCGCCGAACTGCTGGGTTTCGACGCCGTTGGCGGCAACTCGCTGGACGGCGTGTCGGATCGCGACTTCGCCATCGAATTCTGCGCCGCCGCATCCCTGGCGATGATGCACCTGTCGCGCTTCTCCGAAGAGCTGGTGCTGTGGACCAGCGCGCAGTTCCAGTTCATCGACCTGCCGGACCGTTTCTGCACCGGCTCCTCGATCATGCCGCAGAAGAAGAACCCCGACGTGCCCGAGCTGGTGCGCGGCAAGAGCGGCCGCGTGTTCGGCGCCCTGACCGGCCTGCTGACCCTGATGAAGGGCCAGCCGCTGGCCTACAACAAGGATAACCAGGAGGACAAGGAGCCGCTGTTCGACGCCGCCGACACCCTGCGCGACTCGCTGCGTGCCTTCGCCGACATGGTCCCGGCGATCAAGCCCAAGCGCGAGATCATGCGCGAGGCGGCCCGCCGCGGCTTCTCCACCGCCACCGACCTGGCCGACTACCTGGTACGCAAAGGCCTGCCCTTCCGCGACTGCCACGAGATCGTCGGGCACGCGGTGAAGTACGGCGTGCAGAGCGGCAAGGACCTGGCCGAGATGAGCCTGGACGAACTGCGCCAGTTCAGCGACCAGATCGGCGACGACGTGTTCGCCGTGCTGACCCTGGAAGGCTCGGTCAACGCCCGTGACCATATCGGCGGTACCGCGCCGAACCAGGTACGCGCCGCCGTGGCCCGCGGCAAGGAACTGCTGGCGACGCGCTGATCGCTCGCCAAGGGAAAAGGACTTCCCATGCTTGAGCTGTTTCTACGTGGCCTGCTGTTCCTCGGCGAGGCCACTCTGGAGCTGATCTTCAGCTACTTCTTCTACAGCGCCGGCTGGCTGCTGTTGCGCCTGCTGACGCTGGGGCGCTATCCGCGCCTGCCACTGCGCCAGATCGATCCGGAGAGCCCACGCGGCAACTGGATCGCGGCCTTCGGCGTCCTCTGCCTGGTTGCCCTGCCGCTGACTGCACTGGTCCTCCACTACGGCTAAACACTTCGAGAGCCTTCACATGAGCCTGCATATCCGCACCGCCACGGCCGATGATGCCGAACTGATCCTGCGCTTCATCACCGACCTGGCCATCTACGAGAAGGCCGAGCACGAGGTGCAGACCGACGTCGCCGGCATTCGCGACAGCCTGTTCGGCGAGGGCTCGACCACCCATGCGCTGATCTGCGAGCAGGATGGCGTGGCGATCGGCTTCGCCGTGTATTTCTTCAGCTACTCGACCTGGCTGGGCAAGCACGGCATCTACCTGGAAGATCTCTACGTCGCGCCGGAATACCGCAAGCTCGGCGCCGGCAAGGCGCTGCTGCAGCATCTGGCGCAACTGGCCGTGGCCAAAGGCTGCGGACGCCTGGAGTGGGCGGTGCTGGACTGGAACACACCGGCCATCGAGTTCTACGAATCCTTCGGCGCCCGCCCCAAGGACGACTGGATTTCCTACCGCCTGACCGGCCAGGCCCTGCTCGACTTCGCCGCCGGCTGAGTACCGTCCGGCGCCCTGCGCTTGGGGCGCCCCAGCGACTCACGTATCGTGCCCAAACGCCCCGCCCCACCAAGGCCGCCCCATGCGCGCATTCCTGGCTCTGCTCCCGCTTTTCCTGGCCACGCTCGCCAATGCCTCGCCCCTGGCCATTCCAGCCAATGCCAGCTGGCACCTGCAACTCAACGGCCCCCTGCAGACGCCCAACCGCCAGGTCTACGACATCGACCTGTACGAAACCTCCAGGCAGACCATCACCAACCTCAAGGGTCAGGGCCGTATCGTCATCTGCTACTTCAGCGCCGGCACCTGGGAAGACTGGCGTAGCGACGCCAAGCTCTATCCCAAGGCCGCCATCGGCAAGCCGCTGCCGGAGTGGCCCGGCGAGCGCTGGCTGGACTATCGCCGCAGCGATGTGCGCACGCTACTGGCCAAGCGCCTTGACCTGGCCCGCAGCAAGGGCTGCGATGGCGTCGACCCGGACAATGTGGACGGCTACAGCAACGACAGCGGCCTCAAGCTGACCCGCGCCCAGCAGATCGACTTCAACCGCTGGCTGGCCAGCGAAGCGCACAGGCGCAACCTCAGCGTCGGCCTGAAGAACGCCGTCGAGCTGCTGCCGCAACTGGCGGCGTACTTCGACTTCGCGGTCAACGAGAGCTGCTACCAGTACGAGGAATGCGGTGGCTACATGCCCATGCGCCGCCAGGGCAAGCCAATCTTCATCGCCGACTACCGCGCCTACAACGCCAAACTGTGCAGCCGCGCCAAGACCTCGGGCTTCCGCCTGCAGTTCTTCAAGCTCGACCTCAAAGGCACCGGCAAGCCCTGTCCCTGAGACTCAGGGTTTGCTGCGCAAATGCGCTATGAACTCGGCCATGCCGGCCTCCTTCTGCGCGGCGATCAGCTGCACATGGGGGTTGTCCTGCAGCTTCTGCAGCAGCGCGCGGGCGGCGGGGAAGTCCTGCAGCAGGTCGAAGCCCAGCACCTTCTGCGCCACCACCGCGGCCAGGTCGATGCTGTAGAGGAAATACAGGTCGGCCAGGCTGAACTGCTCGCCAGCCACATAGGGGGCGAAGCGGCCGTGGCGCTTGAGCGCGGCGATGCCGGCCTGCAGTTCGGCCCGCGCCTTGTCCTTGATCGCCGCCTCCACCGGCGTGCGGAAGAACGCCTCGGCGTAGCAGCTGCGCGCCGGCAGCTCGATGTACAGCTCGATCTCCCGGGCCAGGGCGCGCACCTGGGCGCGGGCGAACGGCTCGGCCGGCAGCAGCGGGCGCCCCTGGCCGAGGTCCTCCAGGTAGTCGAGGATGGCCCCGGTCTCGCTGAGGTAGCCGTGCTCGGTCTGCAGCACCGGCACCTTGCCGCGCGGGCTGATGGCCAGGAACTGCGGCTCCTGGCTGGCGTATGCCTTGACCGTGTCGAAGGCCAGGCCCTTTTCCAGCAGGGCCAGGTGCACCATGTTGTAGTAGTTGCTGACGGCGAATCCGTGAAGTCTGAACATGGGTCGGTACCAGGCAGGGAAAACCCAGTTATAGCCTGCCGGCAGCCGCGGTGAAGCTCCATCAGGCGGCTGAATGCCCCGGCCGCGGCCTGGCCGTGGCACACTGCAGGCCTGCCACCGAGGAGCCGCCATGAGCGAACACGACGACCAGGACGAAGAAGCCTTCGCCGAACAGACCCTGATCCAGGCCATCGAGAACCAGCTGGAGGCGGACAACCCGCCGGCGGCCAAGGCGGTCTACAACAAGCTGACCCTGGTCGGCTACGAACGCGAGGAGATCCTCGAGCTGATGGCCCTGGTCCTGGCCCACGAGATCGACGCCATGCTGCGCGACGACCGCCCCTTCGACGCCGCCTGGTACGAACAGGCCCTGCGCGCCCTGCCGGAGCTGCCGGAGCAGCACTGAGAGCCGGCTACACTGAACAACAGCCTCCCCCCGCCGCGCCCCGCGCGGCGCCACACAACAACAATGCGGAGTCGTCATGGCCTATACCCCCGAGCTGATCGCCGAACTGGAAATCCTCGCCCTATACAACCTGGACAATCACCAGGAGGGGCTCAAGGTACACAACAACGCCTCGTCCCGTGCCCAGGCCGCCATCACCCGCCTGCACGAGAAGGGCCTGGTGACCCAGGCCGATGGCGGCTACCTGACCAGCCTGGGGCTGGACGCCGCCGAGCACGCCCAGGCGCTGCTGACCATCCTCCGCACCGCCCCGGCAAGGGCCTGAACCACCGGGGGCGGCGCGGCCCCCGGAGTTTCCCCTGCAGCCGCGGCCGCTGGCCGCCGATACACTGGCAGGAATGGCTGCCAGGCGCCCCCGGCGCTGGTAGTCTTGCTGCCACCACCGCTACGAGCAGTACATGACGCGCACCCAGGAAATCCGTCCGGACATCAACGACGGCATCGACCGCAAGGTCCTGGCGCAGCTGCGCGCGCGCTTCCTCAAGGTCAACGCCGGACGCCTGGGGCGCGCCACCCAGGCACTGTCGACGCGCCAGCAACTGGTGCTCAAGCTGCTGCCGCTGCTGTTCCATGTGAACCATCCGCTGCTGCCCGGCTACGTCTCGGCCAGCACCCCGGCCGGGCTGTCCGGCTTCGAGCCGGACGACGAACTGCTCGCCGAGGCCCAGCGCCTGACCCGCTCCTTCGCCTACAAGGCGCGCCGCGGCAGCGCCGGCGGCAAGGCGCCGACACCCATCCACGGCCTGTTCCTGATGGGCAGCCTGGGCACCGTAGCGCAGGACGAGCAGAGCGACATGGACCTGTGGGTGTGCCACGACCCGGAACTGCCCGAGCGCGCGCTCGCCGAGCTGCGCCGCAAGTGCGACCACCTGGAGGCCTGGGCCGCCACCCAGGGCGCCGAGGTGCACTGCTTCCTGATCGACCCGGCGCGCTTCACCTCCGGCGACCGCGAGGCGCAGCTGACCTCCGACGACTGCGGTACCACCCAGCACTACCTGCTGCTCGACGAGTTCTACCGCACCGCCATCTGGCTCGGCGGACGCACGCCGCTGTGGTGGCTGGTGCCGGTGTACGAGGAAGCCAACTACCGCGGCTACACCCATGCCCTGCTGAGCAAGCGCTTCGTGCGCGCCGAGGAGGTACTGGACCTCGGCCACCTGGCGCGCATCCCGCCCGGCGAGTTCATCGGCGCCGGCATGTGGCAGCTGTTCAAGGGCATCGACTCGCCCTACAAGTCGGTGCTCAAGCTGCTGCTCACCGAGGTCTACGCCAGCGAGCACCCGCGGGTGGAATGCCTGAGCCTGCGCTTCAAGCAGGCGGTGTATGCCAATCGCCTGGAGCTGGATGAGCTCGACCCCTACATCGTGGTGTACCGCCGCCTGGAGGAATACCTCACCGAGCGCGGCGAGCTGGAACGCCTGGAGCTGATCCGCCGTTGCCTCTACCTCAAGGTCGGCAAGAAGCTCAGCGTGCCGCCGCGGCAGCGCGCCAAGAGCTGGCAGCGCCTGCTGTTCGAGCGCCTCACCGCGGAGTGGCGGTGGAGCCCGCGCGAGCTGGCCCTGCTCGACAGCCGCAGCCAGTGGAAGGTGCGCCAGGTCAGCGCCGAGCGTCGCGCCCTGGTCAATGAGCTGACCTACAGCTACCGCTTCCTCTCGCAGTTCGCACGCAGCGAGCAGACCGCCATGCCGCTCAACAGCCGCGACCTCGGCGTGCTCGGCCGGCGCCTGTACGCCGCCTTCGAGCGCAAGGCCGGCAAGATCGAGTTCATCAACCCCGGCATCGCCCCGGACCTGGCCGAGGACACCCTGACCCTGGTGCAGAGCCCCAGCCCGGAGGCCGCTGACGAGGTGCAGTGGGCGCTCTACCACGGCAGCCTGAATGGCCAGGAGTGGCCCGACTTCGCCCCGCTCAAGCGCGCCCGCCAGCTGATCGAGCTGCTCGCCTGGTGCCACCGCAACGGCGTGATCGACCCCAGCACGCGCCTGTCGCTGCATCCCGGTAGCAGCGACCTGACCGAGTTCGAGCTGTCCAGCCTGCTCGCCAGCCTGCAGCAGACGGTACCGCTGCCGCTGCCGGCGGTGGACGAGGACGCCCTGCTGCACGCCGCCGAGCCGGCCGAAGTGCTGCTGCTTGTCAACGTCGGCGTCGACCCGCTCAAGGCGCACAGCCAGCTCAACGTCCACCTGACCACCGGGCGCACCGACTCGCTGGGCTATTCCGGGGTGCGCGAGAACCTGGTGCTGACCCTCGACCAGGTCAGCCTGAACAGCTGGAACGAGCTGATGGTGGCCCGCTACGACGGCCCGCACGCCCTGCTCGACTGCCTGCGCGACTATCTCAACGCCCTGCCGGCCAGCGGGCGCCGGCCGCGCCTGCAGGTGCGCTGCTTCTGCCGCAACCGTGCGCAGGCCATCGCCCAGCGCGTCGAGGAGCTGTTCCGCGACACCCTGGCCAGCCTCACCGGCGCCGCCGGCAGCCGCTTCCTGCTGCAGGTGCAGCAGCACTACCACGTGCTGGAACTACAACCGGGCCAGGTCAGCCACGCCACCCTGGCCGACCTGCCCAGCCTGGTCGAGCACCTGGGCGAGGAGCAGTCGGCCTACAGCCCGCTGCACCTGGATCGCTTCGCCCTGGAAGGCGAGGACCTGGCACTGATCCTGCCGCTGGGCCGCCCCGAATGCATCCAAGTGTTCTACCGCATCGACGGCGCCCAGGCCGAGCTGACCGTGCTCGACGAGTACAACGCGCTGTGGCGCCAGCGCCTGCCGTTCCGCGACGAGCAGAGCCTGCTGACCCCGCTGCAGCGCTTCCTGCAGTCGGTGCTGTACCGCCGCAACGCCCTGCTGCCGCTGGACAGCCCGCTGCCGCCGGCGGCCCTGGAACTGCTCTACTACGAGGTGCTGCCGGCGCCGCCGCAGCGCGCCCGGAACCTGGAGCGGCGCGCGCCGCCGCAGGCACCGGTGGCCCACTCCTTCTACGACGTGCAGGCGATCATCGAGCCGGCGGAGGGCGGGCGGGTACACGTCACCCTGTACTGCAACCACCGCGAGTTTTCCGAACTGGAGTACGGCGCCGAGCTGTTCGCCGCCGTGGCCCGGCATATCCTGGCCCAGCGCCGCGGCGCGGAACGCTACCCCTGCTACATCACCGACCTCGATCTGTCGCGCATCCTCGGCGAGGGCCAGGCGCAGACCATCCACTACCTGCGCTACAAGGCCGAGCTGGAAACGGCGCTGAACCGGGCCCTGCAGAACGCCTGAGGGCCAGGCGCCGGCTCAGCCGCGCATCGGCGCCTGCGGGTTGTTCAGCGCATAGAGGTAGCAGTCGCTCATGCTGTGGTTGGCGGCGATCCCGGCGTAGCTGGCGGTGAAGGTCACGGCCAGGCCCAGGTGCTGATACAGCAGATCGGCGCTCACCGCCGGCGGCACCTGGGGCACCAGGTCGCTGTCGTTGACCAGGCGGAAGGTCGGCACCCCCAGGGCGTTGTAGGCGGCGGCGAAGTCCGGCGCGGCCAGGCGCGGGCTGGCGAAGTTGTAGTGCTGCAGGGCCTGGTCCGGCCAGCGCTCGCGCAGGTCGAGCAGCGCCAGGCTGGACAGCGCGCTGCCCAGGCTGTGCCCGCAGACCCACAGCGGTCCGCTCGGCTGCAGGCTGTCCAGCGCCGCCAGGGCCAGATCGCGCAACGAACCATAGAGCTTGAGGAAACCGGCATGCACCTGGCCCTGGCCAATGCCCCAGGGCCAGGGCGCCTGCGCCAGATCGAGGTCGTCCAGCCAGTCCTGGGCCGACTCGGTGCCGCGCAGCACCAGGTAGGTCTCGCCCTGGTCGTTGGCGGCGGCGAAGCCGAAGGGCTCCGACTCGTTGAGAAAGCGCAGCTCGCTGAGGATGCTCCAGATCGGCGCGGAGAAGCGCCAGCCACGCAGCTGCGGCGGGCTCCAGTGAAAATCCTGGGGCCGGTGCGGCCGCCCCTGGGCCTGCCACTGGCCGTACTGGGCATAGGCCTGTACTAGCAGATTGGCGCATGTCAGGGCGCGGTCGAGGGAGAAACCCTGGGGGAAGTACAGGGGCAGGCTGGACATGGCGGCCTCCTTGCCGGGGATGGGTCAAAACACTCTAGCCCAGTGACCGGGCACTGCCGCTGGAGTTCCACCGCGGCCGCACAACCATCAATTCCCCTGATAGTTGATACGAAGCAGGACCATTATTCAATCGAATCATCCTGAGTAAAGCTGGCGCCACTCCAGCAACTTCTCGGGAACGGCACCATGAGCAGACTCATTCCCCCGCACGCAGACAGCGGCGCCCTCGCCG
The DNA here is from genome assembly GCF_003205495.1 of Aquipseudomonas alcaligenes. Taxonomy (GTDB): domain Bacteria; phylum Pseudomonadota; class Gammaproteobacteria; order Pseudomonadales; family Pseudomonadaceae; genus Aquipseudomonas; species Aquipseudomonas alcaligenes_B. The sequence goes on along the minus strand of NZ_QJRX01000006.1, from coordinate 88,595 downwards.
GCCTCGGCCTGCTGGTCATCGCCGGAAGTCTGGTCCTGGCCCTGGGCCTGGGCAGCAGCGCCGCCCTGCTGGAAGCGCAGGCCACGCCGGACCCGGTGCAGACCCTGCGCAACCTGCTCGCCGCCATCCGGGTGGGGGGCTGAACATGCAGCTGTCGGCTCCCAGGGCGCTGCTGCTCTCCCTGCTGCTGGCGCTGCTCAACGGGCCGGCGCTGCTCGGCCAGGGCCAGGTCAGCGGTGGCGGCATCGCCCGCACCATCGAATGCAACCAGAACATGGCGCGCAGCCTGGAGCTGTACGAGATGCGCCGGTACAGCGACGCGCCGCCATGCCGCAAGCGCGCGCCGCTGCCCGGGCGCTTCCGGCTGGCGTAGCGGCTCAGCGCTGGTAGGCGCCGGCGGCCTCGGGCTGGTACTCGACGGCCAGCAGGGTGAGCTTGAGCGGCTTGCCGGCCGGGCCCGGCCAGTCGATCTGCTGGCCGACGGAGAGACCGAGCAGGGCACAGCCGACCGGGGCGAGGATCGATACCTTGCCCTCGCCGCCGGCATCCTCGGGGAACACCAGGGTCAGGTGGTAGTCCTTGCCGCTGCCTTCCTCACGACAGTGCACCCGCGAATTCATGGTCACCACCCCGGCCGGCACCTCGTCGTGGCCCACCACCTGGGCGCGCGCCAGCTCCCTCTCCAGCGCCTCGGCGGTCGGGCCGAAGTCCTCCAGGCTGTCGAGCAGACGCTCCAGGCGCTGCAGGTCAAGACGGGTGATGGTGATGGCGGGGGTGCTGCTCATGGTGGCGGGGACTCTCCTTGGGCCAGATAAAGCAAAACCCCGCCCGGAGGCAGGGTTTTGATCGGTTGGTCAGTTCCGGGGAAGCTACCACAAGCCCAGTAATAAGCAAGACCGCCCGGTCAACCGAACGGCGACGGGCGCAGGCGGCGCTGCGCGGCCTGGCAGATCTCCCGGCGCCGGGCGCCATCCGCCTTGCCCCACTCGAGGATCTCGCTCAGGCTGCGGCCACAGCCCAGACACACGTCATGCTCGTCCAGACAGCACTGCCGGCGGCAGGGCGAGGCGACGGCCTCAGAGTTCGTCGAACTCGAGCTCTTCACCGGCCTGCTCGCGGGTCACCCGGGTCAGCAGCTCGCCCAGCGGTTCCTCGCTGGTGTCGCAGATCCACAAGCCCTGCTCCTCGTCGTAGTCGAAGTGGAAGCCGCCGGAACGCGCCGCCACCCACAGCTGGCGCAGCGGCTCCTGGCGGCTGAGGATCACCTGGCTACCGTTCTCGAAGCGCACGGTCAGCACACCACCGCTGTTCTCCAGATCGAGGTCCAGGTCGCTGTCATCGAATATGTCCTCCACGGCCTGCTGGGCGGCATCGACCAGGTCATGGAAACGGGCTTCGCTCAAACTCATCACAACGTCCTCAGGATTGGGAGGCGGAATCTAGCAGACTTTGTCGGTAGGCGCCGGGACTCTGCCCGGTCCAGCGGCGGAACGCGCGCGCCAGCGAGCCGGCCTCGCTGAAGCCGACCAGGAAGGCGATCTCCGCCAGCTCCAGCGCCGGGTCGCGCAGGTAGTGCAGCACCAGCTGCTGGCGGGTCTCGTCGAGCAGCTCGCTGAATGACAGCCCGGCCTCGCGCAGGCGCCGTTGCAGGGTGCGCGCACTGAGCTGCAGGCTGTGCGCCAGCAGCTCGAGGTCGGCGCCCTGCTCCGGCAGCTGGCGCGCCAGCTCGCGGCGGGCGCGGTCGAGCACGCTGTGGCCCTGGTTGAGCTGGCCGAGCAGGCGGTCGGCGTGGGCGTCGAGCAGCTGGCGCAGCTGGGCGTCGGCCTGGCCCAGCGGGGTGCTCAGCAGGCGCTTGGGAAACACCAGGGCGTTGTCGGCCTGACCGAACAGCACCGGGCAGCCGAAGATGCGCCGGTGCTCGCTGGTGTCGGTCGGTGCCGGGTGCTGGAAGCGCACTTCGGTGGGCGAGATCTGCAGACCGGTGATCCAGCGCCCGAAAGTCAGCCAGCCGGCCAGCGTCTCCTCGCTGTGCTGGCGTTGCTGCTGGTGCACCAGCGGCTCCCAGCTGTGCGCCACCTGCGGCTCCAGCCCCTCACGCGGCGGCTCCTCGTCGAGGTCGACGCGGCCCAGGTTGCCCACCAGCGCGGCATAGCGGGCCTGGCGATGCAGGGCATCGGCCAGGGTCGCGCAGCTCATGATCAGGTAGCCGAGCACCCCGTAGTAGCCGGGGCGCATGGCCTCGCCCAGGTGCAGGCCGAGGTTGGCGTCGCCGGTCAGGCGCACGCCCTCGCCGAGCAGCTCCAGGTAGGTGCTGACAGCGATGCGCTGGTCGCGCTGAGCGAGGATCGCCGGGTTCAGCTGCACCTTGGCCAGCAGCTCGGCGCTGGCGAAGCCCTGGCGCTCCAGGTAGTCGAGCAGGCCCTGCAGGTAGGCGACCGAGACCGAACTGGCGGCGGGAACGGGGACTTCCATCGCGACTCCGTGATTTTTTAGCCGCCATGCTAGCCGCAAACCGGCCGGCACGGGCAAGCCGAACGCGCCAGGACGAGGGGCGCAGCCCCCGCCAGGCGTGCATAGGCAAGGGGCCGGGGGGTGGGTATACTCCGGGCCATTCACGATTTTGCAAAGGACTCCACCATGAAGCGCCTGCTGCTGCCCTTCATCGCGCTCGCCGTGTTCACCGCCGCTCTCGCCGGCTGTGGCCAGAAAGGCCCGCTGTACCTGCCCGACGACGACAAGACCGTCAAAGAACGCGACAAAGACGTCTTCCTCTAAGGGGGTTCCATGCAAGCCTTTACCAGCCGCGACGGGCAACTGTTCGCGGAGGGCGTGGCCCTGTCCGCCATTGCCGAACGCTTCGGCACGCCCACCTACGTCTATTCCCGCGCCCACATCGAGGCGCAGTACCGCGCCTATGCCGATGCCCTGGCCGGCATGCCGCACCTGGTGTGCTTCGCGGTCAAGGCCAACTCCAACCTGGGCGTGCTGAACGTCCTGGCGCGCCTCGGCGCCGGCTTCGACATCGTCTCGCGGGGCGAACTGGAGCGCGTCCTGGCCGCCGGCGGCGAGCCGAGCAAGATCGTTTTCTCCGGCGTCGGCAAGACCCGCGACGACATGCGCCGCGCCCTCGAAGTCGGCGTGCACTGCTTCAACGTCGAATCGGTGGATGAACTGGAGCGCCTGCAGCTGGTGGCCGCCGAACTGGGCAAGACCGCCAGCATCTCGCTGCGGGTCAATCCGGACGTGGACGCCGGCACCCACCCCTACATCTCCACCGGCCTGAAAGAGAACAAGTTCGGCATCGACATCGAGCAGGCCCCGGCCGTGTACGCCCGCGCCGCCGAACTGGCGAACCTGCGCATCGTCGGCGTGGACTGCCACATCGGCTCGCAGCTGACCAGCCTGCCGCCCTTCCTCGACGCCCTGGAGCGCCTGCTGGCGCTGGTCGACCAGCTGGCCGCGCAAGGCATCCAGATCCAGCACCTGGACCTCGGTGGCGGCCTCGGCGTGCAGTACCGCGACGAGCAGCCGCCGCTGGCCGGCGACTACATCGCCGCCGTACGCGAGCGCCTCAAGGGTCGCGAGCTGGCCCTGGTGTTCGAGCCGGGCCGTTCCATCGTGGCCAACGCCGGCGTGCTGCTGACCCGCGTGGAATACCTCAAGCACACCGCGCACAAGGACTTCGCCATCGTCGACGCGGCGATGAACGACCTGATCCGCCCGGCCCTGTACCAGGCCTGGATGGACGTCACCCCGGTGCAGCCGCGTGACGGCGAGGCGCGCAACTACGACCTGGTCGGGCCGATCTGCGAGACCGGCGACTTCCTGGCCAAGGGCCGCGAGCTGGTGCTGGCCGAAGGCGACCTGCTGGCCGTGCGCTCGGCCGGCGCCTACGGCTTCGTCATGAGCTCCAACTACAACACCCGCGGCCGCGCCGCCGAGGTGCTGGTGGACGGTGAGCAGGCCTTCGAGGTGCGTCGCCGCGAGACCCTCGCCGAACTCTACGCCGGCGAAAGCCTGCTGCCGCAGTGAGGGCGCGATCATGCTATTGCGCTTCACCAAGATGCACGGCCTCGGCAACGACTTCATGGTCCTCGACCTGATCAGCCAGCACGCGCATATCCAGCCCAAGCACGCCAAGGCCTGGGGCGACCGCCACACCGGCGTCGGTTTCGACCAGCTGTTGCTGGTGGAGGCGCCGACCAATCCGGACGTGGACTTCCGCTATCGCATCTTCAACTCCGACGGCTCGGAAGTGGAGCAGTGTGGCAACGGCGCACGCTGCTTCGCCCGCTTCGTGGTGGACAAGCGCCTGACCGTGAAGAAGCAGATCCGCGTCGAGACCAAGGGCGGCATCATCGAGCTCAACCTGCGTCCGGACGGCCAGGTCACCGTGGACATGGGCGCGCCGCGCCTGGTCCCCGAGCAGATCCCCTTCCAGGCCGACGCCGAGGCGCTCAGCTACGCGGTGGAGGTGGACGGTCAGTCCGTGCAGCTGGCCGCCGTGTCCATGGGCAACCCGCACGCCGTGCTGCGCGTCGACAGCGTCGACAGCGCGCCGGTGCACAGCCTGGGGCCGAAGCTGGAACACCACCCGCGCTTCCCCAAGCGGGTCAATGTCGGCTTCCTGCAGGTCATCGACCGCAAGCAGGCGCGCCTGCGCGTGTGGGAACGCGGCGCCGGCGAGACCCAGGCCTGCGGCACCGGCGCCTGCGCCGCGGCCGTGGCCGCCATCCGCCAGGGCTGGATGGACTCGCCGCTGCAGCTGGAGCTGCCGGGCGGCAAGTTGTCCATCGAGTGGGCAGGGCCCGGCCAGCCGGTTATGATGACCGGACCCGCCGTTCGCGTGTACGAAGGACAGGTTCGTCTATGAGTGACCAGGATCAGCTCGTGAAACTCGACTCCGAGAGCGTCGCCGCCTACCTGCGGCAGCACCCGGAATTCTTCGTCGACCATGAGGAGCTGATCCCCGAGCTGCGCATTCCGCACCAGCCCGGCGAGGCCGTGTCGCTGGTGGAGCGCCAGGTCAAGCTGCTGCGCGAGCGCAACATCGAGATGCGCCATCGCCTGTCGCAGCTGATGGACGTGGCCCGCGACAACGACCGCCTGTTCGACAAGACCCGCCGCCTGGTGCTCGGCCTGCTCGATGCCGGCAGCCTGGAAGAAGTCATCGGCGCGGTGGAAGACAGCCTGCGCCATGAGTTCCAGGTGCCCTTCGTCAGCCTCATCCTGTTCAGCGAAACGCCGCTGGGCGTGGGCCGCTCGGTCAGCTCGGCCGAGGCCCACCAGTCCATCGGCGGCCTGCTCGGCGGCGGCAAGACCACCTGCGGCGTGCTGCGCCCGGCCGAACTGGAATTCCTCTTCGGCGCGGACGAATGCACCCAGGTCGGCTCGGCCGCCGTGGTCAGCCTGACCCACCAGGGCCTGCATGGCGTGCTGGCCATCGGCAGTCCGGACCCGCAGCACTACAAGAGCAGCCTCGGCACCCTGTTCCTCGGCTACGTCGCCGAAGTCCTGGCCCGCGTGCTGCCACGCTTCGCCGCGCCACTGCGCTCGGTGCGCTGAACCCCGGGCCGCGCGCGGCCATCGTCGTCTGCCGGAGTCGCCATGCAGAGCAGCCTCGACGCCTTCCTCGAACACCTGCGCAGCGAGCGCCAGGTGTCCAGCCATACCCTCGATGGCTATCGCCGCGACCTGCTGAAAGTGCTCGCCCTGTGCGAGAAGGGCGCCATCGCCAGCTGGGCCGACCTCGACACCCGCAGCCTGCGCAGCTTCGTCGCCCGCCTGCATGCCCAGGGTCAGTCCAGCCGCTCGCTGGCGCGCCTGCTCTCGGCCGTGCGCGGCTTCTACCAGTACCTCAATCGCGAGGGCCAGTGCCGGCATGACCCGGCGGCCGGCCTCTCCGCGCCCAAGGGCGAGCGCCGCCTGCCGCGTGCCCTGGATGCCGACCGCACGGCGCAGCTGCTGGACGGCGGCGTGGAGGACGACTTCATCGCCCGCCGCGACCAGGCCATGCTCGAGCTGTTCTATTCCTCCGGCCTGCGCCTGTCGGAACTGGTCGGCCTGGATCTCGACGGCCTTGACCTGCCCGCCGGCCTGGTCCGGGTACGCGGCAAGGGCAACAAGGCGCGCGAGCTGCCGGTCGGACGCAAGGCCCGCGAGGCCATGCAGGCCTGGCTACCGCTGCGCGCCCTGAGCAACCCGCAGGATGGTGCGGTGTTCGTCGGCCGCCAGGGCAAGCGCCTGACCCCGCGCGCCATCCAGCTGCGGGTACGCCAGGCCGGCGTGCGCGAGCTGGGCCAGCACCTGCACCCGCACATGCTCAGGCACAGCTTCGCCAGCCACATGCTGGAGTCCAGCCAGGACCTGCGCGCCGTGCAGGAGCTGCTCGGCCATGCCGACATCGCCACCACGCAGATCTACACCCACCTGGACTTCCAGCACCTGGCCAAGGTCTACGACGGCGCCCACCCGCGCGCCAAACGCAAGAGCGAGACCCCATGAGCCTGCGCCTGATCACCTTCGACCTCGACGACACCCTGTGGGACGTGGCCCCGGTGATGCACGGCGCCGAAGCCGCCTTGCGTGACTGGCTGGCTGCCGAGGCGCCGCGCCTGGGGCCGGTGCCGATCGAGCACCTGTGGGCCATTCGCGCACGCCTGTTGGCCGCCGAGCCGATGCTCAAGCATCGCCTCAGCGAGCTGCGCCGGCGCATCCTGTTTCACGCGCTGGAGGAGGCCGGCTATCCCCAGGTGGAAGCGCAGGTGCTGGCCGAACAGGGCTTCCAGGTGTTCCTCGAGGCCCGCCACCGGGTCGAGTTCTTCCCCGACGTGCACCGCACCCTCGAACACCTGGCCGAGCGCTACATCCTCGGCGTGATCACCAACGGCAACGCCGAGGTGGCCCGCCTGGGCCTGGCCGACTACTTCCGCTTCGCCATCAGCGCCGAGCAGATGGGCATCGGCAAGCCTGATCCCAAGCCGTTCCACAGCGCCCTGCAACGCGCCGGGGTCGAGGCGCCGCAGGCCGCGCACATCGGCGACCATCCCGGCGACGACATCGCCGGGGCCAAGGCCGCCGGCCTGCGCGCCATCTGGTTCAACCCGCAAGGCAAGGACTGGCAGGGCGAGGCCACCCCCGATGCGCAGATCCGCCGCCTGGCCGAACTGCCGGCGCTGCTGGCCGGCTGGACCGCCGGGCGTTAGAGCCGCCATGAAAAAGCCCGCCGGATGGCGGGCTTTTTCATGGCGGTGAGCGTCCTCAGATGGGGCGGCTGCCGTACTTGCTATCCGGCTTCTTGGGCGGATCGGCCACCACGTTGGGCTCGATCTCCTGGACCTTGCCACCGCGCGAAAGGAACTCTTCCATGGCACGGGCCAGGGCGTCGCGCTCCTTCTGCTTGGCTTCTACACTGGGCAGTTCCTCGACTTCCTCGGCTGCCTTGGCCTTCTTGCTCGGCTTGCTGCCAGGCTCTACGGCATCGCTGCCGTCGTCCTCGCCATCATCACCGGCATCGGCCGCTTCCAGCTCCTCGCCGTCATCCTCGTCGGCGCCTTCCAGGTCGTCCTGTTCCAGTTCTTCGTCGCTCATGTTCTACCTCATGACTTGCGCAAAGCAGGTTACTTATAGCCCAGTGGCACGCATTGCAAACATGCCACCGGAAAAAATTCTTCGGTCTTCAACGCCATTCGCCCTGCAGGGTCGCCAGTACCCGGCGTGAACCACCATGATCGCGGTGCTCGCCGAGACAGATACCCTGCCAGGTACCGAGCGCCAGGCGCCCCTCGCTGACCGGCAGGCTCAGCTGACAGCCGAGCAGGCTCGACTTGAAGTGCGCCGGCAGATCGTCCGGCCCCTCGTAGTCGTGCTCGTAGCCACCTTCACCCTGGGGCACAAGACGGTTGAAGAAGCGCTCGAAGTCACGCCGTACCGCAGCATCGGCATTCTCGTTGATGGTCAGCGAGGCCGACGTGTGCTGCAGCCACAGGTGCAGCAGACCGATGCGGCACTGGGCCAGTTCCGGCAGCGCCGCCACCAGCTCGTCGGTCACCAGGTGGAATCCGCGCGCCCGCGGGCGCAGTTCGATCAGCCGTTGTTGCCACATCGCAGCCGCCCGCAGCATCCGTTGGGGGCGCATTCTAGCGCGGCCGCAGAAAAAACAAAGGGCGCCGCAGCGCCCTTTGCAACGACTGCCGAGGCGACTATTTGCGGGTGAACTCGGGGTAGGCCTCCATCCCGCACTCGGCGATGTCGACCCCCTCGTATTCGTCCTCCTCGCTGACGCGCAGCCCCATCACCAGCTTGATCAGCCCCCACACCAGCAGGCTGGCTATGAATACCCAGGCGAAGATGCAGGTAACACCGAGCAGCTGCGCGGAAAAGCTGGCATCGGCATTGGTCAGCGGCACCGCCAGCACACCCCAGATACCGCTGGCGCCATGCACCGAGATGGCGCCGACCGGGTCGTCGATGCGCAGCCGGTCCAGCAGCAGGATGCTGAACACCACCAGCACGCCGCCGACCGCACCGATCAGCGCGGCCTGTACGCCGCTCGGCGTCGACGGCTCGGCGGTGATGGCCACCAGGCCGGCCAGGGCGCCATTGAGGATCATGGTCAGGTCGGCCTTGCCGAACAGGATGCGTGCCACCACCAGCGCCGCCAGCAGGCCACCGGCAGCGGCCAGGTTGGTGTTGACGAACACCGCGGCCACCGCGTTGGCGTCGGCGATGGTGCTGATCTTCAGCTGCGAGCCGCCGTTGAAGCCGAACCAGCCGAACCAGAGGATGAAGGTGCCCAGGGTGGCCAGCGGCAGGTTGGCGCCTGGGATGGCGTTGATCTGTCCCTGGCTGCCGTACTTGCCCTTGCGCGGGCCGAGCAGGATGACCCCGGCCAGAGCCGCGGTGGCGCCGGCCAGGTGAACGATGCCGGAGCCGGCGAAGTCCTTGAAGCCGGCCTCCTTGAGGAAGCCGCCGCCCCAGGTCCAGTAGCCTTCCACCGGGTAGATCAGGCCGCACATGAACAGGGCGAAGACCAGGAAGGCCCACAGCTTCATGCGCTCGGCCACGGCACCGGAGACGATCGACATGGCGGTGGCGACGAACACCACCTGGAAGAAGAAGTCGGCGCGCTTGGCGTAGTAGGGCGCACCCTCGCCACCGGCCGCCACCGTGTCCACGGCGTGCTCGGCACCGATCAGGAAGCCGAAGTTGGGCAGCACGCCACCGGCGGCGCCGCCGTACATCAGGTAGTAGCCGAGCAGCAGATAGACCACGCAGGCCAGGGCATAGAGGACGATGTTCTTGGTCAGGATCTCGGTGGTGTTCTTGGCGCGCACCAGGCCCGATTCGAGCATGGCGAAGCCCGCCGCCATCCACATCACCAGGGCGCCACAGATGAGGAAATAGAAGGTATCCAGCGCGTACTGCAGGGGGATCAGGGCCGTACTGTCCATGGGGTACTCCTTTGTACCGGGAACGCATCGCGCCGCCATTGGCGCGGACAGAAAAACGCCCGGCGGACCGGGCGTTCTTTTACAGCTGCGGGGCTTACAGGTTGTAGCCGCGCTCGTTGTGCTCGGAGAGGTCGAGGCCAACGGTCTCGGACTCTTCGCTGACACGCAGGCCCATGACCAGGTCCAGCACCTTGAGGATGACGAAGGTGACGATACCGGTGTAGACCACGGTGACCAGCACGCCGACGATCTGGATCCAGACCTGGGCGCCGATGTCTTCCACGGTACCGAAGCCGCCCAGTACCGGTGCAGCGAACACGCCGGTGAGGATGGCGCCGACGATACCGCCGATGCCGTGTACGCCGAAGGCGTCCAGGGAGTCGTCGTAGCCCAGCTTGCGCTTGAGGCTGGTGGCGCAGAAGAAGCAGATCACGCCGGAAGCCAGACCGATCACCAGGGCGCCCATCGGGCCAGCGGTGCCGGCAGCCGGGGTGATGGCGACCAGGCCGGCGACCACGCCGGAAGCGATGCCCAGGGCGCTCGGCTTACCGTGGGTGATCCACTCGGCGAACATCCAGCCCAGCGCAGCGGCGGCGGTGGCGATCTGGGTCACCAGCATGGCCATGCCGGCGGTGCCGTTGGCGGCGATGGCGGAGCCGGCGTTGAAGCCGAACCAGCCGATCCACAGCATGGCGGCACCGACCAGGGTGTAGCCGAGGTTGTGCGGCGCCATCGGGGTGGTCGGGTAGCCCTTGCGCTTGCCCAGCACCAGGCAGGCCACCAGACCGGCGATACCGGCATTGATGTGCACCACGGTGCCGCCGGCGAAGTCCAGCACGCCCTCGTCCCACAGGAAGGCGCCGTCACCGGACCAGACCATGTGGCACATCGGCGCGTAGACCAGGGTGAACCACACGGCCATGAAGATCAGCATCGCGGAGAACTTCATGCGCTCGGCGAAGGCACCGACGATCAGGGCCGGGGTGATGATGGCGAAGGTCATCTGGAAGACGATGAACACGCTCTCCGGGAATGCGCCGATCAGGCTGTCCGGCGTCAGGCCGCTGAGGAAGGCCTTGTTCAGACCGCCGACGAAGGAGTTGAGGTTGGTGACGCCCTTCTCCATGCCGGTGGTGTCGAAGGCCAGGCTGTAGCCGTAGACCACCCAGAGAATGCTGATCAGGCCGGTGATGGCAAAGCACTGCATCATCACCGAAAGAACGTTCTTGGAGCGCACCATGCCGCTGTAGAACAGCGCCAGGCCCGGGATGGTCATGAACAGCACCAGCGCGGTCGCGGTAAGCATCCAGGCGGTGTCGCCGGAGTTGAGAACAACCTCGTCAGCCATGGCCAGGCCAGGGGTTACGAGGGACAGCAGGGCTCCAAGCCCTGCGATCTTACGCAGAGTCATGTGTTTTTCTCCTGGGGCGTGTGGGGTTCTGAGGCTTAAACTGCGTCGGTGCCGGTTTCGCCGGTACGGATGCGGATGGCCTGTTCCAGATTGACGACGAAGATCTTGCCGTCACCGATCTTGCCGGTGTTGGCCGCCTTGGTGATCGCCTCGATGACCCGGTCCAGCTGGTCGTCGGCGATGGCCACGTCGATCTTCACCTTGGGCAGAAAATCCACCACGTATTCCGCGCCGCGATACAGCTCGGTGTGGCCCTTCTGCCGGCCGAAGCCCTTGACTTCGGTCACGGTGATGCCCTGCACGCCGATCTCCGACAGCGACTCGCGCACGTCGTCCAGCTTGAACGGCTTGATGATGGCAGTGACTAGCTTCATGAAACTCTCTCCCGTATTGGTGGACTCGCCCCAGGAAAACGAACCCGGCTCAAGTCTAAGCGCAGTGTCTGGCTTTTGAAACGCATCGGCCGCCTTAGCCCGATGCCAACCAACCGCATCCACCGAGACACTCCCCCGCCTCGGCCTGCGCACCGGTACTGCATCGGTGCACGCGTCACGGGGTGTTAAGCAGAAAGCTTGCCAGCTATGCCAAAAGGCCACTTTTTCATGCAGTTAGGGCGGACCGCAGAAATCGCCACAACAACGACCGATCAGTCATTGCACAGCATTGGTGCAGAGCCGGCGCGCCCAGTGAGCGAAAATCGTGCACCTGCCCCGTCCGGCCCGGCCGGCGCGCCCCGCGTGCTACACTGCCGCCGTTTGCCACCGGAACGACCCGCCATGCTGCCGCCCAAAGCCATCCTCGACACCCTCGCCAGCCACGCCTCGCGCCTGTTCAGCGGCGACAACCCGCTGCCGCGCGGCGAGATCGAAGCCCAGCTCAAGGCCCTGCTGCAGAGCGCCTTCGGCAAGCTGGACCTGGTCAGCCGCGAAGAATTCGACAGCCAGATGGCCGTACTGGCGCGTACCCGTGCGCGCCTGGAAGCCCTGGAGGCCAAGCTGGCAGAGCTGGAAGCCAGGCAGAACCCACCCGCCGAATAAAGCTCGGCGGGCATGCGATCAAGGAGTGATCCATGTCCCTCGCCATCGTCCACAGCCGTGCCCAGGTCGGCGTCGAAGCGCCGCCCGTCACCGTCGAGGCGCACCTGGCCAACGGCCTGCCGGCCCTGACCCTGGTCGGCCTGCCGGAAACCGCGGTCAAGGAAAGCAAGGACCGCGTGCGCAGTGCGATCCAGAACGCCGGTTTCGATTTCCCGCCACGGCGCATCACCCTCAACCTGGCGCCTGCCGACCTGCCCAAGGACGGCGGCCGCTTCGACCTGGCCATCGCCCTCGGCGTGCTGGCCGCCAGCGAGCAGGTGCCGGCGGCCGGCCTGGGCGAACTGGAATGCCTGGGCGAGCTGGCGCTGTCCGGCGAGCTGCGCCCGGTACAGGGCGTGCTGCCCGCCGCCCTGGCTGCCCGCGCCGCCGGACGCACCCTGGTGGTGCCGCGGGCCAATGCCGAGGAAGCCAGCCTGGCCTCGGGCCTCAAGGTGCTGGCAGTCGACCACCTGCTGCAGATCGCCGCCCACCTCAACGGCCACACGCCCCTCTCGCCCTATCAGGCCAGCGGCCTGCTGCGCCAGGAAGCGGCTTACCCCGACCTGGCCGAAGTACAGGGCCAGCTGGCGGCCAAGCGCGCCCTGCTGATCGCCGCCAGCGGCGGCCACAACCTGCTGCTCAGCGGGCCTCCGGGCACCGGCAAGACCCTGCTGGCCAGCCGCCTGCCCGGTCTGCTGCCGCCGCTGTCCGAGGAGGAGGCGCTGGAAGTGGCGGCCATCCATTCGGTGGCCAGCCATGCGCCGCTGACGGCCTGGCCGCGTCGACCGTTTCGCCAGCCGCATCACAGTGCATCCGGGCCAGCGCTGGTCGGTGGCGGCAGCCGCCCGCAACCCGGCGAGATCAGCCTGGCCCATCACGGCATCCTATTCCTCGACGAACTGCCCGAGTTCGACCGCAAGGTCCTGGAGGTGCTGCGCGAGCCCCTGGAATCGGGCCATATCGTGATCGCCCGGGCCCGCGACAAGGTACGCTTCCCCGCGCGCTTCCAGCTGGTGGCGGCGATGAACCCCTGCCCCTGCGGCTACCTGGGCGACCCCGGCGGCCGCTGCCGCTGCACCCCGGAACAGATCCAGCGCTACCGCGCCAAGCTGTCCGGGCCGCTGCTCGACCGCATCGACCTGCACCTCACCGTGGCGCGCGAAAGCACCAGCCTGCTGGCCAGCAGCCAGGCTGGCGAGAGCAGCGCCCAGGTCGCCGCCCGCGTTAGCCTGGCACGCCAGCGCCAGCTCGCGCGCCAGGGCTGCGCCAATGCCTTCCTCGATCTGCCGGGCCTGCAGCAGCATTGCCGCCTGCCCGAGGCCGACCGGCTGTGGCTGGAGCAGGCCTGCGAACGCCTCAACCTGTCGCTGCGGGCGGCCCATCGCCTGCTCAAGGTGGCGCGTACCCTGGCTGACCTGGAAGGCGCCAGCGAGATCGGCCGCGCGCACCTGGCCGAGGCCCTGCAGTACCGTCCCAGCAGCGGCATCTGATCCACCAGAATTATCAGGAGAAGACCCCTCAGAGAAAAAAGCTATCGATCTGTGTTAGGATGGCTGGCCTTCCGCCCTTGGCGGCCCATCCGATAACAAGGAGAGCTAGCTCAATGGAGGCATCTTCGTCTTCGCTCAACCGGCCGGTATTCTTCGGCTCCGCCCTTCTCATCCTCGCCCTGGTGCTCTACAGCGTGCTGCTGCCGGAGCATGCACAAGAGCAGTTCGCCTGGCTGCAAAGCTGGATCATCGACAAGGCCAGCTGGTTCTACGTCCTCACCGTCGCCCTGATCCTGATCTGCTGCGTGTTCCTCGCCGTCAGCCGCTATGGCGACCTCAAGCTGGGCCCCGACCACAGCCAGCCCGAGTACCGCAACACCACCTGGTTCGCCATGCTGTTCTCCGCCGGCATGGGCATCGGCCTGATGTTCTTCGGCGTGGCCGAACCGCTGATGCACTTCACCGCCCCGCCAGTGGGCGAGGCCGGCACGGCGCAGGCCGCGCGCGAGGCGATGAAACTGACCTTCTTCCACTGGGGCCTGCACGCCTGGGCGATCTACGCCATCGTCGCGCTGATCCTGGCCTTCTTCTGCTTCCGCCACGACCTGCCGCTGACCCTGCGTTCGGCGCTCTACCCGCTGATCGGCGAGCGCATCCACGGCCCCATCGGCCATGCGGTGGACACCTTCGCCATCCTCGGCACCGTGTTCGGCGTGGCCACCTCGCTGGGCTACGGCGTGCTGCAGATCAACAGCGGCTTCCACCACCTGTTCGGCCTGCCGGTCAGCACCCCGGTGCAGATCGGCCTGATCGCCGCCATCTGCGCCCTGGCCACGCTGTCGGTGGCCAGCGGCCTGAACAAGGGCATCCGCATCCTCTCGGAGCTCAACCTGGCGCTGGCCGTGTTCCTGCTGCTGTTCGTCCTGGTGCTGGGACCGACGGTGTTCCTGCTCAAGACCTTCGTGCAGAACAGTGGTGCCTACCTCTCCGAGATCGTCAGCAAGACCTTCAACCTCTACGCCTATGAGCCGACCGACTGGATCGGTGGCTGGACCCTGCTGTACTGGGGCTGGTGGCTGTCCTGGTCGCCCTTCGTCGGCCTGTTCATCGCGCGCATCTCGCGCGGCCGCACCATCCGCGAGTTCATCAGCGGCGTGTTGTTCGTGCCGGCCGGCTTCACCCTGCTGTGGATGACCGTGTTCGGCGACACCGCCATCCACCTGGTGCTCAACCAGGGCCTGGGCAGCCTGGCCGAGACGGTGAATGCCGACAGCTCGCTGGCGCTGTTCGCCTTCCTCGAACAGTTCCCGCTGAGCGACCTGCTGTCGCTGGTCGCGGTGGCCATGGTGGTGGTGTTCTTCGTCACCTCGGCCGACTCCGGCGCCCTGGTGGTGGACATGCTGGCCTCCGGCGGCAGGACCGTCACGCCGCTGTGGCAGCGCCTGTTCTGGTCGATCCTGATCGGCGTGGTGGCCATCGCCCTGCTCCTGGCTGACGGCCTCAAGGCGCTGCAGACGGCCACCATCGCCAGCGCCCTGCCCTTCTCCATCGTCCTGCTGGCGGCCATCTGGGGTCTGCTGCGCGCACTGAAACTGGACGCCACCAAGCGCGGCGTGCGCTTCCAGGCGCTCAACGGTTCACGCCCGCTGGCCCGCCAGCACGGCGGCTGGCAGCGGCGCCTGCGCAACCTGGCGATGTTCCCGCGCCGCGCCCACGTCACCCGCTTCATCGACGAAGTGGTGCAGCCGGCCTGCCAGGCGGTGGCCGAGGAGCTGCGCAAGCAGGGCCTGCCGGCGACGGTTGAAAGCGGTGCCGACGGCCGCGTGCGCCTGGCCGTGGCGCATGGCAGCGAGACCGACTTCAGCTACGAGGTGCGCCCGCGCGCCTTCGCCCAGCCCAGCTTCGCCCTGCGGGACACCGGCGACGACGGCAACGAGGAGCGCAAGTACTTCCGCGCCGAAGTCCACCTGCGCGAGGGCGGCCAGGACTACGACGTGATGGGCTGGGTACGCGAGGCGGTGATCGACGATATCCTCGACCAGTACGAGAAGCACATGCACTACCTGCACCTGGTGCGCTGAAACGAAAAAGCCCGGCACACGCCGGGCTTTCTCAGGGGCCTGCAGGATCAGGCGGCGCTGCGCTGGCCACCTTTGCGGTGCTGACGGCAGGCCTCGCCGAAGGCCTCGAACATCTTCACCGAATCCGGGTTCTGCGCGGCCTGCCACTCCGGGTGCCACTGCACGGCGAACAGGAAGGGCGACAGGCTCGGCGCGTGGAAGGCCTCGATCAGACCGTCCTCGGCACGGGCCAGCGGCTCCAGGCCCTTGCCCAGGGTCTTGATGCCCTGGCCATGCAGCGAGTTGACGCCGATCTCATCACGCCCCAGCACCCGCGCCAGCCAGCTGTTCGGCTCGATGCGCACCTTGTGCGCCTCGGCGTACTGCACCGCCACCGGGTCCTCGGGGTTTTCGCGATGGTCGTTGAAGCCCGGCTCGGCATACACCTTCTGATGAATGTCGCCGCCCAGGGCCACGTTGATTTCCTGCATGCCGCGGCAGATGCCGAAGACCGGCAGGCCACGGGCGATGGCGGCCTTGATCAGCGGCAGGTCGAACAGGTCGCGGTCGCGATCCTGCCCCTTCTCCGGGGTGAGGTTCTCCTGGCCGTAGAGGGTCGGGTCGATGTTCGAACCGGCACCGGTCAGGTACACGCCGTCGGCCATGTCCAGGTATTGCTCGAGGTCATCGGTACCACAGCAGGTGGGCACCAGCACGGGTACGCAGCCGGCGATCTCCACCAGCGGCGTGATGTATTTGTGGGTCATTACCTGGTAGTCGTGGCCCTTGCGCTCCTGGGCGCCCATGGACATCAACACGACGGGTTTGCGTTTGGAAGAAGTGTTCTTGGCACTGTTGTTGTTGGACATACGTCACCTTGGGGCAGATCGATCTGCCGTTGCTGTGCAGGTGGGTCGGGAGATCGACGCGCTACCTGTTTGGCACGGTTCCGTCTGTCGGCGGCGTAGCTGGGCCTCACCTGGAGGCATGGGAATGGGAGGTAACGGACCACCCGCGACGGCCGCATAACAGTCGAACCGCCCGCACAGTCTCTCCAGAGACGTAAAATATGTCAAACATTTCAGGCGGATGGCGTAAAAAGAACATAGCGCCAGCAGGGCTGCAGGCGCCAAAAAACGGCCACTTATCCCGTAAGCCCCTGCTGGGGCGCGGCCTCATGGTCCATTATTTTTTACGCGCCCGGCATGATGCGTTCGACGACCGGCAGACGCATCTGCGCCACCTCGGCCAGCAGGAAGTCACGCAGCCGACGCAGGCGCGCCTGCGCGCGGTGCGTCTTCGGCCACACCAGGTAATAACTGCAGCCGCTGTACACGGCGGTCGGCCAGGGTAAACCCAGACGCCCGGCATTGACGTCCTCGGCGACCAGCAGCAGGTCGCCGATGGACACCCCGTAGCCACGGGCGGCGGCGACGATGCCCAGCTCCAACATGTCGAACAGCTGGCCGCCCTTGAGCGGCACCCGGTCGCTCAGGCCGGTGGCCTGCAGCCACTGGCGCCAGTCGCGGCGATCCGGAGTCGGGTGCAGCTGCTCGGCGGCCTGCAGTCGGGCCAGGTCCCAGGGGCCGTCCTGCACCGCCTCGGCGGCACACACCGGGATCAGCCACTCCTCGAACAGCAGCACGCTGTCCCACTCCTCGGGAAAGTCGCCATTGCCCAGCAGCACGGCGCAGTCGAAGGGCTCGTGGTGGAAGTCGACCTTGTCCACGTCCATCCAGGCACTGGTCAGCTGCACCTCGCTGTCCGGGTTGCCCAGGCGGAACAGCGACAGGCGCGCCAGCAGCCAGCGCATGGTCAGGGTCGAGGGCGCCTTCAGGCGCAGGCAGGCGTCCTCGCTGCGCAGGGTGGCGCAGGCCTTCTCCAGCGCATCGAAACCCTCGCGCACGCCGGGCAGCAGGCCGCGCGCCGTCTCGGTCAGCTGCAAATGGCGGCCACTGCGCTCGAACAGGCGGCAGCCGAAGTGCTCCTCCAGGGTGCGGATATGCCGGCTCACCGCACTCTGGGTGATGGCCAGCTCGGCGGCGGCGCGGGTGAACGAGGCATGCCGAGCGGCCGCCTCGAAGGCACGCAGGGCATAGAGCGGCGGCAGGCGCCGGCTCATGCGCCAATCCCATGAGTATTAGTCATGCCAGGCATCGCTTTTTTCCTTTTGTGCGCGTCGCGTCGACTCCCGAGAATGGCGCCATTCTCCGCCCGCCGGATTTTTCCCGGCAAGCCTTCTCTTGAGCCTGACTCATCATGCCGCAGTCCGTCCGCACCGAACTGGTCGCCCTCTTCCGCCTCGCCGGCCCCTTGATCGCCGCGCAGCTGGCCCATGTGCTGATGGTGTTCACCGACACCCTGATGATGGGCAAGCTGGGCCCCGCCGAGCTGGCCGCCGGCGGCCTGGGCGCGGCCAGCTATTCCTTCGTGTCGATCTTCTGCGTCGGCGTGCTGGCCGCGGTGGGCAACCTGATCGCCATCCGCCATGGTGCCGGCGACAGCGCCGGGGTCACCCGCCTGGCGCAGAACGGCCTGTGGCTGGCCGGCGGCCTGGCCCTGGCCAGTGGCCTGCTGCTGTGGAACCTCGGACCGCTGCTGGCGCGCTTTGGTCAGGAGCCGCACAACATCGAGGGGGCGATGCAGTTTCTCTCCACCCTGGTGTTCGCCCTGCCCGGCTACCTCGGCTTCATGGCCCTGCGCGGCTTCCCGGCAGCGATCGGCCGGCCGGGCCCGGTGATGGCCATCAGCATCGGCGGCGCGGCGGCCAACTTCGCCCTCAACTGGGCGCTGATCCACGGCTGGTTCGGCCTGCCGCCGCTGGGCCTGGCCGGCATCGGCCTGGTCACTGCGCTGGTGGCCAACGCCATGACCCTGCTGCTGTTCCTCCACCTGCTGCGCCACCCGGCCTACGCCGCCTACCCGCTGGCCCGCGGCCTGCTGCGCCCGCGCCTGGCCGAGCTGCGCGAGCTGCTGCGCCTGGGCCTGCCGATCGGCGGCACCTATGCGGTGGAATCCGGCATGTTCGCCTTCGCCGCCCTGTGCATGGGCGCCATCGGCAGCGACGCGCTAGGCGCGCACCAGATCGCCATCATGTCGGTGTACGTGGCCTTCATGGTGCCGGTGGGTATCTCCTACGCCACCACCTTCCGCATCGGCCAGCACTACGGCGCCGGGCGCCTGGCCGATGCCCGCCGCGCCGGACGCCTGGGCATCGGCGGCGGCGCCTGCTGCATGCTGGCCTTCGCCCTGCTGTTCTGGCTGGCGCCGGAATGGGTGGTGGGGCTGTTCCTCGACCGTCACGACCCGCAGTTCGCCGCCGTGGTGGCGCTGGCCGTGAGCCTGCTGGCGGTGGCCGCCTGGTTCGAGCTGTTCGACGGCATCCAGACCATCGCCATGGGCGCGATCCGCGGCCTCAAGGACGGCAAGACCACCCTGCTGGTCGGCATTCTCTGCTACTGGGTGATCGGCATTCCGCTGGCCTGGGCGCTGGCCTTCCCGCTCGGCTGGGGCGCCGAAGGCGTGTGGTGGGGCCTGGCCGGCGGCCTGGCCTGCGCGGCCATCGGCCTGACCCTGGGCTTCGAGTGGCGCATGGCGCGGATGCTGCGGCCGCAGGCGGTACCGGCAGAGGCCTGCCTGTCGTAGCAATCCGGGAAACAGGTGAGTCTGCCCCCGGATTGCATCCGGGCTACCGGCCAGGTCGTGCGGGCTACCTGACCTAGGACGGTAAGCCGCTGAGCAGCGGCTGACGTAGGCCGAACACCAGGAAGCGCGCCAGCTCGGCCAGCGGCAGCGGCTTGCTGATCAGGTAGCCCTGCACCTGGTCGCAGCCGAACTGGCGCAGCAGGGCCAGCTGCTCGGCGTTCTCCACGCCCTCGGCGACCACCTCCAGGTGCAGGTTGTGCGCCAGGTTGATCATCGCCCGCACCAGCTGGCGATTCTCCGCGCGCTCGCCCATGCCGCCGACGAAGCTCTTGTCGATCTTCAGCAGGGTGATCGGCAGGTTGTTCAGGTGCACGAAGGAGGAGAAGCCGGTGCCGAAGTCGTCCAGCGAGAAGCGCACGCCAAGCCGCCCGAGGGCCTGCATGGTCTGCCGCACCTGCTCGCTGCGGCGCATCACCGCCGTCTCGGTCAGCTCGAACTCCAGCCACTGGGCATCCACCCCGCGCTCCTCGATCAGGCGGCCGAGGGTGCTCAGCAGCTGGCTGTCCTGGAACTGGCGGAACGACAGGTTGACCGCCATGTGCAACGCCGGCAGGCCGCGCCCGCGCAGCCACTGCATGTCGCGCAGGGCGCGGGCGATCACCCAGTAGCCGAGCGGCACGATCAGCCCGCTCTCCTCGGCCAGCGGCACGAACTCGTCCGGGCCGAGCAGGCCGCGCTCGGCATGCCGCCAGCGTACCAACGCCTCCAGGCCGAGGATGCGCCCGCTCTGCAGGCACAGCCGTGGCTGATAGTGCAGCTCCAGCTCGTCGCGGCGCAGGGCGCGGCGCAACTCGCTCTCCAGGTCGGCCATGCTGCGCGCGCCGCGGTGGATGCGCTCGTCGTACAGGTGATAGGTACAGCCCTGGGCCGCCTTGGCCTGCTGCATGGCGATATGTGCATGCCACAGCAGCGGGTCGGCACTCTCGCCAGCGCGGGCATGGGCCAGGCCGAGGCTGCAGCCGAGCAGCAGGCTCTCGCCATCCACCCAGTAGGGCTCGGACAATACCTCGGTGATGCGCTCGGCCACGCGCTCGGCACGCCCCGGCTCGCGGCGCAGGTCGAGAAGCAGGGCGAATTCGTCGCTGCCCAGCCGCGCCAGGGTATCGCCGGCCTCCAGCTGGGCCTTGAGACGGGCCACCACCTGGAGGATCAGGCGGTCGCCGGCCTGGTAGCCGAGGGCGTCGTTGACGTGCTTGAAGTTATCCAGATCGAGGTGGCCGAGGGCCAGGCCACGCCCCTGATACTCGGCCAGGCGCGCCGCCAGCAGGGTCTGGAAGCCCTGGCGATTGGCGATGCCGGTCAGCGGATCCTGTTCGGCCAGGCGCTGCAGGGTCGCCTGCAGGCGCCCTCGCTCGCCGGCATAGCGCAGGCAGCGGCGCAGCATGTCGACGCCCAGGTTGTCGCGTACCAGCCAGTCACAGACATCGGCCGGCTCCGTAGCAGGTTCCTCGTCGAGCAGCAGGATGGTCGGCAGCGAACAGCGGCCGGGCGCCGGCTGGCAAGCGGGAGTGGTCAGCAGCAGCCCAGGAGCGCCATCGTCGAACAGGCTGCTGGCCGCCTCCCAGGACGGCGCGGTGATCAGCGGGAAGATGCCGTCCAGGGCCTCGAGTCGCGCGCGCAGCAGGGCAGCCCACTGTGGCTCTTCGGCCAGCAGGACCAGGCGCATGGGTTCGACGTGCGCGGACAAATGACCTCCCCAGGGTCGGATTGACAGACCATTCCTGTCTGCGTGCACCGTTCAACGGCGTTCTCTTGCTGCCCATCCTGTGCAGATTTCTGCGCATCCTGCGGGAAAGGCTTAGCAGCGGCAACGGGGGCCGACTGGCACAAGCGTACATGATCTTTAAAAATAGTGACTTAGCACACAATCTTTAAGCTTTTTATTGGGAACCCGGCCTGCCGGGCGGCGGTCTGCATGCGCCCCGGCGGCGCCCTGCGGCTGCTAGAATGCCGCCTCGTTTTTTCTGACCGAATTCCCCCCATGTCGCGACTCAATCCCCGGCAGCAAGAGGCCGTGAACTACGTCGGCGGCCCGCTGCTGGTGCTGGCCGGCGCCGGCTCCGGCAAGACCAGCGTGATCACCCGCAAGATCGCCTACCTGGTGCAGCAGTGCGGCATCCAGGCCCGCCATATCGTCGCCATGACCTTCACCAACAAGGCCGCGCGCGAGATGAAGGAGCGCGTCGGCACGCTGCTCAAGGGCGCCGAGGCGCGTGGCCTGACCGTGTCGACCTTCCACAACCTGGGCATGAACATCATCCGCAAGGAGTACGCGCGCCTGGGCTACAAGCCCGGCTTCTCGATCTTCGACGACGGCGACATCAAGGCCCTGCTGACCGACATCATGCAGAAGGAATACGCCGGCGATGACGGCGTGGACGAGATCAAGAACCTGATCGACAGCTGGAAGAACGACCTGATCCTGCCCGACGAGGCGCTGGCCAAGGCGCGCGGCCCCAAGGAGCAGACCGCCGCGGTGGTCTACCTGCACTACCAGCGCACGCTCAAGGCGTACAACGCGGTGGACTTCAACGACCTGATCCTGCTGCCGGTGAAGCTGTTCCAGGAGCACGCCGACATCCTCGAGAAGTGGCAGAACCGCATCCGCTACCTGCTGGTGGACGAGTACCAGGACACCAACGCCAGCCAGTACCTGCTGGTCAAGCTCCTGGTCGGCATGCGCCACCAGTTCACCGTGGTCGGCGACGACGACCAGTCGATCTATGCCTGGCGCGGCGCGCGCCCGGAAAACCTGATGCTGCTCAAGGAAGACTACCCGTCGCTCAAGGTGGTGATGCTGGAGCAGAACTACCGGTCCACCAGCCGCATCCTCAAGTGCGCCAACGTGCTGATCGCCAACAACCCGCACGTGTTCGAGAAGCAGCTGTGGTCGGAGATGGGCCACGGCGACGAGATCCGCGTGATCCGCACCCGCAACGAGGACGCCGAGTGCGAGCGGGTGGCCCTGGAGATCCTCACCGAACACCTGCGCACCGACCGCCCGTACAGCGACTTCGCCATCCTCTACCGCGGCAACTACCAGGCCAAGCTGATGGAGCTGAAGCTGCAGCACCATCAGATTCCCTATCGCCTGTCCGGCGGCACCAGCTTCTTCGCCCGCCAGGAGGTGAAGGACCTGATGAGCTACTTCCGCCTGCTGGTCAACCCGGACGACGACAACGCCTACCTGCGGGTGATCAACGTACCGCGCCGCGAGATCGGCTCGACCACCCTGGAGAAGCTCGGCAACTACGCCAGCGAGCGCGGCATCTCGATGTACGCCGCCAGCGACGAGCTGGGCCTGGCCGAGCACCTGGACAGCCGCTACACCGAGCGCCTCGCCCGCTTCAAGCGCTACATGGACAAGATTCGCGAACTCTGTGCCGGTAACGACCCGATCGGCGCCATTCGCAGCATGATCATGGATATCGACTACGAGAACTGGCTGCGCCAGAACGCCTCCAGCGACAAGGTCGCCGAGGCGCGCATGGGCAACGTCTGGTTCCTCGTCGAGGCGCTGAAGAACACCCTCGACAAGGACGAGGACGGCGACATGACCATCGAGGACGCCATCGGCAAGCTGGTGCTGCGCGACATGCTGGAGCGCCAGCAGGAAGAGGAAGAAGGTGCCGAGGGCGTGCAGATGATGACCATGCACGCCTCCAAGGGCCTGGAGTTCCCCTCGGTGTACATCATCGGCTTCGAGGAGGAGATCCTCCCGCACCGCTCCAGCATCGAGGCCGACACCATCGAGGAGGAACGGCGCCTGGCCTACGTCGGCATCACCCGCGCCAAGCGCAACCTGACCCTGACCTTCGCCGCCAAGCGCAAGCAGTACGGCGAGATCATCGACTGCTCGCCGAGCCGCTTCCTCGACGAGCTGCCGCCGGAAGACCTGGTCTGGGAAGGCCAGGAAGACGCCCCGGCCGAGGTCAAGAGCGCGCGCGGCAACGATGCCCTGGCCAACATGCGCGCCCTGCTCAAACGCTGAGGCGCGACAATCGGCCGCAGGCCAGACAGGCACAAAAAAGCCGCCCGCGGGCGGCTTTTTCGTCGAGGCCGGTGTTACAGGCCGGACATCTTCTTGATCGCGCCGAGCAGCTCGTCGTCCGAGCAGGTGGCGCAGGTGCCTTTCGGCGGCATGGCGTTGATGCCGGCGATGGCCGACTTGAGGATGCCATCCAGGCCACCCTTAGCATCGGCGCGCGCCTTCCAGGCCGCGGTATCGCCGGACTTCGGTGCGCCCAGCACGCCGGCATTGTGGCAGGCGCCACAGTGGGCGGCGATCACGTCGTCCGGGGACTTGGCGCCACCGCCGGCGGCCACGGCCACGGCGCCGACGCCCTTGCATTCTTCACCCTGGATGCAGACCTCGCCCACCGGCTTGATGCGCTCGGCGATCTCGTCGTTGGTCGCAGCCTGAGCGCTCACAGCCCACAGGGCCAATACGGCAGCTTGAGCCGCCAGCATCTTCTTGATCAGGTTCACGGTACACCCTCATTGGCTAGACACGCCCGCGGCCACGGTTTCGCGAGCGGGCGCAGTATAACGGTTAGGCCGGCCGGCCGGAACAACCCAACTTGTCGCAGGGGCATTGGACGTGCGGCGCGCGCCGAACGTCCGTGGCCGCCTCAGAAGTTCGCCGGCGTGGTGGCGCTGATCAGCCGCGCCGGCTGGTCGAACGGATTGCGGAAGCGGTGCGGCTTGGTGCTGTCGAAATAGTAACTGTCGCCCGGCTCGAGGATGAACACCTCGGCACCCACGGTCAGCTCCAGGCGCCCGTCCACCAGCATGCCGGCTTCCTCGCCGTCGTGGTTGAGCATTTCCTCGCCGGTGTCGGTACCCGGCGGGTAGGTTTCGTCGAGGAAGGTGATGGCCCGGCTGGGGTGCGCCTTGCCGATCAGCTTCATGGTCACGGCGCCGCTGGAAAGGTCGGTCAGTTCGTCGGCCCGGTACACCACCTGGGTGTGGTTGTCCTGCTCCAGGTCGAGGGAGAAGAACTCCACCAGCGACATCGGGATGCCGCCGAGCACCTTCTTCAGCGAGCTGATCGAGGGGCTCACGCTGTTCTTCTCGATCATCGAGATGGTGCTGTTGGTGACGCCCGCCCGCTTGGCGAGTTCACGCTGGGAAAGGCCTTTGAGTTTGCGAATAGATTGCAGTCGAACACCGACGTCCAATGCGGGGGTCCTCCTTGGGAGCAAGGCAGTTGGGTGGCCGTATGATGCGGCCAGTGTTCAGTATTTACAACACTGCAAACGCAATTGCCCCGCGCCCTGACGGCTAGCCCCCGGAATAGAGCCGCGGCACCCGCTTGAGGTTGCAGAACAGCTGGTACGGAATGCTGCCGCAACCATAGGCCACGGCGCTGGCGGAGACGTTGCGCCCCCACAGCTCGACCCGGCTGCCGAGACCAGCCTGTGGCAGGTCGGTGAGGTCGACGGTGAGCATGTCCATCGACACCCGGCCGATCAGACGAGTCATCTGGCCCTCGACCAGCACCGGCGTGCCGGTGGCGGCATGCCGCGGGTAGCCGTCGGCATAGCCCATGGCGACCACGCCGACGCGGGTCGGCCGCTCGGCGACGAAGCGCGCGCCGTAGCCCACCGGCTCGCCGGCCGGCAGCTCACGCACGCTGATGATCTTCGATTCCAGGGTCATCACCGGCTTCAGCCGCGCCGCCTGGGCCTGGTCCTGCTCGAAGGGCGTAGCGCCGTAGAGCATGATGCCCGGGCGCACCCAGTCGCTGGCGATGCCCGGCCAGCCGAGGATGGCCGGCGAGTTGCGCAGGCTGATCTCGCCCTGCAGCCCGGCGCGGACCTGCTCGAACAGGGCGACCTGCTCCTCGCTGCGCGGGCAGTCCAGTTCGTCGGCGCGGGCGAAATGGCTCATCAGCACGATCTTGTCGACCTTGCCGCTGGCCAGCAGGCGGGCGTGGGCGTCGCGGTATTCGGCCGGGTGCAGGCCGACCCGGTGCATGCCCGAGTCGAGCTTGAGCCACACCTGCAGCGGCCGCCCCAGGCGCGCCCGCTCGATCGCCTCGACCTGCCAGGCGGCGTGCACCACGCACCACAGCTGGTGCTGGTCGATCAGGCTCAGCTCGCTCTCCTCGAAGAAGCCCTCGAGCAGCAGGATCGGCTGGCGGATGCCGGCATAGCGCAGTTCCAGCGCCTCCTCGATGCAGGCCACGGCGAAGCCGTCGGCCTCCGCCTCCAGCGCCTGGGCGCAGCGCACCGCACCGTGGCCGTAGGCGTCGGCCTTGACCACCGCCAGGGCCCTGGCGCCGCTGACCTCGCGGGCGAGGCGGTAGTTGTGACGCAGGGCTTCGAGATCGATCAGGGCACGGGCGGGACGCATGGCGGCTACTTCGTTCGGTTAAAAAAAGCCCGGCGGGGGTGCCGGGCCAAAGGGATGTTCAGGCTTGCGCGGCGACGACCATCATCTCCACCAGCACGCGCGGGTCGTACAGCTTGGCCTCGACACAGGCGCGGGCCGGGGCGGCGCCCTCGGCGACCCAGGCGTCATACACCTGGTTCATGCCGGCATAGTCGGCCATATCCTTGAGGTAGATGGTCACCGAGAGGATCTTGGTCTTGTCGCTGCCGGCCTCGGCCAGGAAGCGGTCGATGTTGGCCAGGGTCTGGCGGGTCTGCTCACGGATATCGCCGTCGTAGTCATCGGCCAGCTGGCCCGCCAGGTAGACGGTGCCGTTGTGGATGACGATTTCGCTGTAGCGCTTCTCAATGCGCAGGCGCTGGATGGACATGCTTGTGGCTCTCCTTGGTGCGGCCATAACGGGAAATATCCAGGCCTTCGGCGCTGATCTGCGGACGCTTGTTCGCCATCAGATCGGCGAGGAAGCGACCGGAGCCGCAGGCCATGGTCCAGCCAAGGGTACCGTGTCCGGTGTTGAGGAACAGGTTGCGGTAGGCGGTGGCGCCGACGATGGGCGTGCCGTCCGGGGTGGCCGGGCGCAGGCCGGTCCAGAACTCGGCGCGGCTGACATCGCCGCCCTGCGGGTAGAGATCGTTGGTGATCATCTCCAAGGTGGCGCGGCGGGCCGGGTTGAGGCTCAGGTCGAAGCCGGCGATCTCGGCCATGCCGCCCACACGGATGCGGTTGTCGAAACGGGTGATGGCGACCTTGTAGGTCTCGTCGAGGATGGTCGAGGTCGGTGCCATCGCGGGGTCGGTGATCGGCACGGTCAGCGAGTAGCCCTTGAGCGGATAGACCGGCGCCTTGATGCCCAGCGGCTTGAGCAGCTGCGGGCTGTAGCTGCCGAGGGCGAGCACGTAGCGGTCGGCGGTCTCCAGCTTGCCGTCGATCCACACACCGTTGATGCGGTCGCCGGCGTGGTCCAGGCGCTGGATGTTCTGCCCGAAACGGAACTCGACGCCCAGGGCCTTGGCCATTTCGGCCAGCTTGCTGGTGAACATCTGGCAGTCGCCGGTCTGGTCGTTGGGCAAGCGCAGGGCGCCGGCCAGCTTGTGCTTGACCCCGGCCAGGGCCGGTTCGACGCGGGCGATGGCGTCGCGGTCGAGCAGCTCGTAGGGCACACCGGAGGCTTCCAGCACGGCGATGTCCTTGGCCGCGGCATCGACCTGGGCCTGGGTGCGGAACAGCTGGGTGGTGCCAAGCTGGCGGCCTTCGTAGGCGATGCCGGTCTCGGCGCGCAACTCGTCGAGGCAGTCGCGGCTGTACTCGGACAGGCGCACCATGCGCTCCTTGTTCACCGCGTAGCGGGCGGCGGTGCAGTTGCGCAACATCTGCGCCATCCACAGGTACTGGTCGATGTCGGCGGTGGCCTTGATCGCCAGCGGCGCGTGCTGCTGCAGCAGCCACTTGATAGCCTTCAGCGGTACGCCCGGGGCGGCCCAGGGCGAGGCGTAGCCCGGCGAAACCTGGCCGGCATTGGCGAAACTGGTTTCCAGGGCCGGGCCGTTCTGCCGATCGACCACCACCACCTCGAATCCGGCACGGGCCAGATAGTAGGCACTGGCGGTACCAATCACGCCGCTGCCGAGTACCAGAACACGCATCTTCGCCTCCTCGCTGCGGGGCGAACCCGCGAGCGTTTGTTATTTTGACCGTAGATGGGCGCAGTATAGGAAGGCGCGAGCAGCGATATTCACTGTTTATCGATCGGCATTTGGCGTTAGTTCTCGGCGCAGAGCGGTTTCACAGGAACACATCCAGGCGATATGGCTATATTTACGCCATACTGCCAGTGAATTATCGCGTTAAGTTATTCCACACGGAGCCCGCCATGCGCACCCAGCACCAGAGCCGCCGCGAACTGGACAAGATCGACCGCAACATCCTGCGCATCCTCCAGGAGGACGGGCGCATCAGCTTCACCGAGCTGGGCGAGCGGGTCGGCCTGTCCACCACGCCCTGCACCGAGCGCGTCCGCCGCCTGGAGCGCGAGGGCATCATCATGGGCTACCACGCCCGGCTCAATCCGCAGCAGCTCAAGGCCAGCCTACTGGTGTTCGTCGAGATCAGCCTGGACTACAAGTCCGGCGACACCTTCGAGGACTTCCGCCGCGCCGTGCTCAAGCTGCCGCATGTGCTGGAGTGCCACCTGGTGTCCGGCGACTTCGACTACCTGGTGAAGGCGCGGATCAACGAGATGGCCAGCTACCGCAAGCTGCTCGGCGACATCCTGCTCAAGCTGCCGCATGTGCGCGAGTCGAAGTCCTACATCGTCATGGAGGAGGTCAAAGAGTCGCTGACCCTGCCGGTGCCGGAGTGACGCAAACGCGGGGATCTCGCGAGCTAGAGCGCGACAAGGCAGAAATGGCCGAGGGCGCGGAGTTTACGAGTTGCAAAAATGAGCAGACTCGCTTCGGGCCGCGCTGAAGCGCGTTAGCCGCAAGCGGCTTGCCGAGGCCATTCGCCGACGCGTAGCAGATACTCACACCAGGCGCTGGCGGGTACTGGCGATCAGCCGGTGCACCTGGCGCTCGACCGTGGGCTCGATCGGCGTTTCCGGCCCCTGGCCGCGCGGGCACGGCAGGTTCGGCGTGGTGCCGAACAGGCGGCAGATCAGCGGGCGCTGGTCATACACGGTGCAGCCCTGCGGGCCGAGGTGCACGCAGTTGTACTCGGCCAGCGCGGCCTCGTGCTCGGCATCGCTCTTGACCGGCAGGCGAGCCAGTTCCTCGGACGAGGCGGTGACCGGGCCGCAGCAGTCATGGCAGCCGGGCACGCAGGCGAAGCGCGGAATCTGCCGGCGCAGCTGGTCGATCTTGCGGTCGGTGCAACTCATTGGCGGGCCTTGTGCTGAATGCCGCTAGTGTATCCGCCCGGCAGTGGCGTCGATGACTGCGAGTGAAAAGAGTTTTTCCTGGGGCGCTCTTGGCGCCTGGCATGGGCCATGCTTAAGCTGCGTAAAATTTTAACAACACATAACTCAGGATTTCGCACATGAACGCCCGCGTTCACCAGCCGCAACGCCCCGCCGTGCACAGCGACCAGCACGCCGCCTCCTACTACGCCGCCACGGCCAACCGCCAGCTGAGCTACCCGACGCTGGCGGGCGAGGAACTGGCCGACGTATGCATCGTCGGGGGCGGCTTCTCCGGCCTCAACACCGCCATCGAACTGGCCCGCAAGGGCTTCTCGGTGGTGCTGCTGGAAGCTCATCTGGTCGGCTGGGGCGCCAGCGGGCGCAACGGCGGCCAGCTGATCCGCGGGGTCGGCCACGGCGTCGAGCAGTTCGAGCCGGTGATCGGCGCCGACGGCGTGCGCCAGCTCAAGCTGATGGGCCTGGAAGCGGTGGAGCTGGTGCGCCGCCGCGTGGAAGAGTTCCAGATCGACTGCGACCTGACCTGGGGCTACTGTGACCTGGCCAACAAGCCGGCGCACCTGGACAGCTTCGCCGAGGACAAGGCCGAGCTGGAAAGCCTCGGCTACCGCCACGAACTGCGCCTGCTGCAACCGCAGCAGATGTACCAGGTCGTCGGCTCCGACCGTTACTGCGGCGGCATGATCGACATGGGCTCCGGCCACCTGCACCCGCTCAACCTGGCCCTCGGCGAGGCAGCCGCAGCGGCCTCGCTGGGCGTGCGCCTGTTCGAACACTCGCCGGTGAGCCGCATCGACTACGGCCCCGAGGTGAAGGTGCACACCGCCCGCGGCAGCGTGCGCGCCAAGACCCTGGTGCTGGCCTGCAATGCCTACCTCAACGGCCTGGACCCTGAGCTGGGTGGCAAGGTACTGCCCGCCGGCAGCTACGTGATCGCCACCGAGCCGCTGGGCGAAGCCCGCGCACGCGCGCTGATCCCGCAGAACATGGCGCTGTGCGACCAGCGCGTGGCGCTGGACTACTATCGCCTGTCAGCCGACAAGCGCCTGCTGTTCGGCGGCGCCTGCCACTATTCCGGCCGCGATCCGGCGGACATCGCCGCCTATATGCGGCCGAAAATGCTGAAAGTCTTCCCGGAGCTGGAGGATGTGCGCATCGACTTCCAGTGGGGCGGCATGATCGGCATCGGCGCCAACCGCCTGCCGCAGATCGGCCGGCTCAAGGACCAGCCCAACGTCTACCACGCCCAGGCCTATGCCGGGCACGGCCTCAACGCCACCCACCTGGCCGGCAAGCTGCTGGCCGAGGCGATTGCCGGCGAACAGGGCGGCGGTTTCGAGCTGTTCGCCAAGGTGCCGCACATGACCTTCCCCGGCGGCAAGCACCTGCGCTCGCCGCTGCTGGCGCTGGGCATGGCCTGGTACCGCCTGAAGGAAGCGGCGGGTCTGGTCTGAAACCATAGAAGGGGCGCGATCCCCCTCTCCCCGGCGGGGAGAGGGGACGTATAGCACTGGTCGCTAGCTCGATGGTGGGTAGCCCGGATGCAATCCGGAAGCGGGCGGCCTGCCTCCCGGATTGCATCCGGGCTACAGGTGGTCGGAACCCGGCTGGCAGACCGCAGAGTCCGCACCTAGCGCAACAACCGCCACCAGGACCGGGTCGCCTCGGCCCGCGCCTGCTCGGCGGTCAGGCCGATGTCCTGCAGCTGCTCGGCATCCAGCTCGAGCAGCGCGCGGCGGGTCGCCAGGTGCCGGCGCAGCAGGCGCCAGCGCCGCCCCAGCTCGCGCAGCGGCAGGCGCTCGCCACAGTCGCGGCGCTCCCGCAGCGCCACATACAGATCTCCGAATTCGCGCATGGTCGGCCCTCCGTCAGGCTGTTCCCTTGGGAGACCATGATGGCGGCGACCATACAGACGATACAGATTCAACAATAATTAATTAACACCATACAGAGCGCTCGACTGCGGGGCTGAATGCTCTATTCTGGCGGCATCTGTATTGCTCGCCCGGCATCAGGGCAAGGCATCTGTCATGACCCTCTACATGAACCTGGCCGAGCTGCTCGGCACCCGCATCGAGCAGGGCCTGTACCGCCCCGGAGAACGCCTGCCCTCGGTGCGCGCCCTCAGCCAGGAGCACGGCGTCAGCCTGAGCACGGTGCAGCAGGCCTACCGCCAGCTGGAGGACGACGGCCTGGTGGAGCCGCGGCCGAAGTCCGGCTACTTCGTGCCGCTGGGCCGGCAGAAACCGGCGCTGCCGATGGTCAGCCGCGCGGCGCAGCGCCCGGTGGAGGTGTCGCAGTGGGACCAGGTGCTGGAGCTAATCGCCACCCCGCCCTATGGCGACATGGTGCAGCTCGGCCGCGGCATCCCCGACATCGCCGCACCGACCCTGCGCCCGCTGCTGCGCAGCCTGTCGCGCCTGAGCCGGCGCCAGGGCCTGCGCGAGCTGAGCTACGGCAGCCTGGAGGGTGATTTCGGCCTGCGCGAGCAGGTGGCGCGGCTGATGCTGGACTCCGGCTGCCAGGTGCCGGCCGAGGACATCGTCATCACCACCGGTTGCCACGAGGCGCTGTCGGCCGCGCTGCGCGCCATCTGCCAGCCCGGCGACATAGTCGCGGTGGACTCGCCGAGCTTCCACGGGGTGATGCAGGCGCTCAAGGGCTTCGGCCTCAAGGCCCTGGAGCTGCCCACCGACCCGCTCACCGGGATCAACCTGGAAGCCCTGGAGATGGCCCTGGAGCAGTGGCCGATCAAGGCCATCCAGCTGACCCCGACCTGCAACAACCCGCTCGGCTACATCATGCCCGAGGCCAACAAGCGCGCCCTGCTGGAACTGGCCCAGCGCTACGACCTGGCGATCATCGAGGACGACATCTACGGCGAGCTGGCCTACCGCTACCCGCGCCCGCGCAGCATCAAGTCGTTCGACGAGGACGGCCGCGTGCTGCTCTGCAGCTCCTTCTCCAAGACCCTGGCGCCGGGCCTGCGCATCGGCTGGATCGCCCCCGGCCGCTACCTGCAGCGGGTGCTGCACATGAAGTACATGGGCACCGGGATGAGCGCCCAGCTGCCGCAGCTGGCGCTGGCCGAGTTCATCGGCGCCGGCCTCTACCAGCCGCACCTGCGGCGCATGCGCAGCCAGTACGCGCGCGGCCGCGAGCTGATGACCGGCTGGGTCAGCCGCTATTTCCCCGCCGGCACCCGGGTCAGCCAGCCGCAGGGTGGCTTCATGCTGTGGGTGGAGATGCCGCAGGGCTTCGACAGCCAGCGCCTCAACCGCCTGCTGGCGCCGCACAGGGTGCAGATCGCGCCGGGCAGCATCTTTTCCGCCGCCGGCAAGTACCGCAACTGCCTGCGCATGAACTTCGCCACGGCCCAGGGCGAGGCCATCGAGCAGGCGGTGCGGCGGGTCGGCGAGACGGTGGCGCAGCTGCTGGCCGAGCCGGCCTGACTACTGCGCCCGGTCCACCAGTTCCACGCGCCGGTTCAGCGCCCTGCCCGCCTCGTCGCGATTGCTCGCCACCGGCGCGGCCATGCCGACGCCAACCGCGGTCAGGCGCTCGCGGGCAATGCCGTGCTGCGTCACCAGCGCCTCGACGATGGACTGCGCGCGGCGCTGCGCCAGCTCGCGGTTGTAGTCCAGCGCGCCCTGGGCGTCGGTATGCCCGACCACCAGCACCTGCAACTGCGCGCGGGCCTGCAGCAGCTTGGCGATCTCTGCCAGCTGGGCCGCCGAGTCGGCGCGCATCTCGGCCTTGTCGGTGTCGAAGTACAGGCCGTACAGGGCCACCCGGCCCTGCTGGTCGAGCCCCTTCTGCAGCTCGCCGGCCTCGACCACCAGCATGCGCTGCTCCATCGCCTTGCGCTCCAGCACATCCAGCTGGATCAGGCTTCGGCCCTTGTTCGGCCCGCCGCCGGACTGGTTGAGCACCACGTAGAGCGCGGCATACAGATCACCTTCCGGCCGCTTGAGACGGGCATACAGATAACGCTGATCCTGGTGATACTCGCGAAAATGCATGTCCAGCGTGATCGCATGGTTGAAGTTGCGCCCGCCGCATTCCTCGCGCGCGCAGGCGAACAGGGTCTCGAAGCCGGCGTCGGCCAGGGCCTGCTGGTAGTTGCGCAAGATCTCCAGCGGCGTGCGCTCGGCCGGCGCGCGGTAGCTCAGGCGGGTCAGCTTGCCTTCCAGCACCTCGGTGGCGTCCAGGTTCTTCTGCAGGCCGCCGTAGGCGGTGGCCGGTGCCTTGAGAAAGCGCCAGTCGGTATAGGCCTGCGTCTGGTAGGCGTAGATTTCCGCGCCCTCGTAGCGCGGGATGGCCGGGTGGTCGGCGCTGCCGGGCAGATCGGCGGCGCCGGCGGCGAACGCCAGCAGAGCCAGAGGCGCGGCGAGGATTCGGCTGTACATGCTGGTCTCCCGGCGGATGGGCCTGGGAGACAACCCTAGTCGCCAGCCAGTGGGCTCGCCAGCGGCGCCTGGAAGGCCGCGCGGCGCCAGGCCAGCCAGACGAACAGCGCGGCACCGGCGGCCATCAGCAGCGGCAGCGCATGGCCGCTCAGCCACTGGCTGGCGGCGCCGGTGGACAACGGCCCGAGCAGGCAGCCGACGCCCCACAGCAGGGCGATATGGGCGTTGGCGCGGACCAGCGCGTCATCGCGGTAGAACTGCCCGACCAGGATCAGCGATAGGGTATAGAGCCCGCCGGCGGAAGCGCCGAACAGCACCAGCAGCGGCCAGATCAGTGGCGTGTGCAGCAGTGCCGGGATGGCCAGGCTGGACAGCAGCAGGACCACACCGCAGACGCGGAACAGGGTGGCGCGCGACACCCGGTCGGCGAGCAGGCCGATGGGTAGCTGCAACAGGGCATCGCCGACCACCACCACGCTGGCCATCAGCAGCGCCGTCTCCTGGGCGAAGCCTTCGCGGATCAGGTAGACCGGCAGCAGGGTCAGGACCATGGCCTCGAAGGCGGCGAACAGCGCCACCGCCCAGGCGATGGCCGGCTGGCCGCGACAGAAACGCAGGAAGCCACGCCCGGAGGCGCTGTGCGCATCCACCCGCGGCGCCCCGCTATGGCCGAGCAGCACCAGGCTGCCGGCCACCAGCAGGCCGACCGAGAGCCAGAAGCCGAGGTCGCTGGTGCTGCCGATGACCGTCAGCGCCAGCGGTCCGGCCAGCTGGCTGAGGGCGAAGCCGGTGCCGTACAGGGCCACCAGGCGGCCGCGCAGGCGCTCCTCGACCAGCTGGTTGATCCAGCTTTCGCCGAGGACGAAGACCACGGTCAGGGAAATGCCGATCAGCAGGCGCAGCAGCAGCCACAGCGGGTAATAGGGCAACAGGGCCAGCAGACCGACCGACAGAGCACTGGCCAGCAGGCACAGGCGCAGGCTGCGCGGTGTACCCAGCCAGCCGGCCAGGCGCCCGGTCAGACGCGCCCCGAGCAGCACGCCGACGGCCGGCATGGCCGCCATCACGCCAATGGCGAAGGGCCCGTAGCCCCAGCTTTCCAGGCGCAGCGAGACCAGCGGCAGGGTCACCCCCAGCGCCAGCCCGACTATGACCACCGCCGCAGTAACGGCGAAGTAGGTTCCCCAACGCATAGCCCAATCCTTTCCGGCCAAAGCAAACGGCCGGGTTCCCAAGGAAACCCGGCCGCAGGTGTGGCTCACTCGGGAGCCGGCCCCGAAGGGCGGACCTCAAAGTACGGTCAAACTAGCCCAACATCGATGAAGATCTCCTGGGCTAAGGCCAGGACCAACGACCAACGGGAGTAACAGCCGTTAGGCTGGCCCGAAGGGCGAGCGTCAGCGAGTCAGGCGCCCCGCAGCTTTAAGCGCAGCGTACTGCAGTACGTGAGCATTAAAGCGAGGACGCAACGCCGTATGGCCGACGACCAGGAGATCGTCCTGCGTACTTAAAGCTTGATCCAGGTGGCCTTGATCTCGGTGTACTTGTCGAAGGCGTGCAGCGACTTGTCGCGGCCGTTGCCCGACTGCTTGTAGCCACCGAACGGCGCGGTCATGTCGCCGCCGTCGTACTGGTTGACCCACATGCTGCCCACGCGCAGGGCCTTGGCGGCCAGGTGCGCCTTGGACAGGTTGCTGGTCCAGATGGCGGCGGCCAGGCCGTAGATGCTGTCGTTGGCAATGGCGATGGCCTCCTCGGTGGTGTCGAACGGAATCACCGTGAGCACCGGGCCGAAGATCTCTTCCTGGGCGATGCGCATCTTGTTGTGTGCGTCGTCGAAGATGGTCGGCTCGACGTAGACACCACCGGTTTCCTCCAGGGTGCGCTTGCCGCCGCAGAGCATCTTGGCCTGGTCGGCATGGCCGGCTTCGATGTAGGACAGCACGCTGTTCAGGTGGCCCTGGTCGACCAGCGCGCCGACCTGGGTCTCCGGGTCCAGCGCATGGCCGACCTTCCAGCCCTTGAGGGCCTCGACCACCATGGGCATGAACTGGTCCTTGATCGAGCGCTGCACCAGCAGGCGCGAACCGGCGGTGCACATCTCGCCCTGGTTGAAGCAGATGGCCATGGCAGCGGCCTCGGCGGCCTCCTTCAGGCAGGGCGCGTCTTCAAACACGATGTTGGCGCTCTTGCCGCCGGCTTCCAGCCAGACGCGCTTCATGTTCGATTCGCCGGCATAGATCATCAGCTGCTTGGCGATCTTGGTCGAACCGGTGAACACCAGGGTGTCGACGTCCATGTGCAGGGCCAGGGCCTTGCCCACAGTGTGGCCGAAGCCCGGCAGCACGTTGAGCACGCCGGCCGGAATACCGGCCTCAAGCGCCAGCTCGGCCATGCGGATGGCGGTCAGCGGGGATTTCTCCGACGGCTTGACGATCACCGAGTTGCCGGTGGCCAGGGCCGGGCCCAGCTTCCAGGCGGTCATGATCATCGGGAAGTTCCACGGCACGATGGCGGCGACCACGCCCACCGGCTCGCGGGTCACCAGGCCCAGTTCGTCGTGCGGGGTGGCGGCCACCTCGTCATAGATCTTGTCGATCGCCTCGCCGCTCCAGCGGATAGCGCGCGAGGCACCGGCCACGTCGACGCTCAGGGAGAAGGCGATCGGCTTGCCCATGTCGAGGGTTTCCAGCAGGGCCAGCTCCTCGGCGTGGGCGTCGAGCAGGTCGGCGAAGCGGATCATGATCTTCTTGCGCTCGACCGGCTTCATGCGCGACCACACGCCGGACTCAAAGGTGGCGCGGGCATCGCGTACGGCGACGTCGGCATCGGCGGCGTCGCAGCTGGCGATCAGGCCGAGGACACGACCATCGACCGGGCTCACGCACTCGAAGGTCTGGCCGGAAACGGCATCGCGGTGCTCGCCGTGGATCAGGGCGCGGCCTTCGATCTTCAGGTTCTTGGCGCGCTGTTCCCAGTCGGCACGAGTCAGGGTGGTCATGCGAGTATCCTCGGTGGAAGCGTGTGGCAAATAGGCAACACGCACTGTCAATTATTCTGCCAGGCCGATTGCCGGCCATCGTGCGGGCAACACTAAACCAGAGCGAATCACCTTTTCAATATTTTTGACAAACCGCCGGTCAAACGCCTTGCAATGTTCGTTTTATCAAACATAGACTGCCGCTCATCGACAGCCCACAACACCAGGACCCCACGCCATGAATGTCGCCCAGATCGTCGATTTCGCCAGTGCCACCACCGCGCCGGAACACTACCGTCCGGCCGCCGAGAAGATCCTCAAGGGCGACCCCGAGCAGAGCGTGCGCAACCACTACAGCAGCCCCTGCGGCCAGTTCCACACCGGCATCTGGGAAGGCGCCGTGGGCCAGTGGACGATCAACTACACCGAGCACGAGTACTGCGAGATTCTCCAGGGCGTGTCGGTGATCCGCGATCAGGACGGCAACGCCAAGACCGTGCGCGCCGGCGACCGCTTCGTCATCCCGGCCGGCCTCAAGGGCACCTGGGAAGTGCTGGAGCCCTGCCGCAAGGTCTATGTGATGTTCGAGAGCAAAGCCTGACCGGGCACTTTCAACGTCTATCCTGCGTCACCCTTGTAGCCCGCTGCCCGCGGGCTTTTTTTCGCCTGCCCCTCGGCCACCAATGCACCTATAATTCGCCTCCCCTCCTCCACACGCAGAACCCGCGATGACCCAGGATCAGCTCAAGCAGGCCGTGGCCCAGGCCGCCGTCGACCACATCCTCCCCCAGCTCGACAGCAAGAGCGTGATCGGCGTCGGTACCGGCTCCACCGCCAACTTCTTCATCGACGCCCTGGCCCGGCACAAGATGGCCTTCGACGGCGCCGTGGCCAGCTCCGAAGCCACCGCCGCGCGGCTCAGGGGCCACGGCATCCCGGTGTACGACCTGAACGCGGTGGACGGCCTGGAGTTCTACGTCGACGGCGCCGACGAGAGCGACCAGCACCTCAACCTGATCAAAGGCGGTGGCGCCGCCCTGACCCGCGAGAAGATAGTCGCGGCCGTGGCCAAGACCTTCATCTGCATCGCCGACGCCAGCAAGCTGGTGCCGGTGCTGGGCGCCTTCCCGCTGCCGGTGGAGGTCATCCCCATGGCCCGCAGCCATGTCGCCCGCCAGCTGGTGAAGCTGGGCGGCGATCCGGTGTACCGCGAGGGCGTGGTCACCGATAACGGCAACATCATTCTCGACGTGCACAACATGAGCATCGTCGACCCGGTGAAGCTGGAGGCCGAGATCAACGCCATCGTCGGCGTGGTCACCAACGGCCTGTTCGCCGCGCGCCCGGCCGACCTGCTGCTGCTCGGCACCGCCGAAGGCGTGAAGACGCTGAAGGCCTGAGCATCCCGGCATGCCCGCTGGCGGGGGAGCGTCTAGGCTTAGCGGACTCCCCCACCACGACAGAAGTCGGACCATGGCCAGCAAGTTCCACCTGAAGAAAGCCAGCGACGGGCAGTTCCACTTCAACCTGCTCGCCGGCAACGGCGAGATCATCCTCAGCAGCGAGCTGTACAAGGCCAAGCCCTCGGCCCTGGACGGCATCGAGTCGGTGCGCAAGAACGCGCAGCGCGACGGCGCCTTCGAGGTCAAGGAAACCAGCAGCGGCAAGTTCCATTTCGTGCTCAAGGCCAGCAACGGCCAGGTGGTCGGCCAGAGCCAGCACTACGCCAGCCGGGCCAGTGCGGAAGGCGGCGTGCAGTCGGTGCAGAAGAACGCGCCGGGCGCCGAGCTGAAGGACGAAAGCTGAGCCGGCCAGGGGCGCACTCGACAAGAGCGCGCCCCATCCCCTCAGGCGGCGCGCAGCGCCTTCCAGGCCCTGCCGCCGGCAGTCACCAGCAGCAATACCAGGGCACCGACCACGACGCCGAACAGGGCGTCGACCAGGGTCGGCGTCAGCACGGCCAGCACGCCGCCGATGGCCGGCAGTGCCTCGATCGCCTCGACCCAGTGGTGCACCAGATCGTGCGCGCCCGGTATGCCGTGGGTGAGGATGCCGCCACCGACCATGAACATGGCCGCGGTGCCCACCACCGACAGCAGCTTCATCAGCCCCGGCGCCAGCCACAGCAGGGCCCGGCCCAGGCCTTGCGCCGCGGCGCTGGTGCGCTGGCTGAGGTAGAGGCCGGCGTCGTCCAGCTTGACGATGCCGGCCACCAGGCCATAGACGCCGACCGTCATCAGCAGGGCGATGCCGGAGAGCACCAGCACCTGCTGGGTGAAGGCCTGTTCGGCGACCACGCCGAGGGTGATGGCGATGATCTCGGCGGAGAGGATGAAGTCGGTGCGCACCGCGCCCTTGATCTTGTCCTTCTCGAAGGCCTGCATGTCCACCGCCGGGTCGGCCAGGGCCTGGACGTGCTCGGCGTGGTGCTGCTGGTCTTCCTCTTTGCTGTGGAGAAACTTGTGCGCCAGTTTCTCGAAGCCCTCGAAGCACAGGAAGGCGCCACCGAGCATCAGCAGCGGGGTCACCAGCCAGGGCGCGAAGGCACTGATCAGCAGGGCCGCCGGCACCAGGATCAGCTTGTTGATCAGCGAGCCCTTGGCCACCGCCCAGACCACCGGCAGCTCGCGCTCGGCCTTGACCCCGGTGACCTGCTGGGCGTTCAGCGCCAGGTCGTCGCCGAGCACGCCGGCGGTCTTCTTCGCCGCCACCTTGGTCATCACCGAGACGTCGTCCAGCACGCTGGCGATGTCGTCGAGCAGAGTTAACAGACTGGCTCCGGCCACTTCCGATTTCCTTATGTGAGTGGTTGCAGAAAAAGGCCCCGCAAGCGGGGCCCTGACATTACTTGATCAGCCGCCAACACAGCGGGTAGCGGTAGGTCTGGCCCTCGTTGGCCTTGATCCCGGCGATGATGGTCAGCACCAGGGCGCCGAGGCCGAGCAGCGGCAGCAGCAGGAAGCCGATCACCACCACGGCCAGCAGGATGCACACCAGGGCGGCGATGGACACGGTGATGTGGAAGTTCAGCGCCTCCTTGCCCTGGTCGTCGACGAAGGGGTCGAGGTCGCGCTTGATCTGCCAGACCACCAGCGGGCCGAGCAGGTTGCCGAAGGGGATCAGCAGGCCGACGAAGGCCGCGAAGTGGCAGAACATCGCCCACTGGCGGGCTTCCGGGCTCGGGGTGGGACTGAGGTTCTGCTCTTCCATGGGGCTCTCCGCGGGTTGTGGGAATCAGTCGGCCAGGGTCGCGCGCTGCAGTTCGAACAGCTCGCGCATGCCCTGCTGGGCCAGCGCCAGCATGGCATTCAGTTCTTCCGGCTGGAAGGGGGCGCCTTCGGCGGTGCCCTGCACCTCGATGAAGCCGCCGGCGTCGGTCATCACCACATTGAGGTCGGTCTCGGCGGCCGAGTCTTCCAGGTAGTCCAGGTCCAGCACCGGCTCGCCCTGGTAGATGCCCACGGACACGGCGGCGACCATCTGCTTGAGCGGCTCGCCCTTGAGCGCGCCGCGCTTCTTCAGCACCTTGAGGGCGTCGACCAGCGCCACCATGGCACCGGTGATGGAGGCGGTGCGGGTGCCACCGTCGGCCTGGATCACGTCGCAGTCGATGTAGATGGTGTTCTCGCCCAGCTTGCTCATGTCCAGCGCGGCGCGCAGCGAGCGGCCGATCAGGCGCTGGATCTCCAGGGTGCGCCCGCCCTGCTTGCCGCGGCTGGCCTCGCGGGCGTTACGCTCGCCGGTGGCGCGCGGCAGCATGCCGTACTCGGCGGTCAGCCAGCCCTGGCCCTGGCCCTTGAGGAAGCGCGGCACGCCAGCCTCGACGCTGGCGGTGCAGATGACCTTGGTGTCGCCGAACTCGACCAGCACCGAACCCTCGGCGTGCTTGGTGTAGTTGCGGGTGATGCGCACGGAACGCAACTGGGTGGAAGCACGGCCGCTGGGACGTTTCATCTGCTGATACCTGTAGGGAAGCGGAAATCTCGGGCGCCGGGGCGCGCGAACCTGCCGGCATTATAGGGCGGCCCGGGACGCCGCGACATGGCGGATTGGGCCGGCGGTCGCACTGCGCTACAATCCCGCGCCTCATTCGCCATTCCACGAGGACCTCCCATGGTGCACAGCATGACCGCCTTCGCCCGCGTCGAAGGGGCCGGCGCCCACGGCACCCTGAGCTGGGAACTGCGCTCGGTCAACCACCGCTACTTGGAGCCGCACCTGCGCCTGCCGGAGGCCTTCCGCGACCTCGAAGGCGCGGTGCGCGAAGCCCTGCGCCAGGGCCTGTCGCGCGGCAAGGTGGAGTGCACCCTGCGCTTCGCCGAGGAAAACACCGGCCAGCGCCTGCAGGTCGACGAGAACCGCGCCCGCCAGCTGGTCGCCGCCGCCGAACAGGTGGCCGCACTGATCCAGCAGCCGGCGCCGCTCAATCCCCTGGAAGTGCTGGCCTGGCCCGGCGTGCTGGTAGCCGACGTGGCCGACCCGCAGGCGCTCAACGCCGCCGCCCTGCAGCTGTTCGAGCAGGCCCTGGGCGAACTCCGCAACGGCCGCGCCCGCGAAGGCGCCGAGCTGGCCAGACTGCTGGGCGAGCGCCTGGACGACATCACCGCCGAAGTCGCCGCCCTGCGTGGGCTGATCCCCGAGATGCTGGCCAACCAACGCCAGAAGATCGAGACCCGCTTCGCCGAGATGCGTGCCGAAGTGGACCCGCAGCGCCTGGAGCAGGAGCTGGTGCTGCTGGCGCAGAAGAGCGACGTGGCCGAGGAGCTGGATCGCCTGGCCACCCACGTCGCCGAGGT
This sequence comes from Aquipseudomonas alcaligenes, assembly GCF_003205495.1. Taxonomy (GTDB): domain Bacteria; phylum Pseudomonadota; class Gammaproteobacteria; order Pseudomonadales; family Pseudomonadaceae; genus Aquipseudomonas; species Aquipseudomonas alcaligenes_B. Next base: position 47,906 of record NZ_QJRX01000006.1, on the reverse strand, counting down.
GCGCCGCGTGCTCAAGGCCGGCGGCGCCGCCGGCCGGCGCCTGGACTTCCTCATGCAGGAACTCAACCGCGAGGCCAACACCCTCGGCTCCAAGGCCTTCGACCCGCGCAGCACCCAGGCCGCGGTCAACCTCAAGGTCCTGATCGAGCAGATGCGCGAGCAGGTCCAGAACATCGAATAAGCCGCTAGGCTTGAGTCAACGCCCTCCCAGGACATACAGATGACCGTCACCACCGGCACCCTCTACATCGTTTCCGCCCCCTCCGGCGCCGGCAAGACCAGCCTGGTCAAGGCCCTGCTCGACAGCGACGTGCGCATCCGCGTCTCCGTCTCGCACACCACCCGCGCCATGCGCACGGGCGAGGTCGACGGGGTCAACTACCACTTCGTCAGCCGCGAGCAGTTCGTCGCCATGCTCGAGCGCAGCGAATTCCTCGAGCATGCCCAGGTCTTCGACAACCTCTACGGCACCTCGCAGAAGTGGGTCGAGCAGACCCTGGCCGAAGGTTTCGACCTGATCCTCGAGATCGACTGGCAGGGCGCCCAGCAGGTACGCCGCCTGATGCCGCAGGCCAAGTCGATCTTCATCCTGCCGCCGACCCAGGAAGCCCTGCGCCACCGCCTGACCAACCGCGGCCAGGACAGCTCGGAGATCATCGAGCGGCGCATGCGCGACGCGGTCAGCGAGATGACCCACTACGTCGAGTACGACTACCTGGTAATCAACGACGATTTCGCCCACGCGCTGGACGACCTCAAGGCGATCTTCCGCGCCAATCAGCTTCGCGCCAGCCAGCAGGAGCAACGTCACGCCGGGCTGCTGGGTGAACTGCTGGCCTGACCGGCCACCGAAAAGCCTTCCCTAAATGCTGGTGATTTTTTAGACTATTCAGTCCGCTCGCCCATCCGGGCCCAGCCTTATTTGCTATTTGCCACGAGGAACACCATGGCCCGCGTTACCGTTGAAGACTGCCTGGAGAACGTAGACAACCGCTTCGAGCTGGTCATGCTGGCCACCAAGCGCTCCCGTCAACTGGCCACCGGCGGCAAGGAGCCGAAGGTCGCCTGGGAAAACGACAAGCCCACCGTAGTGGCCCTGCGCGAGATCGCCGCCGGTCTGGTGGACGCCGAGTTCGTCGCCCAGGAAGACATCGTCGAGGAAGAGCCGCTGTTCGCCGCCGCCTTCGAGGAAGAGGCCAACGAGCCTCTGTAAGTCCATGCCTGGTCGAAGTCTAGCGGCGCAGGTTCAACCGTCAGCCCGGCAGGGGGTCAACCCATGCCGAGCATAGACACCCTCGCCGAGCGACTCTCGACCTACCTGGCCGCGGATCAGGTCAACCTGGTCCGCCGCGCCTACTTCTACGCCGAGCAGGCCCACGACGGCCAGCGCCGCCGCAGCGGCGAGGCCTACGTCACCCACCCGCTCGCCGTCGCCAACATCCTCGCCGACATGCACATGGACCATCAGAGCCTGATGGCGGCCATGCTGCACGACGTGATCGAGGACACCGGCATCGCCAAGGAAGCCCTCCACGCGCAGTTCGGCGAGACCGTGGCGGAGCTGGTCGACGGGGTCAGCAAGCTGACCCAGATGAACTTCGAGACCAAGGCCGAGGCCCAGGCCGAGAACTTCCAGAAGATGGCCATGGCCATGGCCCGCGACATCCGCGTGATCCTGGTCAAGCTGGCCGACCGTCTGCACAACATGCGCACCCTGGAAGTGCTGTCCGGCGAGAAGCGCCGGCGCATCGCCAAGGAAACCCTGGAAATCTACGCACCCATCGCCAACCGCTTAGGGATGCACAGCATGCGCGTGGAGTTCGAGGACCTCGGCTTCAAGGCCATGCACCCGATGCGCTCAGAGCGCATCCGCGCCGCGGTCAGGCGCGCCCGCGGCAACCGCAAGGAAATCGTCGCCAAGATCGAGGAGTCGATCACCGCCTGCCTGCAGCGCGAAGGCATGGAAGGCCAGGTGATCGGCCGCGAGAAGCACCTCTACAGCATCTACCAGAAGATGCGCGGCAAGCGCCGGGCGTTCAACGAGATCATGGACGTCTATGCCTTCCGCATCATCGTCGACAAGGTCGACACCTGCTACCGCGTGCTCGGCGCCGTGCACAACCTGTACAAACCCCTGCCCGGGCGCTTCAAGGACTACATCGCGATCCCCAAGGCCAACGGCTACCAGTCGCTGCACACCACCCTGTTCGGCATGCACGGCGTGCCCATCGAAATCCAGATCCGCACCCGCGAGATGGAGGAGCTGGCCAACAACGGCATCGCCGCGCACTGGCTGTACAAATCCGCCGAGGACGAGGCGCCCAAGGGCAGCCACGCCCGCGCGCGACAGTGGGTCAAGGGCATCCTCGAACTGCAGCAGCGCGCCGGCAACTCGCTGGAATTCATCGAGAGCGTGAAGATCGACCTGTTCCCCGACGAGGTCTACGTCTTCACCCCGAAGGGCAAGATCATGGAGCTGCCCAAGGGCTCCACCGCGGTCGACTTCGCCTACGCGGTGCACACCGACGTCGGCAACAGCTGCATCGCCTGCCGCATCAACCGCCGCCTGGCGCCGCTGTCGCAGGCCCTGGAGAGCGGCTCGACGGTGGAGATCGTCACCGCCCCCGGCGCGCGGCCGAACCCGGCCTGGCTCAACTTCGTGGTCACCGGCAAGGCGCGCACCCATATCCGCCACGCCCTCAAGCTGCAGCGCCGCTCCGAGTCGATCAACCTCGGCGAGCGCCTGCTGAACAAGACCCTCACCGGCTTCGACAGTCACCTGGAGAAGATCGGTGCCGAGCGCATCCAGGCCGTGCTCGGCGAATATCGCCTGGAAGTGCTCGAAGACCTGCTCGAGGACATCGGCCTGGGCAACCGCATGGCCTACGTGGTGGCGCGCCGCCTGCTGGCCGAGAGCGGCGAGGCCGCGCCCAGCTCCGACGGCCCGCTGGCCATCCGCGGCACCGAGGGCCTGGTGCTGAGCTACGCCAAGTGCTGCACGCCGATTCCCGGCGACCCCATCGTCGGCCACCTGTCCGCCGGCAAGGGCATGGTGGTGCACCTGGAAAGCTGCAAGAACATCGCCGACATCCGCCACAACCCGGAGAAGTGCATCCAGCTCAACTGGGCCAAGGATGTCGCCGGTGAATTCAACGTCGAACTGCGCGTCGAGCTGGAGCACCAGCGCGGCCTGATCGCCCTGCTGGCCAGCAGCGTCAACGCCGCCGACGGCAATATCGAGAAGATCGGCATGGACGAGCGCGATGGCCGCATCAGCGTGGTCCAGCTGGTCATCAGCGTGCATGACCGCGTGCACCTGGCGCGCGTCATCAAGAAGCTGCGCGCCCTCAAGGGCGTGATCCGCATCACCCGCATGCGCGCCTGAGGGCGCGCGGCGTCAACAAGAAAATCCATTGGAGCTGTCCATGAGCAAGACCGTCATCACCTCGCCCAACGCCCCGGCCGCCATCGGCACCTACTCCCAGGCGATCAAGGCCGGCAACACCGTGTACCTGTCCGGGCAGATCCCGCTGGACCCGAAGACCATGGAGCTGGTGCAGGGCTTCGAGGAGCAGACCGTGCAGGTATTCGAGAACCTCAAGGCGGTGATCGAGGCGGCCGGCGGCTCGTTCAAGGACGTGGTCAAGCTGAACATCTTCCTCACCGACCTGTCGCACTTCGCCAAGGTCAACGAGATCATGGGCCGCTACTTCGAGCAGCCCTACCCGGCCCGCGCCGCCATCGGCGTGGCCGCCCTGCCGCGCGGCGCGCTGGTGGAAATGGACGGCATCCTGGTCATCGACTGAGCCGCGCCGTGCGCCATCTCCTCATCCTGGCTGCCGCCCTGCTGGTCGGCTGTGCCGGCCCGCAGAACGCGGACGGCACCTGGATCAACCAGCCGATCATCGACGCCGCGCGCGAAGGCATCCCCCTGCGCGAGGCCCTGCTGGCCCACGGCCCCACCCTGGAGTGGCGGCTGGACGGCCCGCGCGGCCTGGCCACCTACAGCAACGGCTTCGAGCAGCCGGAAGGCCGCCTGACAGCCGGTGAGGACGGCACGCTGCGGGTCGAGTACCCGGGTGACTACCAGGAGGCGCTGCACCTGCGCGGCGATGTCCTGGTGCAGCAGGCCAGCCCCTACGGCCCCGAGCAGCATTTCCGCCGCCCGCAACAGCAGGCGACGGAGGGCGCGCCGGTCGGCAGCAGCTTCGAATGGGCGCTGTACGAGGCCTACCTGGGCGGCGAGTGGAAGATCCGTGAGGGTGTCGGCGAGGGTGGCCTGGTGCTGTTCCACCCGGACGGCCGCCTGGAAGGCCTGCCCGGCGCCGAGCGCTATGCCCTGTGCCTGGCCGGCGACTGCGCCTCGATGGCCGGCGAGCACGACAGCCTGTGGCTGCAGCTGGGCAACCAGGGCGCGCCCTGGCTGTTCCAGCGCGACGGCGACCAGTTGCGCATCTTCCGCGCCCTCAACCGCGCCGCAGCAGACGAAGTGCCGGACCTGCACCCCGGGCGCCTGGCCTGGCTGCTCGAGCGCGACTGATGCCGCGCGCCCTGTTCCTGCTCTGCCTGCTGCTGGCGGGCCTGCCAGTACAGGCCGAGCAGCGCCATTACAACGACAGCGGACGCTATCTGGGCCGCACCGACGACGACGGCCGCGCCTACGACAGCTCCGGGCGCTACACGGGGCGCACCGATGCAGATGGCCGCCACTACGATGCCTCCGGACGCTATACCGGCCGCACCGATGCCAACGGCCGCCGCTATGACGACAGCGGCCGCTATGTCGGGCGCCAGGATGAGGATGGTCGGCGCTACGACGACTCCGGGCGCTACCAGGGCCGTACCGATCCGGACGGCCGCCACTACGATGGCAGCGGCCGCTACAACGGGCGCAGCGACGACTGAGCGTCGGCCAGCACCGCCGCATAGCCCTCGCGATAGCTGGGGTACTGCGGCACCCAGCCCAGCGCCCGCGCCCGCGCATTGCTGCAGCGCTTGCTGCCGGCGCGGCGCACGCTGTTCTGCTCGGCCCAGTGGCTCACACCCAGCTGTTCGCGCAGCCAACCCACCACCTCGTGCAGCGGCGCCGGTGCGTCGTCCACCCCCAGGTAGCAGTCCGCCAGCGGCGTGCCGGCGGCATCGGCCTGCAGCAGGAACGCCAGCAGGCCGGCAGCGTCCTCGACATGGATGCGGTTGCCATACAGCGGCGGCTCGCTGGCCACCCGGTAGCCCTGGCGCACCTGGTTGAGCAGCCACTGGCGACCGGGGCCGTAGATGCCGGTCAGGCGTACCAGGGTCGCCGGCAGGCCGCTGCCCAGGGCCAGGTCCTCGGCCTCGCGCATGATCCGTCCGGAATAACTGCTCGCCTGTGCCGGGGAGGTCTCGTCCACCCATTCGCCGGCCTGCTGGGCATAGACCCCGCTGCTGGAGACGAACAGCAGGCGCCGCGGCCGTTGTCCACGCTCGGCCAGCCAGGCCAGCACATGGCGCAGGCCGTCGACATAGGCCGCGCGGTAGCCGGCCTCGTCATGCTGGCTGGCCGCCACGCAATACACCAGGTAGTCCAGCTCGCCCTGCGGCCAGGCCGACGGACATACCGGCTGTTGCAAATCGCCAGCCACCGGGCGTACCTCGGGGGGTAGACGCGCGGCATCACGCCGCAGGCCATACAGGGTCCAGCCGGCCGGCGCCAGGCGCTGTGCCAGGCGGCTGCCGACATCGCCACAACCAGCAATCATCAGGGTCTTGGACATGGAAAGGTTCTACCTTGGTGACAGAGGGGGGGCCGGCACCGTGTCGGGGCACGGGCGGCCCGAGAGTTACAGTGTTTCTTTCACAAACAAGAATTACTTGCAATAATACATGCCGTTTCGCATGCAGGGCTCAGTTCCCCTCGCCCGCTGCTCCCTCACCTCAGGTCCGGCCAGCATGAATTCTACCGCCCTCCGCGCGCCCACCCATCTTTCCCTGATTGCCCTGCTGTTCGGCCTGCTGCTGCCGTTCGCCGCACTTGCCGAGGAAGTGACTCCGGCCGCCCAGGTACCGGTTACCGACGCCTCGCCGAGCGCCGCGACCGGCCAACAGGTCGGCAGCGGACAAACACTGCCGCTTGCGCCGCCGGCCCACCCGCAGGCCGCGGCCCTCAAGGCCCAGCTGGACGCCCTGGGTGAGCAGGCCAGCGCCGAACAGGTCGAGGCCGCCCGCCAGGCGTTCCTGCAGCAGCACGGCATCACCGGTGCCGACGCCGAACAGCTGGCCGCCGCCGTGCAGGCGCTGCAGACCGAGGCCGCGCCGGCCGAGGAAGAAGTACTGCACGACCTGTCGCCCTGGGGCATGTACCAGAACGCCGACCGCGTGGTGAAAAGCGTGATGATCGGCCTGGTGCTGGCCTCGATCCTGACCTGGACCCTATGGATCGCCAAGGGCCTGGAGCTGCTCATCGCACGCCGCCGCCTGCAGCGCGAGCTGCCCGATCTGAAGGGCGCGCGCAGCCTCGGCCAGGCCGCCGAGCAGGCCCGCGCCAAGCACAGCTTCAGTGCCCTACTGATCGAGGATGCCCGCGACGAGCTGCGCCTGTCCGCCGGCTGCAGGGACAAGGAAGGCATCAAGGAGCGCGTCAGTTTCCGCCTCGAGCGCCTGGTCGCCGCCAGCGGCCGCAGCATGAGCCAGGGCACCGGCGTGCTCGCCACCATCGGTTCCACCGCGCCCTTCGTCGGCCTGTTCGGCACCGTCTGGGGCATCATGAACAGCTTCATCGGCATCGCCGAGTCGCAGACCACCAACCTCGCCGTGGTCGCTCCCGGCATCGCCGAGGCCCTGCTGGCCACAGGCCTGGGCCTGGTCGCGGCGATCCCTGCGGTGGTCATCTACAACGTCTTCGCCCGCTCCATCGCCGGCTACAAGGCCCAGGTCGCCGATGCCTCGGCCCAGGTCCTGCTGCTGGTCAGCCGTGACCTCGACCAGCCGGCCGGCGAACGCGCCCAGGCGCCGATCGCCAAGGCGGTATGAGCCATGGGGCTGCATCTGCACGAGGGCGGTGACGACCTCCAGGAAAACCACGAGATCAACGTCACGCCCTTCATCGACGTGATGCTGGTGCTGCTGATCATCTTCATGGTCGCCGCGCCGCTGGCCACGGTGGACGTCAAGGTCGACCTGCCGGCCTCCACCGCCAAGCCGGTGCCGCGCCCGGACAAGCCGGTCTACCTGAGCATCAAGGCAGACACCAGCCTATACCTGGACAACCAGCAGATCGATCCGGCGCAGCTCGGTGCGGCGCTGGACGGACTGACCGGCGGCGACAAGGCGAAAACCATCTTCGTCCGTGGCGACAAGGACGTGGACTACGCCGACCTGATGAACGTGATGGACGGCCTGCGCAACGCCGGCTACCTGAAGATCGGCCTGGTGGGCCTGGAAACGGTTGGCCAGCAATGAGCCCGGTGCGTCGCCTGCCGCTGTGGCTGGTCAGCCTGATCGTGGTGATCGGCCTGCACATCGGCCTCTACTATCTGGCCCTGCTGTGGAAGCCGGCAGTACCTCCGGTACAGCTGGAGCCGGCGGCCATGCTCATCGAGCTGGAGCCGGTGGCGGCCCCGCCGGAGCCGACGCCACCGCAGCCGATCGCCGAGCCGGAACCCGAGCCCATCCCCGAGGTGGTCGAGGCGCCCGAACCGAAGCTGGCCATCGTCAAGCCCAAGCCCCAGGTCAAGCCCAGGCCGCAGCCGCCCAAGCCGGAGGTCAAGCCGCAAACCGAGCCCGCGTCCAGGCCGGCGAGCCAGGAACAGGCCGCGGCGCCGGTGCGTGCGCCGACCCAGCAGCAGACCAGCCAGGGCGAGATCGACCGCGAGCGCGCTCTGTGGATGGCCAAGCTGCAGGCCTACCTGAGCAAGCGCCTGCACTATCCGGATCGCGAGCGGCGCTTCAACCGCCCCGGCAGCAAGCACGCCCTGCTGCTCAACTTCACCATCGACAGCCGTGGCCGCATCCTCGCCAGCGAAGTGAAGCAGTCCACCGCGCGCGCCTCCTTCGACCGCGACGTGCAGCGCCAGCTGCGCAAGGCCAGCCCGGTGCCGCCGCCACCGAAGAAGGTGCTGGCCAGCGGCAGCATGTCGATCGACTATCCGCTGAACTTCACCCTCACCCGTTGAGCCGCTGTCGCCGGGCCGCATCTTTGTTGGGCGGCCCGGTTGGTTCCATTGAATACAGTCGCTATGCTTGCCGGCATCTCAATGGAATTTACCTATGACCCTCACCGAACTGCGCTACATCGTCACCCTCGCCCAGGAGCAGCATTTCGGCCGCGCCGCCGAGCGTTGCCACGTCAGCCAGCCGACCCTGTCGGTGGGGGTGAAGAAGCTCGAGGACGAGCTCGGCGTGCTGATCTTCGAGCGCAGCAAAAGCGCCGTGCGCCTGACCCCGGTCGGCGAAGGCATAGTCACCCAGGCGCAGAAGGTGCTGGAGCAGGCCCAGGGCATCCGCGAGCTGGCCCAGGCCGGCAAGAACCAGCTGACCGCGCCGCTGAAGATCGGCGCCATCTACACGGTCGGCCCCTACCTGTTCCCCCACCTGATTCCGCAGCTGCACCGGGTCGCCCCGCAGATGCCGCTGTACATCGAGGAGAACTTCACCCATATCCTGCGCGACAAGCTCAGAACGGGTGAACTCGACGCGATCATCATCGCCCTGCCGTTCCAGGAAGCCGATGTGCTGACCAAGCCACTGTACGACGAGCCGTTCTACGCCCTGCTGCCGGCCGGCCATCCCTGGGCCGCGCGCGAAAGCATCGACACCGAGCTGCTCAACGACAAGAGCCTGCTGCTGCTCGGCGAGGGCCACTGCTTCCGCGACCAGGTGCTGGAAGCCTGCCCGAGCCTGCGCAAGGGCGGCGAGGACGCGGCCAAGCACACCACGGTGGAATCCAGCTCGCTGGAAACCATCCGCCACATGGTCGCCTCGGGCCTCGGCATCTCGATCCTGCCGTTCTCCGCGGTGGACAGCCATCACTACGCCCCCGGCGTGATCGAGGTGCGCCCGCTGACGCCGCCGGCGCCCTTCCGCACCGTGGCCATCGCCTGGCGCGCCAGCTTCCCGCGGCCCAAGGCCATCGAAGTGCTGGCCGACTCGATCCGCCTGTGCTCGGTGGCCCGCCCGCAGGGTGAAGCCATCCCGGCATGACCGAGCTGGCGCAGGTCCCGGTCACCACGCTGAAGGGCGTGGGTGAGGCTCTGGCCGAGAAGCTGGCCAAGGTCGGCCTGGAAAACCTGCAGGACGTGCTGTTCCACCTGCCGCTGCGCTACCAGGACCGCACCCGCATCACCCCGATAGGCGCGCTGCGCCCGGGGCAGGATGCGGTGGTCGAAGGCGTAGTCGGCGGCGCCGACATCGTCATGGGCCGCCGCCGCAGCCTGCTGGTGCGCCTGCAGGACGGCAGCGGCACCCTGTCCCTGCGCTTCTTCCACTTCAGCCAGGCGCAGAAGGACGGCCTCAAGCGCGGCACCGCGCTGCGCTGCTACGGCGAGGTACGCCCCGGCGCCACCGGCCTGGAGATCTACCACCCGGAATACCGCGCGGTCAGCGGCGACGAGCCGGCGCCGGTGGAACAGACCCTGACGCCCATCTACCCGACCACCGAGGGCCTCACCCAGCAGCGCCTGCGCACCCTCAGCCAGCAGGCCCTGGCCCGCCTCGGCCCGCACAGCCTGCCGGACTGGCTGCCGGCCGAACTGGCCCGCGACTACCGCCTCGGCCCACTGGACGAGGCGATCCGCTACCTGCACCGGCCGCCGCCGGATGCCGATGTGGAGGAACTGGCCGAGGGCCGCCACTGGGCCCAGCACCGCCTGGCCTTCGAGGAACTGCTGACCCACCAGCTGTCGCTGCAGCGCCTGCGCGAGCAGGTGCGCGCGCAGCAGGCGCCGGCCCTGCCGAAGGCGCAGGCGCTGCCGCAGCGCTTCCTCGCCAACCTCGGCTTCGCCCCCACCGGCGCGCAGCAGCGGGTCGGCGCCGAGATCGCCTACGACCTCAGCCAGAGCGAGCCGATGCTGCGCCTGGTGCAGGGCGACGTCGGTGCGGGCAAGACCGTGGTGGCGGCACTCGCCGCCCTGCAGGCGCTGGAGGCCGGCTACCAGGTGGCGCTGATGGCGCCGACCGAGATCCTTGCCGAGCAGCACTTCCTCAACTTCAGCAGGTGGCTGCAGCCGCTGGGCATCGAGGTCGCCTGGCTGGCCGGCAAGCTCAAGGGCAAGGCCCGCGCCGCGGCCCTGGAACAGATAGCCGGTGGCTGCCCGATGGTGGTCGGCACCCACGCGCTGTTCCAGGACGAGGTGCGCTTTTCCAAGCTAGCGCTGGTGATCATCGACGAGCAGCACCGTTTCGGCGTGCAGCAGCGCCTGGCGCTGCGGCAGAAGGGCATCGACGGCCGCCTCTGCCCGCACCAGCTGATCATGACCGCCACGCCGATCCCGCGAACCCTGGCGATGAGCGCCTACGCCGACCTCGACACCTCGATCCTCGACGAGCTGCCGCCCGGGCGCACGCCGGTGAACACTATCCTGGTGGCCGACAGCCGCCGCCTCGAGGTGGTCGAGCGGGTCCGCGCCGCCTGCCGCGAGGGGCGCCAGGCCTACTGGGTGTGCACGCTGATCGAGGAATCCGAGGAACTCACCTGCCAGGCCGCCGAGACCAGCTTCGAGGAGCTCTCCGCGGCGCTGGGCGAGCTGCGCGTCGGCCTGATCCACGGGCGCATGAAGCCGGCCGAGAAGGCTGCGGTGATGGACCAGTTCAAGCGCGGCGAGCTGCAGCTGCTGGTCGCCACCACGGTGATCGAGGTGGGTGTCGACGTGCCCAACGCCAGCCTGATGATCATCGAGAACCCCGAGCGCCTGGGCCTGGCCCAGCTGCACCAGCTGCGCGGACGGGTCGGCCGCGGCAGCGCCGCCAGCCACTGCGTGCTGCTCTACCACGCGCCGCTGTCGCAGCTCGGCCGCGAGCGCCTGGGGATCATGCGCGAGACCTGCGACGGCTTCGTCATCGCCGAGAAGGACCTGGAACTGCGCGGCCCCGGCGAAATGCTCGGCACCCGCCAGACCGGCCTGCTGCAGTTCAAGGTCGCCGACCTGATGCGCGATGCCGACCTGCTGCCGGCCGTGCGCGAGGCCGCGCAGGAGCTGCTGGCGCGCTGGCCGCAGCACGTCAGCCCGCTGCTGGAGCGCTGGCTGCGCCACGGCCAGCAGTACGGCCAAGTGTGAGGCGGCGCACACTGTACCGCTGGTCGCCCGTCCGGCGGCCGAGCGGCCCCCGCGCAGCGCTGGTTATACTGCCAGGCAGTAGTTCCCAGTCGGATATCGCCCCATGACCGAAGTCGCCCTCGTCCCAGATGCCGCCCCGCGCCCACCGGCGGTGATCCTGCAGCTGCTGGAGAAACTCGGCGTGCCCTGCCTGGTCCGCCCGGAACACCCCGCCCTGCCGGCCGCGCGCCGGGTGCAGGCGGTGCTGCTGGACGACGCGGTCGGCGCCCTGCTGGTGCTGTTCCCGCAGAGCCAGCTGCTCGACCTCAACCGCCTGGCCGAGCTGACTGGGCGCAAGCTCACCGCGGTCAAGCCCGAGCGCATGGAGCGCATGCTGGCCAAGCACAGCCTCGGCGTGCTGCCCGGCCTGCCGCCGCTGACCAGCTCGCCCTGCCTGTACGACGAGCGCCTGCTGCAGGAAGACAGCCTGCTGGTGGAATCCGGCCAGCCCGGCGTGCTGCTGGAAATCGCCAGCGAGCACTACAAGGCGATCCTCCTGGCCAAGGCCAGCGCCGCGCGCTTCGGCGAACCGGTCAGCGCCATCCAGCCGAACCTCGACCGCCCGGACGACGACCGCGCCGAGATCACCCAGGCCGTGCAGGCCTTCACCGCCCGGCGCATCCAGCAGCGCCTGGAGGAGACCATCGAGATTCCGCCGCTGCCGGAGACCGCGCAGCGCATCATCAAGCTGCGCGTCGACCCGGATGCGACGGTCGACGACATCACCGGCGTGGTCGAGACCGACCCGGCGCTGGCCGCCCAGGTGGTCAGCTGGGCCGCCTCGCCCTACTACGCCGCGCCCGGCAAGATCCGCTCGGTGGAGGACGCCATCGTCCGCGTGCTGGGCTTCGACCTGGTGATCAACCTGGCCCTGGGCCTGGCCCTGGGCAAGACCCTGGCCCTGCCCAAGGACCAGCCGCAGCAGGCCACGCCCTACTGGCAGCAGGCGATCTACACCGCCGCGGTGATCGAGGGCCTGACCCGCGCCATGCCGCGCGCGCAGCGCCCCGAGGCGGGCCTGACCTACCTCGCCGGGCTGCTGCACAACTTCGGCTACCTGGTCCTGGCCCACGTGTTCCCGCCGCACTTCTCGCTGATCTGCCGGCACCTGGAAGTCAATCCGCACCTGTCCGCCGGCTACATCGAGCAGCACCTGCTGGGCATCACCCGCGAACAGATCGGCGCCTGGCTGATGCGTTTCTGGGACATGCCGGAAGAGCTGGCCAGCGCCCTGCGCTTCCAGCACGACCCGGACTACCAGGGTGCCTACGCAGCCTATCCGAACCTGGTGTGCCTGGCGGTCAACCTGCTGCGCAGCCGCGGCATCGGCACCGGCCCGCAGAGCGACCTGCCGGAGGCGCTGTTCGAGCGCCTGGGCATCAGCCGCGACAAGGCCGAGGACGCCCTGAACAAGGTGCTACAGGCGGAAGTGGCGCTGCGCGAACTGGCCTCGCAGTTCAACCATCCGCACTGAGTGCGCGCTAGCATGTGAAAAAGGGGCCTGAAGGCCCCTTTTTGCTTACTTGAGCTTGGCTCGCCGGGCCGCGAAGACTTCCGGCAGCGCCTGGGCGCTGGCCTCCAGCACCGCGCGCAGCGGCGCCTGCTCGTACAGCGCGGCATACTCCTCGAGCTGCTCGCTGGGGGTCTGGCGGTAGGCATAGAGCATGAAGGCCTCCACGCCCTGGGCGCTGGATTCGCGCAGGGGCGCCCGCTGGGCGGCGGTCTGTTCGGCCAGGGCCTGCTCGTCGAGATCGCCGCCGCGGGCGCGCAGGGCCAGCAGCGCCTGGGTCTTGCCCACCTCATAGCGCAGCAGGGTGGCCAGCTCGGTGGTATGGGCGGCCTTGTCCAGGCGCCGCACCAGCTCCACGCGCTTGCCCAGCGGCGGGCGCTGCTGCAGCTGCTGGCGATAGGCAGCCAGGCCGCCGTCCGCGCCCACCGCCCGCTCGGCGGCGGTGAAGTGCCGCGCCAGGTCGCTGTCCAGTAGCTTGAGGGCGGCGTCCAGCTGCCCGGGCTTTAGGCGGGCGGCGACGCGCTGGCCCAGGTCGGCGCACAGCGGGCCGGCGGCGAAGACCTGGCCCAGGGCCTGCTGCTGCTCGGCGCTCATGCCGCGCTGCAGCAGCGGCGCGGTCTGCGCGCAAAGCAGCTGGACGCCGGCCAGGTCGAGCACGCGTGCGAGCGTGTCATCGGCCCGCACCGCAGGTGCGAGGGACAGCAGCAGGACGAAGAGCAGGGGCAAACGCATGTAGGTACTTCCGTGACAAAGGCCCAGCCTAGCCAAGTGGCGGGCCCGAGGGAAAGCGGCTCAGGCCGCTTTCTTGACCTCGGTCGGTTTTTTCTTCTTGGCCACCACGTGCTTGAGCAGGCCCTGGAACCAGATCACCAGCGCCGGGTTGCCCTGGATCTGGATGTCCTTGTTCTGGATGCCCTGCATGAAGGCCAGCTGCTTGTTCTTGGCGTTCATGGTGGCGAAGCCGTAGACGGCATCCTTGAAGCCGATGGCAAAGGCCGGCTCGCGGGCCGCACCGGCATGACTGATGACGCGCTGGTCCTTGATCCGATAGTGACGGGCGACCTTGCCGTCGAGGGTGTGCAGCTGGAACACCAGCTCCTTGCCCTGCAGCTGCTGCTGGAACTCGGCATTGGTGCGGCTGGCCTTGGCCATCAGGCGGCCCAGCATCCAGAGGAGAAAGCGGAATTTCATGGCGCGCAGCCTCGGGGTGGTGAAATCGGCGGCGCATTGTAGCGGTTTGCGCGGAACACTACATCCCGTCTGGCGGGACGCCGGCGCAAGCCTGAGGGGTGATCCGGAGCCCTGCGGCTCCGGACCGGGACTTACTCAGTTGACGGCGTCGCGCAGGGATTTGCCCGGCTTGAAGGCCACGGTGTTGCTGGCCTTGATCTTGACCGGAGCACCGGTCTGCGGGTTCTTGCCGGTACGGGCACCACGGTGGCGCTGCAGGAAGGTACCAAAGCCGACCAGGGTGACGCTGTCCTTGCGGTTCAGCGCGCTGGTGATCTCTTCGAGCACGGCGTTGAGTACGCGATTGGCCTGGTCTTTGGTCAGATCAGCCTTTTCGGCGATAGCCGCGGCGAGTTCAGGTTTACGCATAGATGCCTCTTTGACGGTTTGTTGTTGTTGTGTCCGTGCTGTCCGTCCAGAACAGCGCCAAAGGCGCCGCAACGGCTCTGCGCTGCGGCAGACCCCGGGAGAATGGCACGCCATCCGGGACTGCGCCAGTGCTGCCGGGCAGTTTGCGCGGACGATAACGTGACGATCACGACAGAACAGCCGGCATTTCCGCCAGAACCTGATCGATGGCCCGATTCATCCCCCCGCAAACGCGAACGGCGGCCCAGAGGCCGCCGTTCCGATGCCGCCCTAGAGCGGATCAGCCGATCTCGATCATCTCGAAATCGGCCTTGCCCACGCCGCAGTCCGGGCAAAGCCAGTCGGCCGGCACGTCTTCCCAGCGGGTGCCGGCGGCGATGCCGTCGTCGGGCCAGCCCTGGCTCTCGTCATAGATCAGGCCACAGACCACACATTGCCACTTCTTCATGCTCTACCTCTTCGCGGGCCGCCTACGGCGGGCGGGGCCCTGTAAGGGTGGCCGCCAAGGATGGCAGGCCATCAAAAATCAGCAGGCTTTGTACTGGCAAGCGCGCCTTCGCGCAAGTCTCGGGCGACCGCCCGCCTCGTGCTAAGCTCGCCGCCGTCCCAGGTCGCCGAAGCCGTTGTCGTGCCCTCCTCCGCCCTTGCCCATCCGCCCCGCTGGCTCAGCGCGGCGCAGTTGCATCCCGCCCCCGCGCCCCTGCTGCGCGACTGGCTGTTCGACCAGGGGTCGCTGACCCGTCGCCTCACCGCGCTGAGCGCCGGGCGCTTCGCCGTGCAGCCGCTGCAGCAGGGCTGGCAGGTGCTGCGCAACGACGAGTGCGCCGCGCTGCAGGTTCCGGCCGGCAGCCAGGGCTGGGTGCGCGAGGTATTCCTGCTCGGCGCCGGCCAGCCCTGGGTGTTCGCCCGCAGCGTGGCCGCGCGCAGCGCCCTGGAGGGCTCGGGCCTGGAGCTGGGCAAGCTGGGCAGTCGTTCCCTCGGCGAGCTGTTGTTCAGCGACCGTGCCTTCGCCCGCGGCGAGCTGCAGGCCTGCCGCTACCCGGCCGCCTGGCTGCCGGAGGCGGTGCGCGCCGAGCAGCTGTGGGGGCGCCGCTCGTGCTTCCGCCGCGACGGCCTCGGCGTGCTGGTGGCCGAGGTATTCCTGCCGGCCTTCTGGGATCACGCCGCCGCGAACTAGCGCCGCCCTTGCTCTGCGCAGGCTCGTATAATCGGCGCACCCGGAACGGAGACCCGCCGATGTACCAGTCCTTCCTGCTCGCCCTCAACCGCGTCCACCCGCGCAGCTGGGACTTCGTCCAGCTGATGCGCCTGGAGAAGCCGATCGGCATCTACCTGCTGCTGTGGCCGACCCTCTGGGCCCTGTGGGTGGCGAGCAAGGGCGTGCCGGACCTCAAGTGGCTGCTGATCTTCGTCCTCGGCACCCTGTTCATGCGCGCCGCCGGCTGCGTGATCAACGACTACGCCGACCGCCACTTCGACGGCCATGTGGCGCGCACCAGGGCGCGCCCGCTGGCCGATGGCCGGGTCTCGCCGCGCGAGGCGCTGATGCTGTTCGCCGTGCTGGTGGCGCTGAGCTTCGTGCTGGTGCTGTTCACCAACCTGACCACCATCCTGCTGTCCTTCGGCGGCCTGGCCCTGGCCGCCTGCTACCCCTTCATGAAGCGCTACACCTACTACCCGCAGGTGGTGCTGGGCGCGGCCTTCAGCTGGGGCATGCCGATGGCCTTCAGCGCGGTGACCGGCCAGCTGCCGCCGCCCGAGGCCTGGCTGCTGTACATCGCCAACCTGCTGTGGACGGTGGCCTACGACACCTACTACGCGATGACCGACCGCGAGGACGACCTGAAGATCGGCGTGAAGTCCACCGCCATCCTGTTCGGCGAGGCCGACCGCCTGATCATCCTCGCCCTGCAGGGCCTGGCCCTGCTGTGCCTGGCCATGGCCGGCGTGCGCTTCAGCCTGGGCATCTGGTTCCTGCTCGGCCTGCTCGGCGCCGCCGCCTGCTTCGCCTGGGAGTTCTGGAGCACCCGCGGGCGCGAACCGCAGGCCTGCTTCGCCGCCTTCCTGCACAATCACTGGGCCGGCCTGGCGATCCTGCTCGGCATCGTCCTGGACTATGCCCTGCGCTGAGCAAAAGCCCGGCGCAGAGCTGTCATATCGCTGCAATAATTCCGTTATCTAATGCGGCGCAAGACAGACGACCCGAGGCTCGACCCATGGTTGGCAAGAACATCCTGATCGTTGACGACGAAGCCCCGATCCGCGAGATGATCGCGGTGGCCCTGGAAATGGCCGGCTACGACTGCCTGGAGGCGGAAAACACCCAGCAGGCCCACGCCCTGATCGTCGACCGCAAGCCGGACCTGATCCTGCTCGACTGGATGCTGCCCGGCACCAGCGGCATCGAGCTGGCGCGCCGGCTCAAGCGCGACGAGCTGACCGACGACATACCGATCATCATGCTCACCGCCAAGGGCGAGGAGGACAACAAGATCCAGGGCCTGGAAGTCGGCGCCGACGACTACATCACCAAGCCCTTCTCCCCGCGCGAGCTGGTGGCCCGCCTCAAGGCCGTGCTGCGGCGCACCGCGCCGAGCGACGGCGAGGCGCCGATCGAAGTCGGCGGCTTGCTGCTCGACCCGATCAGCCACCGCGTCACCATCGACGGCAAGCCGGCCGAGATGGGCCCCACCGAATACCGCCTGCTGCAGTTCTTCATGACCCACCAGGAGCGCGCCTACACCCGCGGCCAGCTGCTCGACCAGGTCTGGGGCGGCAACGTCTACGTCGAGGAGCGTACCGTCGACGTGCACATCCGCCGCCTGCGCAAGGCCCTCGGCGAGGCCTACGAGAATCTGGTGCAGACGGTGCGCGGCACCGGGTATCGTTTCTCCACCAAGAGCTGATCCACGCCCTCCGCTGTCCAGAGTAAGGATGCACTAGGTGAACCAAGACTGGCGCGGCGCCCTGGTGCGTCGCCTGCTGCTGTTGTTGGTCGGTTGCGGCCTGGTCGGCCTGATCACCGGCGAGTACGCCTGGGCCCTGGCCGTCGGCCTCGGCGGCTACCTGCTGTGGCATCTCAAGCAGCTGCTGCGCCTGCACAAGTGGCTGCGCGAGCGCCAGCCGGACGAGGCCCCGCCCGAGGGCTATGGCCTGTGGGGCGAGGTGTTCGACAACATCTACCACCTGCAGCGGCGCGACCAGCGCGTGCGCGGCCGCCTGCAGGCGGTGATCGACCGTGTGCAGGAGTCCACCGCCGCCCTGCGCGACGCGGTGATCATGCTCGACGCCGAGGGCAACCTGGAATGGTGGAACCGCGCCGCCGAGCAGCTGCTGGGACTGAAGACGCCGCAGGACAGCGGCCAGTCGATCACCAACCTGGTGCGCCACCCGCGCTTCAAGGAATATTTCGAGGCCGGCAACTACCAGGAAGCGCTGGAGATTCCCTCGCCGATCAGCGACCGCCTGCGCCTGCAGCTGCAGATCACCCAGTACGGCAACCGCGAGCACCTGATGCTGGTGCGCGACGTCACCCGCCTCTACCAGCTGGAGCAGATGCGCAAGGACTTCGTCGCCAACGTCTCCCATGAGCTGCGCACGCCGCTGACGGTGATCGCCGGCTACCTGGAGACCCTGCTGGACAATGTCGAGGAGGTCAACCCACGCTGGCTGCGGGCCCTGCAGCAGATGCAGCAGCAGGGCGCGCGCATGCAGAACCTGCTCAACGACCTGCTCCTGCTGGCCAAGCTGGAGGCCACCGACTACCCCTCGGACAACCAGCCGGTGGCGGTCGACCTGCTGCTGCTGTCGATCAAGAACGACGCCCAGGCGCTGTCGGGCAACCGCAACCATCGCATCAGCCTGGAGGCCGACCCGCACCTGCGCCTCAAGGGCAGCGAGACCGAGCTGCGCAGTGCCTTCTCCAACCTGGTGTTCAACGCGGTGAAGTACAGCCCCGAGGACAGCGAGATCCGCATCC
This sequence comes from Aquipseudomonas alcaligenes, assembly GCF_003205495.1. Lineage (GTDB taxonomy): Bacteria > Pseudomonadota > Gammaproteobacteria > Pseudomonadales > Pseudomonadaceae > Aquipseudomonas > Aquipseudomonas alcaligenes_B. Next base: position 29,530 of record NZ_QJRX01000006.1, on the reverse strand, counting down.
GCTGGTGGGGCGACGAACAGGGCGCGCACTTCAGCGTGGCCGACAACGGCATCGGCATCGAGGCCAAGCACCTGCCGCGCCTGACCGAACGCTTCTACCGGGTCGACTCCAGCCGCGCCTCCACCACCGGTGGCACCGGCCTCGGCCTGGCCATCGTCAAGCATGTGCTGCTGCGCCACCGGGCGCGCCTGGACATCGCCAGCCAGGTCGGCAAGGGCAGCACCTTCACCTGCCATTTCCCGGCTCAGCAGGTCAGCCGGCGCGCCTGATGCGCGGGGCGCGCTTGCAATCGCCCGCCCCAGCCGCCACCCTTTAGCGGTCTGCAACCACCCCGACCGTCCATGGACCCTTCCAGTAGCCTCTCGACCTCCACCCTCTTCGCTGACCTAGGCCTCGTGCTGTTCGCCCTGTTACTCGTGCTGCTCAACGGCTTCTTCGTCGCCGCCGAGTTCGCCATGGTCAAGCTGCGCTCGACCAAGGTCGAGGCCATCGCCGAGCAGCACGGCTGGCGCGGGCACATCCTGCGCACCGTGCACAACCAGCTGGACGCCTACCTGTCGGCCTGCCAGCTGGGCATTACCCTGGCCTCACTCGGCCTCGGCTGGGTCGGCGAGCCGGCCTTCGCCGAACTGCTCACCCCGCTGCTGGCCGGAATCGGCATCGAGTCGGAGAAGCTGGTCCACGGCATCGCCTTCTTCATCGCCTTCTTCATCATTTCCTACCTGCACATCGTGGTCGGCGAGCTGGCGCCCAAGTCCTGGGCGATCCGCAAGCCCGAGCTGCTGTCGCTGTGGACCGCCGCACCGCTGTACGGCTTCTACTGGCTGATGTACCCGGCCATCTACCTGCTCAACGCCAGCGCCAACGCCATCCTGCGCGTCGCCGGGCAGGGCGAGCCGGGGCCGCACCACGAGCACCACTACAGTCGCGACGAGCTGAAGCTGATCCTCCACTCCAGCCGCGCCCGCGACCCCAGCGACCAGGACATGCGCGTGCTGGCCTCGGCCGTGGAGATGGGCGAACTGGAAGTGGTGGACTGGGCCAACTCGCGCGAGGACCTGGTGTACATCGAGGTCGGCGCCAAGCTGGACGAGCTCTTCAACCTGTTCCGCCGCCACAAGTTCAGCCGCTACCCGGTGTTTGATGAGGCCAGCGCCAGCTTCGTCGGCGTGCTGCACATCAAGGACCTGCTGCTGCAGCTGAGCCTGCTGGAGATGCTGCCGTCCAAGTTCAACCTGGCCGAGCTGATGCGCCCGATCGAGCGGGTCAGCAAGCACATGCCGCTGTCCTCGCTGCTGGAGCAGTTCCGCAAGGGCGGCGCGCATTTCGCCCTGGTCGAGGAGGCCGACGGCAAGGTGGTCGGCTTCCTGACCATGGAAGACGTGCTGGAGGTGCTGGTCGGCGACATCCAGGACGAACACCACAAGGCCGAACGCGGCATCCTCGCCTACCAGCCGGGCAAGCTGCTGGTGCGCGGCGACACCCCGCTGTTCAAGATCGAGCGCCTGCTCGGTGTCGACCTCGACCACATCGAGGCCGAGACCCTGGCCGGGCTGGTCTACGAGAGCCTCAACCGGGTGCCGGAAGAGGACGAAGTGCTGGAGACCGCAGGCCTCAACATCGTCATCAAGAAGATGAAGGGGCCGAAGATCGTCCTGGCCAAGGTGCTGCGGCTGGACTGAGCCGCGCGCCGCCGGTCGCTATCAGGCGGCCTGGGCGCGGCTGCCAGCCAGCAGATCCAGGTCGTGATCCAGGTGCTGGTCCACCAGCCAGCGGCCGTGGGCCAGCGCGGCGCGCTGGGCGCTCTCCAGGTCGGCGAAGAAGGCGAACTTCAGCGGCAAGGCGATGCGCCTGCTGCTGTGGCCGTCCGGCAGGTCGATCTGACAGCCCGCCGCCCAAGGCGTGGGGATGCCGGGGTGCTCGATGATGGCGGCGCTGATGACATGATCGCGGTGGGTGCAGTGCAGGTTGTTCATGGCTCTGGCCTCGCAGGATGACTGCAGCGGTTCCGTCACCATAGGCCAGTTCGCGGCGCGCTCGCCGCGAACCGACAACCGGTACGCCTTACTCGCCGCCCACGGCGAAGTTGGGCAGGCTGTCCACCGGCTGGGCGAAGTTGAAGGGGATCGATTCCAGGGCCAGGCCGACGTTGCGCTGCACCACGAAGTGCAGGTGCGGGCCGGTGCTGTTGCCGGTGTTGCCGGAACGGGCGATCTGCATGCCGGCCGCCACCCGCTGGCCTTCCTGCACCGTCACCGAGCCGCGCATCAGGTGCAGGTAGACGCCCATGGTGCCGTCGTCATGCAGGATGCGCACGTAGTTGCCGGAAGGGTTGTTGCCACGCCCGCTCTGACGGTTCTCGGTCTTCACCACCACGCCGCCGCGCGCCGCGACTATCGGCGTGCCTTCGGGCATGGCGATGTCCATGGCGTAGCGGCCCTTGGGGGTGAAGTGGCTGTACTTGCCGCCGGCGCCCTGGGTCAGGCGGAACGGCCCGCCGCGCCAGGGCAGCGGGTAGCGATACAGCAGCGGCTGCAGGCGCGGATCGCCCATGGCGTAGCGCAGCCTGGGCTTGTAGCTCATCGGCTTGCCCGCCTCGCGCGGCGCCAGGGTGGCCAGGCGGATCTGGCTGCGCGGCGGCAGCACCCAGCGCAGCGGCTCGTCCGGCGCGCCGACGGCATTGACCAGTCGCTCCAGGCGAAGCTCGATCTCCACCGGTGCATACAGGTCGTTGCGCACCAGCAGGGTCTCGCCGGCCTCGTGCTTCTTGGTCTCCAGCTTCACCAGGTTGTCGAGCTTCTCCACCATGCGGTCGCGGAACACGAACACCTGGGCACCGGGCACGGCCTGGTCGCTATAGGTCACCGTGCCGTGACGGTCGACATATTTGTAGATGGTCAGTGCACTGGCCTGGCCGGCGGCCAGCAGCAGCGCGCAGAAAAGCAGTGGACGCCCTAGCATGACTTCACGGATCGAGTGGTTATTGGTATCCGGGACTGGCAAGACTAGCAGCGTGACGCGGCATCGGCGAGGTGCTGGCGGCCGGGCTGTGATGCAGCGCACCGGCCAGGGTGCTAGGCACCCGGGACGAAATGCTTCTGCGCGGTGCCGCGGGCGATCAGGCGCGACAGGTAGTCGAGCTTCTGCGGGTCGCGGTCGACGAACTTGAAGGTCAGCTGCAGCCATTCGCTGTCGGGCTTGGGCTCCAGCGCCGCCACCGCATGCAGGTAGCCGTTGAGCCGCGCGGTTTCGGCGGCCTCGCCCTGCTCCAGGTCGAGCACCGCGCTTTCCAGCACCTGCGGCAGCAGCTCGGCGCGCCGGACCACCAGCAGCGCTTCCTTGAGACTGAGTGCCTTGATCACGCAGGCCATGCTGCCGCCGGGCAGGCGCAGCTGGCCCTGGCCGCGGCCGGCCGGGGAGGCTGCGGCGGGCTTAGGGGCGGCGGCAGGCTTGGCGAACACAGCGGCGGCATCGGTGGCGGCCTGGGCGACGGGCTTGGCCGCCGGCTTGACCACCTCGGCCTTGCCGCCGGTCAGAGCGGCCAGCGAATCGTTGGCCAGGGCCGAGGTCAGCGGTGCCTTGCTGCCCTGGGCCGCCAGGGCGGCCAGCTTGCCGGCGCGGTGCAGGGCCTTCTTGACCTTGGTCACCAGCTGCTCGTTGGAGAAGGGCTTGCCGATGAAGTCGGAAACGCCGGCCTGGATGGCCTGCACCACGTTCTCCTTGTCGCCGCGGCTGGTAACCATGATGAAGGGCGTGGTCTTCAGCGACTCGTGCTCGCGGCACCAGGCGAGCAGTTCGAGGCCGGACATCTCCGGCATCTCCCAGTCGCACAGGATCAGGTCGGCCGGCTGGCGGGCGAGCATCTGCTGGGCCTTGCGCCCGTTGACCGCCTCCTCGATCTGGATGCCGGGGAAGTGGTCGCGCAGACCCTTCTTCACCAGATCACGGATAAAGGTGGCGTCGTCCACCACCAGCACGCTGACTTTGCTCATCGACCACTCCCGGCAAGAATGTCGACAAGCATAGCCGTGGATGATGGCCCAAGGCCAACCGAGGGCCCTAGGGGATTTCCCGAGCGGCCCGGGGATAGCTCAACCAGGCCGCCGGGCAGGCGCCTCACTCGCCCTTGCCGCCCTGCACTTCTTCCTGCATGCGCGCCAGGCCCAGGTGGCGCACGTCGGTGCCGCGCACCAGGTAGATCACCAGCTCGGCGATGTTGCGTGCATGATCGCCGATGCGTTCCAGCGAACGCAGTACCCAGATCACGCTGAGCACGCGGGTGATCGAGCGCGGGTCTTCCATCATGTAGGTGACCAGCTCGCGCAGGGCGGTCTTGTACTCGCGGTCGATGGTCTTGTCGTACTGCGCCACCGACAGGGCCAGGTCGGCATCGAAGCGGGCGAAGGCATCCAGCGCCTCCTGCACCATGCGCCGTACCTGGTCGCCGATGTGACGCACCTCGACGTAGCCGCGCGGGGCCTCGCCCTCTTCGCACAGCTGGATGGCACGCTTGGCGATCTTCGACGACTCGTCGCCGATGCGCTCGAGGTCGATCACCGACTTGGAGATGCTGATGATCAGGCGCAGGTCGGAGGCCGCCGGCTGGCGGCGGGCGAGGATGCGCAGGCATTCCTCGTCGATGTTGCGCTCCATCTGGTTGATCTGGTCGTCGATCTCGCGCACCTGCTGGGCCAGGCCGGAGTCGGCCTCGATCAGCGCGGTGACCGCGTCGTTGACCTGCTTCTCGACCAGGCCGCCCATGGCCAGCAGGTGGCTGCGCACCTCCTCCAGCTCGGCGTTGAACTGCTGGGAGATATGATGGGTGAGGCTGTCTTTGTTGATCATGGTCGAGCCCTTGTGCAGCAAATTAGGTTCTTGAAATTCAATCGTCCTGGCCTTTGCGAAATTGTGTCGGGCTAGGAGGCGCCGCGCAGACAGTACAACTCGTACGGCAAGCGGCGCCGACAACGCCCGGCGCGGTTTCGCATAGCCAGGGGTTAGCCGTAGCGGCCGGTGATGTAGTCTTCGGTCTGCTTCTTCGCCGGGTTGGTGAACAGGGTGTCGGTGTCGCCGAACTCGATCAGCTTGCCCATGTACATGAACGCGGTGTAGTCGGAGACGCGCGCGGCCTGCTGCATGTTGTGGGTGACGATGACGATGGTGTACTTGCTCTTCAGCTCGTAGATCAGTTCCTCGACCTTGAGGGTGGAGATCGGGTCGAGCGCCGAGCAGGGTTCGTCGAGCAGCAGCACTTCCGGCTGCACCGCCACGGTACGGGCGATCACCAGGCGCTGCTGCTGGCCGCCGGACAGGCCGAGGGCGGATTCGTGCAGACGATCCTTGACCTCGTCCCACAGCGCCGCGCTCTTCAGGGCCCACTCCACGGTCTCGTCGAGCACGCGCTTCTGGTTCACGCCCTGGATGCGCAGGCCGTACACCACGTTCTCGTAGATGCTCTTGGGGAAGGGGTTGGGCTTCTGGAACACCATGCCGACGCGGCGGCGCAGCTCGGCGACGTCCACGCCCTTCTTGTAGATGTCCTGGCCGTCGAGGAGGATCTGGCCGTCCACGCGGCAGCCGTCGACCAGGTCGTTCATGCGGTTGAAGGTGCGCAGCAGGGTCGACTTGCCGCAGCCGCTTGGTCCGATGAAGGCGGTCACGCGCTGTTTCGGGATGTTCAGGCTGACGTCGAACAGCGCCTGCTTGTCGCCGTAGTAGAGGTTGAGCTTGGGCACCTCCAGGGCGACCGTCTCTTCGGCCAGGTTGAGGCCCTGCTTCTCGCGACCGAGGGCGGCCATGTCGATACCGTGGGTGTGTACTTCGTGCTGCATGGGAGGCTCCCTACGCTAACAAATCGTTCAGGCCGCCGCGGCCGGTGCCGCGGCGACGTACTCAATCAATGATCCAGCGCCTTGTACTTCTCGCGCAGGTGGTTGCGGATGAACACCGCGCTCAGGTTGAGCAGGGCGATCACCAGCACCAGCAGCAGCGCGGTGGCGTACACCAGCGGGCGGGCGGCCTCGACGTTGGGGCTCTGGAAGCCGACGTCGTAGATGTGGAAGCCCAGGTGCATGATCTTCTGGTCCAGGTGCAGGTACGGGTAGTTGCCGTCCACCGGCAGGCTCGGCGCCAGCTTGACCACGCCGACCAGCATCAGCGGCGCCACTTCGCCGGCGGCGCGGGCCACGGCGAGGATCATGCCGGTCATCATGGCCGGGCTGGCCATCGGCAGCACCACCTTCCACAGGGTCTCGGCCTTGGTTGCGCCGAGGGCCAGGGAACCTTCGCGCAGGGCCCGCGGGATGCGCGCCAGGCCTTCTTCGGTGGCGACGATCACCACCGGCACGGCGAGGATCGCCAGGGTCAGCGAGGCCCACAGCAGGCCCGGGGTACCGAAGGTCGGCGCCGGGGCGGACTCGGGGAAGAACAGGCGGTCGATCGAGCCGCCCAGCACGTAGACGAAGAAGCCCAGGCCGAACACGCCGTAGACGATGGCCGGTACGCCGGCCAGGTTGTTCACGGCGATGCGGATGATGCGGGTCAGGGTGCCCTGCTTGGCGTACTCGCGCAGGTAGATGGCCGCCAGCACGCCGAACGGGGTGACGATCACGGCCATGATCAGGGTCATCATCACGGTGCCGAAGATGGCCGGGAAGATGCCGCCCTCGGTGTTGGCCTCACGCGGGTCGTCGCTGAGGAACTCCCAGATCTTGGCGAAGTAGAAGCCGAGCTTGGCGGGCACGCCCATGGCGTTCGGCTGGTAGGCGCGCACCACCTTGCTCAGGGCGATTTCCTGCTCGCGGCCATCGGCGGTCTTGACCACCACGCTGTCGCGCGCCAGCTGCTGGTTGAGGTCGATCAGCTCGGCCTCCAGCCCCTTGTACTGGGCGTCCAGCTCGGCGCGGCGGGCATCCAGGTCGGCCTGGGCGGTGGCGTCCAGACGGCCCTCGAGCTCCAGGCCGCGGCTCTCCAGGCGCAGCTGCTCGAGGCCATGGTTGATGCGGCCGATGTCCTTCTTCTCCAGGCGCACCAGCTGCGCGTGCAACTGGTCGACCCGGGCGATGCGGCCCTGCAGCTCGGTCCAGGCGGCGTCACCCTCGGCCACCACCTGGCCGGACTCCTTGATGCTCAGCAGGTAGCCATAGAAGTTGCCCCACTCGCGGCGCTCCATCACCACCAGGTTTTCCGGGGTCTGCGCATCGCTCAGCCACTCGGCCACCACCCAGCTGAAGTCGGCACCATAGACCTCGCGGTTGCCCACCTTGAGCAGCTCGCGGGTCATGAACTCGCCACCGTTGACGTCCACCGGCAGGCCGGCGGCGGCCAGGCGCGCGCGCGGTACTTCCTCCTGCTGCACCAGCTCGCCGGCCAGCAGGCGCGATGCCTCGCCCGGCACCTGGTAGCTGGCCTGCATCACGTCGGCCGGCCAGAAATGGCCGAGGCCGCGCACGGCGATCACGGCGAGCAGGCCGATGGTCATGATCACCGCGATGGACACGCCACTGGCGGTCATCCACACCCAGGGCGAACCGCTCTTGAACCAGGACTTGAGGTTTTGCTCTTTGCGTTTCACGGACTACTCCCAGTTCTCAGAGCGACGCGTATTTCTTGCGCAGGCGGGTACGGATCAGCTCCGCCAGGGTGTTCATCACGAAGGTGAAGCCCAGCAATACCAGCGCCGAGAGGAACAGCACGCGGTAGTGGGTGCTGCCCACCTCGGATTCCGGCATTTCCACCGCCACGTTGGCGGCCAGGGTGCGCAGGCCCTGGAAGATGTTCATGTCCATGATCGGCGTGTTGCCGGTGGCCATCAGCACGATCATGGTCTCGCCGACGGCGCGGCCCAGGCCGATCATCAGCGCCGAGAAGATGCCCGGGCTGGCGGTGAGGATCACCACGCGGGTCAGGGTCTGCCAGGGCGTGGCGCCCAGGGCCAGGGAGCCGAAGGTCAGGCTCTTGGGCACGCTGAACACGGCGTCCTCGGCGATCGAGTAGATGTTCGGGATCACCGCGAAACCCATGGCCAGGCCGACCACCAGGGCGTTGCGCTGGTCGAAGGTTATCCCCAGGTCATTGCTGATCCACAGGCGCATGTCGCCACCGAAGAACCAGTTCTCCAGGTGGCCGCTCATGCTCAGGGAGAAGGCGCCGACCAGCAGGATCACCGGAATCAGCAGGGCCGCCTCCCAGCCATCCGGAACCACCAGGCGGATGCGCTCCGGCAGGCGGCTCCAGGCGTAGGCGGCGAGCAGCACGCCGACCGGGGTGAGCAGCAGCAGGCTGAAGATGCCCGGCAGGTGGCCTTCCACATAGGGCGCCAGGAACAGGCCGGCGAAGAAGCCGAGGATCACCGTCGGCAGCGCCTCCATCAGCTCGATCACCGGCTTGACCTTGCGGCGCATGGCCGGGGCCATGAAGTAGGCGGTGTAGATGGCCGCGCAGATGGCCAGCGGGGCGGCCAGCAGCATGGCGTAGAAGGCTGCCTTGAGGGTGCCGAAGGTCAGCGGCGCCAGGCTCATCTTGGGTTCGAAGTCGCTGTTGGCCGAAGTCGACTGCCAGACCTGCTTGGGCTCGTCGTAGCTCTCGTACCAGACCTTGCCCCACAGCGCGCTCCAGGAAATCTCCGGGTGCGGGTTGTCGATGTAGAAGCGCTGCAGCTGGCCGTTGGACTCCACCAGCACGCGGTTGGCGCGCGGCGACAGGGCGGCGATGGCGGCGCCCTCGGCCACCGGCTCGATCAGCAGGGTACGGTGCGCGGTGCTGTGGAAGACGCCCAGGCGGCCTTCGGCATCCAGGGCCAGGAAGCCCTTGCGGCGCTCTTCCGCAAGAATCTGGGTAACGGCCGCGTCGCCCAGCTGGAAGCCGCGGATGTGGGTCAGCGCGGCCTTGCCGTCGGCATCGCGGACCATGAACCACTGGCCGATGCCGCCCTGGCTGTCGCCGATCATCAGCGAGATGCCGCCGAGCAGCTGGCTGGCAGCGGTCACCTCGGCGCCGCCTTCGAGCAGCTTGTAGCGGCCATTGAGGGCCTTGCTGCGCAGGTCGAAGACGTCGGCGGTGGCCTTGCCGTTGATCACGAACAACCAGTGCTGGCGCGGGTCGATGAACAGCGCGCGGATCGGCTCGGCGATCTGCGGCAGGGCGATGCGCTCCTCGCTGAGGCTCACCTCGCCGGTCATCATGTTCTCTTCGCGGCTGAGCGCCAGCACCTGCAGCTCGCTGCCGACCGAGGCGCTGAGCATCAGGGTGTCGCCGTTCTGGCTGATGGCCACGTGGTCGAGTTCCCGGCCCTGGGCGTCGAGGGCGATGGGCGCCTCGCCGAAGGGATAGTCCAGGCTGGGGGTGATGGTCTTGACGTTGTCCGGGTAGCTGATCTTGTAGTTGTGCTCGAACACCAGCACCTGGCCATTGGACAGGCCGAGCGCCACGCGGCGGCTGCCGGGCTGGTCCTGGCCGACCGAGACGATGCGACTGCCCTGCGGCAGGGGCAGCTGCACGTTGCTGAGTGCGGCGCCGTCCTTGAGCGCGAGGAACTGTATCCGGCCCGCGGCGTCGAGGCGCATGGCCACCTTGTTCTGCTCCTCCACCGCCATCAGCAGCGCCGGCTGCTGCTCGGCCAGCCAGGCCGGCTGCTGGGCCTGCTTGGCCTCCAGCTCGGCGCCGGCGAACATCGGTGCCACCACGTAGGCCAGGTAGAAGAAGATCAGGGTGATGCAGGCCAGCACGGCCAGGCCGCCGATGGACACGTACCAGTGCGCCAGGCGGTCCTTGAGGGCACGCATGCGCCGCTTGCGCAGCAGCGCCGGGGTGTTGAAGTCCAGCCTGTGGCTGTTCGAGGAAGCGCTCATGCTGTTGTTGGCCAAGTCGTTCATGAGGAGTTCTCAGGCGGGCACAGGCCGCGCGGAATACGGGTGAGTCAATCTATCCGCCTTGTGTGACAGAAAGATTACAGCGTGGTGACGCGCCGACGCCCGCGACTCCGAAGAGTAGCGGGCGTCGGTGCCACACGCCGGGCGGTCAGCCCGGCGGCAGCGACCGGTGCCTTACAGGCCCAGTTCTTTCTTGGTCTTCTCGACCACCTTCGACGGCAGCGGGATGTAACCGTCCTTGACCACCACTTCCTGGCCCTGCTTGGACAGGACCATCTTCACGAACTCGGCTTCCAGCGGGCTCAGCGGCTTGTTCGGCGCCTTGTTCACGTAGACGTAGAAGAAGCGCGCCAGCGGGAACTTGCCGGCCAGGGCGTTTGCCTCGGAAGCCTCGAAGGCCTCGCCGCCTTTCTTCGACAGCGGCACGGCACGGACGCTGGAGGTCTTGTAGCCGATGCCCGAGTAGCCGATGGCGTTCAGGGTGCTGGAAATCGACTGGACCACGGAAGCCGAACCCGGCTGCTCGTTGACGTTGGCCTTGAAGTCACCCTTGCACAGGCCTTCTTCCTTGAAGTAGCCGTAGGTGCCGGATACCGAGTTGCGACCGAACAGCTGGATCGGCTTGGCCGCCCACTCGCCGGTCAGACCCAGGTCGCCCCAGGTGGTGATGTCCTTGGCGCCGCCGCACAGACGGGTGCTGGAGAAGATGGCGTCGACCTGGGCGATGTCCAGGGACTTGATCGGGTTGTCCTTGTGCACGAACACGGCCAGGGCGTCGATGGCCACCGGCACGGCGACCGGCTTGTAGCCGAACTTCTCTTCGAAGGCCTGCAGCTCGTTGTCCTTCATGGCGCGGGACATCGGGCCGAGGTTGGCGGTGCCTTCGGTCAGGGCGGGCGGCGCGGTGGAGGAGCCGGCGGCCTGGATCTGGATGTTCACGTTCGGGTACAGCTTCTTGTATTCCTCGGCCCACAGGGTCATCAGGTTGGCCAGGGAGTCGGAACCGACGCTGGACAGGTTGCCCGATACACCGGAAGTCTTTTCATAGGTCGGCAGAGCCGGGTCGATAGCGGCAACCGCACTAGCGGCGCTTACGCCAGCGGCGACGAAAGTCAGGGCCGCCATCAAACGCTTGAGTTTCATGCCTTGCTCCTAGCAGGAAGGGGTTGGATGGAACGGGCCCAAGTATCAGCAGGCCGCGTGAACACTCTATGAATGGATTGTGACAGTTCGATGAAAGCCCGACAGAAAGTGCGCGAACGACCCGCGCCGATTCGTAGAAAAGCGGAACCGGGCGGTCGTGCGCCGCCGCGTGGCCCTATATACTGCGCGCCTGGCCAGCCGGGGCAGACCCGGCCGCATCCAATCATAAGAACCGCTGGGGCCGCACCCGCCATGATCGAATACGAACAGGAAGATCCCATTCCCCAGGGCGACCTCGCCCTGCAGATCACCGCCCTGCCGCGCGAGACCAACGGTTTCGGCGATATCTACGGCGGCTGGCTGGTCTCGCAGATGGACCTGGCAGGCACCGCCATGGCCAGCCGGGTCGCCGGCGGTCGGGTCGCCACCGTGGCCATCGACCGCATGGCCTTCCTGGTGCCGGTGGCGGTGGGCGCCCAGCTGTCCTTCTACACCCAGGTGCTGGAAATCGGCCGCAGCTCGATCCAGATGCTGGTCGAGGTGTGGAGCGACGACCCGCTGTCCAGCGAGTGGCGCAAGGTCACCGAGGCGGTGTTCGTGTTCGTCGCCATCGACGGCAGCGGCCGCACCCGCCCGGTGCCGCCGCGCCGCGGCTGATCGCGGCCGCTCCGACAACGCCGACCTCGTGTCGGCGTTTTTCAGGGTGCTTGGCCTTTGCCGCCACCTGCGCTCAAATGGCTCATCGACCTTCCGGAGCCGGCCATGAGCCAAGCGCAAATCGAACGAGTGGAACTGGGTGAGCTGACCTGCTGGCGCGTGCAGCTGGGCGACAGCGAATTGCTGGTGGCCCAGCAGGGCGCGCAGATCCTGCATTACCAGCAGGGCGAGCAGCCACCGATCCTCTGGCTCAGCGAGCAGGCCGGCTACCAGCGCGGCCAGTCGGTGCGCGGCGGGGTGCCGGTGTGCTGGCCCTGGTTCGGCGACCTGGCGCGCAACCCGCTGCCGCTGCAGGCGATGCACGACGACCCGGCCAGCGCACCGGCCCACGGCGGCGTGCGCGGGCTGGACTGGCAGCTGCTGGGCATCGACCAGCAGGACGAGGCGGTCAGCCTGCGCTTCGCCTTCGACAGCCGCACGCAGCCACTGGCGCACTGGCCGCATGCCGTGGAACTGAGCCTGGAGATCCGCCTGGAGCAGCGCCTGCACCTGCGCCTGAGCAGCCGCAACCTCGACCAGCAGACGCTGCACCTGAGCCAGGCCCTGCACAGCTACTTCGCCGTCAGCGACATCCGCCAGGTCAGCGTGCTCGGCCTGGACGGCTGCCGCTACCTGGAGACCCTCGACGGCTGGGAGGAACGCCGCCAGCACGGCGCCCTGCAGTTCGCCGGGGAGACCGACCGCGTGTATCTGGACGTGCCGCCGCGCCTGGCCCTGGTGGATGCCGCCTGGAACCGGCGCATCCTCCTGGAGGCCGCGGGCTCGCGCTCGGCGGTGCTGTGGAACCCCTGGATCGACAAGGCCCGGCGCCTGTCGCAGTTCGCCGGGGACGCCTGGCAGCGCATGCTGTGCATCGAGACCGCCAACGTCTGGGACGACTGCATCGAGCTGGCCCCCGGCGCCAGCCACGAGCTGCACCTGAGCCTGTGGAGCGAGGCGCTCTGAGGCCGCCTGCGGGGCAAAGAAAGGTTCTGCACGCCAGTGCGAGGATCAGGAGAGTGACACCGGACCGGCAAGATTGTGTGCCCTTAGCGTGACGGCTTGCCGCTTTCCGTGCTGGCGGAGGGTTCTGTTTTCCCCCGCCGGGCGAGTCACTTTCTTGTTGCTTGCCCAACAAGAAAGTAATCAAAGAAGAAGGGCACCCCGACATCCGGGCCTGGCCTGCGGCCAGACTTCCCTCCTTCCGGCGCCGCTCCGGGGGCCGGCATACACGGGCCATCCCTGGCCCGTTATGCCTCTCGCCGCATCCTTGCGGCTCGCCCCCCTGCGCGACACCTCCACTCAGCCTCCTGACGGGGACTCGGCTCCGCGCCGCCTGACACGTCGCGCGTTCAGCCATCGGCTGTCCTGCTGTGCCCCCGCAGCCGTTCAGGCAGCAGTAAAGGTCCCTTGTAGGAGGACGAACGGCCCGGGAGGCAGCGAGAGGGCTGGGCATCCCAGCGCACATGAAAAAGGCCGGTGGGTCGCCCCACCGGCCTTTTCCGTTAGCGAGCCGCCATCAGCCGCGGATCTTGTAGATATCCTCCTCGGCGACCTTGGCGTACTCCTGCAGGCGCTTGAAGTAGGCGCTCTGCGCCTCGAACACCTTGGCCGAGGCCGGATCGGCGGCGGCCGTCGCGGCCACCACCTCGGCGGCCACTTCCTTGAGCTTGGCCAGCACCTCGTCGGGCAGGCGGCGTACTTCCACGCCCTCGCCCTTGAGGGTTTCCAGGGCTTCCATGTTGCGCGCGTTGTACTCGTCGAGCATGTCGGCGTTCACGTCACGGGCGGCGGCGCGGACGATCGCCTGCAGGTCGGCCGGCAGGGTCTCCCAGGCCTTGAGGTTGACGTCCAGCTCGAAGGTCACGTTGGGCTCCTGCCAGCCCGGGGTGTAGTAGTACTTGGCCGCCTTGTGCAGGCCCAGGGCCAGGTCGTTGTAAGGGCCGATCCACTCGGTGGCGTCGATGGCGCCGGTCTGCAGGGCGGTGAAGATCTCACCGGCCGGCATGTTGACCACGGTGCCGCCCATCTTGGTCAGCACCTCGCCGCCCAGGCCCGGGGTGCGCATCTTCAGGCCCTGGAAGTCGGCGACCGAGTTGATCTCCTTGTTGAACCAGCCGGCGGTCTGCACGCCGGTGGCGCCGCAGAGGATCGGCAGCACGCCGAACGGCTTGTACACCTCCTCCCACAGTTGCATGCCGCCGCCCTTGAACAGCCAGGCGTTCATCTCGGCGGCATTCGGGCCGAACGGCAGGGCGCAGAAGAACTGCGCGGCCGGCACCTTGCCCTTCCAGTAGTAGGGTGCGCCGTGGCCCATCTCGGCGGTGCCGCGCGACACCGCGTCGAACACCTCCAGGGCCGGCACCAGTTCGCCGGCGGCGTAGACCTTGACGGTCAGGCGACCGCCGCTCATCTCGTTCACCAGCTTGGCGAAACGCTCGGCACCGACGCCCACGCCGGGGAAGTTCTTCGGCCAGGAGGTCACCATCTTCCAGGTGAAGGTCTGGCCGCCGCCCCCTTGCTGCGGCTCGCAGTTCGCCTCGGGCTGCTTGTTGCAACCGGCCAGCGCGGTGGCCGCCAGGCCGACACCGGCGGCGGCGATGATGTCACGACGTTTCATGCAAGACTCCTTATTGTTGTAATGCCCCGCGGCGCCATCGCGCCGAAGTGAAAATGGTCTGACCAGAGGATCGCCCGGGTCGGACTGAGCCCCATAACCTTAGGGGTTGCCGACTCTCAAGCCTAGCCGCTTCGACTAAAGTCGTAGTGAGATTGCTGCGCGCACATGCCTGCTGCCAGAATCGCCGCCTGCCCCGTGCAGCAGAACGCCGCCACCAGCGGCCAACGCCTTGCCCACGCTGATAACAAGAAGGACCTACGATGTCCACCACTCCCCCGCTACTCGGCATCGCCCAGGCGTTCAACGCCGTGAATGCCGCCCTGGGCCGGGCCTGCGCCTGGCTGACCCTGTTCCTCGTGCTCGGCACCGCCGTGGTGGTGGTGCTGCGCTACGGCTTCGGCATCGGCGCCACCGCCCTGCAGGAGCTGGTGATGTACGCCCACGCCCTGGTGTTCATGGGCGCCGCCGCCTGGACCCTGCAGCGCGGCGGCCACGTGCGCGTGGATATCTTCTACCAGAAGTTCTCCGGGCGCCGGCAGGCGCTGGTGGAGATCCTCGGCAACCTGCTGTTCCTCCTGCCCTTCTGCCTGTTCCTCGGCTGGAACAGCTGGGACTACGTGACCGCCTCCTGGTCGACCCTGGAGAAGTCCGGCGAGTCCGGCGGCCTGGCCTTCGTCTACCTGCAGAAGACCATCATCCTGGTGCTGGTGGTCAGCCTGGTGCTGCAGAGCCTGGCCGAGCTGATCCGCTACGGCTACATCCTCGCCGGCAAGCTGCCCGCGCCGGAGGTGAAGCATGGCTGAGTTGATGGCGATCCTGCTGTTCGTCAGCATCTGCCTGGCCCTGATGGCCGGCTACCCGGTGGCCTTCACCCTGGGCGGCGTATCCCTGCTGTTCGCCGGCATCGGCATGGCCACCGGCACCTTCGACGGCGGCTACCTGCACGCCCTGCCCAACCGCCTGTTCGGCATCATGAACAACCAGACCATGCTGGCCGTGCCGCTGTTCGTGTTCATGGGCGTGATGCTGGAGAAGTCCAGGGTGGCGGAAGACCTGCTGGAGTCCATGTCGCGGCTGTTCGGCACCCTGCGCGGCGGCCTGGCGATCTCCGTGTGCGTGGTCGGCGCGCTGCTCGCCGCCAGCACCGGCATCGTCGGCGCCACCGTGGTGACCATGGGCCTGCTGGCCCTGCCGACCATGCTGCGGCGCGGCTACGACCCGGCCATCGCCACCGGCACCCTGGCCGCCACCGGTACCCTGGGGCAGATCATCCCGCCGTCGATCATCCTGGTGCTGCTGGGCGACGTGATGTCCAGCGCCTATCAGCAGGCGCAGCTCAAGCTCGGCGTGTTCTCGCCCAAGACCGTGTCGGTCGGCGACCTCTTCGTCGGCGCGCTGATCCCCGGCCTGGTGCTGGTCGGCCTGTACATCGTCTACCTGATCATCATCGCCATCGTGCAGCCGAAGAAGCTGCCGGCGCTGCCGCAGGAAGAGCTGGGCCCGATCGAGTGGGGCAAGCTGTTCGCCGCCCTGGTGCCGCCGCTGGTGCTGATCGCCGCCGTGCTCGGCTCGATCCTGGCCGGCTACGCCACTCCCACCGAGGCCGCCGCCCTGGGTGCGGTGGGCGCCATGCTGCTGGCCATCGGCAAGCGCCAACTGAACTTCACCCAGCTCAAGGAAGTGGCCTACGGCACCACCGAAATCAGCGCCATGGTGTTCCTCATCCTGATCGGCGCCTCGCTGTTCTCCCTGGTGTTCCGTGGCTTCGGCGGCGAGGTGCTGATCGAGGACGTGTTCGCCCAGCTGCCCGGGGGCGTACTCGGCGCCTTCTTCCTGGTGATGCTGGTGATCTTCCTGCTCGGCTTCATCCTCGACTTCATCGAGATCATCTTCGTGGTGGTGCCGATCGTCGGGCCGGTGCTGCTGGCCATGGGCCTGGACCCGATCTGGCTGGGCGTGATGATCGCGCTGAACCTGCAGACCTCCTTCCTCACCCCGCCATTCGGCTTCTCGCTGTTCTACCTGCGCGGGGTCACGCCGAAGTCGGTCAGCACCATGGTGATGTACAGGGGAGTGGTGCCCTTCATCGCCATCCAGCTGCTGATGCTGGTGGTCGCCTACTTCTGGCCACAGCTGATCACCTGGCTGCCGGAGCAGGTCTACGGCAAGTGACCCGGAGGGCCCGTCGCACGACGGGCCTTCTGCTTTTCACTCCCCGCGAAGCGCCTGCACCGGATGCAGGCGCGCCGCCGCACGCGCCGGGGCCAGGCCGGCGAGCATGCCGATCAGCGCGGCGAGCAGCAGCGCCAGCAGCAGGAAGGCCGGGCGCAGCGCCAGCGGCAGGTCGGGCGCGGCCAGGTGCAGCAGGCCGAGCAGCAGCGCCATCAGCAACAGGCCGAGCAGGCCGCCGGCCAGCGACAGCAGGGTGGCCTCGGCGAGGAACAGGCCGAGCACCTGCCGCGGGCTCGCGCCGATGGCGCGCAGCAGGCCGATCTCGGCGGTGCGCTCGCCCACCGTGGTGGTCATGATGGTGAGGATGCCCACCGCGCCGACCAGCAGCGACACCCCGCCGAGCGCGGCAATGGCGTAGGTGAGCACGGCGAGGATGCGCCCCAGGCTGGCCAGCATGTCGTCCTGGGTGGTCAGGTTGAAGTCCTCCATGCCGTGGCGCTCGATCAGCAGCGCGCGGATGCGCTCGGCCATCGGCGCCGAGGCGGTGCCGGGGCCGAACACCACGTCGATCTCCATCAGCCCCTCGCGATTGAACAGGGCCTGGGCCCAGTCCACCGGGATGTAGGCGATGTCGTCGAGGTCGAAGCCGAGCAGCTGGCCCTTCTCTTCCATCACCCCGATCACCCGGAAGCGCGTCCCGCCGATGCGCACCAGCTGGCCCAGCGGGTTGGCCTCGCCGAACAGCTCGGCACGCAGCTTGTGGCCGAGCACCGCGTAGGGCGGCGAGCGGCCGTCGCGCGTCGGCGGCAGGAACTGGCCGAGGGCCAGGCGGAAGTGCCAGGCCTGGGCCAGCTGGTGGCCGGCGCCGAAGATGTCGCTGCTGCGGCTGAACTGGCCGTACTGGATATCGCCGGCGCCCTGGATCAGCGGCACCACCGCCTCGACATGCGGCAGCCGGCGCAGGGCGTCGGCATCGGCCAGGCTGAGCGGGCGTACGCTGCTGAGGATGCCGCCGAGGCCGCCGGTCTGGGTCTTGCCCGGGTGGATGGCGATGATCCGCGTGCCGAACTGCGAGAAGTTGTCCAGCACGTAGCCGCGCAGGCCCTCGCCGATGGCGGTGAGCAGCGCCACCGAGGCGATGCCGATGGCCACCCCGAGCAGGGTCAGCAGGCTGCGCAGTGGCCGGCTGGTGAGCGCCGAGGCGGTCAGGGCGAAGCCGTCCTGCAGGCGCATCATCGCCAGCCGCCCTCGCCCCGCCCCTCTCCCATGAATGGGAGAGAGAGTGCTGCGGTGTAGCCCGGATGCAATCCGGGAGCAGAGCTGCCGGCCAGGCCCCGGATTGCATCCGGGCTACGCTTCTTCCCCGCGCCCATCAGCGCGCCGCCTGCGGACGCAGGGCGTCCACCGGTTGCATGGCGGCGGCGCGGCTGGCCGGCAGCCAGGCGAACAGCAGAGCGGTGAGCAGCGCCAGGCCGAGGGCACTGGCACCGGCCCACCAGGGCGCATACAGGGGGAAGTCCCACAGGCGCCGCCCCGCCCACAGCAGCGCCTCGCCCAGCAGCAGCCCGGCGACGGCGCCGGCCAGGGCCAGCAGCGTGGCCTCGCCGAGGAATAGCAGGCGCACCTGCGCGGAGGTGGCGCCGATGGCCTTGAGCAGGCCGATCTCGGCGGTGCGCTGGCTCACCGAAATCCAGGTCACGTTCATGATCAGGATGCCCGCCACCAGCAGGCTGATGGCGGCGATGCCGGCCAGTGCCAAGGTCAGGGCGCGGAGGATGTCGGCGAAGGCGGCGAGCATGGCGTCCTGGCCGATCAGGGTGATGTCGTCCTCGCCCTCGTGGCGCTCGCGGATGGTCGCGCGGATCTGCTCCTTGCCACTGGCCAGCAGGTGCGGCCCGCGCAGCTCGGCGAACACGCGGAACAGCCCCTCGCGGTCGAACAGGGTCTGCGCGCTGGCCACCGGGATGATCAGCATCTCGCCGAAGTCCATGCCCAGCGACTCGCCGCGCTCGGCGAGGATGCCGACCACGCGGAAGCGGCGGTCGCCGGCACGCAGCCACTGACCCAGCGCCGGGGCGTTGCCGAACAGCTCGCGGCGCAGCTTGGCGCCGATCACGCAGACCGCCCGCGCCTCGTCGAAGTGCAGTGCCGGCAGGGCCTGGCCCTGGCTGACCTGAAGCTGGCGGATGGCGAAGAACTCGTGGCTGGTGCCGAGGGTGAAGGCCTCGCGGTTGCGGTTGCCGACGCTGACCTCGACCTGCCCGGCCTGCAGCGGCGCCACCCGCAGCACGCTGGGCAGGCGGGCGATGGCCTGGGCGTCCTGCAGGGTCAGGTCGCGCGGCGCCAGGCCGGTGATCGGCGGCATGCCGCCGCTGGTTTCCTTGCGCCCGGGCAGGACGATCAGGGTGTTGCGCCCGAGCACGGCGAACTCGCCGAGGATGTAGGTGCGCGCGCCCTCGCCGAGGCCGGTCAGCAGGTTCACCGCGACCACCCCGATGCCCACCGCCAGCAGCAGCATCAGGCTGCGCGAGCGGTGCCCGCGCAGGGCGCCGAGCCACAGGCCGAGGGCATCGGCGGCGCGCATCAGGCCGGCTCCCGGCGGCGGTCCTCGACCACCTTGCCATCGCGCATGGCCAGCTGGCGACCGGCGCGCGCCGACAGCTGCGCGTCATGGGTCACCACCAGCAGGGTCAGTCCCTCGCGGTTGAGCTCCTCGAGCAGCGCCACCACCTCGCCGCCGGACTGGCTGTCGAGGTTGCCGGTCGGCTCGTCGGCCAGCAGCAGGGCCGGCTGCATGCACATGGCGCGGGCGATGGCGACACGCTGGCGCTGGCCGCCGGACAGCTCGCCGGGGCGATGTGCCAGGCGGTCGCCCAGGCCCAGGCGCTCGATCAGCGGCGCGCTGCGGCGCTGCCGCTCGGCCGGCTCGATGCCGGCCAGGAGCATCGGCAGCTCGATGTTCTCGCGCGCGGTCAGGCGCGGGATCAGGTGGTAGGACTGGAACACGAAGCCGATCCAGCGGCTGCGCAGCTCGGCGCGGCGCGCCTCGTCCAGCGCCGCGGTGGCCTCGCCGCGCAGCCAGTACTCGCCGCTGTCGGGAGCATCGAGCAGGCCGAGGATGTTGAGCAGGGTGGACTTGCCCGAGCCGGAGGGGCCGGTGACCGCCAGGTACTCGCCGGCGGCCACGTCCAGGTCCACCGCATCGAGCCCCATCACCCGCTGCTCGCCGAGCTGGAAGCAGCGCGTTACCCCACGCAGGCGGATCATGGCGCCGGGGCTCGCGGGCGGGCGAACAGGCAACGGGCGGCATGCATGGATGCAGTCATCCGGTAGCCCGGATGAAATCCGGGGACACTCCTGCCTGCTTCCCGGATTGCATCCGGGCTACCAGGTGCCCCGCTTACACGGTTCACCGCGCGTCCGCCCAGGAAAGCGGTATTGGCCGTCGCGGTATTCACCGCGCGTCCTCCTGCGGGCGCACTGCCAGGCCGTCCGCCAGGTTTTCGATGTCGAGGCCGGCGAGGATGCGCTCGCCCGGCTGCAGGCCGCCGACTATCTCGGTCCAGCGCCAGTTGCCCAGGCCAGTATCGACCCGCACCTCGCGCAGCACCCCGGCGGCCTCGTCGTAGCGGTACACCCGGCCGCCCTCGAACAGGGTCTCGGTGGGCACCCGCAGCACCTCGGCCTTTTCCTCCAGGAGGATTTCCACGTCGGCGCTGTAGCCGGTGAGCAGCAGCACCTCGGGCGGCACGCTGGCGAAGCGCACTTCCACGTCGACGGTGCGCGCCTGCTTCTCCAGGTCGCGGACGAAGGGCGCGATGCGCGTCACCTCGCCCTCGAAGTGGCGGCTGCGGAAGGCGTCCAGGCCGATGCGCACCGGCATGCCCGGGCGCACGCGGGCGGCGTCGACCTCGTCGATCGGCGCCTCGACATACAGGCAGCTGTCGTCGATCAGGTCCACCGCCGGCGGCGTGGGGATGCCCGGCGGCGAAGGGGTGACGTACTCGCCCAGCTCGCCGTTGATCTGCGCCACTATGCCGGCGAAGGGCGCGCGCAGGGTGGCCTGGTCCAGCAGCGAGCGCTGCAGCGCCAGCTGCGCCTCAGCCTCGGCGATCTGCGCCTCGCTGGCGCTGCAGACCAGGGCAGACAGGTTGGCGCGGGTCTCGGCCTGGTCCAGGCGGTCGGCGGCGGCCAGCTTGCGCTCGGCCAGGTGGCGCAGGCGTTCGAGGTCGCGGCGCTCCAGGCTGGCCTGGCGGCAGCGCTGCTCGCGGGCGTTGCGCTGCCCGGCCAGGCGCGCCTCGGCTTCCTGCACGCGGGCCAGGCGGTCGTCCTGGCGCAGGCGCAGCAGCACCTCGCCGGCCTGCACGCGCTGGCCCTCGTCGACCAGCAGCTCGGTGACCTGGCCACCCAGGTTGAACGACAGCCGCGAACGCCGGCAGGCCTTGAGGGTGCCGGCGCGGGTGTTGGCCACCAGCGTCTCCACCGGCCCGCGCTCGACCGTGACCAGGCGCACGGCCAGCGGCTGCGGCCGGCTCCACCACCAGGCCAGCAGGCCCAGTAGCAGGAGCACGGGAAGGACGATCAGCAGTTTGCGCATGGGCGGCATCCCAACCTGGCGGTTCGTTCAGCCTAGGTAATGAGCGCAGGGATGCGCCAGCGACGCGATGCCGCATGTGCCGAGGAGCCCCGCTCCAACGCCGGCTCGGGTAGGCCGGAGACAATCCGGGAACCAGGCCACTGCGCTCCCGGACTGCATCCGGGCTACAGGTCGTCTTCCTCGACCAGGCGCACGCTGCTGGCGTCGAGGGCGTACACCGCCTCGGCCAGCTCGTTCTCCACCGGCTCAATGTGCAGAGTGCCGCTGACCCACAGCGGCGCGTAGATGTCGTCGAGGACGATGCCCTCGGGGTAGCGCACCAGCACGATCTGGTTCGGCGGCGGCGGCGGCACGTGGATGCAGGCGCCCGGATAGGGCACCAGGAACAGCAGGGTGCTCTTGCCCTCGGCATCGCTCTCCAGCGGCACCGGGTAGCCGCCCAGGCGCACTTCCTTGCCGTCCAGGCGGGCCACCGTCTTCTTCGAGTACATCACCGCCGGCAGGTCGCGCGCCTGCTGCTTGAGGCCGCCCTGCTGACCGAAGGTGCCGGCCGCCTCGGGCGTTTCGTGGCTGATTTCGGGCATGGCCTCGAGGGCCTTCTGGTCCTCGCGCGGCATCAGCTCCAGCCAGTCCAGCTCGCGAGGCTCGGCCTGGGCCAGGGAACAGCACAACAGCAGGGAAACAGCGGCAAGGCGAAGCATGGGCACTCCAGAACGATGGCCAGGGGCGCAGTGTAACGCGTCCCCCGGCGGCTTTTCTTGATCCAGGCCAGGCCCCGTAGCGGCCTCAGCCGCGGATCAGCGCCTCGACCTCGGCGATGCGCGCCTTGAGGGTCGCCATATCCTTGCAGCGCAGGGTGGCGTGGCCGACCTTGCGCCCGGCCTTGAAGGCCTTGCCGTAGTGGTGCAGGTGGCAGTCCTCGATGGCGATCACCTTGCTCACCTCCGGCACCGCGCCGATGAAGTTGAGCATGGCGCTCTCGCCCACCTTGGCGGTGGAGCCCAGCGGCAGGCCGGCGACGGCGCGCAGGTGGTTCTCGAACTGGCTGCACTCGGCGCCTTCGATGGTCCAGTGCCCGGAGTTGTGTACGCGCGGGGCGATCTCGTTGGCCTTCAGGCCGCCGTCCACCTCGAAGAACTCGAAGGCCAGCACGCCGACGTAGTCGAGCTTCTGCAGCACGCGGCCGACGTAGTCCTCGGCCAGTGCCTGCAGCGGGTGCGCGGTGCTGGCCACCGACAGGTTGAGGATGCCGCCGACATGGGTGTTGTGCACCAGCGGGTAGAAGCGCGTCTCGCCGTCGCGGGCGCGCACGGCCACCAGCGACACCTCGCCGGTGAAGGGCACGAAGCCTTCGAGGATGCACGGCACGCTGCCCAGCTCGGCGAAGGCGCCGACCACATCCGCCGGCTGGCGCAGGACCTTCTGGCCCTTGCCGTCGTAGCCCAGGGTACGGGTCTTGAGCACCGCCGGCAGGCCGATGGCGGCCACGGCGGCGTCCAGGTCGGCCTGGCTCTGCACGCCGGCGAAATCCGGGGTGGGGATGCCGAGGTCCTTGAACATGGACTTCTCGAACCAGCGGTCGCGGGCGATGCGCAGCGCCTCGGCGCTCGGGTACACCGGCACGAACTGGGAGAGGAAGGCGACGGTCTCGGCCGGCACGCTCTCGAACTCGAAAGTCACCAGGTCGACCTCGTCGGCCAGCTGGCGCAGGTGATCCTGGTCGCCGTAGTCGGCGCGGATATGCTCGCCGAGGGCCTGCGCGCAGGCATCCGGGGCCGGGTCGAGGAAGGCGAACTGCATGCCCAGCGGAGTGCCCGCCAGGGCCATCATGCGGCCCAGCTGGCCGCCACCGATTACGCCGATCTTCATCTGTTCATTCCAGTCAGGAGCGGGGATCAGGATTGTCCAGCACGGTCTGGGTCTGCTCGTCGCGGAACTGCTTGAGCTTCGCGTGGAACTGCGGGTGCTGGTGGCCGAGGATGCTGGCGGCGAGCAGCGCGGCGTTGATCGCCCCGGCCTTGCCGATGGCCAGGGTGGCGACCGGGATGCCGGCCGGCATCTGCACGATGGACAGCAGCGAATCGACGCCCGACAGCACGGCGGACTGCACCGGCACGCCGAGCACCGGCAGGTGGGTCTTGGCCGCGCACATGCCCGGCAGGTGGGCGGCGCCACCGGCACCGGCGATGATCACCTGGATGCCACGGCCCTCGGCCTGCTCGGCGTACTGGAACAACAGGTCCGGGGTGCGGTGGGCGGACACCACCTGCACTTCGTAGGGGATGCCCAGCTTGTCCAGCATCTCCGCGGTGTGGCTCAGGGTGCTCCAGTCGGACTTGGAGCCCATGATCACGCCAACCAGTGCGCTCATCGTTCTGCCTCTTGCTCGGGCGCCTGTCGGCGCGACAAAAACCAACAAGCCACGCATTCGGCGTGGCTTGTCATGTGCGGGTTCGGGCCAGGGCGGCCCGGAGGCGGCGCAGTATACCGCAAAGCCACGGCAGTCGCGCCTGTGGCGTGACCGTCCGTCTGCAGGGGCGGGGCGGCCCCTCCTTATAAGGAAGACCGGCTGTGCTTGAGACGTGCCTGGCGCTGGGGCAGACTGCCAGCATCCCTCTCTCGCTGGATATGGAAGTCCGTATGCGCCCTGCTCCCGCTCTTTCTGTCGCACGACATACAGCGTGGCTATATATAGGCATCTCAATGCCCAGCTATAGCCAATACACCCAGTATCGAACACCATGCCTATCCCTAGGCATGTCGTATAAACACTAGTTAGCTTTCTATGAAGTCATCATCAGAATCTATCTCTGCAAATTTTGCCGCCGACCCTCTCGGCTATAGTTCGCTTGCTTGGCACAAGTGGGGAACATTGGCCACAGAAAATGGTTTTCCCATAGATATTTCTAAGCCACCCACCGTAGAGGATCTAAAAAATCCAGTTCTATGGTTAAGCCATGCGCACGCGCTTTCCGAGGCTGCCGTACATTTGGTTCGACACCCTCCAGAGTTTGAGCATATGCCGTTAGGCATAAGAACCATTTGCCACAGCCAATACCATGCTGTAGCCCTTATGCTTGTCGGATACAGCCTCGAAGTGTGCCTAAAAGCAATGATTCTAATACGCTTGGGCCCTGAGAAGTTCACCGAACAAGAGCAAAATCACTTCCATCACAAGCTAGAGAAGCTTGCTGATTTCATTCCTAACCTGAACGCAAAAGATCTAGCCATCCTGAAGGGGCTATCCCACTATGTAGTTTGGGCCGGCCGCTACCCAGATCCAGGATCAAAGCGTATAAATAACGCCGTGGACATTTTTGAAATCGCAGAAAATAACTAAATAACAGCAAACGAGTTATTTTCCTTAGCGGCAAGAGTAATGAAGCATGCCCAGAAAATCATTGGCTAATCCAGCTAACAATGCGCTCAACGTCGCTCACTACGTTCGCCGGACGTCCAAAAGCTACGCTTTTGGCCGCCCGTTAGCTTAATCGTTAGATAAGACGCAAGACTACTTAATGGATTACATACACGAAAAAATTACGTCCTTAGCCACTGATTTTTTGATCAAAAAAACGAGAGGCTACGGAGGAAAAATCGACTACGAAAAACAGGCGGCAGCCTTGATAAGAATGATTCAGGCGAATGAAATTTCCGAGATATTTTCTTTCAATGATAGCAATCTTTCCTCATCTGCAACTGAGTACATAGCAAAATTAAATTCTTTCCTATCCAACATTGATGAAAGATCAATTTCTTGGACTAGATGGCACAAGCAGCAAGTCTTTACCGATGTATTAACGAGCGTCCTTAAGCGAATGGCAAGTGAAGTGGAAGCATCCACCTCAGCAGCAGAGTCATGGGCAATGAAACAGAAAATTCTTGATCTAGAAGCACAGGTTGAATTCGGCAAGCCAGCCAATTCAATAACTTTTTGGGACAAGCTCAACACGCGAATCAATCTACCCTACTTAATCTTATTGTGCCTATCCGCAGTATTGATCGCCGGCCTCACACTTATTGGTCTCAGCGCAGAAATGACGGTAAATGTCGAGTTCAATGTAGGTGAAATTCTAGGAGGCCTGCTTGTTGGTACTGGCGTAGCTGCAGCGGGTATTTCTTATGCAACACGCGACCAGCCAAGTAAAAATGAAAGAGAAGATCGATAACCAATCTAACAATTGGTTCAAATCGCTCGCTTCGCTCACCGCGGCAGACTAAAGCCGGCCCCTTGGCCAAACGTCATCAGGAACTTCTATGATCACCTGCTACCTCAAATACATAATCGATCCATACAAGCTCAAGGAATTCGAGCACTATGGAAAACTATGGATTCCTCTGGTTGAGAAGTTTGGCGGCCAGCATCATTGCTACTTTCTACCTGCGGAAGGGGCCAACAATGTTGCGCTTGCCCTGTTTACCTTCCCCAGCCTGGCTGACTACGAGCAGTACCGGGAGCGGTCGTTCCAAGATGAAGCCTGTGTGGCCGCCTTCAAATACGCCGAGGAAACCAGGTGCATCCTCAGCTATGAGCGCTCTTTCTTCAGGCCGGTGTTAAATGCCTGATACATGGCTCAGGTCGCCGGCTTGGAGCCGGCTAAATCCCGCCCCTTAACCAAACGCTGGAAAATATCGGTGCAAGGAAGACAACCGTACATCGCGACCCTACTGCTGGCCGCCCTGCTTTCCTGCAACGCGTTCGGCCAGGAGATCTACAAGTACCGGGACCCCAGCGGAAAGTGGGTTTTCACCGATAAGCGCCCGGCGGCAACCCAGGCGGCGGAAAGCCTGGTGCTCGAGGAGCGCCAGGAGACCACCCACAAGCCCAGGGTCTTCACGGAAACCCGCGACGACTGGCATTACCTGATCGCGGACAACCCCCTGCATGCGCCCGTCGAGATTCGCGTGCTGTCCAAGGCGTTCGCCGGCGGCTCGCTCAGCCGTGTGCTGCCCGCGACGAGGCAGGAGGTGCTGCACAAGAGCCAGACTGCCATCGCGCCGGTCCGCTATGGCTGGCAGCTGGGCGACCCGGCGGCCAGGGAAGTCGACTATCTGTACAACCCGCCGACGCCCTTCAACCGGCTGCACCGGGTGTCGCAGTCGTTCAACGGCAGCTTTTCGCACACCGATATCGCGAACAGGTTTGCCGTCGACATTGCGATGCCGGTGGGCAGCGATATCCATGCCGCCAGGGAAGGTACGGTGATCTGGACCAAGGACGACTACCACATGAGCGGTCGCACCCAGTACTTCCTCGACAAGGCCAACTACATCAAGGTCCTGCATGCGGATGGCACCTACGCCGTGTACGCGCACATCCTGATCGGCAGTGCCAGGGTCAAACCCGGGGACAGGGTCGCAGTGGGCGATGTGCTCGCCCGGTCCGGCTCGTCGGGGTATTCGACCGGCCCGCACCTGCACTTCGTGATTCGCAAGAACAGTGGCTTGCAGACCGTGTCCATTCCCTTCAGCTTTCGCGACGCGGATGGCGCGCCCTTTACGCCACGCGAAGGCATGAAGTTGCGCGGAATAGCCCCGAGCCAGATAAGCTCGCTCAAGCCGGAAAACTGATCGGCAGCGGCGTGCTGCCGAGGATTCAAGCCCTGCCGCCGCGGCACGGGCGCCCCACCCAGTGTCAACGGAGGACACCATGCCTGGCGATTACCCCAGCAAGATCAAGCAGCTGCCGCTCTACGACGGCCGTTTCGACGCCTACAAGCTGAGCGCCGAGGGGGCCGATGTGCTGTTCGCCTCCTACCCGGCCGGCACCTCGATTCCGCCGCATCGCCACGACACCGACAACCATGGGGTGATCACCCGAGGCGAGCTGATCCTGACCATGAACGGCGAAACCACCCGGGTCGGCGTCGGCCAGTGGTATCACGTGCCGGCCCATGTCGAGCATGCCGCCCGCTTCGAGGTGGAGACCGACGAAGTCGAGTTCTGGTTCAGCGCACCCGAAGACAAGGACGCATCGTGAAGAAGATTCTGTTGCTCGCCGCGCTGCTGGCGCTCGGCCACAAGGGCTGGACCTACTACCAGGCGCAGAACGTGCAGCCGCGGTATGCGCACGACTACCTGGCGGTCTACGGGCGCGACTCCTGCGGCTATACCCAGGGCACGCTGCAGGCGTTGCGCCAGGCGGGAGTGCGCTTCGAGTACCTGAACATCGACGATCCGGCGGTGGCCGACGGGCTGCATGCGCGGATGACGGCCCAGGGCATCGACACCCGCCACTACCTGCTGCCGGTGGTGGACCTGAGCGATGAGATCAGCGTCCGTCCGAACAACGCGGAGCTGGTGCGGGCCGCCCGCGCGCAGTCGCTCTGAACGGGCCTGCCCGCCTCAGTTGCTGTAGTCGTAGATGATGCTGTCGAAGGCGCGCGACTCGTAGCCACGGCGCAGGCACTGGTCGAAGCGCTGGAGGAACCAGCCCATCTTCAGCGAGCGGGCGATGCCCAGGTGCTTGCTGTCGGACTTGAAGGGCACCGGCAGGCTGACGAAGGCACCGCGCTCCAGGTCGGGGTGGCCCCGGGTGAGTTTCTCCAGGTCGACGCTGGAGCCCATCAGGATGGCGTCGATGCGCTCGCGCAGGAGCATGCCCAGGCCGCTGCGGGTGTCGTTGAAGCCGACTATGGTCATCTGCCCTGCGGCGACGGCCTCGTCGAAGGCGGTGCCGTAGCTGGTGCCAATGCTCACGCCGATCAGCTTGTCGCGCAGGTCGGCGATGCCCTGGAAGGGGAACTCGCGGCCCTGCTTGACCACCAGCAGGATGTGTTCGGTGAAGATCGGCGCGGAGAAGTCGAACAGCGCCTGGCGCTCGGCACTCTTCGACAGGCCGATGACCCCGCCCTCGCCGCGCGAGGCCAGGGTGTAGGCGCGGGCCCAGGGCAGCAGCTTGATCTGGTAGGGCACCTGCATCTCGTCCAGGCAGTAGCGGCTGATGTCGACCACTATGCCCTTGGCCTGGCCGTCTTCCTCGTAGTACTTGGGGAAGCCGTCGTGGGTGCCGTAGACCATGAACGCCTCGGCCTGGGCACCTCGCCCCAGCAGCAGGGCCAGCAGCAGGATGAGGAGTCGACCGGCGGGCATGGCGGTGTCTCGGGTGGCGGCAGGGCTTGTCACTCTAGCCGCGCGGACGCTTCTGTGCACCCCGCGCACGTGTCCGAACCTCTCGGCGGCGCCCCCGGCCGGATGGGTGCACCGGGCAACGCAGGACGCCGGAGTTGGGCCGGTGGGTTCGCGGACAGGCATTCGGTTTTCCGAACGCGCCGCCGCGCACCGTTCGCCAGACCGAACGCCGAAGCCATCCACGGCATCCCGGCCATCTCAATTTAATCCTTAAATATCAATACCTTAGACTAAAATACAGGGCCTGGCACAGTACCTGCTCTGGGTTCTCGCAGGGATGGTTCGCATCCCATCCGCCAAGGGGCATGCCCCCGGACAACAACAACAGCGAGAATCAGCATGACCAAGAGCACTCTCTCCCGCGCCATCGGCTTCGCCCTGGCCGCCAGCCTGTGCAGCGCCCCGGCCCTGGCCGAGGAACTGACCGGCACCCTGAAGAAGATCAAGGACAGCGGCACCATCGTCCTCGGCCATCGCGACTCCTCCATTCCCTTCTCCTACTTCGGCAGCGACCCGCAGCAGCCGGAAGGCTACTCGCATGACCTGCAGCTGAAGGCGGTCGAGGCGATCAAGCAGAAGCTGGGCATGCCCGACCTCAAGGTGCGCTACAACCTGGTGACCTCGCAGACCCGCATCCCGCTGGTACAGAACGGCACCGTGGACCTGGAGTGCGGCTCCACCACCAACAACGTCGAGCGCCAGCAGCAGGTCGACTTCTCCGTCGGCATCTTCGAGGTGGGCACCCGCCTGCTGACCAAGAAGACCTCGGGCGTCGCCGACTTCCCCGACCTCAAGGGCAAGAACGTGGTGACCACCGCCGGCACCACCTCCGAGCGCCTGCTCAAGGCGATGAACGCCGAGAAGCAGATGGGCATGAACATCATCTCGGCCAAGGACCACGGCGAGTCCTTCCTGATGCTGGAGTCCGGCCGCGCCGTGGCCTTCATGATGGACGACGCCCTGCTCGCCGGCGAAATGGCCAAGGCCAAAAAGCCGGCCGACTGGCACGTGGTCGGCACCCCGCAGTCCTACGAGATCTACGGCTGCATGGTGCGCAAGGGTGACCCGGCGTTCAAGGCGGTGGTCGACGAGGCGCTGATCGCCACCTTCAAGTCCGGCGAAGTCAACGCGATCTACGACAAGTGGTTCCTCAACCCGGTCCCGCCGAAGGGCCTGAACCTGAACTTCCCGATGAGCGACGAGCTGAAACAGCTGGTCGCCAACCCGACCGACAAGGCCGCCGAGCAACTCTAAGCGCGGCTGCGGGGGGCTAGCTCCCCTCTCCCCTCGGGGGAGAGGGGC
>NZ_QJRX01000005.1 GCF_003205495.1 Aquipseudomonas alcaligenes | reverse complement strand
TGGCGGAGGTGGCAGCGGTGGTGGCGGTGGTCACGGTGGCGGCCATGGCGGTGGAGTGGGTGGCGGTCACGGTGATGGTGTGGGTGGCGGCAAGGGGCATGGCTTGGCCGGTGGCGAGCACTCCCAGGGCAAGGGCCAAGGCCTCGGTCATGCGACCGGAACCGGCGTTGGTCAGGGCCAGGGCCAGGGCCATGGCACGACCACTTCGGCGGCAGCCCGCTCCGGCCTGACGACCGGGCTGGCCAAGGCCATTGACGTGGTGGCCTCTACGCCAGCGGCCATCGCCGGGGCACTGGGCCTGAGCAAGGCCGTGGAAGCCCAAGACAGGGATCCGGCGGATGACGTCGACGAGACCGCCGATTGAGCGGATGGTGGATAGGCGCTGGAGAATCGAGTCCGCTGTTCAGTCGTAGCCCGGATGCAATCCGGGAAGCAGGCCACTCCATAGCCCGGGTTGCATCCGGGCTATGGAGGGTTAAAGGCGTAGATTTCTCACTGCCTATGCGCAGGGCGTTGCGCCCGCCGCTTTATTTGCCCTCTTCCCCCGACCACTCCTGCAGCGCCTTGACCCGCGCCTGGCTGTCGGCCAGCGGCTTGGCCAGGGACTCCTCGTAGAAGTCCAGCCAACTGCGCGAGCCCGGGGTCATGCCGGCCAGTTCGCGCATGCCGTCCTTGAGTGCGCCGAGGGTGTGCTGGTAGTTGCGCTCCTGGCCGATCAGGGTGCGCGCCAGCATGCGCACGTTTTCCTTGTCCTGCTCGCCGCTGGCGGCCGCCGCAGGCGCGGCGTCGCCTTGCGCGGCCGGCTTCTGTTGCTGCTGCGAAAGCATCAGGATGAGCTTCTGCTGATCCTTGAGCTGCTGCTGCAGCGGGTTGATCTGCAGCTGCAGGGCGGCGACCTCCTTCTGCAGTGTCTCGACGCTGGCGCGACTGGCCAGGGCCGCCAGGGTTTCCTCGTCCGGCTCGGCGGAGCCACCGAGCACGGCCACCAGCACCCAGGCGATCAGGTTCAGCAGCAGGGCGCCGGCCAGGCCGTAGATCAGCAGGCGGTTGAGCTTGCCGGCCCGCTCCAGCTGCTCGATGCGCTGCGCGTCGTCGAGCACCTCGATGGCGGTCGTTTGGTTGTCGTCAGTCATGGGCTTCACCCTTCATTCTTGTGCTGCGCCTCCTGCGCCGTTCATGTCAGTGTGCCACTATTTTCCGGCGGATGCCGCGCGGGCCGCTCAGAATGAGGCCAGGATTCGCCCCAGCAGTTCCATCGCCGCCTCGCTCTGGGCGTCCCAGGGGTGACCATGGTTCAGTCGCGCGCAATGGCGGAAGCCGCGGGTGGCGGAGAAGATCGGCCCCGGCGCCAGGCTGATGCCCTGGGCCAGGGCCAGCTGGAACAGCTGCAGCGAGTCGACCCGCTCGGGGAACTCGAACCACAGGAAGTAGCCGCCGGCCGGGCGGCTCACCCGCGTCTCGGCCGGGAAATGCCGGGCGGCGGAGGCGAGCATGGCTGCCTGCTGGGTCTCCAGGGCGATGCGCAGCTTGCGCAGGTGGCGGTCGTAGCCGCCGTGCTGCAGGTAGTCGGCGATGGCCGCCTGGGCCGGCACCGAAGGCGAGATGGTGGTCATCAGCTTGAGCCGGGCGATCTGCTCGGCGAAGCGCCCGCCGGCCACCCAGCCGATCCGGTAGCCCGGCGCCAGGCTCTTGGAGAAGGAGCCGCAGTGCATCACCAGGCCCTGGTCGTCGCAGCCCTTCACCGGCCGTGGCGGCTGCTGGCCGTAATGCAGCTCGGCGTACACGTCGTCCTCGATCAGCGGCACCTGGTGGCGCTTGAGCAGGGCGTACAGCTCGGCCTTCTTCGCCTCCGTCAGGCTGGCGCCCATGGGGTTCTGCAGGCTGCTCATGAACCAGCAGGCCCTGATCGGCAGGCTGTCCAGGCGCTCGGCCAGCACGCCGAGGTCGATGCCCTCGCGCGGGTGCACGGGAATCTCCACCGCCTTGAGCTTGAGCCGCTCCAGCACCTGCAGGGTGGCGTAGAAGGCCGGCGCCTCGATGGCCACCAGATCGCCCGGCCGGGTCACCGTCTGCAGGCACAGGTTGAGCGCCTCCATGGCGCCGTTGGTGATCACCAGTTCCTCCAGCGCCAGGCGCACGCCGGCGACCATGTAGCGCAGGGCGATCTGCCGGCGCAGGTCGGGGTTGCCGGCGGTCATGTCGGCGATCACCGCGTGGCCCGGCATGTCGCGCAGGGCATGGGCCATGCTGCGCGCCAGGCGCGGCAGGGGGAACAGTTCGGGGCTGGGGAAGGCCGAGCCGAAGGGCACGGTGGCCGGGTCCTTGAGCGAGCCGAGCACGGAGAACACCAGCTCGCTGACGTCCACCGCCGTGCTGGCGGCCGGGGTGGCGCCGACCTGCGGCTCGGCCAGAGGCTGGCGCGCCAGCTCGCGGACGAAATAGCCGGAACGGGCGCGGGCCTGGATCAGGCCGCGATCCTCCAGCAGATAGTAGGCCTGGAACACGGTGGACGGGCTGACCCCGTAGGTGCGGCCGGCATGGCGCACCGAGGGCACGCGCTCGCCGGGGGCGAGCACGCCGGAGCGGATCAGCTCGGCGATCTGGTCGGCGAATTGCTCGTAGCGCTTCATCTTGTCCGTGAGGGTGGCCGTGGGCAGGTCACAGTCTACGGGCAGCAGGCGGGGCGCGGCCATCAGCGCCCGCTCGGTGCGATAAAGGTGCTGGCGGCCTCCTGGCGCTCCTCGCCGTCGTGCATGTTGATCACCTCGAAGCGCACCGGCGCCGGGCTGCGGCCCAGTGGCTCGCGCTCCAGCACCACGCTGACCGGTACCTCGAGGATCTCGCCGGCGGCCAGGCGCAGGTCGCTCGGCCCGTTCAGGCGGAACGGCTGGCCGGGCACCAGGCCCAGGTGGTAGCGCTGCGGCTGCTGGCTCTTGTTGATCAGCTTGAGGCGGTAGACGTTCTCGATCTGCCCGGCGGCGTTCTCGCGGAACATGCCGCGGTCCTTGGCCACGTCGAGGGACACCAGGGCGCGGGCCTGCAGGGCCCAGGCGAAGGCGCCGATCATCAGCAGCAGGGCCGCTGCGTAGCCGACCAGGCGCGGCCGCAGCAACTGGCGGCGGCCGCCCTGCATCTCGCGCTCGGAGCCGTAGCGGATCAGGCCGCGGGCGTAGCCCATCTTGTCCATCACGCTATCGCAGGCGTCGATGCAGGCGGCGCAGCCGATGCACTCGACCTGCAGGCCGTCGCGGATGTCGATGCCGGTAGGGCAGACCTGTACGCACATCGTGCAGTCGATGCAGTCGCCGAGGCCCTCGGCCCGGTGGTCGACCTCCTTCCTGCGCGGGCCGCGGTGCTCGCCGCGGGCGGCGTCGTAGGCCACCAGCAGGGTGTCGCGGTCGAACATCACGCCCTGGAAGCGCGCGTAGGGGCACATGTACACGCAGACCTTGTCGCGCAGCCAGCCGGCGTTGAGGTAGGTGGCGCCGGTGAAGAACAGCATCCAGAACAGCGCGGCGCCCTCCAGCTGGCCGCCGAACAGCTCGGCCGCCAGCGGGCGGATCGGCGTGAAGTAGCCGATGAAGGTCAGCGCCGTGAGCAGGCTCAGCGCCAGCCACAGGCCGTGCTTGGCGGCGCGGCGCAGCAGCTTGGCCGGGCCCCAGGGGGCGGCGTCGAGCTTGATGCGCTGGTTGCGCTCGCCCTCGGTGAGCTTCTCCACCCACATGAACAGCCAGGTCCACACGCTCTGCGGGCAGGTGTAGCCGCACCAGACGCGGCCGGCGAACACCGTGATGGTGAACAGGCCGAAGGCGCAGATGATCAGCAGCGCCGAGAGCAGGATGAAGTCCTGCGGCCAGAAGGTGGCGCCGAAGATGTAGTAGCGGTGCTCGGCCAGGTTCCACAGCACCGCCTGACGGCCATCCCAGTCCAGCCAGGCGGTGCCGAAGAAGATCAGCATCAGCAGCCCCGCGCCGTACAGGCGCAGGTTGCGGAAGCGGCCGCTGAAGCTGCGGGTGTGGATCGGTCCGCCGGCTTGTGCCGGGGTCAGGCGGGACGGCTGGCGCGGCGCGTCGGATTCGATGATCCGCGCCGCTATGCGCTCGCTCATGGTGGGCCTCTCGGGCTGCTAATCGGGCTGCGTGCACTGTGCCTGCCGGGCTGTTTGCATAACAGACTCAGGTTTGCCGGGAAAAACCGTATCAGATGCGTCGCGGGCGCAGTGCGGCGCAGGAGCGCAGCAGGTGGCAGCCGCCTGAACCACGCTGGCAAGAAATCGTTACGTGGATGCCGAGGTTCGGGGAGGGCTCCCGCTCGATCCGGGTGGTGTAAGAAAAACTTGCCGGTCCGCCAGGCTATCCCGCTTCTGGCGGCATTCGCCTCGGCTTGTCCGCGTGCCGGCCCGGGGTTGTGATGGGGGCAACCCACCCGCACCGCCGCCAAGGCGGGCGATTGCCCCACAACAACAATTCAGGGAGGCCGGATGAACGCCGTGGCCAAGATCGATCAGCACAACCCCATCGGAACCGACGGTTTCGAGTTCGTCGAATTCACCGCGCCGACGCCGGAAGGCATCGAGCAGCTGCGCCAGCTGTTCACCGCCATGGGCTTCACCGAAACGGCCAAGCACCGCTCCAAGCAGGTCTGGCTGTTCCAGCAGAACGACATCAACTTCGTGCTCAACGGCAACCCCACCGGCCATGTCCGCGCCTTCGGCGAGAAGCACGGGCCGAGCGCCTGCGCCATGGCCTTCCGGGTGAAGAACGCGGCCCAGGCCGCCGCCTACGTCGAGCAGCAGGGCGCCAAGCTGGTCGGCAGCCACGCCAACTTCGGCGAGCTGAACATCCCCTGCGTCGAAGGCATCGGCGGCTCGCTGCTGTACCTGGTCGACCGCTACGGCGACAAGACCATCTACGACGTCGACTTCGAATACATCGAGGGCCGCTCGGCGGGCGACCATGCCGTCGGCCTGCAGCAGATCGACCACCTGACCCACAACGTCAAGCGCGGGCAGATGGAAGTCTGGTCCGGCTTCTACGAGCGCATCGCCAACTTCCGCGAGATCCGCTACTTCGACATCGAAGGCAAGCTCACCGGCCTGTTCTCCCGCGCCATGACCGCGCCCTGCGGCAAGATCCGCATCCCGATCAACGAGTCGGCCGACGACAAGTCGCAGATCGAGGAATTCATCCGCGAGTACCACGGCGAGGGCATCCAGCACATCGCCATGAGCACCGACGATATCTACGAGACAGTGCGTCGCCTGCGCGCCAATGGCGTGGACTTCATGACCACCCCGGACACCTATTATGAAAAGGTCGACAGCCGCGTGGCCGGCCACGGCGAGCCGCTGGAGCAGCTGCGCGAGCTGAACATCCTGATCGACGGGGCGCCGGGTGACGACGGCATCCTGCTGCAGATCTTCACCAACACGGTGATCGGCCCGATCTTCTTCGAGATCATCCAGCGCAAGGGCAACCAGGGCTTCGGCGAGGGCAACTTCAAGGCGCTGTTCGAATCCATCGAGGAAGACCAGCTGCGTCGTGGCGTGATCACTCAGGAGTGATGCAATGAGCCGCAAATGGATCAGCTTCCCCCTGCGCGAGGGCGAGCACTCGCGCCAGGCGCACTGCGATTTCCCCGAGGGCACCTACGAGCGGGAGATGGGCCGCGAAGGCTTCTTCGGCCCGGTGACCCACCTGCACCACAAGCACCCGCCCACCGGCTGGGTCGACTGGGAAGGGCCGCTGCGCCCGCACGCGTTCAACTTCAATCGGATCGCCAGCGAGCGCGACTGCCCGCTGGAGGCGCCGCTGACCCTGCACAACGCCGACGTGAAGCTGCGCGTGTGGAAGACCCACGGCGCCATGCGCCACCTGGTGCGCAACAGCGACGGCGACGAGCTGCTGTTCGTGCATGACGGGGCAGGGCACTTCTACTGCGACTTCGGCCACCTGGAGTACCGCGACGGCGACTATCTGCTGATCCCGCGCGGTACCGCCTGGCGCATCGAGCCGAGCGCGCCCAGCCACTTCCTGCTGATCGAAAATACCGACGGCGCCTACCAGCTGCCGGACAAGGGCCTGCTCGGCCCGCAGGCGATCTTCGACCCGGCGGTGCTCGACCACCCGCACATCGACGCCGCCTTCAAGGCCCAGCAGGACGAGCAGAGCTGGCAGATCAGGATCAAGCGGCGCAACCAGATCAGCACCGTCACCTATCCGTTCAACCCGCTGGATGCGGTGGGCTGGCACGGCGACAACACCGTGGTGCGCCTGAACTGGCGCGATATCCGCCCGCTGATGAGCCACCGCTACCACCTGCCGCCGTCGGCCCATACCACTTTCGTCGCCAATGGTTTTGTTGTGTGCACCTTTACCCCGCGCCCGGTCGAGTCAGATCCCGGCGCGCTCAAGGTGCCGTTCTTCCACAACAACGACGACTACGACGAGGTGCTGTTCTACCACCGTGGCAACTTCTTCAGCCGCGACAACATCGAGGCCGGCATGGTGACTTTGCACCCCTGCGGCTTCCCCCACGGCCCGCACCCCAAGGCGCTGAAGAAGGCCCAGATCGATCCGGCCACCTTCGCTGAGGAAGTGGCGGTGATGATCGACACCCGCCGCGCGCTGGAAGTGGCCGAGGCCGCTGCCGCCGTGGACGTGCCCGAATACGTGAACTCCTGGCGTGCGCAGGGGAAACCAGGCTGAGAACAGCACGGACTATTCCCTCTCCCCTCGGGGAGAGGGCCAGGGAGAGGGGGCAGGCAACTCCACCCTCTGCCTACGCGGCCCGCCCCGGCTTCTCTCCCATAAATGGGAGAGGAGAGAACAGCTCAATGAACAGGTACAACCCATGAAACTCGCATCACTCAACCAAGGCCGCGACGGCGTGCTGATCGTCGTTTCCCGCGATCTCTCCCGTGCCGTCAAGGTGCCGCAGATTGCCGCCACCCTGCAGGCCGCGCTGGACGACTGGGCCAGCAAGCGCCCGCAGCTGGAGGCGGTGTACCAGCGCCTCAACGATGGCCTGGAGCCCGAAGCCTTCGCCTTCGACCAGGCCGCCTGCCACAGTCCGTTGCCGCGCGCCTACCACTGGGCCGACGGCAGCGCCTACGTCAACCATGTCGAGCTGGTGCGCAAGGCCAGGGGTGCGGAGATGCCGGAGAGCTTCTGGCACGACCCGCTGATGTACCAGGGCGGCGCGGACAGCTTCATCCCGCCGCACAGCCCGATCCGCCTGGCCGACGAGGCCTGGGGCATCGACCTGGAAGCCGAGCTGGCGGTGATCACCGACGACGTGCCGATGGGCGCCACGGCCGCCGAGGCCGGCGAACATATCCGCCTGCTGCTGCTGGTCAACGACGTGTCGCTGCGCAACCTGATCCCCGGCGAGCTGGCCAAGGGCTTCGGCTTCTACCAGAGCAAGCCCTCATCAAGCTTCTCGCCGGTGGCGGTGACCCCGGACGAGCTGGGCGAGGCCTGGAAGGACGGCAAGGTGCACCGCCCGCTGGTGTCGCACATCAACGGCGCGCTGTTCGGCCAGCCGGATGCCGGCACCGACATGACCTTCAACTTCCCGACCCTGGTGGCCCATGCGGCCAAGACCCGCCCGCTGGGCGCCGGCACCATCATCGGCTCTGGCACCGTGTCGAACTACGACCGCAGCGCCGGCTCCAGCTGCCTGGCCGAGAAGCGCATGTTGGAAATCGTCGAGCGGGGCGAGGCGAAGACGCCCTTCCTCAAGTTCGGCGACCGGGTGCGCATCGAGATGTTCGATGCCGCCGGCCAGAGCATCTTCGGCGCCATCGACCAGGCGGTGGAGCGCTATGAGCACTGAGCTGACGCTCCATGGCTACTGGCGCTCCAGCGCCGCCTACCGGGTGCGCATCGCGCTGAATCTCAAGGGCCTGGCCTACCGCCAGGTGCCGGTGCACCTGGTCAAGGACGGCGGCCAGCAGCACGCGGCCGAGTACCAGGCGCTGAACCCGCAGGGCCTGGTGCCGCTGCTGGTGGACGACGCCAACGGCGGGGTGCGCATCGCTCAGTCGCTGGCCATCCTCGAATACCTCGACGAGGTCTTCCCGGTGCCGGCGCTGCTGCCAGCCGACCCGGCCCAGCGCGCCCAGGTGCGCGCCCTGGCGCTGCATATCGCCTGCGATATCCACCCGCTGAACAACCTGCGGGTGCTGCAGTACCTGAGCGCTGAGCTGGGTGTCTCGGACGAGGCGAAGAATGCCTGGTACCGGCACTGGGTGGAGAAGGGCCTGGCGGCGGTGGAGCAGGGGCTTTCGGTGTTTGGCGGGGGACTGTCGCTGGGCAACCGGCCGGGGTATCTGGAGGCTTGCGTGATTCCGCAGCTGTATAACGCGCGGCGCTTTGCCTGTTCTCTGGAGGCTTTTCCGTGCCTGTTGGAGATGGAGGGGCGCTGTCTGGCTCTGGATGCCTTCAAGGCAGCTGCACCAGAGGCGCAGCCGGACGCGGTGCTCTAGTTCCTTCTCCCGTTTACGGGAGAGGGTTAGGGAGAGGGCGCTTTTGCTCTTGCTCTGTTGTTTGGCGATTTCGTGCCGCTGCCTATTTTCGTGTTTGGTGACGCAGTGGTTCCGCCCTGCTGGGCGGGTTCCTTTTGGCAGTCGCCCCAAAAGGAACCAAAAGGGCTTGCCCCGCCATCCGGCCCTACGCTTCGCTCCGGGTTCGTTCGCTCCATCGCCGTTCCAGGGGCACGCCGCGAAGGGCCATCCCTGGCCCATCGCGTCTCTCGCGGCATCCATGCCGCTCAACCCCTTCCACGACGATTCCGCTCACCCTCCTGAAGGGGCGTTTGGTGCTGCCTGACAGTTCGACGAATTGGCACGCGAAGCGTGGCGGCTATCAATTCGCGAAGCGCAAAGAAAAACCACCAGGCACCTCGGAGCCCGAGTCCCCGTCAGGAGGCCGAGTGGAGGTGTTGCGCAGGGGGACGAGCCGCATGGATGCGGCGAGAGGCGTAAAGGGGCATGGACGCCCCTTGTACGCCGGCCCCCGGAGCGGCACCGGAAGGAGGGAAGTCTGGCCGCAGGCCAGACCCGGATGTCGGGGTGGCCTTCTCTTTGGTTACTTTCTCTTGGCCAGACAAGAGAAAGTGACTCGCCATAAGGGCGAAAGGGATGCTCCGTTCAGCGAGGTGACTTGGAAAATTAATCTGTCTTTTTTCCTTATACATGCACGTCTTCTTTGGGGCGAAAGCAGACCGCCATCGAGGGCAGCTATCGGCCAATAGCTGACGTCCAAAGCTGACTATAGATCGGTGGGCTTTTAGAGATCCTTGCTCAATTACGGACCAATGGCGGCGGCGTGATAAATCGACAAAAGTGTCATGTATTTCCGACAGAGCCCGGTCTATCGTTACCTGACTTTAGCGGGCTTCATTACGCTTGGCGGTAAAGCAATATGACAAGGATCAACCCTTGCCGGCAGATCCTGCCTATCAGGAGGAAGGGGTTATGAGTCGCATTGTTTCAAGGATTGCTCGGGCTATTGCTGGCGCACTGATCGCCATGCCTGTCGCGCTGTCTGCCAGCGCTGCTGACACTGCAGCAACACCGATAACGGTCTTTGTTGCCAAGAAGTTCATCACCATGGACCCGGGTTGGCCTCAGGCCACCGCAGTAGCGGTGCAGGATGGCAAGATTCTCTCGGTGGGCCGTGATTTGCAGGATCTGGAGCCCTGGCTGGCGGGCAAGACCTACCAGCTGGACAAGAGCCTGGCAGACAAGGTGGTGTTGCCTGGTTTCGTCGAAGCCCATGGCCATCCGCTGCTCGGTGGCATTGAACTCAACCTGCCGCTGGTTTCCGCCATTCCCACGGCGCAGCCCTATGGCCCGGATTTTCCCGGGGTGAAGGATGCCGAGGATGCGCTCAAGCTGATCAAACAGTACGTTGCCGAGGCCAAAGACCCGAACGAGACCGTGCTGGTCTGGGGCTGGGATGTGGTGGCCATGGGTGGCCGGCACTTGGACAAGCAGGTGCTGGACAGCATCTCCAGTACCCAGCCGATTATCGTCTGGGATGCATCCGGGCACTTCATCTACGCCAACAGTGCTCTGCTGAAAAAGCAGCAGATCACCGATGCGGCGCTCAAGGTCAACGGTGTGCAGGCCGGTCCGGACGGCAAGCTCAATGGCCAGTTCCTTGGGGTCACGGCGGGCCTGATGGTGATGCAAAAGGTCTTGGTGCCCTACCTGAAACTGGAGAACTCGATTCCGCGCGTGCGCTCGATGCTCGATCTGAGCCTCAAGGGCGGCATCACTACTCAGTCGGAACTGGTGATGGGCACCTTCAACCTGGAGCTGGAGCAGGTACTGCTGGACAAGGTCTTCAATGACCCGCAGACGCGCACGCGACTGGTGACCGTGAGCGACGGAGCAACGGTGACGGCGGCGAAAAAGGCCAAGGCAGTCGAGTTCGTGAAATCACTGGAGGCCAAGTCCACGGACACCCTGATGTTCAAGGGGGTGAAATTCTTCAGCGATGACTCCTTCATCGGCCTGGGCATGATGGTCCATCAGCCTGGCTACATCGATGGCCGCAACGGCGTTTACATCCAGCAGCCGGGTGAAGAAATCGTGCGCAATATGCTGCCATGGTGGAAGGCGGGCATGCAGGTGCATATCCATAGCAACGGCAACGCGGGCAATCAGTCCACGCTCGATGCCCTGGCGGCGATGCAAGCGCAGTACCCGCGCTTCGATCACCGTTTCACGGTCGAGCACTTCGGCCTGACCACCCCGGAAATGGCCCGCCGGCTCAAGGCTCTGGGCGGCGTGGCCTCGGTCAATCCCTACTATGTGCATTACCGTGGTGAGTACAACGCGCCGATGCTCGGTACCGACCGTGCCCATACCGCCGCCCGGCTGAAGACCCTGCTGGATGCCAGCAATGTGGTCAGCCTGCACTCCGATACCCCCATGGGGCCGCCGCGGCCACTGGAGTGGGCCTGGATCGCGGTCAACCGGGTTGGCCAGAGCGGCAAGGTGCTGGCCCCGGATGAGCGGGTGACGGTCGAGCAGGCGCTGAAGATGATCACCATCGATGCGGCCTACACGCTCGGTGAGGAAGAGCGCATTGGCAGCATCCAGGCCGGCAAGTTCGCCGACTTTACCGTGCTGGAGGCGGACCCCTACAGCGTCGAGCCGATGGCCCTGAAAGACATCAAGGTGTGGGGCACCGTACTCGGTGGCCGTGTGCAGCCCGTCAGCGATATCCAGCAGCAGCCAGGGCTTGAGGTGCGTCAGTATGCAGCGGCCAAGCCGGGGTTGGAGTTGAGCAATGAGCAGCGCGCCGCCCTGGCGGCCCTGGTGCCGCTTGATGCGCAAGCACTGGCCAAACTGAAGGCCGAGGCCGAGAGCTGCAACAACCATGGCACCCTCGGGATGATGCGTATGGCTCAGGTGTCGCCATCCTTTGTGACTGGCAATGGGTTGAGTCAGTGAAAACTGCTGAACTCCTAACTTTCATCTCACTGCATGCGAGCAAGCAATGAAGCTGACAACCCAATCAATTGGATGTGCCTTACTGACCCTCGCCGTGACTCAGGCTGTTAACGCGCAGGCTGAGTCCGGCGCGAAGATCACCGCCGACGCTATCTATACAGGCGGGGACGTTGTCACCGTCAACGAACTTCAGCCTGAGGCCGAGGCGATTGCGGTCAAAGACGGTCGTATTCTCGCGGTCGGCTATCGCGACGAAGTAATGAAGCTTAAGGGCGAGAAGACGCTGGTAACCGACCTGGCAGGGAATACACTGGCGCCTGGCTTCGTTGACCCGCACGGCCATGTGTTCAATACCGGCATCCAGGCGGTCTCTGCCAATCTGTTGCCGCGCCCCGACGGTGGCGTGAACAACATTACCGAATTGCAGGCCGCGCTTAAGGCCTGGTCCGCGCAAAATCTAAAACTCACCGACAGTTATGGCTGGATTGTTGGTTTTGGTTATGACGATGCCCAGCTCAAGGAACAGCGCCATCCAACCCGGGACGATCTCGACCAGGTATCGGCTGAACTCCCCGTGGTGATCGTGCACCAGTCGGGTCATCTGGGTGTGATGAACAGCAAAGCGCTGGAGATCCTCGGTCTCAATGCGGGCACGAAAAACCCGCCCGGCGGGGTCATCCGCCGCAAGCAAGGCACTCAGGAACCGGATGGCG
The DNA here is from genome assembly GCF_003205495.1 of Aquipseudomonas alcaligenes. Classification (GTDB taxonomy): domain Bacteria; phylum Pseudomonadota; class Gammaproteobacteria; order Pseudomonadales; family Pseudomonadaceae; genus Aquipseudomonas; species Aquipseudomonas alcaligenes_B. Next base: position 362,585 of record NZ_QJRX01000005.1, on the reverse strand, counting down.
TACTGGAAGAAAATGCCTTTTTTGCCCAGCTCTTCGGCCTGATGAGCAAGCTAAGTCCGGATGCCAACAAGGCGCTCTTCACGGCTGGTGTCAGCCTTTACAAAAGCTTTGGATATACCACCGCACAGGAAGGCAAAGGCTCGCTCGACTCGGTCGCGACCATGGAGGCGGTGGCCAAAAGCGGAAAACTGGATATCGATGTTGTGGCCTATCCCGACATCACCGTGGGCGTCGACGCGATGAAGGCACCGTGGCTGTCACGCAGCTATTCGGATCACTTCCGCATTGGCGGTATCAAGCTCACGCTGGATGGCTCGCCGCAGGGCAAGACGGCCTGGCTCACCAAACCCTATTTCAAGGTCCCGGCTGGGCAGCCGGCGGATTACCACGGCTACTCGGCGTTCACCGACCAGCAGGTCAACGGTTTCGTCGAGCAAGCGTTCAAGAATAACTGGCGGATTCTGGCGCATGTGAATGGCGATGCGGCCATCGATCAGTACATCAACGCCGTCCGCGCGGCCGAAAAGAAATACGGCATGGCGGACCGCCGCCCGGTGGCCATCCATGCCCAGACTGCCCGCCTGGATCAGGTCGAGCAGTTCAAGGCGCTGGGCATCATTCCATCGTTCTTTCCGATGCATACCTTCTACTGGGGTGACTGGCACCGTGACTCCGTGCTGGGCGCAGATCGTGCTAACAACATCTCCCCGACCGGGTGGGCGATCGAGCGCAACATGATCTTCACGTCCCACCATGACGCCCCGGTTGCGATGCCTGATGCGATGCGGGTTATTTCATCCACGGTCAATCGCGTGACCCGCAGTGGTCAGGTGCTTGGCCCGGAACATCGGACTACACCTCTGGTGGCGCTGAAAGCCCATACCCTCTGGTCGGCCTATCAGCACTTCGAGGAAAAAGAGAAGGGCTCTCTGGAGGTCGGCAAGCTTGCTGACTTCGTGGTTCTTGATGCCAATCCGCTGACCGTTGAACCACTGAAGATTGCCGATATCAAGGTGCTTGAGACCATCAAGGAAGGTAAGAGCGTCTATCGTCGCGACAAGGCAGTGGCACAAGCGGGAGCGTTGGAAAGTTGCGCGGCTTCGGATGCCTGCTTTGCGGTGGCAAGTCGAGCACTTGGCCACGCCGGATTGGTACATGCTCATCACTGATAGATGCCTCCCGCTAAAAGACACCTGATAAGCGGGTTGTATTCTGCGCAGAGCACAGCCTGTATGCACCTCGCGCATTCACTTTGCAGGATTGGCATTTTCGCGTCCTGCTCTGAGGGTGACTCAGGCCTTTGCTTAACCGGGGAATGTTGGTTAGGTCAGCTGCAATCGCTTCAAGCAATTCACGCTACCGGCTCTTAGGGGTCAAGAAGGACTTTCGATAATGCGCACGCTACTGCAGCTCTCCGCAGCCCTCTGTCTGGCTCTGCTCATCTGTGTGCCCTCTTGGAGTCAGGCGGCTCTGCCAGATGAAGTGACCGGTGCCGATGGGGCTGAAGTGCATGTCGCAGCACTGGTGGTGGCGAATCGCACCATTCTGGTGTTTCGCAGTAACCTGCTGGGCGAAACACCAGAAATCCGTGCCGCGCGTGCACGGGCAGTGATCAACGAGGTGCTCGATGACAGTGTCAACCTGACGGTGAGCCTGCAGCCGATGCAGGAACACTTCATCGTACTGTTGGGCGAGCGCCGTGCATTCATAGTCGCTAACGCTGACGTCGATCCCCTTGTGCACAGCTCGTCCAGGGCCGCAGCAGAGTCTGCTGCGGAAAACTTGCGTCAAGTGGTAGCGGAAACCCAGGAAAGCCGAGATCTTCGTTTTATGCTGAGCGCGGCAGCCTACTCAGCTTTGGCAACATTGGTTTTCGTTCTACTGATCCGCCTGATCTACTTCGTACGCGCACAAGTGCTGGCCGCCTTGCCGGGGCTTATGCAGCGTCATGCGCAAGCACTCAAGGTCGGTAGCACCCAAGTAGTTGATGCTAACCAGCTGTTCCCGCTGGTCAGTCGCGCCCTGCATGCCCTGCGCTGGATGCTTATGTTACTGCTTGGCTACGAGTGGCTGAGTTTCGTGTTGTCGCGCTTTCCCTACACGCGACCTCTGGGCGAGAGCCTTAACACTTACTTGTTGCAAGTTGCTGTTTATCTGTTCGATGGGGTTGTCAGTGCATTGCCGGGGCTTGGCATTGCCGTGGTCATCTTCTTCATTGCTCGTGGATTCAGCGGCTTTGTTCAACGCCTGCTGAAACGTATGGCCGCACCTGGCAGCAGCGATGCCTGGCTGAATAGCGAAACCCTGCAACCCACCCGTCGCTTAACTTCGCTGGCAATCTGGCTGTTTGCCCTGGCGATGGCATACCCCTATCTGCCCGGCTCGGGCACCGAGGCGTTCAAGGGCCTTTCGGTGCTGGTCGGCTTGATGATTTCCCTGGGAGCCTCCAGCGTCGTAGGCCAGGCCGCGTCGGGGCTGATCCTGACCTACACGCGTACCCTGCGCCCAGGTGAGTACGTACGCGTCGGTGAGCACGAGGGTACCGTGACCGAAGTTGGCATGTTCACAACGCGCATACGTACGGGTATTGGTGAGGTGCTGACTATCCCCAATTCGATGATTACCAGCACGGTGACCAAAAACTACTCACGGGCTGTCGCAGGCCCCGGCTATCTGCTCGAAACCTGCGTGACCATCGGTTATGACACACCGTGGCGTCAGGTTGAGGCCATGTTGATCGAGGCCGCACAGCGTACCGAGGGGGTAATTAACACTCCTACCCCACTGGTGCTGCAAACAGCACTATCGGACTATTACCCGGAATACCGCCTGGTAGCTCATGCATCACCCGGCAATTCCCAATCACGCGCAGCCGTACTTTCTGCGCTGCACTCCAATATCCAGGATGTGTTCAACGAGCACAGTGTGCAGATAATGTCGCCGCATTACATTGCTGACCCTCAGGACGCCAAAATCGTTCCGAAAGACAAGTGGTATGCCGATCCAGAACTGCGCGAAACACTGAATCGCCCCTGATTTTGTAAGCGCTCAATGACTGCTGTTGGCCGATAGCAGCCATCCCATATGCACCAAACGTCCGGCTTTGCCCGGTCGTTTTCCATGCTCAATCCAACGGCAACTCCGTAGTCCTCTTCACCTCGCTCATCGCAATATGCGAGTGCGCCTCGTGCACATGCGGCCGCTGCAACAGATGGTCGCGCAGGAAGCGCTCGTAGTCGGCGATGTCCTTGGCCACCACCTTGAGCAGATAGTCCGAACCGCCGGCCATGGTGTGACACTCCAGCACCTGTGGGTAGCCGACCACCGCCTGCTCGAACTCCTCTAGGTTGCTGCGCCCGTGAGCCGACAGCTTGATATCGACGAACACCGTGATGCCCAGGCCGAGCTTCTTCGGGTTGAGCAGGGCGACCTTGCGCTCGATCAGCCCTTCCTCCTGCATGCGGTGGATGCGCCGCCAGCAGGGTGATTGCGACAGCTCCACCTTCTCGGCGATCTCGGCGGCGGAGAGGTCGGCGTTGTGCTGCAGCAGGCGGAGGATGCGGCGGTCGATAGGGCTTAATGATTCCTGCATGAATTGTTCTCTTTATTGGTCATGAAGGGATAAGTCATGCGCAGTATCTCGTTGCAGGCCCGAAAAAAGAAAGAAAAATCCAGAACTGCTCGGTCATAGTTTTGACCATGCGACTCGGCGCGGCGATCCTGCGCCTGGGTCAAACGGCGGCCTCCAAGAAGGGCCGCGTCGCTCACACAAGAATAAAAGGAGCGCACCATGTCTCTGGCCGAAATCCGCCTGGACGACAAGTACCGTGTAGCCACGGGCCAGCTGTACCTCACCGGTACCCAGGCCCTGACCCGCCTGCCCATGCTGCAGAAGCAGCGTGATGCCGCCTTCGGCCTGAATACCGCCTGCTTCATCTCCGGCTACCGGGGCTCGCCCCTGGGCAACCTGGACAAGAGCCTGTGGGACGCCAAGCAGTTCCTCCAGGAAAACCACATCCACTTCCAGCCCGGCGTCAACGAGGAGCTGGGCGCCACCGCCGTGTGGGGCAGCCAGCAGGCCAACCTGTTTCCCGGCGCGCGCTACGACGGCGTGTTCGCCATGTGGTACGGCAAGGGCCCGGGCGTGGACCGCTGTGGCGACGTGTTCAAGCACGGCAACTCGGCCGGCGTGTCCCCGCACGGCGGTGTACTGCTGCTGGCCGGCGATGACCACGGCTGCAAGTCTTCGACCATCGCCCACCAGAGCGAACATGCCTTTATCGCCGCGTCGATCCCGGTGCTCAATCCGGCCAACGTCCAGGAAATGCTCGACTACGGCATCATCGGCTGGGAGCTGTCGCGCTACAGCGGTTGCTGGGTGGCGCTCAAGACCATCGCCGAGAACGTCGATTCCTCGGCCGTGGTGGACGTCGACCCGCTGCGCGTGAAGATCAATTTGCCGACCGACTTCCAGCTGCCGGAAGACGGCGTGCACATCCGCTGGCCGGACCCGCCCCTGGCGCAGGAAAAGCGCCTGAACATGTACAAGATCTACGCCGCGCGGGCCTTCGCCCTGGCCAACCAGCTCGACCAGATCAAGCTCGATTCGCCCAACCCGCGCCTTGGCATCATCACCACCGGCAAGTCCTACCTGGACGTGCGTCAGGCCCTCGATGACCTGGGCCTGGACGAGGAACTGTGCGCCAGGGTCGGCCTGCGCGTGCTGAAGATCGGCATGAGCTGGCCGCTGGAGCCGGTGTCCGTGCACCAGTTCGCCGAAGGCCTGGATGAGATCCTGGTGGTCGAGGAGAAGCGCAGCATCATCGAGGACCAGCTCACCGGCCAGCTGTACAACTGGCCGGTCGGCAAGCGCCCGCGGGTGGTCGGCGAGTTTGACGAGGAGGGCAACTCGCTGCTGCCCAACCTGGCCGAGCTGACCCCGGCGATGATCGCCCGGGTCATCGCCAAGCGCCTGGCGCCGATCTACACCAGCCCGCAGATCGAGGAGCGCCTGGCCTTCCTCGCCGCCAAGGAAGCTGCGCTGGCCGCGCCCAAGCACGACACCAAGCGTACCCCGCACTTCTGCTCCGGCTGCCCGCACAACAGCTCCACTCAGCTGCCGGAAGGTAGTCGCGCCCTCGGAGGCATTGGCTGCCACTACATGACCCAGTGGATGGACCGGCGCACCGACACCTTCACCCAGATGGGCGGCGAGGGTGCCACCTGGATCGGCCAGGCGCCGTTCACCGACACCAAGCACGTGTTCCAGAACCTCGGCGACGGCACCTACTTCCACTCCGGCCACCTGGCCCTGCGCGCGGCCGTGGCCTCGGGCGTCAACATCACCTACAAGATCCTCTACAACGATGCGGTGGCCATGACCGGCGGCCAGCCGATCGACGGCGAGCTGCGCATCGATCAGCTCAGCCAGCAGGTCTACGCCGAAGGCGTGAAGCGCATCGCCCTGGTCAGCGACGAGCCGGACAAGTACCCGACCCGCGCCACCTTTGCGCCCATCGTCACCTTCCACCATCGCCGCGAGCTGGACGCCGTGCAGCGCGAGCTGCGCGAGATCAAGGGCACCACGGTGATCCTGTATGACCAGACCTGCGCCACCGAGAAGCGCCGCCGCCGCAAGCGCGGCAAGCTGGCCGATCCGGCCAAGCGCGCCTTCATCAACCCGGCCGTGTGCGAGGGCTGCGGCGACTGCAGCGTGAAGTCCAACTGCCTGTCCGTGCTGCCGCTGGAGACCGAGCTGGGGCGCAAGCGCGAGATCGACCAGAACGCCTGCAACAAGGACTTCTCCTGCGTCGAGGGCTTCTGCCCGAGCTTCGTCACCGTGCACGGCGGCGGCCTGCGCAAGCCCGAGGCGCTGGGCGCCAAGGCGCTGTTCGTGGCTCTGCCGGAACCGCGCCAGCCGGATCTGGCGCGGCCCTGGAACATCCTCCTGCCGGGTGTCGGCGGCAGCGGCGTGACCACGGTCGGCGCGTTGCTGGGCATGGCCGCGCATCTGGAGGGCAAGGGCTGCACCGTGCTCGACCAGGCTGGCCTGGCGCAGAAGTTCGGCCCGGTGATCAGCCATATCCGCATCGCCGCCAAGCAGGACGATATCTATGCCGTGCGCATCGCCGCCGGCGAGACCGACCTGCTGCTGGCCTGCGATCTGGTGGTGGCGGCCGGCGAGGAATCCCTGGCCAAGCTCAACGACAAGATCGCCCACGCCGTGGTCAACAGCCACGAGGCGGCCACCGCCGAGTTCACCCGCAACCCGGACGCCCAGGTGCCCGGCGCGGCCATGCGCGAGGCGCTGGTCGAGGCGGTGGGCAGCAGCAAGACCCACTTCGTCGACGCCACCCGCCTGGCCACCGCGCTGCTCGGCGACACCATCGCCAGCAACCTGTTCATGCTTGGGTTCGCGTACCAGAAGGGTTTGGTGCCGGTCTCGGCCGAGGCGATCAACAAGGCCATCGAGCTCAACGGCGTGTCCATCCCGCTCAACCAGCAGGCCTTCCTCTGGGGCCGCCGTGCCGCTCATGACCTGGCCGCCGTGGAGCAGCTGGCCAAGCCGAAGACCCCCGATGCGCCGCGTTGCGAAACCTTCGACGAGATCGTCGCCGACCGCATGGCGCGCCTCACCGCCTACCAGGATGCCGCCTACGCGCAGCGCTACCTGGAACTGGTGACCCGCGTGCGCCAGGCCGACAGCGGCGCCGACCAGGCCCTGAGCCGGGCGGTGGCGCGCTACTACTTCAAGCTGCTGGCCTACAAGGACGAGTACGAGGTGGCGCGGCTGTACAGCGAGCCGGCCTTCCGCCAGGCGCTGGAGGCGCAGTTCGCGGGCGACTACCGCCTGCACTTCCACCTGGCGCCGAGCTGGCTGGCCAAGCCCGACCCGCGCACCGGCGCGCCGATCAAGCGCGAGTTCGGCCCGTGGATGCTCAAGGTGTTCGGCGTGCTGGCGCGTTTCAAGTTTCTCCGCGGCAGTGTGTTCGACCCCTTCGGCCACAGCGCCGAACGCAAGGTCGAACGCGAGCTGATCGGCGAGTATGAGGAGCTGGTCGAGCTGCTGCTCAAGGAGCAGCGCCCGGACAACTACCGCACCGCGGTGGCCCTGGCCGAGCTGCCGGAGCAGATCCGTGGCTACGGCCACGTCAAGGAACACGCCCTGGCCAAGGCCCGCGAGCAGGCCGAGCAGCTCAAGGCGCGGTTGCTGGTCAGCGAGATTGCTGCCGTGCAGCTGTTCGAGCCGGCTGCCTAGAGCTAATCCAACTCGGAAGCCATTCCCCCTCTCCCCTCGGGAGAGGGGTTAGGGGTGAGGGTCTCCCAGGCGCCTGGGACTCCCTCATCCGGCCTTCGGCCACCTTCTCCCAGAGGGAGAAGGGTGTTCGTACCCACTCAACATTCCATATTTCAACAAGAACAGAGAATCCCCATGCCCGTCTTCACCCATATCGACTTCGACCACCACGAGCAGGTGGTCTTCGGCCACGACCAGGCCAGCAGCCTCAAGGCCATCATTGCCGTGCACGACACCACCCTCGGCCCGGCGCTCGGTGGCTGCCGCATGTGGAACTACGCCAGCGACGAGGAGGCCCTGCGCGACGTGCTGCGCCTGTCGCGCGGGATGACCTACAAATCCGCGCTGGCGCGCCTGCCGCTGGGCGGCGGCAAGGCGGTGATCATCGGCGACCCGCGCAGCGGCAAGAGCGAGGCGCTGTTCCAGGCCATGGGCGACTTCGTCGACAAGCTCGGCGGGCGCTACATCACCGCCGCCGACTCGGGCACCGGCGTGGCCGAGATGCAGATCATGGCCCAGCGTACTCGCCACGTGGCCGGCGCCGGCCAGCGCGAGGCCTTCGACGGCGGCAGCCGCGACGGCAACCCGTCGCCATCCACCGCCTACGGCGTGTTCGTCGGCATCCGCGCGGCGGTGCGCCATCGCCTCGGGCGTGACGACCTCAAGGGCCTGAAGGTGGCCATCCAGGGCGTCGGCGAAGTCGGTTTCAGCCTGGCCAAACACCTCAAGGACGCCGGCGCCGAGCTGTGGGTGACCGACATCTTCGAGGCCAACCAGCGCCGCGCCGTGGAGCAGCTGGGCGCCCGCGCCGTGGGCCAGCACGAGATCTTCGGCCTCGACGTGGACGTGTTCGCCCCCTGCGCCCTGGGCGCCATCGTCAACCCGCAGACCCTCGAGGCGCTGCGCGCGCCGATCATCGCCGGCGCCGCCAACAACCAGCTGGCCAGCCCGGAGCTGGCCGAGCAGCTGCGCCGCCGCGACTGCCTGTACGCGCCGGACTACGCGATCAACGCCGGCGGCATCATCGACGTGTGCTACGAGCGCACCGGCGGTACCGCCGCGCAGCTGAAGGCGCATATCGAGGGCATCGAGACGACCCTGGCGGAGATCTTCCAGCGCGCCGCGGCCGAGGGTGCCACCACCACCGCCATCGCCGACCGCATGGCGCGCGAGCGCCTCGGTCGCTGACCGCCGCGCCGCCGGCATGCGGCGGCGCTTTTCCCTGTCACACACAACAACAAGCAGGTGACGCATGACCCGTGAAACACCGAAGAACCTCTGGCTGTCGCGCTGGGGCTTCATCCTCGCCGCCACCGGCTCCGCCGTGGGCCTGGGCAATATCTGGAAGTTCCCCTACATCACCGGCGAATACGGCGGCGGCGCCTTCGTCCTGATGTACCTGGCCTGCATCCTGGCCATCGGCATTCCGGTGATGATGACCGAGATCGCCCTCGGCCGCCGTGGCCGCGGCAGTCCGCTAGACGCGGTGGCGCGGGTGGTGCGCGAGAGCGGTGGCAACCCGTTGTGGCGCGGCATGGGCCTGATGGCCATGCTCTGCGGCTTCATGATCCTGTGTTTCTACGTGGTCGCCGCCAGCTGGGCCTTCGCCTACACGTGGAAGATGGCCTCCGGGGCCCTGGCCGCGCCGAGCGTCGAGGCCCTCGGCCAGGTGTTCGAGGCGCACAACGGCAACCCCTGGCAGCTCGGTGGCTGGAGCCTGCTGGTGGCGCTGCTGACCCTGTGGATAGTCGGCAAGGGCGTGCAGGCCGGCGTGGAGCGCGCCTTCCGCTGGATGATGCCGGGGCTGGCGCTGATGCTGCTGATCCTGGTCGGCTACGCCCTGAGCAGCGGCAAGTTCGCCGCCGGCTTCGCCTTCCTGTTCACCTTCGATGCTTCGAAGATCACCGGCGAGGCCCTGCTGGCCGCGCTCGGCCATGCCTTCTTCACCCTCAGCCTGGCCTCCGGCGCCATCCTCACCTACGGCTCCTACCTGCCGGATGGCCAGTCCATCGCCCGCACCACCCTGGTGGTGGCCATCGCCGACACCTGCGTGGCGCTGCTGGCCGGCCTGGCGATCTTCCCGATCATCTTCGCCAACGGCATGAGCCCGAGCGCCGGGCCGGGGCTGATCTTCATGAGCCTGCCGCTGGCCTTCCAGCAGATGCCGCTGGGTACCCTGTTCGGCGTGCTGTTCTTCGCCATGGTCTCGGTTGCCGCGCTGACCTCGGCGATCTCCCTGCTCGAGGCCACGGCGGCCTACCTCAACGAGCGCCATGGCGTCAGCCGGGCCAAGGGCGCGCTGGGCTCCGGCGCGCTGCTGCTGGTGGTCAGCCTGCTGGCGATGTTCTCCTTCAACGTCGGCGCCGAGTGGAAGCTGTTCGGCTTCACCCTGTTCGACGGCCTGGACTACCTGACCTCGCGCTGGATGATGCCGCTGGGCGGCATTCTCATGGTGATCCTGGCCGGCTACTGCCTGCGCCGCGAGATCATGCGCGACGAGCTGGGCCTGCCGCCGGCCGGCTACGCCCTGTGGCTGTTCATGGTGCGCTACGTCAGCCCGGTGCTGATCCTCATGGTGTTCCTGCACGCCCTCGGCTGGCTGGGCTTCGACCCCATCGCCCGCTGGTACTGGATCGCCGGCGCCATCGGTGCCCTGGCCGTGCTGGGCGAGCTGCTGGCGCCGCGCGTGCGCCACGAGCTGGCGCTGCGCTGAAGGCTGGGGCCTTCTCATCCCTCTTCCACTGGTGCGAGAGGGGCGGGGGAGAGGGAAAGCGGCTGTTTATGCCCTCTCCCTAACCCTCTCCCGTTGTAGCCCGGATGCAATCCGGGGGCGGGGCTGCCTGCTTCCCGGATTGCATCCGGGCTGCGGCCCTCTCCGCTGAGCGGGAGAGGGGGCGCTGCCGGATTTCCTTCTGTTCCGCCGACTGAATGAGCAACTGTGACTGCCGCCTGGCTGCTTGCCAGGCGCATAGTGCGAGGCTGGTGTCGGCGAGGGGCCGCCACCGCCGACATCGCCGCGGGCCTGCCCGTGGGAAGGACGCTCTATGAATTCTCTCTGGCGCACCAGTGGCTGGGTGCTGCTCGGTGCCTCGCTGATCCTCGCCCTGTCGCTGGGCATTCGCCACGGCTTCGGCCTGTTCCTCACACCGATGAGTGGCGAGTTCGGCTGGGGACGCGAGGTGTTCGCCTTCGCCATCGCCCTGCAGAATCTGATCTGGGGCCTGGCCCAGCCGGTCACCGGGGCCATCGCCGACCGCTTCGGCGCGCGCCGGGTGGTGCTGGTCGGCGGCCTGCTGTATGCCGCCGGCCTGGCGCTGATGGCCCTGGCCGACTCGCCCTGGTCGCTGTCGCTGAGCGCCGGCCTGCTGATCGGCATCGGCCTGTCCGGCACTTCCTTCTCGGTGCTGCTGGGCGTGGTCGGCCGCGCCGCCTCGGTGGAGCAGCGCAGCATGGCGATGGGCATCGCCGCCGCCGCTGGCTCCTTCGGCCAGTTCGCCATGCTGCCCGGCAGCCTGGGGCTGATCGGCTGGCTGGGCTGGTCCGCCGCGCTGCTGGCGCTCGGCCTGCTGGTGGCGCTGATCCTGCCGCTGGCCTTCATGCTGCGCGAGCCGGCGCAGGCGCCCCAGGCCCAGCCGCAGAGCCTGGGCGAGGCGCTGCGCGAGGCCTGTGGCCATCCGGGCTTCTGCCTGCTGGCGCTGGGTTTCTTCGTCTGCGGCTTCCAGGTGGTATTCATCGGCGTGCACCTGCCGGCCTACCTGGTCGACCAGCATCTGCCGGCGCTGACCGGCACCACGGTGCTGGCCCTGGTCGGCCTGTTCAACATCTTCGGCACCTACATCGCCGGCTGGCTCGGCGGCCGCCTGTCCAAGCCGCGCCTGCTCAGCGCCCTGTACCTGGCGCGCAGCCTGGTGATAGTGGCCTTCGTCTACCTGCCGCTGAGCCAGTGGAGCGCCTATGCCTTCGGCATCGCCATGGGCCTGCTGTGGCTGTCCACGGTGCCGCTGACCAACGGCACGGTGGCCACCCTGTTCGGCGTGCGCAACCTGTCCATGCTCGGCGGCATCGTCTTCCTGTTCCACCAGCTGGGAGCTTTCCTCGGCGGCTGGCTGGGCGGCTACCTGTACGACCGCACCGGCAGCTATGAGCTGGTCTGGCAGATTTCCATCCTCCTCGGCCTGCTGGCCGCGGCCCTCAACTGGCCGGTGCGCGAGCAGCCGGTGGCACGCCTGCGCGCCGAGGGGGCGGCATGAGCCGCACGGCGCTGGCCGGCCTGGCGCTGGCCGGCGCGCTGCTGCTGGCGCTGGCCTGGTGGGGCTGGAGCCGCGGTGGGTTGGCCTTGCTGCAGCTGGGCTTGGGCCTTTGCTGAGGATTGCCGCTGGCGCGGCGGGCGAGTAGCTTTGCAGCATCGTCGTTCTGGAGGCTGCCGCCATGCTCTCGCGTATCGCCCTGTGCACCCTGGCTACCCTGTTCGCCGCGCCGCTGTGGGCGGCGGAATGCCCGCCACTGCTCAAGCAGCAGGGGCAGTTGCAGCAACTGCGCAGCAAGGACAGCATCGACCTGTGCCAGCGCTTCGCCGGCAAGGCGCTGGTGGTGGTCAACACCGCCAGCCGCTGCGGCTTCACCCCGCAGTTCAAGGGCCTGGAGGCGCTCTACCAGCGCTACAAGGGCCAGGGGCTGGAGGTGCTCGGCGTGCCTTCCGACGACTTCCGCCAGGAGGCTGACAACAGCGAAGAGACGGCTCAGGTGTGCTACATCAACTACGGCGTGACCTTCGCCATGAGCGAGCCGCAGCCGGTCAGCGGCGACGCCGCGGTGCCGCTGTTCCGCGAGCTGGCCGCGCAGAGCAGTGCGCCGCGCTGGAACTTCTACAAGTACGTGGTGGGGCGCGACGGCCAGGTGGTCGCCAGCTTCTCCAGCCTGACCAAGCCGGACGACGAGGACCTGATCGCCGCGGTGGAGAAGGCCCTGGCGCAGCCCTGAGGATGGGGCGGAAACGAAAAAGCCGGGCAATCGCCCGGCTTTTTGCTGCCTGCCGTCAGAAACGGTAGGTGGCCTGCAGGCCCAGGCCATGGGCGCTGTTGTTGTACTCGGCGCTGTAGCCGGGGACCAGGGGGCTGGTGCCCGGCTGGTTGACCGAGGCCTTGCTTTCGCGCAGGTAGGAGTAGGCGACGTCGATGGTCAGGTCGCTATTCGGCGACCAGCCGGCGCCTACCGAGAAGACCTTGCGGTTGCCCACCGGAATGCGCACGGTGCGGTGCTGGTTCTCGGCCGGCGACGGGTCGATGGCCAGGCCGGTGCGCAGCACCCACTGCGGGTTGAGCTGGTAGGCGGCGCCGATGGCGTAGGACCAGGTGTCCTGCCATTTCAGCTCTTCGCTGACGCTGGCGAAACGGTTGCCCAGCAGCGGCAGGGTGGGGGTGCCCTCGTTTTCCACCACGATTTCCTGCAGGCGGCTCCAGCGGGTGAAGGTGGCGCCGGCGTACAGGGTCCAGCGCTCGTCCAGCTCGAAGGTCACCGAGGTGTCGACGCTTTCCGGGGTGGTGAAGTCCAGGGTGGCGTCGTACTCGCCGTTCGCCGCGGCCAGCAGCGGGACATCCAGGCCGCTCACCTTGGTGCGACCTTCCAGGGTGTAGTCGACCTTGGAGTGGTAGGTCAGGCCCCAGGCCAGGCGCTCGGTGACGTCCACCAGCACGCCGGCGTTGAAGCCGATGGCGGTGTCGTCGCCCTTGATGTTGATCTTGGTGTCGCCGGCGCCGCCGAGACCGGCCAGGGCGCCGTCGTAGATGTTCTTGGTCAGCTTGCCCTTGATCTTGTTGAAGGTCGGGCCGAAGCCGACGGAGACGCGGTCGTTGATCCGGTAGCTCAGGGTCGGCTGCAGGGTGACCACTTCCACCTTGCTGTACAGGCCCTTGTAGCGACCGCCGAAGCTCTTCTCGTAGTCGCTGATCAGGCCGTAGGGCACGTACAGGCCCAGGCCCCAGCTCCATTGCTCGTCGATCGGGCTGGCGTAATAGGCGAAGGGCACCGGGGTCAGCGGAACCATGTCGCCCTTGTGGGTCTCGGCGCTGGAGTCGTCGATGTCGACGTTGGCCTTGACCAGGCCGAAGCCGCCGACCACTTCCGGGCGCTCCAGCTTGCTCAGGCCGGCCGGGTTGCCGAACAGGGTGGTGGCGTCCTGCGCAGCCGAGGCGCGGCCGGCGAAGGAGGTGCCCATGCCGCTGACGCTCTGTTCGTTGATGGCAATTCCGTTGCCCAGGCTGTGAGTGGAAACCGCGCCGATGGCCAGCGCGAGGGAAGTCTTCAACCAGAGGTTTTTCATTAGGAAGCTCACGAACAGCTAAAACGAGGGCGGCAAGCTACCCCTTTTGCCGGGGCTTGCCAACCGCTCAGGAATGCCTTTTTCGTGAAGATTCGTTAATCAAATCATGCACATGCAGTTGACTGATAGGTCAACAAGTGGCGCTTCAGGCGGCGTGGTAGTGGCCGACCACGCAGTGTTGCCAGGCCTGCAGGTAGTCGCGCAGCCGGCCATGCGGCTGGAACACCCGGCGCCAGACACGGGCCATGCCGTGCAAGTCGTCGGCAGCCGGCAGGGCGGCCTGCTCGGCCTCCACCAGCAGCCAGGCAATGGCCGTGGCGTAGCGCAGGTTGACCGCCAGCTCCAGTTCCGGCGCGGCGAGGAAGGCGTGCTGGCTGGCCAGGCCGCGCACCAGGCTGGCCAGGTCTGGGTCGCGCGCCAGGTGCTGGTCCCAGAGCAGGCGATGGCGCTGCGCGCTGATGTGGTAGAGGCCATGGCCGTGCGGGTCGCCGAGGGCGCTGCCGAGCGCCGACTGGCTGGCCGCGGCACCCAGGAGCAGGGTTTCGGCGCTGGCGGAGTGGCGCCCCAGGTAGAGCAGGGTGGGGCGGATGACATGCTGGCAGAGGTCGCTGGCGGCAATTCCCATGGAGCCCTCGCGAAGGGTGCCGGCGGGGCCAGGTGCCTGGCAGCTGTTCTTGGTTCTAATAAAGGCCCCGCCGGGAGCGGGGTTAGCCGCTCGATTTGAAGTGTAGTGCGACAAATCGAGTGTAAAGGGCTGTTTTTAAACTGTTTAAGGATTGGCGTGCCGACTGATAGATCGGACGGTACTTAAAAACGACCGGCTACTCGCGTCGAGATCGAACAGCCGGTCGCGGGATCAGCGGCCCGGGGTCAGCAGCAGGCGCTTGCTGCCGTAGACCCGGTCGATGTTGCCGCTCTGGAACGGGAAGCTCATGTAGCCGCCCTTGAGCCAGGCCTCGATGCCATCGGCATAGTGCCGGCTGGCCGGGTTGCCGGACTGGCCGGAGCTGTTGACCCCGATCATCGGCTCGGGCAGGCCGAAGTCGACGACGATGCGCATGGCCGGGATCAGCCACACGTCGAAGTCGTTGCCCCACGCGTAGGCGGCCACGTTGAGGGTGCCGTGGTCGCCGCCGGCCGGGTAGGGGCCGCGATCCAGGTAGCTGCCGATCGACTCGATGCCGCTGCGCTGGCTGGCGCTCAGGTAGGGCGCCATCTTGGTGGCGTTGCTGGTCCAGCGGTACTGGTGCAGCTTGCCCCACTGCCAGGCGCTGCGATTGGCGCCGAGCTTGGCTTCCAGGTAGGTGACGGCGCTGGCCAGGCTGCGCGCCATGATCGCCGGCTTGTCTTCCTTCTGTGCGGTCTGCACATCGTCCCAGAACGGGCTGTCGTCGCGGCCCAGCAGGTGGTCGGCCTGGGCCGAGTAGCTGTTGTTGGCGGTATCCACCAGGGCCTGCCAGGCCGGGCTGGTGTCCGGGCCCAGTTCGTCGAGGAAGGTGGCCTTGGAGCTCTCCTGCAGGAAGGCGCTGTACAGCGCGGCATCGGCCGAGGTGGCGGTCATGCGCCCGTCGAAGGCCATCAGGCGCTTGTACGCCTCCTCTGCCTTGGCGCGCTGCGGGGCGGGCAGGGCGGTGATGGCCTGCTTCAGCGATTCGGCCATGCCCGGGGCATCGAACATCGCCTGCAGTTTGCCGGCGAAGGGCGTGGTCTGGTCGTACTGCATGGCGATCATGCTCTTCTGGTCGTGCCTTCCGGCCCCGGCCAGTTGCGCGATGCGCTCGGCACGCTCGGGGTAGAACCAGGAGTTGGACAGCTGCATGCCATAGCCGCGTGGCACGGTGCGGTGGTTGGCGGTACCCAGCCAGCCCTGCATGGGGTCCTGGTCGTAGGGATGCAGCATGGGGTCGGCGTAGCCGTCCCAGTCGTAGGCGCCGTCCCAGCCTGGCGAGGGCACCAGGCCGGTGCCCTGCTTGCGGTTGGGGTAGCGGCCGGTGACCTGCCAGCCGATGTGCTGGGCATCGGCGAACACGATGTTCAGCGCCATGGCGCGCACTTCGCGGGTGGCCTCGAAGGCCTGTTCCACCGACTGCGCGCGGGACAGGTCGAAGAAGGCGTCGATCGAACGGTCCCTCTCGGCCTGGATGCTGCGCAGGGCCAGGCCGTAGCCGCTGGTGAAGGGCAGCGGCTGCAGGGGCGACTTGCGCTCGCCCAGGGCGGAGTTGAGCAGCGGGCCGTGGCGGGTTTCCCAGATGGTTTCGCGGATCGGCCGCTGGCCCTTGATGAAGAAGGTCTCCTGGCGCTCGCGGGCCGGCTGCCACTTGCCGTCGGCCTGGTAGTAGAGGCGGCCGCCCTCGCGCTTGAGCTTCTCCAGGAACAGGTCCTGGTTGTCGCCCATGACCATGGTCATGCCCCAGGCCAGCTTGCCGTTGAAGCCGGCGACCACCGCCGGCACCCCGGCGATGGACACGCCAGCGGCCTGGAATTTCGGCGAGCGGATCTGCACGAAGTTCCACACCGAGGGCATGGACAGCGGCAGGTGGGTGTCGTTGGCCAGCAGGCTCTTGCCGCTGCGGCTGTGCTGCGGGGCGATGGCCCAGTTGTTGGAAGCGGCGACGCCGAGCATGTTCAGCGCGGCGACCTGGCCGGCGGCGTCGTTCACCGCGGCCAGCCCCGGAATCTGGCCACTCAGGCTCAGGCCGCGCAGCTTCTCGGCCTCGTCGAAGGGCAGTGGTTCGTCCGGGTAGCTCGGCAGCAGCCAGGCCAGCTTGTCGGCGCCGACCTTGTCCGCCAGCTTGAGGGCGGCGATCTCTTCCTGCAGGTTGACCGACAGGCCGAAGTTGAGCAGGCAGAACAGCAGCACCGAGTCTTCCGGTTTCCAGTAGGCCGGGCGGTAGCCGCTCTCGGCCAGGTCCATCGGCAGCTTGTCCCGGTAGCGGAACAGGTAGGCATTGACGCCGCGGGCGTAGACCTCGAAGAACTTCTTGATGCGCGGCGAGGCGTTCTTGTACAGCACCTCGGCCTGCGCGCGCAGGTTGACCGTACGCATGAAGCGGTCGATTTCCAGCACGCCGGGGCCGTTCATCTCGGCCAGGCGGCCCTCGGCCAGCAGGCGCATGCCGACCATCTGGCTGAGGCGGTCGGCGGCATGCACATAGCCCAGGGCGAACAGCGCGTCGTGGAAGGTGGTGGTCTCGATCAGCGGCATGCCCAGCGGGTTGCGCCGTACCACCACGCTCTGCGCCAGGCCCTGGACGCGGACGATGCCCTGGTCCGGGTGCACGCTGCTGGCATAGCGGCTGTCGAGGAAGGACTGGCAGCCGCCGAGCAGCAGGGTGCTGCCGAGGGTGGCTAGGGCGGTGAGGCGGAGAAAGCGCGAACCCATGACTGGCTCCTGGCGCAGGGAGACGGATGATGGGTGCGGATTGTAGAGGGCGAATGCGCCGGGGAGTAGGGGCGCGGCAGGGGCTGGGCCCTGCCGGCGGAGGCATTCAGGTCAGGCGCCGTGGCACTTCTTGAACTTCTTCTGGCTACCACAGGGGCAGGGGTCGTTGCGCCCGACTTCCTTCAGCGGGTTGCGTACCGGCTCCTGATGGTGATGGTTGCAGTGCGGGCCGTGCACGTGACCGTCATCGTGGTGGTGATCGTGGTCGTGGTTGCAGTCGGGGCCATGGACGTGGGGTTGCTGAGTCATGAGGCTCACTCCGGAATATGATCGCCGGGAATTATCTCGCCATTGCGCTGCAGATGCACGCTGCGGCCGAACAGCAGGCCGGTCTTAACCTCGCCGCGCAGGCTGTAGCGGATGGGCCGGCCGGGATCTTCCAGGGCCTTGACGATACCCTTGAGGTGGCGCCACAAGTTGGTGCGCACCGGCACCTCGAACTCGTGGTGGCCGCGGGCCGGCACGTTGAACCACTGGCTCGATTCGCCCTCGGCCAGGGGCGTGCCGTTGAGCTGCACGGCGTAGCTCAGACGACGTATGGGCAGCTCGGCGGCGTTGGGATTGTCGATGCGAAAACGCAGGGAGAACTGCTGTTCGAGCAGCTTGGCCTTGATCACGTCGACCTTGACCAGGCGCACTTCCGGCTCGATGAAGGCATCGCCGAACCAGCTGGAGCAACCGGGCAGTGCCAGCAGCAGGAACAGGCAGGTGATGGTGGTTCGCACCTGAGAAAACATCATATCTCTCCGAGGACCGGGCCAGTGTAACAAGCGCCTGCTTGGGTGCCAGAGCTGTTTGCGGAAAAAAACTGCGCCATACTGGTGGCCGAATTGGACAGGAGTGTGACCATGAGCCTCTACGAGATCGCTTTTGCCGGGCAGGTGGTGCCGGGTGCGCCGCTGGAGCAGGTGAAGGCGAACCTGGCGCGGCTGTTCCAGGCCGATGCCCAGCGCATCGCTCTGCTGTTCTCCGGGCGGCGCATCGTGATCAAGAGCGGGCTGGATGCCGCCGGTGCCGAGAAGTACCGTGCGACCATGGAGCGGGCCGGCGCCCTGGCCATAGTGCAGGCGCTGGATGTCGAGGAGGTGGAGATGGCTCCGCCGCCGGCTGCTGCGCCGGCCCCGGTGGCACCGGCCGCCGCCACAGTGGCTGCCGCGCCGGTGAAGGGCGGGAGCGCGGCGCGGGTGATTCCGCGTGACGAATACATGGCGGCCTTCAGCGACGTCGAGGCGCCGGACTTCGGCATCGCCCCGGTCGGTGCCGACCTGCAGGATGCCAAGCCCGAGGCCCAGGCGCCGAAGGTGGACCTGTCGCAGTTCAGCCTGGCGCCGGTGGGCAGCGACATGGGCCAGGCCAAGGCGGCGCCGGCTGCACCGCCGCCGGACACCTCGCACCTCAAACTGCAGGAATAAGCCCGAGGCCCGCATCTGCGGGCCTCGTTGCGTCTGGCGTCAGCTCTCGCTGGTGCTGCACTTGGCTTGTGCCTGCTCGGGGGGCAGGTTGCGGATCGAGGTGTAGAACAGCTCGCAGGTCTGCACCTGGTCGGTGACCTGCCACTTCTGCGTGCAGGCATTCAGGGTCTGCTGCGGGTCGGCGCTGGGGTTCTGGCCCATGCCGGCCTGCCAGCAGGCGGCGCTGATGTCCTGGCCCATCACCTTGAGCCCGGCGGCGTCGGCCTTGGCCTGGTCGCCGCCATAGTTCTCCGGGTCGGCCGCGTACCAGATATAGCTCGGGTGGTTGGAGCCCAGTACCGGCACGTTCTGACCCGGCGCCGGGCTGATCGTGTCCAGGCCCAGCACGCCGATATTGGCGTCGTAGGTCTTGTTGACCCAGGTGCGCACCGGGCCACCGAAGGCGACCATCGGCAGCGCGGTGCCATCGCCTGCGGTGAGCTGGGCGACCATGGTCTTCTGGTAGTCGGTGAAGTAGTCGTAGACGCCCTCCAGGTCGCCGCCGGCGCTGGCTGGTGCGGCGATCGGGGCGATGTCGATGATGGTCTGGTAGGCCGGTGTCTGCGCCGCCGCCACGCCGTTCACGCTGAGCAGTGCGGCCCAGCGGTCGGTGGTCTTGGACTCCAGGTAGTCCTGGACCTGGGTCAGCGAATAATCCGGTGGAAAATGCAGCAGTTCCACGCTCTTGCGGTTGTCCAGGGCCATGCCCAGGGGCAGGAAGAAGTACCAGCTGTACTGCCACTTGCCGTCGCCGTTGAGCTTGTCGGCGCCCGCGAAGGCCAGGTCGCCGGCGTTCAGCAGGTTGGTCAGCGGCGTGCCGTAGTCGCTGGGGACGCCGCTGAAGCTGGCGTTGAGCATGTCGCCGTCGCGGCTGACCTTGACCGTGGCGGCGGCGTAACCGTCGCGTTGCAGGCTCTGCCCCAGGTAGTGCTCGGCGGTCTGTTCCAGGGTCCAGTCGCGGTAACAGATCACGCTGCAGTTGTTGGGGAAGGCGAACAGGCGGGTGACCCGCTCGCTACTGCCCAGTTCGACCCGGACATCATCGGCCTGGACGGCACCGACCCATAGCAGGGCGGCCAGGGCGGCCGCGGTTCCACTGTGCTTGTGCATCTGCTTCTCCTTGTCGGACCCGGCCGCCTGCCGGGTTCTGGTCAACAAATGAAGCAGAGTTTTCCTAGCTCAGATAGCTCGCGCAGCACTTCTTGAACTTCTGCCCGCTGCCGCAGGGGCAGGGGTCGTTGCGCCCTGCCTTGAGGGGCACCGTGGGGTCGAGGAAGTACCAGCGGCCATCGCGCTGGACGAAGGCCGAGCGCTCGCGATGGCTGTGCTCGCCGCTGCCGTCGTGCCAGCGCGCAGTGAAGGTGACGAAGGCATGCTCGGGCTGCGCGCCGATCAGCTCGCTGCCTTCCACCTCCAGTCCCAGCCAGGTACTGCCCAGGCTCCAGGCACGCATGCTGTCACGCTCAAGGCCGGGCTGCTGGGCGGGCAGGGTGGTGGCCACCAGGTAGTCGATCAGGCCCAGCGCATAGGCGCTGTAGCGCGAGCGCATCAGGTGCTCGGCGCTGGGGGCGGCGGTGCCCTGGTGATAGTGGCCGCAGCAGGCGTCCAGCGCGCTACCGCTGCCGCAGGGACAGGCTTGGCTCATGCAGTCACCACCAGTACTTGCCGAAGTTTTCCGGGTTGGCCCAGAACTTGGCATTGAGCCAGTCGGGCACCTGCTTGTAGTCGCGCAGATCGTAGGTGAACAGGGTCAGCGTCTGCCCCTCGCGCCGGAAGCGCTCGCTGGCCTGCAGGGCCAGGGCGAAGAAGTCGGTTTCCTGCCAGTTGCAGGCAGCCAGGTCGACCAGCACCGCCAGGCGGCTGGCATTGAGGTTGCGGATGCCACCCAGCAGCTCCAGGGCCGTGCGCTTGGGCAGATGCTCCAGGCAGTCCACCACCAGGGCCAGATCGTAACGCTGCGAGGCCAGTTCCGCCGGTAAGGGACCGGCCGGCGCCTGGGCCAGCAGGGCGTCCGGGTGGGCCTGCTGGAAGGCGCCGAGCGCCGGCGGCTGGCTGGCGCCGACCAGCAGCAGGCGCTGCGGGGCGTGGTGATCGAGCAGGGCGGCCAGTGCCTGCTGCGGGGTGCGGGAGGAAAATGCAAGGGTCATAGGCAGAAATCCCGAGTGCGAATGCCAAGACTATCGCGCTCCGCGTGATTGGCCTATGGACCTTGGTATGGAAACTGCCTATAACTGGCGGATAGTAAGGAAGCCATCTTTACTTCTTTGCTGTCGGTTGTGTGCCGATTCCCTACAGGAGACCTAAGAAGATGAGTATCACAAGGAAAGCTGTACCCCTGATCCTGGCAAGCGGCCTGCTGACCGGCTGTGCTGGTATCCAGAAGACCGATTGGCCGACTTGCGCCGCCGTTGGCGGTGTGACCGGTGCTGCGCTGGGTGCGATCGAGAGTGCCGAATGGGCAGGTGGCGGTGCCCTGCTGGGTGCCGGCATGGCCGCAGCCTACTGCTGGGTACATGGTGCCGAGGAGCAGGTTGCTGTCGTCGAGGAAGTGGCCGAGCCGGCCCCGACTCCGGAGCCGGCCGAGCCGGTCCGCGTCGAGCTGGACGTCAAGTTCGACTTCGACAAGGCTGCCGTGAAGCCCGAAAGCGAGGGCGACATCAAGGCCCTGGCCGACTTCATGAGCCAGTACCCGCAGACCACCACCGTGGTTGAAGGTCACACCGACTCCGTCGGCACCGACGCCTACAACCAGGGCCTGTCCGAGCGCCGTGCCAATGCCGTGCGTGACGTGCTGGTCAACCAGTACGGCGTAGGCGGCGATCGCGTCAGCTCGGTCGGCTATGGCGAGACCCGCCCGGTGGCCGATAACGCCACTGCCGAAGGCCGCGCCATCAACCGTCGCGTT
The DNA here is from genome assembly GCF_003205495.1 of Aquipseudomonas alcaligenes. Taxonomy (GTDB): domain Bacteria; phylum Pseudomonadota; class Gammaproteobacteria; order Pseudomonadales; family Pseudomonadaceae; genus Aquipseudomonas; species Aquipseudomonas alcaligenes_B. The sequence goes on along the minus strand of NZ_QJRX01000005.1, from coordinate 341,171 downwards.
GAAGCCGAAGTCGAGGCACGCCCCTAAGACGGCTCTCCCCGGCATGGCGACCGCCGAAAACTCTGCGGTCGCCCACCGGGGTTGGCTTGTACACTTTGGGGGAGCGGTCTTTACTCCTGTGTTACCGGTATTCAACCGGTGACACAGGAGATCACCGCCATGAGAACAAGACTCTCAAGGGCTGCATTACCCCTTCTCTTGGTCAGCAGTGTTCTTTCTGGTTGCGTCACGACTTCCAGTACGGGAGATGCGCCGCTAAACCAAGGGAACTGGCCCATTTGTACAGCGATTGGCGGCCTGGCCGGAGGCGGTCTTGGCGCAATCGAAAGTTCTACCTGGGCAGCTGGAGGTGCCGTGGCCGGTGCGGTCATCGGAACTCTGATCTGTTATGCCCAGGACGGCGACCAGGATGGCGATGGTGTGTTCGATCGCCGCGACCGTTGTCCGGATACCCCACCCAATACTCCCGTTCGTCACAATGGCTGCCCGTTGCCGGTCTATCCGGACGATGCGCCTGCCGCTGAGCCTGTGGTCGAGGTCAGCGATCCGGTGCGGGTCGAACTGGATGTCAAGTTCGACTTCAACAAGTCGGTGGTCAAGGAAGAAAGCCAGGCTGACATCAAGGCCCTGGCCGACTTCATGAGCCAATATCCGCAGACCAGCACCACGGTGGAAGGTCACACCGATTCCGTCGGCTCCGATGCCTACAACCAGGGCCTGTCCGAGCGCCGTGCCAATGCCGTGCGCGACGTACTGGTCAATCAGTATGGTGTGGCGGCTGACAGGATTTCGTCGGTGGGGTACGGCGAGTCTCGCCCGGTGGCTGACAATGGCACCGACGAGGGGCGTGCAGTCAACCGTCGTGTCGAGGCGTCAGTCGAGGCGCAACCTGCGCAATAGCGCTTCTGGCGGTGGCCTGCTCCCGTGCCTTCTCAGGAAGGTGCGGGAGCAGATTCGCCCGCATCAGAAGGCCGGGCGGGCTGCGGCGATGAGCATCAGGGCCAGGCCCACCAGCAGGTTGCTGCCGACCAGGCGACGGATGCGCCCGAGCGCCTGGCCACCGGCTGGCCAGTCCTGCGCTTGCACCGCCTGGCGCAGCAGCGGCAGTTGCAGGAAGCGTACGCGCAGGAACAGCGCGAGCATCACCAGGTACAGGCCCATCATCACCTGCACGTAGCGCGGCGCGGTCTCGAAGCCGGCGAAGCGCAGGTGCAGCATGCCCATGCCGGTAATCGGCAGTGCCAGCACGGCGATCCATACCCACAGGAAGAAGCGCTGGAAAACCTCCAGCCACAGGCTCAGGCGCTCGGGCGCCTGCAGCTTGGCCACGGCGGCCGGGCGCAGGATCATCCAGGCGAAGAACATGCCGCCGACCCAGACCAGGGCGGCCAGCACATGCACGGCATACAGGGCGGAAAAGACAGTCATCGGCAGACTCCGGTTAACGATGGCGCGCGAGCATAACCTATCGGTAAACTACTGAAAATTTATCCAGCCTTTCGCGCCCATGCTCAGTTCCGAACTCAAGTCCCAGATCCAGGGCGCCTACAGCCGTTTCCTCGAAGCCAAGGGCCTCAAGGCCCGCTATGGCCAGCGCCTGATGATTGCCGAAGTGGCCAAGGTGCTCGGCGCGATCAAGACCAACGACGAAGGCCAGCGCGACGGCGAGCCGGCGGTGGTGGCGGTGGAGGCGGGCACCGGTACCGGCAAGACAGTGGCCTATAGCCTGGCCGCCATTCCCGCGGCCAAGGCCGCCGGCAAGCGCCTGGTGATCGCCACCGCGACCGTGGCGCTGCAGGAGCAAATCGTCCACAAGGACCTGCCGGACCTGATGCGCAACGCCGGCCTGCAGTTCAGCTTCGCCCTGGCCAAGGGCCGTGGCCGCTACCTGTGCCTGTCCAAGCTGGACATGCTGCTGCAGGAAGGCCAGGCACAGAGCGCCACGGCGCAGATGTTCGAGGAGGAAGGCTTCCGCATCGACGTCGACGAGCAGAGCCAGAAGCTCTACAGCAAGATGATCGAGAAACTCGCCGGCAACCGCTGGGACGGCGACCGCGACAGCTGGCCCGAGGAGCTGGAGGACCAGCTCTGGAGCACCCTGACCACCGACCACAGCCAGTGCACCAACCGCCACTGTCCTAATTTCCAGCAGTGCGCCTTCTACAAGGCGCGCGAGGGCATGACCAAGGTCGATGTCATCGTCACCAACCACGACATGGTCCTGGCCGACCTGGCCCTGGGCGGCGGCGCCGTGCTGCCGGACCCGCGCGAGACCATCTACGTGTTCGACGAGGGACATCACCTGCCGGACAAGGCCATCGGCCACTTCGCCCACTTCACCCGCCTGCGCAGCACCGCCGACTGGCTCGGCCAGGTGGAGAAGAACCTGACCAAGCTGCTGGCCCAGCATCCGTTGCCCGGCGACCTCGGTCGGCTGATCGAGCAGGTGCCCGAGCAGGCGCGCGAACTGCGCACCCAGCAGCAGTTCATGTTCAGTGCCTGCGAACAGCTGGCCGATTTCCGCGCCGGCGAGGACATGGAGGGGCGCGAGCGGCCGCGCCATCGCTTCGAGGGCGGCCTGGTGCCGGAGCATCTGCGCGAGCTGGGCATCGAGCTGAAGAAAGGCTTCGCCAGGCTCACTGACGTCTTCACCCGCCTCACCGAGCTGCTCAAGCAGGCGATGGACGACGAGGGCAGCAGTATCGGCCTCGCCAGTCACCAGGCGGAGGAGTGGTACCCGCTGTTCGGCAGCCTGCTGTCCCGCGCCCAGGGCAACTGGGAGCTGTGGACCGCCTTTACCGTCGAGGACCCGCAGGACAGCCCGCCGATGGCGCGCTGGCTGACCCTGGCCGAGAGCGGCGCGGCCTTCGACATCGAGGTCAACGCCAGCCCGATCCTGGCCGCGGAAACGTTGCGCCGCAATCTGTGGAATGTCGCCTACGGCGCCCTGGTGACTTCGGCCACCCTGACCGCGCTGGGCACCTTCGACCGCTTTCGCATGCGCTCCGGCCTGCCCAAGGCGGCCGTCACCGCCGTGGTGCCCAGCCCGTTCCACCACGCCGAGGCCGGCCTGTTGCGGGTGCCGGACCTCAAGGCCGACCCGCGTGATGCCGCCGCGCACACCGCCGCCATCATTCGCGACCTGCCGCAGCTGGTGCAGGACGCCCGCGGCACCCTGGTGCTGTTCTCCTCGCGCAAGCAGATGCAGGACGTGTTCGACGGCCTCGACCGCGACTGGCGCAAGCGAGTGCTGATCCAGGGCAACCTGTCCAAGCAGGAGACCCTGAACAAGCACAAGGCACGGGTCGACGACGGCGAGCAGAGCGTGCTGTTCGGCCTGGCCAGCTTCGCCGAGGGTGTCGACCTGCCCGGTGCCTACTGCGAGCACGTGGTGATCGCCAAGATTCCCTTCGCCGTGCCGGACGACCCGGTGGAGGCGGCGCTGGCCGAGTGGATCGAGGCGCGCGGCGGCAATCCGTTCATGGAGATCGCCGTGCCCGATGCCTCGCTGCGCCTGATCCAGGCCTGCGGCCGCCTGCTGCGTACCGAGGCCGACCGCGGCACCATCACTCTGCTGGATCGCCGCGTGGTGACCCAGCGCTATGGCAAGGCGATCCTCAACGCGCTGCCGCCGTTTCGCCGCGAGATCGCCTGACAAGTTCGGGATAGAGCCGGCGGACTGGCATCAGCCGCCCCGCCTGGTGTCTACTTGGGCATCTTCCGGAGTGCATGTTCGATGATTTGCCGTTCCCTGACCCTCGTACTCGCCCTCGGTATGGCCGCGCCCCTGGTGGCCGCGCCCCAGGGCCAGCAGACCCTGTTCAGCTTCATCAAGCCCACCGACGTGGTAAAGGTCGACAGCCAGGCCGCCAGCTTCCCCGAGCTGACCGCCGAGCCCACCGCCGAAGGCGAGGTGCTGCGCCGCTTCACCTTCACCGCCGCCGAGCGCCCCAGCCTGCGCCTGAGCCCGCAGAGCGGCGACTGGGACTGGTCGCAGGCCGCCGCCATGAGCCTGCGCCTGCAGAACGCCATGGACTGGGCGATCACCCTCGAGGTGCGCATCGAAAGCCGCGACGGCAAGGTGCTGAGCAGCCGCATCGCCTTGCCGGCCGGCCCGGCGCAGACCCTGCTGGTGCCGCTGGCGGCCACCTCGCCCAGGGCCCTCGGCATGCGCGCCGGCGCGCCCATGCCGCTGAACCTGGAAGGCCAGCGCGTGCTGCTGGCGGAAACCGTGGAGGGTGAGCTGAACCTCGCCCAGGTCAGCGCGGTGACCCTCAGCATGCAGCGTCCGGATGTGCCGCAGAGCATCCTGCTCGGCCGATTCGGCGTGCAGGCCGGCACTGCCGCGCAACAGGCGGCCTACACCGGCATCGTCGACGCATACGGGCAGTACAGCCGTGGCCAGTGGCCGGAGAAGGTGCGCAACGAGCAGCAGCTGCGCGATGGCGCCGCCCGCGAGCGCGAGCAGCTCAAGGCCTGGCTGGCCGAGCGTCCGCAGCAGGACCGCTTCGGCGGCTGGCTGGGCGGCCCCACTTTCGAGGCCAAGGGTTTCTTCCGTACCGAGAAGCGCGATGGCCGCTGGTACCTGGTGACACCGGAGGGCAACCCCTTCTACTCGCTCGGCGTCAACGCGGTCAGTGCCTGGCAGAGCCAGACCTACGTGGAGGGCCGCGAGAGCATGTTCGCCGCGCTGCCCAAGGACGGCGAGCCGCTGGCCGCCTACTACGGTCGGCGCGACAGCCGCAGCGACAGCGGCGCCAACCGCGGCCGCGCCTTCGCCCATGGGCGCTGGTACGACTTCTACCGCGCCAACCTGCAGCGCAGCTACGCCCAGCCGTGCCCGACCGTGCAGCCGCCGCTGGCGGCCACCCCGGCCCCGGCCGAGCTGGCGCCCTGTCCGCCGCCCGGCTTCGATGCCGAACGCTGGACCCAGCATGCCCTCGACCGCCTGCAGGCCTGGGGCTTCAACAGCCTGGGCAACTGGAGCGACGACACCCTGGGCGCCGCCAAGCGCCTGCCCTACAGCATCCCGCTGGCGATTTCCGGCGACTACGCCACCATCAGCACTGGCCACGACTGGTGGGGCGGCATGCCCGACCCCTTCGACCCGCGCTTCGCCATGGCCGCCGAGCGCGCCATCGCCATCGCCACCCGTGACCGCCGCGACGACCCCTGGCTGCTCGGCTTCTTCGCCGACAACGAGCTGGCCTGGGCCGCCCCCGGCGACGATCCGAAATCGCGCTACGCCCTGGCCTACGGCACCCTGCGCCTGACCACCGACGTGCCGGCCAAACGTGCCTTCCTCAAGCAGCTGCGCGACAAGTATCGCAACCAGAACGGCCTGTCCAAGGCCTGGGGCATCGAGCTCAAGGCCTGGGAACTGATGGAGGACCCGGGGTTCGAGCCGCCGCTGCCGAGTGCCGAGTTCCCGCAGATCGAGAAGGACCTGCAGAACTTCCAGCGCCTGTTCGCCGACACCTATTTCAAGACCATCGCCGACTCGCTGAAGTGGCATGCCCCCAACCACCTGCTGCTCGGCGGCCGCTTCGCCGTCGCCACCCCGGAGGCCATCGCCGCCTGCGCCCAGTACTGCGACGTGCTCAGCTTCAACTTCTATGTCAGGGAGCCGCAGCACGGCTACGACTTCGCCGCGCTGCGCGCGCTGGACAAGCCGCTGCTGGTCAGCGAGTTCCATTTCGGCTCGCGCGACCGCGGCCCGTTCTGGGGCGGCGTGGTCGAGACCTACAAGGAGGAGGAGCGTGGCCCGGCCTACGCCCACTTCCTGGCCAAGGCTCTGGAGGAGCCGAGCATCGTCGGCGTGCACTGGTTCCAGTACCTCGACCAGCCGGTGAGCGGCCGCCTGCTCGATGGCGAGAACGGCCACTTCGGCCTGGTGGCGATCACCGACCGGCCCTGGCAGGGCTTCGTCACGGCGGTGCGCAAGGCCAACCTGGGGGTGCCGGCACGGCTGCTGGCGCCGAACAGGCCCTGATGCGGGCGCACATGCCGTTGGTCTGACGAGACGAGTTGGGCAAAGGGCCAGGATTCACAGGAGCGGTTCAGGCTGGAACAATGCCGGCCATTGACCGAGGAGTACCAGTTGCAGATCCAGGGCTACTACGACCTGCGCTTCGAACCGCTCAGGGAGGCATTCGCCGAGCTGTTCGAAGATCCCCAGGAACGCGGCGCCGCGCTGTGCGTGCAGATCGGCGGCGAAACCGTCATCGATATCTGGGCCGGCAGCGCCGACAAGGATGGCGCCGAGGCCTGGCACAGCGACACCATCCTCAACCTGTTTTCCTGCACCAAGACCTTCGCCGCGGTGGCGGCGCTGCAGCTGGTGGAGCAGGGCCGGCTGGAGCTGGACGCCCCGGTGGCGCGCTTGTGGCCGGAGTTCGCCGCCGCCGGCAAGGAGCGCGTGACCCTGCGTCAGCTGCTCAGCCACCGTGCCGGCCTGCCGGCGCTGCGCCAGCTGTTGCCGGCCGAGGCGCTCTACGACTGGCAACAGATGACCACCGCCCTGGCTGCCGAGCGCCCCTGGTGGACGCCCGGCGAGGCCCACGGCTACAGCCCCATCACCTACGGCTGGCTGGTCGGCGAGCTGCTGCGCCGGGTCGACGGGCGCGGCCCGGGCGAGTCCATAGTCGCGCGCATCGCCCAGCCGCTGGGCCTGGACTTCCATGTCGGCCTGGCCGAGCAGGAGTTTCCCCGCGTCGCCCATATCGCCCGCAAGAAGGGCGACCTCGGTGACGCCGCCGCGCAGCGCCTGCTCAAGTGCATGATGAGCGAGCCGGAGGCGTTGAGCACCCGCGCCTTCACCAATCCGCCGTCTATCCTCACCAGTACCAACAAGCCGGAATGGCGCCGCATGCAGCAACCGGCGGCCAACGGCCACGGCAATGCCCGTGCCCTGGCCGGTTTCTACGCCGCGCTGCTCGATGGGCGCCTGCTGGAGGCAGAAATGCTGGGCGAGATGACCCGCGAGCATGCCTGCGGCGAGGACCGTACCCTGCTGACGTCGACCCGTCTGGGTCTCGGCTGCATGCTCGACCAGCCGCAGGTGGCCAATGCCACCTATGGCCTCGGCCGCAAGGCCTTCGGTCACCCCGGCGCCGGCGGTTCGGTGGGCTTCGCCGATCCCGAGCGCGAGGTCGCCTTCGGCTTCGTCACCAACAGCCTCGGCTCCTATGTTTTGATGGACCCGCGTGCGCAGAAGCTGGCGCGTGCGCTGGGCCAGTGCCTATGAACCCGTTTTGTGGAAGATCGACCATGCATAAGAACTCCCTCGTCCTGCTGTGCTGCCTGAGCCTCGCCGCCTGCGCCGGTTCCTCCGACAAGTCCGACGGCGGCTCCAGCTGGTGGTCATTCGGCGGCGAGGAGAAGCCGGTGGCGGTGAAGAAGGCGCCGCCGAAGATCGACCACCAGCTCACCGATGCCTGGCTGGACGAGTACGAGCCGCGCCTGAAATCGGCGCTGTCCGGCAGCAAGATGGAGCTGGAGCGCCGCGAGAACGTGCTGGTGGTGACCGCGCCGGTGGACAGCTCGTTCAATCCGGATCGCCCGAGCATGCTGATGCCGGCGGTGCTCGGCCCCTTCACCAAGGTGGCCAAGATCCTCGAGAAGGACCCGCGCACCGGCGTGCTGATCCTCGGCCATGCCGACAGCCGCGGCCAGCTGGACAGCAACTTCAAGCTCAGCGAGGATCGCGCCAAGGCCGTGGCCTCGATCTTCCGCCTCAGCGGCCTGCAGCGCGACCGCCTGCTGCTCAAGGGCGTCGGCCCGGACATGCCGCGCGCGGCCAACGACAGCGCCGCCGGCCGTGCGCTGAATCGCCGGGTGGAAATCGTCCTGACGCCCAAGCCGACCCTGGTCGCCCTGCTGGCCAAGTACAGCCAGCCGGCCGCCGCACCGGCCCTGCCGGTGGCCCAGGTTGCCGCAGATCAAAAGAAGAAGGAAAAGGCGCAGTAAGCTCTGCGCCTGACATCTTCCGAGGACAGCAGTATGGTCGATAAGCGCAGCCCGGGTGAGCCTACCCCACCGGGCCTCCCCCCGACCCTCGCCGATATGCGGCGCGACTACACCCGCGACGGTCTCAGCGAAGAGCAGGCCCCGGCCGAGCCCTTCAGCCTGTTCCGTCGCTGGTTCGACGACGCGGTGAGAACCGAGCAACCACCGGTGGAGCCCAACGCCATGACCCTGGCCACGGTCGACGAGGACGGCCGCCCGCACTGCCGGGTGCTGCTGCTCAAGGGCCTGGACGAGCGCGGCTTCACCTTCTTCAGCAACTACGACAGCGCCAAGGGCCGGCAGCTGGCGGCGCGTCCCTTCGCCGCCATGACCTTCTTCTGGCCCAGCCTGGAGCGCCAGGTGCGCATCGAGGGGCGGGTGGAGAGGGTCTCCGCCGAGGAGTCCGACGCCTATTTCCAGGTGCGCCCGTTGGGCAGCCGCCTGGGCGCCTGGGCCTCGCCGCAGAGCCGGGTGATCGCCGGGCGCGAGGAGCTGCAGGCGCTGCTCGCCGAGACCGAGCGGCGCTTCCTCGATCACGCGCCGGAGTGCCCGCCGCACTGGGGCGGCTATCGCCTGCTGGCCGAACGCATCGAGTTCTGGCAGGGCCGCCCCAGCCGCCTGCACGACCGCCTCAACTACCGCCTGCTGGATAGTGGCTGGCAGCGCGAGCGCCTGGCACCCTAAACTCGGGCCTCCTTCCGCGGAGGCCCGCTCCATGCTCGAACTCGACTCCACCCTGGCGCAGCACATAGTCGACCGCGCCATGGCCATCCTGCCGCACAACATCAATGTCATGGATGCCCAGGGCATGATCATCGGCAGCGGCGACCCGCAGCGCCTGCACACCCGCCACGAGGGTGCGCAGCTGGTGCTGGCCAACCGCCGGGTGGTGGAGATCGACGAGCAGGCCGCCGCCTGCCTGCGTGGCGTACGCCCCGGAGTCAACCTGCCGCTGTTCCACGCCGAACAGCTGATCGGCGTGCTCGGCATCACCGGCCAGCCGGAGACCGTGCGCCCCTACGCCGAGCTGGTGCGCATGGCCGCCGAGATGCTGGTCGAGCAGCGCCAGCTGCAGGCCGAGCGGCACTGGCAGCGCCACCAGCTGGAGGCCTGGCTGCGCCAGCTGCTGGAGCGCGAGGTGCCGATCGCCCAGCTGGCCGCCGAAGCCGAGCGCATCGGCCTGCAGCTCGGCTGGCCGCGCCAGCTGGTGCTGCTGGAACTGGACGAGCAGGGCGACCCGGCGCGCCTGCTCGCCGCCCTGGCCGGCAAGGGCGAGCAGTGCGGGCCGCTGGCCGCGCGTCTGCTCCTGCTCGGCCGCCCCTGGCAATCCGGGCGCGACGATGCGTCCTGGCTGCAGCAGGCCGATGGGCGTGGCTGGGGCGTGCGCCGCCTGCTGCTCAGCGACGCTCTGGACGGCCTGGCCGACCTGCGCGAGGCGGCCCTGGCCCTGCGCGAGCTGCTGGCCTATGCCCAGCTCCACAAGCCGCAGCAGCGCCTGCTGCGACTGGAGGAGCATCGCCTGCAGGCGCTGCTGCACGGCCAGCGCCACAGCTGGTCGCTGCAGCGCTGGCTGGCGCCGCTGCGCCGGGTGCTGGCGCAGGATGCCAGCGGCCAGCTGCGCCAGACCCTGGCGGCCTGGTGTCGCCACGACGGCCACCCGCAGGCCTGCGCCGAGGCCCTGGGCATCCACCGCAACACCCTGCGCTACCGCCTGGAGCGCATCGCCGAGCTGAGCGGGCTGGACCTGGCGCGCCGCGACCAGCGCCTGCTGTTCACCCTCGGCCTGGAGTTGCTGGAGGACTGAGTTGTGCGCCTGCACAAAAGCCTTGGGTTGTAAGGGCCTTCGCTTGGTGCTGGCGCATAGGGTGTCGGCCCCCCGGGCTGGGCCACAATGCCGCCACACCTAACAACAACAATGAGGAATCGGCCATGCTCCTGGTCCTGATCCTGGTGGCGCTGATCGCGTTCATCGTGCTGTCCACCACCCGTCTCAAGCTGCATCCCTTCCTGGCCCTGCTCGCCGCGGCCTTCGTCGCCGGCTTCGCCTACCAGCTGCCCAGCGCAGAAATCGTCAAGACCATCACCAGCGGCTTCGGCGGCATCCTCGGCTACATCGGCATCGTCATCGTGCTCGGCACCATCATCGGGGTGATCCTCGAGCGCAGCGGCGCCGCCATCACCATGGCCGAGACGGTGATCCGCCTGCTCGGCGAGCGCTTCCCGACCCTGACTATGTCGATCATCGGCTACCTAGTGTCGATCCCGGTGTTCTGCGACTCCGGCTACGTCATCCTCAACTCGCTGAAGAACGCCCTGGCCGCGCGCATGAAGGTCTCGGTGGTGGCCATGAGCGTGGCCCTGGCCACCGGCCTGTACGCCACCCACACCTTCGTGCCGCCCACCCCGGGGCCGATCGCCGCCGCCGGCAATCTGGGGCTGGACGCCAGCCTCGGCCTGGTCATTGCCGTCGGCCTGCTGGTGGCCCTGGTCACCGCCCTGGCCGGCATGTGGTGGGCCAACCGCTTCATCGGCAAGGACATCGCCCTGGAGGACGACGGCCTGCCGCTGCCGGCCGCCGAGGATTTCGCCGAACTGAAGGCGCGCTACGGCAAGCTGCCCAGTGCCTTCCAGGCCTTCGCGCCGATCTTCGTGCCGATCCTGCTGATCTGCCTGGGCTCGATCGCGGTATTCCCCAGCAAGCCGCTGGGCGAGGGCTTCATGCTCGCGGCGCTGAGCTTCCTCGGCCAGCCGGTGGTGGCCCTGCTGGTGGGCCTGGCGCTGGCCTGCAGCCTGCTCAAGAGCGACGACAAGCGCAAGGAGTTCCACGACCACGTGGTCGAGGGCCTGCTCTCGGCCGCGCCGATCCTGCTGATCACCGGTGCCGGCGGCGCCTTCGGCGCGGTGCTCAAGGTCACCCCGCTGGGCGACTACCTGGGCAGCACCCTGTCGGCGCTGGGCATCGGCCTGTTCATGCCCTTCGTGGTGGCGGCTGCGCTGAAGAGCGCCCAGGGCTCGACCACCGTGGCGCTGGTCACCACCTCGGCGCTGGTCGCGCCGATGCTCGCCCAGCTCGGCCTGGACAGCGAGATGGGCCGCGTGCTCACCGTGATGGCCATCGGCGCCGGCGCCATGACCGTGTCGCATGCCAACGACAGCTTCTTCTGGGTGGTTACCCAGTTCAGCCGCATGCCGGTGGCCGTGGCCTACCGCGCGCAGACCGTCGCCACCCTGATCCAGGGTATCGCCGGCATCCTCACCGTCTGGCTGCTCAGCCTGGTTCTGCTGTAATTGCCGTGGCGCCTGCGGGCGCCACGCTCCTCGCGCAAGGTCGTAGCCATGAAAATCGTCATAGCCCCCGACTCCTTCAAGGAGAGTCTGTCCGCCCCGCAGGTGGCCGAAGCCATCGCCGCCGGCTGGCGCCAGGTGTTCGCCGACGCCGAGATCCTCCTGCGGCCGATGGCCGATGGCGGCGAGGGTACGGTGGATGCCGTGCTGGCCGCCAGCGGTGGCGAACGCCGCGAGCTGCGCGTGCGCGGCCCCCTGGGCGAAGCGGTGACGGCGCACTGGGGCTGGCTGGGGGAGGGCACCGCGGTGCTGGAGATGGCCGCCGCCAGCGGCCTGCACTGGGTGCCGCGGGATAGCCGCGACGCCACCCGCGCCTGCAGCTTCGGTACCGGCGAGCTGATCCGCGCGGCGCTGGATGCCGGTGCCACGCGCATCATCCTCGGCCTCGGCGGCAGCGCCACCAACGATGGCGGTGCCGGCCTGCTGCGCGCCCTGGGCGTGCGCTGGCTGGATGTCGAGGGCCGGGAATTGGCCCCCGGCGGCCTGGCCCTGGCCCGGCTGGCGCAGATCGACCTGCGCGGGCTGGACCCGCGTCTGCTGCGGGTGCAGGTGGAAGTCGCCGCCGATGTCGACAATCCCCTGTGCGGCCCGCGCGGCGCCTCGCGGGTGTTCGGCCCGCAGAAGGGCGCCAGCCCCGCGCAGGTCGAGGCGCTGGACGCCGCCCTGGCGCACTATGCGCGGGTAATGGCCGCCATCCTCGGCGAGGATCATGCGCAGTTTCCCGGTGTCGGCGCCGCCGGCGGCCTCGGTTTCGCCGCGCGGGCCCTGCTCAAGGCGCGCTTCCGGCCCGGCATCGAGCTGGTCGCCGAGCTGTCCGGCCTGGCCGCGGCGGTGCAGGGCGCCGACCTGGTGATCACCGGGGAAGGGCGCCTGGATTCGCAGAGCCTGCATGGCAAGACCCCGGTGGGCGTGGCGCGCATCGCCAAGGCCGCCGGCGTACCGGTGCTGGCCCTGGCCGGCAGCCTCGGCGAGGGCTACCAGGCGCTCTACGCGGCAGGTATCGACGCCGCCTTCAGCCTGGCGCCGGGGCCGCTGAGCCTGGAGCAGGCGCTGGCCGGCGCGGCCGCCGAGCTGCAGGCACGCGCCTGCGACCTGGCGCGGCTGTGGCGCCTGGCCCGCTAGTCGCGCCGCTGCAGGTAGTCCCGGGCCGCCTGGTGCAGCCAGTCTTCCAGCTGGCCGCGCCGCACACCCAGACGCTTGGCCTCGGCCAGTTTCTCCAGCAGGTGGGCCTGCATGGCCGGATCGCCGGCGGCGATGGATAGCGCCAGGTCGCGGTCCATCCAGCGGCGGATGCGCACGTAGAGCCAGCCATGGAAGTACAGGCCGGCCAGTGTCGTCACCGCGACTATGAAGTAGTCCATCGTGGAAATTTCCGGGAGAGGCTGCAGCTATCCTGCGCCCGCGCTTGTCGCCTGCACAGCGGACCCGATGTCGCACCCGCCCTCTACACTCTGCGGGTAGGTGTGGCGTGGCGCGCGGCGGGTGACAGACGCCGGGCTGCACGGTCTAATGGTTGTCGCACTATTCGGAGAGAGTCTCGATGCGTAATTCCAAACTGATCACCGCTTCCCTCGTGGCCCTGAGTCTGACCCTCGGCGGTTGTGCCTCCAGCCTGACCGGCGATACCTACAGCCGCGACGAGGCACGCAAGGTACAGACCGTGCGCATGGGCACCATCGAGATGCTGCGCCCGGTGAAGATCGAGGGTACCAAGACACCGATCGGCGCTGGCGCCGGCGCGGTGATCGGTGGCGTGGCCGGTAGTGGCGTCGGTGGCGGTCGCGGCGCCGCCGTGGCCGCGGTGATCGGCGCCGTGGCCGGTGGCCTGCTGGGCGCCGCCACCGAGGAGGGGCTGACCCGCACCCAGGGCGTGGAGATCACCGTGCGCGAGGACGATGGCACCCTACGCGCCTACGTGCAGGCCGTGCAGGAGAACGAGATCTTCCGCGTCGGCGATCGCGTGCGCATCCTCACCGTCGACGGCACCAGTCGCGTCGCGCGCTGATCGACCCGCAGGCCCGGCACTCGCCGGGCCTCTTGCGATGGGCTGGTCGAGATAAGTTTTAGTAATAATTCATCCATGACTTGCTTCCGATAGTTATGGATAATCGGCGGACGAACCTGAGCGGCGGGGCCCTTCCGGCGCCAGGCAATGGATGATTCGCCCCTGCCGCAGCCACTCTGCTCAACGGCGGGCTTGGGGCCGCAGAGGGGAGATTCATGGAGCTGCTGCTCATCGTCGCACTGCCGTTGCTCGGTGCCCTCCTGCCCCTGTTGTGCGACCGCTACGGGCGTGTGCCCTGCACCCTGGCGGCGGCCGTCGCGCCGTTGCTGGGGCTCGGCCTGCTGTTGTGGCAGGCCCCGGCGGTATTCGCCGGCGAGCAGCTGCTGGTCTCCCAGCCCTGGCTGCCGCAGCTCGGCCTGAACCTGGCCCTGCGCCTGGATGGCCTGGGCCTGTTGTTCGCCCTGCTGATCCTCGGCATCGGCCTGCTGGTGATCCTCTACGCCCGCTACTACCTCTCCGAGCGCGAGCCGACCGGGCGCTTCTTCGCCTATCTGCTGCTGTTCATGGGCGCCATGCTCGGCGTGGTGCTGTCGGAGAACCTGCTGCAGCTGCTGATGTTCTGGGAGCTGACCAGCCTGGCCTCGTTCCTGCTGATCGGCTTCTGGGGCGCGCGCAGCGATGCGCGCAAGGGCGCGCGCATGGCGCTGACCGTCACCGGCGGTGGTGGCCTGGCGTTGCTGGCCGGCATCCTGCTGCTCGGCCATATCGTCGGCAGCTTCGAGCTGAGCGTGGTGCTGCAGTCCGGCGAGCTGATCCGCGCCCATGCCCTCTATCCGTTGGTGCTGGTGCTGGTGCTGCTCGGCGCTTTCACCAAGTCGGCGCAGTTCCCCTTCCATTTCTGGCTGCCCCACGCCATGGCGGCGCCGACCCCGGTGTCGGCCTACCTGCACTCGGCGACCATGGTCAAGGCCGGGGTGTTCCTCCTGGCGCGCCTGTACCCGGCGCTGGCCGACTCCGACCTGTGGTTCTACCTGGTCAGCCTGACCGGCCTGGCCACCCTGCTGGTGGGCGCCGGCATGGCCCTGTTCCAGCACGACCTCAAGGGCCTGCTGGCGTTTTCCACCATCAGCCACCTGGGCCTGATCACCCTGCTGTTCGGCCTCGACACGCCGCTATCCAACGTCGCCGCGGTGTTCCACATCATCAACCACGCCACCTTCAAGGCCTCGCTGTTCATGGCCGCCGGCATCATCGACCACGAGACCGGCAGCCGCGACATGCGGCGCATCAACGGCATGTGGAAATACCTGCCGCACACCGCCGTGCTGGCCATGGTGGCGTCTTCGGCGATGGCCGGGGTGCCGCTGCTCAACGGCTTCCTGAGCAAGGAGATGTTCTTCGGCGAAACCCTCCGCCAACACCTGCTGGGCAGCTTCAGCTGGGCGATTCCGGCGGCGGCGACCCTGGCCGGGGTGTTCTCGGTGGCCTATTCGCTGCGTTTCATCCACGACGTGTTCTTCAACGGCGAGCCGGTCAACCTGCCCAAGTATCCTCCCCACGAACCGCCGCGCTACATGAAGATTCCGGTGGAGATCCTGGTCTTCCTCTGCCTGCTGGTGGGCATGCTGCCGGCCTACACCGTGGCGCCGCTGCTGGCGGTGGCGGCCGGCGCCAGCCTGGGCGGCGCGCTGCCGGAGTACAGCCTGGCGATCTGGCACGGCTTCAACCTGCCGCTGGCGATGAGCTGCGTGGCGCTGGTCGGCGGCATCCTGGTCTACGCCCTGCGCCAGCCGCTGTTCCGCTGGTACGCCGGGCTGCCGGAGGTGGATGCGCGGATGATCTTCGAGCGCCAGGTGCAGAACCTGGTGCGCCTGGCCGGCTGGCTGACCGGGCGCCTGGAAAACGGTTCGCTGCAGCGCTACCTGAGCTTCCTGCTGATCGCCGCCCTGGTGCTGGTGGCCACCGCCCTGGCGCCGCTGCCGCAGCTGACCGGTGCACGTGGTCTCAGCCCGCTGGACGGCATCACCGCGCTCGGCCTGCTGGTGCTGGCGGCCAGCGGTCTGCTCACCGCCGTATTCCATCGCCAGCGCCTGGTGGCGCTGCTGATCCTCGGCCTGGGCGGCATGCTGGTGGCACTGGCCTTCGCCCGCTTCTCCGCGCCTGACCTGGCGCTGACCCAGCTGGTGGTCGAGGTGGTGACCATCATCCTGCTGATGCTGGCGCTGTTCTACCTGCCCTCGCGCACACCGCGCGAGAGCTCCAGCCTGCGCGGCCTGCGCGATTTCCTCCTGGCCGGCGGCTGTGGGGTGATGGTGGCGCTGCTGGTGTACGTGGTGCTGACCCGCGCCTATGACGGCATCGCTCCGTTCTTCCTGGCCAACAGCGTCAGCGGTGGCGGCGGCACCAACGTGGTCAACGTGATCCTGGTGGACTTCCGCGGCTTCGATACCCTGGGCGAGATCACCGTGCTGGCCATCGCCGCGATGGGCATCCTGGCCATGCTCGACGGCCTGCGCCTGCACAATCCGACCTGCGATCCGCAGGGGCGGCGCTGGGCCTGGGCGAAGAACCCGCTGGTCCTGCTGACCCTGTCGCGCCTGTTGTTGCCGCTGGCGCTGCTGATCTCGGTGTTCATCTTCCTGCGCGGGCACAACCTGCCCGGCGGCGGCTTCATCGCCGGCCTGGTCACGGCCGTGGCGCTGGCCCTGCAGTACATCGCCAGCGGCGTGGCCTGGGTCGAGCAGCGCCTGCCGCTCAACTACCAGCGCATGGCCGGCGTCGGGGTGCTGATCGCGACGCTCACCGGCCTCGGCAGCTGGGTCTTCGGCCGGCCGTTCCTGACCAGCGCCTTCGGCCATTTCGAGCTGCCGCTGGTGGGCGAGTTCGAGCTGGCCACCGCCATGCTGTTCGACCTTGGCGTCTATCTCACGGTGGTGGGCTCCACCCAGCTGGTGCTGACCCGTCTGGGCAAGCTCAGCCTGGTGCCCGCCGCGAGCAAGGAGATTCACTGATGGAAGCGCTGTTCGCCGTCACCCTCGGTGTGCTCAGTGCCAGCGGCGTCTACCTGCTGCTGCGCGGGCGCACTTTTCCGGTGGTGCTGGGCCTGACCCTGCTGTCCTACGCGGTCAACCTGTTCCTCTTCGCCATGGGCCGCCTGAGTGGCGACGTGGCGGTGATCGGACAGAGCGCCAATCCGGCCGACCCCTTGCCGCAGGCCCTGGTGCTGACGGCCATCGTCATCGGCTTCGCCATGACCGCCTTCGTGGTGATCCTGGCCCTGCGTGGCCTGGCCGAACTGGGCAACGACCATGTCGACGGCCGCCCGGACGAACAGCCTCACAGCCCGGCGGATGGGGGGCGTGCACTTTGAGTCACTGGCCGATCCTGCCCATCCTGCTGCCGCTGTTCGCCGGTGCGCTGCTGCTTATCCTGCCGTCCCACGAGCGCCTCAAGCGCGGCCTGTCGCTGCTCGCCACCCTGGCCTTGCTGCCGCTCAGCCTGTACCTGCTGCAGCTGGCGGACGACGGCCAGCTGCGTGTCTATGCCCTGGGCGACTGGCAGCCGCCGTTCGGCATCGTGCTGCTGCTCGACCGCCTCAGCGCCTGGCTGCTGCTGGCCACCGCCGTGCTGGCGGTCGCCGCGCTGCTCTATGCGCTGCGCGGCGACGACCGCCTCGGCCCGCGCTTCCACGCGCTGTTCCAGTTCCAGCTGCTGGGCATCAACGGTGCCTTCCTCACCGGCGACCTGTTCAACCTGTTCGTGTTCTTCGAGATCCTGCTGATCGCCTCCTACGCGCTGCTGCTGCACGGCCAGGGCGCCGAGCGGGTGAGGGCGGGGCTGCACTATGTGGTGCTCAACCTCACCGGTTCGGCGCTGTTCCTCATTGCCCTGGGCATGGTCTACGGCGCCAGTGGCACCCTGAACATGGCCGACCTGTCGGCCCGGGTGGCCCAGGCCAGTGGCGACCAGGTGCCGCTGCTGGCCGCGGCCGGCCTGCTTCTGCTGCTGGTGTTCGCCCTCAAGGCGGCGCTGCTGCCGCTGTACTTCTGGCTGCCGCGTGCCTACGCCGCCGCCAGCGCGCCGGTGGCGGCGCTGTTCGCGATCATGACCAAGGTCGGCATCTACGCCATCCTGCGCCTGGCCACCCTGATGTTCGGCGCGGGCGCCGGCGAGCTGGCCGACCTGACCCAGGCCTGGCTCTGGCCGCTGGCCCTGGCCACGGTGGCGCTGGGGGCCGTCGGTGCCCTGGCGGCGCGCAGCCTGCAGATGCTGCTGGCCTATCTGGTGGTGGTCTCCGCCGGCACCCTGCTGGCCGCGGTGGCCATCGGCACGCCGCAGGCCCATGCCGCGGCGCTCTATTACCTGCTGCACAGCACCTGGGTGGTGGGCGGTCTGTTTCTCCTCGCTGACCTGATCGCCCGCCAGCGCGGCGACAAGGCCGGCGCCCTGGTGCAGGGGCCGGCGCTGGAAAATCCCGGCCTGCTTGGCGGGCTGTTCTTCCTCGGCGCCATCGCGGTGGTCGGTCTGCCTCCGCTGTCCGGCTTCCTCGGCAAGCTGCTGCTGTTGCAGGCGCTGCCGTCGCCGGCGCTGTGGGGCGTGTTGCTGCTCGGCGGTTTCGCCGTGCTGGTGGCGCTGAGCCGGGCCGGCAGCACGCTGTTCTGGCGCATCGGCCTGAGCAGTCTGGACAGCGCCGAGCTGGATCCTGGCCGCCTGTGCGCCTGCCTGCTGCTGCTGGCCTGCGCCTTGCTGCTGGTGCTGCTGGCAGCGCCGCTGCTGGATTATGCCCAGGCCGCTGCCGCGCAGCTGCATGACCTGCCGCTGTACCGTTCGATCATCGTGGAGGCCGCACCATGATGCGACGACTCCTGCCGCACCCGGCGCAGAGTCTGCTGCTGCTGTGCACCTGGCTGCTGCTGGTCGACTCGATCGCCTTCGGCCACTGGCTGCTGGGTGGTTTCCTCGCCATCGTCATTCCGCTGCTGCTGGGGTCGCTGCTGGTCGAGCATCCCCGGGCGTGGAGGCCCTTGCAGCTGCTGCGCTACCTGCTGATGGTGATCGGCGACATCCTGGTCGCCAACTTCCAGGTGGCGCGCCTGACCCTGGGGCGGGTCGGCGAGCTGCGCCCGGCCTTCGTCGAGGTGCCGATCGAGCTGGACAACGAGCTGGCCATCAGCATTCTGGTCAGCGTGGTGTCGATGACGCCCGGCTCGCTGGCCGCCGACCTCAGCCACGACCGCCGCACCCTGCTGGTGCACGGCCTCGACGTGCCGGACGTGCAGGCCATGATCGACGAGATCAAGCAGCGCTACGAGGCGCCGCTGAAGGAGATTTTCCCATGCTCGGCTACGTGATCCCGGCCTGCCTGGCCATGCTCGGCGCGGCCCTGCTGCTGGCCGTGGCGCGCCTGGTCAAGGGGCCCAGCCTGCCGGACCGGGTGCTGGCGCTGGACACCCTGTACATCAACGCCATCGCCCTGATCATCCTCTACGGCATCTGGCGCGGCACCGAGCTGTTCTTCGAGATCGCCCTGCTGATCGCCGTGCTCGGCTTCGTCAGCACCGTGGCGGTGGCCAAGTACATGCTGCGCGGAGACATCATCGAATGAGCCTGTGGCTGGAAATCCTCGTCAGTCTGTTCCTCCTGCTCGGTTGCGGCTTCGTCCTGATCGGCGCCATCGGCCTGTACCGCCTGCCTGATTTCTTCACCCGGCTGCACGGACCGACCAAGGCCACCACCCTGGGCATCGGCGGCATGGTGGTGGCCTCGCTGCTGTTCTTCTCCTTCGGCGAGAAGGGCTTCAGCCTGCATGAGCTGCTGATCAGCCTGTTCCTGTTCATCAGCGCCCCGGTCAGCGCCTACATGCTGGCCAAGGCTGCGGTGCTGCAGCAGCTGCCGCTGGAGCCGAAGACACGCGGCAAGCCCTGGGAGCAGTAGGGCGCGCCCGCACAGTTTTGCTGCGCCGCTGTGCCTGTCGCCGAGCGGGGCCGCCTTCTAGACTGAGCTTTTCGACTGGAGGTGCGCATGGCCCGGCAGGGATCGTTGTTCGCCATGGCCTGCCTGGTGCTGGCCATGGCCCTGTGGGGCAGTTCGTTCATCGCCCTCAAGTTCGCCTTCGCCGAGTTGCCGCCGATGTGGGTGATCTTCGGCCGCATGGCCCTCGGCAGCCTGGTGTTCCTGCTGGCCTGGCGCTGGCGCGGGCGCCTCGACTACCGGCCCGGTGACTGGCGCTACCTGCTCGCCCTGGCCGCCTGCGAGCCCTGCCTGTACTTCATCTTCGAGGCCCTGGCGCTGCAGCACACCAGCGCCGCCCAGGCCGGCATGATCACCGCGCTGCTGCCGTTGCTGGTGGCCATGGGCGCCTTCGTCTTCCTGCGCGAGCGGGTAGCCGCCAGCACCTGGGCCGGCTTCCTGCTGGCGGTGCTCGGCGCCATCTGGCTGAGCCTGGCCGGCGAGGCCGACGCCAGCGCGCCGGCGCCGCTGCTGGGGAATTTCTACGAGTTCCTCGCCATGCTCTGCGCCACCGGCTATACCCTGCTGCTGAAGTTCCTCTCCGAGCGCTACTCGCCCTTCATCCTCACTGCCATGCAGGCCCTGGTCGGCTCGCTGTTCTTCCTGCCCCTGGCGCTGCTGACCGAGCCGCTGCCGAGCCAGTTCAGCGCGCTCGGCGTCGGCTCGGTGGTCTACCTCGGCCTGGTGGTCACCGTGGGCGCCTACGGCCTGTACAACTACGGTGTCAGCCGCCTGCCGGCCAGCCAGGCGTCCGGCTTCACCAACCTGATCCCGGTGTTCACCCTGATCTTCGCCGCCGTGCTGCTGGGCGAGCGCCTCAATACCGAGCAGTACCTGGCGGCCGGCCTGGTGTTCGCCGGCGTGGCGCTCAGCCAGTGGCGCAGCCGCGCGCCGGCGCCGGCCGGCATCCTGGATTGAGGCGGCGGCCATGAGCGATGAACGCCAGTGGATTCGCCAGGCGGTACGCATCATCGAGGCGGACTTCCAGCGCAGCGCCGACACCCACCTGATTCCCCTGGCGCTGCCGGGGCTGCCGGGCGTCGAGCTGTACTTCAAGGACGAGTCCAGCCATCCCACCGGCAGCCTCAAGCATCGCCTGGCCCGCTCGCTGTTCCTCTATGCCCTGTGCAACGGCTGGCTGCGCCCCGGCGCGCCGGTGATCGAGGCTTCCAGCGGCTCCACGGCGATCTCCGAGGCCTACTTCGCGCGCCTGCTGGGGCTGCCCTTCATCGCCGTGGTGCCGGCTGCCACCGCCCGCGAGAAGCTGGCGCAGATCGCCTTCTATGGCGGCCAGACCCATCTGGTCGAGGACCCCACGCGCATCCACGAGGAGTCCGTGCGCCTGGCCCGCGAGAGCGGCGGCCACTTCATGGACCAGTTCACCTACGCCGAGCGCGCCACCGACTGGCGGGCGAACAACAACATCGCCGAGTCGATCTTCCAGCAGATGCGCCACGAGCGCTGCCCCGAGCCGGCCTGGCTGGTGTCCAGCCCCGGCACCGGCGGCACCCTGGCCACCCTGGGCCGCTACGTGCGCTACCGCCAGCACGCCACCCGCGTGCTGTGTGCCGACGCCGAGCGCTCGGTGTTCTTCGCCAGCTATGTCAGCGGCGATCGCAGCCTGACTTTGGACTGCGGCTCGCGCATCGAGGGCATCGGCCGGCCACGGGTGGAGCCCTCGTTCATGGCCGATGTGCTGGACGCCGCCTGCCAGGTGCCGGACGCCCTGTCGCTGGCCGCCATGCACTACCTGGCGCGGCGCCTCAACCGGCGGGTGGGGGCGAGCAGCGGCACCAACCTGGTCGGCGCCCTGCTGGTGGCGCGGCGGATGGTCGAGGCGGGCGAGTCCGGTTCGGTGGTGGCCATCCTCTGCGACGGCGGCGAGCGCTACGCCACCAGCTACTACGACGAGGCCTGGCTGGCGGCACAGGGCTATGACCTGGCGCCGCTGACCGCGGCGGTGGCGGCCTGCGCCGAACAGGGCCAGGCGTTGCCGCCGCTGCCCTGCCTGTTCCGCTAGCGCCCCGCGCGGGGCGTGCGGATCACTGCTCCTGCCAGGGCGCCGGCGCGCCGACCAGGCGGCCCATGGCACCGTGGATGCCCAGTTCGCGCAGCACGTTGAGCTCGCCCTCGGTTTCCACCATCTCGGCGATCAGCGGCAGGTCGATGCTGTTGGTGGCGCGGAAGATCGCCTCGATGAACACGCGCTTGTCGTCTTCCTGGTCGATGGTGCGGATGTAGCTGCCGTCGATCTTCAGGTAGGCCAGGCCGAGGTGGGTCAGGTTGCCGATCAGGCTGAAGCGCCCGCCGAAGTGCTGCAGGCCCAGGTGATAGCCGGTCTCGCGCACCTGCTGGCTGAGCCTTTCCAGCTCGGCCGGCGGCGGCAGGTAGCGCTCGTCCAGCTCCAGGGTCATGAGTTCGCCCTGCTGCGGGTGGGCTTTGAGCACTTCCAGCAGCCTGGCCTGGCTGGCGCCGTCACGCAGGGTGGCGGCGGACAGGCTCAGCGCCAGCGGCTGCGGATACTTGGCCAGGTGCGCCAGGCTGTGTTCGAGCATGGCCAGGTCGAAGCGAGCGGCCCAGCCCAGGCGCTCGATCCAGGGCAGGAAGCGGCCGGCGGCCACGGCCTCGCCCTGCGGGTCGAGCAGGCGCGCCAGGACCTTGCGGTGCAACAGCTGGCGGGTGTCGGCGCAGGTCGCCACCGGCTGGAAGTACAGCTGCAGCTTGCCCTGGGTGAGGGCCTCGTCGATCCATTTGCGCCAGTCGTGCTGGCCCTGGCCGGGCAGGGCATTGAAGTCGTCCAGGCGTTCCCAGGGTTTGCCCGGATTGGCCTGCGCCTGGGCCAGGGCCTGGTCGGCACGGCCGATCACCGCGCTGACGTCCTCGCCCGGCTTGAATGCGGCGATGCCCAGGTGGGCGACCGGGGTGCAGTCGCTTGCGCCGGTCTGGCGCAGGCTCTCCAGGCTTTCGCTGAGATCCTGGGCGAGGCGGTCGGCGTCGTCAGCGGCCAGGCCGGGGGCGAGCAGGGTGAACTCGCCGCCGCGGCTGCGCGAGCCCAGCCAGTCCGGCTTGCCGTGCTGTTCCAGCAGGCGCTTGAGGATCTCGCCGATGGCACCGATCAGCGCGTCGGTCTTCTGCCCGCCGAGACGCTGGTTGAGGCCGCCGAGGTCGTTGACCCGCAGGAACATCAGGTAGCCCTCGGCGTTCTGCTCGGTGATTGCCAGCTGGCTGGCCAGCTTGATATCGAACAGGCGGCGGTTGGCCAGGCCGGTGAGGTTGTCCTGATAGGCCTCCTCGCGCAGCTTCTCGCTGCGCGCGGCTTCCTCGGCGAACAGCTGCTTGAGCTTCTCCACCATCTGGTTCATCGCCAGCACCACGCGCTTGAGTTCGGGAGTGCGCGGCACGCGGGGCAGGGTGAGGAATTCGCGGCGGGTGATGGCCTGGGCTTGCTGCACCATGTTGTCCAACGGGCGCAGCTGGGTGCGCAGCAGCCAGCCGCCGAGGATGGCGCTGACCACCCCGCACAGCAGCAGCCAGAGCAGGCTGCCGATGGCGCTGTCCCACAGCTTGGCCAGGGCGAACTGCGGGTGGCTGAGCACCTCGACCCGCGCCGCCTGTTCCCAGCCGCGCATGATCAGCGCGTCGCCGCCCTGCGGGTCGAGGTCGACCAGGTCGACGAACCAGGCCGGCACCTTGTCCGAGGTGGTGGTGGTGCGCCGCTCGACTATCACTTCCTCGCTGGGGATGCGTACCACGCGGATGGTGGCGAAGTAGCCGCTGTCGAAGATCGAGCTGACCATCAGCTCGATCATCGCCGGGTCGTCGACGTGCGGGGTCATCGACAGGCCCAGCGCCGTGGCGGCGTCCTGGGCGTGCGAGCGCAGCTGGCTGAGCAGCTGCTCGCGCGAGGTCTCCACCCCGGCGATGAAGCTGCCGGTGAAGGCCACCACGAGGAACAGGCAGATGGCGAGAAACAGCTGTTTCAACAGGGACATGGTCTTCTCCTAACCTTCGCCGATGTCGAAGCCTTCGGCGCGCATCTTCTTCAGCAGATCCTGCCAGCGCGACAGTTTCTTGGTGTCGCTCTTGCGGCCGGTCTGCCCCGGCAGGTAGAGCCCCTCGGCATTGAAGGCGTAGACCGGCAGCAGGTCCTTGCGCTGGGAGGCCGGGCGGATCTCGCCGATCAGGTTGTCCAGCACCAGCGGCTCGGCGCCGGGGCTGGCGTAATAGGTCAGCACCATGTGCGCCTGGTTGTAGCGCAGCGCCTTGACGTAGGTGATGCGCAGCTTGTCGCTGGGGACGCCGAGACGGCGCAGGGTGAAGTACTTGGCGATGGAGTAGTCCTCGCAGTCGCCGGCGCCCTTGACCAGGGCCTCGATGGGGGTGGCCCAGTAGTCGTTCTGGCGCCAGTTGCGGATATCGTCGGAGAAGCGGAACTGGCGGTTGAAGAAGCGGTTGACCGTGGCCAGCTTCTCGCTCTCGGAGAGCTGGCCGCTGCTGCGGATCAGCTCATCCCAGGCCTCGATGCGGCCCTTGGCTATGCCGAGGTTGCCGTAGCGCTGCTCGGCCTTGCCGATGATCAGCGGAAAGTCCCAGTTGGCTTTGGCTGCCATCGCCAGCAGGAGGCCGAGCGCGGCACCCAGCAGCAGCCGGCCCGCCGGTAGGCGCGGGACTCGTCCCTGAATGCTCGGCCGCAGCTGCATGAAGGTTCTCTCCGCGGAAAGTGCTGAGAGTGTAGGCACTGCATCACGCTTTTGCCGCCTGCCGGCAGCGCCGCTCAGCGGCTGGGCAGGGTCTTCTGGTGCAGGATGTAGAGGCTGACCAGCACCGCGCTGGTGAGCATGAAGGCGCGCGCCCAGGGCAGCGGCACCAGGTAGCAGGACAGGCCGATGCTCGCCCACATCAGGCCGATGGCGTAGACCTTGCCCTTGAGCGGGATGCCGTTGCCTTCCAGGTAGTCGCGAATCCACGGGCCGAGGTGGCGGTGGTTGACCAGCCACAGGTAGAAGCGCCGCGAGCTGCGTACGAAGCAGGCGGCGGCCAGCAGCAGGAAGGGCGTGGTCGGCAGCACCGGCACGAAGATGCCGATCACCCCCAGCACCACGCTCAGCCAGCCGACCACCAGCAGCGCATAGCGCACGCTGCGATGGCGGTTCTGCGGGATGTCGGCGTGCGCCATAAGCGCGGCTTAGTGATGACGGGGCTTGAGCAGTGCGGGTTTCTCTTCCGGCGCCTGGCACAGCAGGAACAGGGCGGTGAGCAGCTCGGGAATCTGCTCGACCATGCTGTCCACCAGCTGGCGGTCGCGGGCGATCTCGGCGAATTCGGGCTGCTCGTCGAACAGGCCGGAGGCGACCATGATCGGCAGCAGCAGCTCGCTGACTTCGTCTTCGGCGTCCTCGAACCACACGGCCTCGCGCAGGAACACGCCCTCCATGAAGCCGATGCACCAGCCGCGCAGCTCGGAGTCATCCGGATCGTCGCCGAGGTCGAGCTCGCAGGGGATTTCCGGCTCGTCGTCGCTGGCCAGCTGGCGGGCGATGTGGGCCTTGAGCAGCTGCAGGGTGATCTCCACTTCCTCGCGCTCGATGTCGCTGCGGTAGTGCGGCGGCTCGGCGAACAGGGCGTCGATCCACTCGCGCTCGGGCACCTGCTCGGGGCAGATCGACAGGGCGGTCAGGTAGCCGTGGGCGGCCACGTAGTCCAGGGCCTCCTCGTGCAGGTCATCGGCATCGAGGAAGGCTTGCAGGCGGGACAATTGCTCGGCGAAGGACATCGTGGGACTACCTTGAGTGAGTAAACATCGGGATTCTAGCCGCCCATGCCGGCAAAAGCACGGCCGACGGGCGATGGCCTGCCGCCGGCGCGCCTCGCGTATACTGCGCGGCTCGCAACGGAGACCGGCATGCTCGACCAACAGGCCCTTGGCATCCTCAAAGACGTATTCGGCTACGACGCCTTTCGCGGCAACCAGGCGGCGATCATCGAGCGCGTGGCCGCGGGCGGCGATGCCCTGGTGCTGATGCCCACCGGCGGCGGCAAGTCGCTGTGCTACCAGGTGCCCGGCCTGCTGCGCGAAGGCCTGGCGGTGATCGTCTCGCCGCTGATCGCGCTGATGGACGACCAGGTCGCCACCCTCGACGAGCTGGGCGTGGCCGCGGTGGCGCTGAACTCCACCCTGAGCGCCGACGAGCAGCGCGAGATCGCCGAGCGCATCCGCCGCGGCGAGATCAAGTTCCTCTACCTGGCCCCCGAGCGGCTGGTTCAGCCGCGCATGCTGGCCTTCCTGCAGCGCCTGCAGGTGGCCCTGTTCGCCATCGACGAGGCGCACTGCGTGTCGCAGTGGGGCCACGACTTCCGTCCCGAATACCTGCAGCTGGGCCAGCTCGCCGAGCTCTTCCCCGGCGTGCCGCGCATCGCCCTGACCGCCACGGCGGACAAGCGCACCCGCGAGGAGATCGCCCAGCGCCTGCACCTGGAGAACGCCGAGCGCTTCCTCTCCAGCTTCGACCGGCCGAACATCTTCTACCGCATCCAGCCCAAGGATCAGCCGCGCAAGCAGCTGCTGGCCTTCCTCGCCGCGCGCAAGGGCGATGCCGGCATCGTCTACTGCCTGTCGCGCAAGAAGGTCGAGGAGGTCGCCGACTTTCTCAGCGCCCAGGGTTATCCGGCGCTGCCCTACCACGCCGGCCTGCCCAATGAGCTGCGCGCCTACCACCAGAAGCGCTTTCTCAACGAGGAAGGGCTGATCATGGTGGCGACCATCGCCTTCGGCATGGGCATCGACAAGCCCAACGTGCGCTTCGTCTGCCACCTCGACCTGCCCAAGTCGCTGGAAGCCTACTACCAGGAGACCGGCCGCGCCGGCCGCGACGGCCTGCCGGCGGATGCCTGGATGGCCTACGGCCTGCAGGACGTGATCTTCCTCAAGCAGATGCTCGCCGGCTCCGAGGGCGACGAGCGGCACAAGCGCGTCGAGCAGCACAAGCTCGATGCCATGCTGGCCTTGTGCGAGGAGACGCGCTGCCGCCGCCAGGCCCTGCTGGCCTACTTCGACGAGGTGCTGGAGCAGCCCTGCGGGCACTGCGACACCTGCGTCGACAACGTGCAGACCTGGGACGCCACCGAGCCGGCGCGCCAGGCCCTGTCGGCCATCTATCGCAGCGGCCAGCGCTACGGCGTCGGCCATCTGGTGGACATCCTGCTGGGCCGCGAGAACGACAAGATCCGCGCTGCCGGCCACCAGCACCTGCCGGTGTTCGGCATCGGCAAGGCGCTGGCCGAGGGCGACTGGCGCACCCTGTTCCGCCAGCTGGTGGCGCGCGGTCTGGCCGACGTCGACCTGGACGGCTACGGCGGCCTGCGCCTGACCGATGCCTGCCGTCCACTGCTGCGCGGTGAAGTGACCCTGGAGCTGCGCCGCGACCTCAAGCCGCAGCAGGCGGCCAAGGCCAGCGGCAGCAGCGCCAGCCAGCTGGTGCGCGGCGAGGAGCGCGAACAGTGGGAGGCGCTGCGCGCCCTGCGCCGCAAGCTGGCGGAGGAGCACGGCGTGCCGCCCTACGTCATCTTCCCCGACTCGACCCTGCTGGAGATGCTGCGCAGCCAGCCGCGCAACCTGTCCGAGATGGCCCGGGTCAGCGGCGTCGGCGCGCGCAAGCTGGAGCGCTACGGCGAGGCCTTCCTCGAAGTGCTGGCCGGCGGCGAGTCCGCCGAGGCGCCCAGGGTGGTCACCGACCTGCGCCACGAGCTGGTCAGCCTGGCCCGCGCCGGCATGACCCCGGCGCAGATCGCAGCCCAGCTCAACTGCGGCGAGAAGAGCGTGTACAACCTGCTGGCTGAGGCCATCGGCCGCCAGCAGCTGTCCCTGGAGCAGGCGCTGGACCTGCCGGAGGAGCTGCTCGGCGAGATCCAGGATGCCTTCCTCGATGGCGAAGGCGAGCTGCCGCCGGTGGCGGCAGTGGTTGAACAGTTCGCCGGGCGGGTAGAGGAGGGCGTGTTGCACTGTGTGCGCGCCGCTCTACAGGCCGAGTTCGAGGTCTGACCGCGAGCGTTAACGAATGGTTACGCCAAATCACCGGCGACAAACTTGTGACGTGTGTCTCAAAACGTTAGGGTGCTCCTGACGATTTCTTTGCGAGGTACAGGTGGCGCCGCATCCAGAATGGTTGGCCGAAGTCCGCTCCAGCCCCTATGCCGACCAGTTGGCACGGGGCTTCCGCCGCCTGCGTTTCGGCGCCGGGCTGGAGCGCGAATACCGCGACTACCTGCTGCGCGACAGCTTCGAGCTCAAGCGCACGGCCCTGGCCTTCGCCCTGGTGGTCTGGCTGGCCTTCGCCGGGGTCGACATCTGGATGGTCGACGGCCCCCTGCTGTTCGCCATGCTGGCCATCCGCCTGGTGGTGGCCCTGCTGTTGCTGGCCCTGGCCTGGAACATGGCGCGTAGCGGCCTGTCGCCGCGGCAGACGACGATGATGCTGGTGGGCATGCTGGCAATGGGCATCGGCACCGCGGCCATCATCACCCTCGGCCACAGCCAGGATCCCTTCTTTCCCTACGAAGGCCTGCTGCTGGTGTGCATCGCCGGCTACTTCCTGGCCGGCCTGCGCCTGGTCGAGGCCGCCAGCGCCTCGCTGCTGGTGCTGCTGATCTACGGCCTGCTCGAATGGCTGGGCGGGCTGGCACCGGAGCGCCTGTACAACAACCTGCTGTTCCTGGTGTGCGGCAACCTGATTGGCGCGGTCGGCTGCTATGTGCTGGAGCTGAAGTCGCGCGAGCACTTCCTGGTCAGCCACCTGATGGGCCAGCTGGCGCACCAGGACAGCCTCACCGGGTTGCACAATCGGCGCAGCTTCGACCGCGAGCTGCCGCGCCTGTGGCGCCAGGCCCAGCGCGAGGGCAAGCCGCTGGCCCTGCTACTGTGCGATGTCGATCACTTCAAGGCGTACAACGACCACTACGGCCACCAGGCCGGCGATCGTGCCCTGCAGCAGGTCGGTACGGTGCTGCTGGGCGCCGCCCGGCGCCCGCTGGACATGGCCGTGCGCCTCGGCGGCGAGGAGTTCGCCGTGCTGCTCTACGGCATCGGTGCCGAGGAGGCCCGCCAGCGTGCCGAGGCCCTGCGCCAGGCCCTGCAGGCTTGCGCCATCGCCCATGCCGGCTCGCCCACGGCGGCGGTGCTGACCCTGTCCATCGGCGTCTCCTGCCTGCAGCCGCAGGCCGAGGAGGACCCCTTCAGCCTCTGCGGCCATGCCGACCGTGCCCTCTACGAGGCCAAGGCCTTCGGCCGCAACCAGGTGGTGACCTGAAGCGCCACCCGGGCTGGCGCCAATGGTCCCTGTGATGTCGCCGCGCGGCTGCTAGGATCGCGGCTTTCCACTGCCGGCAGTACTCATGGAACGACTGATCCAGGCCAACGGCCAACCCCACTACGGCATCTTCCCGGCGGCGCCGGGCGAGGTGAACTGGCGCGACTTCGACTTCCGCTCGCCGATGGGGCGGCGCCTCGGTGCCCTGGCCAAGTGGCGGCGCTACCACCAGTTCCAGTACTTCGGCATCGTCAGCGACGAGCTGATCGGCGGCTGCGCGCTGGCCGACATCAGTCTGCTCGGCGCCGGCTTCGTCTACCTGTTCCACCCGGCCAGCGGGCGCATGCTCGAGCGCCAGTTCAGGCGCCCGCTGGGCCTCGGCACGGCGTTCTCGCCGCGGCCCAACGCCGGCGTCTGCGAGCTGCGCAGCGGCGCCAACTGGCTGCGCCTGAGCAACCAGGGCCTGGACAAGCACCTGCTGGTGGAGCTGGACGACGGCACGCGTATCGAGGCGAGCTTCTCCGAGCAGCAGTTGCAGCCCATGTGCATCTGCACGCCGACGGCGGTCAACGGCTGGGTCTACGCGCAGAAGGTGGCCGGCGTGCGCTGCCGCGGCCAGGTGCACAGCGCCCTGGGCGACTTCGATCTGGCGGCGCTGGAGGCCTTCGCCCACCACGACTGGTCGGCCGGCTACATGCGGCCGGAGACGAACTGGAACTGGGCCTGCCTGTCCGGTGCGCTGGGCGGCACGCGGGTCGGCCTGAACCTGTCGTGCGGGGTCAACGAGACCAGCTTCAGCGAGAACTGCTACTGGCTGGATGGCGCCTTGCTGCCGGTCGGCGGCGTGCATTTCCAGTTCGACCGCGACGACCCGCTCAAGCCCTGGCATATCCTCTCGGCCGACGGCCAGGTCGAGCTGCAGTTCCACGGCCATGGCCTGCACCGCGAGCAGCTCGACCTGGGCCTGCTGGCCAGCAACTTCAAGCAGGTGTTCGGGCGCTTCCAGGGCACCCTGCGCCCGCCGGGGCGCGCGCCGCTACGCATCGACAACCTGTGGGGCTTCGTCGAGGACCAGTATGTCAAATGGTAACGGCGGGCTTGGCGACGGGCTTTTCAGGAGTTATGGTTAGTTGACTAATAATTAGGTTTTTCTGCTGTCCGCCGGGAACAGGGGATGCGGGCAGCGGCGAGGACCAGCGAGAGTCAACTATGCAGAACTTTGCGCAACACAGTTTCGGTATGCAACTGGCCCAGCTTTCCCGCGCCTGGCGCGCCGAGCTGGATCGTCGACTGTCCGGCCTGGGCCTGTCCCAGGCACGCTGGCTGGTGCTGCTGCACCTGGCCCTGCTCAAGGAGCCGCCGACCCAGCGCGAGCTGGCGCAGACGGTGGGCGTCGAGGGGCCGACCCTGGCCCGCCTGCTCGACGGCCTGGAGGCCCAGGAGCTGGTGCAACGCATCGCCGTGCCGGAGGACCGCCGCGCCAAGAAGGTGGTGCTCACCGACAAGGCGCGGCCGCTGATCGTGCAGATCGAGAGCATCGCCCTGCAGCTGCGCAAGGAGCTGTTCGCCGGCGTCAGCGAGGAAGATCAGCGCCTCTGCCAGCAGGTGCACGCACGCATCCTGGCCAACCTGGAAAAGTCCTGATGGGCAAGCCGCACGTGGTGATCAGCTACTGCACCCAGTGCCAGTGGCTGCTACGCGCCGCCTGGCTGGCCCAGGAGCTGCTCAGCACCTTCGCCGACGAACTGGCCATGGTCAGCCTGGAGCCGGGCACGGGCGGGGTGTTCCGCATCACCTGCGACGGCGTGCAGCTGTGGGAGCGCAAGGCCGATGGCGGCTTTCCCGAGGCCAAGGTGCTCAAGCAGCGCCTGCGCGATTTGATCGACCCGCAGCGCGACCTCGGCCACAACGACCGCTAGGCCTGCCGGCTCCGGTGCGGCGCCGTGGCGGGTGCGAGCTAGCCCAGATCTTCCACGCTGGCGGCGCGTTTGCTCAGGCGCGCCGAGATCAGCGTGGCGAGCAGGATCAGGCTGCCGCCGAAGAGCATGCGCAGGGTCGGCTGCTCGCTGAACAGCCACCAGGCGAAGGCGATGCCGTAGACCGGCTCCAGGGCGAACACCACCGAGGCGCTGCGCGCGTTGAGCACGCGCAGGCTGGCGACGAACAGGCTGTGCGCCAGGGCCGTGCAGAGCAGGCCGAGCAGGGCGATCCACAGCCAGTCCAGGGCCCGCACCGTGGGCAGTGCCGACCAGGCCAGCGGCAGGCTGACCAGGGCGATCGCCAGGTTCTGCCAGAGCGCCGCCTGGGCCGGCTTGACCCCGGCCGTGGTGGCGCGGTTGGACACCGATACCATGGCGAACAGCAGCCCGGAGAACACCGCCCAGGCCAGGCCCAGGGTGGCGTCGCTGCCGAGGTCGAAGTTCGGGGTGACTAGCACCAGGCCGAGGCTGACCAGGCCGACCACGCCCCATTCGGCCAGGCGCACCTTCTCGCGGAACAGCAGCCCCTCGAGCAGCACGGTGAAGGCCGGGAAGCTGGCGAAGCCGAGCGTGGCTACCGCCACCCCGGACACCTTCACCGCGATGAAGAAGGCCCACCAGTGGCCACCCAGCAGCAGGCCGGCGCCGGCCAGGGCCAGGCGCCTGTTCCAGCTCAGCCGGGCCACCGCCTCGCCGAGGCGGGTCAGCGGCAGCAGGGCCAGCACGGCGAACAGGGCGCGGCCGAAGACGATGACCACCGGGGCGGCCAGGGCCAGCTTGCCGAAGATGCCGGACAGGCCGAAGAACAGGGCGCCCAGGTGCAGGGCGAAGAGGGCGGTGCGGTGCTGCATGGGACTTCCAGACTGCAGGATTAAGAAAAGTGGGGTTTTCCGGGGGCCGGACGGGGCGCCATGGCCTCACCGCCTGGTGCCTGCCATCGCTCAGGCCAGGCGGGCGCCGTTGGGCAGGGGCCTGTCGAAGCTGGCCAGCACCACCTTGCCATCGCTGTCGTAGACGCCGGTCACCAGCACTTCCGAGCGCACCCCGGCGACCCGCTTGGGGGCGAAGTTGCACACGCACAGCACTTGGCGGCCGACCAGTTCCGCGGCGTCGTAGTGGGCAGTGAGCTGGGCGCTGGAGGTCTTCACCCCGAGGTCGCCGAGGTCCACTTCCAGCACATAGGCCGGCTTGATCGCCTTGTCATTGGGGCGGGCGCTGAGCAGGGTGCCGACGCGCAGTTCCACGCGCTCGAAGTCCTGCCACTCGATGATCTGCATCGCGAAATTCTCCTGATGGCTCGGAGCAGTCTAGGCGCGGCGGCAGGCGCCGGTCTGTCGCGCTACTCGCGGGCGTTGTCGCGCGACTCGCGGCGCAGCTGGCTGGGGGTGACGCCCAGTTCACGCACCAGGGCCGCGGTGAAGGCGCTCTGCGAGGCGTAGCCGACCCGCGCGGCGATCTCGCCGACCGCCAGGCGGCTGCCGAGCAGCAGGCGGCGGCCGAGCTGCAGGCGGCGCAGGCGTACATGCTCCATCGGCGTGCGGCCGGTCTCAGCGAGGAAGCGTGCATGGAAGCG
This sequence comes from Aquipseudomonas alcaligenes, assembly GCF_003205495.1. Classification (GTDB taxonomy): domain Bacteria; phylum Pseudomonadota; class Gammaproteobacteria; order Pseudomonadales; family Pseudomonadaceae; genus Aquipseudomonas; species Aquipseudomonas alcaligenes_B. The sequence goes on along the minus strand of NZ_QJRX01000005.1, from coordinate 308,951 downwards.
CGCCGCCGACAGGCCGCACAGGCGCGCCAGGTCGGCCACCTGCAGCGGGTGGGCGCAGTGCCGGTCGATGTGCGCGTCGAGGCTGGCCAGCGGCAGGCCCGCTGGCGCCGCCAGCGCCGGGGCGCCGCTGAGGCTGGCCAGGAGCAGGGCGGCGCCCTGCTGGGCGATCACCGCGTCGTCGATCGGGCTGGCCGCCAGCCAGTCGACCAGCTGGCTTTGCGCCGGGCTCAGCTGCACCCGCCCCGGGGTCTCCAGCAGGCGCCGGCTGGCCTCGGCATGGTGGCCTAGGCGCTGCTGCAGCCAGCCATCCTGCGGCACGTCCAGCACCAGGCAGCGGCTGCCGGCCGGGCTGGCGCAGGCGTGGTGGGCCGCGGGCGGCACCACGGCCAGGCTCATGCTGGAGACCTGGCAGCCGCGCCCGGCGACCTCGAAGTCGAGCCGGCCGGAGAGGCCGAACACCAGCTGGGCGTGGTCGTGGCTGTGGGCGATCTGCTCGTGGTGGTAGTGGCGCAGCGAGAGCAGCTGGGACATGGCGGAACTCCTGATCGAGCGGTCAGTGTACATCGCGCCGGCGGGGGCGGCTTGTCATGCAATGGTCATCGCGTCGTCACGGACGCTTCACCGCCGCGGCGCACGCTTGGCCAAACCCAGCCGGAGGCCGCCCATGAGCATCGCCGAGCGCAGCAAGCCCAGCCGCAAGCAGCACGTCCGCACCCTGTGGATTTCCGATGTCCACCTGGGAACCCGCGATTGCCAGGCCGAGCGCCTGGCTGCCTTCCTCAAGCGCTACCAGGCCGACCGCATCTACCTGGTCGGCGACATCATCGACGGCTGGAAGCTGCGCGGCGGCATCTACTGGCCGCAAGCCCACACCAACGTGATCCGCCGCCTGCTGACCATGAGCAAGCGCGGCACCGAGGTGATCTACGTCACCGGCAACCACGACGAATTCCTGCGCCGCTACTCGACGCTGATGCTCGGCAACATCCAGCTGGTCGACGAGGCCGTGCACGAGACGGCCGACGGCCGTCGCCTGCTGGTGATCCACGGCGACCAGTTCGACGTGATCACCCGCTACCACCGCTGGCTGGCCTTCCTCGGTGACTCGGCCTACGAGCTGACCCTGACCCTCAACCGCTGGCTCAACCACTGGCGCGAACGCTGGGGCTACGGCTACTGGTCGCTGTCGGCCTACCTCAAGCACAAGGTCAAGACGGCGGTGAACTTCATCAGCGACTTCGAGGAGGCCATCGCCCACGAGTGCGTCAGGCGCGGCCTCGATGGCGTGGTCTGCGGGCATATCCACCACGCCGAGATCCGTCCGGTGGGCGGCGTGGAATACATGAACTGCGGCGACTGGGTGGAGTCCTGCACGGCGCTGATCGAGCACCTGGACGGCAGCATCCAGCTCTACCGGCTGGCCGAGGACCAGGCGCAGGCCGCCGAAGTGGCAGCCATCGGGCAGGCCGCATGAGGATCCTCATCGTCAGCGATGCCTGGCATCCGCAGGTCAACGGGGTGGTCACCAGCCTGCAGGCGCTGGTGAGCGAGCTGCGGGCAATGGGGCACCTGGTCAAGCTGCTGTCGCCGCAGGACTTCAGGCGCCTGCCGTGCCCCAGCTACCCGGAGATTCCCCTGACCTGGGACCTGTGGCGGGTCGGCGCGGCGATCCGCGACTTCCGTCCGGACTGCGTGCACCTGGCCACCGAGGGCCCGCTGGGCTGGGCCGCGCGGCGCTGGTTGACGCGCCGCGGGCTGGCCTTCTCCAGCGCCATCCACACGCGCTTTCCCGAATATGTACACACCCGTTGGCCGTGGATTCCGCTCGCCTGGGGCTATGCCTACCTGCGCCGCTTCCACCGGCCGAGCCAGGCCGTGCTGGTCAGCACCGAGCGCCTGCGCCAGGAGTTCGCCGGGCAGGGCCTGCGGCGCCTGGCGCTGTGGCGCAAGGGGGTGGACAGCGCGCTGTTCCAGCCGCGCCCACAGGGCGCCGGCGAGCCGGTGTTCCTCTACGTCGGCCGGCTGGCGGCGGAGAAGAACCTGCGCGCCTTTCTCGACCTGCAGTTGCCCGGCGAGAAGCGCCTGGTCGGCGATGGCCCCGAGCGCGACGAGCTGCAGCGCGACTATCCACAGGCCAACTTCCTCGGTTACCTGCAGGGCGAGGCGCTGGCCGCGCAGTTCGCCGCCGCCAGCGTGCTGGTATTCCCGTCGCGCACCGACACCTACGGCCTGGTGATGCTCGAGGCCCTGGCCTGCGGCACGCCGGTGGCGGCCTTCCCGGTGGCCGGGCCGCTGGATGTGCTGGAGGCGGGGGTGAGCGGGGTGATGGACGAGGACCTGGGCCAGGCCTGCCTGGCCGCGCTGGCGCTGGATCGACGGCGCTGCGCCGAACAGGCCGCGCGCTCGTCCTGGCGTGCCTCGGCCCTGGAGTTCCTGGCCAGCCAGCCGCTGCTGGATGGCGAGCCGCTGGCCGAGGACGACTGGCAGCCGGCGCGCGCCTGAGCCTGGATGCGGGGCATGAAAAAGCCGCCCTCGGGCGGCTTTGTCGTTACAGGATGACCTTGTCGCGCAGCTTCTCGGCGGCCTGGTTGAGGGCCTGGATGACCTTCTCCTTGTCGTAGTTCTGGATGCCGTTGGTATCCAGGTACATGGAGAAGCCGGGCAGCTCGTGTTCGACGTAGCTGGAGCGGGCGCCCAGGTCGCGGCGGAAGTCCACCACCTGGTAGATCTGCACTGGCCGGCTGAAGCCCTTGACCGCGATCTGGCCCTTGTCGCGGCACATGATCACGTCCTTGATCAGCGAGTAGGTCTCGTGGGAGATGAGGATCTCGCCGGCCTCGGAGGAGCTTTCCAGGCGGCTGGCCAGGTTCACTTCGCGGCCGATGATGGTGTAGTCCATGCGCGTATCGGCGCCGAAGTTGCCCACCGTGCAGTAGCCGGTGTTGAGGCCCATGCGGATCTCCAGCGGCTTGGTGATGCCCTGGGCGCGCCACTGCTGGCGCAGCACCTTCATGTGCTTGCGCATGGCGATGGCCATGGACACCGCGTTCAGGGCGTCCTTCTTGGCGCCCTGGCTGCTCGGGTCGCCGAAGAACACCAGCACGCTGTCGCCGACGAACTTGTCGATGGTGCCGCCGTACCGGAGGGCGATCTTCGACATCTCGTTGAGGTAGTTGTTGAGCAGGTCGGTGAGCTGCTCGGCCTCCAGCTCCTCGGACAGCTCGGTGAAGCCCTTGATGTCGGAGAAGAACACGGTGAGCTTCTTGCGCTGGGTCTCCAGGCGCACGTGCTTCTTGCCGCTGAAGATCATTTCCCAGACCTGCGGCGACAGGTACTTGGCCAGGTTGCGCGCCAGGCGTGCGGCCTTTTCCTGCTCGCGCTTGATCTCGCTGCGCGCCTGGGTCAGGCGCATGCCCTGCTCATGCACGAAGTAGGCGGCGATGCAGATGTACAGGGTACTCAGCAGGATGCTGACCACCGCCACCAGGGTCGGCGTGGCGGTGTTCAGCTCGGGGCGGATCAGCGCCGTGTTGAGCGCCATGCTGCCGGCCGCCACCAGCACGGCCAGGCCCATCTGACGCAGGCCGCCGGCGATCAGCGAGCTGAAGCACAGGGTCAGCAGGAACATCAGCGCCGGCACCGTCGAGAAGCCCATCAGCACGGCGGCGGCGCCGGCGTGCAGGGCGTCGAGGAACAGCAGGGTCAGGCGGGTCTGTTGCGGGTGGTCTTGGCGAAAGCGGTTGCCCAGGTGATGGGCCAGGTGCGGGTAGAGCAGGGCATAGGGCACCATCCACAGGATGGCGTAGCCGAAATGGTTGGTGTAGGTACCGGCAGCGATGGCCGCGGCAGGGGCGATGTACGCCAGCACCCGCGAGTAGTATTCGCGAAGCAACGGAGCAGGCTGCGCCCTGGGTGTTTCCTGGACGTTGGATTTCATCAAGTACGGACTATCCCTGCTGGATTTCTGACGCCTCTGGTGGGCGTCTGTTGGACTCTGCAAGAGCCAGGCCAGGCGGGATCATAACGGCGCGCGGCGCGCGGGGCCAGTGCAGCCTGCCGGAAGGCGGCCCCGGGCGGCGTGCGCCGCCGGGGCGTGGCGGGCCTCAGAAGCGGATGCGCCCGGTGAAGGCATCCTTGAGCATCACCCAGTCGCCCATGAAGCTGTACAGCGGATATTTGAAGGTGGCCGGCTTGTTCTTCTCGAAGACGAAGTGGCCGACCCAGGCGAAGCCATAGCCGGCGAAGGGCAGTGCCAGCAGCCACAGCCACTGCTGGGTGGCCAGGGCATAGCCGAGGATCGACAGCACCAGCAGGCTGCCGACGTAGTGCAGGCGGCGGCACACGTCGTTGCTGTGCTCCTGCAGGTAGTAGGGATAGAACTCGGCGAAGCTGTGGAAACGTTCGGTGGTTTCGGCGCTCATGGCGTACCTCCTGTCATTGTTGGCCGCAGTGTAGGCGAGCTGTCTCCTGCGGCCAGTGACATACAGTGCCAGTTTAGTATCCTCGTGGCGCCATTTCGTGCCGACCAACCCATAAGAACAATCGATGAGCGAACGTACCACTTCATCCAGCTGGGCATCCGGCATCGTCGCGGCCCTGGAGCTGGGCGGTGTCGATTGCCGCAGCCTGTTTGCCCGTCTCGGCCTCGACTATGCGGCGCTCGCCGATGCCGATGCGCGCTTCCCGCAGGATGCCATGACCCGCCTGTGGCACCTGGCGGTGGAGGCGTCGGGCAATCCGGCCATCGGCCTGAACATGGCCAAGGTGGTGCGCCCCTCGTCCTTCCATGTGGTCGGCTATGCGCTGATGTCCAGTCGCAACCTGCTGGAGGGCTTTACCCGCCTGGTGCGCTACCAGCGCATCATCGCCGAGGGCTCGGACCTCAGCCTGCGCCCGCTGCCGGACGGCTACGAGCTGGTGCTGGCGATCCATGGCGACCGCCTGCCGCCGGCGCGGCAGAGCGCCGAGGCCTCGCTGGCCTACTCGCTGGCGTTCTGCCGCTGGCTCACCGGTAAGCCGATCACGCCCCTGCAGGTGAGCTTCCAGAGTCCGCCGCCGGCCGATCTCGAACCCTTTCGCCAGGTGTTCCAGGCGCCGCTGCGCTTCAATGCCGAGCACTATTCGCTGCTCTACGCGCGGGCCGACCTGGAGACCCCGCTGCCCACCGCCAACGAGGCGCTGGCGCAGCTGCACGACCGCTTCGCCGGCGAGTACCTGGCGCGCTTCTCCGGCAGCCGGGTGACCCATCAGGCGCGCCAGGTGCTGTGCCGCCTGCTGCCGCAGGGCGAGCCCAAGCGCGAGGCGGTGGCCCAGGCCCTGCTGCTGTCCGAGCGCACCCTGCAGCGTCGCCTGCAGGAGGAGGGCACCAGCTACCAGCAGCTGCTCGACGACACCCGTCGCGAGCTGGCCGAGCAGTACCTGGCGCAACCCAACCTGACCCTGCTGGAAGTCGCCTACCTGCTCGGCTTCGCCGACCCCAGCAATTTCTTCCGTGCATTTCGCCGCTGGTTCGATGCGACTCCGGGCGAGTATCGCGCGCGGTTGTGAGTGTGGCCGTAGCCCGGATGCAATCCGGGGCAGCGGCCTCCCCGGATTGCATCCGGGCTACATGGCTGCATGCTCACACGAGTTTTCGATCTGACGAAAAATTCGCTTCGACCGTCGCGAGCGCGCCTTGGCCAGGCTCGGCGCATCAGTGGCGCCAGAAGGCGGGGAACAGCAGGACCAGTACGGTGAGGATCTCCAGGCGCCCCAGCAGCATGCCGATGGTCAGCAGCCACTTGGCCAGGTCCGGCAGGCTGGCGTAGTTGCCCGCCGGGCCGACCACCTCGCCCATGCCCGGGCCGACGCCGGAGACCATGGCCGCCGCGCCGGTCAGGGCGGTGATCCAGTCCACCCCGCACATGGCCACCGCCAGCGCCAGGCTGGCGATGGTGATGGTGTAGAAGAAGGCGAAGGCGAGGATCGAGCGGACGATGTCCTCGTCCAGGCGGTGGCGGTTGTACTGCTGCTTGATCACCGCGCGCGGGTGGATCAGCTGGCGCAGGTTGGCCTTGAGCAGGATATAGGCGACCTGGAAGCGGAAGATCTTCAGGCCGCCGGCGGTGGAGCCGGAGCAGCCGCCGACGAAGCCCAGGTAGAAGAACATCATGCTGGCGAAGGGACCCCACAGGTGGTAGTCGCCGACGGCGAAGCCGGTGGTGGTCATCACCGAGGTGATGTTCACCGCCACCAGGCGCAGCGTATCCAGCCAGTGCAGCTCGCTGGTGCTCCACTTCCAGCAGGCCAGCATCAGCCAGCTGGCCAGCAGCAGCATGAAGAAACCGCGCACCTGCTGGTCGCGCAGCAGGGCCTTGTAGTTGCCGCGCAGGGTGGCGACGTAGAGCACGAAGGGCAGGCTGCCGAGGATCATCACCAGCACCGCGACCCAGTGCACCGCCGGCTGGTCCCAGTGACCGAGGGACGCGTCGGAGGTGGAGAAGCCGCCGGTGGCGATGGCCGACATGGCGTGGTTGATGGCGTCGAACAGGTTCATGCCGGCCAGCCAGAAGGCCAGCACGGCCAGGCTGCTGAGGCCGACATAGGCCAGCACCATGTATTTGGCGACCATGTGCGAGCGTGGCATGACCTTGTCCGAGCGGTCCGAGGACTCGGTCTGGAACAGGCGCATGCCGCCGATGCGCAGCATCGGCAGGATGGCCACGGCCATGGCGATGAAGCCGATGCCGCCGAGCCAGTGCAGCAGCGAGCGCCAGATCAGGGTGCCCGGCGACATGCTGTCCAGGCCGCTGAACACGGTGGCGCCGGTGGCGGTGATGCCGGACATGCTCTCGAAGTAGGCGTCGGTGACGCTGGCACGCTCGGCGAAGAGGAACGGCAGGGCGGCGAAGATCGACACCATGATCCAGCTCGACACGGTCAGCATGTACATGTCGCGCGGGCGCAGCTGGGTCTGCTGCGGGCGCCCCTGGGCGACCATGGCCACGCCAGCCACCGCGGTGATCAGGCTGGACCAGAGGAAGGCGTTGATGCCCTTGGGCTGCTCGAAGACCAGCAGGGTGGCCACCGGCACCAGCATGCTCAGCGCCAGGGTGATCAGGAAGATGCCGTTGATGAAGGCGAGGATGCGTAGGCTGGACAGGGACATCGGCTCAGTGCTTCCAGAAGCTGCGGGTGACCAGCACCAGCACGGTGAGGATTTCCAGGCGGCCGAGCAGCATGCCGAGGGTCAGCAGCCACTTGGCCGAGTCCGGCAGGCTGGCGAAGTTGCCGGCCGGGCCGATGATCGGGCCGAGGCCCGGGCCGACGTTGCACACCGCGGTGGCGGCGCCGGTCAGCGCGGTGACCCAGTCCAGCCCGACCAGGGTCAGGGCCAGGGCCAGCACGCCGATGGTGATGGTGAAGAAGAAGGAGAAGGTGATCAGCGAGCGGACGATCTCTTCGTCCAAGTTGTGGTTGTTGTACTGCTGCTTGATCACCGCGCGCGGGTGTACCAGCTGCATCAGGTTGGCCTTGAGCAGCACGTAGGCGACCTGGAAGCGGAAGATCTTCAGGCCGCCGGAGGTGGAGCCGGAACAGCCGCCGACGAAGGTCAGGTAGAAGAACAGCAGTACCGCGAAGCTGCCCCAGGTGGTGTAGTCGCCCAGGGCGAAGCCGGTGGTGGTGACCACCGAGGTGACGTTGACCGCGACGATGCGGAAGGCGTCCAGCCAGCTGTGCTCCGAGTGCAGCCACAGCCAGGTACCGAACACCAGCCAGGTCAATACTAGGAAGCCGATGAAGCCACGTACCTGATGATCCTTGAACAGTGCCCGGCGGTTGCCGCGCAGGGCGGCGACATAGAGCATGAAGGGCAGGCCACCGAGAATCATGAACAGCACCGCGACCCAGTGCACCGCCGGCTGCTGCCAGTTGGCCAGCGACGAGTCGGAGGTGGAGAAGCCGCCGGTGGAGATCGACGCCATCGAGTGGTTGATCGCGTCGAAGGGCGTCATGCCGGCGGCCCAGAAGCCCAGGAAGCCCAGCCCGGTGAGAACCAGGTAGATCAGCAGGATGTACTTGGCGGCCATGTGCGAGCGCGGCATCACCTTGTCGCCCCAGTCCGACGACTCGGTCTGGAACAGGCGCATGCCACCGACCCGCAGCAGCGGCAGGATGGCCACTGCCATGCCGATGAAGCCGATGCCGCCCAGCCAGTGCAGCATCGAGCGCCAGATCAGGATGCCCGGCGACATGTGGTCCAGTCCGACCAGCACGGTGGAGCCGGTGGTGGTGACGCCGGACATGGTCTCGAAGAAGGCATCGGTGTAGCTGATGTGGGCGATGATCACCATCGGCAGGGCGGCGAAGCAGCACACCACCACCCAGCTGGCGGTGGTCAGCAGGTACATGTCGCGCGGGCGCAGCTGCACGTGCTTGGGCTTGCCCGGCAGGACCATGGCCAGGCCGGCGACGAAGGTGATCAGGCTGGACCAGAGGAAGGCGTTGAGGTCGTCGGTGCGCTCGAAGGCCAGCAGGGTGAGCATGGGGATGACCATGCTGACCGCCAGGGTGATGAGAAAGATACCGATGATGAAGCCGATGATGCGCAGGGTCGGCAGGGCCATGAAAGGGGCTCGGGCTGCAGGCGAGGGCGCCATTCTACTCTGGCCGACCGGGCTGTAAATCCGTCGCCGGGGGCTTCACAGCTTCGCGCCGATTCATAGAATAGGCCCTCGGGTGCCGGCCCCTCACCGGTTTTCGAAAACCATCCAGCCATGTCCGAAGCCAATCCTTGCATCGCGTGCGGCGCCTGCTGCGCGCACTTTCGCGTGTCCTTCTTCTGGGGCGAGTGCCAGTCTGCCGGTGGCAGCGTGCCCGACCAGCTGGTCGAGCAGATCGGCCCCCACCATGTCGCCATGCTCGGCACCACCGCCAAGCCGACGCGTTGTGTCGGTCTGCTCGGCGAAGTCGGCGGCGCCACCCGCTGCACGCTCTATGAGCAGCGCTCCAGCCCCTGCCGCGAGTTCACCGCCAGCTGGGCTGACGGCCAGCACAACCCGCGCTGCGACGCCGCCCGCGCCGCCTACGGCCTGCCGCCGCTGGAGCCGCCGTTGATGCCGGAGCAGGTCGCGTAATCGGCTAGAATGCCGGCCTGTCCGTTCAGGAGTCGCCCATGCAAGCCCTCGATCTGTTGCTCAACCGCGTTTCCGTGGGTCGCCTGCTGGAGCCGGCGCCCGATGCCGCTCAGCGCGAGCTGATGTTCCGTGCCGCCCTGCGTGCGCCGGACCACGGCCAGCTGCGGCCCTGGCGTTTCCTCACCGTCGAGGGTGAGGCCCGCGCCCGCCTGGGCGAGCTGTTCGCCCAGGCGCTGCTGGCTAGCAACCCCACAGCCAAGCCGGAGGCGCTGGACAAGGCGCGAGCTATGCCGCTGCGCGCGCCGCTGCTGGTGGTGGCGATCGCCCGCCTCGGTGAGCATCCCAAGGTGCCGCAGGAGGAGCAGGTGTTGTCCGCCGGCTGTGCCGCCCATGGCCTGTTGCTCGCTGCCCAGGCGCTGGGTTTCGGTGCCATCTGGCGCACCGGCGAACTGACCCACAACCCCAGGGTGCGCGATGGCCTCGGCCTCAGCGCCAGCGAGAAGATCGTCGGCTTCCTCTACCTCGGCAGCTTCGAGGGCGAGCGGCGCACGCCGCCGGCCCTGCAGCCGGCCGATTTCGTCAGCGCCTGGAGCTGATCCGCACCTGGGCGACGGCCACCAGGCTCAGCAGGTGGCCGTCCGCTTCCACGAAGCGCCCTTCCAGTTCGCTGCCGGCCGGCCAGTCGTGGTGCAGGTCGAGCAGCAGGCGCAGGCGCGCGTGCCCGTCGGCGCCCTCCAGCAGCTCGGCATCCTGGAAGTAGAAGCGCTGCAGCACCAGCGGGTAGAGCGCCTTGAACAGGCTCTCCTTGAGCGAGAAGGTCAGCGTCACCCGGGCGGCGAAGGCCTCAGGTGGCAGCTGTGAGGCCCACTGCAGTTCGCCGGGCGTGAGGATTTCCCCGGCCAGGCGGCTGGCGCGCTCGACGCTCAGGGGCTTCTCCAGGTCGATGCCCAGGCCGCGCCAATGCAGCTCGCTGGCCACCAGGGCGGCCGCCTTGCCGCCCCCATGGGTGATCGAGCCGACCGTGCCGGCGGGCCAGACCGGCACGCCCTCTTCGTCGCGTTCCGGTACCAGCGGCTGGCCGCACAGCTGGCGCAGGGCCTCGCGCGCGCACAGGCGGCCGGCCAGGTACTCGCCCTGGCGCTTGGCCACGCCGCGCACCGGCGCTATGCCCTGGCGCACGAAGTCATCGGCCTGCAGCCGCGTCGGGTCGAACTGCGCCCACACCAGGCGGCTGGCAGGCAGCAGTTCGGGCAGGGCGGGCAGCAGTTGGCAGAAGGCGGGCAGTGTCATGGCGGCATTCTGCCGTGGCCGGGCGGGACGGGCCAGCCGTTTACATTTCGTTGCACGGCAACAACGAAGTGCTACAGAGCAAACGCTTGGTTCTGGTAAGAATGGGACATGCGTTCCAAGTGAACGCTGGTGAGGTTGTAGCCCCGGCTGGCGTCGCGCCGCCGTGGTTTTACTCTACTGATCGAGTACGGGAGTCCAGTCGGACTCCCGTTTTTTTTGCCCGGTACCGCGGGCGGCTCAGAAGACTTCCTTGAACAGCGCCTGCATGTCGGCCCAGGAGCGCTCGTCGGCTTCCTTCTGGTAGCCCAGGTCGAGGCCGTGGCCCTGGTGCGCGTCGGCACCGGGATTGCTGAAGCCGTGCTTGGCGCCGGGCAGTTCGACGAAGCGATAGTCGGCGCCGGCCTGGTCCATCTCGGCCTTGAATGCGGCGATCTGCTCGGGGGTGATGAAGCTGTCGGCGGCGCCATGCTCCACCAGCACCTTGGCCTTGACGCTGCCCGGCGTCGCCGGGGTGGCGGTGACCAGGGCGCCGTGGAAGCTCACCACCGCGGCCAGCGGCAGGCCCTGGCGGGCCATGTCCAGCACCACCTTGCCGCCGAAGCAGTAGCCGATGGCGGCCAGCCTGGCGGCATCGGTCTGCGGCTGCGCCTTGAGCAGGTCGAGGCCGGCCTGGAAGCGCGCCTTGGGCGTGGCGGGGTCGGCCAGGGCGGCATTCATGAAGGCCTTGGCATCGTCCGGGTGGCTGGTGTTCTTGCCATCGCCGTACATGTCCACGGCCAGGGCACTGTAGCCGAGGGCGGCGAGGTCGCGGGCGCGGCGCTTGGCATAGTCGTTGAGGCCCCACCATTCGTGCACCACTATCACTCCCGGGCGCTGGCCGGCGATGCTGTCGTCCCAGGCGTGGTAGCCGACCAGGCGGGTGCCGTCGGCGGCCGTGTAGGCGATTTCGCGGGTCTGGATTTCGGCTTGGGCCGCTCCGCTCAGGGCGCCGAGGCAGAGCAGGCCGAGCAAGGCTTTGCGCATGGTGTGTCTCCGTTCTGCAGACAAGGTGGACTGGCCAAGATAGACCAAGGTGGAAGATTAGCCAGCTATCGTTCGTGACTTTCTGTGTTAGCCTGAGGCTCTGTTCCGGCTCGTCCGTTCGAGAGTCACGATGTCCGCATCCTCCCACCTGGTGCGCGGTAGCCCCGGCTACCGGCGTGCCACCCTGGCGCTGTTCTGTGCCGGCTTCGCCACCTTCGCCCTGCTGTACTGCGTGCAGCCGCTGCTGCCATCGCTGGCCGAACATTTCGCCGTGTCGGCGGCGAGCAGCGCCCTGGCCCTCTCGCTGACCACCCTGAGCCTGGCCCTGTGCCTGCTGCTGGCCGGCGCCCTGGCCGAGAGCTGGGGGCGCAAGCCGGTGATGGTCGCCGCCCTGGGCCTGGCGGTGGCGCTGGGCCTGGCCTGCGCCTGGGTGCGCGACTGGCACCTGCTGCTGCTCCTGCGCGCATTGCTCGGCCTGGCCCTGAGCGGCCTGCCGGCCCTGGCCATGGCCTATGTCGGCGAGGAATTCGACCCCGAGGCGCTGCCGGCGGCCATGGGCCTGTACATCGGTGGCACGGCCCTGGGCGGCATGCTCGGGCGTCTGCTGGCGGGGTTGCTGGCCGACCTCGGCGGCTGGCCACTGGCCCTCGGTGGCATCGCCGGGTTGGGCGTGCTGGCGCTGCTGCTGTTCCTCTGGCTGTTGCCGCCATCGCGGCATTTCCACGCCCAGTCGCTGTCGCTGCGCGGGCTGCTCGGCAACTTCGCTGGGCACCTGGGCCACCCGCCGCTGCGCGAGCTGTTCCTCCAGGCCTTCCTGCTGATGGGCGGCTTCGTCGCCCTGTTCAACTATGTCGGCTTCCGCCTGGCGGCGCCGCCGTTCTCGCTGTCGGCGACGCTGATCGGCCTGCTGTTCGTGGTCTACCTGGGCGGCATCCTCAGCGCCGGCTGGGCCGGGCGCCTGGTGGCGCGGCATGGGGCGCGGCAGGTGCTGCAGGGCGGCATCGGCATCATGCTGCTGGGCGTCGCCCTGTGCGCCGCGCCCTGGCTGTGGGCGGTGGTGCTGGGCCTGGCGCTGTTTACCCTGGGCTTCTTCGCTGCCCATGCGGTGGCCAGCGGCCAGGTCGGCCAGCGTGCCCGGGGGGCGCGGGCGCAGGCTTCGTCGCTGTACCTGTGCGCCTACTACCTGGGCTCCAGCCTGGTCGGCTATGCCGCGGGCTGGGTCTGGCAGCGGGGCGGCTGGCTGGCGCTGCTCGCCGCCCTGGCCGGGTTATTTCTCCTGGCGCTGTGGCGCGCCCGCCGCCTGTGAACCGGGTGGGGTGATGCCCATCGACACGTAGATGCTGGTGAACCTGTCCATGCCCATCTCCGCCGGCTTGACCCATTCCACCGGCACGTAGAGCAGGCCGCCGCCCACCGGCACCGGCGCGGTCGGCACCAGGATGGCGTGGTAGGCGCGGCCGTCGATCTCGACCGGCTCGGGGTTGGGCAGCAGCGCCAGCACGGCCGTGCCGTCGCCGCCGAAGAAGCACCACACCGGGCGCATGGCCGCCAGGTCGGCGTTGTCCTTCTGGTCGAGCAGGCCGACGAAGCGGTCGGCCAGGCCGTACAGGTTGCCGAGCAGCGGGATGCGCCGCAGGGTGCGGTCGAACAGGCGGCGCAGCGGGCCCTTGAGGCCCAGCTGCACGGCCAGGCCGAGCGGGTAGAGCGCCACTACCAGGGCCAGAGTGCCGAGCAGCCAGGCCAGCTCCGGGCTGCTGACGAAAGGCTGGCCGAGCCCGGCGAACAGCTTGCCGATGAAGCTGGTCGGGCCGATCAACTGGTTCAGCAGGCTCACCAGCCAGCCCAGCAGGGCCAGCGACAGCGCCAGCGGCAACAAGGCGAGCAGGCCGGCCAGCCAGGTGGTGGCGAGGGAGTGGAAGCTGCGTTTGAACATGGCGAAGGCATCCGTGGGCGAGGGCGCGACAAGGCTATGCGATTGCGCGGCGGCCGTCGCGTTTTCGTTCAGCATTGGTTCAGCAAGGGTTCAGGAGCGGTTCAGGGCCGCGCCGGCAACATGGTTCCCGAGTTCAGCCACTGTCCCAACGCGGAGAAAACATCATGAAAAACACCCTGAGCAAACTCGCCCTGGCCACCACCCTGACCTGCGCCGCCGTCGGCGCCAATGCCGCCGACAGCTTCGTCGGCCTGACCTGGGGCCAGACCGACAACAACATCCAGAAGTCCCATGCGCTCAACCAGAATCTGGACAACCCCAAGCTGGACAAGGTGATCGACGGCAGCGGCACCTGGGGCGTGCGCGCCGGCCAGATGGACCAGGACGGCCGCTACTACCTGACCTACGAGAATCTCTCGGACAAGGACCAGGGCTACAAGCACCGCCAGCAGAACCTGCTGGGCAGCTACGACGCCTTCCTGCCGCTGGGCGACAACGGCACCAAGCTCTACGGCGGCGCCACCCTCGGTCTGGTCAAGCTGGAGCAGGAAAGCCGCGGCTTCAAGCGCGACAGCGACATCGGCTACGCGGCCGGCCTGCAGGCGGGTATCCTGCAGGAGCTGAACCAGAACACTTCGATCGAGGCCGGCTACCGCTATCTGCGCACCAATGCCAGCACCGAGATGGCCCCGCACGGCGGCGGCAAGGTCGGCTCGCTGGACCTGCACAGCAGCAGCCAGGTATTCCTCGGCGCCAACTACAAGTTCTGATCAACCAGGAACTGGACCGGGCGCATGCCCGGTCCGCTGCGAGGGACCCCGTATGAAGATTCTTGTTGTCGAGGACGAGGCGCTGCTGCGCCACCACCTTCACACCCGCCTGGGTGAACGTGCGTTCGTGGTCGATGCCGTCGCTGATGCCGAGGAGGCGCTGTACCGCGCCCAGGAATTCAACCACGACATCGCCATCGTCGACCTCGGCCTTCCCGGCATGAGCGGGCTGGACCTGATCCGCCAGCTGCGCGGCCAGGGCCGCAGCCTGCCGATCCTGATCCTCACCGCCCGCGGCAACTGGCAGGACAAGGTCGAGGGCCTGGCCGCCGGTGCCGACGACTACCTGGTCAAGCCGTTCCAGTTCGAGGAGCTGGAGGCGCGACTGCACGCGCTGCTGCGCCGTTCGGTCGGCCTGGTGCAGTCCAGCGTCGAGGCCGGCCCGCTCAGGCTCGACCTCAATCGCAAGCAGGCGCTGGTCGATGAGCAGCCGCTGGCGCTCACCGCCTTCGAGTACCGCATCCTCGAATACCTCATGCTGCACCCGCAGCAGGTGGTGTCCAAGGACCGCCTGATGGAGCAGCTGTACGAGGGCGACGACGAGCGCGACCCGAACGTCATCGAGGTGCTGGTCGGGCGCCTGCGCCGCAAGATCGAGGGCGCCTGCGCGCTCAAGCCGATCGACACGGTGCGCGGCCAGGGCTACCTGTTCACCGAGCGTTGCCGATGATCCGCTCGCTGCGTGTGCGCCTGATGCTCGGTGCCGCCGCCCTGGCGGTGCTGTTCATGGCGGCCCTGCTGCCGCTGGTGCAGGGCGCGTTCCGCAACGCCCTGGAGAACGTCATCGAGCAGCGCCTGGCGGCCGACGCCGCCACCCTGATTTCCGCCGCGCGCATCGAGGGTACGCGCCTGAGCATGCCCGCGCGCCTGCCGGACGAGGAGTTCAACCAGCTCGAATCGCGCCTGCTCGGCTTCATCTACGACCGCGACGGCCGCGAAGTCTGGCGCTCGCCGTCCACCGCCGACGAGCAGATCGACTACCACCCGAGCTACGACGGCGACGGCCATGACTTCCTGCGCCTGCGCGACGCGCGCGGCGAGGAGTTCTTCGTCTACGACCTGGAGGTGGACCTGCTGCGCGGTCAGGCCGCCGCCTACAGCATCGTCACCATGCAGCCGGCCAGCGAATACCAGGCCATGCTCGACAGCCTCGGCCGCCAGCTGCGCCTGTGGCTGGGCGGCGCGTTGCTGGTGCTGCTCGGCCTGCTCTGGCTGGGCCTGACCTGGGGCTTCGGCACCCTGCGTGGCCTGAGCCGCGAGCTGGACGAAGTGGAAGGCGGCAACCGTGACCACCTGAGCCGCGAGCATCCCAGCGAGCTGCTACGCCTGACCGACTCGCTGAACCGCCTGCTCGACGGCGAGCGGCGCCAGCGCGAACGCTACCGCGACTCGCTCGGCGACCTGGCGCACAGCCTGAAGACCCCGTTGGCGGTGCTGCAGGGTGTGGCCGAGGGCATCGGCGACCGCGCTCAGGCGCAGGTGCTGCAGAGCCAGGTGGAGCGCATGAGCCAGCAGGTGGACTACCAGCTGCAGCGCGCCAGCTTGCGCAAGAGCGGCCTGGTGCGCCACCGCGAGCCGCTCGGGCAGGTGCTCGATACCCTGTGCGGCGCGCTGGACAAGGTCTACCGCGACAAGCGCGTGCAGGTGCAACGCGATTTCCCCGCCGAGCTGTGCGTACCGATGGAGCGCGGCGCGCTGTTCGAGCTGCTCGGCAACCTGCTGGAGAACGCCTACCGCCTGTGCCTGGGGCAGATCCGCGTCAGCGCGCGGATCGGCGCCGAGGGCTGCGAGCTGGTGGTCGAGGACGACGGCCCCGGCATCCCCGCCGACCAGCGCGCGCGCATCCTCCAGCGCGGCGAACGCCTGGACAGCCAGCACCCGGGGCAGGGCATCGGCACCGCGGTGGTGGTGGACATCCTCGACAGCTACGACGGCCAGCTGCAGCTGGAAGACTCCAGCCTGGGCGGCGCCTGCTTCCGCATGCACCTGCCGGGCTGAGTGGCGGCCCGCCGGCCGGGCCTATACTGCCTGGGGCGTGGCCGCCGCGAGGCGGCGCTCCGTCAGCATCCGCACCAGGGAGACCGCCAGCATGACCTTGCGCATCAACGATCCCGTGCCCGACTTTGCCGCCGAAACCGACCAGGGCCCGATCCGTTTCCATGAGTGGATAGGCTCGGGCTGGGCCATCCTGTTCTCCCATCCCAAGGACTTCACCCCGGTCTGCACCACCGAGTTCGGCGTGGTCGCCCAGCTGGCGGAGGAGTGGCGCAAGCGCAACACCAAGGTCATCGGCGTTTCGGTGGATGGCGCCGAGGCCCATCGCC
This sequence comes from Aquipseudomonas alcaligenes, assembly GCF_003205495.1. GTDB lineage: Bacteria > Pseudomonadota > Gammaproteobacteria > Pseudomonadales > Pseudomonadaceae > Aquipseudomonas > Aquipseudomonas alcaligenes_B. The sequence continues at coordinate 292,435 of NZ_QJRX01000005.1, read as the reverse complement.
AGTGGAAGGGCGACATCGAGTCCTTCTGTGGCGCCCCGGCGCACTTCCCGATCATCGCCGACGAGGGCCTGGCGGTGTCCAAGGCCTTCGACATGCTGCCGGCCGAGGCCTACCTGCCGGATGGGCGCACCGCAGCGGACACCGCCACGGTGCGTTCTGTGTTCATCATCGGGCCGGACAAGAAGCTCAAGCTGTCCATGACCTACCCGATGTCGGTCGGCCGCAACTTCGCCGAAGTGCTGCGCGCCCTCGACGCCCTGCAGCTGACCTACAACGTGCCGCTGGCCACACCGGCCAACTGGGCGGTAGGCCAGGACGTGATAGTCGCGCTCGCCCTCAACGACCAGCAGGCCCGCGAGCAGTACGGCGAGATCGACATCAAGCTGCCCTACCTGCGCACCACCAGGGCGCCACACTAGCGGCGGCGACCTCTCTACCGCTCAGCAGAGAGGGTGTGAGAGCGTAAGGCAGCTTCGTGCGCCACCGGGGCGCTCAGTCGTCCTGGGGGAGCCACTGCGGGTTCCACACCAGCTCCCAGAGATGCCCGTCCGGGTCCTGGAAGTACCCGGCGTAGCCACCCCAGAAGGTGTCCTGCGCGGGTTTGACGATGCGTGCCCCGGCCGCCTGCGCCCGTGTCATCAGGGCATCCACCTCGGCGCGGCTGGCCAGGTTGTGCCCCCGCGAGAAGTTCGTCGGGCTGCCGGGGCCGAGCGGCAGCCCGCAGTCCCGGGCCAGGCTCCGGCGCGGCCACAGGGCCAGGCGCAGGCCGGACTGCAGCGCGAAGAAGGCCACCGCGCCATGCTCGAACTCCTGGCCGACGATGCCGTCCGTCAGCAGCCCGAGCCCGTCCCGGTAGAACCGCAGCGAGCGCTCCAGGTCATCAACGCCCAGCGTAATCACGGAAAGGCGAGCCTTCATCATCTGTCCCTCTGGCGTACCACGCTTATCGTGGAGTCCTGCCGCGCCTGGTTCCACCCAGGCCGCGCCAGATCCATCGGGCAAGCCACAGCGGCAGGAGCAGCACTGCCAGCCAGCCCAGCACCAGAACCGCGGGCTCGAGCCAGCCGGGCAAAATACCGGCGTGCGGCCCGGCCAGCACCAGTACGCCGAACAGGGCGAGCGCCGCCACCAGCACCAGGGCCAGGAGATAGCCGAGCAGGGTCGCCAGGATGCGCACTGCCGCGATCATCCCTAGGCCAGCAACAGCGCGACCGCCCAGTACAGGGCGATGCCGAGCTGCACGCCGAACGCCGCGAAGCGCGCGGTGACGGCCGCCGCCGAAAGGGAGGCGAGGTGGATGACGGACTGCACGATACGGGCTGCCAGCAACCCATAGGCGAGCGGGTCGGTGACTTCGGCCTGGCCGGCCACCACCGCGAGCAGCAGCAGGCCGCCGAAGACGGGCAGCCCCTCCAGGCAGTTCGCATGGGCCCGGGCGAGCCGCTGCATGAAGGGCGACAGGTTGGAGTTCTCGGGATTGAAGCCGTTGGCGGCGACCTTGCCGCTCAGCACCAGTTGGGAACGGATGGCCTCCATCAGCAGCAGGAGCAGCAGGGTCCAGGTGATGAAGCCGAGCAGCGCGAGCAGTGAGGGTGACATGGGCGACTCCGGGGCGGTGGCTCTCGATGGAGATTAGGCGTTGGCAGAGGCGAAGGTGGGGAGCGCGTGCCGCGACGAGTCGAGGGGTTTATTCCTTGGTTCGATGCCGGAAAACGATATTGCTCTTGCGACTAACGTTTGGTTAAGGGGCCGGCTTTAGCCTGTCCCGCAGTGAGCGAACCAAGCGACTTTAATTAACTGTTATGTTGCACCTTGCTCTTTTGAGAAACCTTTGACGACAAGGTAGAGCAGTGGGCCAATGGATGCAAAAATTGCTGTGATCGCAATGTAAGGGACTATGGCTATGAATGGCTTTTGGCGTGATTTGTTATCTTGATACATCCAGACGCAAGCAAGGGCAGCCAGGATGTAGAGGTCAATGACGACTTGTGCGGTGTCCAGACTTGATATTAGTTCAATGCCGAAATCTATAAGCGATTGCTCTGCTTGAGACATGGCAAACGCTGTGTAGGCTGTGAAAGCCAGCAGTACGGTTAGGGGGAGAACTGCTCTTTTCATGGCACCTTCCTTGGCTAGAAGTGAAACATAACGTTTGGTTAAGGGGCGGGCTTCAGCCCGTCCCAGCGAACGAAGTGAGCGATTTGAACCACTAGTTAGAAGCACGACACGCCGGCCTCCACAGTTTTGGTATGCAATTCAAAACCGTTTTCGTCAAGCGCATTGAAAATTTCCAAGCTACCACCGCCTGTGAAATGAATTAGTAAGCGCGTCCAGATTTCTATTTCGCCGCCGCCTACTGTCATTTCTCCTTGTGCTAAAGAAACTGACTCAACGGTACGCCCAATGGCAGCGTCAAGATGGATATTTCCGCTATCTATCCAGCGCACTGTACTCCCGCAAAGTGAAAAAGACAGAACGCGACCGGCCTCTATAGCGAGCTCATCAAATTTTTGCCATGAGATAGAGAGCTCACCTGAACCAATTGATAAAAATACTGGAAGGTCATTCCACTCGCTCCAAGCGGCCGTTTCCTCACACCAGATTTGCGCTAACTCATAGCCAACAATTGCTTTGCCAATCAGTTCGGAAAATTGGTGGTGAACTAAGTCAGTTTTTTCTTTAAGGCTGGTGAAATATTTCATGTGCTTCTAACGTTTGGTTAAGGGGCCGGCTTTAGCCGGTCCCGAGTGAGCGAAGCGAACGACTTGAACCAATTGTTATGCTGCGCTCCCCCATATGTGTTCGGACTTGAAAGAGTAGCGATAGAGAGGGATTAGCAGTACTGCAACTATGCTTATGGCTGCAATGGCAACGATAATTCCCCAAGTCTCTTTGATCTCCAAGAGCAACGGCGCGGCGTCAATTAAGCTGTAAATGCTGAGGCCGAGGTTCAACAGAAATGCCGCAATCGCTATATTTTTGGTTCCGACGGCTTTTTGATAAGCGTAGCCGTATATGCAGAATTGCCCAAGAATTTGGATGGCCAAGGCAACTATGTCCTCTGCTTCAGGGAAGATGTAAGCAAAGGGAAGCGTAAGAACTGCGAAAAGTATAAGTGTTGTGGTTACCCAGAATACGATCTTCCATATCAGCATGGGGCTTACTGCTCCTGAGCATAACGTTTGGTTAAGGGGCGGTCGCGAGCGTAGCTTGCGGACGTCCCAGAGTGAGCGAAGCGAACGACTTGAACCATTAGTTAGCCTCCTGGCCAAGTGTTAGAGTGGTTCCTGTGATTTTGTGTTTTGGGATTTGCATGTTGTCTGATTCTTGACCTATTGCAAGACCATCAAGATCAAAAATGTACCCGGCACATGAGTCATATATTATGCCGCCAGTTTTTTTCAGCAGCTCTGCAGCTTTGTCTGTTGGAGCTTTCTCTGGAGGTATGATGATCTTTGCGCCAGCGCAGCCAATTGGCGGTGGGAGGAGTAAGAGTACTGATACTCTGCTAGGATTCAGATTCTTGGCGGGAAATCCATTTCCACCTACGGAACATCTAAGGGCGAGCTCTGCTTTTGTGGCGGCCTTATTTGTTGTTTTATTGTTAATGGGTTTGTATGGTTTTGGTTTATTGATTATTGCGACTGGTAAGTGATCCCATAAAATAATCTTATGCTGGCCGGATTTTAATTCTGAGAAATCAATTTCTTGAGTAGGAAGTTTCTCTTGGATTTTGTTGCATGCCAGTGCGCTCGCGCTGTTTAAAAGAGTGGTCATAATAAAAGCAAAATTTAACTTTCTGATTATGCTGTTTTTCATTGGGGCTAACGTTTGGTTAAGGGGCCGGCTTTAGCCGGTCCCGAGTTAGCGAAGCGAACGGCTTGAACCACTAGTTAGGTTGCTCTCTGGAGTAGGTGACAAACTCGGCGCTGCCTTTTTTTGCCCACATTAGTCGCTCGCAGTTGGGGCAGACATAAATGCTGCCCGATGCTGAATACAATGCATCGATTTTTTCTTCACTCCCAAGTCCAGAGGTGCTGATTGAGTCAAATTCTTCGTCTCGAATCGTTATCCAGCCGGCATCTGGGATTTGCGAGAGGTTATGGATGTAGCCGCATGGGCATGCAAGTTTCGGCATGAGCTACCTAACGTTTGGTTAAGGGGCGGGCTTTAGCCCGTCCCAGTGAGCGAAGCGAACGATTTGAACCATTTGTTAGACGCGTAATTCGCCATTCTCATAGCCAAATTTATAAATTTTATGATTGAAATCTACTGCCTCCACGTGGTCTTGGTGTAACGAAAAGCCCTCGCTAAAGATGTCTGCGCCTAGTGCAGACCAGAGAATTTCACCAATTTCAGAGAAGCGACAAATCCCCAGCTCTCCGTGTGACAGTAACGCATTGCGTTCCACATTTGCGTGTATACCGAAACACGTGGCGTCATCGACCTGCAAGGACCACGCGACTGAGAACGGAAATAGAACCAGCTTGGTTACGTGCCGCCCAACGGCCACATAAACAGCTTCGTTGTACAGCACAAGTGAATGCTTGTGAACTCCAGTGCAGCCGCCGGCATCACCAAGTACCACAAGTGGATTGCCATCTAACAGAATCCCGTGGACGGAGCTTGGGGAATACTCATCGTCTAGCAATAGCTCGATAGGGTACTGCCGAGAGTTGTCAGCAGATCCAAACGAATATGCCGGCTCGTTAATTAGTATCAGTGTTCCTGCTGGAGTCTGGATTTGCATAGCGTCTAACGATTAAGCTAACGGGCAGACAAAAGCGTAGCTTTTGGCTGTCCAGCGAACGAAGTGAGCGGCAGTTGAGCGCATTGTTAGACGCCGACTGGAATGTATGATCTTAATCGCATGCGCCCGAAATCATTTCTTTTTTTGGTTTTAATACTGGGTTTTGGGTCAAGAACATAGGATTCTCCGCAGTCTTTCCTAATAAAGACAACCCAGTGCCAGGTTTTTGTTTTTTCTTTGTAGTTAATTCCAGCTATTGCTCTGTTGGGCAGACTTTCCCATTTTTTTATTGCTCTTCCTGTGCGGGTTTTTATTTTGAATTCAGAAAGTAATTCGCGCAGGTCTTTTGAAGATGTGTAAAAAGGGCCGCTTGGATTTAAGATTTTCGATTTTATTGCGCGGGCCTTTACTGTTTTATAGTTTGTTTGCGCAAGCATTGCGACACATGCTAGGCCGCATCCTGTTGAGTCTATTTGGGTTACTCGTTGCATATTAAGGCGTCTAACTATAAGTAGACGACACAAATGGCGTAATTTTTTCCGCCACTTGTGTCGCATAACATTCCTTGCCCTTGGCTAAGCCCCTGTTTTCCCTTGTGGCTGCTACGGTAAACACGACGGCTTTGCCGATTGGAAAAAGACAGGCTGTGGGGCAGGGCCGATATCTGTTTCATCTGCGACGCTACTGGCTCGCCTAGCGGCTGTCCATCGGGGGGGGGGGGCGCCTAGTATCGCGCTCGGGTCCAGGTAGAAGATTTTCTTCCAGCCCTGGCTGCTGTCGTCCCAGCGCCAGGGATAGGGCAACAGGGTGACGACTGAGTAGTGCAGATGGGGTGGCTTGCCTTGGGCGTTGCCGGTGCTGCCGACCGTGCCGAGCGGGCTGCCGGGTAGCACGGGTTGGCCGGGTAGGGCGCTGTAGCTGTCGAGGTGGGCGAAGTAGTGCAGGCGCCACTTCGGGCCGAGCATCAGCATGACCTTGCCGCCCATCTGGATTTCGCCGCGAAACAGCACCAGGCCGTAGCTGGGGGCGACGAGCGGAGTGCCGGTGGCGGCGAAGATGTCGATGCCCTTGTGCGTGCCGGAGCGGCCCCAGGGCTCGAACCAGAAGCTCTGTGGGTGCCAGTCGCGGGTGCTGGCACCCTGCACGGGGATTTTTGGCCATTCCGGGGCCAGCAGCCAGGCCAGCGCGAGGCCGAGCAGCAGGTGGCGTTTGCGGAGTTTCTTCAGGTTCATGGGGGGCGCTTCCTTGCGGCGGGTGTTGGGGCGGCGTGTGGCTAGCCGTCCTGGTGGGCGCGGTAGGCGCCGGGGGTGAGCCCGGTCCATTTCTTGAAGGCGCGGTGGAAGGCCGAGGGCTCGGAGAAACCGAGCTGTTCGGCGAGGGCGTTGATCGACAGTTCGTCGCGGCCCAGGTGGTAGATGGCCAGGTCGCGGCGCAGGTGGTCCTTGAGCTCCTGGAAGCTGCTGCCTTCCTCACGCAGGTGGCGGCGCAGGGTCTGCGGGCTGATGTGCAGCTGCGCGGCGACGCTTTCCAGGTCCGGCCAGTGCGCGCAGTCGCGGCCGAGCAGGCGGCGGATGCGGCTGGTCAGGCTGTCGCCGCCGTCGGGGCGGGCCAGCAGGTCGGCCGGCGAGTGTTCGAGGAACTGCTTGAGGGTGCGCTCGTCCTGCAGCAGCGGCATGCCCAGGTAGCGGGTGTGGAACAGCAGGCTGGTGCTGCCCGCCTCGAAACGCCGCGGGCAGGGGAACAGCAGGTCGTACTCGCCGCTGTGGGCCGGCTCGGGGTAGGCGAAGCTGGCTTCTTCGAGGCGGATGCGCTGGCCGATCAGCCAGCTGCCGAGGCGGTGCCAGATCACCAGCAGGCTTTCGGTGAGGAAGTGGTCCGGGTCCCACAGGGCCGAGCTGTCCAGGGTCAGGCGCACCCGTTCGCCCTCGCGCTGCAGGGCCACGCGCGGCGCCTCGGGGAACAGGCCGTAGAACAGCATGCCGCGTACCAGGGCCTTTTCCAGGCTGTGGCAGTGGATGATGGCGTGGCACATCATGGCGAAGGTGCCGCGCTTGCTGGGGATGGCGCCGAAGCCCATGTACTCGTCGTCGAGCAGCGCCCACAGGCCCTGGATCAGTTGCGAGAACTGTTGCGGGTCGAGGCGCGCGCGCGGCTCGTCGAGCAGTGCCGGCTGGATGCCGACCTCGCGCAGCAGGCCGCCACAGTCGCAGCCCTGGCGCTCGGCGCCGCGCAGGGCGGCACGGATGAAGTGGCTGGCGATGGTGCGTTCGCGCATGGGCGGGCTCGTCGAGGGCGTCGGCGGATGTTAGGCGTTCGCCTTCGACGAGAACAAGACCACCCTGTGGCGGCGTGATGGTTTGTCGGGGGCAGTCATCTACTGCGCCCCGTTACCCTGTGCCGCAAAGGCCGTTAACGGAAGATTTCCACCTGCTCGCCGTTGAGCCGCGCCGGCCACACCGGCAGCTGCTGGTCCGGGTACTCCAGGCAGCTGCCGTCGCGCAGGCGGTAGTGCTGCTTGTACAGCGGCGAGGCGATCACCAGCTCACCCTGCAGGTGGCCGAGGATGCCGCGGCCGATCACGTTGGCGCCGGACTTGGGGTCGCAGTTGCCGATGGCGAACACCTGCTGCTCGGTTTGCGGCAGGTAGAACAGGGCCACCTGCTGGCCATCCAGCAGGGCGACCACGCCGGAGCCCGCCACCAGGTCGGCGGCGTTGCACAGCGGTTGCCAGCTGGCTTCGAGGTTGAGTGCGGTGTTCATCAGACGGCCTCCTCGGTCACGGGGATCAGTTGCAGTTCGTCTTCGCGCGCCGGACGGCGCTGGCCGCGTTCGCGGACGAAGTGGATATCCGGATCGCCGCCGTGCTCGTTGACGAAGGTGCGGAAGCGCTTGAGCTTCTCTTCGTCCTTGAGCGCGTTGGCCCATTCGCATTCGTAGCGGTCGACCACCAGCTGCATCTGCGCCTCCAGCTCGGCGGCCAGGCCCAGGCTGTCTTCGATGACCACGGCCTTGAGGTAGTCCAGGCCGCCTTCCAGCGACTCGCGCCACACCGAGGTGCGCTGCAGCTTGTCGGCGGTGCGGATGTAGAACATCAGCAGGCGGTCGATGTAGCGGATCAGGGTGGCGTCATCCAGGTCGGTGGCGAACAGCTCGGCGTGGCGCGGGCGCATGCCGCCGTTGCCGCATACGTAGAGGTTCCAGCCGTTCTCGGTGGCGATCACGCCGATGTCCTTGCTCTGCGCCTCGGCGCACTCGCGGGTGCAGCCGCTGACGGCGAACTTGAGTTTGTGCGGCGAGCGCAGGCCCTTGTAGCGGTGCTCGATGTCCAGCGCCATCTTCACGCTGTCCTGCACGCCGTAGCGGCACCAGGTGCTGCCGACGCAGCTCTTCACCGTGCGGGTGGACTTGCCGTAGGCGTGGCCGGTCTCGAAGCCGGCGGCGATCAGCTCGCCCCAGATCTCCGGCAGCTCGTGCAGCTGGGCACCGAACAGGTCGATGCGCTGGCCGCCGGTGATCTTGGTGTAGAGGTCGTACTTCTTCGCCACCGCGCCGATGGCGATCAGGCCGTCCGGGGTGATCTCGCCGCCGGGGATGCGTGGCACCACCGAGTAGGTGCCGTTCTTCTGCATGTTGGCCATGAAGGTGTCGTTGGTGTCCTGCAGTGGCACCAGCGAGGGGTTCATGATCGGCTGGTTCCAGCAGGAGGCGAGGATCGAGCCCACCGCCGGCTTGCAGATGTCGCAGCCGACGTGGCCCTTGCCGTGCTTGGCCAGCAGTTCCTCGAAGCTCTCGATGCCTTCGACGCGGACGAAGTGGTAGAGCTCCTGGCGGGTGTAGGCGAAGTGTTCGCACAGGCTCTTGTCGACTTCCACGCCGCGGGCGGTCAGCTCGTGCTCGACCACCTGCTTGAGCAGCGCCGCGCAGCCGCCGCAGCCGGTGGCCGCCTTGGTGCAGGCCTTGACCCCGGCGATGTCGCTGCAGCCGCCGTCGATGGCCGCGCAGATCGCGCCCTTGCTGACGTTGTGGCAGGAGCAGATGGTGGTGCTGTCCGGCAGGGCATCGGCGCCGAGGGCCGGGGCGCCTTCGCCGGCGGGCATGATCAGGCTGGCCGGGTCTTCCGGCAGCTGGATGCCGTTCTGCGCGTACTGCAGCAGGGTGTCGTAGTAGCTGTTGTCGCCGACCAGCACGGCGCCGAGTACCTGCTTGCCGTCGGCGGAGACCACCAGGCGGCGGTAGCTGGCGGTGGCCTCGTCGATGTAGCGGTAGCTCTTGGCACCGGGCATGGCGCCGTGGGCGTCGCCGATGGAGCCGACGTCCACGCCAAGCAGCTTGAGCTTGGTCGACATGTCCGCGCCGAGGAACGGCTGGCCCTCCTGGCCGCACAGCTGGGCCGCGACCAGGCGGGCCATCTGGTAGCCGGGGGCGACCAGGCCGAAGATGCTGCCGTTCCACGCCGCGCATTCGCCGATGGCGAAGATGTTTTCGTCGCTGGTCAGGCACTGGTCGTTGATGGCGATGCCGCCGCGCGGACCCAGCTCCAGGCCGCAGGCGCGGGCCAGGGCGTCCTGCGGGCGGATGCCGGCGGAGAACACGATCAGGTCGGTTTCCAGGAAGTCATCACCGGCGAAGTTCATGCGGTAGCGGTACTCGCTGCCGGCGCTGATGCTCTGGGTGGCCTTGGACAGGTGCACGCCGACGCCCAGGTCCTCGATGCGCTGCTTCAGCGCCGCGCCGCCGAAGTCGTCCAGCTGTACCGGCATCAGGCGCGGGGCGAATTCCACCACGTGGGCTTCCAGGCCCAGGGACTTCAGCGCGTTGGCCGCTTCCAGGCCGAGCAAGCCGCCACCGACCACCACGCCACGGCGCTTGCCCTGGGCGGCGGCGCGGATGCCGTCGAGGTCGTCGAGGGTGCGGTAGACCAGGCGCGAGTCGCCCTCGGCGCCTTCGATCGGCGGCACGAAAGGGTAGGAGCCGGTGGCCAGCACCAGCTTGTCGTAGCCGAAGCGGCCGTTGGCGGTGATCACCTCGCGCGCCTCGCGGTCGATGCCCAGCACCGGGCAGCCCAGGTGCAGGGTCAGGCCTTCTACTTCATAGAGGGAGGCGGCGCTCATGGCCAGGGATTCGGCATCGCGGCCGCCGAAGTATTCGGACAGGTGCACGCGGTCGTAGGCGCGCTGCGCTTCTTCTCCGAACACTTCGATGCGGTAGTGCGCCAGGGCACCGCCGGCGAGCAGTTGCTCGACGCAGTGGTGGCCGACCATGCCGTTGCCGACGACGATCAGTCGTTGCTTGTCAGTGGAGGCGTCTGTGCTGTTCATAGCGTTTCCCGGCCAAAGCTCATCAGGTTTTTCCGCGGCAAATAAAAAGGCGCCTGAAACCTTGCGGTCTCAGGCGCCTTTGCCTGTTCTGTGCGGTGCCTTCGTGGGCACCCTGACGTCCATCGCGCGATCGCCATTGATCGACTGGACGGCCCGGATGTAGCGGGCTCGCTGGGGCTTATGCACTGCCTGTGCCAGGTGCCTTTATTGTTCTCAAGTATCTGATATTAATGAATTTATTCTGGTTGTTCGGGTGGCCGATGCGAGGCGGGTAAGACCCAAAACGATGCGCGAAAAGGGTGCGCTGCCCTATTGTGAATCGCTCGCCTGGCAGGACGGGCAGGGGCAATGCGACCGCGGCGCTCTGTTCCACTGGGCTCGGCGAAGGGCCGCCGCCGGCCTGGCGGATTTCCGCCAAAAAAGCCCGGGCGAGTGCGGTTGTGATTAATCAAGTAATTGATAATAAAGAATTTATTGTTATTTAACGGTATGGCACAGCGCTTGCGATAGGTGCGTCAGCCCCCAGGTCGGGGCGCTTACAAGAAATCCCTCCCGTGCAGGAGGGCTAGCACTTTGAGTAGCCGAGCGATCACCCCGCCAGGGGGTGGCCGAGGCGGCGAGCGAGGAACTGCCATGACCCGCAAACCCTTCTACAAGAGCCTGTATGTCCAGGTCCTGGTGGCCATCGCCATCGGTATCCTGCTCGGCCACTTCTATCCGGAAACCGGGGTGGCGCTGAAGCCGCTCGGCGACGGCTTCGTCAAGCTGATCAAGATGGCCATCGCGCCGATCATCTTCTGCACCGTGGTCAGCGGCATCGCCGGCATGCAGGACATGAAGGCGGTGGGCAAGACCGGCGGCTACGCGCTGCTGTACTTCGAGATCGTTTCCACCCTGGCCCTGGTCATCGGCCTGGTGGTGGTCAACCTGGCCGAGCCGGGCGTGGGCATGCACGTTGATCCGAGCACCCTGGACGCCAGCAGCATCGCCGCCTACGCCAAGGCCGGCGAGGCGCAGAGCACCGTGGCCTTCCTGCTCAACGTGATCCCGTCCACCGTGGTCGGCGCCTTCGCCAGCGGCGATATCCTGCAGGTGCTGTTCTTCTCGGTGATCTTCGCCTTCGCCCTGCAGCGCATGGGCGACTACGGCAAGCCGGTGCTGGAGTTCATCGACCGCATCGCCCAGGTGATGTTCGGCATCATCAACATGATCATGAAGGTCGCCCCGATCGGTGCCTTCGGCGCCATGGCCTTCACCATCGGTCAGTACGGCGTCGGTTCGCTGGTGCAACTGGGCCAGCTGATGCTGTGCTTCTACATCACCTGCGCCTTCTTCATCCTTGTGGTGCTGGGTGGCATCGCCCGTGCCCACGGCTTCAGCATCCTCAAGTTTATCAAGTACATCCGCGAGGAGCTGCTGATCGTGCTGGGCACCTCGTCCTCCGAGTCGGCCCTGCCGCGCATGCTGACCAAGATGGAGAAGCTGGGGGCGAACAAGTCGGTGGTCGGCCTGGTGATCCCCACCGGCTACTCCTTCAACCTCGACGGCACCTCGATCTACCTGACCATGGCCGCGGTGTTCATCGCCCAGGCCACCGACACGCCGATGGACATCACCCACCAGCTGACCCTGCTGGCGGTGCTGCTGATCGCCTCCAAGGGTGCCGCCGGCGTCACCGGTTCCGGCTTCATCGTGCTGGCGGCCACTTTGTCTGCGGTGGGCCATCTGCCGGTGGCCGGCCTGGCGCTGATCCTCGGCATCGACCGCTTCATGTCCGAGGCCCGCGCCCTGACCAACCTGATCGGCAACGGCGTGGCCACCCTGGTGGTCGCCAAGTGGTGCAAGCAGCTCGACGAGAGCACCCTGCAGCACGAATTGGCTGAGGGCGGCAAGCCGCTGGTCGAGGCCGCTGCTGCCCGCGAAACCGCCTGATGCCCTTTCTCGGCCGTCCCTGACAGCGGGGCGGCACTCTCCTGGCCCGTCCTCGCGACGGGCTTTTTTTGTGCGAGACAAAGCATGACGGCCCTCACAGCCCTGAGCGATGATTGCGGCGCCGCCTCGCGCCTTCGGGCATAACTGTCGGCCTGTGCAACGACTCTGGAATGGATGCCATGTCGACCGCCCCGCACCCGACCCCGTCCGGGGTTGCGCGCCTCGCACCGACCTCCTGCCTCTATTGTTGAACCGCCCCGGCGCTGGCCGGCGCGGCATTCTGCGTTTCTGCTCGACCCGAGAGCCTTTCAGGCGATGACCACCCCGGCATCGCCTGTTTTTTTGCCGTTCGCAAACTGACCGGGAAGACTCATCCCCGTGGCGGCTTTTCCTCGGCCGCGGCACTGGCTAAGCTCGGCCTTCCGCACATGCAGCAGAGGCTTACCCATGTCGCAGCAACGGCCGGCCGCCGATATCGCCCGAATGATCCTCGATGGCTTCGACGACTATCGCGCGCACTTCCGCGAGATCACCAACGGTGCCCGCGCCCGTTTCGAGCAGGCCCAGTGGCAGGAGGCCCAGCGCGCCTCGGCGGCGCGCATCAACCTGTACGAGGAGAAGGTGGCCGAGGTCAGCGAGCGCCTGCGCCAGGCCTTCAGCGATGAGCTGCTGCTGGACATCGACCTGTGGCCGCTGGCCAAGAGTGCCTACATCGGCCTGATCGACCTGCGCAACGACGATGAGCTGGCCGAGACCTGGTACAACTCGATCTTCTGTGGCCTGTTCAGCCATGACCAGATCAGCGACGGCTGCATGTTCATCCACACCACCCGGCCCTCGCTGCGCCCCCACGAGCGCACGCCGCAGACCCGCAGCTACCATCCGCGTGGCGACCTCAACCAGGCGCTGCGGCAGATCTTCACCGACTACAGCTACAGCGTGCCCTTCGAGGACCTCGACCGCGACCTGGCCAGGCTGGAGCAGCAGCTGCGCGCCAACCTGCCGGACTGGGTGTGCAAGGACCAGGAGCTGACCATCGAGCTGTTCTCCTCGACTCTGTACCGCAACAAGGGCGCCTACCTGGTCGGACGCATCTTCACCCCCGACGAACAGTGGCCGCTGGTGTTCCCGCTGCTGCACCGCGAAGGGCAGGGCGTGCAGATCGATACCCTGATCACCGACGAGGCGGAAGTCTCGATCATCTTCTCCTTCACCCGTTCCTACTTCATGGTGCGGGTGGAGATCCCGGCGGAGTTCATCGGCTTCCTCAAGCGCATCCTGCCGGGCAAGCACATCGCCGAGCTGTACACCTCGATCGGCTTCTACAAGCACGGCAAATCGGAGTTCTACCGTGCGCTGATCAACCACCTGGCGGGCACCGACGACAAGTTCATCATGGCCCCCGGCGTGCGCGGCATGGTGATGAGCGTGTTCACCCTGCCGGGCTTTAATACCGTGTTCAAGATCATCAAGGACCGCTTCTCGCCGTCGAAGAACGTCGACCGCAACACGGTGATCGAGAAGTACCGCTTGGTCAAAAGCGTCGACCGGGTCGGGCGCATGGCCGACACCCAGGAGTTCTCCGACTTCCGCTTCCCGCTGGCCAAGTTCGACCCCGAGTGCCTGGCCGAGCTGCTGGAGGTGGCGCCGTCCACCGTGCAGATCGAGAACGGCGATACCGTGCTGATCCGCCACTGCTGGACCGAGCGGCGCATGACCCCGCTGAACATCTACCTGGAGCACGCCAACGAGGCCCAGGTGCGCGAGGCGCTGGAGGACTACGGCCTGGCCATCAAGCAGCTGGCGGCGGCCAACATCTTCCCCGGCGACATGCTGCTGAAGAACTTCGGCGTCACCCGCCACGGCCGCGTGGTGTTCTACGACTACGACGAGATCAGCTACCTGACCGAGGTGAACTTCCGCCGCATCCCGCCGCCACGCTACGACGAAGATGAGATGTCCAGCGAGCCCTGGTACTCGGTGGGGCCGAACGACGTGTTCCCCGAGGAGTTCCCGCGTTTCCTGTTCGCCGATCTCGGCCAGCGCCGCCTGTTCAACCAGCTGCACGGCGATCTCTACACCGCCGAGTACTGGCAAGGGCTGCAGGAGGCGATCCGCGCCGGCAAGGTGATCGACGTGTTCCCCTACCGGCGCAAGGCGGACCTGATCGTCTAAGCCGTCCGCGGCTATAGCCATACCGTTTGTCGGGAGATTGGCGGGGCAGTGGTGGCCTTATGCCGGTTTGGTACGGATGTGCTAGACCTGAGATGTGTAAGACCTGGAAGTAATAACCACCACCCCCATATTTCCCCAAGGACGGTCTGCCTATGCGCCAGAACCTGCCCGTGACCCAGCGCGAGCGCACCTTCACCGATGCCGAGCGCCTGATTTCCACCACCGACCTCAACAGCAAGATCACCTACGTCAACGACGCCTTCGTTGCCATCAGCGGCTTCTCCCGCGAGGAACTGGTCGGCCAGCCGCACAACATCGTGCGTCACCCGGACATGCCGCCGGGGGTATTCGGGCACATGTGGGACACCATCAAGCAGGGCAAGCCCTGGATGGGCATCGTCAAGAACCGCTGCAAGAACGGTGAACACTACTGGGTCAGCGCCTATGTCACGCCCATCTATGAAAACGGCAAGCTGGCCGGCTACGAGTCGGTGCGCTCGGTGCCCAGCGAGGCGCAGAAGCGCCGTGCCGAGGCCCTCTACGCCCGCCTGCGGGCCGGCAAGCCGCCGGTGCCGATGATCGAATACTGGACCTACGACCTGCTGCGCTCCTGGCCGCTGATTCTGGCCGGGCTGGTCATAGTGGCTAGCCATTCGCTGCTGAGTGGTCCCTGGCTGTTGGCCTTCATCGTCGCGGTGATGTTCGCCCTCGGCTCCTACCAGCTGTACAGCAAGCGCCAGCTGATCCGGCGCACCCTGGCCGAGCATCCCAAGGCCTTCACCAGCGCCCTGGTGGCCCTGACCTACAGCGACAACCGCGGTGCCCAGGCCCTGCTGGACATGGCCATGATCAGCGAGGAGGCGCGCCTGCAGACCGCCCTCACGCGCCTGGAGGACGCCGGCGAGAACGTGCGCCAGCGCGCGGCGCAGTCCGCCGAGCTGTCGCGCTCCGGCGCCGACCTGCTGGAGCAGCAGCGCAGCGAGACGGACCAGTCGGCCACGGCGATCAACCAGATGGCGGCGACCATCCAGGAGGTGGCGCACAACGTGCAGAACACCTCGCATGCGGCCGAGGAGGCCGATCGCCTGGCCCTGCAGGGGCGCGACCTGGCGGGCGGCAGCCTGCAGGCCATGCGGCAGATGGCCGATGCGGTGCACGAGATCGGCCAGGCGGTCAACGAGCTGGCCGCCTCGACCCAGTCCATCGGCAGCGTGGCCGACGTGATCACCTCCATCGCCGAGCAGACCAACCTGCTGGCGCTCAACGCCGCCATCGAGGCGGCGCGCGCCGGCGAGCAGGGCCGCGGCTTCGCCGTGGTGGCCGACGAGGTGCGTGCGTTGGCCGGGCGTACCCGCGAGTCCACCGAGCAGATTCACCAGATCATCTCTTCCCTGCGCAATGGCGCGGACAAGGCGGTGAACACCGCCAGCCGCGGTGAGGAGATCTCCCGCGACAGCGTGCGCAGCGTCGAGGCGGTGCGCGAGGCGCTGGACGGCATCAGCCAGGCGGTGAGCCGCATCACCGGCATGAGCCAGCAGATGGCCGCCGCTTCCGAGCAGCAGGCGCATGTCGCCGAGGACATCAGCCGGCAGATCACCCGCATCGCCCAGCTCTCCGACCACAGCGCCGGCCAGGCCCAGCAGGGAGTCGGCATCAGCCAGGAGCTGGAGCAGATGGCCGAGTACCTGCATAGCCTGGCGGAGCGCTTCAACCGCTGATCCGGGCGCTATGGCACACTGCGCGCCCGGAGGAATGCCGCCATGTCCCGAGCGCGCTGCGAGCGCTGTGCCCGCCCGCTGAAACACTGCCTGTGCCACCTGATTCCGCGTCTGCCGAGCCGTACCCGGGTGCTGATCCTGCAGCACCCGGACGAGGTCGGCCACGCGCTGAACACGGCCCGCCTGGCGGCGCTGGGCCTGGAAAACGCAGAACTGCAGGTGGGTGAAGTGTTCGCCGATCTGCACTTCGATCCCGCCTACCGCGCCTGCCTGCTGTTTCCCGGTGAGACGGCGCAGGTACTGCCGCTGGCGCCGTCAGCGGCCGATGCGCGTCCGCTGCTGCTGGTGGTGCCCGATGGCACCTGGCGCAAGGCGCGCAAGCTGCTGCATCTCAATCCGCAGCTGGCGCAGTTGCCGCGTGTCTGCCTGCCGTCCGGGTTGAGTTCGCGCTACCGCCTGCGCAAGGCGCCGGCGGAGGGCGCGCTGGCGACCATCGAGGCGATAGTCGCGGCGCTCGAGTTGCAGGAGGCGCCCGCCCGCTTCGCCGAGCTGCTGCGCCCGTTCGAGGCGCTGATCGAGGGGCAGATCGCGGCGATGGGCGAGGACACCTACAGGCGCAACCACCTGCGCCAGTCCTGACTGCCCAAAGCCGCGGACGCCTGCTGCGAACTCACCAAACAGAACGGGCGCCCCTGGGCGCCCGCTGTGTCGTCACTGATCGTCGAAGAAGCGTTCGTGCCAGTCCACCAGCTTCTGCGGCGCGCCGAGTTTGTCGCCGTAGATCACCGAGTAGGACAGCACGTTCTGCACGTACTGGCGGGTCTCGTCGAAGGGGATGTTCTCCACCCAGACATCGAAGGAAAGGTGGTCGGCGCCGCGCAGCCATTGGCGCACGCGGCCGGGGCCGGCGTTGTAGGCAGCCGAGGCGAGCACCCGGTTGCCGTTGAACTGGCCATGTACCTGGCTCAGGTAGGCGGCGCCGAGCTGGATGTTCTTCTCCGGTATCAGCGCCTGCTGCGGGTTGCCCAGCGGAATGCCGAACTTGCGCGCGGTCTCCTTGGCGGTGGCCGGCATCAGCTGCATCAGGCCCATGGCGCCGACCGGCGAACGGGCGTCGGCCATGAAGGCGCTCTCCTGGCGGGTGATGGCGAATACCCAGCTGGAGTGCAGGCCGCGCAGCCTGGCCTGCTGGGTCAGGCTGTTCTTGTGCGCCATCGGGAAGCGGATGTCCAGGTCGTCCCAGTACTGCGCCTGGCTGATGGTGCGGATCGCCGGGAAGTACCAGCCCTTGTCGTAGGCCAGGCGGGCCTGGGCCACCAGTTCCTCGCGGCTGAACAGGCGGCTGACGTGGTACCACTCGCGGCGGCCGTCGACGATCTGGCCGCGGTCGTGGAATTCCAGGGCGCGGCGGATGCCGGCGGTGTTGCGCACCCTCTGCATCAGCTGCGGGTCGATGGCCATCGGCTTGTGGTTGAGGCTGTAGGGCACCTCGATGCGATCGGCGGCGAGGAAACCGTAGAAGTCGCGTTCCTTGGCCAACGGCTGGTACAGGGCGATGGCCTGCTGGCCCTGTGGTTGCGCCAGTTGCAGGCTGCGCGCCTGCCAGTAGCGCCAGCGGCTGGTGCCGGCCAGGTCCGCCGGCAGGCGGCTGGTCAGCTGGTAGGCCTCGTCCCAGCGGCCGTGGCGCAGCAGCAGGCGGGCGCGCCATTCGGACACCGTGTTGTCGCGCAGCTCCGGGTCGTACTGGGCCATGACCTGCAGGGCGCGGATATCGAAGCGCTTGGCCAGGGTCAGGCCGATTTCGCGGGCGATGGCGACCTTCTCCTCGGCGGAGAAGGGCAGTTTGGCGGCATAGACCTGCAGCAGGTTGAGGGCCTTCTCCGGATCCTGGCGTGCCAGGCGGCGCAGGCCGAGGCCGGCGGCGTCGGCCATGTGGCGGTCGGCCGGGGCGAAGCGCGTGGTCTGGCTCATCATCTGCGGCTTCTGCGCCGCCTCGAGCATCAGCTGGCCCTGCTTGCCCAGGCTCGGCAGGCCCTTCACCAGATAGCTGGCCAGGCCGTAGTTGCGCGCTTCGGCGGCCAGCTTGGCGCGCTGCCAGCGGCGCTCCTCGGTGAGCTGGCCATCGGCGCGCCAGGTGTTGAACAGGGTGTCACAGGCCTCGGGCTGGGACTTGCCGACTAGCCACAGCTTCTCCGCCGCGGCGCGCGCTTCGGCCTGCAGGCCCTGCTTGTACAGGTACTGGCCGTGCAGGCAATCCAGCTCGGTGAAGTTGAGCCTGGGGTCGTAGTGGTTGGCGAAGGTCTGCCATTCGCCGCGCTCGGCCAGCCAGCGCAGCCAGCGCAGCTTCATCCAGCCGGCCTGGGGCAGGTCGCCGTGCTCGGTGAGGAAGGCCTCGATCTCGTCGTTGCTGGCCCATTTCAGACGTGCGGTCAGCTCCTCGTAGGCCAGGTAGGGCTCCAGTGGATAGTCGCGCAGGGCGCTGGCGTAGCGCAGGTAGGGACCCTTGTCGCCCTTGGCCAGTGCACGCTTGGCTTCGTCGTACATCTGCCGTTGCTGGGCCAGGCTGGCGGCCTGGGCGCTGGACAGGGCAAAGGTGCAGGAGAGCAGGGCGGAAAGCAGGCAGAACAGAGGGCGGCGCATGACACATCCGGGCAGAAGAAACGAAGACGAGCGCAAGGCTCTCGATAGGGCTAGCTTAGCCTTTTGCGCAAGGCGCGAGAATGCTTGGCGCTTTGCCGCAGCCTGTGCGCCCTGCAACTCGGTTAGAATGCGCGCCCCGTCTCACTAGGTACCCCCCATGACCCTGCTCAAGTTCTCCGACGTTTCCCTGGCCTACGGCGCCATGCCGCTGCTGGACGGGGTCTCCTGGCAGATCGCGCGGGGCGAGCGGGTGTGCATCATCGGGCGCAACGGCACCGGCAAGTCGAGCATGCTGCGCCTGGTCAAGGGCGACCAGATGCCCGACGACGGCGAGATCTGGCGCGCTCCGGCGCTGAAGATCGGCGAGCTGCCACAGGAGCTGCCGCGCGCCGACGAACGCACGGTGTACGACGTGGTCGCCGAGGGCCTGGCCGATGTCGGCCGGCTGCTCGCCGAATACCACCACCTGAGCCTGCACATCCAGGGTGACGATGACCTGAGCAAGCTGACCCGGGTTCAGCAGGAGCTGGAGGCGAAGGATGGCTGGCGCCTGCAACAGCTGGTGGAGAGTACCCTCAGCCGCCTGCAGCTGCCGGCGGACAAGACCCTGGCCGAGCTCTCCGGCGGCTGGCGCCGGCGCGTGCTGCTGGCCCAGGCGCTGGTAGCCGAGCCGGACCTGCTGCTGCTCGACGAGCCGACCAACCACCTCGACATCGGTGCCATCGCCTGGCTGGAAGAGGCGCTGCTGGGCTTCGGCGGCGCCGTGCTGTTCATCACCCACGACCGTTCCTTCCTGCAGAGCCTGGCCACGCGCATCCTCGAACTGGATCGCGGCCATCTGATCGACTGGAACGGCGACTACGCCAGTTTCCTGGTGCACAAGGAGCAGCAGCTGGCGGCCGAGGAGAGCGCCAATGCGCTGTTCGACAAGCGCCTGGCTCAGGAAGAGGTGTGGATTCGCCAGGGCATCAAGGCCCGCCGCACCCGCAACGAGGGCCGCGTGCGTGCGCTCAAGGCCATGCGCCAGGAGCGCAGCGAGCGGCGCGAGCGCCAGGGCAAGGCGAGCATCCAGCTGGAGGCCGCGGAGAAGTCCGGCAAGCAGGTGATAGTGGCGGAAAATGTCAGTTTTGCGCATCCAGGGGGAGCGGCGCTGATCCGCGACTTTTCCCTGGTGCTGCAGCGCGGCGATCGGATCGGCCTGCTCGGCGCCAATGGCACCGGCAAAACTACCCTATTGAAACTATTGCTTGGCGATCTGCAGCCCACTAGTGGCACGATAGTGGCAGGGACCAAGCTGGAAGTGGCGTATTTCGATCAGTTGCGCCATCAGCTGGACCTGGAAAAGACGGTGATCGACAACCTCGCAGAAGGTCGCGACTTCATCAGCATCGATGGTCAGAGCCGCCATGTACTGAGCTACCTCGGCGATTTCCTGTTCAGCCCGCAGCGTGCGCGCACGCCGGTCAAGGCGCTGTCCGGGGGGGAGAGGGCGCGCCTGCTGCTGGCCAAGCTGTTCAGCAAGCCGGCCAACATGCTGGTGCTGGACGAACCGACCAACGACCTGGACGTGGAAACCCTCGAGCTGCTCGAGGAGGTCCTGCTGAATTTCCCCGGTACCGTGCTGATGGTCAGCCACGACCGGGCCTTCCTCGACAACGTGGTGACCAGCACCCTGGTCTTCGAAGGCGAGGGGAGGGTGCGCGAGTACGTCGGCGGCTACCAGGACTGGTTGCGCCAGGGCGGCTCGCCCAAGCTGTTGGGAGTCGGCGAAACCAAGCCGGCCAAGACCGAAGCCAGCGCGCCGGCAGAAGCGGCGCCGGCGCAGGAAAGTGCAGCGGCCCCGGCCGCGAAGAAGAAGCTCAGCTACAAGCTGCAGCGTGAGCTGGATGCCATTCCCGGGCAGATCGACGCCCTGGAGGCCCAGCTGGCGGAAGTGCAGGCACAGATCGCCGACCCGGCGTTCTACCAGCAGGCCCCGGCCATCACCGGAGCCGCCCTGGAGCGCCTGCAACGCCTACAAGAAGAACTGGACCAACTGCTGGAGCGTTGGGCCGAACTGGAAGCCTGAGAGGCTCGCTGCTGATACGTCGCCCGTGGGTGACGGAGTCACGGCGGGACCGCATTAAGCCTGTCGGAGACATGCATGGCGATTGAGTACCGCATCACTCTGGATGACAACCATCAGTTCAGCTACAGGATCGAGCTGGACCGTCAGTACGACCCCCGGAGTGCGGAAGAAACCCCCAAGTGGACGCGCCTGGAACACAACCAGTGCAGCAACTGCCCACTGAAGAGAGAAGAGTTCAGCCGTTGCCCGGCGGCGGTCGACCTGCACCGGGTGATCGAGGATTTTCATGGTCTGCCGGCCTTCAAGAAGGCCCAGGTGTGGGTGCGCACCCCTGAGCGCGAGTACAGCAAGCAGGTCGGCCTGGAAGAAGGGCTGCGTTCTCTGCTCGGCGTGATCATGGCCACCAGCGCCTGCCCGGTGCTGGGCAAGCTCAAGCCGATGGCGCAGAACCACCTGCCGTTCGCCAGCAGCCAGGAGTTCATCCTGCGCACCATCTCCCTGTACCTGACCCGGCAGTACTTCAACTTCCGCGAAGGGCGTCGCCCTGACTGGGAACTGAAGGGGCTGGTCAAGCAGTTCCAGCAGCTGCAGCTGGTCAACCAGGCCTTCTGGCAGCGCATTCACGATGTCTGCGAGGGCGACTCCAACCTCAAGGCCTTCCTCACCTTCTTCTCCATGTCGTCGAGCATGACGGTGTCCATGGAGACGCAGCTGCAGAAGATCCGTCCGCTGGTGATGAGCGCCGGCGAAGTCCAGGAATAACGGACCAGGCCCGTTGCCGGGCCTTTCCTCACTCCTTGGGTTTTTTCAGGCGTACCGCCAGCACGTCGCACGGGGCGCCGTGCAGCACGTCGTTGGCGGTGGAGCCGAGCAGCAGGGCCAGGCCGTGGCGACCGTGGCTGCCGACCACGATCAGGTCGCAGGCCTGTTCCTCGGCCAGTCGATGGATTTCCTGGCGCGGCTGGCCGTAGGCCAGGTGGCGCTGTTCCGCGCCCAGCTGCGGGTAGCGCCCGGCGAAGGTGTCGAGCCGCTCGCGGGCCTGGTCGAACTGTTGCTGCTGCAGCATCGACAGGTCCATCGGCACGTCGCCGCCGAAGGCCATGGCCATCGGCTCCACGATGTGCACTAGCGAGGTCTTGGCGCCGCTGCTGGCGGCAATGGCCAGCGCGCGCTCGGCGACCGGGTGGCATTCATCGGTCAGGTCGACGGCGATCAGGATGTGCTGGTAGGGCATCTGAGTCTCCTCCACTCCAATGGTCGTACTTGCAGTATGGCGTTGCTCCCTTCATAACACAGGCTTTTCCATAAAGTGACCCAAATGACCTGGTGGATAGTGCTTCTGATGGTCGCCGTCGCCCTCAGCCCGCTGGTCTGGTTGCGGCCCTCGCGCCGGCAGAGCGGACAGATGGCGCAGCGCCTGGCGGCGCGCCGACTGGGGCTGGGCATGCAGCTCAGCCAGCAGGAGTGGCCGCACTGGCTGAGCGGTTCGGCACCGGACAACTGCGCGCAGTATTACCGGGGGCGGCGTGCCGGGCGCAGCGATAGCTGGAGCTACTGGCAGACTGCACCCGGGCAGTGGTGCAACCAGTGGCGCGAGCCTTGCGCCGACGCCGTGCTGCTGGCGCATCTGCAGACCCTGCCGGCCGATGTCTACAAGGTCGAGGCCGGGCCGCAGATGGTGGCGTTGTACTGGGGTGAGCGAGGTGGCGAAGCGGAGCTGCAGAGGATTGCCGAGCTGCTCGCCGCCCTGGCCTGAGTGATAGTGCAGAGGCTCTAGCGCAGGGTTTGCATGGGTTTTTCGTGGCTTTTCGAGTGAATCCGGTCACTCTGTGACGTTGCGCCCATTTGGGGCGCCCGTGACGGGCAATTGACAATTGCCGGGTTTTCACTGAATGTACGCCCACCCAAATCAAACGGGCGTATGAATCGAGCGTTTCGCCTCTCAAGGCAGCGCCTTTACAGCCCGATTATCGCGTCGGCGGGTGTGTCGGATCGATTGGGACTATGCTCGACGGCTCTATGCCTAGAGCGGCCCCGGCCGGTTGGCTCCGATGTGTACAGTTCAGCTTCCATACCGTGGAGATCAGTTGATGATTTACGAAGGTAAAGCCATCACGGTTAAGGCTCTTGAGGGCGGCATCGTCGAATTGAATTTCGACCTCAAGGGTGAGTCCGTTAACAAGTTCAACCGTCTCACCCTGACCGAGCTGCGTCAGTCCGTGGATGCCATCAAGGCCGACGGTTCGATCAAGGGCGTAATCGTCACCAGCGGCAAAGACGTGTTCATCGTCGGCGCCGACATCACCGAATTCGTCGACAACTTCAAGCTGCCCGACGAAGAGCTGGTTGCCGGCAACCTCGAAGCCAACAAGATCTTCAGCGATTTCGAAGACCTGGCCGTTCCGACCGTCATCGCCATCAACGGCATCGCCCTGGGCGGCGGTTTCGAGATGTGCCTGGCCGGCGACTACCGCGTTGCCGCCGAGAGCGCCAAGATCGGCCTGCCGGAAGTCAAGCTGGGCATCTACCCGGGCTTCGGCGGCACCGTGCGTCTGCCGCGCGTGATCGGTACCGACAACGCCATCGAGTGGATTGCTTCCGGTAAGGAAAACAAGGCTGCCGACGCCCTGAAAGTGGGTGTCGTCGACGCTGTGGTTGCCGCCGACAAGCTCAAGGACGCCGCTCTGGACCTGGTCAAGCGCGCCATCTCCGGCGAGCTGGACTACAAGGCCAAGCGTCAGCCCAAGCTGGAAAAGATCAAGCTCAACGCCATCGA
Source organism: Aquipseudomonas alcaligenes (assembly GCF_003205495.1). Taxonomy (GTDB): domain Bacteria; phylum Pseudomonadota; class Gammaproteobacteria; order Pseudomonadales; family Pseudomonadaceae; genus Aquipseudomonas; species Aquipseudomonas alcaligenes_B. The sequence goes on along the minus strand of NZ_QJRX01000005.1, from coordinate 269,058 downwards.
GCAGATGATGGCCTTCGAAACCGCCAAGGGTTTCGTCGCTGGCCAGGCCGGCCCGAACTACCCGGCTCCGGTCGAAGCCATCAAGACCATCCAGAAAGCCGCCAACTTCGGTCGCGACAAGGCACTGGAAGTCGAGGCTGCTGGCTTCGTCAAGCTGGCCAAGACCTCCGTTGCCGAGAGCCTGATCGGTCTGTTCCTGAATGACCAGGAACTGAAGAAGAAGGCCAAGCAGCATGACGAGATCGCTCGCGACGTGAAATTGGCTGCCGTACTCGGTGCCGGCATCATGGGTGGCGGTATCGCCTACCAGTCCGCCTCCAAGGGCACCCCGATCCTGATGAAGGATATCCGCGAAGAGGGTATCCAGATGGGTCTGAACGAGGCCTCCAAGCTGCTCGGCAAGCGCGTCGAGAAGGGCCGCATGGCTCCGGCCAAGATGGCCGAGGCACTGAACGCCATTCGCCCGACCATGTCCTACGGTGACTTCGGCAACGTCGACATCGTGGTCGAGGCCGTGGTCGAGAACCCGAAGGTCAAGCAGATCGTGCTGGCCGAGGTGGAAGGCGTGGTGAAGGAAGATGCCATCCTGGCCTCCAACACCTCCACCATCTCGATCAACCTGCTGGCCAAGGCTCTGAAGCGTCCGGAAAACTTCGTCGGCATGCACTTCTTCAACCCGGTGCACATGATGCCGCTGGTTGAGGTCATCCGTGGCGAGAAGTCCAGCGACGTGGCCGTTGCCACCACCGTGGCCTACGCCAAGAAGATGGGCAAGAACCCGATCGTGGTCAACGACTGCCCCGGCTTCCTGGTCAACCGCGTGCTGTTCCCGTACTTCGGTGGCTTCTCCAAGCTGCTGGGCTTCGGCGTCGACTTCGTGCGCATCGACAAGGTCATGGAGAAGTTCGGCTGGCCCATGGGCCCGGCCTACCTGTCCGACGTGGTCGGCATCGACACCGGCCACCACGGCCGTGACGTGATGGCCGAAGGCTTCCCGGACCGCATGGGCGTTGAAGGCAAGACCGCCGTCGACGTGATGTACGAAGCCAACCGCCTGGGTCAGAAGAACGGCAAAGGCTTCTACGCCTACGAGACCGACAAGCGCGGCAAGCCGAAGAAAGTCTCCGACCCGGCCGCCTACGAGCTGCTGAAGTCGATCGTCGTCGAGCAGCGCGAGCTGACCGACGAGGACATCATCAACTTCATGATGATCCCGCTGTGCCTGGAAACCGTTCGTTGCCTGGAAGACGGCATCGTCGAGACCGCAGCTGAGGCCGACATGGGCCTGATCTACGGTATCGGCTTCCCTCCCTTCCGCGGTGGTGCCCTGCGTTACATCGATTCCATCGGTGTGGCCGAGTTCGTCGCCCTGGCCGACAAGTACGCCGAGCTGGGCGCCCTGTACCACCCGACCGCCAAGCTTCGTGAAATGGCCGCCAAGGGCCAGAAGTTCTTCGGTTAATCGCGCAGCGAACAGAGCGAGAGTAGAAATATGAGCCTGAATCCGAGAGACGCAGTCATTGTCGACTTCGGTCGTACCCCGATGGGTCGTTCCAAGGGCGGCATGCACCGCAACACCCGTGCCGAGACCATGTCGGCACACCTGATCAGCGGCGTCCTGGCGCGTAACACCAAGCTGGACCCGGCTGAAGTCGAAGACGTGATCTGGGGTTGCGTCAACCAGACCCTGGAGCAGGGCTGGAACATCGCGCGCATGGCGTCGCTGATGACCCAGATCCCGCACACCAGTGCCGGCCAGACCGTCAGCCGTCTGTGCGGTTCCTCCATGAGCGCCCTGCACACCGCCGTGCAGGCCATCCAGACCGGCAACGGCGACGTGTTCGTCGTCGGCGGTGTGGAGCACATGGGCCACGTCGGCATGATGCACGGCGTCGATCCGAACCCGCACCTGTCCCTGTATGCCGCCAAGGCGTCGGGCATGATGGGTCTGACCGCCGAGATGCTGGGCAAGATGCACGGCATCAGCCGCGAGCAGCAGGATGCCTTCGGCGAGCGTTCGCACCGTCTGGCACACAAGGCCACCGTCGAAGGCAAGTTCAAGGATGAAATCATCCCGATGCAGGGCTACGACGAGAATGGCTTCCTGAAAGTGTTCGACTTCGACGAAACCATTCGTCCGGAGACCACTCTGGAAAGCCTGGCGGCCCTGAAGCCGGCGTTCAACCCGAAAGGCGGCACCGTGACTGCGGGTACTTCCTCGCAGATCACCGACGGCGCTTCCTGCATGATCGTCATGAGCGCCCAGCGCGCCAAGGACCTGGGCATCCAGCCGATGGCCGTGGTTCGCGCCATGGCCGTGGCCGGTGTCGATCCGGCGATCATGGGCTACGGTCCGGTTCCGTCCACTCAGAAGGCACTCAAGCGTGCCGGCCTGACCATGGACGACATCGACCACGTCGAACTGAACGAAGCCTTCGCTGCCCAGGCTCTGCCGGTGCTGAAGGACCTGAAACTCCTCGACAAGATGGAGCAGAAGGTCAACCTGCACGGCGGCGCCATCGCTCTGGGCCACCCGTTCGGCTGCTCCGGTGCGCGTATCTCCGGCACCCTGCTGAACGTGATGAAGCAGAACGGCGGTACTCTGGGCGTATCCACCATGTGCGTGGGTCTCGGCCAGGGCATCACCACCATCTTCGAACGCGTCTAAGCGTTAGTCGATGCGAAGACCGGGGCCTTGTGCCCCGGTTTTTGTTTTTCAGGAGAACTCTCATGCAACTGCAACCTGGTCTCTACCGTCACTACAAGGGCCCGCAGTACCGCGTGTTCGGTACCGCGCGCCATTCGGAAAGCGAGGAGTGGCTGGTGGTCTATCAGGCGCTCTATGGCGATTTCGGCCTGTGGGTGCGGCCACTGGAGATGTTCTGTGGCACGGTCGAACTGGACGGCGAGACGGTGCCGCGCTTTGCTCTGATCGAGGCCGAACCGGCAGTGATCGGGCAGGGGGCTGCCGGGAATCGCGCTTGACCGCAACTCGACAGCCACTATATATAGCGGTGCCTTTATAGGCTCCCGCCGCTTATTCTTTCTTTTTCGTATTCAGGAATTCTCCAGTCCATGGGCAAATCGCTGGTCATCGTGGAATCCCCGGCCAAGGCCAAGACCATCAACAAGTACCTGGGCAACCAGTTTGTGGTGAAGTCGAGCATCGGCCATATTCGTGACCTGCCCACCAGCGGTTCCGCCAGTGCCAGCAAGGAGCCGGCCAAGCGCGGCAAGGCCGCCGCTGCCGAGGCGCCGGCCCTGTCGCCCAAGGAGAAGGCCAAGCGCCAGCTGTTCGCGCGCATGGGCGTCGATCCCGAGCATGGCTGGAAAGCCAAGTACGAGATCCTGCCCGGCAAGGAGAAGGTGATCGAGGAATTGCGCCGCCTGGCCAAGGATGCCGACACCATCTACCTCGCAACCGACTTGGACCGCGAAGGAGAGGCCATCGCCTGGCACCTGCGCGAGGCCATCGGCGGCGACGACAGCCGCTACAAGCGCGTGGTGTTCAACGAAATCACCAAGAAGGCCATCCAGGAGGCCTTCTCCCAGCCCGGCGAGCTGGACATCAACCGCGTCAATGCCCAGCAGGCGCGCCGCTTTCTGGATCGCGTGGTGGGCTACATGGTCTCGCCGTTGCTGTGGGCCAAGATCGCCCGTGGCCTCTCCGCCGGTCGCGTGCAGTCGGTGGCGGTGAAGCTGGTGGTGGCACGTGAAAAGGAAATCCGTGCCTTCGTTCCGGAAGAATACTGGGAAGTGCACGCCGACCTGGGCACCGCCAAGAGCGACAAGGTGCGCTTCGAGGTGGTCCGCGAGAACGGCGAGGCCTTCAAGCCGCTGAATGAAGCGCAGGCCATGGCGGCGCTGGAGAAGCTCAAAGCCTCCAGCTACAGCGTGGTCAAGCGCGAGGACAAGCCGACCTCGAGCAAGCCGTCCGCGCCCTTCATTACCTCCACCCTGCAGCAGGCGGCGAGCAATCGCCTCGGCTTCGGCGTGAAGAAGACCATGATGATGGCCCAGCGTCTCTACGAGGCGGGCTACATCACCTATATGCGTACCGACTCGACCAACCTGTCGAACGACGCCATCGAGATGGTGCGCGGCTTCATCGACAACGAGTTCGGTCAGAAATACCTGCCGGCCAAGCCGAACCTGTACTCCAGCAAGGAGGGCGCCCAGGAGGCGCACGAAGCGATTCGCCCGTCCGACGTCAACCTGCGCCCGACCCAGTTGTCCGGCATGGAGCGTGACGCCGAGCGCCTGTACGAGCTGATCTGGCGCCAGTTCGTGGCCTGCCAGATGCCGCCGGCCGAATACCTGTCCACCAGCGTCAGCGTGGCGGCGAGTGGCTTCGAGCTGCGTGCCAAGGGCCGCATCCTCAAGTTCGACGGTTACACCCGCGTGCTGCCGCAACAGAGCAAGCCGGGCGAAGACGACGTACTGCCGGAGATGAAGGAAGGCGAAGCGCTCAAGCTGCTCAAGCTCGACCCCAGCCAGCACTTCACCAAGCCGCCGGCGCGCTTCTCCGAAGCCAGCCTGGTCAAGGAACTGGAGAAGCGCGGCATCGGCCGCCCGTCCACCTATGCGGCGATCATCTCCACTATCCAGGAGCGCGGCTACGTCACCGTACATAACCGTCGCTTCTATGCCGAGAAGATGGGTGACATCGTCACCGAGCGCCTCGACGAGAGCTTCGCCAACCTGATGGACTACGGCTTCACCGCCGCCATGGAGGAGCATCTGGACGACGTGGCCCAGGGTGAACGGGACTGGAAGCACCTGCTCGACGAATTCTATGGCGACTTCAAGAAAAAGCTCGAAGTGGCCGAGACGGCGGACAAGGGCATGCGTGCCAACCAGCCGACTCCGACCGATATCGCCTGTCGCGACTGTGGCCGGCCGATGATGATCCGTACCGCCTCCACCGGTGTATTCCTCGGCTGCTCCGGCTATGCGCTGCCGCCGAAGGAGCGCTGCAAGGCCACCCTCAACCTGATCCCGGGCGACGAGATCGCCGCGGACGACGAGGGCGAGTCCGAGTCCCGCGTGCTGCTGGGCAAGCACCGCTGCCCGATCTGCAGCACGGCCATGGACGCCTATCTGCTGGACGAGACCCGCAAGCTGCATATCTGCGGTAACAACCCGGATTGCGCCGGCTACGAGATCGAGCAGGGCCAATACCGCATCAAGGGCTATGAAGGTCCGAGCCTGGAGTGCGACAAGTGCGGCAGCGAGATGCAGCTGAAGACCGGGCGTTTCGGCAAGTTCTTCGGTTGCACCAATGCCAGCTGCAAGAACACCCGCAAGCTGCTGAAGAACGGCGAGGCGGCGCCGCCGAAGATGGATGCGGTGCCGATGCCTGAACTCAAGTGCGAGAAGGTCGACGACACCTACGTGCTGCGTGACGGGGCTTCCGGCCTGTTCCTCGCCGCCAGCGGCTTCCCCAAGAACCGTGAGACCCGTGCGCCGCTGGTGCTGGAACTGATCCCGCACAAGGACGAGATCGATCCCAAGTACCACTTCCTGCTGGAAGCTCCTGCCAAGGATCCCGATGGCCGTCCGGCGGTGATCCGCTACAGCCGCAAGACCAAGGAACAGTATGTGCAGAGCGAGGTGGACGGCAAGCCCACCGGCTGGCGCGCTTTTTTTGATGGCGGCAAGTGGAAGGTCGAAGACAAGCGCTGATCTCTGTTGCCCTCTGATACCGGGTGCTCATGCACCCGGCATGTTCCGCTCTCGCAGTCGAGGAGTAGGCCATGGCTCACGAGCCCTATACCCGTACCAATCAGAAGATCTTCTTCGCCGGCCTGGCGTTGGAGAGTCTGCGCAAGGCCGAGGCCGGCGAGGCCATGAATGCCCAGGCGCTGATGCAGTCTGAGCGCGAGGCCGTGCTGTTCCATCTTTATGGGGCCGTGCTGGGGCTGTGTCACGAGATTGCTGACTACTACAAGCTGGCGGAGGCTCGCGCGCCACGTGTCGAGCTGCTGCTGAATCAGGAGGTCCTGCAGCGTTCCCCGACACCCGAGCTCGCCGAGCTGATGGAGATCGCCGCTCAGCCGGAGAGCTGGCTGGCGCGGCTATTGGCCGCCTATGCCGCGCTGTTCGAGCCGCCGCAGGCACCGAAGACGGCCAAGGTCGACCCGACCCTGCCGCTGATCCAGACGGTCAGCCTGGAGGCCGAGGAGGCGCCACGGCTGGGGCATGCGGAGCTGGAAGGCTGGCGCCAGCAGCTCAAACAACTGGTGCTGCGTTACCGTGAGTCACTCAGCGAGTGCTGAAGTCCTGCCGCTGAGCGGTTGTGCGGCAATCATGCAAGGCTCTAGCGCGCATATTACAGGCAGCTAGAGCATCCCGTGGCCAGCACTTCCGTGGGCATCCCGTCGGCCTGCGGGCTAGGGCCTGCGGGCGGGTGCTGTTACACTGGCTGTCTGCTAGGAGATCCACACCATGTCCACTTCCTTCCTCGAAATCGTCGAACTGCCCGATGGGCGCATCATCCTGCGCCGTGCCGAGGATGAGGAAGTGCTGGTGACCCTGGATTTCTCGGCGGATGCCAAGGCCTTCCTGCAGGGGCATCACGTCGAGGTGGCCAAGGCCATGCTCAACGTCGGCGTGCAGATGGCCGGTCGCCTGGCCGAAGGCGACATGGAGCACGAAGAACAGCCGCGCGTGCTGCACTGATCCACAGCTGCCCATTGGTGCAGCTGATTCGATTCCCTCGTTAGTCCAAGCGGATGTTCAGACTCTGCGCGCTGCCTAGGCGGGCGGCGCTGGTGAGGGTTGCGCGCTGCCCGGCTTGCAGGCTGATCCAGCTCACCACCGTATGGCTGCGCCCCAGGCGCAGAGCCTCGCGAGCCAGCTCCAGAGCGTCCTGGCCGGCGCGTGGCTGCAGCACCAGCAGTCGGTCAAGGTTGAGGCCGATGCTGCGCAGCCAGGTGGTAGTGATGGAAGCGGGCGGGGCAACCAGGGTCAGCCAGCGGGCGTCCTGGTTCTGGCTCAGCTCGCGCAACACCGGGCCGAGCAGGTGGCGGCAGTTGCCGGGCGAGCCGGACAGGCGCAGCTCGCTGAAGGGTTCAGGTTCATCGATCCAGGGCGTTTCCAGTGCATCTTCGAGCAGTGGTGCCATGCTGGCACCCAGGAAGGCTTCAAACAGCGGGAGTTGCGAACGATTCAGCGACTGCGGGAACTGCATGAAGCTCTCCTTGATGCTTAGCGGCGGATCACGCCGACACTCAGGCCTTCGATCACCAGGTCCTGTTCTTCCAGGTCCACCTCGATGGGGGCGAACTCCGGATTTTCGGCGATCAGCAGGACCTTGTTGCCGTTGCGCTGGAAGCGCTTGACGGTGACTTCGTCGTCGATGCGCGCCACCACGATCTGGCCGTTGCGGGCCTCGCGGGTGGTATGCACGGCCAGCAGGTCACCGTCGAGGATGCCGATGTCCTTCATGCTCATGCCGCGTACACGCAGCAGGTAGTCGGCCTTGGGATGGAAGAACTCCGGGTTGATCTTGCAGGAGTCCTCTACGTTCTGCTGGGCGAGAATCGGGGCCCCGGCGGCGACCCGGCCGATCACCGGCAAGCCTTCTTCCTCGGCGGCAGCCGGCTCGAAACCGGGGATGCGGATGCCGCGCGAGGCGCCCGGGGTCATCTCGATGGCGCCCTTGCGGGCCAGGGCCTTGAGGTGCTCCTCGGCGGCGTTGGGCGATTTGAAGCCCAGCTCCTGAGCGATCTCGGCGCGAGTCGGTGGGTAGCCGTTGTCCTCCAGGCAGCGCTTGATGAAGGCGAGGATTTCGGATTGTCGCGGCGTCAGTTTGAGCATGCTGGCGGTCTGTCTGTTTATACAGTTGCTGTGATTATATACAGTGATTCTTCGCTGGCAACCCTTCTTTCATCTCTGTGGCGAAAGCGCCATTACTCCTGCCTCGCTGAGCGGGTTGGGGTTTTCCCTGCCTGGCCTATGGTTAAATGCGTGACTGACCAGCCATGAATGGGCCTGCCAGACTTGACAGGGCAGTAGCCTGAAACGTATGTTTCAAACAAGTGTTTGTCAGGTGAGGGTGTCATGGCTCAATCAGAAACTGTTGAGCGCATTTTGGATGCTGCCGAGCAGCTGTTCGCGGAAAAGGGCTTCGCCGAGACCTCTCTGCGTCTGATTACCAGCAAGGCCGGCGTCAACCTGGCGGCCGTGAACTATCACTTCGGCTCCAAGAAGGCGCTGATCCAGGCGGTATTCTCGCGTTTCCTCGGGCCCTTCTGCGTCAGCCTGGAGCGCGAGCTGGATCGTCGCCAGGCCAAGCCGGATGGCAAGGCCAGCCTCGAAGAGCTGCTGGAGATGCTGGTGGAGCAGGCCCTGGCGGTGAAGCCGCGCAGCGGCAATGACCTGTCTATCTTCATGCGCCTGCTGGGCCTGGCCTTCAGCCAGAGCCAGGGGCACCTGCGCAAGTACCTGGAAGAGGTGTACGGCAAGGTCTTTCGCCGCTACATGCTGCTGCTCAATGAGGCAGCGCCCAAGCTGCCACCGCTGGAGATCTTCTGGCGCGTGCATTTCATGCTCGGTGCGGCGGCCTTCAGCATGTCCGGTATCAAGGCCCTGCGGGGCATGGCGGAGAACGACTTCGGCGTGGACACCTCGATCGAGCAGGTCATGCGCCTGATGGTGCCCTTCCTTGCCGCCGGCATGCGCGCCGAGAGCGGGGTGAGCGACGAAGTGCTGGCCAACGCCCAGTTCAAGCCGCGCAACAAGGCGCAGGCGGCCGCCAAGGCCGTCTGACGCTGTGCCCAAGCGGGCCGATGGGCTAAGCTAGTGGCCCATGCGCCCGCTCGATTTCCTGCATATCTCCATTGCCGATCAGCGCCTGTACGGCTTTGCCGACGGGCAGCTGGTCGTGCGCCTGTCGGTTTCCACCGCACTGAACGGTGCCGGTGAGCGCAGTGGCTCAAACTGCACGCCGCGTGGTCGCCATCAGGTGCGCGCGAAGATCGGCGAGGGCCTGCCCGAGGGCGCCGTGCTGCGCGGGCGACGCTGGACCGGCGAAGTCTGGTCGGAGGCGCTGGATGCGCAGTTCCCCGGTCGCGACTGGATTCTTACCCGCATCCTCTGGCTCAGCGGTTGCGAGCCGGGTTTCAACCGGCTAGGGCAGGTTGATACCTTCCGCCGCTACATCTATCTGCACGGCACGCCGGACAATCAGCCCATGGGTGTGCCGCTGTCGCACGGCTGTGTGCGTCTGCGCAACGCCGATCTGTTGAACCTCTTTCCCCGCGTGCCGTCTCACTGCGCGGTGATGATCGACGAAGCGCCGTGCCCGCACTGGGCCACGGCCGATCTCGTTTAAGGACTTCTCTGTGACGACCCTGTTTGGTTCCCTGATGCTGGACATCCACGGTACCTGGCTGACCGCCGAGGACCGCCGGATTCTGCGCCAGCCCGAGGTGGGCGGCCTGATCCTGTTCGCCCGCAATATCGAAGACCCGCGCCAGGTGCGCGAGCTGTGCGCGTCCATTCGCGCCGTACGCCCGGACCTCTTGCTGGCGGTGGATCAGGAAGGTGGCCGCGTGCAGCGCCTGCGCAACGGTTTCGTGCGCCTGCCGGCGATGCGTGCCCTGGCCGACAACGACAACGCCGAGCAGCTGGCCGAGCACTGCGGCTGGCTGATGGCGACCGAGGTGCTGGCCGTGGGCCTGGACCTGAGCTTCGCCCCGGTGCTGGATCTCGACCACCAGCGCAGCGCCGTGGTCGGCAGCCGCAGCTTCGAGGGCGATGCCGAGCTGGCCACGCGCCTGGCCGGCGCCTTCATCCGCGGTATGGACGCGGCGGGGATGGCCGCCACCGGCAAGCACTTCCCCGGCCACGGCTGGGCCGAGGCCGATTCGCACGTGGCCATCCCGGTGGACGAACGCAGCCTGGACGAGATCCGTGCCAGGGACCTGATCCCGTTCCAGCGTTTGAGCCAGCAACTGGCGGCGGTGATGCCGGCGCATGTCATCTATCCGCAGGTGGACGCCGGCCCGGCCGGATTCTCGCGGCGCTGGCTGCAGGACATCCTGCGCGGCGAGCTGGGCTTCGACGGCGTGATCTTCAGCGACGACCTGTCCATGGCCGGCGCCCATGTGGTGGGCGATGCCGCCAGCCGCATCGAGGCGGCGCTGAGCGCCGGCTGCGACATGGGTCTGGTGTGCAACGACCGCGCCTCTGCCGAGCTGGCTCTCGGCGCCCTGCAGCGCCTCAAGGTGCAGCCGCCCAAGGGCCTGGCACGCATGCGTGGGCGTGGCTTCGCCCGTACCGACTACCGCGAGCAGCCGCGCTGGTTGCAGGCCGTTGCAGCGCTGCGCGCCGCGCAGCTGATCGACTGATTAAGGAAGCAGCATGACCATCTACGCCATCATCGGCGGCACCGGCCTGACCCAGCTGGAAGGCCTGACCCTCAAGCAGGCGCAGAACATCGACACGCCTTACGGTGCCCCCTCTGCCCCGGTGCTGCGTGGCGAGTACGCCGGCCACGAGGTGCTGTTCCTCGCCCGCCACGGCCACCCGCACCGCATCCCGCCGCACCAGGTGAACTACCGTGCCAACCTCTGGGCGCTGAAGCAGGCCGGCGCCGAGGCGATCATCGCGGTCAACGCGGTGGGCGGCATCCATGCGGCCATGGGCAGCGGCCACCTGTGCGTGGCGCACCAGGTGATCGATTACACCTGGGGCAGAGCGCACACCTTCTTCGAGGGCGAGATCGACCACGTCACCCATATCGACTTCAGCTATCCCTATGACGAAGCGCTGCGCGGCAAGCTGATCGAAGCGCTGCAGGTGCTCGGCTACCCGCACAGCAGCCACGGCGTGTATGGCGCCACCCAGGGGCCGCGCCTGGAGACGGTGGCGGAGATCGCCCGCCTGGAGCGCGACGGCTGCGACATCGTCGGCATGACCGGTATGCCCGAGGCGGCCCTGGCTCGCGAGCTGGAGCTGCCCTATGCCTGCCTGGCGCTGGTGGTCAATCCGGCGGCCGGCAAGTCCAGCGGCATCATCACCATGGCCGAGATCGAGGCCGAGCTGGCCCGTGGCATCGACAAGGTGCGCGCCGTGCTGGGGCATGTGCTGAGCGCCTGAGCCATCAGGCCGGAATAAAAAAGCCCCGCAGTGCGGGGCTTTTTTCATGCAGCGCGATCAGGGCTGGGTGATCTTCACCAGCACGCCCAGGCTGCCGTTGTCCAGGTAGGTCAGCTCGTTCAGCTTGAGGCGGGTCTTCTGCCGCACGCGCTCGCTGCCGGTGAGCAGGCCGTCGGTGTCGAAGCGGTTGATCCAGAAGTCGGCTTCCAGGTCGATCAGGCGCTGCTGTTCGCTCAAGGACACCACGCCCTCCACCGGGAAGTGGCCGAACTGTTCGTTGCCGGTGCTCAGTGCCGCCTTGCTTGGGGCGGCAGTCAGGTTCTGCGCCCAGGCCTTGTGCAGCAGCACCTGGTAGCCGTTGCCCGGGTTGAGCTTGGCGGCCTCGTCGTTCAGCGCGGTGCCGCGCTCGTTGCCGGCGATGGGGCTGGCGCCCACGGCCCAGTCATCCGGCGCCGGCTGGCTGGAGGAGAGGGCCTCGCCGGCCTGGCGGAAGACGATCACTTCGATCTGGAACAGGCCGTCGGCGAAGGCCTGCGGGGCCAGCAGGCAGAGCAGCAGGAGGAGGGGGCGAAGCGCGCGCATGGGTCAGTCCTTTCAGGCGGATGGCGGGGCGAGGCGCTCCAGCAGCGCCTCCAGGGTATTGAAGCGTTCTTCCGGGCGCTCCATGGGCACCTGGAGCTTGAACAGGGTGGCACCCTCGAACTTGTAGCGAGCCGGCGCGCTCTGGATCAGCTTGATCAGGGTCAGCGGGTCGACGCAGGTGTCGGCGGCGAACTCGATGCGCCCGCCCTGGGGGCCGGCGTCGATCTTCTTGATGCCGAGCTTCTCCGCCTGCAGCTTGAGCAGGGTCAGGCGCATCAGGTTCTTGGTCGCCTCCGGCAGCAGGCCGAAGCGATCGATCATCTCCACCTGCAGCTCCTTCAGGGCGTCCTCGTCGGCGGCCGAGGCGATGCGCTTGTAGAGGATCAGGCGGCTGTGCACGTCCGGCAGGTAATCGTCGGGGATCAGCGCCGGCACCCGCAGGTTGACCTCGGTACCGCCGCCCAGCGGCTGCTCCAGGTTGGGCTGCTCGCCCTTGCGGATGGCTTTGACGGCCCGTTCCAGCATTTCCATATAGAGGGTGAAGCCGACGGCCTGGATCTGCCCGCTCTGGCCGTCGCCGAGCAGCTCGCCGGCGCCGCGGATTTCCAGGTCGTGGGTGGCCAGGACGAAGCCGGCGCCGAGGTCCTGGGCATTGGCGATGGCTTCCAGGCGCTTCTGCGCGTCTTCGGTCATGCCCTTGCGCGGCGGCGTCAGCAGGTAGGCGTAGGCCTGGTGGTGGCTGCGGCCGACCCGGCCGCGCAGCTGGTGCAGCTGGGCCAGGCCGAACTTGTCGGCGCGCTCGATGAGGATGGTATTGGCGCTCGGCACGTCGATGCCGGTCTCGATGATGGTCGAGGCCACCAGCACGTTGAAGCGCTTGTGATAGAAGTCGCTCATCACCCGTTCCAGGTCGCGCTCGTGCATCTGCCCGTGGCCGATGCCGACGCGCGCCTCGGGCACCAGGGCCTGCAGGTCGGCGGCGCACTTCTCGATGGTCTTCACGTCGTTGTGCAGGTAGTACACCTGGCCGCCGCGCAGCAGTTCGCGCAGCAGCGCTTCCTTGATCACCGAGTCGTGCTGCTCCATGACGAAGGTGCGCACAGACAGGCGCCGCGCCGGCGGGGTGGCGATGATCGACAGGTCGCGCATGCCCGACACCGCCATGTTCAGGGTGCGCGGAATCGGCGTGGCGGTGAGGGTGAGGATATCCACTTCGCTGCGCAGGGCCTTGAGCTGCTCCTTCTGGCGCACGCCGAAGCGGTGCTCCTCGTCGATGATCACCAGGCCGAGGTTGTGGAACTTGACGTCGTCCTGCAGCAGCTTGTGGGTGCCGATAACGATGTCGATCTTGCCTTCGGCTAGCCTGGCCACCGCCTCGTTGACTTCCTTGGCGGTCTTGAAGCGGCTCATCACCTCGACCGTCACCGGCCAGTCGGCGAAGCGGTCGCGGAAGCTGTTGTAGTGCTGCTGGGCGAGCAGGGTGGTGGGCACCAGCACAGCCACCTGCTTGCCGCTGTGTACGGCGATGAAGGCGGCGCGCATGGCCACCTCGGTCTTGCCGAAGCCGACGTCGCCGCATACCAGGCGATCCATCGGCTTGCCGGCCAGCATGTCCTCGCGTACCGCGTCGATGGCGGCCTGCTGGTCCGGGGTCTCCTCGAAGGGGAAGCCGGCGCTGAAGGTGGCGTAGTCGGCGGCCGGGTCCTTGAACGCATAGCCCTCGCGGGCGGCGCGGCGGGCATAGATGTCGAGCAATTCCGCCGCCACATCGCGCACCTGCTCGGCGGCCTTGCGCTTGGCCTTCTGCCAGGTTTCCGAGCCCAGGCGGTGCAGCGGCGCCAGGGCGTCGTCGCTGCCGGTGTAGCGGGCGATCAGGTGCAGGTTGGCCACCGGCACGTAGAGCTTGGCTTCCTCGGCGTACATCAGGGCGAGGAACTCGGCGGCCTGGCCGTCGAACTCCATGGTCACCAGGCCCAGGTAGCGGCCCACGCCGTGGTCGATGTGCACCACCGGCGCGCCTTCGCGCAGCTCGGTGAGGTTCTTGATCACGTTGTCGCCACCGTCGCGCGATTTCTCGCGGCGGCGGCGCTGCATCACTCGTTGGCCGAACAGCGGGCTCTCGGCGACCAGGGCCAGGTCGTCGAGCAGCAGGCCCTCGTCCAGCGGTGCGATGCAGATGGCCAGGCGCTCGCGGCTTTCGGTGAACTCGTGCCAGTTGGCCACTTCCAGCGGCTTGAGCTTGAGCCGCGCCAGCAGCTCCAGCAGTACCTCGCGGCGCCCGGCGGATTCGGCACAGAACAGCACGCGGCCCGGATATTCCTCGATAAAGCGGCGCAGGGCGGCCAGCGGCTCGCTGGCCTTGGCCTGGATCGCCAGGTCGGGCAGGGCGCGGGCGTCGAAACGCTCACGGCCGACGCCGACTTCCACGTCCTCATGGCTGACCACCACGCGTGGCCAGTGCTTCAGGCGGGCGAAGCAGTCCTCCACCGGCAGGAAGATGTCGGCCGGTGGCAGCAGCGGGCGCTCGGGGTCGACGCGACGGTCCTCGTAGCGGTTGCGCGCATCCAGCCAGAACTGCTCGGCGGCCTGCTCGATGCCCGGCAGGGAGAACACCTGGGTGTCGCCCGGCAGGTAGTCGAACAGGGTGCCGGTCTCCTCGAAGAACAGCGGCAGGTAGTACTCGATGCCGGCCGGGGTGATGCCTGAGGCCAGGTCCTGGTAGATCGGGCAGCGGCGGAAGTCGACGTCGAAGCGCTCGCGGAAGCGCCCGCGAAAATCGGTGACGGCCTTCTTCTCCAGGGGGAACTCGCGGGCCGGCAGCAGGCGTATCGACTCCACCTTGTCCACCGAGCGCTGGGTCTCCGGGTCGAAGGTGCGCAGGGTCTCGATCTCGTCGTCGAACAGGTCGATGCGGTAGGGCGTCTCGCTGCCCATGGGGAACAGGTCGATCAGCGCGCCGCGCACGGCGAACTCGCCATGCTCGTAGACGGTGTCCACGCAGCGGTAGCCGGCGGCCTCCAGGCGCGCGCGCATCTCTTCGACGTCGAGCTTCTGGCCGACGTCCAGCAACAGGCCCGAGCCAAGCAGGAAGCGGGTCGGCGCCAGGCGGTGCAGGGCGGTGGCGATCGGCACCACCAGCACGCCGTGCTTGATCTCCGGCAGGCGGTAGAGGGTGGCGATGCGCTGGGAGATGATGTCCTGGTGCGGCGAGAAGACGTCGTAGGGCAGGGTTTCCCAGTCCGGGAAGTGCAGCACCGGCAGGTCCGGGGCGAAGAACGCCAGCTCTTCCTGCAGGCGTTCGGCGCTCTGGCTGTCGGCGGTCAGCAGCAGGGTGAAGCGCTTGGCGGCGCTTGCCGCCTCAGCGATGGCCAGGCTCAGCGCGGCGCCGGGCAGGTTGCCCCAGTGCTGTTTGCCGGCGGCGCCGGGCAGTTTCGGCAGTTGCAGTACGGACACGGGTGTCGCGGCCCCAGGCGAAAAGAAGTGCGCGATTGTAGCGAGGCGAGGTGGCGGCTGTCAGTGGCGACAGGCGCGCATTGCTCGGGGCTGAGCCAAGGCATATCATGTAGCCCCTTTTTTCAGCCCCTACATGTGGAAGGTATTGCTCGTGACTCAGAAGCCCGACCAGTGTCTCGGTGAGTGGATCGACCGTGAAGCCCTCGCGGAAGCGATGATTCCGTTGATCGGCCAGCTCTACCGCAACAACAACGTCGTGACCTCGATCTACGGCCGTGGCCTGATCAACCGCTCGGTGATCGATATCCTCAAGGCCCACCGTTTCGCCCGTCACCGTCTGGACGGCGAGAACGAACTGTCCGTGCATGACACCTTCCCCATCCTCAAGACCATGAGCGAGCTCAAGCTGGGCGCCGCTTCCGTGGACCTGGGCAAGATGGTCGCCAAGTTCAAGGCCGAAGGCGCCGGTCGCAGCATCGAGCAGTTCACCAAGGACGAGCTGGCCGACGTGGCCGGCAAGCAGAATGGCGCCGGCCGCGAAGGCACCGACGTCGTGCTGTACGGCTTCGGCCGCATCGGCCGCCTGCTGGCGCGCATCCTGATCGAGAAGACCGGTGGTGGCGACGGCCTGCGCCTGCGTGCCATCGTCGTGCGCAAGGGTGCCGAGAACGACCTGGTCAAGCGCGCCAGCCTGCTGCGTCGCGATTCCGTGCACGGCCCGTTCGACGGCACCATCACCATCGACGAAGCCAACAACACCCTGACCGCCAACGGCAACCTGATCCAGGTCATCTACTCCAACGACCCGGCGTCCATCGACTACACCCAGTACGGCATCAAGAACGCCCTGCTGGTGGACAACACCGGCAAGTGGCGTGACGCCGAAGGCCTGGGCCAGCACCTGAAGTGCCCGGGCATCGACCGCGTGGTGCTGACCGCGCCGGGCAAGGGCGCGCTGAAGAACATCGTGCATGGCATCAACCATGGCGACATCACCGCCGACGACAAGATCATCTCCGCCGCCTCCTGCACCACCAACGCCATCGTGCCGGTGCTGAAGGCCGTGAATGACAAGTACGGCATCGTCAACGGCCACGTCGAGACCGTTCACTCGTATACCAATGACCAGAACCTGATCGACAACTTCCACAAGGGCAGCCGTCGTGGCCGCAGTGCCGCGCTGAACATGGTGATCACCGAGACCGGTGCCGCCACCGCCGCCGCCAAGGCCCTGCCGGTGTTGAAGGGCAAGCTGACCGGCAACGCCATCCGCGTGCCGACGCCGAACGTGTCCATGGCCATCCTCAACCTGAACCTGGAAAAGGCCACCACCCGCGAAGAGATCAACGAGTACCTGCGCCAGATGGCCATGCACTCCGAGCTGCAGAAGCAGATCGACTTCGTCAATTCGCAGGAAGTGGTGTCCACCGACTTCGTCGGCTCGCGCCACGCCGGTGTGGTCGATGCCGAAGCCACCATCGCCAACGACAACCGTGTCGTGCTGTACGTGTGGTACGACAACGAGTTCGGCTACAGCTGCCAGGTGGTGCGCGTGATGGAAGACATGGCTGGGGTCAACCCGCCGGCCTTCCCGCACTAAGCGCCAGGGCAGGATGCAAAACGGGAGCTTCGGCTCCCGTTTTGTTTTTCAGCGTTCGGCCAGCAACTGCTCGCGCAGTTCGTCGGACAGGCCGTTCGGTGCCAGCCAGATGCCCAGGTAGGCGCTGGCCAGCTCGTCGCTGTCGCTGTGGAAGGCGCGGCTGCCGTTGATCTCCAGGCTCAGCCCGGCTCCCGGGGCGTAGCTCAGGGCGTAGCGGTCGCCGGGGCGGATGTCGCGGAAGCTGGCGTGCAGCGCGTCGATCATCGGGCGCAGGGCGTCCAGCCGGGCCGCTGGGTGCTGGCGCTCCAGGGTGACCCAGGCGGCCTTGATCACATCCGTGCGGGCGATGTCGCGGTAGTAGTACAGCTCCAGGCGCTGGTTGGCCTTCTGGCCGCTGGCCTGCTGGGGGCTGGTGCCGGCTTCCGTGTAATAGGCGGCGGAGTAGACATCGGCCCACAGGTAGGTGAGCAGGGCCTGGTTCTTGCGCTCCAGGGTGGTGCCGGCCTGCTGCTGGCGTTCAGCGAAGGCGGCTTCGCGCAGTCGGTCCGCGCTGTTGGCGTGGCTGGTGGTGGCGATGCTCAGCAGGAGCAGAAGCACGAGTCGGCGCATGGACAATTCTCCTGTAGGGTTTATCGCTTTTTTGCGCGACCTGGCCGAAGCGTCAAGACCGCTGCTGTTGCTTGGTGTTACGACTTGCTGGTCGAAGTTGAGACCGATTGGTGGGCAGCTCGCGCTTATGTCCTTATAATCCCGAGGCTTTTCGCTCCGGAATATCCTGGGGGCATGGCTGTGCCAGGCTCTCGCCCGCGGCTTTCTCCCGGTTTTCCGGCTGTGTTCGAACCCTGTGGAAACACTGAATCGGTGTTTGGATCACTCAATGATAAAAATCAAACGCGGGCTGGATCTGCCCATTAGCGGTGCACCCGAGCAGCGTATCGACGCTGCCCGTGCCGTGCGCAGCGTAGCCTTGATGGGGTGCGACTATCACGGAATGAAGCCGACCATGGCGGTCCAGGTCGGCGACCGGGTCAAGCTCGGTCAGGTCCTGTTCTCCGACAAGAAGAACCCGGGCGTGCACTTCACCGCGCCGGGTGCCGGCGTGGTCGCCGCCATCCATCGCGGCGAGCAGCGCGTGCTGCAGTCGGTGGTGATCGACCTGGAGGGCGATGACGCCGTCGAGTTCGCCCGCTACGACGCCGCCCAGCTCGCCAGCCTTGAGCCCCAGGCGGTGCGCGACAACCTGCAGCAGTCCGGCCTGTGGACCGCGCTGCGCAGTCGTCCGTTCAGCAAGGTGCCGGCCATCGATGCCGTGCCCAGCTCGATCTTCGTCACCGCCATCGACAGCCATCCGCTGGCCGCCGATCCGGCCGTGGTGATCGCCGAGCGCCCGGCCGACTTCGAGAACGGCCTCAAGGTCCTGGCGCGCCTGGCCAAGGTGTTCCTGTGCCGGGCCGAGGGCGTCAGTCTGTCCGGCGAGGGTGTCGCCGGAGTGCAGGCCGAAGCCTTCGCCGGTCCGCATCCGGCCGGCCTGCCGGGTACCCATATCCATTTCCTCGATCCGGTTTCCAGCAGCAAGAGTGTCTGGCAGATCGGCTATCAGGACGTGATTGCCATCGGTGCGCTGTTCACCAGCGGCACGCTGGACGTCACCCGCGTGGTCGCCCTGGGTGGCCCGGTGGTCGACAAGCCGCGCCTGCTGCGCACGCGCCTGGGCGCCAGCCTGGAAGAGCTGACCGCCGGCGAACTGCAGGCCGGTCACAACCGGGTGATTTCCGGCTCGGTGCTGGGCGGTCGTACCTCGCGTGGCGCCTTCGCCTTCCTCGGTCGCTACCACGTGCAGGTCTCCTGTCTGCACGAGGGGCGCGAACGCGAGCTGCTGCACTACCTGCGCGCCGGGGTGAACAAGCACTCGGTGCTGAACATCTTCGTCTCCAAGCTGATGGGCGGCCGCAAGCTGGCCATGGACACCAGTACCAACGGCAGCCCGCGCGCCATGGTGCCGGTGGGCAACTACGAGGCAGTAATGCCGCTGGACATCCTGCCCACCCAGCTGCTGCGCTACCTGATCGTCGGCGACACCGAAATGGCGCAGAAGCTCGGCTGCCTGGAGCTGGACGAAGAAGACCTGGCCCTGTGCACCTACGTGTGCGCCGGCAAGTACGAGTACGGCCCGATCCTGCGGGACAACCTGACTCGCATCGAGAAGGAGGGCTGATTCATGTCCTTGCGTAAATTCCTCGACAAGATCGAGCACAACTTCGAGCAGGGCGGCAAGTACGAGAAGTGGTACGCCCTGTACGAGGCGGTCGACACCTTCTTCTACCGCCCCGGCAGCGTGACCAAGAGCACCGCCCATGTGCGTGACGGCATCGACCTCAAGCGCATGATGATCACCGTGTGGCTGTGCACCTTCCCGGCGATGTTCTTCGGCATGTGGAACATCGGCTACCAGGCCAACAGCATCTTCGCCGGCAACGCCGAGCTGCTGGCGGCCCAGGACGGCTGGCGCTTCGGCCTGATCGGCGCGCTGGCGGGCTTCGACCCGACCAGTGTCTGGGACAACTTCATCCAGGGCGCGGCCTTCTTCCTGCCGGTGTACCTGACCACCTTCATCGTCGGCGGCTTCTGGGAGGTGCTGTTCGCCTCCATCCGCCGCCACGAGGTCAACGAAGGCTTCTTCGTCACCTCCGTGCTGTTTGCCCTGACCCTGCCGCCGGACATCCCGCTGTGGCAGGTGGCCCTGGGCATCAGCTTCGGCGTGGTGATCGGCAAGGAAGTGTTCGGCGGCACCGGCAAGAACTTCCTCAACCCGGCCCTGGTCGGGCGGGCCTTCCTGTTCTTCGCCTACCCGGCGGACATGTCCGGCGACATGGTGTGGACCGCGGTGGACGGCTATGCCGGCGCCACCGCCCTGTCCGTGGCCGCCGCCAGCGGCATGGAGCAGGTCGCGGCCAACGGCCTGACCTGGACGAATGCCTTCATCGGCCTGGAGCAGGGCTCCATGGGCGAAACCAGCACCCTGGCCATCTTCATCGGCGGCGCCTTCCTGCTGCTGACCAAGATCGCCTCCTGGCGCATCGTCTCCGGCGTCATGCTCGGCATGATCGCCATGAGCACCCTGTTCAATGCCATCGGCTCGGACAGCAACCCCATGTTCGCCATGCCCTGGTACTGGCACCTGGTGGTCGGCGGCTTCGCCTTCGGCATGATCTTCATGGCCACCGACCCGGTGTCGGCGTCCATGACCAACACCGGCAAGTGGCTGTTCGGCGCGCTGATCGGCGTCATGGTGGTGCTGATCCGCGTGGTCAACCCGGCCTTCCCGGAAGGCATGATGCTGGCGATCCTGTTCGCCAACCTCTGTGCACCGCTGATCGACCACTTCGTGGTGCAGGCCAACATCAAGCGGAGGCTCGCCCGTGGCTAACAAGGAATCGACTGTACGTACCCTCACCGTCGCGGTGCTGGTGTGCCTGGTCTGCTCGGTGTTCGTCGCCGGCGCGGCCGTGGCGCTCAAGCCTGCGCAGGTGGAGAACCGCCAGCTGGACAAGCAGCGCAGCATCCTGGCCATCGCCGGCCTGGGCGAGGCGGGCATGTCCGCCCGCGAAGTGAAGGCGCTGTTCGCCGAGCGCATCCAGGCCCGCGTGGTGGACCTGGACAAGGGCGCCTTCAGCGACGCCCAGGACCCTGCCAGCTTCGACCCGCTCAAGGCGGCCAAGGACCCCAAGCTGTCCCTGGCCCTGTCCGGCGAGCAGGACATCGCCTCGATCAAGCGTCGCGAAAACTTCACCACCGTCTACCTGGTGGAGAAGGACGGCGCGCTGGACACCCTGATCCTGCCAGTGCGTGGCTACGGCCTGTGGTCGACCCTGTACGGTTTCATCGCCGTCAAGGGTGACCTCAACACCGTGGTCGGCTTCGGCTTCTACCAGCATGGCGAGACCCCCGGTCTCGGCGGCGAAGTGGACAACCCGAAGTGGAAGGCGCTGTGGTCCGGCAAGACCCTGTTCGACGAGCAGGGCCAACTGGCCGTGGAGATCATCAAGGGCAGCGTCGATGCGCAGTCGGCCAGGGCCACCCACCAGGTCGACGGCCTGGCCGGCGCCACCCTGACCAGCAAGGGCGTCAACAACCTGCTGCATTTCTGGCTCGGCGAGAGCGGCTTCGGCCCGCTGCTGGCCAACCTCAAGAAAGGGGAGGCGTGAACATGTCGCAACCCACCATCAAGAGCGTACTGCTCGACCCGATCGTGCATAACAACCCCATCGGCCTGCAGATCCTCGGCATCTGCTCGGCGCTGGCGGTGACCTCCAACCTGAAGACCGCGCTGGTGATGTCGGTTGCCCTGACCCTGGTGACCGGCTTCTCCAACCTGTTCATCTCGCTGATCCGCAGCCAGATCCCCAGCTCGATCCGCATGATCGTGCAGATGGTGATCATCGCCTCGCTGGTGATTGTGGTGGACCAGATCCTCAAGGCCTTCGCCTTCAGCCTGGCCAAGCAGCTGTCGGTGTTCGTCGGCCTGATCATCACCAACTGCATCGTCATGGGCCGCGCCGAGGCTTTCGCCATGCAGAACCCGCCGCTGCTGTCGTTCTTCGACGGCATCGGTAACGGCCTGGGCTACAGCGCCATGCTGATCGTCCTCGGGGTGATCCGCGAGCTGTTCGGTGCCGGCAAGCTGCTCGGCTACAGCGTGCTGCCCACCGTCAGCGACGGCGGCTGGTACCAGCCCAACGGCATGCTGCTGCTGCCGCCTTCGGCGTTCTTCCTGATCGGCCTGATCATCTGGGCGCTGCGCAGCTGGAAGCCGGCACAGAAGGAGGCTCCGGCCTTCCGCATGGCCCCGCAGGTTTCGGATAAGGAGGCCTACTGATGGAGCATTACCTCAGCCTGTTCGTGAAGGCCGTGTTCATCGAGAACATGGCGCTGGCCTTCTTCCTCGGCATGTGCACCTTCATCGCCATCTCGAAGAAGGTGGAAACCGCCATTGGCCTCGGCATCGCTGTGGTGGTGGTGCAGACCATCACCGTGCCGGCCAACAACCTGATCTACACCTACCTCCTCAAGGAAGGTGCGCTGGCCTGGGCCGGGCTGCCGGAGGTGGACCTGTCCTTCCTCGGCCTGCTCAGCTACATCGGGGTGATCGCCGCCCTCGTGCAGATCCTCGAGATGCTCCTCGATAAGTTCGTGCCCAGCCTGTACAACGCGCTCGGCGTGTTCCTGCCGCTGATCACGGTGAACTGCGCCATCATGGCCGGTTCGCTGTTCATGGTGGAGCGCGACTACAACCTGGCCGAAAGCGTCACCTACGGCCTCGGTTCCGGTTTCTCCTGGGCCCTGGCCATCGCCCTGCTGGCCGGCATCCGCGAGAAGCTCAAGTACAGCGATGTCCCCGAGGGCCTGCAGGGCCTGGGCATCACCTTCATCACCATCGGTCTGATGTCGCTCGGCTTCATGTCGTTCGGCGGCATTCAGCTGTAAGGAGCACCTGATGGGTTTCGAAATCGCATTGGCCATCGGCATGTTCACCGCCATCGTCCTGGCGCTGGTGGTGATCATCCTGGCGGCCCGCGCCAAGCTGGTCTCCAGCGGCGACGTGAACATTGTCATCAACGGCGAGCGCACCCTGACCGTGCCGGCCGGCGGCAAGCTGCTGCAGACCCTGGCGGCGAACAACGTGTTCCTGTCCTCGGCCTGTGGCGGCGGCGGCACCTGCGCGCAGTGCAAGTGCATCGTCGAAAGCGGCGGCGGCGAGATGCTGCCGACCGAGGAGTCGCACTTCACCAAGCGCGAGGCCAAGGCCGGCTGGCGCCTGTCCTGCCAGACCCCGGTCAAGCAGGACATGCACATCGAGGTGGAAGAGTCGGTGTTCGGCGTGAAGAAGTGGGAGTGCACGGTGGAGTCCAACCCCAACGTCGCCACCTTCATCAAGGAGCTGACCCTGCGCCTGCCGGAAGGCGAGAGCGTGGACTTCCGCGCCGGTGGCTACGTGCAGCTGGAATGCCCGCCGCACGTGGTCAACTACAAGGACTTCGACATCCAGCCCGAGTACCGTGGCGACTGGGACAAGTTCAACCAGTGGAAGTACGTGTCCAAGGTCGACGAGACGGTGATCCGCGCCTACTCCATGGCCAACTACCCGGACGAGAAGGGCATCGTCAAATTCAACATCCGCATCGCCTCGCCGCCGCCGGGCAAGGACCATCTGCCGCCGGGCCAGATGTCGTCCTGGGTGTTCAACCTCAAGCCGGGCGACAAGGTCACCGTGTACGGCCCGTTCGGCGAGTTCTTCGCCAAGGACACCGACGCCGAGATGATCTTCATCGGCGGTGGCGCCGGCATGGCGCCGATGCGCTCGCACATCTTCGACCAGCTCAAGCGCCTCAAGTCCAAGCGCAAGATCAGCTTCTGGTATGGCGCGCGCTCGCTGCGCGAGGCGTTCTACGTCGAGGAGTACGACCAGCTCGCCGCGGAGAACCCCAACTTCGAGTGGCACCTGGCGCTGTCCGATCCGCAGCCGGAAGACAATTGGCAGGGGTTGAAAGGCTTTATCCACAACGTGCTGTACGAGCAGTACCTCAAGGACCATCCGGCCCCCGAGGATTGCGAGTTCTACATGTGCGGCCCGCCCATGATGAATGCCGCCGTGATCAAGATGCTGCTGGACCTGGGCGTCGAGCGCGAGAACATTCTGCTGGACGATTTCGGTGGTTAAAACTCGGCCTGATTGGCTACTGCGCTTGCGTCTTGTGCCGCAGGCAGTGCTCGGAATCCTCATGTACTGTTCGTACACTGCGGTTCCTGCGCGCTGGCTGCGACCCAATGCGCCGCGCTCGCTACGCCACTCAAGCCAAGTTTGTCCCGCGATATGCCTGCTGCTGGCCAGCATCCTGCTGGCCGGTTGCGGCGAGAAGATCGAGGAGTTCGGCGGCCCGACCATGGGCAGTCACTACTCGCTGAAATACGTGGCGGGCGAGGGTACGCCTGAGCCTGCCGCCCTCAAGGCCGAAGTCGAGGGCCTGCTGGCCGAGGTGGACCAGCAGATGTCCACCTGGCGCGCCGATTCCGATCTCTCCGCGTTCAATCGCCTGCCGGCCGGCAGCTGCCGTGCCATGCCTGCTCCGGTGCTGGAGCTGGTGCGTTTCGGCGAGCGGCTGTCCGCCGACAGTGGCGGGGCCTTCGACCTGACCCTGGAGCCGCTGCTCGACCTCTGGGGCTTCGGCCCGCAGTCGCGTGGCGAGCGGGTGCCGACGGCGGAGGAAATCGCCGAGGTGCGCCAGCGCACCGGTCATCAGCACCTGCGCATCGACGGCGAGCAGCTGTGCAAGGACGCCGCCGTGCAGCTCGACCTCAACAGCATCGCCGCCGGCCATACGGTCGATCGCATCGCCGCGCGCCTGGCCGAGCTGGGCGTGCAGAGCTACCTGCTGGATGTCACCGGCGAGCTCAAGGCGGCCGGGCGCAAGCCGGACGGCAGCGCCTGGCGCGTGGCCATCGAGGCGCCGCGCGACGATCGCCAGGTGGCGCAGAAGGTGCTGGCGCTGGATGGCCTGGGCGTCTCGACTTCCGGCGACTACCGCAACTATTTCGAACGCGACGGCAAGCGCTACTCGCACACCCTCGACCCGCAGACCGGCGCACCGATCAGCCACCGCCTGGCGGCGGTGACGGTGGTCGATGCGCAGACCCTGCGCGCCGACGGGCTGTCTACGCTATTGATGGTACTGGGCCCCGAGCGTGGCTATGCCTTCGCCGAACAGGCGCAGGTGGCGGCCTTCTTCGTCACCCGTACCGACCAGGGCTTCGCCACCCGCGCGACGCCCGCTTTCGAGCGCCATTTCGGCGCAGGAGAAACGCCATGACCTGGTTGCTGGTATTCGGTCTCATGCTGCTGGTGGTGCTGGGCATGGCCGTCGGTGTGCTCATGGGGCGCAAGCCCATCGCCGGTTCCTGCGGCGGTATCGCCAACCTCGGCATCGAGAAGGAGTGCTCGATCTGTGGTGGCAGCCGCGAGAAGTGCGAAGAGGTCAATCGCGAACAGAAAGGCGATGTAGTGGACGCAAAGCTCGCCTACGACGCGACCAAGCGCTAATGTGCCGGGCAAAACGGCCCGGCTAAGCTGGGACGATGACAAGAAAGTGCCGCTAAGGCACCTGCAGGGCGCCTCGGGCGCCCTGAGCAGTTCTGAAAGGAGTAAGCATGGCGGTCTACAACTACGACGTGGTGGTGCTCGGTTCCGGTCCGGCGGGCGAGGGCGCGGCAATGAACGCGGCCAAGGCCGGGCGCAAGGTGGCGGTGGTCGACAACCGCCCGCTGGTCGGCGGCAACTGCACCCACCTCGGCACCATCCCGTCCAAGGCCCTGCGCCATTCGGTACGGCAGATCATGCAGTACAACACCAACCCGCTGTTCCGCCAGATCGGCGAACCGCGCTGGTTCTCCTTCCCCGACGTGCTGAAGAGCGCCGAGCGGGTGATCGCCAAGCAGGTCGCCTCGCGCACCGGCTACTACGCGCGCAACCGCATCGATGTGTTCTTCGGCACCGCCAGCTTCGCCGACGAGCAGACCGTGGAAGTGGTGTGCACCAGCGGCGTGGTGGAAAAACTGGTGGCCAAGCAGATCGTCATCGCCACCGGCTCGCGCCCCTACCGTCCGGCGGACGTGGACTTCAACCACCCGCGCATCTACGACAGCGACACCATCCTCAGCCTGACCCATACGCCGCGCCGCATCATCATCTACGGCGCCGGGGTGATCGGCTCCGAGTACGCCTCGATCTTCAGCGGCCTCGGCGTGCTGGTCGACCTGATCGACAACCGCGACCAGCTGCTCAGCTTCCTCGACGACGAGATCTCCGACGCACTGAGCTACCACCTGCGCAACAACAACGTGCTGATTCGCCACAACGAGGAGTACGAGCGCATCGAGGGCCTGGAGAACGGCGTGATCCTGCACCTCAAGTCGGGCAAGAAGATCAAGGCCGACTGCCTGCTGTGGTGCAACGGTCGGACCGGCAACACCGACAAGCTGGGCCTGGAGAACATCGGCATCAAGGTCAACAGCCGCGGGCAGATCGAGGTCGACCAGTTCTACCGCACCCCGATCAGCAACATCTTCGCCGCCGGCGACGTGATCGGCTGGCCGAGCCTGGCCAGCGCCGCCTATGACCAGGGCCGTTCGGCCGCCGGCAGCGCGGTGGAGAACGACAGCTGGCGCTTTGTCGACGACGTGCCGACCGGCATCTACACCATCCCGGAGATCAGCTCGATCGGCAAGAACGAGAAGGAACTGACCCAGGCCAAGATTCCCTACGAGGTCGGCAAGGCCTTCTTCAAGGGCATGGCGCGCGCGCAGATCTCCCACGAGCCGGTGGGCATGCTGAAGATCCTGTTCCACCGCGAGACCCTGGAGATCCTCGGCGTGCACTGCTTCGGCTACCAGGCCTCGGAGATCGTGCACATCGGCCAGGCGATCATGAACCAGAAGGGCGAGGCGAATAGCATCAAGTACTTCGTCAACACCACCTTCAACTACCCGACCATGGCCGAGGCCTACCGGGTGGCGGCGTTCGACGGTCTCAACCGGCTTTTTTGAGCGGCTCCGACCGGTGGCCTGAACCGGTCGGGGATGACCCCCTCGGCGACTCCCGCAGCTGGCGCTGGCCGAACCGGGAGAGCTTCTGACCAGGCGCGATGCTGCAAGAAAAAAACCGGCCCAAGGGCCGGTTTTTCTTTCTCCCCTCTCCCATAAATGGGAGAGGGGATGTACACGCGGGCTAATAGGCTTCGGGAACAGTCCGTAGCCCGGATGCAATCCGGCAGCGGAGCCGCCTGCTAGCGCTTGAGCGTATCCACCGCCAGCCCCGGGAAGTCGGTGATGATGCTGTCCACGCCGAAGTCGGCCAGGCGGCGCATCAGCGCCGGCTCGTTGACCGTCCATACCGACACGTGCAGGCCGGCCTTCTGCGCCTTGAGCAGGCGTTCCGGCGTGCACAGGGTCCAGTTCAGCGCGAGCATCGAGCAGCCATGGTGGGCAGCGACCTTGAGCGGGTCGAGCCAGTTGTACTCGGCCACCAGGCCGCGCGACAGCTCCGGAGCCAGGCGGCGCAGGGCGCGCAGCACCTCGCGCGAGCTGCTGGTGACGGTGACCCGGTCCTTGATGCCGAAGCGCTCGGCCAGCGCCTGGATGGCCAGCACGGTGCGCGCCGCGCGTACCCGCGAGGCGCTTTTGACTTCCAGCTGCCAGTGCTCGAACGGGCACTGCTCGAACAGGTTGGCAAGCGTGGGGATGGGACAGGGCGTCTTCCAGCCCGGCCCGCCCTGGCGGGCGTCGAGCTTCACCAGTTCCTCGGCATCGTGCTCCACCACCTTGCCGCGGCGGCCTGTGGTGCGCTTGAGGGTCGGGTCGTGGATCACCATCAGTTCGCCGTCACGCGACAGGTGCAGGTCGAGCTCGCAACGGGTGACGCCGTGCTCCAGGCAACGCTGGAAGCTGGCGAGGGTGTTTTCCGGCGCTTCGCCCTTGGCGCCGCGGTGGCCGTAGATCAGGGTCACGGTTGATCCTTGTCGAGGGGGTGGTGCGGCTGATGGTGCAGCACGCTGTTGATCACATGGTCGTATTCGAAATAGACGCTGAAACTGCGGTAGTCCCAGCGGGTGATGGGCGGCTGGCCCACCGGCGGATGTTCCTCGTCGGCCAGGCCGAAGCGCTCCAGCACCGAGCGCTTGGACTCGCCCAGCCGGGGCAGGCCGGTGACGGCCTCACCCTGCTGGCCGAGGGGGATTTCCAGGGTCTCGGCCAGGCTGGGCGGCGGCAGCAACAGGGCGCAGAGCAGGGCGTGCGCCCACTTCATCGCTGCTGTTCCTTGGCCAGGCGGCGCTCCAGGGCCTGCTTCTGCAGGATGTGCCGGGCCAGCAGCTGGCGCTGGGCATCGGTCAGCGCCTCGAACTCGGTGCCGATCTCGAACTGGCCATCGGCGCGCGCCTGGCAGTGCACCACCCGGGCCCGCAGCAGCAGGCCGAGGGCCTGGGGCATCAGCACCATCTTGATCGCCAGATGACTGCCGGCGGGCACCGCCTGGCCGTGGTTGAAGCTGATGCCGCCCTCGGAGAGGGATACCCGGCGCGGCGCACCGACATCGCGCAGCAGGCTCTGCGCCACGGCCTGGCCGAGCAGGTCGATGCGCTTGTTGATCACCTTGAGGTAGTTGGCCATGGTGCGGTCGCGTTCGCTGATATGGCGTAACAGGTGCTGCGACTCG
Source organism: Aquipseudomonas alcaligenes (assembly GCF_003205495.1). Lineage (GTDB taxonomy): Bacteria > Pseudomonadota > Gammaproteobacteria > Pseudomonadales > Pseudomonadaceae > Aquipseudomonas > Aquipseudomonas alcaligenes_B. Next base: position 241,054 of record NZ_QJRX01000005.1, on the reverse strand, counting down.
AAGTCGGTCAGGTGCAGTTCGCTGAGCAGATTGAACAGCGGCGAGTTGTCGTGCAGCGGGTCACTGGCGTGTGCTTCGGCCCCGGACAGCAGGCTGAAATCCAGTGCGATCGTATCCTCGATACGGTAGTATTCGCGGCGATCATCGACGTCTTGATTCGACATGGCGAACCCATGGCAGCAGTGGTGGTCTGAGTGTAAAGCCGCGCGCCAAGCCCCGCCACAAGGACGTTTCTCCCTTTTCGCCAGCGAACCCCTCACTCATGTTCAGACCCCTGCCGTTCTTCATCGGCGTGCGTTACACGCGAGCCAAGCGCCGCAGCCTGTTCGTCTCCTTCATCTCCCTGACTTCCATCATCGGCCTGGCCCTGGGCGTGCTGGTGATGACCGTCGTGCTGTCGGTGATGAACGGCTTCGACCGCGAGATGCGCGAGCGCGTGCTGGGCATGGTGCCCCACGCCACCCTCGACAGCGCCACGCCGATCCAGGACTGGCGCACCATCGGCGAGGGCCTGCAGCGCCACCCGCAGGTGGCGGCCATCGCCCCCTTTACCCAGATGCAGGGCCTGCTGACCAACAACGGCCAGGTGCAGAAGGTGCTGGTCAACGCCATCGATCCGGCCGAAGAGGCCAAGGTGTCGATCATCGGCAACTACTTCCGCGAGGGTTCGCTGGATTCGCTTAAGGCCGGCGGCTTCGGCATCCTCATCGGCGACCTGGCGGCGAAGAAGCTGGGCCTGGCCATCGGCGACAAGGTCACCTTCGTCGCCCCCGAGGTGGCGGTGACCCCGGCCGGCATGTTCCCGCGCATGAAGCGCTTCACCGTGGTCGGCATCTTCCATGTCGGCGCCGGCGAGATCGACGGCCACGTGGTGATGACCCATGTGCAGGACGCCGGTCGCCTGCTGCGCCTCAAGTCCGACGAGGTGCAGGGCATCCGCCTCAAGCTGCACGACCTGTTCCAGGCGCCGCAGGTGGCCTGGGAGCTGGCCACCCTGCTGCGCGAGCAGGACTTCTATGCCCGCGACTGGACCCGTACCCACGGCAACCTGTACCAGGCCATCCGCATGGAGAAGACCATGATCGGCCTGCTGCTGCTGCTGATCGTCGCGGTGGCCGCCTTCAACATCATCTCCACCCTGGTGATGGTGGTGACCGACAAGAAGGCCGATATCGCCATCCTGCGCACCTTAGGGGCCACGCCACGGCAGATCATGGCTACCTTCATGGTCCAGGGCTCGGTGATCGGCGTGGTCGGCACCCTGGTCGGCGGCGTGCTCGGCGTGCTCGCCGCGCTCAATGTCAGCGCGGCGATCAAGGGGCTGGAGAGCCTGCTGGGCATCCAGTTCCTCAATTCCGAGGTGTATTTCATCGACTACCTGCCCTCGCAGGTGCTGGGCTCGGATGTGGCGCTGGTCTGCGGCGCCGCCCTGGTCCTGAGTTTCCTTGCCACCCTTTATCCGGCCTGGCGTGCGGCGCGCACCCAGCCTGCGGAGGCTTTGCGTTATGAGTGACAAGTCCGTGCTGAGTTGCCGCAACCTGGGCAAAAGCTACGAGGAAGGCCCGCAGACGGTCGAGGTGCTGAGCAACGTCGAGCTGGAGCTGCTGCCCGGCGAGCGGGTGGCCATTGTCGGCACCTCCGGTTCGGGCAAGAGCACCCTGCTGAACATGCTCGGCGGCCTGGATACGCCGAGCAAGGGCAGCGTCTGGCTGGCCGGCGAGGAGCTCTCGGCGCTGAACGAGAAGGCCCGCGGCCTGCTGCGCAACCGCGCGCTGGGCTTCGTCTACCAGTTCCACCACCTGCTGCCGGAGTTCACCGCGCTGGAGAACGTGTGCATGCCGCTGCTGATCGGCAAGACGCCGATCCCCGAGGCACGCCAGCGCGCCAGCGCGCTGCTGCAGCGGGTCAGCCTCGGCCATCGCCTGTCGCACAAGCCGGCCGAGCTGTCCGGCGGCGAGCGCCAGCGCGTGGCCATCGCCCGCGCCCTGGTCAACAACCCGGCCCTGGTGCTGCTCGATGAGCCCACCGGCAACCTCGACCAGCACACCGCCCAGGGCATCCAGGAGCTGATGCGCGAGCTCAGCCGCGATTCGCGCACCGCCTTCCTGGTGGTGACCCACGACCCGCAGCTGGCCGGCCAGATGGACCGCGTGCTGCGCCTGGAAGAAGGCCGACTGGTAGCCGCCTGATATGTTCAGACCACTCTCGCTCTTCGTCGGTACCCGCTACACCCGGGCCAAGCGGCGCAACCACTACATCTCCTTCATCTCGCTGACCTCGATGATCGGTCTGGCCCTCGGCGTGCTGGCGATGATCGTGGTGCTGTCGGTGATGAACGGTTTCCAGAAGGAGATGAGCTCGCGCATCCTCGGCATGGTGCCGCACGCCGCCCTGAGCGCCGACCGGCCGCTGGACGACTGGCAGGCGGTGGCCGCCACCGCGATGCAGCACCCGCAGGTCACCGGCGCCGCGCCCTTCGCCGAGCTGGAAGGCATGTTCTCCTACAAGGGCAGCATGCAGCCGGTGCAGATCAACGGCATCGACCCGGCGGAGGAACAGAAGGTCTCGATCATCGGTCGGCACATGGTCCAGGGCCGCCTGGAAGACCTCAAGGCCGGCGAGTTCGGTGTGGTGATCGGCGAGATCAGCGCACGCCGTTTCCGCCTGAGTGTCGGCGACAAGCTGACCCTGATAGTGCCGGAGGCGAGCAAGGCCGCCGGCGGCATCACCCCACGCATGCTGCGCCTGTCGGTGGTCGGCGTGTTCAAGGTCGGCGCCGAGCTGGATGGCAGCCTGGCGCTGATCCATATCGCCGATGCCTCCAGCATCCAGCGCATGCAGGACGGGCAGGTGCAGAGCGTGCGCATCGCCCTCAAGGACCTGTACCAGGCGCCGCAGGTGTCGGCCGCCATCGCCGCAGAGCTGGGTTCGGGCTACAAGTCGATTGACTGGACCCGCACCCAGGGCAGCCTGTTCAGCGCCATGCAGATGGAGAAGACCATGATCGGCCTGCTGTTGCTGCTGATCATCGCGGTGGCCGCCTTCAACATCATCGCCACGCTGATCATGGTGGTGGCGGACAAGCGCGCCGACATCGCCATCCTGCGCACCTTGGGCGCCACGCCGGGGCAGATCATGGCCACCTTCATGGTCCAGGGCACGGTGATCGGCTGCATCGGCACCCTGATCGGCGGCGTGCTGGGCGTGACGGTCGCGCTCAATGTCAGCGACTGGGTGGCCTGGCTGGAGAAGGCCAGCGGCGCGCACATCTTCAGCTCGGACGTTTACTTCATCAGCAGCCTGCCGTCCGACCTGCGCGGCCTGGACGTGCTGCTGATCTGCGGCGCGGCGCTGAGCATGAGCTTCCTCGCCACTCTCTACCCGTCCTGGCGGGCGTCACGCACGCAGCCGGCCGAGGCCTTGCGCTACGAGTGAAGACAAGAACGCCGCGATCATCGCGGCGTTTTTCTTCATCTAATCGGTGGCCTGCCGGCGGCGCTCGGCGCGCTTGCGCCAGTTGTGCGCTACCCACCAGCGCCAGTAGGCCATGGTCAGGCCGTAGGCGCTGGCCGCCAGCACCGTGCCACTTAGCAGGGAGCCGAGCAGGAAGGGCTGCCAATGGGTGGCCAGCTCACCGGTGATCCAATCCCAGGTCAGTTCCTCCGGCAGCTCCACCGGTGGTATGCCCATCAGCAGCGCGCCCAGCTTGTAGGTGCAGTAGAAGATCGGCGGCATGGTCACGGGGTTGGTCAGCCAGACCAGGCCCACCGAGATCGGCAGGTTGGCGCGGATCGGGATGGCCAGGCTGGCGGCCAGCAGCATCTGCATCGGCATGGGCACGAAGGCAGCGAACAGGCCGACGGCCATGGCGCGCGATACCGAGTGGCGATTGAGGTGCCAGAGGTTGGGGTCGTGCAGCAGTGCGCCGAGAAAGCGCAGGGACTTGTGCTCGCGAACCAGGGTCGGATCGGGCATGTAGCGTTTGAACAAGCGACGCGGCATGGGCAGTCTCGAAAGGCAGAAGCGCGGCTATTATGCACCGATGCTGGCAGGGCGGCTTGGCCGCTTTGTGACAGCGGATAACCCAGGATGGGATGCGATGCGCAAGGGAATGTTCGCGCTGGCGGCGGGGCTGGCCAGCCTGCCGCTGTTGCCGGCGCTGCTGCCGACCTGGCTGCTGCTGGCGTTGCTGCCGCTGGCGCTGATGCTGTTGCCCTGGCGCAGTCATCCGGTCTCCTTTTTTCTGCTCGGCTTCGTCTGGGCCTGCTTCAGTGCGCAGTCGGCCCTGGATGATCGCCTTGCCGTGGAGCTCGATGGCCGCACCCTGTGGCTGGAGGGACGGGTCAGCGGGTTGCCGGAAGTCGCTGCGGGCGTGGTGCGCTTCCAGCTGGAAGACGCGACCGCACGGACGCACCGCCTGCCCGCGCGTATGCGCCTGGCCTGGTACGACGGACCGCCGCTGCTGGCCGGCGAGCGCTGGCGCCTGGCGGTCAAGCTCAAGCGTCCGCGGGGCCTGGTCAACCCACAGGGCTTTGATTACGAGGCCTGGCTGCTGGCGCAGCGCATCGGCGCCAGCGGCACGGTCAAGGCCGGCGAGCGCCTGCGCCCGGCCTCGGGGCCGGCTGCCTGGCGCGATGCGCTGCGCCAGCGACTGCTCGCCGTCGAGGCGTTCGGCCGCGCCGGCGGCCTGGCGGCGCTGGTGCTGGGCGACGACTCCGGGCTCAGTCGGGCCGACTGGCAGGTGCTGCAGGACACCGGCACGGTGCACCTGCTGGTGATCTCCGGCCAGCACGTGGCGCTGCTGGCGGCGCTGCTCTACGGCCTGGTTGCCGGGTTGGTGCGGCTCGGGCTGTGGCCGCGGGCGCTGCCCTGGTTGCCCTGGGCCTGCGCCCTGGCCTTCGCCGGGGCGCTGGGCTACGGCCTGCTGGCCGGCTTCGAGGTGCCGGTGCGCCGCGCCTGCGTGATGGTCGCCCTGGTGCTGCTGTGGCGCCTGCGCTTCCGCCACCTGGGCCTGTGGTGGCCGCTGCTGCTGGCCTTCGTCCTAGTGCTGCTGGTCGAGCCGCTGGCCAGTCTGCAGGCCGGCTTCTGGTTGTCCTTCGGCGCCGTGGCGGTGCTCGCCTGGGTGTTCGGTGGGCGGCTCGGTGCCTGGTCCTGGTGGCGCGTCTGGTGGCGTGCCCAGTGGACCCTGGCGCTAGGCCTGCTGCCGCTGTTCTTCGCTCTCGGCCTGCCGCTGAGCCTGAGCGGGCCGCTGGCCAACCTGCTCGCCGTGCCCTGGGTCAGCCTGCTGGTGGTGCCGCTGGCGCTGCTCGGAACCCTGTTGCTGCCCGTACCCTGGCTGGGTGAGGGGTTGCTGTGGCTGGCCGGTGGCCTGCTGGAGCTGTTGTTCCAGACGCTGGCCTGGATAGCCGCAATGCTGCCAGCCTGGTTGCCCACCGCCGTGCCGCTCTGGTGCTGGCTGCTCGCCAGCCTGGGGGTACTGCTCTGCCTGTTGCCGGCCGGTGTGCCGCTGCGTGGCTTCGGCCTGGTCATGCTGCTGGCAGTGTTGCTGCCGCCGCGCGAGCGCATTCCTGCGGGGCAGGCGGAAGTCTGGCAGCTGGACGTCGGCCAGGGCCTGGCCGTGCTGGTGCGTACCCGTGAGCACGTGCTGCTGTACGACGCCGGGCCGCGCTTCGGCGACTTCGACCTGGGCGAGCGGGTGGTGCTGCCCTCGCTGCGCCAGCTGGGTGTCGGCCGCCTCGACCTGTTGCTGCTCAGCCATGCCGACAGCGATCATGCCGGCGGTGCCGGGGCTGTGGTGCGAGGCATGGCGGTGGGGCGGGTGCTGAGCGGCGAGGCAGCGGTTCTGCCGGAGGAGTTGCAGGCCGGTGCCTGTGTCGATGGCGCCAGCTGGGAGTGGGACGGTGTGCGTTTCACCACCTGGCGCTGGTCCGCGGCGCAGGCGGGTAACCAGGCCTCCTGCCTGCTCAAGGTGGCGGCCGCAGGCGAGGCGCTGCTGCTCACCGGCGATATCGACGAGGCGGCGGAAAGGGCGCTCATGGCCGCTGGCCGGGATCTGCGCGCGGACTGGCTGCAGGTGCCGCACCATGGCAGTCGCAGCTCCTCCAGCGGCGCGTTCCTCGACGCCGTGGCGCCGCGTGGCGCGCTGCTGTCGCGCGGCTGGCACAACCCCTTCGGTCATCCGCATCCGCGCGTCGTGGCGCGCTACGAGGCGCGGGACATTGCCCTGCATGACAGCGCCGAGCTCGGCGCCATCCGGCTAGTGCTGGGCGCAGGCGAGGGCATTGCCGCCTGGCGCGAGCGCCCGCGTTTCTGGCGGGAAAAATGAGAACCGGGGAGGTCTGCGCCGGCGCGACCCTATGCTAGAGTGGCGCCACTTTTCCGAGGGGGATTCACTACCGTGTGGGAGCTGGTCAAATCTGGCGGCTGGATGATGCTGCCGATCATTCTGTGTTCCATCGCCGCCGCCGGCATCATCGCCGAGCGCCTCTGGACCCTGCGGCCGAGCCGCATCACGCCGCCCCATCTGCTGGGCCAGGTGTGGCTGTGGATCAAGGAAAAGAAGCTCACCAACGACAAGCTCAAGGAGCTGCGCGCCAACTCGCCGCTGGGGCAGATCCTCGCCGCCGGCCTGGCCAACTCCAAGCATGGTCGCGAGATCATGAAGGAGTGCATCGAGGAAGCCGCCGCCCGCGTCATCCATGAGCTGGAGCGCTACCTCAATGCCCTCGGCACCATCGCCGGGGTGGCCCCGCTGCTCGGCCTGCTGGGTACCGTGCTGGGCATGATCGACATCTTCAGCGCCTTTATCGGCACCAACATGGCCAATGCCGCGCAACTCGCCGGTGGCATCTCCAAGGCCCTGATCACCACCGCCGCCGGCCTGTTCGTGGCCATCCCGGCGCTGTTCTTCCACCGTTTCCTGCAGCGCCGCGTCGACGAGCTGGTGGTCGGCATGGAGCAGGAGGCGATCAAGCTGGTGGAAGTGGTGCAGGGCGACCGTGACGTCGACCTGGGCAACGGCAGCGCGCCGGCGTCGAAGGAATCCCGCAAAGAGGGCAGGAAGGCGTGAAGTTCCGGCGCAAACCGCGGGAGAACGTCGAGATCAACCTGGCGTCGCTGATCGACGTGGTGTTCATCCTGCTGCTGTTCTTCGTGGTCACCACCACCTTCACCCGCGAGACCCAGCTCAAGGTCGACCTGCCCGAGGCCGCCAGCGGTACGCCGCCGGAGGCCACCGAGCTCAAGCAGCTGGAAGTGCTGATCAGCCCCGAGGGCAGCTATTCGCTGAACGGCCAGGCCCTGCTGAAGAATGACCTGGAGGGCCTGATGGCGGCCCTTGGCAAGGAGTCCGGTGGTGACAACAGCCTGCCACTGGCCATCAGCGCCGATGCCAAGACCCCGCACCAGGCGGTGATCACCGCGATGGACGCGGCCGGCAAGCTGGGCTTCTCCCACCTGCGCATCACCACGGTCGAGGCCGAGGCCAAGCCTTGAGCCTGGCCGACCGGCTCACTGCCGCCTGGTACCAGGGCCATCCGGCCCTGACCCTGCTGCGCCCGCTGGAGTGGCTGTACCGGCGCGTGGTGCAGGGCAAGCGCCGCGCCTTCCTGGCCGGGGAGGGCGATATCTATCGCGCACCCGTACCGGTCGTCGTGGTGGGCAATGTCACGGTCGGTGGTACCGGCAAGACCCCGATGATCCTCTGGCTGATCGAGCACTGCCGGGCCCGCGGCCTGCGCGTCGGCGTGGTCAGTCGTGGCTATGGCGCCACGCCGCCGCAGCTGCCCTGGCGCGTGCGGGCCGAGCATGCCGCCGACCAAGCCGGCGACGAGCCGCTGCTGATCGTGCAGCGCACGGGCGTGCCGCTGGTGATCGACCCGCAGCGCGCCCGCGCCGTGCAGGCGTTGCTGGCGCAGGAAACCCTGGACCTGATCCTCTGCGACGACGGCCTGCAACACTACCGCCTGGCCCGCGACCTGGAGCTGGTATTGGTGGATGCCGCCCGTGGCCTGGGCAATGGTCGCTGCCTGCCGGCCGGCCCCCTGCGCGAGCCGGCCGAGCGTCTGGCCGAGGTGGATGCGGTGCTGTGCAATGGCGCCGTCGAGGATGACGCGCAGGGCTATGCCCTGCAGCTGCGCCCGACCGCCCTGGTCAACCTGTGCAGCGGCGAGCGCGCTGCCCTCGGTCACTTCCCGCCCGGCCAGCGGGTCCATGCGGTGGCCGGCATCGGCAACCCGCAGCGTTTCTTCAATACCCTCGAAGCGCTAAACTGGCGGCCGATCGCGCATCCCTTCGCCGACCACGCCAGCTTCAGTCCCGAGGCCCTGCAGTTCAGCCCCGCACTGCCGCTGCTGATGACCGAGAAGGATGCGGTGAAATGCCGGGCCTTCGCCGCTGCCGACTGGTGGTACCTGGCGGTGGAGGCGGCGCCCTCGGCGGCCTTCGTCGCCTGGCTCGACCGCGAACTGACCCGTCTACTGCCGGACAAGGCCTGAGCCTTACCGGCGCTCACAACGCCAGCAAGGACACCCCGATGGACACCAAACTGCTCGATATCCTGGCCTGCCCGGTCTGCAAGGGCCCGCTGCAGCTCTCCGAAGACAAGACCGAGCTGATCAGCAAGGGCGCCGGCCTGGCCTACCCGATCCGCGACGGCATCCCGGTGATGCTGGAGAGCGAGGCGCGCACCCTGACCGTCGACGAGCGTCTGGACAAGTAAATGAGCCACACCTTCACCGTAGTCATTCCCGCCCGCTACGCCTCCAGCCGCCTGCCCGGCAAGCCGCTGCAGGACATTGCCGGCAAGCCCATGATCCAGCACGTCTGGGAGCAGGCGAAGAAGAGCTCCGCCGCCCGCGTGGTGGTGGCCACCGATGATGTACGCATCCTCGAGGCCTGCCAGGGCTTCGGCGCCGAAGTGCTGATGACCCGTGTCGACCACAACTCCGGCACCGACCGCCTGGCCGAGGTGGCGACCCAGCTCGGCCTCGCCGCCGATGCCATAGTGGTCAACGTGCAGGGCGACGAGCCGCTGATTCCGCCCGCCATCATCGATCAGGTGGCGGCCAACCTGGCCGCCAATCCGCAGGCCGGCATCGCCACCCTGGCCGAGCCGATCGAGGATGTGCAGGCCTTGTTCAACCCCAATGTGGTCAAGGTGGTCAGCGACAAGAGCGGCCTGGCCCTGACTTTCAGCCGCGCGCCCATCGCCTGGGCCCGCGACAGCTTCGCCCGCAACCGCGATGCGCTGCCGGAGGGCGTGCCCTATCGCCGCCATATCGGCATCTACGCCTACCGTGCCGGTTTCCTGCATGACTTCGTCGCCTGGGGCCCGTGCTGGCTGGAGGACACCGAGTGCCTGGAGCAGCTGCGCGCCCTGTGGCACGGCGTGCGCATCCATGTCGCCGATGCCCTGGAAGCGCCGCCGGCCGGCGTCGATACCCCGGAAGACCTGGAGCGGGTGCGCCGCCTGCTGGGGGCCTGATGCGCGTTCTGTTCGTCTGCATGGGCAATATCTGCCGCTCGCCCACGGCCGAGGGGGTATTTCGCCAGCGCCTGCAGCAGACCGGCCTGCTCGAGCGGGTGACGGTGGATTCCGCCGGTACCGGCGACTGGCACGTGGGCAAGGCGCCGGACGATCGCTCCAGCCAGGCCGCCGCCGCCCGTGGCTATGACCTGTCCGGCCTGCGCGCGCGCCAGGTGCAGCGCGAGGACTTCCAGCGTTTCGACCTGATCCTGGCCATGGACCATGACAACCTGGCGCGCCTGCAGGCGCTGCGTCCGGCCAGCGGCGGCGCCGAGCTGGACCTGCTGCTGCGCCGTTACGACCTGGCCCTGGATGAGGTGCCCGATCCCTACTATGGCGGCGCCGACGGCTTCGAGCAGGTGCTGGACCTGATCGAGCAGGCCAGCGACGCGCTGCTCGCCGAGATCAAGGGGCGCCTGTGAGCCTGCAACTGCAAGAAGACGTCTCCCTCAAGCCGTTCAATACCTTCGGCGTCGATGCCAAAGCCCGGCTGTTCGCCGAGGCGCGCGATGACGGCGAGGTGCGCCAGGCTCTGGTCGAGGCCGAGCGCCGTGGCCTGCCGCTGCTGCCCATCGGTGGCGGCAGCAACCTGCTGCTGACTGGCGATGTCGAGGTCCTGGTGCTGCGCATGGCCAGCCGTGGCCTGCGCATCGTCGAAGACGATGGCGCGCGGGTACTGGTCGAGGCCGAGGCGGGCGAGCCCTGGCATCCCTTCGTGCTGTGGAGCCTGGAGCAGGGGCTGAGCGGACTGGAGAATCTCAGCCTGATCCCCGGCACGGTCGGCGCCGCGCCGATGCAGAACATCGGTGCCTACGGCGTCGAGATCAAGGATGTGTTCGCCGGCCTGACCGCGCTGGATCGCCAGAGCGGTGAGCTGCGCGAGTTCGGCCTGGAGGAGTGCGCCTTCGCCTACCGCGACAGCCTGTTCAAGCAGCAGCCGGGGCGTTGGCTGATCCTGCGGGTGCGTTTTGCCCTCAGTCGACAGGCGCGCCTGCACCTGGACTATGGCCCGGTGCGCCAGCGCCTGCAGGCCGAGGGTATCGAGGTGCCGACGCCGAGCGACGTCAGCCGCGCCATCTGCGCCATCCGCCGCGAGAAGCTGCCCGATCCGGCGGAGCTGGGCAATGCCGGCAGCTTCTTCAAGAACCCGGTGGTGGCGGACGAGCTGGCCGGGCGTATCCGCGCCGAGTATGCCGACCTGGTTGCCTATCCGGCGGGCGTGGGGCAGAGCAAGCTCGCCGCCGGCTGGCTGATCGAACGGGCAGGGTGGAAAGGCTTTCGTGAGGGGGACGCCGGCGTGCACCGCCTGCAGGCCCTGGTACTGGTCAACCATGGACAGGCCACGGGGGCGCAGCTGCTCGACCTGGCCCGGCGTATCCAGGCGGATATCGAGCAGCGCTTTGGCGTGCGCCTGGAGATCGAGCCGAACGTGCTGTAAGCGGGACGCAGAAATGAAAAAGGGGATGCCGAAGCATCCCCTTTTTCGTTACCGCAGGTCTCAGACCTGCGGCTTGGCCTCGTCAGCATCCGCCTGCGGGGCGGGCTCGGCGACCAGTTCGGCAGGCGCCTGCTCGTCGGCGCTGTTCGCACCAGCCGGCTCGGCGTTCACCTGTTCGGCAACCACCGCGGCGGGTTCGGCGACGAATTCCTCGGCAGCGGTTTCCACCGGGGCGGTCTCGGCCGGGGCGGCCTCGGCTACCTGGACAGCCACTGCGGCAGCGGCGGCCGCTTCGGCAGCCAGGCGGGCCGCTTCCTGCTGGCGACGGCGCACTTCGCGCGGATCGTTGGGCGCGCGGCCACCGCTGGCCTGGGCCGGGGCAGGAGTCGGCGCGACCTCTGCCGGTGCGGCCGGGGCTTCCACAACCGGGGCTTCCACGACTGGAGCTGCGGGTGCCGGCTCGACCGGGGCGATCTCGGCAGTCACGGGCTCGCTGGCGACCACCGGTGCGACGGGCGCCTCGGCGACCACGCTGGCTTCGGCCGGCTGCACCTGCTCGGCCAGCGGAGCCTGTTCCGGCTCGGCCTGAGCCTGTTCGGCTACCACGGCGACCACGGCAGCGGTGGCCACGACAGTGCCTTGCTCGGCGCTGGCCTCGGTGCCCTCTGCGGTCTCTTCGCCTTCTTCGCCGATCAGGTTGCCGTCGGCATCGCGCTGGCGCTCGCGGCGGTTGCTGCGGCGACGCTGGCCACGGGAGCGGCGACGCGGACGCTCGCCGCCTTCACCGGCTTCCTGGCCGTCTTCCAGCTGCTCGGCGCTCTCCAGCGCTTCTTCCTCGGCGGCCTCGGCGCTCAGCGCCTCGCTACGCGGTTGGCGCTCTTCGCGCGGCGGACGCGGCTGGCGCTCCTCGCGCGGCGCTCGTTCGGCACGCGGCTCCTGGCCTTCACCGGTGGCGGCGTCCAGCGGCTCGCGCAGTTCGCGACGGCGCTCCTCGCGCGGCTCGCGACCTTCGCGCGGCTGGCGCTCGCGGCGGTTTTCCTGGCCTTCGCCACGCGGCTCGCGTGGTTCACGGGCCTCGCGCGGCTGACGCTCTTCACGCGGCTGGCGCTCCTCGCGCGGGGCGCGCGGCTGGCGTTCCTCGCGTGGCTCGCGGGCTTCGCGCGGCTGACGCTCTTCACGCGGCTTGCGCTCTTCGCGTTCGCCACGCTCGCTGCGGTCGCGGTTGCCACGGCCGTCGCGGCGGTTCTGCTGGCGGCCGTTGCGGCGCTCGTCGCCACGCGGCTTGCGCTCGGCAGGCTTGGCTTCGGCGGTCGGCTGCTGCTCTTCTTCCTTGCCGGCGAACAGGCTCACCAGCGACTTGACCAGGCCCTTGAACAGGCTCGGTTGCGGCGTCGGGGCAGCCGGTGCCAGCGGGGCGGCCGGAGTCGGTGCGGCCGGGCGCGGCGGGGTGGCCTTCAGTGCGGCTTCCTGGCGCACCAGGGTGCGGGTGGCGCTGACCGGCTGGGCGTCTTCGACTTCCGCCGGGGTCATTTCGTAGCTGGACTGGCCGTTCAGCACTTCCGGGCTGTCGTCGCGCAGGCGCTGGACTTCGAAGTGCGGGGTTTCCAGATGATCGTTCGGCAGGATCACGATGCGCGCACGGGTGCGCAGCTCGATCTTGGTGATGCTGTTGCGCTTCTCGTTGAGCAGGAAGGCGGCAACCGGGATCGGCACCTGGGCGCGAACCTCGGCGGTGCGGTCCTTCAGGGCCTCTTCCTCGATCAGACGCAGGATGGCCAGCGACAGCGACTCGACGTCACGGATGATGCCCTGGCCGTTGCAGCGCGGGCAGACGATGCCGCTGGTCTCGCCGAGGGACGGACGCAGGCGCTGACGGGACATTTCCAGCAGGCCGAAGCGCGAGATGCGGCCGACCTGAACGCGGGCGCGGTCGGCTTCCAGGGCTTCGCGGACTTTCTCTTCCACGGCGCGCTGGTTCTTGGCAGGGGTCATGTCGATGAAGTCGATGACGATCAGGCCGCCGATGTCGCGCAGGCGCAGCTGGCGGGCGATTTCCTCGGCCGCTTCCAGGTTGGTCTGCAGGGCGGTTTCCTCGATGTCGCCGCCCTTGGTGGCGCGCGCCGAGTTGATGTCGATGGACACCAGGGCCTCGGTCGGGTCGATGACGATGGAGCCGCCGGACGGCAGCTTCACTTCGCGCTGGAAGGCGGTCTCGATCTGGCTTTCGATCTGGAAGCGGTTGAACAGCGGCACGCTGTCCTCGTACAGCTTGATCTTGCTGGCGTACTGCGGCATGACCTGCTGGATGAAGGCCAGGGCTTCTTCCTGGGCCTCGACGCTGTCCACCAGTACTTCGCCGATGTCCTGGCGCAGGTAGTCGCGGATGGCGCGGATGATGACGTTGGATTCCTGGTAGATCAGGAACGGGGCGGCGCGGTCCTGGGAAGCTTCCTTGATCGCGGTCCACAGCTGGATCAGGTAGTCCAGGTCGAGCTGCAGCTCTTCGCTGGAGCGGCCGAGGCCGGCGGTGCGCACGATCAGGCCCATGTCGGCCGGGGCGTTGAGGCCGTTCAGCGCCTCGCGCAGTTCGTTGCGCTCTTCGCCTTCGATGCGGCGCGAGATGCCGCCGGCGCGCGGGTTGTTGGGCATCAGCACCAGGTAGCGGCCGGCCAGGCTGATGAAGGTGGTGAGGGCGGCGCCCTTGTTGCCGCGCTCTTCCTTCTCGACCTGGACGATGACTTCCTGGCCTTCCTTCAATACTTCCTTGATGTTGACGCGGCCGCCTTCGGGCGACTTGCTGAAGTATTCGCGGGAGATTTCCTTGAGCGGCAGGAAGCCGTGGCGCTCGGCGCCGAAGTCGACGAAAGCCGCTTCGAGACTGGGCTCGACGCGGGTGATGCGGCCCTTGTAGATGTTGGCCTTCTTCTGCTCGCGCGCGCCGGACTCGATGTCCAGGTCGTAGAGCTTCTGGCCGTCTACCAGGGCAACACGCAACTCTTCGGGCTGAGTTGCGTTGATCAGCATTCTTTTCATGTTGTACCAATGGTTTCCGGGGCTGCCGGAAACGGCGTTTGGCACACACGACTCTCACGGTCGGTGTCAGGGCGCGTTCAGGAGTGGTCGTAAATCACTCCAGTGTCCAGCGGTCAGGCCAATAGGGCCGGGCCGCGACTACGCTCCTGTTTGCTGTGGTGACAGAAGCACTCAGTCAGGGGAGGAATCAACCGGTCGGTGCGGACGAATCTGAAGCGTCTGGGTAATGCCTGTAGCTACGCTGTCCGACGGTTGTGCATCTCCACCCTACACGTATCGCTGAAATCGGGTGCCGCTCGCAGAATCCGCAGCGGGTTTGCATTACCGCAGGCTGGGCCTGCGCGTCTGTCGAGCCTGGTCGCGACTGCTGCGCTCAAGGCTCTTGTGGCTCAAGGCTTTGTTTCCGGGGGTGTTCGCGCTCTAGTTGCGGCGAAAGTCCCGTCGGACGGCCTCACGTCCTGAAAGGGTTGCGCTCGGCAGGGGTGGCAAGGTTGTCGGTCACCCGCTGGCCGGGCCGCTTTTGGCGGCGTTCGCGACTATAGCAGCAATGATTAAGTGCTTCAATTCCATAAAAAATTGTTATGATTGACAAATGACTACTCCCGCCTCTCCGACTTCCGGCGTCCAGCTGCTCGAAGTCGCGCCTGAGCTCGCCGGCCAGCGCATCGACAATTTCCTTCGCACCCAGCTCAAGGGTGTGCCCAAGACCCTTATCTATCGCATCCTGCGCAAGGGCGAGGTGCGGGTGAACAAGGGCCGGATCAAGCCCGAATACAAGCTGCAGGCCGGCGACGTGGTGCGTGTGCCGCCGCTGCGCCTGGCCGAGCGCGACGAGCCGGCGCCGCTGGCGCAGAGTCTGCTGGAGCGCCTGGAGACGGCCATCGTCTACGAGGACAAGGCGCTGATCGTGCTGAACAAGCCGGCCGGCATCGCCGTACATGGCGGCAGTGGCCTCAATTACGGGGTGATCGAGGCGTTCCGTCAGCTGCGTCCGGATGCCAAGGATATCGAGCTGGTGCATCGCCTGGATCGCGACACCTCCGGCCTGCTGATGATCGCCAAGAAGCGCAGCATGCTGCGCCATTTGCACGAGGCGCTGCGCGGGGATGGCGTGGACAAGCGCTACATGGCGCTGGTGCGCGGCAGCTGGCCGACCTCGAAGAAGAAGGTCGCCGCGCCTTTGCTGAAGAACAACCTGCGCTCCGGTGAGCGTATGGTCGAGGTCAATCCCGAGGGCAAGGAGGCGCTCACCGAGTTCCGCGTGCTGCGCCGCTTCGGCGAATTCGCCACCCTGGTCGAGGCCAGTCCGATCACCGGGCGCACCCACCAGATCCGCGTGCACGCCAAGCATGCCGGGCATTCGATTGCCGGTGATGCCAAGTATGGCGACGAGGACTTCACCCGCGAGATCCGCGAGCTGGGTGGCAAGCGCCTGTTCCTGCACGCCTATCAGCTCAAGCTCGAGCTGCCGGATGGCCAGCGCCTGGAGCTGGAGGCCGAGGTCGACGAGATGTGGGCGCAGACTCTGGAGCGTCTCGGTGCCTGACTATCAGCTGTTGATCTTCGACTGGGACGGCACGCTGGTCGACTCGATTGGTCGCATCGTCGAGTCCATGCGGCGTGCCGCCGATACCTGTGGTCTGCCGCAGCGCAGCGACGAGGCGATTAGGGGCATCATAGGCCTGGGCTTGCCGGAAGCGATCCAGACGCTCTACCCGGAGCTGCGCGAGGCCGTCCTGGTCGAGCGTTTTCGCGAGGGGTACAGCGAGCATTACCTGGCGCTGGAAAACGAGCCTTCGGCCCTGTTCGACGGGGTCGAGGAGTCACTGGAAGCCTTTCGCGAGCAGGGCTACCGTCTGGCGGTGGCCACCGGCAAAAGTCGCCGCGGCTTGCAGCGGGTATTGCAAGGACGGGGCTGGCTGGATTATTTCGATGTCACCCGCTGTGCCGATGAAACGGCCAGCAAGCCGCACCCGCGCATGCTGCACGAGATTCTCCAGCATTGCGCCGTGGCGCCTGCGCGAGCACTGATGGTCGGCGATTCGGTCTTCGACCTGCAGATGGCGCGCAATGCAGGGATGGACTCGGTGGCGGTGGGCTTTGGTGCGCAGCCGCTGGAGAGCCTGCGTGCTCACGGGCCGCGCCTGGCGATCAACGAGTTTTCCGAATTGCGTGCCTGGCTGCAAGGGCGCGCGTCAGTTGCAACTGTCGAGGTGGGCGAGTATGTCGGATGAATTGAGGGCGTCGGGCGACGAGAAGGCCTGGAACCTGCTGGAAAAGACCCTGCAGGCGAGCGTCATCGAGCAGCGTCGTGCCCGGCGCTGGGGCATCTTCTTCAAGCTGTTGGTATTCGTTTACCTGTTCGTCACCCTGCTGCTGTTCTCGCCGCTGCTCAAGCTGAGCAAGTCCGCGTCCGCGTCCGTGGCCGAGAGCCATACGGCGTTGATCGAGGTGCGCGGCATGATCATGGCGGAGGAAGAGGCCAGTGCCGACAATATCGTCAGCAGCCTGCGCGCGGCCTTCGAGAACGAGAAGACCAAGGGCATCATCCTGCGCATCAACAGCCCGGGCGGCAGCCCGGTGCAGTCCGGCTACATCTATGACGAGATCAAGCGCCTGCGTGGCGAGTATCCGGATATCAAGGTCTATGCGGTGATCAGTGATCTGGGGGCCTCCGGTGCCTACTACATTGCCAGTGCCGCCGATCAGATATACGCCGACAAGGCCAGTCTGGTCGGCTCCATCGGTGTCACTGCGGCCACCTTCGGCTTCGTCGGCGTGATGGAGAAGGTCGGGGTCGATCGGCGCGTCTACACCTCTGGCGAGCACAAGGCCTTCCTCGATCCCTTCCAGCCGCCCAAGGAGGAAGAGACTCGCTTCTGGCAGGGGGTGCTGGAAACCACCCACAAGCAGTTCATCGACAGCGTGAAGAAAGGGCGTGGCGAGCGGCTCAAGGTCGACCAGCATCCGGAGTTGTTCTCCGGGCTGATCTGGTCCGGCGAGCAGGCCCTGGCGCTGGGCCTGGTGGACGCGCTGGGTAGCAGCAGCTATGTGGCGCGCGAGGTGATAGGCGCCAAGGACATAGTCGACTTCACCCGCGAGGAAAGCCCGCTGGATCGTTTCACCAAGAAGCTCGGCGCCAGCGTGGCCGAGCGCCTGGCGCTATGGATGGGCTTCCAGGGGCCGACCCTGCGTTGAGTGACGCAATGAAAAAGCCCGGCCAATGCCGGGCTTTTTCATTTATAGAAAGAGTTCAGGGGATGGCCACGCCTTCTTCTGCAAGCATGTGCACCAGGCGGATCAGGGGCAGGCCGACCAGGCTGGTGCTGTCCTCCCCTTCGGTGGCGCGGAACAGGCTGACGCCCAGGCCCTCGGCCTTGAAGCTGCCGGCGCAGTCGTAGGGTTGTTCGGCCTGCAGGTAGCGGATGATCTGCTCTTCACTCAGTTGGCGGAAATGCACGGTAAAGGCAATAGCGTCCACCTGGCAGCGTCCACTGGCGCTGTTGAGCAGAGCCAGGCCGGTGAGGAAGGTCACGCTGTTGCCGCTGGCGGCCAGTAGCTGGCTGCGGGCGCGGCTGAAATCGTGGGGCTTGCCGAGGATCTGCCGGTCCAGCACGGCGACCTGGTCCGAGCCGATGATCAGGTGCGCGGGGTGCAACTCGCCGAGGGCGCGGGCCTTGGCTTCGGTCAGGCGCCGCACCAGGGCTTCGGCGTCCTCCCCGGGGAGTGCCGTCTCGTCGATGGCGGGCGAGGCCCAGGTGAAGGGGTGGCGCAGGCGCGCCAGCAGTTCACGACGGTAGGGTGAGCTTGAGGCAAGCACCAGGGGCAGCATGGGGCGATCTCCGGGACGGGCGGCGGATTTTAGCGGCTGGCGCAGGCGACGGACAGGGCGGAAATTCCTTTGACAGGGGAGGGGTGCATCCCTAGAATACCGCGCCTATGTCGAATGGGCCGATTCCACCTCACGTTGATCCGCGCAAACTCGCCGATCGCGGTGTCACTCTCGAAGGGGAGATGCCGCTGGCCAGTTTCGAGCGACTGTGCGACTCGCTGGAAGATGATTCCGGCAAGGTGCGTGCGAAGCTGGTCTTCGAACGTGGCGAGCGTCGAGCTGTGAGTATTCACAGCGAGCTCGAGGTTGAGGTCAAGATGGTTTGCCAGCGTTGTCTGGAACTGGTCGCCCTGCCGATCCGCAGCGAGTGTCATTACGCGGTGGTGAAGGAAGGTGCGGATACCCAGTCGCTGCCCAAGGGCTATGACGTGCTGGAAGTGGGTGAAGATCCGTTGGATCTGCTGACGCTGGTCGAAGATGAGCTGTTGCTCGCTTTGCCCATCGTTCCGGCCCATGCCCCTGAGGATTGCCAGCAGCCGGCCGGTGCTAAAGAGCCCGAGTCGAGCGAGGACGAGGTATCGCGGTCCAACCCGTTCAGTGTTTTGGCGCAGTTAAAGCGTGACCCAAACGTTTAGGAGTTATTGAGTTATGGCTGTTCAGCAGAACAAAAAATCCCGCTCTGCCCGCGACATGCGCCGTTCCCACGACGCTCTCGAGGCCAACGCTCTGTCCGTCGAGAAGAGCACCGGTGAAGTTCACCTGCGTCACCACGTGTCGCCGGAAGGCTTCTACCGTGGCCGTAAAGTGATCGACAAGGGCGCCGACGAGTAATCCTTGTCCGCTCCGCTGATCGCGATTGATGCAATGGGTGGGGACTTCGGTCCCCACTGCATTGTTCCAGCCTGCGTCGCCAGTCTGGCTGAATTCCCCTCGCTGCACCTGGTCCTCGTTGGCCAAGCTCCCGTCCTCGAAGAACTGATTGCCCGTCATCCGGGTGTCGACCGCGCGCGTCTGCAGGTCGAGCACGCCAGTGAGGTGATCGGTATGGACGAGCGTCCCACCCATGCCCTGCGCGGCAAACCCGATGCCTCCATGCGCGTCATGCTCGAGCTGGTGCGCAGCGGCCGGGCCAGGGCCTGCGTCAGTGCCGGCAATACCGGTGCGCTGATGGCCCTCTCTTTATACGTGCTCAAGCCCCTGCCGGGCATCGATAGGCCGGCGATGGTCACCGCCGTGCCCACGTCCAGAGGGATCTGCCATCTGCTCGACCTGGGGGCCAACGTCGACTGCAGCGCCGAGCAGCTCTACCAGTTTGCCGTGATGGGGGCCGTGGCCGCCGAGGCCCAGGGCGTGCAGTCGCCACGGGTTGCCCTGCTCAATGTCGGGACCGAGAACATCAAGGGCAACCAGCAGGTCAAGCTGGCCGCCAGCCTGTTGCAGCAGGCGCAGGGTCTGAACTACATCGGTTTCGTCGAGGGCGATGGCCTGTACCGGGGCGAGGCCGATGTGGTGGTGTGCGACGGTTTCGTCGGCAATATCCTGCTGAAATCCAGCGAGGGCCTGGTGTCGATGATCTCCGCGCGGATCGAGGCGCTGTTCAGCGAGGGTATCGTCTCCCGCCTGGCCGGTGCCGTGGCCATGCCGCTACTCAAGCGCCTGCAGGGCGAACTGGCACCGGCGCGGCACAACGGTGCCAGCTTCCTCGGGCTGCAGGGCATCGTGGTGAAGAGCCATGGCGCGGCCAGTATCGAGGGCTTTCAGAGTGCCATTCGGCGGGCTGTCATCGAAGTGCGCGAGAATCTGCCGCAGCGCCTGCATGGCCGCCTCGAGGATCTGCTGCTCTGACGAGCGGCTCCGCCATGTGTCCTGCCGCTGCCCGGGTCCGTCTTTTGAGCGCGCGGAATCGCTATTTTGGCAAAACCGGGCGCGCCTGCCTGTGACCGCTGGCGTGGCGGCTCCATCCAATCTGCAGTTCCCGGCGCGCCATGCTGCGCCACTTCCATCGACTAGATAAGGGAAAGTTTTGATGTCCGCCTCCATCGCATTTGTCTTCCCTGGCCAGGGTTCGCAATCGCTCGGCATGCTCGCCGAACTGGGTGCCCAGCAGGCGCTGATCCGCGATACCTTCGGCGAGGCCTCCGAGGCGCTCGGCTACGACCTCTGGGCGCTGACCCAGCAGGGGCCGGAGGAGCGCCTGAACGAAACCGACAAGACCCAGCCGGCCATTCTGACCGCCTCCGTTGCCCTCTGGCGCCTGTGGCTGGCCGAAGGCGGCGCCCGCCCGGCCTTCGTCGCCGGCCACAGCCTGGGTGAGTACTCGGCGCTGGTGGCCGCCGGAGCCATCGAATTCCGCGATGCGGTCAAGCTGGTCGAGCTGCGCGGCCAGTTGATGCAGCAGGCCGTGCCGGCCGGGCAGGGCGGCATGGCTGCCATTCTCGGCCTGGAGGATGCCGACGTGCTGGCCGCCTGTGCCGAGGCGGCGCAGGGCGAGGTGGTCAGTGCGGTCAATTTCAATGCGCCGGGTCAGGTGGTGATCGCCGGCAGCGCTGCTGCGGTCGAGCGTGCCATCGAAGCCTGCAAGGCGCGGGGCGCCAAGCGGGCCATGCCGCTGCCGGTCAGCGTGCCGTCGCACTGCGCGCTGATGCGCCCGGCGGCCGAGAAGTTCGCCAAGACGGTCAACGGCCTCGCCTGGCAGGCACCGCAGATCGCCCTGGTGCAGAACGTCAGCGCCGCCGTGCCGGCTGACCTCGAAACCCTCAAGCGCGACCTGCTGGCCCAGCTGTACAGTCCGGTGCGCTGGGTCGAGAGTGTGCAGTTCCTTGCCGAGCGCGGCGTCACCGAACTGGTCGAGTGCGGCCCGGGCAAGGTACTGGCCGGCCTCAACAAGCGCTGCGTCAAAGGTATCAATACCCACAATCTGGAAACCCCGGACGCCTTCGCCGCCGTGCGTGCGGCGCTGGCCTGAGTCACAAGGAGAGAAACATGAGTCTGCAAGGCAAGGTTGCACTGGTCACCGGCGCCAGCCGTGGTATCGGCCAGGCCATCGCGTTCGAGCTGGGTCGCCAGGGCGCCACCGTGATCGGTACCGCCACCAGCGAGGCCGGTGCCGCGCGCATCGGCGAGGCGCTCAAGGAACAGGGCATCCAGGGTGCCGGCCTGATGCTGGATGTGTCCAACAGCGAGTCGGTGGATGCCGTTCTGGAGCAGATCCAGAAGGACTTCGGCGCCGTGGCCATCCTGGTCAACAACGCCGGCATCACCCGCGACAACCTGATGCTGCGGATGAAGGACGAGGAGTGGTTCGACGTCATCAACACCAACCTCAACAGCCTGTTCCGCCTGTCCAAGGCCGTGCTGCGCGGCATGACCAAGGCGCGCTGGGGGCGCATCATCAACATCGGCTCGGTGGTCGGTGCCATGGGCAATGCCGGGCAGGCCAACTACGCGGCGGCCAAGGCCGGCCTGGAAGGCTTCAGCCGCGCCCTGGCCCGTGAAGTGGGCTCGCGCGCCATCACCGTCAACTCGGTAGCGCCCGGCTTCATCGATACCGACATGACCCGCGAACTGCCGGAAGCCCAGCGCGAGGCGCTGCTGACCCAGATTCCGCTGGGCCGCCTGGGCCAGGCCGAGGAGATCGCCAAGGTGGTGGGCTTCCTTGCTTCCGACGGCGCTGCCTACGTCACGGGTGCCACAGTGCCGGTGAATGGCGGCATGTACATGAGCTGAATGTGACTCGGCCCTTCGGGAAATTGTCATAAAAGCCGTCTAAAGTCCGTTACAAAAGTGCAACCGGCGGAAGACGGCAGTTCGGAAGGGCCCGGGAAACCGGCTTGAAAGTTAGAAAACCCTTTCTATACACTGCAGCCCAGCTGCACGGAATTTTTCCATAGGAGTGAAAACTAGACATGAGCACCATCGAAGAACGCGTCAAGAAAATCGTCGCCGAGCAACTGGGCGTCAAAGAAGATGAAGTGACCAACAGCGCTTCCTTCGTCGAAGACCTCGGCGCCGACTCCCTTGACACCGTCGAGCTGGTGATGGCTCTGGAAGAGGAATTCGAGACCGAGATTCCGGACGAGCAGGCTGAGAAGATCACCACCGTTCAGGAAGCCATCGATTACATCACCGCGCACGCCTAAGCGCCGTAATCGCCGGTTTTCGGCCCAGAAAAGCCGCACTGCCCTCCAAGGCGTGCGGTTTTTCTTTATCGGGCCGGCAAGATTCAACAAGAAAGAGGATTGAGCAGTGTCGCGTAGACGCGTCGTGGTTACCGGTATGGGCATGCTGTCGCCGCTGGGTACCGATGTGGCCAGCAGTTGGCAGGGCATTCTGGCGGGCCGCAGTGGTATCGGCCTGATCGAGCACATGGACCTGTCGGCCTATTCCACCCGCTTCGGCGGTTCGGTGAAGGGCTTCAACGTCGAGGAGTACCTGTCGGCCAAGGAGGCACGCAAGCTCGACCTGTTCATCCAGTACGGCCTGGCCGCCAGCTTCCAGGCCATGCGCGATGCCGGCCTGGAGGTCACCGACGGCAACCGCGAGCGCATCGGCGTGGCCATGGGTTCCGGTATCGGCGGCCTGACCAATATCGAGAGCAACTGCAAGTCCCTGTTCGAGCAGGGGCCGCGGCGCATTTCGCCGTTCTTCGTGCCCGGCTCGATCATCAACATGATCTCCGGCTTCCTGTCGATCCACCTGGGTCTGCAGGGGCCGAACTATGCCATCGCCACCGCCTGCACCACCGGCACCCACTGCATCGGCATGGCCGCGCGCAACATCGCCTACGGCGAGGCCGACGTGATGGTCGCCGGCGGCGCCGAGATGGCCACCTGTGGCCTGGGCATGGGCGGCTTCGGCGCGGCCCGCGCGCTGTCCACCCGCAACGACGAGCCGGCCAGGGCCAGCCGCCCCTGGGACAAGGGTCGCGACGGCTTCGTGCTGTCCGACGGCGCCGGCGCCCTGGTGCTGGAAGAGCTGGAGCATGCCAAGGCGCGTGGCGCGACCATCTATGCCGAGCTGGTCGGCTTCGGCATGAGCGGCGATGCCTTCCACATGACCGCGCCGCCGGAAGACGGCGCCGGTGCCGCCCGCTGCATGAGCAATGCTCTGCGCGATGCCGGCCTCAACCCGGACCAGGTGCAGTACATCAACGCCCATGGCACCTCCACCTCGGCCGGCGACAAGGCCGAGGCCAGCGCGGTGAAGGCGGTGTTCGGCGAGCATGCCTACAGGCTGTCGGTCAGCTCGACCAAGTCCATGACCGGCCATCTGCTGGGTGCCGCCGGTGCGGTGGAGGCGATCTTCAGCGTGCTGGCCCTGCGTGATCAGGTGGCGCCGCCGACCATCAACCTGGACGAGCCGGACGAGGGCTGCGACCTCGATTTCGTCGCTCACCAGGCCAAGCCGCTGGCGATCGACGCGGTGCTGTCCAACTCCTTCGGCTTCGGCGGCACCAACGGTTCGCTGGTGTTCCGCCGCTTCAACGGCTGATGCTGAGCTGGGTCGACGGCCGCCCGGCCACGGAGCTGCCCCTGAGCGACCGTGGCCTGGCCTATGGCGATGGCCTGTTCGAGACCATCGCCGTGCGCCGTGGCCGCGCCGTTTTGCTGCCGCGTCACCTGGCGCGGCTGGCGGAGGGTCTGCGGCGGCTGGCCATCGACCTCGACCTGGTTGCGCTGGAAGCCGAGCTGCGGGCCTTCTTCGCCGAGCTGGGCGAGGGCGTGGCCAAGCTGCTGGTCACCCGTGGCGACGGCCTGCGCGGCTATGCGCCGCCGCAGCCCGCCCGGCCGAGGCGCATCCTGCTGGGCAGTCCGCTGCCCAGCTACCCCGCGGCCAATGCCGAGCAGGGCGTGCGCCTGTTCTCCTGTCGCACGCGCCTGGCCGAGCAGCCGCTGCTGGCTGGCCTGAAACACCTCAATCGCCTGGAACAGGTGCTGGCCCGCGGCGAATGGCAGGACGCCGCCTTCGCCGAGGGGCTGATGCGCGATACGTCCGGGCGGGTGATCGAGGGCGTGTTCAGCAATCTGTTCCTGGTCAGGGATGGGGTGCTGTTGACCGCCGAGCTGTCGCGCTGCGGCGTGGCCGGGGTGATGCGCGCCGAGGTGCTGGAGCAGGCCGCGCGTCTGGGTATCCCCTGCGAGATCCGCGACATTGGCTTCGATGAGCTGCTCGCCGCCGACGAACTGTTCCTCTGCAACAGCCTCTATGGCATCTGGCCGGTGCGCGAACTGGCCGCCAGCGTCTGGCCGGCCGGCCCGCTCACCCGTAAACTGCAGGCCCTTATCCGCAGTCTTCTGGATTCCTGATTCGTGATTCGCAAGTTGCTGTTGCTGCTGGCCATCGGCCTGGCGCTGCTGGTGCTGGCCTCGGCCCTGGCCGGCTGGCGTCTGCACAGTGCCCTCAACCAGCCGCTCAGGCTGGAGGGTGAACGCCTGGTCGAGGTGGTGCCGGGCGATACCCCGGGTGGCCTGCTCAATCGCCTGGAGAGCGAGGGCGTGCTCGACGGCGCCTTCTGGCTGCGTCTGTACTGGCGCTTCAACCTGCCGGGCCAGGCCCTGCACAGCGGCGAGTACCGCCTGACCCCGCAACAGCGCGCGCGCGATCTGCTCGACCTGTGGCGCCGTGGCGAGGTGGTGCAGTACAGCCTGACCCTGGTCGAAGGCTGGAGCTTCCGCCAGGTCCGCGCCGCCCTGGCACGCCAGGAAGCACTGAAGCAGAGCCTGGCCGATCTCGACGATCAGGCGCTGATGGCGCGCCTCGACCTGGCTGGCGTCAGCCCCGAGGGGCGTTTCTTCCCCGACACCTATCGCTACGTGCGCGGCATGAGTGACCTGGACCTGCTCAGGCAGGCCCGCGACCGCCTGGACCAGGTGCTGCAGGAGGAGTGGGCCCGGCGCGCCGAGGGCCTGCCGTACCGCAAGCCCTACGACGCACTGATCATGGCCTCGATGGTGGAGAAGGAGACCGGTGTGGCCGAGGAGCGCGGGCAGATCGCCGGCGTGTTCGTCCGTCGCCTGCGCAGCGGCATGCGCCTGCAGACCGACCCGACGGTGATCTTCGGCCTCGGCGAGCGCTACAACGGCAACCTGACCCGTGCCCACCTGCAGGAGTCGACGCCCTACAACACCTATGTGATCGACGGCATGCCGCCGACCCCCATCGCCCTGGCCGGCCGCGAGGCGATCCATGCCGCGCTGAACCCGGTGGACGGGCGCAGCCTGTACTTCGTCGCCCGTGGCGACGGCAGCCATGTATTCTCGGAAACCCTGGAGCAGCACAACCGTGCCGTGCGCGAGTACCAGCTCAAGCGCCGCGCCGACTACCGTTCCAGCCCCGCGCCCAGATAAGGAAACCCCGTGAGCGGTCTGTTCATCACCCTGGAAGGCCCGGAAGGGGCCGGCAAGAGCACCAACCGCGAATACCTCGCCGCGCGCCTGCGCGAGCGGGGCATCGAGGTAGTGCTGAGTCGCGAACCCGGTGGCACGCCGCTGGCCGAGCGCATCCGCGAACTGCTGCTGGCGCCGAGCGACGAGACGATGGCCAGCGACACCGAGCTGCTGCTGGTGTTCGCCGCCCGCGCCCAGCACCTGGCGCAGGTCATCCGCCCGGCCCTGGCGCGCGGCGCCGTGGTGCTGTGCGACCGCTTCACCGACGCCACCTATGCTTACCAGGGCGGCGGTCGTGGCCTGAGCGAGGCGCGCATCGCCGAACTGGAGCGTTTCGTCCAGGGCGAGCTGCGCCCGGACCTGACCCTGGTGTTCGACCTGCCGGTGGCGGTTGGCCTGTCCCGCGCCGCCGCCCGTGGCCGCCTGGACCGCTTCGAGCAGGAAGGCCAGGCCTTCTTCGAGGCGGTGCGGCGCACCTACCTGGACCGCGCCGAAGCCGCGCCCGCACGTTACCGCGTGCTGGATGCGGCGCAGTCGCTGGAAGCGGTGCAGCGCGATCTCGATGCGCTGCTGCCGGAAATCCTGGAGCGCTGCCGTGGCTGAGGCCTATCCCTGGCAGGCGCCGCTCTGGCAGCAGCTGGCCAGCCGCCCGCGGCATGCCCATGCCTACCTGCTGCACGGCCCGGCCGGCATCGGCAAGCGTGACCTGGCCGAACGCCTGATGGCCCGGCTGCTGTGCCAGAAGCCTGACGGCCTGGATGCTTGCGGCCAGTGCAAGGCCTGCCACCTGCTGGCCGCCGGCACCCATCCGGACCTGTTCGTGCTGGAGCCGGAAGAAGCGGACAAGGCGATCAAGGTCGATCAGGTGCGCGAGCTGGTCGGCTTCGTGGTGCAGACCGCGCAGCTCGGCGGGCGCAAGGTGGTGCTGCTGGAGCCGGTGGAAGCGATGAACCTCAACGCCGCCAACGCCCTGCTGAAAAGCCTGGAGGAGCCCTCCGGCGACACCGTGCTGCTGCTGGTCAGCCACCAGCCCAGCCGCCTGCTGCCGACCGTGAAGAGCCGCTGCGTGCAGCAGGCCTGCCCGCTGCCGAGCGAGGCGCAGAGCCTGGCCTGGCTGGCCCAGGCGCTGCCGGAATGCAGCGAGGAGCAGCACCGCGAGCTACTGGCCCTGGCCGCCGGCTCGCCGCTGCTGGCCCGACGCCTGCACGGCCAGGGCGTGCT
The DNA here is from genome assembly GCF_003205495.1 of Aquipseudomonas alcaligenes. Classification (GTDB taxonomy): domain Bacteria; phylum Pseudomonadota; class Gammaproteobacteria; order Pseudomonadales; family Pseudomonadaceae; genus Aquipseudomonas; species Aquipseudomonas alcaligenes_B. Next base: position 214,619 of record NZ_QJRX01000005.1, on the reverse strand, counting down.
GGAACAGCGCGCGCTGGTGGTCGAGGGCGTGAAGAAGCTGCTCAAGCAGCAGGCCACTGCCAGTCAGCTGGCCGAGGCCTGGAAGAACCTGCCGATGGCCATGCTGTTCGACTGGTTCTGCGACTGGGCCCAGCTGATGCTGCGCTACCAGCTGAGCCGCGACGAGGCGGGGCTGGGGTTGGTCGATATGCGCAAGGTGGTGCAGTATCTGGCCGACAAGACCCCCCAGCACAAGCTGCTGGCCATGCAGGACTGGTTGCTGCAGCAACGGCAGAAGGTGCTGGGCAAGGCCAACCTGAACGGTGCTTTGCTTCTCGAAGCCCTGCTGGTGCAGTGGGCAAGCCTGCCCGGACCGGGCTAGAATCGAGAAATTGGATTAAGTTGCCAGGATTAGCGCATGAGTTTGCCACCGAATCTGGGACCGCGTAACGGCATCCTGTCCCTCACCATCAAGGACAAGTCGGTGCTGTATGCCGCCTACATGCCGTTCATCAAGAACGGCGGGCTGTTCATCCCCACCGCCAAGAGCTACAAGCTGGGCGACGAAGTGTTCATGCTGCTCAACCTGATGGACGAGCCGGAGAAGATCCCGGTGGCCGGCAAGGTGGTATGGATCACCCCCAAGGGCGCCCAGGGCAACCGCGCCGCCGGTGTCGGCGTGCAGTTCAACGACGGCGACAACACCGCGCGCAACAAGATCGAGACCTACCTGGCCGGTGCGCTGAAATCGGATCGCCCGACCCACACCATGTGATTGGCGGACATCGAGCTTCAAGGTAGAAGCGCCCGAATCGGGCGCTTCGTCATTTCAGAGACAGAGAAATTCCATGCTGGTTGATTCCCACTGCCACCTCGACCGCCTCGACCTGGCGGCCCATGACGGTTCCCTCGATGCGGCGCTGGCTGCCGCTCGTGCCCGTGGCGTGCAGCACTTCCTGTGCATCGGCGTCAGCGCCGCCAACGCCGGCGCGGTCAAGGCCCTGGCCGAGCGCTATGCCGACGTCGACTGCTCGGTGGGCGTGCATCCACTGGACCTGGAACAGGGCGAGGCACCGGCGCTGGACTGGCTGCTCGGCGAGCTGAACCACCCGCATGTGGTGGCCATTGGCGAAACCGGCCTGGACTACCACTACGAGCCGGAGGCGGCCGAGCTGCAGCAGCAGTCGTTCCGCCTGCACCTGGAGGCGGCGAAGATCACCGGCAAACCGGTGATAGTGCACACCCGCGAGGCGCGTGCCGACACCCTGGCGCTGCTGCGCGAGGCGGCGCTGCCGCAAGCCGGCGTGCTGCACTGCTTCACCGAGGACTGGGACATGGCCAGGGCAGCGCTGGACATCGGCTTCTACATCTCGCTGTCCGGCATCGTCACCTTCCGCAATGCCGACGCCCTGCGCGAGGTGGCGCGCAAGGTGCCGGCCGACCGCCTGCTGGTGGAGACCGACTCGCCCTACCTGGCGCCCATTCCCCATCGCGGCAAGCCCAACCTGCCGCAATACGTGCGCGAGGTGGCGGAATTCCTGGCGATGGTGCGCGGCGAGCGCTTCGAGGACCTGGCTGCGCAGACCACGGCCAATTTCCAGCGCCTGTTCCCCCTGGCCCGCGTGGCCTGACAGGTCGGTTCGCAAAAAACGCGGACAAAAAAAACCCGGGTTCTGGGGGATGAATCCGGGTCAAGACCATTAGGAGTAAAACAAGGTACGCGATCCACGGTACCTCGACTGGCGGGGCACTTGGGGGGAGATGCCGCGCACCAGTAATCCCAAGTATTGGCCAGGATTGCCCATCGTCCAGATTGGTTGCGAGCCTTTCTTAAACGTATTTGGAATACCGCCGCAGCTGCTGAGCACTCAGCCTTGTCGCAGCTGGCTCAGCACGTCCAGGCTTTGCTCGATCACGGCGGGATCCGTGTAGAAATGCGGGGAAAAGCGGATGCCTTTGCCCCGTTGCGCGCAGATCACCTGCTGTTCGCGCAGGCGCGCGAACAGCGCCTGGTGGTCCCAGCCGTCCAGGCTGAAGGTCAGGATACCGGCGCGCCGTGCCGGGTTGAGCGGGCTGTGCAGGTGGATGCCGGGGAGGCGCTGCAAGCCTTCCTGCAGCTGCAGCACCCGCTCCTCGATGAGTGCCGCCACCTGCACCATGCCCACTTCCTCGAGCAGCGACAGGCTGGCCTCCAGGGCCATGGCGCCGAGCATGTTCGGGCTGCCGCACTCGAAGCGCCGGGCGCTGCGCGCCGGCTGCCACTCGATGCGGCTGTAGTCGCCGGCGTGTTCCAGCATGTGCCAGCCGTATTCGTGCAGGGCCAGCCGCTCGCGCAGGTCGCTGCGGCAATAGAACACGCCGAGGCCTTCCGGGCCGAGCAGCCACTTGTGCCCGTCGGCCATGGCGAAGGCGCAGTCGCAGGCCTGCACGTCGAAGGGCAGGGCGCCGAGCTGCTGGATGGCATCCACGCACAGCAGCACGCCGCGCTGGCGGCAGGCGGCGCCGAGGCGCGGCAGGTCCAGGCGCAGACCGCTGGCGTACTGCACCGAACTGATCGACAGCAGCCGCGTGCGTGGCCCACAGGCGGCCAGCAGGGCGGCCTCCGGGTCGCTGCCACCCAGGCCGACCTGCACCACCTCGACGCCGCGCGGCTTCAGCGCCTCCCAGACGATGCGGTTGGAGGGGAACTCCTCGTCGCTGATCACCACCTGATCGCCGGCGCGCCAGTCCAGGCCGAAGGCGACGAACGACAGGGCCTCGGAGGTATTCTTCACCAGCGCGATATCGGCCGTGCCCGGGGCGTTGAGCAGGCGTCGGAAGCGTTCGCGCAGGCGCTTTTCCACCGCCAGCCACTCGGGATAGTCGCGGGCGCCGATGCTCACATTGGCCTCGGCGAAGCGCCGCACGGCCTCGCCGGCACGCTTTGGCCAGGGGGCCACAGCGGCGTGATTGAGGTAGCGCAGGCCGGCAATCAGAGGGAATTCGTCGCTTAGATTGAGCATTGGGCCGATGATCCGTGCATTTTCGTGCTGAACAGGCATAATAACGCGCCTCGATTTTTCATCCTGTAGTCACTTTATGAACAAAGAACCTCGCAAAGTCCGTGAATTCCGCCGTCGCGAACAGGAAATTCTCGATACCGCGCTCAAGCTCTTCCTTGAACAGGGTGAAGACAGCGTCACCGTCGAGATGATCGCCGACGCCGTCGGTATCGGCAAAGGCACCATCTACAAGCACTTCAAGTCCAAGGCCGAGGTCTATCTGCGCCTGATGCTCGACTACGAGCGCGACCTCAACGCCCTGCTGCTGTCCGAGGACGTGGCCAAGGACAAGGAAGCGCTGGCGCGCGCCTACTTCGAGTTCCGCATGCGCGACCCGCAGCGCTACCGCCTGTTCGACCGTCTGGAAGAGAAGGTGGTCAAGGGCAACCAGGTGCCGGAGATGGTCGAGCAGCTGCACAAGATCCGTACTTCCAACTTCGAGCGCCTGACCCAGCTGATCAAGGGCCGCATCGAGGAGGGCAAGCTGGAGGACGTGCCGCCGTACTTCCACTACTGCGCCGCCTGGGCCCTGGTGCACGGCGCCGTGGCGCTGTACCACTCGCCGTTCTGGAGCAGCGTGCTGGAGGATCAGGATGGCTTCTTCCAGTTCCTCATGGACATCGGCGTGCGCATGGGCAACAAGCGCAAGCGCGACGGCGAAGCGCCGAACGCCTGATGCCATTCAGCCCGCCAATGATGCGTTCTTTGCCATCGGCGGCGGGCATATACTCCGGATTGAACACTGCCGGAGCTCTCCATGATCGTTGACCACCAGGGGCGGCGTTTCCGCAACCTGCGCATCAGCCTGACCGCCGCCTGCAACTATGCCTGCACCTACTGCGTGCCGGACGGCAAGCGCCTGGTCGCGGCGCAGGACGAGCTGTCCGCCGAGGCCATGGTGCGCGGCGTGGCCTACCTGATCGAGGCGGCCGGCATCGAGCGCCTGCGCATCACCGGTGGCGAGCCGCTGGTCAGCCCCAAGCTCGAGCACTTCCTGCGCGGCGTCAGCCGCCTGGGCCTGCAGGACATCAGCCTGACCAGCAACGGCCAGCTGCTGTCGCGCAAGCTACCGTTGCTGCTGGAGTGCGGCCTCAAGCGCATCAACGTGTCCCTGGATACCCTCGACCCCGAGGCCTTCCGCCGCATCGCCCGTGGAGGCGACCTGCCGACCGTGCTGCAGGGCCTGGAGGAGGCGCGGGCGGCCGGGCTGAAGATCAAGATCAACATGGTGCCGCTGCGCGGGCAGAACCACGAGCAGGTGCTGCCGATGCTCGACTACTGCCTGGCGCGCGGCTTCGAGCTGCGCTTCATCGAGCTGATGCGCATGGGCCATCTGGCCCGCGAGGGCGCCAGTTTCCAGCAGCAGTTCTACGGCATGCCCGAGCTGCTGGCGGCGGTGGCCGAGCGTCACGAGTTCGTCCAGGCGCCGGCACCGCTGGATGCCACCGCGCTGCGCTACGAGATTCCCGAGCGCGGCTTCTTCGGCGTGATCGCCAACGAGAGCGTGCCGTTCTGCCGCACCTGCTCGCGCCTGCGCCTGTCCTCCACCGGCTGGCTGCACGGCTGCCTATCGTCGAGCAACCGCCACTATGTCGGCGATCTCCTCGACAAGCCGCGTCACCAGGCCCTGCCAGCCCTGCAGCGCCTGCTGGTGCGCGCCCTGGCGGACAAGCAGGACGTCGCTTTCGCCGGTGGTGTTACCGTCATGAAAATCATCGGCGGCTGACCGGCCGCCCCGTACCAAGCCAGAAACCCATGTCTGCCGAATTCCCCATCGCCTATATCGAGCCGGTGTTCCGTCCGCCGAGCGAAGCCCACTCGCTGATCCTGCCGGTGACCAACGGCTGCTCCTGGAACCATTGCACCTTCTGCGAGATGTACACCCAGCCGCAGAAGAAATTCCGTGCCCGCGACGAGGAGCAGGTGCTGGAGGAGATCCGCCGCGCCGGCGAACGGCTGATCGTGCAGCGGGTGTTCCTCGCCGACGGCGACGCCCTGGTGCTGCCGACCCGGCGCCTGCTGAATATCCTGCAGGCCATCCGCGAACATATGCCCGAGGTCGAGCGAGTCTCCAGCTACTGCCTGCCGCGCAACCTGCGCAAGAAGTCGGTGGACGAGCTCAAGGAGCTGGCCGACGCCGGCCTGAAGATGGCCTATGTCGGCTGCGAGTCCGGCGACGACGAGGTGCTGGCGCGGGTCAACAAGGGTGAGACCTTCGACTCCAGCCTCAGCGCCCTGGAGAAACTCGGCGCGGCCGGCATCACCCGCTCGGTGATGATCCTCAACGGCCTCGGCGGCACGACCCTGAGCGAGCAGCATGCCGACAACTCGGCGCGCCTGATGAACGCGGCCCAGCCGGAATACCTCTCCACCCTGGTGGTCAGCTTCCCCCTGGGCGAGGCGCGTTTCCGCGAGGGCTTCGCCGACTTCCAGGCGCTCGACCAGCAGCAGCTGTTCCGCGAGGTGGAGCGCCTGCTGCAGGGCCTGGAGCTGGACGACACCGTGTTCCGCAGCGACCATGCCTCCAACTACCTGGTGCTCAAGGGCAACCTGGGCGCCGACAAGGCCCGGCTGCTGGCCCAGGTACGCCAGGCCATCGAGCGGCCGGAGCAGGCCAGGCTGCGCCAGGAATGGCAGCGCGGTCTGTGAGGCAGGGTTGGCGCGGAAGCTGCTATGTCTCTCTATCCGCCGGTTTTCCGTCACCGGCAGGGAGGAACTGCAATGCGTAGCCTGATTCTGCTGCTGGCGCTGTGTGCGCTCGGTGGCTGCATGAAGACCAGCGACCTGGCCGCCGGCGCCGAATACCACCTGCGCGATGCCGGCGTGCTGGATCACAGCGACACCCGCCGCTCCGCCTCCTGGCGCCTGCAGGCCGACTCCTTCGTGTACATCGCACAGAGCCATTACAATCCGCCCGGTGGCGCGTCGCCGCGGCCCAACGTGGTGGCCGACGAGGCCTTCAAGGCCTTCGTCGAGTACTTCCCGCTGGTGCGTCGCTCAGCGACGCCGCTGGGCCTGGACGAGGCGATGAACGAGGCGCGTACCGCCGGCGCCCACTACCTGCTCTACACCCGCTTCGCCGACGCCGATGAACGCATCGGTACGGTGGAGGAGTGGGAGGACGAGGAGGCCCTGGACCGCCTCGGCGTCGACAGCGGTGTGCTGCAGCTGATGCTGATCGAGACCAATACCCGCTATCTGGTGGATACCGCGCGCATCCGCAATCGTGGCGGAATCCTGACGTTCTACGACAACCAGCCGGCCGACCAGCTGCGCGCGCCCTTCGAGCAGTATGCCCGCACCCTGCTGGGCGTCAGCCCGCGGTAGCGCCATACTGGCGGCTGGACACGAGGAGAGACACGCATGACCGATCCGGGCAAGGCCGGCGACCTGCTGGCGCAGATTCCCAAGGGCGAGGGCAAGGGTCTGCCGCCGGTGCATCTGTGGAACCCGGATTTCTGCGGCGACATCGACATGCGCATCGCCCGTGACGGCACCTGGTATTACCTGGGCACGCCGATCGGGCGCAAGCCGATGGTCAAGCTGTTCTCCACCATCATCCGCCGCGATGACGACAAGTACTTCCTGATCACCCCGGTGGAGAAGGTCGGCATCATCGTCGACGACGCGCCTTTCGTGGCCGTGACCCTGCAGGTGGAAGGCGAGGGTGAAGGGCAGTTGCTGCGTTTCACCACCAATGTCGACGAAGAAGTGGAGGCCGGCGCCGAGCACCCGCTGCGAGTCGAGATAGACCCCGCGACTCAGGAGCCGGCGCCCTACCTGCACGTGCGGCGCAATCTGGAGGCGCTGGTGCACCGCAACGTGTTCTACCAGCTGGTCGACCTGGCGGTGGAGCGGGAAGTCGACGGGCAGATATGGCTCGGCGTCTGGAGCGGTGGCGAGTTCTTCCCGATCGGGCCGCAGCCGGAATAGACCCGCGCTTTCGCGTGCACAGCGAGAAGCCCCCGTTCGCCAAGCCGGGGCTTTTTTATGCGGCGATTAAGGCAGCTTGGCGATTACCTTGATCTCGAAGTCGAAGCCGGACAGCCAGGTCACGCCGAGAGCGGTCACCGTCGGGTAGGGCGCTTCGCCCCAGAACTCGCCCGCTACTTCCCAGATGGTCTCGAATTTGGAGTCGGGATCGACCATGAAGATGGTCGTGTCGACCACATCATCGAAGCTGCTGCCGGCCTCGGTCAGGATCGCATTGAGGTTGGCAAAGGCCAGGCGTACCTGGGCCGCGAGGTCCGGTTCGGCCGAGCCATCCTTGCGGCTGCCGACCTGGCCGGAAACGAACAGGAAGCCATTGGAGCGAATCGCCGGTGAATAGCGGTGCAGCTCGTACAGGGCATGGCGGTCGGGCGGGAAAATCACATCACGGGTTGTCATCGGTCTCTCTCCATCGGTGGTTATCGATGGCGCGACTCTAGGCGCGTGCGCTGGCCTGATAAACGAGCAACACTGTCCATTACTGTTTGTAGAATCCAAACAATCCGGAGTCGCGATGGACCGTTTCGATGCGATGCAGGCCTTCGCCCGTGTGGTGGAAACTGGCAGCTTCACCAAGGCCGCCGACACCCTGCACATGAGCAAGACCAGCGTCACCCAACTGGTGCAGCAGCTGGAGGCAAGGCTGCGCGTGCGCCTGCTCAACCGCACCACGCGCAAGGTCAACGTCACCGCCGACGGCGCCGCCTACTACGAGCGGGTGATCCGCCTGCTGGCCGACATGGACGACGCCGAGACCAGCCTGTCCGCCGCCGCCAGCGCGCCGCGCGGCCGCCTGCGGGTGGATGTGCCCAGCCCCTTCGCCAGCCTGATTCTGATCCCGGCACTGCCGGCCTTCCGCGAACGCTACCCGGAGATCCAGCTCGACCTGGGCGTCAGCGACCGTCATGTCGATCTGATCGGCGACAACGTGGACTGCGTGGTGCGCGGTGGCGCCATCGCCGACCAGTCGCTGGTGGCCCGGCATGTGGGCGACCTGCGCATCGGCGTGTACGCGGCGCCCGACTACCTGGCACGCGCCGGCGTACCCGCTCACCCGAGCGAGCTGGCGGGGCAGCAGATCGTCAGCTTCCTTGGTGCGCGCACTCGTCAGGCGTTCTCCGGCATCATGCGGCGCGGCGAGGAGCGCATCGCCCTGCAGGGCCGCCAGGCGCTGGCGGTGGACGACGGCAACGCCTACCTCGCCGCCGGCCTGGCCGGCCTGGGCATCCTCTGGCTCCCGGAATACATGGCCAAGGCACACCGAGCGAGCGGGGCGCTGCTGCCGCTGTTCGAGGACTGGCAACTGGAGCCGATGCCGCTCTACCTGGCCTACCCACCCAACCGGCATGTCAGCGCCAAGCTGCGGGTGTTCATCGATTGGGTGGTGGAGCTGGTGGCCCAGCATGCGCCGCGTGTTGGCGCTGGTGAGGCGTAGGGCGGGTTAGCCAGAGGCGTAACCCGCCGAGGTCAGAGGCAGCTTCCGGCCAGAAGCAGTCATTCAAACTGGGCTATTGCCGACAAGCCTAATGCTCAGGCTACGTTACGTAGCGTAATCAACTCTTGTCCTGCGTTGTGCAATGCGTTGTAGCGGTTAACGGATGCGACGGAGGCATAGGTGTACCGCACGGTGAGAGTGTCGGCGGGCGGGCTGCTGCGCATCGTGATATGGATTATGTTGCCTGAGCTGCGGGCGACGGCGAAGTAGGAAAAAAGCATGGCTGCGTCTCCAGTACCGGGGGCTCCGGGGGTTGGCTTGCGGCTAGAGGGTGCGGTGTCTTTCGAAGAAGCTAATGACCTGTTTCTGCGCGTCCTCGCGTGGCATGTCATAGCGCTGCTGCACCAGGTCGGTTAGTTGCTGGGCATCTCCCTGGGTGCGGATCAGTTCGTCCAATGTCAGTTCGTCCCAGCATGCCCGTGCCAGACTGGCTAGTTGTCGCCAGTTCCTGTGGATGATCTCTGCAAGTGGCTTGTCCATCTGTGCGTATCCTGATTGGTCCAGACATTCTCTAGGTCTGGAGAATGGTTAAGGGAGCATCTCAGAGGGCAGTTGCCGGGTCGGTGCGCTAGCCCACTCAGCAAAGACTGGGTGCTGATTTCACCGCTGCGATTTCTTCGTGCTAGCCAGAGGCCCGAACTAGGCGGATGCTCAGGGCTGATGTGCTTCTCCCCAGAGCATCTACCCCATGTCCGTCGCCTTCTGGTCGCTGTTGCTAGGCATCCTGCTGATCACCATGGTCCTGGCGAGCTCGCTGCTGGCTCGTGTGCTGCTCAGTGGTGCCATGGTGTACCTGGCCGTTGGGTTTGGCCTGGGGCCTCTCGGGCTTGGCGTGGTTCGCCTGGAGCCGCTGCAGCATGTCGACGTGCTGCTCTGGAGTGCCGAACTGGCGCTGCTGATTTCCCTTTTTGCGGTAGGCCTGAACATGGGCGCAGTGCCGCTGCTGGATAGGCGCTGGAGCCTGCCGCTGCGCCTGGCCTTCGTCTCCATGGCGCTTACCGTTGGTTTGGTTGCCCTGGTCGGAGTCTTCCTGCTGGAGCTACCGCTGGGCGCTGCGGTTCTGCTGGGTGGCATCCTGGCACCGACCGATCCCGTGTTGGCCTCGGGTGTGCAGACCTCGCTCAGTGCCAACCCGGATCGGCTGCGTTTCAGCCTGTCGGGAGAGGGCGGGTTGAACGATGGCACCGCATTCCCTTTTGTCATGCTCGGTCTAGGTCTGCTGGGACTGCATGAGCTGGGCGCCGGAGGGTGGCGCTGGTGGGTGGTGGATCTGACCTGGGCTACCCTCGGCGGACTGCTGATTGGCGGCGTAGCCGGTGCCTCGATCGGCAAGCTGGTGGTGTACCTGCGTACGCGTCACCATCTGGCCGTGGGGCTGGACGAGTTTCTGTCACTGGGCCTGATTGCTGTTGCCTATGGTGCAGCGCAGCTGTGTCTGGCGTCGGGATTTCTGGCCGTATTCGCTGCGGGGTTGGCCCTGCAAAGGGTCAAAGAGCAACCGCGAGCAGGGCGCGAGCCGGTGCATGCGCAACCTCACCTGAGTAACCATGCGGAAAGCGAGCTGGCCACGCATTCGCATCATGCCAGCGCCGCCATGAGTCATGCCGTTCAGGGCTTCAACGAGCGGCTGGAAAGCCTCGCCGAGCTGGCTCTAGTGCTGCTGATCGGTGCGCTGTTGGCTTACACGCGCCCTAGCCTGGTTGTGTGCGTTTTCATTGTGCTGTTGTTCCTGCCGCTACGTGCGTTGGCGGTTGTGCTGGGTACCCTGGGCGAGCCAATGTCCGGACGACAGCGTGGCATGTTCTGCTGGTTCGGCATTCGAGGTATTGGCTCGCTGTTCTACCTGATGTTCGCCTTGCATCACGGTGTTTCAGGCGAGTTGGCCGAGCAACTGATCAGCCTCACGCTGTTGAGCGTGGCGGCCTCGATACTGCTGCACGGCATCTCGGTTCGGCCGCTGATGCGATGGTACAGGCGACGTGAGATGACTCCGCCGCCTTCCTGATTCCCCCCAAGCCCAATAGTTCAGGCTTATCCAGCGTGGCCGGCATAGCTAGTCATCTCGACTATTCCTGTCGTCCACGGCCCTATGCGCGCCAACGCACCGACGCCCTGCTTTCTGGCTGCCATTGTCCTCCCCCGGTACCGCGCAATCTCGCCGGCACCCCGAAGCAACCAGAGGTCACCATGAACAAGCCCAACGAACCCCGCAGCCCCAACGTCCCGGCCAAGGCTGCCGAGCAAGTGCAGAAAGGCGGCATCGCCAGCGGCCAGAAGCCGTTCCAAAAAGCCGAGCCTGTCTCGCAGAAGCCGGGTGAATCCCAATCTGCCAACAAGGACCCGCGACCGGAGCAGAAGCTCGCTCAAGGTCCGGCCAAAGCCGCCGAACAGGAGCCGAAGAAGTCATGAGCCTGCCCAGCAGCGATGAGCTCAAGGGCAAGTGGAAGCAGCAGGTCGGCGCCGCCAAGATCGCTTGGGGCAAACTGACCGAGGACGAGCTGCTGCAGTCCGAAGGACAGGAGCAAAAGCTCGCGGGTCTGCTGCAGGAGCGTTATGCCATGACGCGCGATGAAGCGGACAAGCAGGTCAAGAGCTTCCTGGAAAAATGCAAATGCTGAGGTAAGCCGCATCGGCGTCCATACGGACGTCGGTGCGAGTCGGCGGTTGCGGTCAGTCGACCGCAGATTGCCGGCATCACCTATTCCCGAGTGGAGAAACACCATGAACAGGCAACCCCGCACCCTCTTTCTCGCCTCGGCCCTGGCCCTGGCGGTTGCTACCGGCAGTGCTGGCGTCATTGCCGCGACTAGCTCCCAGGAGGTCATCAATGCCCGTCAGGAAAGCCAGATCTGGACGACCTATGCTCTCAGTCCCTATCTGCGCGCCCATGACCTGAAAGTCTCGGTGGACAACGGCAAGGCCACCCTCACCGGGCATGTCGCCGAGGACGTCAACAAGGAGCTGGCCAAGGAGATCGCCCTGGGGGTCGAGGGTATCAGCTCGGTCGACAACCAGATCATCGTCGACTCCAACTATCAACCGGCCAAGCCCGGCACCGAGCGTGGTTTCGGCGACACCATCGACGATGCCAGCATCACGGCGGCAGTAAAGGCGAAGCTGATGTGGAGCAAGAATGCCGATGGCATGTCCACCAATGTCGACACCCGCTATGGCCGAGTAACCCTGCGTGGCACGGCACAGAGCCCCGAGGAGCGCGATCTGGCCGGGCGCCTGGCAAACAACACGCGAGGCGTGGTGTCAGTCGATAACCAGTTACAGATCGATCCGACTCAGGTCGGTGCCATGCAAAGCGGCAAGCGTGCGGCCGATGAGGCCGGCGAGGACATTTCGGACAGCTGGATCACCACCAAGGTCAAGTCGACCCTGCTGTACTCCAGCAATGTTTCCGGCTCGGCCATCAATGTCAGCACGGCCCAGGGGGTAGTCAGCCTCAGCGGCCGGGTCAGCAACGGCAGAGAGCATGCCCTGGCTATCGAGCTGGCGCAGAACGTGCGCGGAGTGAAGAGCGTGCAGTCGCGGGAGCTCACCTTCTAGCGTAGTGGTGGATTGCTACACGAGCGCTACACCGCAGGCACGATGTGCGGTGTGGCGATTCGTCTGATGCAAGTCGGGGGCTGGCCGCTCCCCGATGGCGGAGGGTGGGTCATGCAATTGCACGCCCGATGTGGGCGATATGGGCTGTTCGTACCACTCTGCATGAGTCTGATGGTGGCCTGTAGCGTGCTACCGACCTTGGTCCCGGACATGGGGCGAGCGGAGCGGCCCGTGCCTCTGGAGGGGCCCGACGGACCGCTATCGGCGTCTCGAAGTCAAGCCATCATCGCGCGCTTGCAGGCCGATGCCAGGCCAACCGACTTCTTCGACCTGCACCTGGCCATCGAGGAGTCCATCGTCGGCAGTCCATTGACCACCGGCAACCGGGTCGAGCTGCTGCAGGATGGGCCGCTCACCTACCAAGCCATGCTCGACGCGATAGTCACCGCGCACGATCACATCAACATGGAAAGCTACATTTTCGATGACGACGAAATAGGCCAGCGCTTCGCTGCGGCCCTGATCGTCCGACAGCGGGCCGGCGTGCAGGTCAACCTGATCCGCGACAGCGCCGGAACCCTGGGCACACCACCTGCCTTCTTTGCCGCCCTGAGCGCCGCGGGTGTGCAGGTCGTCGAATTCAATCCGGTCAACCCGCTCACCGCCGGGGCGGGTTGGGAACTGAATCGGCGCGACCATCGCAAGCTGTTGATCGTCGACGGGCGAATCGCCTTTCTCGGCGGCATCAACATCAGCAGTGTGTATTCCGGCAGTTCGCTGCGCCTGGGCTTCAGGCCACGGCCTGATGGTGCACTGCCCTGGCGCGATACCGATCTACGCCTGGAGGGGCCGGTCGTCGCTGAGCTGCAGAAGCTGTTCATCATGACCTGGGCTGAGCAGCGTGGGCCGCCACTGCTGGCGCGCCATTACTTCCCGCCGATGGAGCGACGCGGTGACGAGGTGGTGCGCGCCATCGGCAGCTCGCCGGAACACCCGTACAGCCTGATCTACGTCACCCTGATTTCGGCATTGCGCAGCGCTCAACGCGAGATCTGGCTGACCAATGCTTACTTCGTACCCGATCCGCAGTTGCTGGCGGCACTGAAGGACGCCGTAGCCAGAGGCGTCGATGTGCGCCTGATCTTGCCCAGCAGCACTGACTCCTGGCTGGTGTTTCACGCCGGGCGCGCCTACTACGACGAGCTGCTGCGTGCCGGCGTCCGCCTCTACGAGCGCCAGGATGCCTTGCTGCATGTGAAGAGTGCGGTGATAGACGGGGTCTGGTCGACGGTAGGTTCGACCAACCTCGACTGGCGCAGCTTCCTGCATAACCAGGAGATCAATGCAGTGGTGCTCGGCGCCGGCTTCGGCGACAAGATGCGCGCGGTGTTTCGTGCGGACCTGGCGAAGTCGCACGAGATAAGCCTGCAGACGTGGCAGGCACGTCCACTCGGAGTGCGCGTACAGGAGCTGTTCGGCCGGCTTTGGGAGTACTGGCTATGAGGCCTCATGTATTGGCCTTTCTGGTCGTGCTGCTCGGCCAGGCAACACCACTGTGGGGCAGCGAGAGTACAGTACTGGGCGCCCGCTATGAGAGCCTGCGCGAGGTACTGGCCGACAACCCGTTCCAGCGGCCGTTGTACCTAGAATCGCGGCAGACGAAGAGCAGTCTGCGTGGCGATATCTACGCCGAGGTGGCGCAGCCCTTCATCCTGGTCGAGCCGGCGTTGCAGGGTATCGGCAACTGGTGCGACATGCTCATCCTGCACCTCAATGTGAAGGCCTGCTATGCCGCAGGGCCGGCCACCGCTGCCATGCTCAGGCTGCATCTGGGGCGCAAGTTCGATCAGCCACTGGCCGAGGCCTACGCCTTCGAGTTCCGTTATCGACTGGCAGCGGCCGAGCCCAACTACCTGCGGGTGGAGCTGGAGGCCGCGCAGGGGCCGCTGGCCACCCGCGACTACCTGATCGTTCTGGAGGTCCTGGCGCTGGGCGACCAGCACAGCTTCCTGCACCTGTCCTACTCCTATACATATGGCACGCTGGCACGTCTCGCCATGCAGGCCTATCTGGCAACAGCCGGGCGTGACAAGGTGGGTTTCAGCAGCGAAGGAGACGGCGCCGATGGTCAGCCGCTGCGGCAGGGCTCAATGCGCGGCGTGGTCGAGCGCAATGCCATGCGCTACTACCTGGCGATCGAGGCGTACCTGGAGGCTCTGATGCTGCCGGCGGATGCACGCCTGCAGCAGCGTCTGCAAGGCTGGCATGCTGGCTCGGAGCGCTATGCCCGGCAATTGCATGAAATGGAGCGCGAGGCCTATCTGGCCATGAAGCATCGCGAGGTAGTCCGTCAGCAGGCCATGGCGCAACGGGCCGCATCAGAATGAGGGTGTGTGCGCTTGCGTACAGATCGACCGTGCGCATGCGCCCATGCTGGAGATATGTAGAGCTCCGGTCACGGATCGCGCATCTGCTAAACCCACCCATTCATTCGCGATGCAAGGGGACTCCCATGAGCCTGGGCACCATACTACTGATCGTGCTGATCCTGCTGCTGATCGGCGTCATTCCTACCTGGCCACACAGCCGCTCCTGGGGCTACTGGCCCAGCGGCGGAATAGGGGTGATAGTTATCGTCATCCTGATTTTGCTGCTGCTCGGCCGTATCTGAGCCTACAGGGTGGCCTGGGGCGGTACCCTTGGTACTCGGCCCCAGACCTACCTGTTCATAGGGCTATTCGCCAAGCCGGGCTCGCATGTCGGTATCCTTGCACAGGTCGGCCGAAGCCTTCATGACTTCGCGGGCAATAGCCGTTTCCCGTGCGTTATGGGTCTGTGCAACCAGCAGCACATCCTCACCCTCGCTGGGCTGGGAGGGATTCCACAGCACTGCTGCTGCAACGGTACCGCCGAACAGGCCTCCCCCGAGCGCAGTCCAGCCGATCAGCATGGCCGGGGTGATATGCGCGGGGCTGACATCACCGAGCAGCATGACAGCCTCCACCAGCACGCCGATGGCGGTGCCGACTGCCGCCCCGCAGATGCCGTAAATCAGCAGGTTGTTCAATGCCGCACGGCGGCTGCTACCCGTGCTCGGGGCGGGAGGGCCGTTGCTATTGGCAGCGATTATCTGCAACTGCTCGCTGCGCAGTCCTCTGTGCAGCAGTTGGGCCAGGGTGCTTTCGGCCAGGCCGCGGCGCAGGTAGAAGCCCGAGACGTTGTGCTGGTAGCTGTGCATGTTCGTACTCCCGAACGAGAACCGTGCATGACGGTGGAGGCTTCAGCCTAAGTCTGGGGTTTGGCCTCGTCTGTGCGCTCGCCAACTCAACCCACGTTCTGTGTGTTAGCGAACGGTGCCAGGTGCCATGCAGGTGCAACGTGGTTGCCACTGATCTTGCGCCTTGGCGCCAGGCTTCTCTCGCTATGGAGGTACTGCCATGAACAAGCCACACCTTCTTTTCCTGCCAGGGCTGCTGTGTGATGCCCGTCTGTGGCAGCACCAGGTCACGGCGTTGAGCGAGCTGGCGCATGTCTCGGTAGCCGATCTGACACTCGCGGACTCCATCGTCGAGATGGCCGACGATGTGCTGCATCAGGCGCCGGAGCAGAACTTCGTCCTGGTGGGGTTCTCTCTCGGTGGCTATGTGGCTCTGGAGATCATGCGCCAGGCTCCACGCCGGGTCAGAGCCCTGGCCCTGCTGGACACCAGTGCACGGGCCGACAGCAGCGAAACCAGGCAAGGGCGCCTGGCGCTGATGAGCCAGGCCGAGCATGACTTTCCCGGTGTGATCGCCACGTTGCTGCCGAAAATGCTGCACCCCAGGCATCTGCAGGATACGGAGCTGGTGGAGCTGGTTACTGCGATGGCCCTGGGGCTTGGCCCCGAGGTCTTCAGGCGTCAGCAGTTGGCCATGCTCGGGCGCATCGATAGCCGCGCCAGCCTAGGGCAGATTGCTTGCCCCACGCTGCTGTTGTGTGGGTTGGAGGATGAGCTCACGCCACCGTCCGTGCACCTGGAAATGCAGGCATCGATCGTTGGTGCGCAACTGGCCCAGATCGAGGATTCTGGGCACCTGACGCCGCTGGAACAGCCCCAGCGTGTCTCCAGCAACCTGGAACGCTGGTTGGCTGCCCTTTGGCATCCCTTGCCACGAGCCATAGCGGGCTGACATTGGGCTCAGAGTAGCTGCTGCCAGACTTCAGTGTTGGCCAGCTCATCAACACTGGCGTGCAGGGGCTCGCCATGGATGGGGTTAAGTTCGTAGCGGCAGGCCGACTCGAAGGTTGCTGCATAGCGCACGCCGCTGAGCCTGTTCAGGTACAAGTGCAGTGGGTGGCACTGTGCGTTGATGTGGCGGACGAGACTTGATTCGATCATACCGTTCATGTGGTGGCCTGCTGCGGCGAGTGCCGCTGTCGTTTCATGCAGTCTTGCGCGTGGCGCCTAGGCAGTCTGTACGCCAGCGAACCATATGCCGACAGGTTATGTATGCCGCCGCACCGACCGCGCTACCGCACAGCTCTAGGCTTGGCCATCAACTCCCTGCAGGCCCACACCATGAAGACGCCACGCCCCCATGACACTACGCCGAAGAGCATCGAGCGCTTGCGCTGCCAAGCGCGCCAGGATGTCGAGGCAGGTGCGGTGACGGCCGACTATGCCGCCGACCGCCGCGCCGTTCTGCGGCTGCTCGATCAGGCCTTGGCCATGCAGATTGTCTGCATGTTGCGTTATCGGCAGCACCATTTCATGCAGCGCGGCCCACTTGGCAAGAGCCTGGCTGCGCAATTGCTCTGCCATTCCATCACCGAGCAGGGACATGCCGACCTCCTGGCCACCCGTATCGTGGAGCTGGGCGGCGAGCCCGATTTCGCCCCGGATGGCCTTGGCGCAAGAAGTCCCACTGAGTACGCGGTCGGTACCAACCTACAGCAGATGATTCGCCAGGACCTGATCGCCGAACGTGTCGCCATCGGCAGCTACCGCGAGATGTTGCTGTTCCTGGGCGAGCGCGACCCGACCACCAGTCGCTTGCTGGGCAGCTTTCTGGCCGAGGCAGAAGCACGTGCCGGTGAGTTGGCCGGGCTGATGGAAGCTCTCCCGGTCGTGCCCTGGACGCCGCATGCGGCCTGTCCGGACTGACACCGACTCACCCTAGGAGGGTGGGCGTCGGTTGGCCGTCAATGCGCACAGCAGTCGGGTCGCTAGCAGGGTACCACTCAGAGTGCGCAGCAGGCGTGGGCTGAGCAGCAGAAGTGTCAGTTGCGAGACCAGGCGCAAGGCCAGTGCCGGACGTCTGGTCAGCAGGCGCATGGTCAGGCTGCGCGGGAAGACATCCTCGCCGACGCTCGGAGGCGCAAGAAGATGTCCGATGCGCTGGCGCTGCTGATGAAGTCTGAGACGCAGTGCCCGGTGTTGCTCGTTGTCTTTGGAGAGGCTCATAGCTTGCTCTTCAGTAGGGCGATATCTGCCGCCAGTTCATTCCGGCTGGCAGCGAAGCTCATGCTGCCGCGGGCCAGCAGCTTGCGCACCCGCCACCAGGCCAGTGCAACAGCGAGGCCATGGCCCAGCAATAGGCCGAGCAGAGCGTGAATCCGATATGAGGTCTGCCAGCTCAGCGTCACTACCAGCGCACAGCCCAGCAGCAGCGTGATCAGCAGGCAGGCGAAGCCAAGTAAGCTGGCCAGGAGCAACTGCAATAGCCGGGCTTTTTCCTGTGCCCATTCTTGTTGGGCCAACTTCCCGTGCAGCGCCGCCAGAGCCAGCAGGGATGGGCCGATCAGGCGCAGCTCACACCACAGCGCGACCAGGCCACGTCTGCCTATCGAGGGCTTGCCCAGGGGCTGTTGCTGCGTCATGGCTAGCCGCGGCGGGCCAGAATGAAGCCCAGCAGAAAGGCGGCGGCAGCACTGGCGCCAAGCGCCTTCCACGGTTGCTCATGGACATAGTCGTTGGCTACGCCTGCCGTCTGGCGTGCCCGCTGCACCATGCCATCGCTCATCACCTGGGCGCTCGCCCTGGCTTCGGCAATCCGTGCGGTGAGCTTGCTTCTGACTGCGGCCAGGTCTTCGCCAGTGAGCGAGGTGGCTTCCTTGATCAGATCCTCGATGTCGGCGAGCAGATTGTGGAACTCACGGGAAACACCGAGAGGCGCGGGCGCATGTTCGGGCGAGGTGGCTTTGTCGGTGTTGCTGCCGGTCTTGGGAAAGTTGCTAGGCGCGTACATGGCGAGCTCCTCGGATAGGCGCCAACGATTCGGCTGGCGCGGGAGAGCCAGGCTGCGCGCTAACCAATCTGGCGTCTGTGCGCCAGCGAACGCCGTCTGACGATCACAAGCTATGCGCGACAACGTACGGACAGCCGCGTGGACGACTGTCATCGTCCCTCTCCCGGGTAGCACTTATTGCACACCCACAGGCCCTCGCAGGAGGCCATCATGAACAAGCCCAACACAACGGACCGACCCAATGAGCCTGGCGTCCAGCCTCAGCCGGCCGAGCCCGACTTCACCCAACCGAGTAGCGATGAAGCCACTCGGCTGCCGCTGCCGGGGGAACTGCATGAGCCGCAACCTCCGCTCGGGCATGAGGTGCGCGAGCCAGCCGCAGTAAATCCGCCCAAGGATATGCCTGAGAGCTCTCAGCACCCGATGGTCGATGCGCGCGCCAACCCATGAATACCCGGCCTGCAGCAGCGGTACGGCGGATGACGAACGTGCGCAGCTGTCGCAAACATCCTGTGGGGCGACTTGGCCCCTGGTCATTTGCTGCGGTCGCAGCCAGGCCAGGCCCCCTGTCATTGCAGTAGCACTGCAGAGAGCGGACTGCCTGGTTGCACCGCTCACATCCGGTTGGAGGTTGATATGAACACGTCCTCCCGCGCCCTGATGCTGGCATTCGGCCTCGCTCTGGCGATGTTGGCGGTCAGTACATTGGTAGCCGCTATTGCGCTATCTGGCGAAGCCGCATCGGCGCGTCTGCAAGCCGAGGTCTGGAAAGCCTATGCGTCGAGCCTTCACCGGCATGAGCCGAGACTGGCCTCAGGCTCCGCGCCGCACTCTTCTCATGGGGAGGCGGCCAGGCGGTTGGCGCTCGCCGAGGATCTGGAAGACAACGCTCATCAGTCGCTCGGACTCAGGTTTTGAGTCGGGTACTTCCCATCATTCGTGCAACCTGCAGGCTGAAGTGCCGTGGAGTTGCCAGTGAGGATCACACCATGAACCACTACTTACAGGTAGCCAAACAGGCTGCCCCGGCAAGTCTGCCGGCTCTACTCTGCGGGCTATTGCTCCTGACGGCCTGTGCCGCTTCACCGCCACCCGACCAGGCCTTGCAGGCGGCGGAGGCAGCCATTGCTCGTGCCGAGCAGGGGCGCGCCAGTGATTACGCGGCAGCCGAACTGAGCATGGCTCGCGACAAACTGGCGATGGCCAATGTCGCAGTCGATCAAGAGGAAATGCTGCAGGCCGAGCGCCTGGCCGTGCAGTCGCGCGCCGAGGCTGAGCTGGCACTGGCAAGATCGCAGGCCGGTCGGGCACGCGAGGTCAATGAAGAGATGCTGGATAGCACCAACAGCCTGAAGCAGGAAATGCAGCGCAACACAGGAGCCAGATAATGAACAGTGTCCGTAATGCCCAGTACCTGCTTGGTGCTATCGCCTTCTGCGCACTGCTGGCTGGTTGCGCCTCTACTCCTGACATGGCCCCGGGGGCCGCAGAGGCACGCGATAACCTCAGTCGCCTGCAGGGTGACGTGCAGTTGGCCAATCGTGCGCCGCTGGCGATCAAGGAAGCCGAAGCCGCCGTGGTGGCGGCCGAGCAACCCGGACACGACGAGGTCGTCGGCCAGCATCTGGTCCTCATGGCCGACCGCAAAGTCGAGATCGCCCGGGCACAGGCGCAGACGCGCCTGTATGAAGATCAGCGCCAGCAGCTGAGCGCGCAACGGGAACAGGCCCGTCTGGATTCGCGGACGCTGGAGGCTGACAGCTTGCAGCGCCAGCTGACGCGCCTGAATGCCAGAGAAACTGATCGGGGCCTGGTGATCACGCTCGGCGATCTACTGTTCGCCAGTGGCCGCTCTGTCCTGCGTGCGGAGAGTGCCGATAACCTCGATCGTCTTGCCGCTTTCCTGCAGGGAAATCCGGATCGCGATCTGATGATCGAGGGCCATACCGACAATGTCGGTAGCGACTCATCCAATCTCTATCTATCGCAGCAGCGCGCCGAGGCGGTGAGGACCTACCTGGAAGGGCAGGGTATCGACAGCGACCGGCTGGCGGTGAGTGGCCGGGGTGAGCGAGAGCCTGTGGCGGGCAATGACTCCGCGTCCGGGCGGCAAATGAATCGCAGGGTGGAGGTGATCATCAGCCACCGCTACAACTCTCAGCGCTGAAGAGACCGAATGGGGCGCCTGGTAGCGCCCCATCTGGTATGGATGCATGAAAAGGGATTCATCCCTGACAAGGATTGTGTTTGCCCCATTTCAACGAGTGTGTGTGCCAGTAGGTAAAGCCGGAAAGTCCAGGCGGCTATTGAACGGCATGCTCTTGAGCTTGCAGCCGGCATACTGCCTTGACCTTGTGTTGCAGTGTATTGGCGATGGCCTGTGCTTCGGCCAAGGTGGTACCTGCCTGAAGGTGGAGGGTTATCGCCCCATCAGTGCTGGCCTCTCCCGAAGGATTCAACGGTTCACAGACTATAGTGAGCTGCACCGCTTCAGGTTCATGTGTACTGGGTGCCAACTCTTTCACGATATAACGGTAGATATCGGACTGTGTGTGATTCATGGCACTCTCTCCAGGCCGGCTGTCTGTGCTGGCGGACCTTCAGTCAATTGGGCTTATGCCCATGGCCAGCCTGAGCGCTGTGACCGGTGGTGTCTGTTCGGTAGCGAACAGAGACACGAGCAGCCCAGGCATCATCGCCAGATTCGGGCCTGGCGGCGCCAGCGCGGCTTGCCATAGTCACTGCTGGTGATCTGCTGGCTGGGCTCGTCGCCAGCGGTTGTGGCGGGAGGGGCCGGTGTGCAGGAGTCGACCAGACTGAAATCCAGTCCCCCACACAGAAGCTAGTCGTCGACTTCCCAATGAAATGTATGCAGCACCCTGTGTATGACAGGCGTCAAGACGATGGCGAGCACGATCAGGAATACCAGCCCTGCATACAAGGCGTAAATGCCGGCGAAGACCTTACCTCCATCTGATTGAGGTGCGTTCACCGGCCCCATTCCTCCCAGCAGCATTGCCGAGTTGATGAAGGCATCACGCCATGCGAGATGTTCGAAATGCTCGTAGCCGACCATGCCAACGAGCAAGGACGCAGCCAGCAAGCCGATTGCTGCCAGGAAGTGTATGAGTAGGCGGCGAATGAAGTGGGCCCTGGGGATAGGGGCACAGTACTTGGATTCATACATTCGCCTTCTCCGGTGTTTGCGCGTCAGCCCAGAGCCGTCCTCGAGGTATCGCCCCACGTTGCCCATCGCGGCCAGTATGCCCAGCGATTCCTCAGAGAATAGTCATGACTGCGCTCCCGTCCCATGGGAAAACCGTTAGCGGACAGACGCAGGTGGCTTCCGAGTTGTTATGTGCGCTAGCGGACAGACAGCCCGGCAATCAGCGTGGAATCTGTGAGCTGTCAGCGAGGGCGCCCGGGGCCTCGCAGCTCCCAGGCAGAGGGCAGCATGGAACAACTCAAGCGGGAATATCACCAGATCCCCACTTCAATCGATCCGTTGGTCACACTGCTGAAGCGTCTGCTACGGGGGGCCGGTGGTGAGTTCTCCGTTCGTTTGTGGGACGGCAGCCACCTGCAGTCCGCCGATACGAAACTCGCGCCTCGTTTCACGCTGATATGCCGCAATCCTGATGCGCTCAGGTCACTGCTCTTGGGGCGCAATCCACTTCGTCTAGCGGAAGCTTATTTGCGCAACGATCTCGATATCGAGGGTGACCTGTTCGCCGTGGTGGCACTGAAAGAACGCCTGCAGTCGCTGCGCATGGTGTGGCATCAGCGCTTCTGGAACAGTCTGGTCTGGCTTTTACATCACCTTCGCAACACGGATGCGCTACCGGGGTATCGCCGGTCGGTCGTGCGCCACAGCAAGCAGGAGAATAGCGATGCGGTCGCCTTTCACTACGACGTCTCCAATGACTTTTATTCACTTTGGCTGGATCCGGCCATGGTCTACTCCTGCGCCTACTTCGAGCACCCCGAGGATGACCTGGAGAAGGCCCAGCAAGCCAAGCTCGAACACATTTGCCGGAAGCTGATGCTTCAGCCGGGCGAGTGCCTGCTCGACATCGGATGCGGGTGGGGAGCGCTGATCCTGCATGCGGCGAAATACCATGGCGTGAAGGCTCATGGAATCAGCCTCAGTCACAGCCAGCTGGAATTGGCGCGTGCGCGCATAGCCCAGGCCGGTCTGGCTGGCCGGGTGACTGTCGAGCTGTGCGATTACCGGGATCTCGATGGCAAAAACCAGTACGACAAGATCGCCAGTGTCGGCATGTTCGAGCATGTCGGCCTGCGCAATCTGCCGCTGTACTTCGCGTGCGTGAGGCGCTCTCTGAAGCCGGCAGGTCTATTTCTGAATCACGGAATAACCAGCGCGTCCGAAGGATGGCAGGAGAGTGCCAACACGCGCTTCATCAACCGCTACATCTTTCCCGATGGACAGCTCGACACCATCAGCAATATTCAGCGTGTCATGGAGGGTGAAGGCTTCGAGATAGCCGATGTAGAGGCTTTGCGCCGCCATTACGCACTGACGCTCAGGCATTGGGTCGAGCGTCTGGAGAAACATCACGCCGAAGCTTTGCGGTTCGTCAGTGAGCAGACCTACCGTGCCTGGCGGCTGTACATGACCGCCAGCGCTCTGCAGTTCGAGACCGGCGGCATCGGTGTCTACCAGATCCTCGCGAGTATGCCCGCAGGCCAGGCTAGCGGCTTGCCCCTCACCCGGCGCCATCTCTACTGCTGAAGCCAATGCCTGAAGGTGGGCCAGGGCACATCTATCAGGGAGTGATGTTGTCAGGGCAGGCATCAGCTGATCGAAGAGCCGGCGTCAGTCTCAATGCCCCTACGGACTAGCGATTCTATCTGGCTGGTTAAGCGTAACGACATCATGTGAGCGGGAGGTGCAATGAGCGAGCGGATCGTGATTGCCACAGCGGATGATCAAGCATATGGCCAGCTGCAGGAGATGCTCGGTGAAGTTGCAGCAGACGCTTTTGCCGAGGATCGTTGCTGCTCGTTGAGCGAGACCGTCGCAAGCATGCACCGGGGCGCCATGGATGCCTTGCTACTGGACTTGGATCTGCCAGGCAGCCAGGGACTGGCAACCCTGCAGCAACTGCGAGGCATGGATCCCATGCTGCCGATCATCCTGATCTGTTCCCAGGCACAGCAGACTCTGGCGCGCCAAGCTCTGGGCCAGTCTGTTCAGGGGTACATATTCAAGGGCGATGGTGTCGGCTATCTGCTGGCCCAGATGCTGCACGACAGCATCGGTCAGGGGCTTCTGAAACTGGAGCTGCAGCGGGCACAAGTCAGCCTCGACTCCATTGACGACGCCGTCATCGGTATGGACATGCGTGGAGGCGTCGACTACATCAACAGTGCTGCCGAAGTCATGACCGGGTGGCTGCGCGAAGAGGCCGTGGGTCAGCCCATTACCCGGGTCATGCGCTTAGTTGAAGGCACGCATGATGACGCTAGTCCATTGGATCTCGCCCAGCAGGAGAGGGGGGCGAAGGGGGCAAGGTGCAAGGCATCGATGGTGCGGCGCGACGGGGCTCTCATGGAAATTGAGGAGTCGGTGGCACCGATCCACGGTGGACATGGCCGCATCAGTGGTGCAGTGGTGGTATTTCAGGATGTCACCGAGGCACGCCGTATGTCCTACCTGGCTCAACATGATGTTCTGACCAGGCTCCCCAACCGAGTGCTGCTCAACGACCGTATCGCCCAGGCCATTGGCATGGCTCAGCGCAATGGAAAATCCACCGCTCTGCTGTTTCTCGACCTGGATAATTTCAAGCGGATCAACGACTCACTGGGGCATGCCGGAGGCGACCAACTGCTGCGTGAGGTCGCGCAGCGCCTGTCGGACTGTGTACGTGGATCGGATACCGTCAGTCGCAATGGCGGCGATGAATTCGTGGTGCTACTGGCGGAAGAGCGATCCCTGCATGACGCCGGCATTGCGGCACAGAAAATACTGGCGGCTCTGGCCGAGCCGCACCGGATTGAACAGCAGGAAGTGCAGGTGACAACCAGCATCGGTATCAGCGTATACCCCGCGGATGCCAAGGATGCCGATACCCTTATGAAGAACGCCGATACGGCGATGTATTGTGCCAAGCAGGCGGGACGTAACAACTTCCAGTTCTTCCGTCGTGACATGAACCTGCAGGCGCTTGAGCGTCAGCGCATCGAGCGAGACTTGAGCCTCGCACAGCCGCGCCATCAGCTGCGCCTGCACTACCAACCAAGGGTCGACTTGGCGACTGGCGCTATCACTGGCGCTGAAGCACTGCTGCGCTGGCGGCATCCGACTCGGGGGCTACTGCTACCGGAATGCTTTCTGAAGCAAGCAGAGGACTCTGGTCTGATCGTGCCAATCGGCCGCTGGGCTCTGCAGGAGGCTTGCCTGCAGTTTCGGCGCTGGCGAGTGCTTGGTTCCAGGTTGGCGAGTGTGACGGTGAAGCTCTCCAGCGCCGAGTTGTACCAGCCCGATTTTGTCAGCTGTTTACGCGCCATTCTGAAGCAGACCGGCCTGTCTCCGTGCTCTCTGCAGCTGGATATCCGTGAGGCATCGCTGACGCAGGATATCGAGTCCAGCAGCATTATCCTTCAACAGCTAAGCGCTCTGGGCGTACGACTGGCGCTGGTGGATTTCGGCCTAGGCTTGAGCAATCTGCATGGGCTGCTGGCAATGCCTTTCGACGTGTTGAAAATCAACCGAGCCAGCGTTCAGGCCATGGGCTGCCGCGGTGGTCAGGAGGCCATTGCCGGGGCGCTGATCGCCTTGGGCGAGCGCCTGGGTTGCCAAATGGTAGCCACCGGCGTTGAGACCTCCGAGCAGTCTGCCTTGCTTCAGTTGGAGCGCTGCAACCAGGCTACGGGATTTCTATTTGGCCACGGCATGCCGGCCCGACAGTTCACCCGTCTGTTAAATGCGCGAACCATAGCCACGGCGGGGGTTTAGCTTCAGGTTTAGCTGCGGAGAGGGGGCGAAAATAACTTTGCGTAGTCTGCACGCATGGCCGCGTAGCATTCGCACGCGACCAGTTCCAGACTGGCACGATCAAGAATGGTGATTTGGCCGCGCTGGTAGTGGATCAGCCGGCGCGACTGCAAGGCTCCAGCCGCGATGGTTACGCCGCTGCGGCGCACGCCCAGCATGTCGGCCAGATAGGCATGGGTCAGCTGCAATTTGTCCACATGCGCGCAGTCCTGGGTCATCAGCAGCCAGCGCGCCAGGCGGGGCTCTACCTCGTGGAAATGCCCGCAGGCCGCATTGCGCATCAACTGGGTCAACAGCACGTAGAGATAACGGTTGAGCGCCCTTAGCAGGCGGGGACAGTCGCGTAGCGCCAGGTGCCATTGGCGAACGCTGATGCGCAGGGCACGGCCACTGCCCTGCACCACAGCACGACTTGGAGCCGTGCTCACGTCCAGGGCCAGCGTGGCGCCAAGTACGCCTTCATTGCCAATCAAACCGAGCTCCAGTGGCCGATGGTGCCCCAGGCTGAACACCTGTGAGATGAATCCGTCGAGTGGGAAATAAAGGTGACGCACGGGCGCGCCGGCCTCGCAGAGGACATCGCCAAAGCTCAGCTGTACCACATCACAATGCAGAAGCAACCTCTGGCGCTCACGTAACGGTAGTCGGGCAAGAAGTCTGTTTTCGGTGGCGAGGGAAATGATGGCTGGCATCAGGGGGAGCCTGCAGCACAGTGCGAGCCTTGGTTGGCGGGGGAGCGGTGCTGGGCAGTCCCGTCCCGGCAGTTTGCAGGATCGCTATGGCCGCTTCCGTTCGCTACAGCACCCAGAGCTTGGCATTCATCGGGCCTTGTGCTGCGGCAGGTAAGGGAGCAGGCGATCGGTCTCACGCTTGACCACGGCATAACACTCACAGCTCAGTTGCTCGAGCTTCTTGCGGTCCAGTACGGTGATATGGCCTCGGCTGTATTCGATGACCCCCTGCCGCTGCAGCTTGCCGGCAGCCTCGGTAACCCCTTCCCGGCGCACGCCAAGCATATTGGCGATCAGCTCCTGGGTCATGGTCAACCGGTTGCTCGGCAACCGGTCCAAAGACAGCAGCAGCCAGCGACATAACTGTTGGTCGATCTGGTGGTGGCGATTGCATACAGCCGTCTGCGCCATCTGCGTGAGCAAAGCCTGGGTGTAACGCAGCATCAGGACCAGGAGCTCGCCGTGGCGATTGAACTCATCCTTCAGCCGCTGCCCCTGCAGTCGATAGGCGTAGCCGCCACTCTGCACGATGGCCCGACTCGGAGTGCTCTCTCCCCCCATGAACAGGGCGACACCCACCAGGCCCTCGTTACCGACCACGGAGATTTCTGCCGAAGCGCCATTCTCCATGACATACAGCAGCGAGATGATCGAATCGGTGGGGAAGTAGACGTGGCGGAGGGTATCACCGGACTCGTAGAGCACCTTGCCCAGTGGCAGTTCGACCCGCTCTAGTTGGGGAAACAGGCGGTCTCTGACCTCCTCCGACAGGGCAGCCAGCAGATGATTCTGCTCAGGAGTGACAATTGCGGTCATGGCGGCCTCCTTCCTAGAGATGGTGTGGCTCAGCCGCCCTAGGTTACACCTCGGTGCGACCAACTCTGTTCGTTACCGCACATAGCGGCACTTGTCAGTGTATGCCCAGAGATTCGGCATCATCGCTCCGGTCATCAGCTTTTCCGCTACTAGACCCCGGTTGAGTGGCAGAGACTCACATGGTTCGTTGATTTAAGAGATTTTGGCGGCCGGAATGTCAGAGCCATTGGGGGCTAGCCAATGGCCGCTTGTGGCCGTTAGCTGCCCCTCTGGGCATAAAGTCTTCTTCTAGCTCAGTACAAATCGGTGCGCCTGGTCGGCTTCACTGCCTGGATGAAGCTATGACCCAGGCCGATGTCGGTGACCACACGGGTGCACAGGGCGGGGATGGCGATCAGCACGTGGATCAGCATGGCCAGCGCCGCGTAGGTGGCGAACTCGGTGGCGCGTAGCGCCAGTGGCAGCGGATCGCGGCGGCTCTCCAGCAGTGCCTGGCGCAGGGCGGGCAGGTCGGCCCAGTGGTCGGCGTCGATCTTCTCGCGCATGGCCAGCGGGTACAGGTTGCGGCTGCGACAGCCGCGGCGGAAGGCGCGCCACATGCGTTTCGGTTCCAGCACCAGGCCGGTGGAGAGGGCGATCAGGTTCATGGTGCCGAGCAGGGGCGAGTTGAGCATCGAGCCGGTGCCCAGTTCCCAGGCGCTGACTTCGCCCTCGCCGATGCGCCCGGTGCTGTAGCCGGTCGTGATGTGGTGCAGGTCGTGGTACTTCAGGTAGATGTGCCGCGTCTCGATGTTTGGCAGCGGCACCAGCAGGCAGCCGGTGTAGACCGGAACGGTGCAGGCCTGGCGGTCGGCGGTGTCGCTGAAGCCACAGCGGCGGTAGAAGGCGGCGAGTTCTTCTTTGAGGGTCATGGGTTCCATCCTTGGAACGGTTGTCAGCGTGGGTAGAGCGGTGGCAGCGGGCTGGTTTCCTGCGGGTTGGCCGCAGCCTCCAGGGCCGGCAGGTTGCGGATCGCCTTCCACAGGCTCTCGCCCTGCCACTGATTGCCGGTTTCGCTGTACAGCGCGCCGTTCAGGCCGTCGAGGGCCTCGGACAGCGGCACGAAACGCGCGGCCATGTCGGCCAGGGTTTCCGGCTGCTGGCGGGCCCAGGCATCCAGGGCCTGGCGGGTGGCGTGCGGGTCGTTGGCCAGGCAGGCGCGCTTGAGGTCGTCGAGCAGGGTGCGCGGGCTGGGGCCGCTCTGCGCCGTCGGCAGGATGGCCGGCTGGCGCCGAGCCCGCCACCACAGGCCGAAGCCCAACAGGGTGGTCAGGCTGAGCAGGGCGCAGGCCAGCTGCCAGGGCCACAGCAGGGGGGCGTCGGCGGCGCCGGCCGTGCTCGCGGTGACCACTGGGGCGTCCACTTCCAGCTCGGGGTTGCTCGCCACTTCCAGGGTGCGTGCCGGCAGGCTGGCGGTTTCCAGGCGATCCGCGTCGGTGTTCCACCACAGTACCCGCACTTCCGGCAGGGTCAGGCTCCCACTCTGGCTCGGCACCAGGGCCTCGCTCTCCTCGCGGCTGCCGATCAGACCGCGGTCGCTGCTCTCGTTGCGCAGCTGCGGCTGGTCCGGGTAGCGGCGCAGGCCGGGGCTGTCCTGCTGTGGCAGGGGAGGCAGCTGGGCGCTGGACAGGCCCTCGGCGCGCAGCATGATGTTGCGCGTCAGCGAGTCGCCGACGCTGGGCTGGTCCGGCTCCGGGTTCCAGGCCTCGCTCAGGCTCAGCGCCCGCGCCGGCAGCCAGGGTGCGTCGGCCGGCCAGGCGGCCGGCCGGGCCCGGACCTGCAGGGGGATTTCCGGCGAGCGCACGCGGGTCAGGCGTCCCGGGCGTGGGCCGAAGGGGTTGTAGTCGCGGTCGCGTAGCGCCGGGGTGGCGCTGAACACCTGGGCGGGGATCAGCAGCTCGCCGCTCTCCTGCGGGAAGATTGCGTAGCGCAGCTCGATCACCCCGTGGCGCACGCCGTTGACGTCGGTCTCGAAGGTGCGCGGGTCGCCCAGCTGCTCGACGCGGGCGTTGGGGATGCTCAGTGGCGTCAGGCTGCTGTCGTCGTACAGCGACACCGAGTGGTAGATGCGCAGGGTCAGCACCACCTGGGCCTGCACGTAGACGCTCTCGCGGTCCAGGCTGGCGTCGATGAAGATGGGCGCCAGCTTGCCATCGGCCGCCGTGCCGGCGCCGCCCTTGACCACCTGCAGGGTGATCGGCTGGCTCTCGGCGTCGCCCAGCCGCAGTGGCGGCACCACCACGTAGCCGCTCTGCCGCGGCAGCAGGGTGACGATCCAGCGGGTGCTGGCGCGGGTCTTGCCGTCGAAGGTGGCCAGGCGGTTCTCCTGGCGCGTGCTGACCACCTCGAACTGCTGCTTGAGCGGCTCCAGGTCGGGCATGCCGAAGACCGTGACGTCGTCCGACTCGAGGAACAGGTCGAAGGTCTCGCCCTCGTTCAGGCGTGCCCGGTCCACCGTGGCGGACAGGTTGGCTGCCAGCGCCGGCAGGCTGGCGAGGCAGAGGAGGAGGGCGCAAAGCAGGCGTTTCATCGGGACTGTTCCTGGCGCTGCTGTTGTTCGTAGAGGAATTTGCGCCGCAGCAGCTCGCCCGGGTCGTCGGGGATCTGCCGCAGCCATTGTTCCAGCGCATCGCGCTGCTCGCCGCCGAGCGCCTCGGCGCCGCCGCTCGGGCTGTCGGCGGGCTTGCCCTGGCCGGCATCCTGCTGCTCGGCGGCGGCCGGCTGCTGGCCGTCGCCAGCCTGCTGCTCCGGCTGCGTCTGCGGCTGCGGGGCCGGTGGCGGCTCGGCCGAAGGCGGCTGTGCGGGCTGTGGTTGGCTGGCGCCGGGTTGCGGCTGGCCGCCCTGTGCATTCTGCTCGGCCTGGTCCTGTTGCGGGTCGTCCTGGTTCTGCTGCTGCGCCTGCTGTTGCTGCTTCTGCTGGCGCAGCAGCTGCTCGACCAGTGCCCTGTTCTGTTGCGCGGGCGCGAGCCCCGGGTCGCGTTCCAGGGCCTGGTCGTAGGCGTCCAGCGCGGCCTCCAGTTCGTTGCCCTTGGCCAGGGCGTTGCCACGGTTGTAGTGGGCGATGGCGCTGTCGGCGCGGGCGAAGCGCTCGGCGGCGCCGGCATAGTCGCCGGCGCGGTACAGCGCCTCGCCCTGCCATTGCGGGTCCTGGAAGTGTGCGGCGGCTTCCCTGGGCTTGTCCGCCTGCAGCAGGCGCTGGCCCTGCTGGTCCGGGCGCAGCCACAGGTCGTCCCAGCCGAGGGCGTAGCTCGGCTGCGGGACCAGCGACAGCAGCAGCGGCATGCAGAACAGCCAGCCACGGCGCCCGGCGCAGGCGGCGATCAGCAGCAGCGGCAGCAGCAGCCAGTGGCCCTGGTCGGCCCAGGCCTGCAGGCGGGTCGGCTCGGCGCCCTCGCGCAGGGCCTGGGGACCGCCGAGCAGGTCGAGGCCCTGCAGGTCGGCGTCGTCCAGGCGCGCCTTGCGGTACAGGCCGCCCAGCTCCTCGGCGAAGCGGCGCAGCCCGGCGCCATCCAGGCGCGGCACCAGGATGGCGCCGGCGGCGTCCTTGAGGAAGCTGCCGTCCTCGCCGCGAATCGGCGCACCCTGGGCGCTGCCGATGCCGAGGATGGCCAGGCGCTCGCCACGGTTGCCGAGGGCCTGGCGGATGCCGCCGCGCTCCTCCTCGCTCAGTTCGCTGCCGATCAGCAGCAGCCGGCCGCGGCCCTGGGCGCCCTGGTCGAGCAGGGCCAGTGCCCTGGTCACCGCCAGGTCGGCGCGCCGCCCCGGTTCCGGCATGATCGACGGCTTGACCGCCTCCAGCAGGTTGTGCGCGGCGGCCAGGTCGTCGGACAGCGGCACCAGGGTATGGGCGCTGCCGGCATAGACGATGATCGCCGTCTGCGCATCGCTGCGCGCCTGCAGCAGGTCGAGCAGCTTGCGCTTGGCCTGCTCCAGGCGGTTGGGCGCAGCGTCGGTGGCGAGCATCGCCGGGGTCAGTTCGAGCAGGACCACCAGCGGATCGGCGCGCTTCTGGCTGGCCTGTTCCAGGCGCTGCCAGCTCGGCCCGAGCAGGGCCAGCAGGGCCAGCAGCCAGGCCAGGCCGAGGGCGATCCACGGCAGCTTGTTGTTGCGTGCGCGGCCGCCGGACAGCAGCACGGCCTGGAAGGCGGCCGGCAGCAGCGCCTGCCAGCGCCCGCTGCGGCGCTGGCGATGCCACAGCTGCCAGAGCAGCCAGCCGAGCAGCGGCAGCAGGAGCAGCCACCAGGGGCGCAGCCAGTGCGGCCAGAGCATCTCCATCAGGCGTTCCTCGCCAGGCGCGCGGCCAGCGCCTGCCAGCGCTGCGGCCACAGCTCGCGGGCCACCAGCAGCAGGCTGACCAGCAGCGCCGCGGCCAGCGGCCAGGGGTACAGGGCCAGCGCCGGACGCGCGCGGGTCGGCAGCTGGGCGGCCGGCTCCAGCTGGTCGAGGGTCTCTTCGATGCGTTGCAGCTCCGCGCTGGTGCGGGCGCGGAAGTAGCTGCCGCCGGTCTGCTCGGCGATCTCGATCAGGGTCGCCTCGTCCAGGTCCACCCCAGGGTTGAGCCCGAGCATGCCCATGATGCCGCTCTGCTCGGGGTCGGCGCCGATGCCGATGGTGTAGATCTTCACCTGCTGCTCGGCGGCCAGGCGCGCGGCGACCTTCGGCTCGATCTCGCCGCCGTTGTTGGCGCCGTCGGTGATCAGCACCAGCACGCGGCTGTCGGCCGGGCGCTGGCGCAGGCGCTTGACCGCCAGGCCGATGGCATCGCCGATGGCGGTCTGCGGCCCGGCGATGCCGATCAGCGCCTCGTCCAGCCAGGTGCGCACGGTGTGGCGGTCGAAGGTCAGCGGCGACTGCAGGTAGGCGCGGCTGCCAAACAGGATCAGGCCGATGCGGTCGCCGCGGCGGTCCTCGACGAAGTCGCCGAACAGTTTCTTCACCAGCTCCAGGCGCGAGATGTCCTCGCCGTCCCACTGCATGTCGGCATGGTCCATGGAGCCGGACACGTCCACCGCCAGCAGCAGGTCGCGGCCGCTGGCCGGTAGGGGCAGCGGCTCGCCGACCCATTCCGGGCGGGCGGCGGCCAGCAGCAGGAACATCCACAGCAGGACGAAGGGCGCCTGCTGGCGCCAGGCCGGCAGGTTGGCGCGGGCGCGGCGCCCGCTGAGGCCCTCCAGCTCGGCGAGGAAGCTGACCTTGAGCGCCGCCTCGCCGCTGTCCGCCGCCGGCAGCAGCAGGCGCAGCAGCCAGGGCAGCGGGGCGAGGAGCAGGGCCCAGGGCCAGGCGAACTCAAACATGCTTGCGAATCCAGGTGTCGACGGCCTGGTTGAGGCCGTTGATGGCCTTGTCGTCGAGGCTGCAGTGGCTGCGGTAGGTGCCCTCGACCAGGATCATCCAGCGGGTCAGGCCGGCAGCCGGGCAGCGGCTGTCGAGGAAGGCCAGCCAGGCGCGGCCGCTGAGCACGTGGCTGTTGTCGTTGGGATAGTCGGCACGGGCCAGGCGCTTGAGCAGGGCGTTGAGCTGCTGCAGCCAGGGGCCGGCGTGCTGGCCGTCGTAGGGGCGCACCAGACGCGCCAGCTCGGCCAGGGCGGCCTGGCGCAGCGGGTCGAGCGGCTGCTCCTGTACCTGCAGCGCGCGCTTGCGCCTGGGCAGGCAGCGGCGCAGGTACCACAGGCTCCAGAGCAGCACCGGCAGCAGCACCAGCAGCGCCCACCAGCCGGGTGCCGGCGGCCACCAGGGCACCGGCGGCGGGGCGATGGTCGGTTGCAGCTGGTCGAGCGGGTTCATGGCCGCTTGCCCGGTTGCTGGCTGCTGAGGTGTTCGCGCAGCTGTTCCACCAGCTCGCCGGCGGTGGACAGGGCCAGCAGCGGCACACCGAGCTTCAGCGCCAGGCGCTGCCAGCGCGCGCGGCGCTGTTCGGCCAGGCCGCCGTAGGTGACGCGCAGCGCCTCGCCGCTGGTGTCCAGCTCCAGCTGCGCACCCTGCTCGACGAAGCGCAGCAGGCCGGCGTCGGGCAGCTCGTGGTCGAGCGGGTCGGACAACGGCAGCAGCAGCAGGTCGGTGTGCCGCGCCAGCAGGGTGAGCTGCTGCTCGGTGGCATCGTTGAGCGCGCGCTCGTCGCACAGGATGATCGCCAGGCTGCCCGGGCGCAGCACCTCGCGGGCGCGGCGCAGGGCCAGGCCGAAGCTGTCGCGGCCGTTCGCCGCGTCCGGGTGCAGGGCCTGGTTGGCGCGGGCCAGGCGGTTGAGCAGCTGCAGCAGGCTCTGCTTGCTGCGCCGTGGCTTGATCTCGTGGTGCTCGGCATCGCCGAACACCAGGCCGCCGATGCGGTCGTTGTGAGCCAGCGCGGCCCAGCCGAACAGGCTGGCCGCCTGGGCGGCGAGCACCGACTTGAACTGCAGGCGTGACCCGAAGAACAGCCGCCGGCTCTGCTCGACCATGATGAAGATCGGCCGCTCGCGCTCCTCGTGGAACAGCTTGGTGTGCGGCTCCTGGGTGCGCGCGGTGACGCGCCAGTCGATGGTGCGCACGTCGTCGCCGGCCTGGTACACCCGCACCTGGTCGAAGTCGACGCCGCGCCCGCGCAGCTTGGAGTGGTGCAGGCCGATCAGCGGGCTGCGCTTGGCCGGGGTGGAGAACAGCTGTACCTCGCGCACGCGGTGACGCATCTCGATCAGCTCGGCGAGGCTGACGCGGATGCCGGGAGGTGTGGGCTGGGCGTGCATGGGGCGCGGAACCTCAGCCTACGGCGCAGGAGTGCGCCCTCTCCCACGAGTGGGAGAGGGCCGGGGAGAGGGTAGTGTGGCCTATGACCCTCTCCCCCCGCCCCTCTCCCATAAATGGGAGAGGGGAGAAAGCCGCTTTGGCCCATCTCCCGCACGCGGGAGATGGGCGGTTGGTTGTCGTGCGCGGCATCAGGCCACCGCCACCACGTCGAGGATGCGCTGGATCACCCGGTCCTGGTCGATGCCGGCGGCCTCGGCCTCGAACGACAGGATGATGCGGTGGCGCAGCACGTCGAACAGCACCGCCTGGATGTCCTCGGGGCTGACGAAGTCGCGCCCGGCCAGCCAGGCGTGGGCGCGCGCGCAGCGGTCGAGGGCGATCGAGCCGCGCGGGCTGGCGCCGTAGGCGATCCACTCGGCCAGCTCGGCGTCGTGCTTGGCCGGGGTACGGGTGGCCATCACCAGCTGCACCAGGTATTCCTCCACGGCGTCGGCCATATAGAGGCCGAGGATTTCCTGGCGCGCGGCGAAGATCGCCTGCTGGCTGACCCGGTGCTCCGGCTTGGCCTCGCCGTGCAGGGCGTCGCCTCTAGCCTGGGCGAGGATCTTGCGCTCCACGCTGGCGTCCGGGAAACCGATCTTCACGTGCATCAGGAAGCGGTCGAGCTGGGCCTCGGGCAGCGGGTAGGTGCCTTCCTGCTCGATGGGGTTCTGCGTGGCCATCACCAGGAACAGCGGCGACAGGTCGTAGGTCGAGCGGCCGATGCTGACCTGGCGCTCGGCCATGGCCTCCAGCAGCGCCGACTGCACCTTGGCCGGGGCGCGGTTGATCTCGTCGGCCAGCACCAGGTTGTGGAAGATGGGCCCCTGCTGGAACACGAAGCTGCCGGTTTCCGGACGGTAGATCTCGGTGCCGGTGATGTCGGCCGGGAGCAGGTCGGGGGTGAACTGGATGCGGTGGAACTCGGCCTCGATGCCCTCGGCCAGCTCCTTGATCGCCTTGGTCTTGGCCAGGCCGGGGGCGCCCTCGACCAGCAGGTGGCCGTCGGCCAGCAGGGCGATCAGCAGGCGCTCGATGAGCTTTTCCTGGCCGAGAATCTGGGTAGCGAGAAATTGCCGCAGCGCGACAAGCGCCTCACGATGTTCCATCGAGGATCTTCCTGGAAAGGGACTGACGGGTTGCCGAAATCACCCGATCGGGCTGCCAACTCTACTGCATCGGCGCGCTAACTGGCATGCCCCCGGCCGGCTCTGCCGACCAGTTCCGCTTCCGCGCGGCTCACACAGACCGTGCTGCCGCGGCGAAGTTCAGCGCCGCCGGCGCCTCCAGCCCCGGCAGCGGGCTGGTACAGCGCAGCGCGCTGTTGCCGGGGCGCGGCCCGCGCACGTCGGGCGCGCCGAACAGGCGCACCGCCAGGTAGTAGGCGAAGGCCAGCGGCCAGGCCATGCCGGCCTCGCGCAGCATGCGCAGGAACAGCAGGTCGGCCTCGTGCTTGGCCACCGGGGCGGCGTTCAGGTACTGGTAGAGGGCGTCGTGCACCAGGCTGGCCGGGTGCGCCAGCGGCCAGAACACCTCGCCTGCGCAGAGCTGCCCGTCGCACAGGCGCAGCACCGGGTGCGGCTTCTCCCACCAGTCCGGGATGCCGATGATGGCCAGCCAGTAGAACGGCACCTTGGGCGTGCAGCCGTCCCAGGCGTAGGTGCTGCTGCGGCTGAAGTCGTAGCGCACTTCCTGGCGCTGCAGGTCGACGCTGGAGTGCCCCGGGTTGACCACCAGCCAGCCATCGTGGAGCAGCAGCCACTCGCCATAGAAGTAGCGCCCGGCGAACTCCGGGCAGTGGCGCACGAAGGGCTGGTCGATGTAGTTGAGCCAGGGGCCGGCGTGGTCGCGGCAGGCGAAGCCCCACTTCGCCTCGCTGGCGGCGCGCGCCGCCGCGGCGCGGCGCCGGCGCTCGGCGCGGCCGGCCCAGCGCGGCAGCAGCACGCCGAGGTAGACCGGCACCCCGGCCCACAGCAGGGGCGCCACCAGCGACGGCTGCAGCCAGGCGGCCAGGCCGAGCAGGGCCAGGCCGATGGCGGTGACCAGCAGGTTGCCGAAGTGGATCAGCAGGTGGCGATGAAACGGAGACTGCATGGCTTCCCTTCCCGATTGCATAGAGCGGAACCTTATCAGCGGATGCTCCTGCATGGCGATGAACGAATATGTCGCGCCGCCGCAATCCAGCTGCCATGGGCGGCCGCTAAGCTTGCCGTGACCTCATGGTCGCCCTGCGCCTGCCGAGTCCAGCCCATCGCCTAGACTGCATGGAATCCCGGCGCCGCGCGCCCATAGACGAATAACAACACCAGCGGAGCATCACCATGGCGTTCTTCACTGCTGCCAGCAAGACCGACTTCCAGCATCAACTGCAAGCGGCGCTGGCCCAGCACGTCAGCGAGCAGGTCCTGCCACAAGTGGCCCTGTTCGCCGAGCAGTTCTTCGGCATCGTCTCCCTCGACGAACTCACCCAGCGCCGCCTCGGCGACCTGGCCGGCTGCACCCTGTCGTCCTGGCGCCTGCTCGAACGTTTCGACGCCGCCAAGCCGGTGGTGCGGGTGTACAACCCGGATTACGAGAAGCACGGCTGGCAGTCCACCCACACCGCGGTGGAAGTGCTGCACGCCGACCTGCCGTTCCTGGTCGACTCGGTGCGCATGGAGCTGAACCGTCGCGGCTACAGCATCCACACCCTGCAGAACAGCGTGTTCAGCGTGAAGCGCAAGAAGGGCGGCGAGCTGCAGCAGCTGCTGGCCAAGGGCAGCAGCGGCAAGGACGTGCAGCACGAGGCGCTGATGTACCTGGAGATCGACCGCTGCGCCAACGTCGGCGAGCTGCGCACCCTGGAGAAGGCCCTGCACGAAGTGCTCGAGGAAGTGCGCCTGGCGGTCGCCGACTTCCAGCCGATGAAGGCCCGCGCCGAGCAACTGCTGGCCTGGCTGGACAAGGCCAAGCTCAAGGTCGACGGCGCCGAACTGGAGGAGATCAAGACCTTCCTCGCCTGGCTGCTGGACAACCACTTCACCTTCCTCGGCTACGAGGAGTTCACCGTGGTCGAGGAGAAGGACGGCGGCCACCTGGTGTACGACGAGTCTTCCCTGCTCGGCCTGTCCAAGCGCCTGCGCGTGGGCCTGAAGAAGGACGAGCTGCACATCGAGAAGGAGGCCGTGGACTACCTGCGCGGGCCGCTGCTGCTGTCCTTCGCCAAGGCCGCCACGCCGAGCCGCGTGCACCGCCCGGCCTACCCGGACTTCGTTTCGATCCGCGAGCTGGACGCCAAGGGCAAGGTGGTCAAGGAATGCCGCTTCATGGGCCTGTACACCTCCTCGGTGTACGCCGAGAGCGTCAAGCGCATTCCCTACATCCGCCGCAAGGTCGACGAGATCAGCCGCCGCTCCGGCTTCGACCCCAAGGCCCACCTGGGCAAGGAGCTGGAGCAGGTGCTGGAAGTGCTGCCGCGCGACGACCTGTTCCAGACCCCGGTGGACGAGCTGTTCAACACCGCCATCGCCATCGTGCAGATCCAGGAGCGCAACAAGCTGCGCCTGTTCCTGCGCCGCGACCCCTACGGCCGCTTCGCCTACTGCCTGGCCTACGTGCCGCGCGATGTGTACTCCACCGAGACGCGGGTGAAGATCCAGCAGGTGCTGATGGAGCGCCTGCAGGCCAGCGACTGCGAGTTCTGGACCTACTTCTCCGAGTCGGTGCTGGCGCGCGTGCAGTTCATCCTCAAGGTCGACCCGAAGAACCGCGTGCAGATCGACCCGCTGCGCCTGGAGAAGGAAGTGGTGCAGGCCTGCCGTTCGTGGAAGGACGACTACGCCAGCCTGATCGTCGAGAGCTTCGGCGAGGCCCAGGGCACCAACGTCCTGGCCGATTTCCCGAAAGGCTTCCCGGCCGGCTACACCGAGCGTTTCGCCCCGCACTCGGCGGTGGTCGACATGCAGCACCTGCTCAGCCTGTCCGACGAGCGCCCGCTGGTGATGAGCTTCTACCAGCCGCTGACCCAGGGCGAGCAGGAGCTGCACTGCAAGCTGTACCACGCCGACACGCCGCTGCCGCTGTCCGACGTCCTGCCGATCCTGGAGAACCTCGGCCTGCGCGTGCTCGGCGAGTTCCCCTACAAGCTGCGCCGCGCCGACGGCCGCGAGTTCTGGATCCACGACTTCGCCTTCACCACCGCCGAAGGCGTCGACGTCGACATCCAGCAGCTCAACGAGACCCTGCAGGACGCCTTCATCCACATCGTCAGCGGCGAGGCCGAGAACGACGGCTTCAACCGCCTGGTGCTGACCGCCGCCATGCCCTGGCGCGACGTGGCGCTGCTGCGTGCCTACGCGCGCTACCTCAAGCAGATCCGCCTGGGCTTCGACCTCGGCTACATCGCCGCCACCCTGGTCAACCACGCCGATATCGCCAAGGAACTGGTGCGCCTGTTCCGCACCCGTTTCTACCTGGCGCGCAAGCTGTCCGCCGAGGACCTGGAGGACAAGCAGCAGAAGCTC
Organism: Aquipseudomonas alcaligenes; assembly: GCF_003205495.1. Classification (GTDB taxonomy): domain Bacteria; phylum Pseudomonadota; class Gammaproteobacteria; order Pseudomonadales; family Pseudomonadaceae; genus Aquipseudomonas; species Aquipseudomonas alcaligenes_B. The sequence continues at coordinate 176,461 of NZ_QJRX01000005.1, read as the reverse complement.
GAGCAGGCTATCCTCGCCGCCCTGGACAACGTCGCGGTGCTCAACGAGGACCGCATCCTGCGGCGCTACCTGGACCTGATCAAGGCCACCCTGCGCACCAACTTCTTCCAGAACGGTGCCGACGGCCAGCCCAAGCACTACTTCAGCTTCAAGCTCAGCCCGCGGCTGATCCCGGAGATCCCGCGGCCGGTGCCGAAGTTCGAGATCTTCGTCTACTGCCCGCGCGTCGAGGGCGTGCACCTGCGCTTCGGCGACGTCGCCCGCGGCGGCCTGCGCTGGTCCGACCGCGAGGAGGACTTCCGCACCGAGGTACTCGGCCTGGTCAAGGCGCAGCAGGTGAAGAACGCGGTGATCGTGCCGATGGGCGCCAAGGGCGGCTTCGTGCCGCGCAAGCTGCCGCTCGGCGGCAACCGCGACGAGGTGCTGGCCGAGGGCATCGCCTGCTACCGCATCTTCATCAGCGGCCTGCTGGACATCACCGACAACCTCAAGGACGGCAAGGTGGTGCCGCCGGAAGGCGTGGTGCGCCACGATCCGGACGACCCCTACCTGGTGGTGGCGGCGGACAAGGGCACCGCGACCTTCTCCGACATCGCCAACGGCATCGCCCTGGACTACGGCTTCTGGCTGGGTGACGCCTTCGCCTCCGGCGGCTCGGCCGGCTACGACCACAAGGGCATGGGCATCACCGCCAAGGGCGGCTGGGTCAGCGTGCAGCGCCACTTCCGCGAGCGCGGCATCGACGTGCAGAAGGACAGCATCACCGTCATCGGCATCGGCGACATGGCCGGCGACGTGTTCGGCAACGGCCTGCTGCTGTCGGACAAGCTGCAGATGGTCGCCGCGTTCAACCACATGCACATCTTCATCGACCCCAATCCGGACCCGGCCAAGAGCTTCGTCGAGCGCAAGCGCATGTTCGACCTGCCGCGCTCGTCCTGGGCCGACTACGACGCCAAGCTGATCTCCGAGGGCGGCGGCATCTTCCTGCGCAGCGCCAAGAGCATCGCCATCACCCCGCAGATGAAGGCGCGCTTCGACATCCAGGCCGACAAGCTGGCGCCCACCGAGTTGATCAACGCGCTGCTCAAGGCGCCGGTCGACCTGCTGTGGAACGGCGGCATCGGCACCTACGTCAAGTCGAGCAAGGAGAGCCATGCCGACGTCGGCGACAAGGCCAACGACGGCCTGCGCGTCAACGGCAACGAACTGCGTGCCAAGGTGGTGGGCGAGGGCGGCAACCTCGGCATGACCCAGCTCGGCCGCGTCGAGTTCGGCCTCAATGGCGGCGCCAGCAACACCGACTTCATCGATAACGCCGGCGGCGTGGACTGCTCCGACCATGAGGTCAACATCAAGATCCTCCTGGGCGAGATCGTCGGCGCCGGCGACATGACCGGCAAGCAGCGCAACAAGCTGCTGGCCGAGATGACCGACGACGTCGGCAACCTGGTGCTGGGCAACAACTACAAGCAGACCCAGGCCCTGTCCCTGGCCGAGCGCCGCGCCCGCGAGCGCCTGCCGGAGTACAAGCGCCTGATGGCGGCGCTGGAGGCGGCCGGCAAGCTGGACCGTGCCCTGGAGTTCCTGCCCAGCGACGACGAACTCAACGAGCGCGCCGCCAACGGCCGCGGCCTGACCCGGCCGGAGCTGTCGGTGCTGATCTCCTACAGCAAGATCGACCTCAAGGAAGCGCTGCTGAAATCCCTGGTGCCGGACGACGACTACCTGGCCCGCGAGATGCAGACCGCCTTCCCGGCGCGCCTGACGCAGAAGTTCGGCGAGGCCATGCGCCGTCACCGCCTCAAGCGCGAGATCGTCAGCACCCAGATCGCCAACGACCTGGTCAACCACATGGGCATCACCTTCGTGCAGCGCCTGAAGGAGTCCACCGGCATGAGCGCGGCCAACGTCGCCGGCGCCTATGTCATCGTGCGCGACGTGTTCCGCCTGCCGCACTGGTGGCAGCAGATCGAGGCGCTGGACTACAAGGTGCCGGCCGAGCTGCAGCTGCAGCTGATGGACGAGCTGATGCGCCTGGGCCGCCGCGCCACCCGCTGGTTCCTGCGCAGCCGCCGCGAGGATCTGGACGCCGCCCGCGACGTCGGCCACTTCGCCCCGCGCGTGGCCGAGCTGGCCGGACGCCTGGACGAGCTGCTCGAAGGTCCGGCCCGCGAGCAGTGGCTGGCGCGCTACCAGAGCTTCGTCGAGGCCGGCGCGCCGGAGGAGCTGGCCCGCGTGGTCGCCGGCACCAGCCACCTGTACACCCTGCTGCCGATCATCGAGGCTGCCGACGTCACCGGCCAGCCGGCGGCGGACGTGGCCACCGCCTACTTCGCCGTGGGTGGCGCGCTGGAGCTGTCCTGGTACCTGCAGCAGGTCACCGGCCTGCCGGTGGAGAACAACTGGCAGGCCCTGGCCCGCGAGGCGTTCCGCGACGACCTGGACTGGCAGCAGCGCGCCATCACCATCGCCGTGCTGCAGATGGCCGAGGGGCCCAAGGACATCGAGCAGCGCGTGGCCTTCTGGCTGGAACAGCACAAGCCGCTGGTGCAGCGCTGGCTGGCCATGCTCGCCGAACTGCGCGCGGCCACCGGCACCGACTACGCCATGTACGCCGTGGCCAACCGCGAGCTGATGGACCTGGCGCAGAGCGACAAGCAGGGGGTGTGCATTCCCTGACCCGGCGCGGCCCGCACGCATTCGCCGTGCGGGCCACTAGCCGGCGATGCCGGCCTCGGTTAGCCTGCTCGCAAATAAAAAGTCCGTCAGACCGGTGCGGGGCCGTGTTTCGGCACGGGCCTTGCGTTGGCAAGCGGACAGCGGAGAGCAGTCATGACCGACATCCTGATTCTGACCCACGTCGATTATTGTCCCCCGGGTCACCTGGCCAGCGTCCTGCAGGCCCAGCAACTCGATTTCACCGTGCTGCGCGCCGACCTCGGCGAGCTGGCGCGCGTCGACCTCGACCGTCCCCGTGCTGTGGCGGTGATGGGCGGCCCCATGAGCGTGAACGACGACCTGCCCTGGATCAGGGCGGAAATTGACGCATTGCGCCACTTCATCCGGCGCGACATTCCCCTGATCGGCCATTGCCTGGGCGGCCAGCTGATTGCCAAGGCCCTCGGCGCGGCCGTGCACCGCATGCCCTACACCGAAGTGGGCTGGCAGCCGCTGGTGCGGCGCGACAACGGCAACCCCTGGCTGGCGCACCTGCCGCGCGAATTTCCCGTGTACCAGTGGCACAGCGACACCTTCGAGCTGCCGCCTGGCGCCGAGTGGCTGCTGTCCAGCCCCTGGTGCCCGAACCAGGGCTTCGCCTGGGGCGACAAGGTGCTGGCCCTGCAGGGCCATCCCGAAGTGACGGTGGAGGTGGTGGAGAACTGGCTGCGCGACTGGTCGCACCTGCTCGACGAGACCCAGGCCAGCCAGCAGGGCCTGCGCCAGATGCTGGCCGACCTGCCGAACCGGGTCAGCGCCCTCAACCGGGTGGCCGAGGGCTTCTACCAGCACTGGCTGCACCTGGCCTTCGGCGAGCCGGCGGTGGCCCGGGCTGTCTGATCTGTCCCGGCGTGGCGCATTTTTCCTACACGGATTCTGCGGCGTAGCCCGGGTGCAATCCGGGGAGGGCGCTGCCTGCTTCCCGGATTGCATCCGGGCTAGCACTTTCAGTCAGCCATAAAAAAGGCCGCTCGAGCAGGAGCGGCCAGCAGGAGCGATCGGCAGAAGGGGAGCGCCGATCTGCGAAGCGGCGGGCCTGATGCAGCCGCCGTTCGATGCCGTGCAGTCTGCCCAGCCGCCGCCGGCAGGGGAAATCGAAGCTGCCTATGCACCCCATAGAGAGGCTGCCACGGCCTGGGGCGCGGCCGCCGGCGCGGCGCCCGATATTGCCCTGAATTGGTGCGAGGATCTCGGGGTTGTCATACAGGTTATTGAAATAGAACGATAAATTTCGTGGCACGGGCCTTGCGATGGCACTCCTGTCCGGGTGACAAGGAGTACGGCATGGCCCGCACCTTTTATGACGAGATGTACGACGCGAGCGGCGCAGTCCGCCCGCACTACCGGGAGTTTGCCCGCTGGCTGGCCGACACGCCCGCCGAAGTGCAGGCCCAGCGCCGCCGCGAAGCCGACCTGCTGTTCCACCGCGCCGGCATCACCTTCACCCTCTACGGCGACGAACAGGGCACCGAGCGCCTGATCCCCTTCGACACCATCCCGCGCAGCATCCCCGCCAGCGAATGGCGCATCGTCGAGGCCGGCTGCATCCAGCGCGTGCAGGCGCTCAACCTGTTCCTCGCCGACCTCTACCATGACCAGCGCATCCTCAAGGCCGGCATCATTCCGGCCGAGCAGGTGCTGGCCAACGAGGGCTACCAGCTGGCCATGCAGGGCCTCGACCTGCACCGCGACATCTATGCGCATATCGCCGGCGTCGACCTGGTGCGCGACGGCGACGGCAGCTTCTACGTGCTGGAGGACAACCTGCGCACGCCCAGCGGCGTCAGCTACATGCTGGAAGACCGCAAGATGATGATGCGCCTGTTCCCCGAGCTGTTCGCCCAGCAGCGCGTGGCGCCCATCGACCACTACCCGAGCCTGCTGCTGGACACCCTGAAGAGCTCCAGCCCGATCGACAACCCATCCGTGGTGGTGCTCACCCCGGGGCGCTTCAACAGCGCCTATTTCGAGCACGCCTTCCTCGCTCGCGAGATGGGCGTGGAGCTGGTGGAAGGCGCCGACCTGTTCGTGCGCGACGACCGGGTGTTCATGCGCACCACCGCCGGCCCGCAACCGGTAGACGTGATCTACCGCCGCCTGGACGACGCCTTCCTCGACCCGCTGGCCTTCAACCCCGACTCCATGCTCGGCGTGCCCGGCCTGCTCGCCGCCTACCGCAGTGGCAACGTGGTGCTGGCCAACGCGGTGGGCACCGGGGTGGCGGACGACAAGTCGATCTACCCCTACGTCGGCGACATGATCCGCTTCTACCTGGACGAGGAGCCGATCCTCAAGAACGTGCCCACCTGGCAGTGCCGCAAGCCCGCGGAACTGTCCCATGTGTTGGCCCACCTGCCCGAGCTGGTGGTCAAGGAAACCCAGGGCTCCGGCGGCTACGGCATGCTGGTCGGCCCGGCCGCCACCAAGGCCGAGATCGAGCTGTTCCGCGAGCGCCTCAAGGCCAACCCGGCGGCCTACATCGCCCAGCCCACGCTGTGCCTGTCGACCTGCCCGACCTTCGTCGAGAGCGGCGTGGCGCCGCGCCACATCGACCTGCGTCCGTTCGTCCTGTCCGGCCGCGAAACCCGCCTGGTGCCCGGCGGCCTGACCCGTGTGGCGCTGCGCGAGGGCTCGCTGGTGGTCAACTCGTCGCAGGGCGGCGGCACCAAGGACACCTGGGTGGTGGAGGACTGATCATGCTTTCGAGAACTGCCTCCGACCTGTACTGGATGTCGCGCTACCTAGAGCGCGCCGAGAACCTCGCGCGCATGCTCGACGTCAGCTACTCGCTGTCGCTGATGCCGCACGACGGCTGTGGCGACGGCCTCGACGAACTGGCGCTGCCGCTGCTGATCACCGGCACCCTGGACGACTATCTGACCCGCCACGGCCAGCTGCACGCCGAGCGTATGCTGCACTTCTTCGCCCTGGATGCGGAGAACCCGGCGAGCCTCTATTGCTGCCTGCAGGCCGCGCGCGCCAACGCCCACGCCGTGCGCGGACGGATCACCGCCGACATGTGGGAGAACATCAACGCCACCTGGCTGGAGATGCGCGGCATCGCCGCCGAGGGCCTAGGCCGCTATGGCATCAGCCGCTTCTGCGAGTGGGTCAAGGAGCGCTCGCACCTGTTCCGTGGCGCCACCTTCGGCACCATCATGCGTGGCGAGGCCTATCGCTTCATCCGCCTGGGCACCTTCATCGAGCGCGCCGACAACACCCTGCGCCTGCTCGATGCGCGCTACGAAATGCTCGGCGAGGCCGCCGACGAAGTCAGCGACACCTCGGCGCGTGGCTACTACGAGTGGAGTGCGCTGCTGCGTGCGCTGTCCTCGTTCGAGTCCTTCACCGAGATCTACCGCGGCTCGCCGCGCACCCGCAAGATCGCCGAATTGCTGCTGCTGCGCCCCGAAGTGCCGCGCTCGCTGCGCGCCTGCATGGAGGAGCTCAACCTGATGCTCGCCGGCCTGCCCGGCGAAAACGGCCGCCCGGCCCAGCGCCTGGCCGCCGAACTGGACGCGCGCCTGCGCTACACCAGCATCGACGAGGTCCTCGATGAGGGCCTGCACACCTGGCTCACCGATTTCATCCTGCTCGTTAGGCAGTTGGGCAGCGCCATCCACACGTCCTATCTGGAGGTCGTATGAGACTCTCGATCCGCCACGACACCACCTACCACTACGACGACCAGGTGCGCGCGAGCATCCAGTACCTGCGCCTGACCCCGCAGGAGAGCGCGCGCCAGCGGGTGATCAGCTGGCAGCTCGACCTGCCGCGCCCGGTGCGCGCGCAGCGCGACCCCTACGGCAACATCCTGCATGTACTGACCCTGGACGAGCCGCACGAGGCGCTGGTGATCGGCGCGCGCGGCCAGGTGGACATAGACCCGCACTGCGAGTCCGAGCGCGACACCCGCTCACCGCTGCCGTACCTGCGCAGCACCCGCCTGACCCAGGCCGACGACGCCCTGCGCGAGTTCGCCCGCACCAGCAGCGCCGGGCGCAACGACCGCGACGGCCTGATCGGCCTGATGCACGGCCTGCACGCGCAGATGCCCTATACGCCGGGCGCCACCCGGGTGGACAGCACCGCCGCCGAGGCCTTCGCCGGCCGCGCCGGGGTATGCCAGGACCATACCCATGCCTTCCTGGCCTGTGCGCGCAGCCTGGGCGTGCCGTCGCGCTATGTATCGGGCTATCTGTACACCGAGGACAGCGGCCACCTGGCCAGCCACGCCTGGGCCGAGGCCTGGCTGGGCGAAGCGTGGTACAGCTTCGATGTGACCAACGAGCTGGCGCGGCCGGAGCGGCATCTGAAGCTGGCGGTGGGGCTGGATTATCTGGATGCCTGCCCGGTACGGGGGATGCGTCGGGGTGGTGGTGGGGAGCAGATGCATGCGCGGGTGAATGTGGCGGCGTTGATGCAGACGCAACAACAGCAGTGAGGCGTGGCGCGCAGGGCGCGCTTTTTCTCCCCTCGTCTGTTTGCGGCGGCCTGCGTAGGGGGAGAGGGAGCTTTTGCCTTTGTGGGAGCAGCCTTGGCCGCGATAGGAACTGTGCCGCTGCTCGTTTGCGTGTTGGTTGAAACATCAGTTCCGCCCTGCTGGGCGGGTCACTTTTTCCAGTCGCGGAAAAAGTAACCAAAAACGCTTGCCCCCGACATCCGGCCCCGCCTGCGGCGGGGTTCCCTCACTCCATCATCGCTCCAGGGGCACGCCGCGAAGGGCCATCCTTGGCCCATCGCGTCTCTCGCGGCATCCATGCCGCTCAACCCCTTCCGCAATGATTCCGTTCGGCCTCCTGAAGGGGGCGTTTGGAGTTGCCTGAAAGTTCTGTGCCTGGTTCCCAGGCTCTACGTGAGAACCCATTCCGCAACGCCCCGTTTAAAGCCATCAGCAACCAAATTCCACAACTGGCGCAGATCGCCAACAGCAACATTCCCACGCAAAGCGTGGGAACGATCACTGCGCGCAGCGCCGAGAAAAACCACCAGGCACCTCGGAGCCCGAGTCCCCGTCAGGAGGCCGAGTGGAGGTGTTGCGTAGGGGGACGAGCCGCATGGATGCGGCGAGAGGCGTAAAGGGGCATGGACGCCCCTTGTACGCCGGCCCCCGGAGCGGCACCGGAAGGAGGGAAGTTTGGTGGCGCAGCCGCCAAACCCGGATGTCGGGGTGCCCTTCTCTTTGGTTACTTTCTCTTGGGCAAACAAGAGAAAGTGACTCGCCGTAAGGGCGAAAAGCTAAGGTCAGTTGAGCCGAGTGCTTCGTACTGCTGCGAAAGGGCGAAAATTTAGGCTGTTTGCCGTGAAACGAAGATTACCGGATCGTAGGGCTCTGATTCGGGCCAGAACACCAGCCCGAACGGCTCAGAATCTAGTAAGAGTCCGGGCTCCTCTACTCCCCATTCGGCCATCTGCTCCGGGGTTTCAATGATGGCCTGTACAACCCCCTTTGTACGGCCACGCTCCAGCATGACGCAGTCCCCCAGTTCCACATGTTCCCCTGAGACGTAGCGCATAACTGTCCCCTTACTCACCACTGCAGTTCCAGATTTACAGCCACTTCCGGTCTGAGGGTGATGACACAAATGCCTTCGCGGTCCGTTGCTGTTTTAAGGAACAGTTGTTCTCTGCCATTGCGGGTTTGAAAGATCCACTCGGTGACCATGACGAGCTTGAGTTTGAGTAGGACTCGCTCGCCTTGGCGCCACTCGATAAAGAACTCTGCTTCATCTGGCGCCACTGTGGCGAGCACGGTGTCAGCACCTATTTGGGCCTCGAAATGCGCTCCATAGAACCAGCCTGCTTCATGAGTTCTGGTGGGTTCTACCTCAAAAAAGTTGATGAAGCTTCCTAGCTCCAGCGCGCTATTCATTTGCAGCCCTACAATTGTCAGTTTTCAGGTTTCTCTTCCATCTTCTGACTCCCCAGGCAGCCAGGAGACCCGCAGAAAATAAGCTGGAGCAGAACAGGGTTGTCAGGTGCGCCCAAGTAAAAGCTACGCAATCGCTTTGTGAGTTGCTGGGGCATAGCCTGAAAAATGCTGCATTCGGTACTGTCGTATCGAGATAGGCCAGCAGAGCTAACGACGCAGCTACTAAGGCGATGGCCGCAAGTATCGCGGCTACAAGTAGCAAGGTGGCAATAGTCAGCTTGTTCAACACGGTTGGCATTTCAAATCCCTTTTCTGGTGTCCTAAGGGCAAGACCTTTTGGCTTGTAAAAGACTTAGCTGTAGCAGAGAAGGCTGTCTTTTCATGCTCAGCGGTAATGCTACTTGTGGTGGCCTTTCCGCCCCGCCATATGCCCCAAATACCCAATCAACTCCCCCAACTCCCTATCACTCAAAACCGCCTCACTAAACCCCGGCATCCGCCCCTGCGGCCACCTCCGCAGGCTCTGCGGGTCCCGAATGTACTGCCGCAAAAAATCCCCCGCGAAATACTCCGTCGGGTTATGCGGAATATTCAGATCGGGCCCGAACTGCGAATCCCCAGCGCCATTCAGGCGGTGACAGGCCAGACAGTTCTTCTGGAACACCGCAAACCCGGCCTGCACCTCGGCACTGGCATCCGCCGCCGGCAGCAGCGCCGGGAAGCGCTGCGCCACCGGCGCCAGCAGGCGGAAAGTGGAAACCTGGAACGGCCACTGCTCCGGGCCGATCTGCGCCGCCTCGGGGTTCTGCCACACCAGGTAGAAGGGGCCGGCGCTGGGCTTGTTCTTGGACAGCGCCGGCCAGGGCTGGGCCGGGTCTTCCACCGCCAGCCAGGCGCGGGCGCCCTTGGTGCTGAGCAGTGGGGCGGCGGGCAGTTCGGCGGCGAAGCCATCCAGGGCCACGGCCTGCAGGTGGTCGCCGGGCTGCACGCCGTCGAGCAGGGCGACCAGCGGCACGGCGCGGTACTGCATGGCGCGCTTGTAGGCCACGTCGGCGGCGATCTCGATCTGCTGCGCCTGCGGGTGGCTCAGCAGTTGTTCGGTGCTCCAGCTGCGGCTGCCCTGCGGCAGTTCCAGCTTGAGTTCGGCGGCGTGGGCAAAGGGAGCGAGCAGGGCGGCGCCCAGCAGCAGGCGGCTCAACAGTTGGTGCATGCGGGGCCCTCGCTCTGGTTGTCGCGGGCCAGCTTGAACTGGTCGTAGCCGCCGGCGTTGATCACCTGGGTGTAGCCCAGCGCCTGCAGCTCGTCTTGGGCGATGCTGGAACGGCGGCCGCTGCGGCAGTAGAGGACCACCGGGGTGTTCTTGTCCGGCGCCACTTCGGCGATGCGCGCGGCGATGTCGCCGTGGGGAATCAGGGTGGCGCCGGGCAGGGCGCCGCTTGCGAATTCGTCCGCGGTGCGCACGTCAATCAGCACGGCGCCGGGCTGGGCCAGGGCGTGCAGGGCGGCGGTGGAGTCGATGTCGCCGGCCTGGGCGGCCAGCGGGCTCAGCGCAAGGCCGAGGCAGAGCAGGAAATGGCGCATGGCAAAGACCTCGTGAGGCGTTCAAGGCTCACGCTAGCACAGTCTCTGCGGGGGTTGTTCCGTGGCCCGAGCGCTACGGCATCGGGCCACGGCGGAGAAGAATGATCAGCCGACCAGACGAGTCACGTTGGGCAGGATCAGGATGACGGCGGTGGCAAGGACGATCAGGGTCGCCTGCCGGTACTTGGCTTGTTTGAACATGATGCTACTGCCTTTGTTCTTGTTGGTGTTTTGGCCAGTGGCCTGCAGAGCTTCGCAGGACGGGGCCTGGCACCGTGGCGCGGACAAAAAAACCGCCCCGGCAGAACCCGGCGGCGGCACCTTGCACGGTTAATCCTAGGGGCCTCGTCACACTCAGCTTAGACAACTTCGTTTCTAGCGCGGCATCGGCAGAATCACGTAGTTATTGCCTGGGGCCTTTCCCCGAGGCGCGGCCCCTGAGCCAGACAGCTCGCGGCCTGGCGCGGGATGCGCAGTGGCTGGACGACCGCTCGTCTGAGCCCAACGGTCAATGGGCCTGAGCGCATCGGTCATTGAGTCCACTGGGCACGGGATTAAGGTTAGGCCATCCGGCATCCGCCGTTGCCATGTACCGAGGACGTCATGACCGAAGCTTATATTTTCGACGCCGTGCGCACCCCGCGCGGCAAGGGCAAGAAGGACGGCGCGCTGTACAGCGTCAAGCCGGTGGACCTGGTGGTCGGCCTGCTCAAGGCCCTGGAGCAGCGCAACCGCCTGGACACCGCCCAGGTCGACGATGTGGTGCTGGGCTGCGTGACCCCGGTGGGCGACCAGGGTGCCGACATCGCCAAGACCGCCGTGCTGGCCGCCGACTGGGCCGAGTGCGTGGCCGGCGTGCAGCTCAACCGCTTCTGCGCCTCGGGCCTGGAGGCGGTGAACATGGGCGCGATGAAGGTGCGCTCGGGCTTCGAGGACCTGGTGGTGGTCGGCGGCGTCGAGTCCATGTCGCGCATCCCCATGGGCTCGGACGGCGGCGCCTGGGCCATGGACCCGGCGACCAACCTGCACACCAACTTCGTGCCGCAGGGCGTGGGCGCGGACCTGATCGCCACCCTCGAAGGCTTCAGCCGCAGCGACGTCGACAGCTTTGCCCTGCGCTCGCAGCAGAAGGCAGCGCGCGCCAGCAAGGATGGCTCGTTCGCCAAGTCGCTGATCCCGGTCACCGACCAGAACGGTATCGTCCTGCTTGATCACGACGAATTCATCCGCGGCGATTCCACCCTGGAGGGCCTGGGCAAGCTCAAGCCGAGCTTCGAGATGATGGGGCAGATGGGCTTCGACGCCACCGCCCTGCGCAAGTACTCGCACGTCGAGCGCATCGAGCACGTGCACACGCCGGGCAACAGCTCCGGCATCGTCGACGGCGCGGCGCTGATGCTGATCGGCTCCGAAGCCAAGGGCAAGGAGCTGGGCCTCAAGCCGCGTGCGCGCATCGTCGCCACCGCGGTGACCAGCACCGACCCGACGATCATGCTCACCGGCCCGGCGCCGGCCACGCGCAAGGCGCTGGCCAAGGCCGGGCTGTCGGTGGAGGACATCGACCTGTTCGAGGTCAACGAGGCGTTCGCCTCGGTGGTGATGAAGTTCATGAAGGACATGGGCGTGCCGGAGAGCAAGGTCAACGTCAACGGCGGCTCCATCGCCATGGGCCACCCGCTGGGCGCCACCGGCTGCGCCATTCTCGGCACCCTGCTCGACGAGCTGGAGAAGCGCGAGTTGCGCTACGGCCTGGCCACGCTGTGTGTCGGTGGCGGCATGGGTATCGCGACGATTATTGAAAGAGTTTGAGGCGGAGATAAGAAAAATGACTGACGCCATCCGTTACGAAAAGGGCCAGGACAATATCGTCGTCCTGACCATCGACATGCCCGGCCAGAGCGCCAACACCATGAACGCGGTGTACCGCGAGGCCATGGGCCAGACCGTGGCGCGCCTGGAAGCCGAGAAGGACGCCATCGCCGGGGTGATCATCACCTCGGCGAAGAAGACCTTCTTCGCCGGCGGCGACCTCAATGAGCTGATCAAGGTCACCAAGGCCGACGCCAAGCCGTTCTACGACATGATCCTCACTATCAAGGGCCAGCTGCGCCGCCTGGAGACCCTGGGCAAGCCGGTGGTGGCCGCGATCAACGGCGCCGCCCTGGGCGGTGGCTGGGAAATCTGCCTGGCCTGCCACCACCGCATCGCCCTGGACAATTCCAGCGTGCAGCTGGGCCTGCCGGAAGTGACCCTCGGCCTGCTGCCGGGCGGTGGCGGCGTGGTGCGCATGGTGCGCCTGCTGGGCCTGGAGAAGGCCCTGCCGTACCTGGCCGAAGGCAAGAAGGTACGCCCGGATGCCGCGCTCAAGGCCGGTCTGATCCACGATATCGCCGCCACTCCGGAGGAGATGCTGAGCAAGGCGCGCGCCTGGATTGCCGCCAATCCGAGCGCCAAGCAGCCGTGGGACGTGCAGGGCTACAAGATTCCCGGCGGCACGCCGAGCTCGCCGAACGTCGCGCAGATGCTGGCCATCGCGCCGAGCGTGCTGCGTGACAAGACCAAGGGCTGCTTCCCGGCGCCGGAGAAGATCATGTGCGCCGCCGTCGAGGGCGCCCAGGTCGACTTCGACACCGCGCAGATCATCGAGGCGCGCTACTTCACCGAGCTGACCACCGGCCAGGTGGCGAAGAACATGATCGGCACCTTCTGGTTCCAGTTGAACGAGATCAACGCCGGCAGCTCGCGCCCGCAAGGCTTCCCGCAGTACGTGACGAAGAAGGTCGGCGTGCTCGGCGCCGGCATGATGGGCGCGGGCATCGCCTATGTGTCGGCCGCCGCGGGCATCGAGGTGGTGCTGAAAGACGTGTCCGTCGAGGCGGCGGAGAAGGGCAAGGCCTACTCGGCCAAGCTGCTCGACAAGAAGGTCAGCCGTGGCCACATGACGGCGGAGAAGCGCGACGCCTTCCTCGCCCGTATCAAGCCGACCGCCAGTGACGCCGACTTCGCCGGCTGCGACCTGATCATCGAGGCGGTGTTCGAGGATCGCAGTCTCAAGGCCAAGGTCAATGCCGCCGCCGAGGCTGCCGCGCTGCCCGATGCGGTGATCGCCTCCAACACCTCGACCCTGCCGATCACCGGCCTGGCCACCGCGGTGCAGAAGCAGGACAAGTTCATCGGCCTGCACTTCTTCAGCCCGGTCGACAAGATGCCGCTGGTGGAGATCATCCGCGGCGCCAGGACCAGCGACGAGACCCTGGCGCGTGGCTTCGACTACGTGCTGCAGATCAAGAAGACCCCGATCGTGGTCGAGGACAGCCGCGGCTTCTTCACCTCGCGGGTGTTCGGCACCTTCACCAACGAGGGCATCGCCATGCTCGGCGAAGGCGTCAGCGCGGCGATGATCGAGGCCGAGGCGCGCAAGGCCGGCATGCCGGTGGGCCCGCTGGCGATCAGCGACGAAGTGTCGATGAGCCTGATGGACCATATCCGCAAGCAGACCGTGGCCGACCTCGCCGCCGAGGGCAAGAGCATCCCCGAGCATCCGGCGTTCGCCGTGATCGACCTGATGCTCAAGGAATACAAGCGCCCGGGCAAGGCCGCCGGTGGTGGCTTCTACGACTACCCCGAGGGTGGCAAGAAGCACCTGTGGCCAGAGCTGAAGGCGCGCTTCGAGAAGGCCGATGCGCAGATCTCCCAGGAGGACGTGCGCGACCGCATCCTGTTCATCCAGGCGATCGAGACGGTGCGCTGCGTGGAGGAGGGCGTATTGAAGTCCGTCGCGGACGCCAATATCGGCTCGATCTTCGGCATCGGCTTCGCCGCCTGGACCGGCGGGGCGCTGCAGTTCATCAACCAGTACGGGGTGAAGGACTTCGTCGCCCGCGCCCAGTACCTGGCCGAGCAGTACGGCGAGCGCTTCCTGCCGCCGGCGCTGTTGCTGGAGAAGGCCGCGAAAGGCGAGGGCTTCTGAGTCAGAAGCATCCCTGCAACCCGCAAGACCGGCCCTCGTGGCCGGTTTTGCTTTGCGCGGGATTCTGTCAGTCTTGGCCTACAGGCCATCGGGGGAGCAGGGCGGAGCGTGAGCAGACGAAGGGAAATCGCAGCGTTACTGCTGGCGGGCCTGCTGCTGGCACACGGCCCGGCCTTCGGCGCGGACGCCCTGAACGTCTACGTCGGCCAGGGGCAGATGCCCTTCGCCGACGACAAGCCGGACAATCGCGGCCTGTTCGGCGACCTGATGGCCGAGCTGTGCCGGCGCCTGCAGCGCGAATGCCATTACCACAGCGTGCCGTGGAAGCGGGTGCAGCTGGAGGTAGCCGACGATCCCCGCGGCATAGTGCTCAACCTGGGGCGCACGGCCGAGCGCGAGCCGGGCTTCGTCTGGCTGCTGGAGGTGCTGCCGACTTCCTATGTGCTGGCCAGCCCGCGGCGCCGCTTCGACAGCCTGGGCGAGGCGCTGGCCGCCGGCCCGCTGGTGGTCATGGGCGGCACACCCAGGGCCCAGGAGGCGCTGGCGCTGAGGCAGGCCGGGCAGACGGTGGTGGAGGTGACCGATCCGCAGCAGGCGGCGCGCATGCTGCATGGCGGGCGGGTGCTGGCCTGGTATGAGATCGATCTGCGCGTGCACTACCTGTGGCGCTCGCTCGGCTATGCGGCCGATAGCATGCAGACCGGTGAGCCGGTGGCCTCGACCCTCAGCTATATCGCCGGCAGTCCGGTGCTGGCCGATGCTCCGGCGCTGGGCCAGGAGATGCGCCAGGCCTTCGCGGCGATGCGTGGTGATGGCAGCTGGCGGCGCATTCTCGCCCGTCACCTGGGCGACGAGCTGGCGGCGCGCCTGGCCATCCCCTGAGGTGGCTCAGGCGGCCAGCTTGCCGCCGTACTGCTGGCAGAGCAGGGCGTGGATATCTAGCTTCTCGCTGTGCCGGGTGGGCATGCGCAGGGTCAGCAGGCTGCCGTCGGCCATGTGCACGGCCGCTTCGGACTCGAAGTGCAGGCCGGTGTCGTCCAGGCTGACGTAGGTCACGCCGTAGCTGTTGCGGCTGGCGAAGGCTTCGGTGATGGACATGCTGGACTCCTCGGCGCCTCAGCGGCGCCCGGCGGCCGGATGGGCCTGGTGGTTGGTGGCCGCGGCACTGCTATGAAAAGCAGAGGTGGCGATCAGGCTGGCGATGGCGGCGAAGCTGCTCATGGGGTGACTCCTCTGTGGTGGGTGGGCACGGCTGCATCTTTGCCGAGCCGGCCCATCGACAGAAGTGAATGGTGGGCATGGTAGCTATCAAGGCCGCTGATGATTGCCGGATATCGCCTGAATGCCCCGTCGCTGTTGCGTTTGGTGACCCTTCGATGCACGCTAAACGTCTCTTCCACAACCCCTCGGCCGCTTCAGGTAATCCGCTCAATGTCACTGCGCATCTGCATTCTGGAAACCGATGTACTCCGCCCCGAACTGATCGACCAATACCAGGGCTACGGCCGCATGTTCGAGCGCCTGTTCGCCCAGCAGCCGCTGGCGGCGCGCTTCGAGGTGTTCAACGTGGTGCAGGGCGACTATCCGGCAGACAGCGAGCGCTACGACGCCTACCTGGTGACCGGCAGCAAGGCCGACTCCTTCGGCAGCGACCCGTGGATCCAGACCCTCAAGGACTACCTGCTGCAGCGTTACGAGAACGGCGACAAGCTGCTCGGCATCTGCTTCGGCCACCAGCTGCTGGCCCTGCTGCTCGGCGGCCGCGCCGAGCGCGCGAGCCAGGGCTGGGGCGTGGGCATCCACCGTTACGAGGTGAAGCAGCGGCCGCAGTGGATGAGCCCGGCGCTGGAGGAGCTGACCCTGCTGATCAGCCACCAGGACCAGGTCACCGCCCTGCCGGAGAACGCCACCCTGCTGGCCTCCAGCGAGTTCTGCCCGGTGGCGGCCTACTGCATCGAGGACCAGGTGCTGTGCTTCCAGGGCCACCCGGAGTTCGTCCACGACTACTCGCGTGCCTTGCTCGACATCCGCCAGAAGTGCATCGGCGAGCCGGTCTACAGCCAGGCCGTGGAAAGCCTGGTGCATGACCACCAGGGCACCGCCGTGGCCGAGTGGATGATGCGCTTCGTGGCCCAGGGCAAGAAGGGCGTGCAGGCCGCCTGAGGTCCCGGCGCGGGGTGCGCCGCGCCGCGGCCAGCCCGCGCGCCTTGGGTCGCTACAGCCAGCCCATGCGCTTGAAGTTGGCGAACAGCCCCGCGCAGCCCAGGCCGATGACGCCGAGCACGGCGAAGTAGCCGTAGTGCCAGGTGAGTTCCGGCATGTAGTCGAAGTTCATCCCGTAGATGCCCGCCACCGCGGTGGGGAAGGCCAGGATCGCCGCCCAGGCGGCGAACTTGCGTTGCGTCACGCTCTGCCGGGAGGCCTCCAGCAGAAGGCCGATCTCGATGGCGTGGTCGGCCATCTCGCGCAGCCCGGTGAGGTCTTCCAGCAGGCGGTTGACGTGGATCGCGATGTCGCGGAAGTACGGGCGCATGTGCTTGTCGATGAACGGGAACTCCAGCTGCTGCAGCTCCTTGCAGATTTCCGCCATCGGCGCGACCTGCCGGCGCAGGCGCAGCAGGTCACGACGCAGGCCGTGGATGCGTTCCACGTCGGCCTGCTGCAGCGGTCGGCCGAGTACCGTCTCCTCGATGTCTTCCAGTTCGCCGTGGATGCAGTCCAGCAGCGGCCGGTAGTTCTCGATCACGAAGGCCAGCAGGGCATAGAGCACGAAGTCCTCGCCGTGCTCCAGCAGCAGCGGGCGCGCCTCGCAGCGCTGGCGCACGGTGGAGTAGGGGGCCGAGTCGCCGTAGCGGGCGCTGATCACATAGCCCTTGCCGGCGAACAGCTGGGTCTCGACGAATTCCAGGTGGCCGTTCTGGCGGATCGGCGAGTAGAGCACCATGAACAGGGCGTCGCCGAAGATTTCCAGCTTGGGCCGGGTGTGCTGGGCGATGGCGTCTTCCATGGCCAGCTCGTGCAGGTTGAACTGCTCCTGCAGGGTGTGCAGCTGGCTGCTGTCCGGGTCGCGCAGGCCGATCCAGACGAAGTGCCCGGCCTGGCTGGACCATTGGCGGCCCTCATCGAGGGCGATATCGGCGACTTTCCTGCCACGGTGGTAGGCCGCGGCGGCAACGATCTGACCCATGGGGCGTCCTCTGCATGGCGATGGCGCAGCTTAACCCAGCGCCACCTGCCCTGCAGAGACGCTGTCAGGCCTTGGCCAGCTGTTGGTCGAGCTGCTCGATGCACTCGCGCATCACTTGCTGGCAGCGTTCCATTAGCTGCGGCAGGTCGTCCAGGGTCAGGCCCAGGGTGGGGATGGCCGGCAGCGAGCGGATCAGCACCTTGCCGCTGTTCCAGCGGTTGAGTTTGAGGCGCCCGGCATAGTTGCTGACGCACACCGGGACTATCGGCACGCCGGCGGCGATGGCCATCTGGAAGGCGCCTTTCTTGAACGGCAGCAGGCCCTTGCCGAGGTTGCGCGTGCCTTCCGGGAAGACCCAGATAGAGGTGTCGCGGCTCTGCAGGGTCTCGGTGGTCTGCAGCATGGCCTGTTTGGCCTGGCGCGCATTGCCCCGCTCGATCAGCACGTTGCCGGCCAGCCAGTAGAGCTGGCCGAAGAAGGGGATCCACTTCAGGCTTTTCTTGCCGATGCTGACGGTGCGCGGCGGCACCACGCGGCCGAGCACGTAGAGGTCGTAGTTGGACTGGTGGTTGGCGATGACCACGCAGGCCTGCTCCTGGCCGAACAGGCTCTTGACCTCCGCCTTCAGTTTCAGGCGCAGCAGGCACAGGGCCGGCAGCGAGTACAGGCGCGCGCACAGGCGGCTGTTGTCCGGGTTGAACGGGCGGCACAGGCCGAGCACCAGGCCGAGTACGCCGGCGAGGAGGAAATGCAGGCCCATCAACAACATGCGCGCGAGGAAAAGCATCGGTAGGCCTTCAGGCAGACAAAAAAGGCGCGCAGTGTACGGGCGTGCACAGCTTCGGCGCAATCGACTCCGATCAGAGGTTATTACTGGGTATTTATCCGCCGATGGCCGGCGTTCACCGCATAAAGCACGAGCCCGGCGCGGGGCCGGGCTCGTGGTGGCAAGTGTGGGGTCAGCCGAGGTGCTGCTGGTCCAGCTCGATGGCCTTGTCCAGGGTTTCCAGCAGGGCCTTGCGCACCTTCAGCTTGGTGTTCTTGTGCGCGGTCATGTTGATCTTCTTCAGCTGCTGGGCGGCAGCCACGGCAGTGGCCATCAGCTGCTCGGCCGGCACCACCTTGTCGAGGAAGCCGGCGTCCACGGCGCTCTCGGGGTTGAAGATCTCGCCGTTGATCACCGAACGGTGGAAGGCGGACTTGCGCAGGCGGTCACGGGCCAGCTCGATGCCGGCGTGGTGCATGGTCATGCCGATCTGCACTTCGTTCAGGCCGATGTTGAACGGGCCTTCCACGCCGATGCGGTAGTCGGCCGAGAGCAGGATGAAGGCGCCCTTGGCGATGGCGTGGCCCGGGCAGGCGACGATGATCGGGAAGGGGTGGGCCAGCATGCGGCGGGCCAGGGTGGAGCCGGCGGTGACCAGAGCCACGGCGTTCTGCGGGCCGGAGGTCATGACCTTGAGGTCGTAGCCTCCGGAGAGGATGCCCGGCTGGCCGGTGATGATGACCACGGCGCGATCCTGCACGGCCTGGTCCAGGGCGGCATTGAAGGCGGCGATCACGTCCGGGGAAATGGCGTTCACCTTGCCGTTGTTGAGGGTCAGGGTGGCGATGCCGTCTTCGAGTTGGTAGCTGATCAGGTCGCTCATGGCGCAAATCCTAGTGCGGAGTGGCTGGAAGTGGCGCTGACGTTACCCAGCGCGAGGCCGGGGGTAAAGCGCTTTGGCTGACCGCAGGGTCATCCGTCCGTCGGCCTTCACCTATCGGCGCCATCGGCAAGGCCAACTGGCCGCGGTAGCGGGCCGTGGCTTAGCTTGGCGGCGAACCCGAGGAGTCCCTGTCATGCCCCGCCTGCTGCCATTTTTGCTTCGGCTCGCGCCGCTGCTGTCGCTGATCGTCCTGACCCTGCTGTCCATCAGCCCCGCCAGCCACAGCCCGACCGGCGTGCTGCAGCTGTTCCTGTTCAGCCTGTTCGTCTCTATCGGCTTTCTGCTGTTTGGCGCCAGGCGCTTCGAGAAGCCGGACGTCGATACCCAGCACTCCGCATAAGCGCATGAATCGCCTGAAAAAAAGTTTGCATTCGGAAAAGCCTGCGGCTACATTAGCGCGCCTCGACGGACCAGACTGGTTCGCCGAGATCCGGTGAGGTGTCCGAGCGGTTGAAGGAGCACGCCTGGAAAGTGTGTATACGGGAAACCGTATCGAGGGTTCGAATCCCTCCCTCACCGCCAGACCCTATTGCAAAAGCCCCGAAAGCTGAAAAGTTTTCGGGGCTTTTGCGTTCTGGGTCTGCCATTCGCGGTGCGCCCGCGTTCGCTGCTTCCCCGTCAGCTGCGTGGCAGGGCGCGCTCGTACCAGGCGCGGCTGTTGTTGACCATGCGCACCAGCCAGAGCATCAGCGGGACCTCGATCAGCACCCCGACGACCGTGGCCAGCGCCGCGCCGGACTCGAAGCCGTAGAGCACAATGGCCACGGCCACCGCCAGCTCGAAGAAGTTGGACGCGCCGATCATGGTCGAGGGGCCGGCCACGTCATGCCGCACCCTGAGGCTGCGGTTGAGAAGGTAGCCCAGGGCGGCGATGAACAGCGTTTGCAGCAGGATCGGCAGGGCGAGCATGCCGATCACCAGGGGCTGTTCGATGATGGCTTTGCCCTGGAAGGAAAACAGCAGCACCAGGGTGGCCAGCAGCGCGACGATCGAGAAGGGCGAGATCTTCGCCAGGGCCCGCTCAAAGACCTCCCGGCCCCGCCCGAGCAGCCGGGCGCGCAGCAGTTGGGCGATGGCCAGCGGGATGACGATGTACATCGCCACCGAGAGCAGCAGGGTGTCCCAGGGCACCGGGATCGACGAGACGCCGAGCAGCAGGGCGACAATGGGGGCGAAGGCGAACACCATCACCAGGTCGTTGAGTGCCACCTGGGTGATGGTGAAGTTGGCATTGCCGCTGCACAGGTTGCTCCACACGAACACCATCGCCGTGCAGGGTGCGGCGCCCAGCAGGATCAGCCCCGCCATGTAGCTGTCCAGTTCCCCGGGCGGAAGCCAGTCGGCGAACAGCACCTTGATGAACAGCCAGCCGATCAGCGCCATGGAGAACGGTTTGATCGCCCAGTTGATGAAGAGGGTGACGGCCATGCCTGCCTTCTGTTCGCGCACTTCATGCAGTGCCGCGAAGTCGATCTTCATCAGCATGGGGATGATCATCACCCAGATCAGCAGGCCGACCGGGATGTTGACCTGCGCCACCTCCAGCGCACCGACCGCCTGCGCGGCCTCGGGCAAGGCCAGGCCGAGCACGGTGCCCGCCACTATGCAAAGAAACACCCACAGGCTCAGGTAGCGTTCGAAAGCGCCGAGGGGTGCGCCGGCGTTCTGTCTGGTCGCGAGTTCGCAGGGGTTGCTCATCTCTGTCGCCTGTCTCCGTTGTCTGTGCGGGGTATGCAGAACATATGCTTTACCGAATATTCGCAAAATAATATATTCGCTCCCGTTCACCTTTGACAGACATCAACATGAGCCAGAAAAAGCGTGTCCTCTTCCTCTGCGTGGCCAACTCGTCGCGCTCGCAGATGGCCGAGGCGCTGTTGCGCCACATCGACTCGGAGCACTTCGAGGCCTGCAGTGCAGGGAGCGCGCCCACGCAAGTGGATGATCGCGCCCGCAGCGCGCTGGAGCAGCTTGGCATCTCCACCGCAGGGCTGTTCAGCAAGTCCATCGAGCAGGTCGCGGGTGAGCCCTTCGACTACGTGATCACCCTGTGCGACAAGTCCGCCCTGGAATGTCTGGCCCTGCCGGGCGCCGGCGAGTACATCGCCTGGAACTTCGCCGACCCGGCGACCAGCACGCAGAAAGACGCCTACCGCAAGACCCTGCATGAGATCCACGAGCGGATAAAGATGTTCGTGCTGATCAAGAGCAAGCCCGCCCCGGCGGCCGTAGGCGGCGACCTGCTGTCGCCTACCGAGGTCTTCAAGTGTCTGGCCGACGAGACCCGCGCACGCATCGCGCTGCTCGTGACCCTGGAACAGGAACTCTGTGTCTGCGAGCTGACCGCGGCGCTCGAACAGGCCCAGCCGAAGATTTCCCGCCACCTGGCCCTGCTGCGCGGCTGCGGCCTGCTGGAGGATCGTCGCCATGGCCAGTGGGTGTACTACCGCCTGCACCCGCAGTTGCCGCAATGGGTCGGCGAGATCCTCAAGCAGACGCTCGACAGCAATGCCGAATGGCTGCGCCAGGACGTGCAGCGCCTCTGGCAGATGCGTGGGCGACCGGGGCGCAAGTTGGTCTGTGACTGAGGCCCGCGCCGTGGCTCTGCCGGCCTTGCCCGCCGTCGCGCCCAGGGGCCAAGCGCTCCGCCGCGGCCCTCTCTAACTCCCCAGGGGATGAATGCCATGCACAACGATCTGCCCAACATCGATGCCGAGCTGCTCGACCTGCCAGCGCCGGACAAGCTGGCCGTCGAGTCGGCATCGGCCCACCCGCCGCGTATCCTGCTGCTCTACGGCTCCACCCGCGAGCGCTCGTTCAGCCGCCTGCTGACCGAGGAGGCGGCCCGCCTGCTGCAGCATTTCGGCGCCGAGACGCGCATCTTCGACCCGCGCGGCCTGCCGCTGCCGGACGATGCGCCGGACAGCCATCCCAAGGTGCAGGAGCTGCGCGAGCTGATGCAGTGGTCGGAAGGCCAGGTGTGGTGCTCGCCCGAACGCCACGGCGCGATGACGGCCGTGTTCAAGGCGCAGATCGACTGGGTGCCGCTGGCCATGGGCGCGATCCGTCCGACCCAGGGCAAGACCCTGGCGGTGATGCAGGTCTGCGGTGGCTCGCAGTCGTTCAACGTGGTCAACCAGCTGCGCGTGCTGGGGCGCTGGATGCGCATGTTCACCATCCCCAACCAGTCCTCGGTGCCCAAGGCCTTCATGGAGTTCGACGCGGACGGCCGGATGAAGCCGTCCGCCTTCTACGACCGCCTGGTGGACGTGATGGAGGAGCTGGTCAAGTTCACTCTGCTGCTGCGCGACCGCTCCGACTACCTGGTCGATCGCTACTCCGAACGCAAGGAATCGGCACAAGAGCTTTCCAGGCGCGTCAACCAGCGCGCCCTCTGATCGAAGGAAACCCCCTAGATGAGCCATCCCTACGACCTGCTCGATATCCCCGGCCTGCCCGGCAAGCTGATCTTCACGCCCTGCCCAGGCACCAAGGACACTTCGCTCGCGGCGGCGCTGGCGGTGCTCAAGCAAGCCGGCGCTTCGGCGGTCATCACCCTGATGCCGCAGGCCGAGCTGGATGCCAATGGCGCCGAGCGGATTGCCCAGCACTGCGAGGCCCTGGGCCTCGCCTGGTACCACCTGCCGGTGGCCGACGAGCAGGTGCCGCAGGAGGATTTCGCCCAGGGCTGGAAGGCTTCCCGCCAGGCGATGCTCGAGCAACTGCGCGCCGGTCAGTCGCTGGCCATTCACTGCAAGGGCGGTTCCGGGCGTACCGGGCTGATCGCCGTGCGCCTCCTGATCGAGGCCGGTCTGCCCCGTGACCAGGCCATCGCCCTGGTGCAGGCCCTGCGCCCCAGGGCCATTCAACACCCCGCACACCGCGACTGGATCAACCAGTTCGACGCGACCCACTGACGGAGTCACCGACATGACCATCAAAGTAGGCATCAACGGCTTCGGCCGCATCGGCCGCCTGGCCCTGCGCGCGGCCTGGGACTGGCCCGAGCTGGAGTTCGTGCAGATCAACGATCCGGCCGGCGACGCCGCCACCCATGCCCACCTGCTGAACTTCGACTCGGTGCACGGCCGCTGGCAGCACGAGGCGGGCAGCGACGGCGACGCCGTGGTGATCAATGGCAAGCGCATCCGCGTGACGGCCAACAAGGCCATCGCCGACACCGACTGGAGCGGCTGCGACCTGGTGCTCGAAGCCAGCGGCAAGATGAAGACGGTCGCCGTGCTGCAGGGCTATCTGGAGCAGGGCGTGAAGCGCGTGGTGGTCTGTGCGCCGGTCAAGGAGCCGGGCGCGCTGAACGTGGTGATGGGCGTCAACCAGCAGCTGTTCGATCCGGCGCAGCACCGCATCGTCACGGCGGCGTCCTGCACCACCAACTGCCTGGCGCCGGTGGTCAAGGTGATCCACGAAGCGCTGGGCATCCGCCACGGTTCGATCACCACCATCCACGACCTGACCAACACCCAGAGCATCCTCGACACGCCGCACAAGGATCTGCGCCGCGCCCGCGCCTCAGGGCTCAGTCTGATCCCCACCACCACCGGCTCGGCCACGGCGATTGCTGAGATCTTCCCCGAGCTGCGCG
Source organism: Aquipseudomonas alcaligenes (assembly GCF_003205495.1). Taxonomy (GTDB): domain Bacteria; phylum Pseudomonadota; class Gammaproteobacteria; order Pseudomonadales; family Pseudomonadaceae; genus Aquipseudomonas; species Aquipseudomonas alcaligenes_B. The sequence continues at coordinate 152,818 of NZ_QJRX01000005.1, read as the reverse complement.
GCAAGCTGAATGGCCATGCCGTGCGCGTGCCGCTGGCCAACGCCTCGCTGACCGACTGCGTGTTCGAGGTCGAGCGCGCGACCAGCGCCGAGGAGGTCAACGCGCTGCTCAAGGCGGCGGCCGAGGGCCCGCTGAAGAACATCCTCGGCTACGAGGAGCGCCCGCTGGTGTCCATCGACTACCGTACCGACCCGCGCTCCTCGATCATCGATGCGCTGTCGACCCTGGTAGTCAATGGCACCCAGGTGAAGGTCTACGCCTGGTACGACAACGAGTGGGGCTACGCCAACCGCGCGGTGGAGCTGGCGCGACTGGTCGGCGCGGCGGGGTAATCGGCGATCATGAAGGCGTTGTCAGCCCTGTCTGCGGAAGTCCGCCAGTACCTGCTGGTCACCGGCAACTACTGGGCCTTCACCCTCACCGACGGCGCCCTGCGCATGCTGGTGGTACTGCACTTCCACAGCCTGGGCTACACGCCGCTGCAGATCGCCGCGCTGTTCCTGTTCTACGAGATCTTCGGCGTGGTCACCAACCTGGTTGGTGGCTACCTCGGCGCGCGCCTGGGCCTGAACCGCACCATGAACCTCGGCCTGGGCCTGCAGGTGCTGGCCCTGCTGATGCTCACGGTGCCGGCCGCCTGGCTGACGGTGCCCTGGGTGATGGGCGCCCAGGCGCTGTCCGGCATCGCCAAGGACCTCAACAAGATGAGCGCCAAGAGCTCGATCAAGCTCCTGGTGCCGGACAGCCAGCAGGGCACGCTCTACAAGTGGGTGGCCATCCTCACCGGCTCGAAGAATGCGCTCAAGGGCGTCGGCTTCTTCCTCGGCGGGGCGCTGCTGGCGCTGCTCGGCTTCACCGGTGCGGTGCTGGCCATGGCCGCCGTGCTGGCGCTGATCTGGCTGGGCAGCCTGGTGCTGCTGAAGAAGGACCTGGGCAAGGCCCGCGCCAAGCCGAAGTTCCGCGACCTGCTGTCCAAGAGCCGGGCGATCAACATCCTGTCGGCCGCCCGCTTGTTTTTGTTCGGCGCGCGCGACGTGTGGTTCGTGGTGGCGCTGCCGGTGTACCTGAGCACAGTGTTCGGCTGGGACTTCTGGCTGGTCGGCGGTTTTCTCGCCACCTGGGTCATCGGCTACGGTATGGTGCAGTCCTTCGCCCCGGCCATCACCGGCAAGCGGCGCGGCCTCGTGCCGGATGGCCGCGCGGCCTTGGCCTGGGCCCTGGCCCTGGCCGGGTTACCGGCGCTGATCGCCCTCGGCCTGACCGACGGCTGGCCGGCCCAGCTGGTGCTGCTCGGCGGGCTGCTGCTGTTCGGCGCGCTGTTCGCGGTGAACTCCTCGCTGCACAGCTACCTGATCGTCAGCTACGCCAAGGAAGACGGGGTGTCGCTGGACGTGGGCTTCTACTACATGTCCAACGCCCTGGGCCGGCTGATCGGCACGCTGCTCTCGGGCTGGGTCTTCCAGGCCCATGGGCTGGTCGCCTGCCTGTGGGTCTCCAGCGCCTTCGTGCTGGCCGCCGCGCTCATCTCCAGCGCCTTGCCCAGGCACGGCGACACGGCGCGGCAGGCAGGCTGATCAGGCCGGCGCCCTGGCCAGGAACTGCTCGATCTCGCCTGCCGTGCTGCGGGCCGTGCGGGTCACCCCGATCAGCGTCGCCGAGGCCGAGCCCGTCCACTCGCCATAGCCCACCAGCCACAGCCTGGGCTCGTCGATCGCGCGGGTGCCCTCGACCGCCACCCGGCCTTCCGCGGTAAGCAGCCCGAGGCTGGCCAGATGGCCCAGTGCCGGCTTGAAGCCGGTGCACCAGATCACCGCATCGACGGCGCTGTGCGAGCCATCGGGCCAGATCACGCCATCGCCGGTGAAACGCTCGAAGGGGCGCACGGCATGCAGGACGCCGCGTTCGCGCGCCTCGACCACCGGCGGCACCATCACGACATCGCCCAGGCCACCCACCGGCTGCTCGATGACCCGTCCCTCCATCTGCGCCTTCCAGCGCTCGGTGGCGCGCTCGAACAGCACGCGCCCATCCACGTCATCGGGCAGGAACAGCGGTGCGCTGGGCGTCACCCAGGTGACCTCGGCCACCTTGGAAACCTCCGCCAGGATCTGCGCCCCGGAGTTGCCGCCGCCGACCACCAGCACCCGCTTGCCGGAGAAGGGCAGGGCCTCGACGTAATGCGCCGAGTGCAGCTGCTGGCCGCGGAACAGCTCTGCGTCGGGGTACTCGGGGATATAGGGATTGCTCCAGGTGCCCGTGGCGCTGACCACGGCCCTGGCATCCCAGTGCGCCTGCCCGGCATGCACACGCAGCGCCCCCGCGATGCGCTCGACCGCGGTGACGCGCCGCGGCCGCTCGATCGGCAACCGGTAACGCTCCTCGTAGCGACTCAGGTAGTCGATCACATGGTCGCGCGTGGGGTAGCCGTCCTGCACCGGCGGCATCATCCAGCCGGCAATCGAACTCCAGGTCGCGGGAGAGAACAGCCGCAGGGAGTTCCAGCCATGCCGCCAGGCTCCACCGGGCCCGTCTTCGGCGTCGAGGATGAGAAACAACAGTCCGGCCCGCCGCAGGAAATACGCGGTAGCCAGGCCGGCCTGGCCGCCGCCGATAACCAGTACATCCAACAGGGTTTGTGATCGATCCGTCATCCCAGCGCTCCCGGGTAGTTGCAGGAAAGTCTATCGGCTCGGCGGCCGGCGTGCGCAACATGCACCAGAACCTTTGCCTACAACGCCATGGGCATACCCTTGGCGGCCGGATTGTTTTACCCACTGACCGGGCACCTGCTGTCGCCGATGGTGGCGGCACTGGCCATGAGCCTGAGTTCGGCCTCGGTCGTCTTCAATGCGCTGCGGTTGCGCAAGGCCTAGCTCGACGGCGGGTCCGCACCGGCTTGACCTTCCCCTCGTGGCAAGGCCCAGGGTGAATTGCGAGGTCGGGCGTGGCCCGCTTCGAAAGCATTTCTTGTTCAGGAGTCATCACGATGAAAAGTGTCGAACTGCAAGTTGAAGGCATGACCTGCGGGTCCTGTGTCCGCCATGTGAATGCCGCCCTGACGCCCGTGGCAGGGGTGGCCGAGGTCGAGGTGGATCTCGCCGCCGGCCGGGTGCGCGTCGCCGGCGACGCCGATCTCCAGGTCCTGCTGGCCGCGCTGCAGGACGCCGGTTATCCCGCCAGGCTCGCCGCCGCCGACGGCCAGGCCCCGGCAGCCGCCAAGGCGCATTGCTGCGGCACCTGCCACAGCTGACAAGAGGGGCGCTGCAGGCCATTGGGCTGGAGCGTCCTGGCCGGTCGGTTGATGGAGTGGAATGCCACTGCCCCTGGCGGGTCGGATCCTCCAGCGGGGTTTCCATGCCGCGTAGCCGTTGAGGGGCATGGCTAGCCCCATCCCGCCAGGCTTGCAGCCATGGGGGCAAGGAGCCGTGGGTGTCAGCCATGTGTTGCGATTATCGAATTGCTGGTCCGATAATCGGCCGATCCGGTTCCGGTGAGGCAGTGGCAATGAGTACCGAAGAGCGTTCCCCCGTCACCGACTCCCCGGCCCAGGCCCTCGAGGCGTTCGCCGGGGATCCCAACTTCATGGCCTCCCTGGCGCGTGGCCTGCTGGTGATCCAGGCCTTCCAGGAGCGCAAGCGCCACCTGACCATCGCCCAGGTCAGCTACCGCACCGGGATTCCCCGGGCGGCGGTGCGGCGCTGCCTGTACACCCTGATGCAGCTGGGCTATGCCACCTGCGAGGGCAGTACCTACAGCCTGCTGCCCAAGGTGCTGACCCTGGGGCATGCCTATCTCTCGTCCACGCCGCTGGCGCTGATGGCCCAGCCGCTGCTCGATCGGCTCAGCGAGCAGCTGCACGAGGCCTGCAACCTGTCCACGCTGGAGGGCAGCGAGGTGCTTTATGTGGCGCGTTCGGCCATTCCGCAGCGCCTGATTTCCGTGGACCTCAGCGTCGGCAGCCGGCTGCCGGCCTACTGCACCTCGATGGGCCGCGTGCTGCTGGCGGCCCTGGACGATGCCGCGCTGCGCCACTACCTGGACAGCGCCGAGCTGCAGGCCAAGACCAGCCGCACCCTGTACCGCCCGGATGACCTGCTGACGTGCCTGCAGCAGGTGCGCGAGCAGGGCTGGTGCATCGTCGACCAGGAACTGGAGCCGGGCCTGCGCTCGCTGGCCGTGCCGGTGCGCAATGCCAGTGGGCAGGTGCAGGCGGCACTGAATGTCAGCAGCCATGCCGCCCGCGCCAGCTGCCAGGAGCTGCAGCGCCGGCACCTGCCCGTGCTGCAGCAGGCGGCGAGCGAGCTGGGGCAGATGCTCGGCTGAGCGAAAGCGGGCGGTTATCGCGCAGGGCGCTGTCCGGCCAAAGTCGAATTTCCTATGCTGCCGCCTGGCCTATGCTGCCACTACCGTTGATCGGTTGCCGCTGCGTGCCGTGGCCGGCCGTTGTATGAATCAGATGATGAAGAGGGGCTGCCTTGCTCGCGGGGTGTGGCTTGCCATACACCGCACCCTCACCGGCGGTAAGAACTATTACAAGAGTATCCGTGATGGATATCAGCCTGCTTAACGAGAAGAGTCGGATATTCGCCCAGGCCGACCCCTATGCGGTGTCCGACTACGTCAACCAGCACGTCGGCGCGCACTGCATCCGCCTGCCGCGCACGGGGCGTCCCGAGGCCAGCCTGAGCCACCGCACCTTCGGCGCGCTGGACCTGTGCCGCATCAGCTATGGCGGCAGCGTACGGGTCACCTCGCCGGCGCTGGAGACCATCTACCACCTGCAGGTACTGCTGCAGGGCCACTGTCTGTGGCGTGGCCATGGCCAGGAGCACTACTTCACCCCCGGTGAGCTGCTGCTGATCAACCCGGACGACCCGGTCGACCTGACCTATTCCGACGATTGCGAGAAGTTCATCGTCAAGCTGCCGGCCAACCTGATCGAGCGCGCCTGCAGCGACAACCACTGGCAGCGCCCGGCCGGCGGCGTGCGTTTCGCCGCGCGCCACCAGCTGCAGCAGCTGGAGGGCTTCACCAGCCTGCTCGGCCTGGTGTGCAGCGAGGCCGAGAGCGACCAGTCGCTGCCGCTGGTGCAGGAGCAGTACACGCGCATCATCGCCAGCAAGCTGCTCGGCCTGCTCAGCAACAACGTCAGCCGCCAGCCGGCGGGCGAGGGCAGCCCCTCGTTCGAGCGCCTGGTGCAGTTCATCGACGACAACCTCAAGCAGGACATCAACCTGGAGCAGCTGGCCCAGCTCGCCCACATGAGCCCGCGCTCGCTCTACGCGCTGTTCGACAAATACCTGGGCACCACGCCCAAGCACTACATCCGCCAGCGCAAGCTGGAGAAGGTGCATGCCTGCCTGCGCGACCCCTCGGTGAAGGTTCGCAACGTCACCGAGGTGGCGCTGGACTACGGCTTCCTGCACCTCGGGCGCTTCTCCGAAAGCTACAAGAGCGCCTTCGGCGAGCTGCCGTCCGACACCCTGCGTCGCCGCGAGTCCTGATCCACCGCGCCGGCGTCCTGCCGAGCGCGGTGCCGCCCACCCGCTGGCCATCCCCTCGCGCCTGAACGCCGCCCTGCCGCGCTGCGGTTTCCGCGCGCTCGCCATCCATGCCGCAGGCCGCGGCTGACGGGGCTTCTACGACCTTGGTCGGTCCTTGCAGAAAACGGATAAAGGTCCTGCACGAAGTGGATATTGTCGGCCTCGTGGCGGCCGTAGCTTTAACCGTGCTGAAACAATAACAACGGAGCCACGGCCATGACCCTGGGACTCGACTACCTCAATAGCCTGCTTGAAGAAGACAAGGACAAGGGCATTTTCCGCTGCAAGCGCGAGATGTTCACCGACCCGCGGTTGTTCGACCTGGAGATGCAGCACATCTTCGAGGGCAACTGGCTGTACCTGGCCCACGAGAGCCAGATCCCCAACGTCAACGACTACTACACCACCTACATGGGGCGCCAGCCGATCTTCATCGCGCGCAACAAGGACGGTGAGCTCAACGCCTTCATCAATGCCTGCAGCCACCGCGGCGCCATGCTGTGCCGCTTCAAGAGCGGCAACAAGGCCAGCTACACCTGCCCGTTCCACGGCTGGACCTTCAACAACAGCGGCAAGCTGCTCAAGGTCAAGGACCCCAAGGACGCCGGCTACCCGGACAGCTTCAACTGCGACGGCTCCCACGACCTGAAGAAGGTCGCCCGCTTCGAGTCCTACCGCGGCTTCCTGTTCGGCAGCCTGCGCGAGGACGTGGCGCCGCTGGAAGAGTTCCTCGGCGAGTCGAAGAAGATCATCGACATGGTCTGCGACCAGTCCGCCGAGGGCCTGGAAGTGCTGCGTGGTTCCAGCACCTATGTCTATGAGGGCAACTGGAAGCTGCAGGCCGAGAACGGCGCCGACGGCTACCACGTTACCGCCGTGCACTGGAACTACGCGGCCACCCAGCAGCAGCGCAAGCTCAAAGAGGCCGGCGACGACATCCGTGCCATGAGCGCCGGCGGCTGGGGCAAGAAGGGCGGCGGTTTCTACTCCTTCGAGAACGGCCACCTGCTGCTCTGGACCCGCTGGGACAACCCCGAGGACCGCCCGCTGTTCGCCGACCGCGAGCGCCTCGCCGCCGAGTTCGGCGAGGCTAGAGCCGACTGGATGATCGGCCATTCGCGCAACCTCTGCCTGTACCCCAACCTGTACCTGATGGACCAGTTCGGCTCGCAGCTGCGCGTGGCCCGCCCACTGTCGGTCGACCGGACCGAAGTGACCATCTACTGCATCGCGCCCAAGGGCGAGAGTGCCGAGGCCCGCGCCCGGCGCATCCGCCAGTACGAAGACTTCTTCAACGTCTCCGGCATGGCCACCCCCGATGATCTGGAAGAGTTCCGCGCCTGCCAGCAGGGCTTTGCCGGCCGCGCCATGCAGTGGAACGACATGTCGCGCGGGGCCAAGCACTGGGTCGACGGCGCCGACGAGTCGGCCAGGGAAATCGACCTGCACCCGCTGATGAGTGGCGTGCGCACCGAGGACGAAGGCCTGTTCGTGCTGCAGCACCACTACTGGCAGCAGCAGATGATCGCCGCGCTGAAAAAGCAGCAAGAGCAACTGATCCACGTGGAGGGCGCGTAAATGAGCCTGACCTATGACGCCGTGCGCGATTTCCTCTACCGCGAGGCACGCTACCTGGACGACAAACAGTGGGACGAGTGGCTGGAGCTGTATGCCCAGGACGCCGAGTTCTGGATGCCGGCCTGGGATGACAAGGACGAGCTGGTGGAAAACCCGCAGACCGAGATCTCGCTCATCTGGTACGGCAACCGCAGCGGCCTGGAAGACCGGGTGTTCCGCATCCGTACCGAGCGCTCCAGCGCCACCATTCCGGACACCCGCACCTCGCACAACATCAACAACATCGAGATCGTCGAGCAGGGCGATGGGCTGACCAAGGTGCGCTTCAACTGGCACACCCTGAGTTTTCGCTACAAGACCGTCGACCACTTCTATGGCACCAGCTTCTACACCCTCGATACCCGCGGCGAGAACCCGCTGATCAAGGCCAAGAAGGTGGTCCTGAAGAACGACTACGTCAGACAGGTCATCGACGTTTACCACATTTAAGTCCGCGGCAGCGTTGCCGGCGGGAGCACTGCGCTCCCGTCTCGGGCCGCTGCACGCCGAAAAACGCATTGCGAGGTGCGCCATGAGCCACAAAATCGCCCTTAATTTCGAAGATGGGGTTACCCGCTTCATCGACGCCAAGGTCGGCGAAACCGTCGCCGATGCCGCCTACCGCCAGGGCATCAACATCCCGCTGGACTGCCGCGACGGCGCCTGCGGTGCCTGCAAGTGCTTCGCCGAAGGCGGTCAGTATGACCTTGGCGACAACTACATCGAGGATGCCCTGAGCGAAGCCGAGGCCGAGCAGGGCTATGTGCTGACCTGCCAGATGCGCGCCGAGAGCGACTGCGTGATCCGCGTGCCGGCTTCCAGCGAAGTGTGCAAGACCCAGCAGGCCAGCTTCGAGGCGGCCATCAGCGCGGTGCGCCAGCTCTCCGACAGCACCATCGCCCTGTCGATCAAGGGCGAGGCGCTCAACCAGCTGACCTTCCTGCCGGGCCAGTACGTCAACCTCAAGGTGCCGGGCAGCGAGCAGACCCGCGCCTACTCCTTCAGCAGCCTGCCCAAGGACGGCGAAGTCAGCTTCCTGATCCGCAACGTGCCGGGCGGGCTGATGAGCAGCTTCCTCACCGGCCTGGCCAAGGCCGGCGACAGCATGACCCTGGCCGGCCCGCTGGGCAGCTTCTACCTGCGCGAGATCAAGCGGCCATTGCTGCTGCTGGCCGGCGGCACAGGCCTGGCGCCGTTCACCGCGATGCTGGAGAAGATCGCCGAGCAGGGCAGTGCGCATCCGCTGCACCTGATCTACGGGGTGACCAACGACTTCGACCTGGTGGAAATGGACAAGCTCGAGGCCCTGGCCGCGCGCATTCCCAACTTCACCTACAGCGCCTGCGTGGCCAACCCGGAAAGCAGCTACCCGCACAAGGGCTACGTCACCCAGCACATCGAACCCAAGCACCTCAACGACGGCGAAGTGGACATCTACCTGTGCGGCCCGCCGCCGATGGTCGAGGCCGTCAGCCAGTTCATCCGCGAGCAGGGCATCGCCCCGGCCAATTTCTACTACGAGAAGTTCGCCGCCAGCGCCTAGCTGCGAGCAGGGCATTCGTAGCCCGGATGAAATCCGGGGGAAGCCCGCGCACCGGCCCCGGATTGCATCCGGGCTACGGCCAAGCCACCTCTCTCCCGCAAGCGGGAGAGGGGGCAGATCGCGAATACCCCCGGAACCTGTCCGGGCCTTAACCGAGGTGGGTTATGCATAAGCGTTTCCAAGACAAGGTCGCCGTGGTCACCGGCGCCGCCCAGGGCATCGGCCGCCGCGTCGCCGAGCGGCTGCTGGAGGAGGGCGCACAGCTGGTGGCGGTGGACCGCTCCGAGCTGGTCCATGAACTCGCCGAGCAACTGGGCGGCAACGTGCTGACCCTGACCGCCGACCTGGAGCAGGCCGGCGACTGCCAGGGCGTGATGCAGGCGGCCGTGGCGCGCTTCGGCCGCCTGGACATCCTGATCAACAACGTCGGCGGCACCATCTGGGCCAAGCCCTTCGAGCACTACGAAACGGCACAGATCGAGGCCGAGGTGCGCCGCTCGCTGTTCCCCACCCTGTGGTGCTGCCACGCCGCGCTGCCGCAGATGCTGGAGCAGGGCGCTGGCGCCATCGTCAACGTGTCCTCCATCGCCACCCGCGGGGTCAACCGCGTGCCCTACGGCGCGGCCAAGGGCGGCGTCAACGCGCTGACCGCCTGCCTGGCCTTCGAGACCGCCGAGCGCGGCATCCGCGTCAACGCCACCGCCCCCGGCGGCACCGAGGCGCCGCCGCGGCGCATCCCGCGCAACGCCGCCGAACCGAGCGCCGAGGAGAAGGGCTGGTACCAACAGATCGTCGACCAGACCGTGCAGAGCAGCCTGATGAAGCGCTACGGAACCATCGACGAACAGGTCGGCGCGATCCTCTTCCTGGCCTCCGACGAAGCCTCCTACATCACCGGCGTGACCCTGCCGGTGGGCGGCGGCGACCTGGGCTAGTGCCCGGTCACGCCTTCCAGCCCAACAGTCGTTCACAACAAAAACAACAGAGAGAACCGATGCCATGCGACAGATAGACGTACACCAGGTTATCGACAACGCGCGCTTCAGCCGCTTTCACTGGATGGTCATGGCGCTCTGCGCGCTGCTGCTGATCTTCGACGGCTACGACCTGTTCATCTTCGGCGTGGTGCTGCCGGCGATCATGCAGGAGTGGAACCTGACCCCGCTGCAGGCCGGCGCCCTGGGCAGCTACGCGCTGTTCGGCATGATGTTCGGCGCCCTCGGCTTCGGCACCCTGGCCGACCGGATCGGGCGCAAGAAGGGCATCGCCATCTGCTTCGTGCTGTTCTCCAGCGCCACCATCCTCAACGGCTTCGCCAGCAGCCCGACCGAGTTCGGCATCTTCCGCTTCATCGCGGGCCTCGGCTGCGGCGGGCTGATGCCCAACGCGGTGGCGCTGATGAACGAATACGCGCCCAAGCGCCTGCGCAGCACCCTGGTGGCGGTGATGTTCAGCGGCTATTCGCTGGGCGGCATGCTCGCCGCCGGCGTGGGCATCTACATGCTGCCGCGCTTCGGCTGGGAGTCGATGTTCTTCGCCGCCGCCGTGCCGCTGCTGCTGTTGCCGCTGATCCTGTGGAAGCTGCCGGAGTCGGTAGGCTTCCTGGTGCGCCAGGGCCGTCATGAGCCGGCCCGCGCGGTACTGGCCAAGGTCGAGCCCGGTCTGCCGATCGATGCGGCCGACCAGCTGCACATGAGCGACAGCAAGGGCCAGGGCGTGGCCGTGTTCGAGCTGTTCCGCGACGGCCGCGCGCTGCGCACCCTGTGCCTGTGGCTGGCGTTCTTCTGCTGCCTGCTGATGGTCTACGCGCTGAGTTCCTGGCTGCCCAAGCTGATGGCCAGCGCCGGCTACAGCCTGGGTTCGAGCCTGTCGTTCCTGCTGGCGCTGAACTTCGGCGGCATGGCCGGGGCCATCGTCGGTGGCTGGCTGGGCGACCGCTTCAACCTAGGCAAGGTGATGGTCGGCTTCTTCATCGCCGCCGCCGTGTCGATCAGCCTGCTCGGCTTCAACAGCCCGACGCCGCTGCTGTACGGCCTGATCTTCATCGCCGGCGCCACCACCATCGGCACGCAGATTCTGCTGTATGCCGGTGCCGCGCAGTTCTACGGCCTGTCGATCCGCTCCACCGGCCTCGGCTGGGCCTCCGGCATCGGCCGCAACGGCGCCATCGTCGGCCCGCTGCTGGGGGGCGCGCTGATGGCCATCAACCTGCCGCTGCAACTGAACTTCATCGCCTTCGCCGTGCCGGGCGCCATCGCCGCCCTGGCCATGGCGGTGTTCACCCTCAGCAGCCAGCGGCGCCAGGCGGCGTCCGCGGCGCTGGCGGCGGCCAAGGCCTGAGCCCCACCCTGAACCTGGAAGAGTGAAATGAGCCACGTCCTGATCGAAAGCGTGTCGGCGGTGATCGTCGATCTGCCGACCATCCGCCCGCACAAGCTGGCGATGCACACCATGCAGCAGCAGACCCTGGTGGTGATTCGCGTGCGTTGCAGCGACGGCCTCGAAGGCATCGGCGAGTCGACCACCATCGGTGGCCTGGCCTATGGCAACGAGAGCCCGGAGAGCATCAAGCAGAACATCGACAGCCACCTGGCGCCGGCGCTGATCGGTCAGGACGCGGCCAACATCAATGCCTGCATGCAGCGCCTGGACAAGCTGGCCAAGGGCAACACCTTCGCCAAGTCCGGCCTGGAAAGCGCGCTGCTCGACGCCCAGGGCAAGCGCCTGGGCCTGGCAGTCAGCGAGCTGCTCGGCGGCCGTGTGCGCGACAGCCTGGAAGTGGCCTGGACCCTGGCCTCGGGCGACACCGCCCGCGATATCGACGAGGCGCAACAGATGCTCGCCATCCGCCGCCACCGCATCTTCAAGCTGAAGATAGGCGCCGGCGAGCTGCAGCGCGACCTCGACCACGTCGTCGCGATCAAGCGTGCGCTGGGCGACTGCGCCAGCGTGCGCGTCGACGTCAACCAGGGCTGGGACGAGTCCCAGGCCATCCGCGCCTGCCGGGTGCTGGGCGACAACGGCATCGACCTGATCGAGCAGCCCATCGCGCGGATCAACCGTGCCGGCCAGGTGCGCCTGAACCAGCGCAGCCCGGCGCCGATCATGGCCGACGAATCCATCGAGAGCGTCGAGGACGCCTTCAGCCTGGCGGCCGACGGCGCGGCCTCGGTGTTCGCCCTGAAGATCGCCAAGAACGGCGGCCCGCGCGCCGTGCTGCGCACCGCGCAGATCGCCGAGGCGGCCGGCATCGCCCTGTACGGCGGCACCATGCTCGAAGGCGCCATCGGCACCCTGGCCTCGGCCCATGCCTTCGTCACCCTGCGCCAGCTGACCTGGGGTACCGAGCTGTTCGGCCCGCTGCTGCTGACCGAGGAGATCGTCAGCGAGCCGCCGCTCTACCGCGACTTCGCCCTGCAGGTGCCGCGTACCCCGGGCCTGGGCCTGACCCTGGACGAAGAGCGCCTGGCGTTCTTCGCCCGCAAGTGACCTGAGAGGAAATCGCCATGCTGTTCCACGTGAAGATGACCGTCCGCCTGCCGGCCGACATGGACCCGGCGCGCGCCGCGCAGCTCAAGGCCGAGGAGAAGGAACTGGCCCAGGGCCTGATGCGCGAAGGCAAGTGGCGCCACCTGTGGCGCATCGCCGGCCACTACGCCAACTACAGCGTGTTCGACGTGGAAAGCGTCGAGGCCCTGCACGACACCCTGCTGCAGCTGCCGCTGTTTCCCTACATGGATATCGAAATCGACGGCCTGTGCCGCCACCCCTCGTCGATTCATAGCGACGACCGCTGAGCCACCCGACAACAACAAGCCGAGGTATACCGAGATGACCGTGAGAGTTTCCCACACCGACGAAGTCCAGCAGCTGTTCCGCCAGGCCAGCGGCCTCGACAACGACCAGGGCAGCCCGCGCCTCAAGCAGCTCACCCTGCGCATCATCAGCGACATCGCCAGGATCATCGAAGACCTGGAAGTGAGCGACGACGAATTCTGGAAGGCGGTGGACTACCTCAACCGCCTGGGCGGGCGTAACGAAGCCGGCCTGCTGGTGGCCGGCCTGGGCCTGGAGCACTTCCTCGACCTGCTGCAGGATGCCAAGGACGCCCAGGTCGGCCTCAGCGGCGGTACCCCGCGCACCATCGAAGGCCCGCTGTACGTGGCCGGCGCGCCGCTCTGCGAAGGCGAGGCGCGGATGGACGATGGCACTGAGCTGGACCAGGCCACCGTGATGTTCCTCGAGGGCGTGGTGCGCGACACCGACGGCCAGCCGGTCGCTGGCGCGGTGGTCGACCTGTGGCATGCCAACACCCAGGGCAACTACTCCTACTTCGACAAGAGCCAGAGCGCCTACAACCTGCGCCGGCGCATCGTCACCGACGCCGAGGGCCGCTACCGCGCCCGCAGCATCGTGCCGTGCGGCTACGGCTGCGACCCGCAGGGCCCGACCCAGGAATGCCTGGACCTGCTCGGCCGCCACGGCCAGCGTCCGGCGCACATCCACTTCTTCCTCTCCGCGCCGGGCTACCGCCACCTGACCACCCAGATCAACCTGGCCGGCGAGAAGTACCTGTGGGACGACTTTGCCTACGCCACCCGCGACGGCCTGGTCGGCGATATCCAGTTTGTCGAAGACGCTGCCGCCGCCCGCGACCGTGGTCTCGACGGCAGCCGCTTCGCCACCCTGGAATTCAACTTCCAGCTGCAGAAGGCCCCGGCGCCCAAGGCCGAGCAGCGCAGCGCTCGTCCGCGCGCATTGCAGGGCGCTTAAGCACAAGACGCTTTGCTCCCCTCGCCCATTCATGGGAGAGGGGTCGGGGGAGAGGGGAACAAGCAGTACCGAGTTGCCTGCCCAACCCTCTCCCCAGCCCTCTCCCGTAAACGGGAGAGGGGGCTAAAGCGCCCGTGCGCTGATATGAGCCGTACCGTCACCTCTCCCTTTGAGTGGGGGCTCATCAGAAACAACAAGAGCGCTTCCCAAGAAGTGCCAGCCTGACCTTGCGAGGGACCATGAAAGCCCTGCTCAACGATTTCAGCCTGCCGGCCCTGGTGGCCGGGCTGCTCGCCACCACCATCTCCTACGCCGGACCGCTGGTGCTGATTTTCCACGCCGCGGAAAGCGCCGGCCTGTCGCAGGCGCTGCTGTCGTCCTGGGTCTGGGCCATCTCCATCGGCAGTGGCGCGCTGGGCCTCTTGCTCAGCCTGCGCTACCGCACGCCGGTGGTGATCGCCTGGTCGATCCCCGGTAGCGCGCTGCTGGTCGGCGCCTTGCCGGAGCTGGGCCTGAACCAGGCCATCGGCGCCTACCTGGTGGCCAACCTGATCCTGCTGCTGATCGCCCTGAGCGGCAGCTTCGACCGGCTGATCGCCCGGCTGCCCGGCTCCATCGCCGCCGGTTTGCAGGCCGGCATCCTGTTCGCCTTCGGCATCGAGGTGTTCAAGGCGCTGCCCGAGCAGCCGCTGCTGATCGCCAGCATGTTCGTCACCTACCTGCTGCTGCGCCGAAGCGCGCCGCGCTATGCGGTGGCCGGCGTCTTGCTCGTGGGCGCGGCGCTGACCCTGTTCGGCGGCCAGCTGCGCAGCGAGGCGCTGGTACTGCAGCTGGCCACGCCGCAGTGGATCACCCCCGAATTCAGCCTCACCGCCACCCTCAACCTGGCGCTGCCGCTGGTGCTGGTGGCACTCACCGGGCAGTTCATGCCGGGCATGGCGGTGCTGCGCAATGCCGGCTACGCCACCCCGGCCAGCCCGCTGATCGGCGCCAGCGCCATCGGCGGTGCGCTGCTGGCGCCGTTCGGCTGCCACGGCCTGAACCTGGCGGCGGTCACCGCCAGCCTATGTACCGGCCGCGAGGCCCACGAGGACCCCGAGCGGCGCTACGTGGCCGCGGTGGTCGGCAGCCTGGCCTACCTGGCGCTGGGCATCGGCGGCGCCACCCTGGTATCGCTGTTCGCCGCCTTTCCCGCGGCGCTGATCGCCGCCCTGGCCGGGCTGGCGCTGTATGGCGCGTTCAGCGAGGCGCTGGCGCGCAGCCTGAACGAGACCGCCGAGCGTGACGCCGGGCTGTTCACCTTCCTGGTGACAGCCTCCGGGGTGAGTTTCCTCGGCCTGTCGGCGGCCTTCTGGGGCCTGCTGTTCGGTATCGGCGCGCATCTGCTGCTGCGCCTGCGCCGGCCGCGAATACGGGCTTCGCGCGCCGTGCCCGCGCGCGACTGATCCCTTTCCTGATTCCCCGAGCCGGCCGCCCCCGAGGCAGCCGGGCGGGTTTCTGCAACCTCGATAACAACAAGAGCACCACGACGATGACGCACACCCCACGCCTTTGCCTGCTGTCCACCGCCATTGCCGCCTGCCTGCCGAGCCTGAGCCAGGCCGGCGAGGGCGGGTTCATCGAAGACACCACTGCCAGCCTCACGGCGCGCAACTACTACTTCAGCCGCGACTTCTCCGATATCGTCGGGCCGAATCAGCAGTCGAAAGCGGAGGAGTGGGCCCAGGGTTTCATCCTCAACGTCAAATCCGGCTACACACCGGGGCCGGTGGGCTTCGGCGTCGACGCCATCGGTCTGCTCGGTATCAAGCTCGACAGCGGGCGAGGGCGGGTCAATACCGGTCTGCTGCCGGTGCAGGAGGACGGCGAGGCGGCCGACGACTACAGCCGCTTGGGCGTGACCGGCAAGATGCGTATTTCGCAGACCGAGCTGAAGGTTGGCGAGCTGCAGCCGAACCTGCCGGTGCTGGCGTTCTCCGATATCCGCCTGCTGCCGCCGAGTTACCAGGGCGTGAACCTGACCTCCAGCGAGATCGCCGGGCTGACCCTGCAGGCCGGCCACCTCAACTCCACCAGCCTGCGCAACGAGGCCGGCGACGACCAGATGATCGCCATGCTCGGCCATCTGCCGCAGCGCGGCGCGGTCAGCGATGCCTTCAACTACGCCGGCGGCGACTATGCCTTCAACACAGCGCGCACGACCGCCAGCGTCTGGTACGGCCAGCTGGAGGACATCTACCAGCAGCGTTTCCTCGGCCTCAAGCACAGCCAGCCGCTGGGCACCTGGACCCTCGGCGCCAACCTCGGCGTCTACGACTCGAGCGAGGACGGCCAGGCCCTGCTCGGCGATATCGACAACCAGGCGGCCTTCGCCCTGCTGTCGGCCAAGCACGGCGGCCACACCTTCTACCTCGGCTACCAGGCCATATACGGCGACAACGCCTTCCCGCGGGTGTTCGCCAACATCTCGCCGCTGGGCAACGAGGTGCCGACCTACGAGTTCGCCTCCGCCGACGAGCGCTCCTGGCAAGTGCGCTACGACTACGACTTCGCCGCCCTGGGCGTGCCCGGGCTGATCGCCGGCGTGCGCTACATCGAGGGCGACAACGTCGATGCCCAGGCCACCAATCGCGGCGGTCCGCGCTACGAGGGCCAGGACTGGGAGCGTGACCTGGACATCGGCTACGTGGTGCAGAGCGGTGCGCTCAAGGGGCTTGGCGTGCGCGTGCGCAACGTCACCGCGCGCTCCAACTACCGCAGCGACATCGACGAGAACCGGCTGATCCTCAGCTACACCTGGAACCTCCTCTAAGCCCGTCCCCAGGCGCCCGCCCGGGCGCCTGGCACCTGCCGGAGAATGCTCATGATCGCATCGCTTTTCGCCCTGCTCGCCGCCGGCTGCGCGGCGGTGCTGCTGGTGCTGGCCGGCGAACCGCTGGCCCAGGGCCTGGCCGCCCTGGCGCTGCTGGCCGGCCTGGGCGCGGCCTGGCGGCCGGCGCCTGCGCCGCCCCCTGGCCTCGACAGCCTCATGCCGCCGCTGGCCGCGCCGGAGCCCGTGGTCGTCGCGCCGCCATTGCCGGTCGTGCCGCCCGCGCCGCAGCCGCCGGTCGATCTGGCACCGCTGCTGGCACGCCTGGCCGAGCTGGAGCAGGCCATTGCCGCCAGCCGCGACGACATGCAGTACGCCGACCAGCTGGCGCGTGGCGCCGGCGAGAAGGTCCAGGCCAGCGCTGGGAGCATCCGCGCCGCCACCGCCACCATCGAGCGCCTGGCCGGGCATATGGCCCCGGTGACCCGGGTGTTCGACGACCTCGGCGAGCAGACCGAACGCATCGGCAGCATCGTCGGCAGCATCCAGGACATCGCCAAGCAGACCAACCTGCTGGCGCTCAATGCCGCCATCGAGGCGGCGCGTGCCGGCGAGCAGGGCAGGGGCTTTGCCGTGGTGGCCGACGAGGTGCGCCACCTGGCGCAGCGCGCCAATGCCGCCAGCGAGCAGATCCGCCAGATCGTCGGCAGCCTGCAGCAGGCCGCCGAAGGCGCGCGCAGCGGCCTGCGCCAGGTCGAGGAGGACAGCCGCGCGGGCCTGGGGCAGTCGGCCGACGCCCTCCAGGCCATGGCCGAGATGCGCGAGGGTGCCAGCGCACGGCTGCTCATCGTACAGCGCATCGTCGAGCGCCTGGCCGCGCAGCAGGCCCAGGCCACCGACCTGCGCGGTCTGCTGGAGGCCATGGCCTGAACAAGCTGTGTTCGATAATCGCACTATTAGGCGATTATCGGATTGTTCGGCCACGGCCACGCTCCTAATCTGCAATCACTCCCACCCCAGTCCGGTGGCGTCTGCAACCCAAGCGAGAACCACACGATGGCCAACATCATTTCCCTGGACGAAGCCATTGCCCGGCATGTCCACGATGGCGACAGCGTCGCCTTGGAAGGCTTCACCCACCTGATTCCCACGGCGGCCGCCCACGAGATCATCCGCCAGGGCCGCAGGGACCTGACCCTGATCCGCATGACCCCGGACCTGGTCTACGACCTGCTGATCGGCGCCGGCTGCGCGCGCAAGCTGATCTTCTCCTGGGGCGGTAACCCCGGTGTCGGCTCGCTGCACCGCTTGCGCGACGCGGTGGAGAAGGGCTGGCCGCATGCCCTGGAGATCGAGGAGCACAGCCATGCCGACCTGGCCAACGCCTACGTGGCCGGCGCTTCCGGCCTGCCGTTCGCGGTGCTGCGCGCCTATGCCGGCTCCGACCTGCCCAAGGTCAACCCGCTGATCCGGAGCGTCACCTGTCCCTTTACCGGCGAAGTGCTGGCGGCCGTGCCCAGCGTGCGCCCGGACGTCACCGTGATCCACGCGCAGAAGGCCGACCGCCAGGGCAACGTGCTGATCCAGGGCATCCTCGGCGTGCAGAAGGAGGCCGCGCTGGCCGCTAAGCGCTGCATCGTCACGGTCGAGGAGATCGTCGACGAACTGCAGGCGCCGCTGAACGCCTGCGTGCTGCCGGGCTGGGCGCTGAGCGCCGTGTGCCCGGTGCCGTGCGGTGCCCATCCGTCCTACGCGCACGGCTACTACGAGCGCGACAACCGCTTCTACCAGGCCTGGGACCCGATCGCCCGCGACCGCGACAGCTTCCTCGCCTGGATCGACAGCCATATCCGCGGCACCGCCGACTTTTCCGAGTACCAAGCCTCGCTTGCCCAAGCCAAGACTGCGGAGGCCAACTGATGAGCGCCTACAGCACCAATGAAATGATGACCGTGGCCGCGGCTCGCCGCCTCGGCAACCAGGACGTCACCTTCGTCGGCATCGGCCTGCCGTCCAAGGCCGCCAACCTGGCGCGCCTGACCCACGCCCCCGACGTGACCCTGATCTACGAATCCGGCCCGATCGGCGCCAAGCCCAGCGTGCTGCCGCTGTCCATCGGCGACGGCGAGCTGGCCGAGACCGCCGACACCGTGGTGCCCACCGCCGAGATCTTCCGCTACTGGCTGCAGGGCGGGCGCATCGACGTCGGCTTCCTCGGCGCGGCCCAGGTCGACAGGTACGGCAACATCAACACCACGGTGATCGGCGACTACCACCAGCCGAAGGTACGCCTGCCCGGGGCCGGGGGCGCGCCGGAAATCGCCGGCAGCGCGAAGAAGGTGTTCATCATCCTCAAGCAGGGCCCGCGTACCTTCGTCGACAAGCTGGCCTTCATCACCTCGGTCGGCCACGGCGAGGGCGGCGCGCACCGCCAGCAGCTCGGCCTGCCCGGCGCCGGCCCGGTGGCGATCATCACCGACCTGTGCATCATGGAGCCGGAGGCCGACACCAAGGAGTTCGTGGTCACCTCGATCCATCCGGGCGTGAGCCGCGAGCAGATCAGCGCCGCCACCGGCTGGCCGATCCGCTTCGCCGAACAGGTGGCCGAGACCGCGCCGCCGCAGGACCATGAACTGCAGGCGCTGCGGGCCCTGGAAGCCCGCACCGCCGCGGCCCACGGCCAGGCCGGAGGTGAGGAATGAGCCGCGAGGTCTTCATCTGCGACGCCGTGCGCACGCCGATCGGCCGCTTCGGCGGCGTCCTGGCCGCGGTACGCGCCGACGACCTGGCGGCCATCCCGCTCAAGGCCCTGCTCGAGCGCCAGCCGCGGCTCGACCCGGCGGCCATCGACGAAGTGTTCCTGGGCTGCGCCAACCAGGCCGGCGAGGACAACCGCAACGTCGCGCGCATGGCCCTGCTGCTGGCCGGCATTCCCGCCAGCGTGCCGGGGGTGACCCTCAACCGCCTGTGCGCCTCCGGGCTGGATGCGGTGGGCACGGCCTTCCGCGCCATCGCCAGCGGCGAGCTGGAGCTGGCCCTGGCCGGCGGCGTCGAGTCGATGTCGCGCGCGCCCTATGTGATGGGCAAGGCCGGCAGCGCCTTCGCCCGTGAGCAGAAGATCGAGGACACCACCATCGGCTGGCGCTTCATCAACCCGCAGATGCAGGCGCAGTTCGGCGTGGACGCCATGCCGCAGACCGCCGACAACGTCGCCGACGACTACCGGGTCAGCCGCGCCGACCAGGACGCCTTCGCCCTGCGCAGCCAGCAGCGCGCCGCCCGTGCCCAGGCCGAAGGCTTCTTCACCGAGGAAATCGTCCCGGTGCTGATCAAGGGCAGGAAGGGCGAGACGGTTGTCGATACCGACGAGCATCCGCGCGCCGACACCACCCTGGAGGCGCTGGCCCGGCTCAAGCCGGTCAACGGCGAGGGCAAGACGGTCACCGCCGGCAACGCCTCGGGGGTCAACGACGGCGCCGTGGCGCTGATCCTGGCGTCCGCCGCGGCCGTGCAGAAACATGGCCTGACCCCGCGGGCCAGGGTGCTGGGCATGGCCAGCGCCGGCGTCGCTCCGCGCGTCATGGGCATCGGCCCGGTGCCGGCGGTGCGCAAGCTGCTGGAACGGCTGAACCTGGGCCTCGAGCAGTTCGACGTGATCGAGCTCAACGAAGCCTTCGCCGCCCAGGGCCTGGCGGTGATGCGCGAACTGGGCCTGGCCGATGACGATGCCCGGGTCAACCCCAACGGCGGCGCCATCGCCCTCGGCCACCCGCTGGGTGCCAGCGGTGCGCGCCTGGTGCAGACTGCCCTGCACCAGCTGGAGAAATCCGGCGGCCGGCTCGGCCTGGCGACCATGTGCGTGGGTGTCGGCCAGGGCCTGGCCCTGGCCATCCAGCGCGTCTAACCCGAATGGCGAGCCCGTGCCTGGCGCGGGCCTGAGGAATACCAATGCCTGTCATCGCTCTCGCCGACGGCGACCTGAACTACCAACTGGACGGCCCGGCGGATGCGCCGGTGCTGCTGCTGTCCAACTCGCTGGGCACCGACCTGCACATGTGGGATGCGCAGATTCCGCTGTGGAGCCGGCATTTCCGCGTGCTGCGCTACGACACCCGCGGCCATGGCCGCTCGCTCGTCACCCCCGGACCCTACTGCATCGAACAGCTGGGCCGCGACGTGCTGGCCCTGCTCGATGCACTGCAGATCGAGCGTGCGGCCTTCTGCGGCCTGTCCATGGGCGGCCTGATCGGCCAGTGGCTGGCGATCAACGCGCCTGAGCGCATCGAGCGCCTGGTGCTGTGCAACACCGCGGCGCAGATCGGCTCCGCCGAGGTGTGGAACCCGCGCATCGACACCGTGCTGCGCGATGGCCCGGCGGCCATGCGCGCGCTGCGCGATGCCTCGGTCGCGCGCTGGTTCACCGCCGCCTTCGCCGCCGCCGAGCCGGCCAAGGTCGAGCCGGTGGTCGGCATGCTCGCCGCCACTTCGCCGCAGGGCTACGCCGCCAACTGCGCGGCGGTGCGCGATGCCGACTTCCGCGAGCAGGTCGCCGCGATCCGCGCGCCGACCCTGATCGTCTGCGGCACGGCCGACGCGGTGACCACGCCGGAGCACGGGCGCTTCCTGCAGGAGCGCATCCGCGCCGCCGAGCTGGTCGAGTTTCCCGCCGCGCACCTGTCCAACGTCGAGATCGGCGCGGCCTTCGGCGAGCGCGTGCTGGCCTTCCTGCAGGGCTGAACGATGGGCGGCGCCGGGGCGGGCGGTTAGAATCGTCCACTCCTAGGTGTGCGCGGGTGGCAAGCGGTGGATCTTCAGCGGGGCTTCGTCCTGACCAGGCACTGGCGTGATACGCCGGAGGGGACGCAGGTCGAGTTCTGGCTGGCGACGGACGACGGCCCCCGGCGCGTGCGCCTGCCGCCGCAGCCGTCGGTGGCCTTCCTGCCGGTCGCCCAGCGGGAGCAGGCCGAGGCGCTGCTGGAGGGCGAGCGCGGCGTCGAGCTGCGCGCCCTGGGCCTGCGCGACTTCCAGCAGCGCCCGGTGCTGGGCCTGTACTGCCAGCAGCACCGCCAGCTGATCGCCCTCGACAAGCGCCTGCGGGCCGCCGGGGTGGAGGTGTTCGAGGCCGACATCCGGCCACCGGAGCGCTACCTGATGGAGCGCTTCATCACCGCGCCGGTGCTGTTCTCGGGGCAGGCGCACGGCGATGGCGGCCTGGTCGAGGCGCAGCTGCGCGCCGACCCCGACTATCGCCCGCGGCTGCGCCTGGTGTCGCTGGACATCGAGACCAGCGAGCGCGGCGAGCTGTATTCCATCGCCCTGGAAGGCTGCGGCCAGCGCCAGGTGTACATGCTCGGACCGGCCAATGGCGCGGCGCCGCAGCTGGACTTCCAGCTCGACTACTGCGCCAGCCGTGGCGAGCTGCTGGAGCGCCTCAACGCCTGGCTGGCCGAGTTCGATCCGGATGCCATCATCGGCTGGAACCTGGTGCAGTTCGACCTGCGCGTGCTGCAGGAACACGCCAAGCGCCTGCAGGTGCCGCTGCGCCTGGGCCGCGCCGGCGACGAGCTGGGCTGGCGCGAGCACCGCAGCCACAACCACTATTTCGCCGAGGCCACCGGGCGGCTGATCATCGACGGCATCGAGGCGCTGCGCTCGGCGACCTGGAGCTTTCCCTCCTTCAGCCTGGAGAGCGTGGCCCAGAGCCTGCTCGGCGAGGGCAAGGCAATCGACACGCCCTACCAGCGCATGGACGAGATCAACCGCATGTTCGCCGAGGACAAGCCGGCCCTGGCGCGCTACAACCTCAAGGACTGCGAGCTGGTCACGCGCATCTTCGCCAAGACCCGGCTGATCGACTTCCTCCTCGAGCGCGCCGCCGTCACCGGCTTGCCGGCCGACCGCAGCGGCGGCTCGGTGGCGGCCTTCACCCACCTGTATCTGCCGCCCATGCACCGCCTGGGCTTCGTCGCCCCCAACCTAGGCGAGAAGCCGCCCGAGGCCAGCCCGGGCGGCTTCGTCATGGACTCGCGGCCGGGGCTGTACGAGTCGGTGCTGGTGCTGGACTACAAGAGCCTGTACCCCTCGATCATCCGCACCTTCCTGATCGACCCGGTGGGCCTAGTCGAGGGCCTGCGCCAGCCCGACGACGCGCATTCGGTGGCGGGTTTCCGCGGGGCGCGCTTCTCGCGCCGCCAGCACTGCCTGCCGGCCATAGTCGAGCGCGTCTGGCAGGGCCGCGAGGCGGCCAAGCGCGAGGGCAACGCGCCGCTGTCGCAGGCGCTGAAGATCATCATGAACGCCTTCTACGGTGTGCTCGGCTCCAGCGGTTGCCGCTTCTTCGATCCACGCCTGGCGTCGTCCATCACCCTGCGCGGGCACGAGATCATGCGCCGCACCCGCGAGCTGATCGAGGCCGAGGGGCACGCGGTGATCTACGGCGACACCGACTCCACCTTCGTCTGGCTGCGCCGCGCGCACGCCGAGGACGAGGCCCGGCGCATCGGCCGCGAGCTGGTGGCGCGGGTCAACCACTGGTGGCGCGAGCACCTGGCGCACGAGTTCGGCCTGCACAGCGCCCTGGAGCTGCAGTTCGAGACCCACTACAGCCGCTTCCTGATGCCGACCATCCGCGGCGCCGAGGAGGGCAGCAAGAAGCGCTACGCCGGCCTAGTGCGGCGTGAGGATGGCAGCGAGGAGATGGTCTTCAAGGGCCTGGAGACGGTACGTACCGACTGGTCGCCGCTGGCACAGCGCTTCCAGCAGGAGCTGTACCGCCTGGTGTTCAATCGCCAGCCGCACCGCGAGTACGTGCGCGACTACGTGCGGCGCACCCTGGCCGGCGAGCTGGACGAGCTGCTGGTATACCGCAAGCGCCTGCGCCGGGGCCTGGGCGACTACCAGCGCAACGTGCCGCCGCACGTGCGCGCCGCGCGCCTGGCCGATGCCCACAACGATCGCCTGGGGCGGCCGCGGCAGTACCAGAACGGTGGCTGGATCAGCTACCTGATCACCCGTGCCGGCCCCGAGCCGCTGGAGGCGCTGCACTCGCCCATCGACTACGAGCATTACCTGAGCCGCCAGCTGCAGCCGGTGGCCGACGCCATCCTGCCTTTCGTCCAGGACGACTTCGCCCGCCTGCTCGATCCGCAGCTCGGCCTGTTCTAGGACGAGGTGTATCCTGCGCCGGCGAATTCGATGAGGGAGGAGGGCGCAGTGCGCTGGGACATTTTCTGCAGCGTGGTGGACAACTACGGCGATATCGGCGTGACCTGGCGCCTGGCCCGCCAGCTGGCGGCCGAGCACGGCCTGGCAGTGCGCCTGTGGGTGGACGAGCCGGCCGCCTTCGCGCGCCTCTGCCCGCAGGCCGACGCGGCGCTGGCGCAGCAGTGGCTGGCCGGTGTCGAGGTGTGCCGCTGGACGGCGGACTTCCCGTCCGTGGCGGCGGCCGACGTGGTCATCGAGGCCTTCGCCTGCACCCTGCCGGCGCGCTACGTCGAGGCCATGGCGGCGCGCGTCGAGCCGCCGCTGTGGCTGAACCTGGAGTACCTCAGCGCCGAGGACTGGGTGCCCGGCTGCCACGGCCTGCCATCGCCACAACCGGGCGGGCTGCAGAAGTTCTTCTTCTTCCCCGGCTTCGTCCCCGGCACGGGCGGCCTGCTGCGCGAGGCCGGCCTGCTGGAGCGGCGGCGGCAGTTTCAGGCCGATGCCGGGGCGCGTCAGGCCTTCCTCGCCGGGCTCGGCGTGCCACCCGTGGCCGGCGCCTGGCTGATCTCCCTGTTCGCCTACGAGAACCCGGTGCTGGGGCCCTGGCTGGACGCCCTGGCCCAGGGCGCGCAGCCGGTGCAGCTGCTGGTGCCGCGCGGGCGCATCGAGGGCGATCTGTACCGCTGGTTGGGCGTGGCCGCTGCGCAGGCAGGGGACTGCTGGCAGCGGGGCAGCCTGCACCTGCACCTGCTGCCGTTCGTCAGCCAGGACGACTACGACCGCCTACTGTGGAGCTGCGACTTCAACGCGGTGCGCGGCGAGGATTCCTTCGTGCGTGCCCAGTGGGCCGGGCGGCCGCTGCTCTGGCATATCTACCAGCAGGAGGAGGGCGCCCACTGGGACAAGCTCGACGCCTTCCTGGCGCTGTACCGCGCCGCTCTGCCGCCGCTCGCCGGCGAGGCGCTGACTGCCTGGTGGCATGCCTGGAATGGCCGTGGCGACATGGCGCAGGCCTGGCAGGCGCTGTGCGGGCAGGCCGAGGCCCTCGCGGCACACGCGCAAGACTGGTGCCGGGAGCAGGCCTCTCGTCCTGATCTCGCCACGGCGCTGGTGCAGTTTCACCGAAATTGGCTATCATGCGCCGCCTAGAAATCTGTACCTCCATCCAAATCCGGATATTCGTATGAAAACCGCACAAGAAATGAAGGCCAACAGTGTGGCCCTGATCGACGGCCACCCGTGGCTGATTCAGAAAGCCGAATTCACCAAGTCCGGCCGTAACAGCGCCATCGTCAAGATGAAGCTGAAGAACCTGATCAACGGCTCCAAGACCGAGACCGTGTACAAGGCCGACGACAAGATGGAGCCGGTCATCCTTGAGCGCAAGGAAGTGACCCTGTCCTACATCAGCGGCGACGACTACGTGTTCATGGATCCGGAGTACAACTCCTACGAACTGCGCGCCGAAGACCTGGAAAGCGTCCTGCCGTTCATCGAAGAAGGCATGACCGACATCTGCGAAGCCGTGTTCTTCGAAGGCAAGGTGATCTCCGTCGACCTGCCGACCACCATCGTGCGCCAGATCGTCTACACCGAGAACTCCGCCCGTGGCGACACTTCCGGCAAGGTCATGAAGCCGGCCAAGCTGCGCAACGGTACCGAAGTCAAGGTCGCCGACTTCTGCAACATCGACGACTGGATCGAGATCGATACCCGCGACGGTTCCTACAAGAGCCGTACCCAGGCGCCTCAGGCCTAAGCCTCCGCCTCGTGTAGAAAACCCGGCTTATGCCGGGTTTTTTATTGCCGCGCGGAATGGGGGCGCTGCTGGTGGCGCTCTGCCCCGTGCCGGCAGGCGCTCGGGCGAATGCCGGGCCGGGCCTGGCGCCCCTCAGACCTTCAGCCCCTGCTCGCGCAGGCGCTTGTACAGGGTGTTGCGGCTCAGCCCCAGGCTGCGCGCCAAGTGCGAGATGTTGCCGCCGCAGGCCTGGTACTGGCTGGCCAGGTCGCCGGCCTCGATGAGAGGCTCGCAGGTGGGCAGGTTGTCGGCCGCGTTCTGCAGGTCGGCGAAGAAGTCGTCCGGCAGGTGCTCGGCGCGGATCGGCTGGTCCTCGGCCATGGCCAGGGCGATTTGCATCACGCTGCTCAGCTGGCGCAGGTTGCCGGGCCAGGGGTGGCGCTGGAACAGCTCCAGCACCTCGCGGCTGAGGCCGGCCCACTGGCTGGGCTCGCGGTGGTGTTCCCATACGCGCTGGAACAGCGCGGCCTTGTCGCTGCGCTCGCGCAGCGGCGGCAGCTCCAGGTTGAGGCCGCTGATGCGGTAGTAGAGGTCGGCGCGGAACAGGCCGGCGTCCACATCCTGGCGCAGCGGGCGGTTGGTCGCCGAGACCAGGCGGATGTCCACCGGGTAGGGCTCGCCGCCCCCCAGCGGCTGTACGCTGCGCTCCTGCAGTACGCGCAGCAGGCGCGCCTGCACGGCCAGCGGCATGTCGCCGACCTCGTCGAGGAACAGGGTGCCCCTGTGCGCCTTGCGGATCAGGCCGATGCTGCCTTTCTGGCTGGCGCCGGTGAAGGCGCCTTTCTCGTAGCCGAACAGCTCTGACTCCACCAGTTCGGCGGGAATCGCCGCGCAGTTCACCGCGATCAGCGGCTGGCAGGCGCGCGAGCTGGCGTTGTGCAGGGCCTTGACGAACACCTCCTTGCCGGCGCCGGTCTCGCCCTGGATGAGGATCGGGATGTCCTTCTCCACCAGCCGCTCGGCCTGGCGCACGGCCTTGTCCACCCGTGGGTCGCCGAGGTTGATATTGGCCAGGGTGAAGCCTTCCTGGCGCGGCGCCGGGGCCGCTTGCGGGCGGAAGTCGCGCGGCTGGATGCGCGGCTTGCGCGGGCGCTTGAGCAGGCCGTGGAAACGGTAGCGGCCGGCGGCGCGCAGGGCGAAGGGCAGGCTCTCCGGCTGGGTGAGCAACTGCTGCAGCGGCACGTCGAACAGGCTCTCGATGTTCACCCGCGACAGGCCGACGCCGAGCAGGCTGTCGGCGCGGCGGTTGGCCGAGACGATCTGCCCGGCCTCGTCGAACACCAGCAGGCCGGCCCACTGGCTGTCCAGGTTGTCCAGGCTGGTGTTGAAGCTGAGCTGGAAGTAGTCGTCCTTGAACAGGTTGAGGATCAGCCGGTTCTCCACCGACTGGCTCATCATCTTGACCATGCCCAGGGTGTGGGCGGGCGGCAGGTAGCTGTCGCTGGAGACGTCGAGCACGCCGATCATCTGCCGGCTGGCGTCGAAGATCGGCGAGGCCGAGCCGGTCATGAAACGGTTGGCCTTGAGGAAGTGCTCGTCGCGCTGGATGTGCACCGCCTGGCCGCAGGCCAGCGCCGTGCCGATGGCGTTGGTGCCGCTGTAGCGCTCCTGCCACCAGGCGCCGGGAACGAAGCCGGCGGCCTGGGCCGGCTCGACGAAGCGGCGGTCGCCCCAGGACTGCAGCAGCTGGCCCTGGTTGTCGGCCAGCATGATCAGGCAGTTGGAGTTGGCCAGGATGTTCTCGTAGTAGGGCAGCACCTCCTGATGGGTGGTCTGCACCAGGAAATGCTGGCTTTCCAGCAGGGCGGAGACCTCGCCGGGCGCGGCCTGGCCGAAGGCCGGCTGGCTCTGGTGGGTAAGGCCGAAGTCGCGGCAGCGGCTCCAGGAGTCGCGAACGATGGCGTCGTGGCTCGGCGCCGGGGCAGTGGCAGTCATGGGTATCGCCTGATTCTTGTCTTTTTTATAGGTCCGGCTTCCGTGCTGGCCTCACCGTTACTGCAATGGGCGGGCCGGCGGGAGTGTCCTGTACTCCCGGCCCCTGGCCGCAGACGGTCAGGGGCAAAGCGTTCGCCCAGTGTTGTTCATTGCTGTTCAAAGTCAAAGGGCAAATTGTTCAGTTGTTCAGCTTTTACTGTTCAAGGCTGTTCAGTGCGCCTGCGCGCCGTGTATCTCCGTCCTTAGATAAATTCTTATTGGTCAGTGGGTTACGAGGTATTTCCTAGCGCGCAGCGGCGCTGGCACGAATGTCGCCTTATGGCTGTGTCGACCGCGAGGGCTCTTCGCGGCGACGGGCGCAATAATCATAAGGACACGCCATGTCGCTAACGCTGGAACATGTCTGTCGCGTGGTCGACCAGCAGGTCTATATCGACGACGCCTGCCTGAGCTTCGAACCGGGCTCCTTCAACGTGCTGGTGGGCCGCACGCTCGCCGGCAAGACCTCGCTGATGCGCCTGATGGCCGGGCTGGACAAGCCCACCAGCGGCCGCATCCTGATGCACGGCGCCGACGTCACCGGCATGCCGGTGCGCCAGCGCAACGTGTCGATGGTCTATCAGCAGTTCATCAACTACCCGAACCTGACGGTGTACGAGAACATCGCCTCGCCGCTGCGCCAGGCCGGCGTGGCCAAGGCCGAGATCGAGCGCAAGGTGCAGGAAACTGCGCAGATGCTGCGCATCGACAAGTTTCTCAAGCGCTACCCGCTGGAGCTCTCCGGCGGCCAGCAGCAGCGCACGGCCATGGCCCGCGCGCTGGTCAAGGACGCCGACCTGGTGCTATTCGACGAGCCGCTGGTGAACCTCGACTACAAGCTGCGCGAGGAGCTGCGCCAGGAGATGCGCGAGCTGTTCCGCGCCCGCCGTAGCATTGCCATCTACGCCACCACCGAGCCCAACGAGGCGCTGGCCCTGGGCGGCACCACCACCATCCTGCACGAGGGGCGGGTGATCCAGAGCGGCAGGACCACCGAGGTCTACCATCGGCCGCAGCAGGTGCTGGCCGCCGAGCTGTTCTCCGAGCCGCCGATCAACCTGATGCAGGGGCGCATCAGCGACAGCGAGGTGAGCTTCGAGGACTTCGTGCACTTCCCGCTGACCGCCGAGCTGCGTGGCCTGGCGCAGGGGCAGTACCGCTTCGGCGTGCGCCCCGGGCATATCGGCCTGGTGCCCTCCAACGACGACGACCTGGAGCTGGCGGTGACCGTCGAGCTGGCCGAGATCAGCGGCTCGGAGACCTTCCTGCATGTGCGCAGCGAGCACTTCGCCCTGGTCCTGCACCTGCAGGGTGTGCACGAGTACGACGTGGACGCGCCGATCCGCATCTACATCCCGACCCACAAGCTGTTCGTCTTCGATACCCGGGACCAGCTGGTCCTGGCGCCGATTCGCCGGTCCTGAGGAGCGCACCATGGCCGAGATACGCCTGCAGAACCTGGCTCACAGTTACAGCGCCCAGCCGAGCGGGCCGGACGACTACGCCATCCGCGCGATGACCCACGTCTGGGAGCAGGGCGGCGCCTACGCGCTGCTCGGCCCGTCCGGCTGCGGCAAGTCGACCCTGCTCAACATCATTTCCGGGCTGCTCAGCCCGTCGGAGGGGCAGGTGCTGTTCGACATGCGCGAGGTCAACGACCTGCCGCCGCAGGAGCGCAACATCGCCCAGGTTTTCCAGTTCCCGGTGGTGTACGACACCATGACGGTGTTCGACAACCTGGCCTTCCCGCTGCGCAACCAGGGCCTGGCCGAATCCCGGGTGACCAGCAAGGTGCACGAGATAGCCGAGGTGCTGGACCTGCACCCGCTGCTGCACCGCAAGGCGCGCAACCTCACCGCCGACGAGAAGCAGAAGGTCTCCATGGGCCGCGGTCTGGTGCGCGATGACGTGTCGGCGATCCTCTTCGACGAGCCGCTGACGGTGATCGACCCGCACCTGAAGTGGAAGCTGCGGCGCAAGCTCAAGCAGATCCACGAGCAGTTCAACATCACCATGGTCTACGTCACCCACGACCAGCTGGAGGCCTCGACCTTCGCTGACAAGATCGCGGTGATGTACGGCGGCCAGATCGTCCAGTTCGGCACCCCGCGCGAGCTGTTCGAGCGGCCGAAACACACCTTTGTCGGCTTCTTTATCGGCAGCCCCGGGATGAATCTGGTCGAGGTCACGCCCTACGCCGGCGGCGTGTGCTTCGGCCAGACCCGCGTGCCGCTGGCGCCGGCGCTGTGCCAGCGCCTGGCCGAGCTGGCCGGCCGCCCGCTCAAGCTGGGCATCCGTCCGGAATTCGTCCACGTCAGCGACGAGCCCTTCGTCGACGCCCTGCGCGGCGAGGTGCGCCATGTCGAGGACCTGGGCACCTACAAGATTCTCACCCTGGAGCTGGACGGTGTGACCCTCAAGGCGCGCCTGCAGGAGGACCTGCCGGTGCCGCACAAGGTGGCCTACATCGGCTTCCCGTCGCAGTGGCTGATGCTCTACGCCGACGACGTGCTGGTGGAGGTGCGCGCATGAACAAGGTGATCAACAACAAGGCCTGGTGGCTGGTGCTGCCGGTGTTCCTGCTGGTGGCCTTCAGCGCCATCCTGCCGATGATGACGGTGGTCAACTACTCGGTGCAGGACATCTTCGACGCCAGCACCCGCACCTTCGTCGGCGTCGACTGGTACCGCCAGGTGCTGCAGGACGAGCGCCTGCACGACTCGCTGCTGCGCCAGTTCATCTTCTCCGCCTGCGTGCTGCTGATCGAGATCCCGCTCGGCATCGCCATCGCCCTGTGCATGCCGACCAAGGGCCGCTGGGCCTCGGCCTGCCTGATCATCATGGCCATTCCGCTGCTGATCCCGTGGAACGTGATCGGCACCATCTGGCAGATCTTCGGTCGTGCCGACATCGGCCTGCTCGGTTGGACCCTGAGCGAGCTGGGCATCAGCTACAACTACGCCTCCAACACCATGGACGCCTGGGTCACGGTGCTGGTGATGGACGTGTGGCACTGGACTTCGCTGGTGGCGCTGCTGTGCTACTCGGGCCTGCGCGCCATCCCCGACGTGTACTACCAGGCCGCGCGCATCGACCGCGCAGCAAGCTGGGCGGTGTTCCGCCACATCCAGCTGCCGAAGATGAAGAGCGTGCTGCTGATCGCCGTGATGCTGCGCTTCATGGACAGCTTCATGATCTACACCGAGCCCTTCGTGCTCACCGGCGGCGGACCGGGCAACGCCACCACCTTCCTCAGCCAGACGCTGACCAAGATGGCGGTGGGGCAGTTCGACTTGGGGCCGGCGGCGGCGTTCTCGCTGGTGTACTTCCTGATCATCCTGCTGGTGTCCTGGGCCTTCTACACGGCCATGACCCACAACGACCAGCAGCGCTGAGGAGCCTGCCATGACCATCCGCAAAGCTCTGGCGCTGCTGCTCTACATCCTGTTCCTGCTGGTGCCGATCTACTGGCTGCTGAACATGTCGTTCAAGAGCAACACCGAGATCCTCGGCGGCCTGACCCTGTGGCCGCAGGATTTCACCCTGGCCAACTACCAGGTGATCTTCACCGATCCGAGCTGGTACACCGGCTACCTCAACTCGCTGTACTACGTGTGCCTGAACACCCTCATCTCGCTGCTGGTGGCGCTGCCGGCGGCCTATGCCTTCTCGCGCTACCGCTTCCTCGGCGACAAGCACCTGTTCTTCTGGCTGCTGACCAACCGCATGGCGCCGCCGGCGGTGTTCCTCCTGCCGTTCTTCCAGCTGTACTCGTCCATCGGTCTTTTCGATACCCACATCGCCGTGGCCCTGGCCCACTGCCTGTTCAACGTGCCGCTGGCGGTGTGGATCCTCGAGGGCTTCATGTCCGGCGTGCCGAAGGAGATCGACGAGACGGCCTACATCGACGGCTACAGCTTCCCCAAGTTCTTCGTGAAGATCTTCATCCCGCTGATCGGCCCCGGCATCGGCGTCACGGCGTTCTTCTGCTTCATGTTCTCCTGGGTCGAGCTGCTGCTGGCGCGCACCCTGACTTCGGTGAATGCCAAGCCGATCGTCGCGGTGATGACGCGCACCGTGTCGGCCTCCGGCATCGACTGGGGCGTGCTGGCGGCGGCGGGGGTGCTGACCATCCTGCCGGGCATGCTGGTGATCTGGTTCGTGCGTAACCACGTGGCCAAGGGCTTCGCCCTGGGCCGGGTCTGAGGAGACGACTATGGAATGGATGGCCTGGACACCGGTCACGGCGGCCTTCTTCGGCGGCATCGCGCTGCTGCTGGTGGCCATGACGGTATGGGAAATCCGCTCGCCCTGCGTCGAGCGCAGGGGCTTTCTGCCGATCGCCACCACCCGTGGCGACCGGCTGTTCATCGGTTTGCTCGGCAGCGCCTACCTGCACTTACTGGTGGTGGGCGCAACCGACTGGAGCACCTGGATAGCCTCGGCGCTGTCCGTCGTGTGGTTACTGGTGGTGATGCGTTGGGGCTGACCGGCGGCCTGTCGTCCCGGTCGCTTTTCTATTCAAGCAAGGAGGAGTCTATGTTCGACAACAACTACAAGACCCGACATAGCATGGCGCTGGCGGCCCTGCTGACGTTGTCCGGATTGAGCGGCGCGGCCTGGGCCGATGCCTACGAAGAGGCGGCGAAGAAGTGGATCGACAGCGAGTTCTCGCCGTCTACCCTGACCAAGGAGCAGCAGCTCGCCGAGCTCAAGTGGTTCATCAAGGCGGCCGAGCCGTTCCGCGGCATGGAGATCAATGTCGCCTCGGAGACCATCGCCACCCACGAGTACGAGGCCAAGGTGCTGGCCAAGGCCTTCAGCGAGATCACCGGGATCAAGCTGAACCACGACCTGATGCAGGAAGGCGACGTGGTGGAGAAGCTGCAAACGCAGATGCAGTCCGGCAAGAACATCTATGACGGCTGGGTCAACGACTCGGACCTGATCGGCACCCACTTCCGCTACGGCAAGGCGGTGGCGATCAGCGACATGATGGCCAACGAAGGCAAGGACTTCACTTCGCCGACCCTGGACCTCAACGACTTCATCGGCATCTCCTTCACCACCGGCCCGGACAAGAAGCTCTACCAGCTTCCTGACCAGCAGTTCGCCAACCTCTACTGGTTCCGCGCCGACTGGTTCGAGAAGCCGGAGCTGAAGGCCAAGTTCAAGGAAATCTACGGCTACGAGCTGGGCGTGCCGGTCAACTGGTCGGCCTACGAGGACATCGCCCAGTTCTTCACCGAACACGTCAAGGAAATCGACGGCAAGCGCGTCTACGGCCACATGGACTACGGCAAGAAGGACCCGTCGCTGGGCTGGCGCTTCACCGACGCCTGGTTCTCCATGGCCGGCAGCGGCGACAAGGGTCTGCCCAACGGTGTGCCGGTGGACGAGTGGGGCATCCGCGTCGAAGGTTGCCGCCCGGTGGGCTCCAGCGTCGCCCGCGGCGGCGACACCAACGGCCCGGCGGCGGTCTACGCCACCACCAAGTACGTCGACTGGATGCGCCAGTACGCGCCGCCGGAAGCCCAGGGCATGACCTTCTCCGAGGCTGGTCCGGTGCCGGCCCAGGGCAATATCGCCCAGCAGATCTTCTGGTACACCGCCTTCACTGCCGACATGACCAAGCCGGGCCTGGCCGTGGTCAACGAGGACGGCACGCCGAAGTGGCGCATGGCGCCGTCGCCCAAGGGCCCGTACTGGGAGGAGGGCATGAAGCTCGGCTATCAGGACGCCGGCTCCTGGACCTTCCTCAAGTCGACCCCGGAGAAGCAGCGCCTGGCGGCCTGGCTGTACGCCCAGTTCGTCACCTCCAAGACTGTTTCGCTGAAGAAGACCCTGGTCGGCCTGACGCCGATCCGCGAGTCGGACATCAACTCCCAGGCGATGACCGACGCCGCGCCCAAGCTCGGCGGTCTGGTGGAGTTCTACCGCAGCCCGGCACGGGTGCAGTGGACCCCCACCGGCACCAACGTGCCGGACTACCCGCGCCTGGCGCAGCTTTGGTGGCAGTTCATCGCCGAGGCGGCCAGTGGCGACAAGACCCCGCAGGAGGCTCTGGACGGCCTGGCGGCGGCCCAGGACAGCATGATGGCGCGCATCGAGCGCTCCGGCGTGCAGGGTGAGTGCGGTCCGAAACTCAACGAGGAGAAGGACCCGCAGTACTGGCTGGACCAGCCGGGCGCACCCAAGCCGAAACTGGCCAACGAGAAGCCGAAGGGCGAGACCGTGAGCTACGACGAGCTGCTGAAGTCTTGGCAGCAGGCCCAGTAAGGCCTGCGGTGGAAACGAAAACGGCGCCCGCGGGCGCCGTTTTTCATGGCCGGAGCGCTTACGCGTGCAGGTGTTCCGCGGCGTACAGGGTGTTCTCTAGCAGGCAAGCGCGGGTCATCGGGCCGACGCCGCCCGGCACCGGGGTGATCCAGCCGGCGCGCTCGACGGCGACGTCGAACTCCACGTCGCCGACCAGCTTGCCGTCGGCCTGGCGGTTGATGCCGACGTCGATGACGATGGCGCCTTGCTTGATCCACTCTCCCTTGACCAGGCCCGGTTTGCCGGCGGCCACCACCACGATGTCGGCCTGGGCCAGGTGGCCCGGCAGATCCTTGGTGAAGCGGTGGGTGACGGTGACGGTGCAGCCGGCCAGCAGCAGCTCCAGCGCCATCGGGCGGCCGACGATGTTGGACGCGCCCACGACCACGGCGTGCTGGCCATGCAGGTCGATGCCGGTGCTTTCCAGCAGGGTCATGATGCCCTTCGGCGTGCAGGGGCGCAGCAGCGGCATGCGCTGGGACAGGCGGCCGACGTTGAACGGGTGGAAGCCGTCGACGTCCTTGTCCGGGTTGATGCGCTCGAGCAGCTGCGAGGCGTCCAGGTGGGCGGGCAGGGGCAGCTGCACCAGGATGCCGTCGATGGCGTTGTCGCGGTTGAGCTGGTCGATCAGCGACAGCAGTTCGCCCTGGCTGGTGCTGGCGGGCAGGTCATGGGCCACGGAAACGAAGCCGACTTCCTCGCAGTCCTTGCGCTTGTGCGAGACGTATACCTGGGAAGCCGGGTCGCTGCCGACCAGGATCACGGCCAGGCCGGGGGCGCGCAAGCCCTGCTGGCGGCGCTCGGCGACGCGTTTGGCGATATCCAGGCGGAGGTTGGCGGCAATGGCTTTGCCGTCGATCAGTTGTGCGGTCATGACGCTTGCTTAACCATGGCGAAGAGTGAAAAAAGATCGCGCATTCTCGCACGGCAGCCCGGTCGGGCAAAGGCGCATGCGCCCCCTGTTCCCGTAACTCCTTTTCCCAGCAGGATTTTTTTCATTCTCGTGTTGACGCTGCGAGGCGGCCTCTATAAGATTCGCCCCGCTTGTCGAGCACAGCCAGCCGCTGGGTAAGATGGCAACAGCCGGAAGCGGCTGGAGCTGTAGCTTTAAAGTCTGTTCCGCAGATGATTAAGCGCCCGTAGCTCAGCTGGATAGAGCATCCGCCTTCTAAGCGGATGGTCGCAGGTTCGAGTCCTGCCGGGTGCGCCATTGGCGGCTCAGGCACAAGCAGCGCAATATGGTGGGCGTAGCTCAGTTGGTAGAGCACAGGATTGTGGCTCCTGGTGTCGTGGGTTCGATTCCCATCGTCCACCCCATATTCGAGAAAGCGCCAGGCCAAAAGCCTGGCGTTTTCGTTTCAAGCGTTACCACGCGGACGTGGTGAAATTGGTAGACACACCAGATTTAGGTTCTGGCGCCGCAAGGTGTGAGAGTTCGAGTCTCTCCGTCCGCACCATCTCTCTTGTAATCCCTCCTTATATATTCCGCCGTTTCTTGCTCGTTTTGTGCAGGTGACTTCTGTAATTCGAGCCACTAGAATGCTTGCCTTTCGATTCTGGGGCCGGAACGCCGGCTTATGTCTGTGCAACGAGGAATATCCATGCAAGTTTCTGTTGAAAGCACCTCCGCTCTCGAGCGCCGCATGACCATCGGCGTGCCGGCCGAGCGCATCGAGACCGAAGTGACCAAGCGCCTGCAGCAGACTGCCCGCCGCGCCAAGGTGCCTGGCTTCCGTCCCGGCAAGGTGCCGATGAACGTGATCCGTCAGCGCTACGAAGACTCCGCGCGCCAGGAAGCTCTGGGCGACCTGATCCAGGCCACCTTCTACGAGGCCATCGTCGAGCAGAAGCTGAACCCGGCCGGTGCTCCGGCAGTCGAGCCGAAAGTGTTCGAGAAGGGCAAGGACCTCGAGTACGTCGCCACCTTCGAAGTGTTCCCGGAAATCAAGCTGGCCGGCTTCGACGGCATCGCCGTCGAGCGCCTGCAGGCCGAGGTGACCGACGCTGACGTCGACAACATGCTGGAAATCCTGCGCAAGCAGAACACCCGTTTCGAGACCGTCGAGCGTGCTGCCGAGAATGGCGACCAGCTGAACATCGATTTCGTCGGCAAGATCGACGGCGAGGCCTTCGCCGGCGGCAGTGCCAAGGGCACCCCGCTGGTCCTGGGCTCCGGTCGCATGATTCCGGGCTTCGAAGAGGCCCTGGTTGGCGTCAAGACCGGCGAAGAGCGCGTGATCAACCCGACCTTCCCGGCCGACTACCAGAACCTCGACCTGGCCGGTAAGACCGCCGAGTTCACCGTGACCGTCAACAGTGTCTCCGCGCCGCAGCTGCCGGAGCTGAATGACGACTTCTTCGCCCTGTTCGGCGTGAAGGAAGGCGGTTTGGAAGGCTTCCGTGCCGAAGTACGCAAGAACATGGAGCGCGAACTGCGCCAGGCCATCAAGTCCAAGGTGAAGAACCAGGTGATGGAAGGCCTGCTGGCCGCCAACCCGGTGGAAGTACCGAAGGCCCTGATCGGCAACGAAGTGAACCGTCTGCGCGTGCAGGCCGTCCAGCAGTTCGGTGGCAACATCAAGCCGGACCAGCTGCCGGCCGAGCTGTTCGAGGAGCAGGCCAAGCGTCGCGTGGTGCTGGGTCTGATCGTCGCCGAAGTGGTCAAGCAGGGCGAGCTGAAGGCCGACGAGGCCCGTGTGCGCGAGCTGATCGAGGAAATGGCTTCCGCCTACCAGGAGCCGCAGCAGGTCGTGGCCTGGTACTACAAGAACGACCAGCAGCTGAACGAAGTGCGTTCGGTTGTACTGGAAGAACAAGTTGTAGATACTGTCCTGCAGAAGGCCAAAGTGACCGATAAAGCGGTCTCCTACGAAGAAGCGGTCAAGCCGGCGGAAGCCCCGCAAGCTGCCTGATCCCTCGCCTCGTTAGAGCACACCATAAGCCAGCCTTCGTGCTGGCTTATGCGTCTTTAGAGACATGACTATTAGGGAGAGATCGCTAGACATGTCGCATAACTCTTTCATCAACACCATGCCTGACATCCAAGCCGCCGGCGGCCTCGTGCCAATGGTGATCGAGCAGTCCGCCCGTGGCGAGCGTGCCTACGACATCTATTCGCGCCTGTTGAAGGAGCGGGTGATCTTCCTGGTCGGTCCGGTCGAGGACTACATGGCCAACCTGGTGGTGGCCCAGCTGCTGTTCCTCGAGGCCGAGAACCCGGACAAGGACATCCACCTGTACATCAACTCGCCGGGTGGCTCGGTGACCGCCGGCATGTCGATCTACGACACCATGCAGTTCATAAAGCCCGACGTGTCCACCATCTGCATCGGCCAGGCCTGCAGCATGGGCGCGCTGCTGCTGGCTGGCGGCGCCGCCGGCAAGCGCTACTGCCTGCCGCACTCGCGCATGATGATCCACCAGCCGCTGGGCGGCTTCCAGGGCCAGGCCTCGGACATCGAGATCCATGCCCGCGAGATCCTCACCATCCGCGAGCGCCTGAACAAGATCCTCGCCGATCACTGCAAGCAGCCGATCGACGTGATCGCCAAGGACACCGACCGCGACAACTTCATGAGCGGCGAAGAGGCGGTCAAGTACGGCCTCATCGACAAGGTTCTGGACAAGCGCCCCGTCTGATCCCCCGCTTCAGCGCAGCGGCCGGGCTCGCCCGGCCGTCCCGCAGGGTTGAAAATGCCCGCAATTGCCTTCATCTTGTGTTTCATGCCTACCGTATTGGATCGATCTAATGACTGACACCCGCAACGGCGAGGACAACGGCAAGCTGCTCTACTGCTCCTTCTGCGGCAAAAGCCAGCACGAAGTGCGCAAGCTGATCGCCGGTCCCTCGGTCTTTATCTGCGACGAGTGCGTCGACCTGTGCAACGACATCATCCGCGAGGAGGTGCAGGAAGCCCAGGCCGAAAGCAGCGCCCACAAGTTGCCTGCGCCCAAGGAAATCAGCGGCATTCTGGATCAGTACGTGATCGGTCAGGAGCGCGCCAAGAAGGTGCTCTCCGTTGCCGTGTACAACCACTACAAGCGTCTGAACCAGCGCGACAAGAAGGATGACGTCGAGCTGGGCAAGAGCAACATCCTGCTGATCGGCCCGACCGGCTCCGGCAAGACCCTGCTGGCCGAGACCCTGGCCCGCCTGCTCAACGTGCCGTTCACCATCGCCGACGCCACTACCCTGACCGAAGCCGGTTACGTGGGTGAGGACGTCGAGAACATCATCCAGAAGCTGCTGCAGAAGTGCGACTACGATGTCGAGAAGGCCCAGATGGGTATCGTCTACATCGATGAGATCGACAAGATCTCGCGCAAGTCGGATAACCCGTCCATCACCCGCGACGTGTCGGGCGAGGGCGTGCAGCAGGCGCTGCTGAAGCTGATCGAGGGCACCGTCGCCTCGGTGCCGCCACAGGGTGGTCGCAAGCATCCGCAGCAGGAATTCCTGCAGGTCGATACGCGCAACATCCTGTTCATCTGCGGTGGCGCCTTCGCCGGTCTGGAGAAGGTCATCCAGGCCCGCTCCAGCAAGGGCGGCATCGGCTTCAACGCCGAAGTGCGCAGCCCGGACCTGGGCAAGAAGGTCGGCGAGGCACTGCGCGAGGTCGAGCCGGACGATCTGGTCAAGTTCGGTCTCATTCCGGAGTTCGTTGGTCGTCTGCCGGTCATCGCCACCCTCGATGAGCTGGACGAGGCGGCGCTGATGCAGATCCTCACCGAGCCGAAGAACGCCCTGACCAAGCAGTACGCCAAGCTGTTCGAGATGGAGGGGGTGGACCTGGAGTTCCGCGCCGACGCACTCAAGGCCGTGGCCAAGCGTGCTCTGGAGCGCAAGACCGGTGCCCGTGGCCTGCGTTCGATCCTCGAGGGCGTGCTGCTCGACACCATGTACGAGATCCCCTCGCAGAGCGATGTCAGCAAGGTGGTGATCGACGAGAGCGTGATCGAGGGCTCCTCCAAGCCGTTGCTGATCTACGAGAACAGCGAGCCGCCGGCCAAGGCCGCGCCAGACGCCTGATGTCTGCAAGCCGCTGAAACAAAGGGCCCTCCGGGGCCCTTTGCTTTTGCGCCTTTCTCGCTTGTTTTTTCCCGGGGGTGGCCCCATCTTAGGGCCAAGGGTACTCCCGTCCGTTTACGGCCGAATGGCCGCCGTAGAGCTGAAATCATGAAGACAACCATCGAATTGCCTCTCTTGCCGCTGCGTGATGTCGTGGTCTATCCGCACATGGTCATCCCGCTGTTCGTCGGCCGCGAGAAGTCCATCGAGGCCCTGGAGGCCGCGATGACCGGCGACAAGCAGATTCTCCTGCTGGCGCAGCGCAACCCGGCAGACGATGACCCGGGTGAGGACGCGCTGTACCGCATGGGGACCGTGGCCACTGTGCTGCAGTTGCTCAAGCTGCCGGATGGCACCGTCAAGGTGCTGGTCGAGGGCGAGCAGCGTGGCGCCATCCAGAAGTTCATCGAGGTGGACGGCCACTGCCGTGCCGAGGTGCAGCTGCTCGACGAGAGCGAAGTCGCCGAGCGCGAGTCCGAGGTCTTCACCCGCAGCCTGCTCAGCCAGTTCGAGCAGTACGTGCAGCTGGGCAAGAAGGTGCCGGCCGAAGTGCTGTCCTCGCTCAACAGCATCGATGACCCGGCGCGCCTGGTCGACACCATGGCCGCGCACATGGTGCTGAAGATCGAGCAGAAGCAGGAAATCCTCGAGATCACCAACCTGGCCGAGCGGGTCGAGCACGTGCTGGCCCTGCTGGATGCCGAGATCGACCTGCTGCAGGTCGAGAAGCGCATCCGTGGGAGGGTCAAGAAGCAGATGGAGCGCAGCCAGCGCGAGTACTACCTGAATGAGCAGATGAAGGCCATTCAGAAGGAGCTGGGCGACATCGACGAGGGCCACAACGAGATCGACGAGCTGAAGAAGCGCATCGAGAACGCCGGCCTGACCAAGGAAGCCCACGCCAAGGCCAATGCCGAGCTGAACAAGCTCAAGCAGATGTCGCCGATGTCGGCCGAGGCCACCGTGGTGCGTTCCTACATCGACTGGCTGACCAACGTGCCGTGGAAGACCGAGAGCAAGGTGCGCCTGGACCTGGCCAAGGCCGAGGATATCCTCGAGGCTGACCATTTCGGCCTGGAAGAGGTCAAGGAGCGCATCCTCGAGTACCTCGCCGTGCAGAAGCGGGTGAAGAAGCTCAAGGGCCCGGTGCTGTGCCTGGTCGGTCCGCCCGGCGTGGGCAAGACCTCGCTCGCCGAGTCCATCGCCCGCGCCACCAACCGCAAGTTCGTGCGCATGGCCTTGGGCGGCGTGCGTGACGAGGCCGAGATCCGTGGCCATCGCCGCACCTACATCGGCTCCATGCCGGGTCGGCTGATCCAGAAGCTGACCAAGGTCGGCGTGCGCAACCCGCTGTTCCTGCTCGACGAGATCGACAAGATGGGCAGCGACATGCGCGGTGACCCCGCCTCGGCGCTGCTCGAGGTGCTGGATCCGGAGCAGAACCACAATTTCAACGACCATTACCTGGAAGTCGACTACGACCTCTCGGACGTGATGTTCATCTGCACCGCCAACTCGATGAACATCCCCGGCCCGCTGCTGGATCGTATGGAGGTCATCCGCCTGCCCGGTTACACCGAGGACGAGAAGGTCAACATCGCCATCAAGTACCTCACGCCCAAGCAGGTGCAGGCCAACGGTCTGAAGAAGGGTGAGCTGGAGTTCGATGACGCGGCGATCCGCGACATCATCCGCTACTACACCCGCGAGGCCGGCGTGCGCAGCCTGGAACGGCAGATTTCCAAGGTTTGCCGCAAGGTGGTCAAGGAGCATGCCAGGGACAAGCGCATCAAGGTGCTGGTGGATGCCGAGTCGCTGGAGCACTACCTGGGCGTGCGGCGCTATCGCTTCGGCCTGGCCGAGCAGCAGGATCAGATCGGCCAGGTCACCGGCCTGGCCTGGACCCAGGTGGGCGGCGAGCTGCTGACCATCGAGACGGCCGTGGTGCCGGGCAAGGGGCAGCTGATCAAGACCGGCTCGCTCGGCGACGTGATGGCCGAGTCCATGACCGCGGCGCTGACCGTGGTACGCAGCCGGGCCAAGAGCCTGGGCATCGCCCCGGACTTCCACGAGAAGCGTGACGTGCACATCCACATGCCGGAGGGCGCCACACCGAAGGATGGTCCGAGTGCCGGTATCGGTCTGTGCACCGCGCTGGTTTCGGCCCTGACGCAGATTCCGGTGCGGGCCGATGTGGCCATGACCGGCGAGATCACCCTGCGCGGCCAGGTGCTGGCCATCGGCGGGCTAAAGGAAAAACTCCTGGCGGCCCACCGGGGTGGAATCAAGACCGTGATCATTCCGGAAGAGAATGTCCGCGATCTCAAGGAAATTCCGGAAAATATTAAGCAAGACCTGACCATTAAGCCGGTTAAATGGATTGACGAGGTCCTGCAAATTGCGCTGCAATACGCCCCGGAGCCCTTGCCCGATGCGGCTCCCGAGATGGTTGCAAAGGATGACACGCGCGAGACTGATTCCAAGGAGCGAATCAGCACGCATTAGCCGGAAGGCTTCCTTGACACTATTTTCGAGCCCTTGTTATAAAGCGGCTCCTATGTGTCGGCAGGTCTTTCAGCACCCGCTTTGCTTACGCCAAACAACTAAGAAACAAACTCAACAGAAATAAGGGGACTTAAGAGTGAACAAGTCGGAACTGATTGATGCCATCGCCGCATCCGCTGATATCCCGAAAGCTGTCGCTGGCCGCGCGCTGGA
Source organism: Aquipseudomonas alcaligenes (assembly GCF_003205495.1). Lineage (GTDB taxonomy): Bacteria > Pseudomonadota > Gammaproteobacteria > Pseudomonadales > Pseudomonadaceae > Aquipseudomonas > Aquipseudomonas alcaligenes_B. The sequence goes on along the minus strand of NZ_QJRX01000005.1, from coordinate 111,454 downwards.
CGCAGTGATCGAATCCGTCACTGGCGCTCTGAAGGCTGGTGACTCCGTGGTGCTGGTTGGCTTCGGTACTTTCGCTGTCAAAGAGCGCGCTGCCCGTACCGGCCGCAACCCGCAGACCGGCAAGCCGATCAAGATCGCCGCTGCCAAGATCCCGGGCTTCAAGGCGGGTAAAGCTCTGAAAGACGCCGTCAACTAAGCGTCTCTCTGGCCTTTGCCCCGCCAGGCCAGGCTAGCCTGACCTGGTACGGAGCGGAGTCCCATCCGCTCCATCAGTTATGAGAAGGCGCATCCTCGGATGCGCCTTTCTTTTATCCAGATTCAAAACCCACGCTGCATGGCTGCTTGTTCAGTGCAGCCGTTTCGGGGGAAGCATGCTGCAGAACATCAGGGATAACTCCCAGGGCTGGATTGCCAAGACCATCATCGGTTTGATCGTCATGCTGATGGCCTTCACCGGCTTCGATGCCATCGTCCAGTCCACCAGTAACAGTCGTAATGCCGCCGAGGTCAACGGCGAGGAAATCACCCTGGACAGCCTCAACGCCGCGGTGGATATGCAGCGCCGCCAGCTGATCCAGCAGTTCGGCAAGGACTTCGACGCTTCCCTGCTGGACGACAAGCTGCTGCGTAATGCCGCGCTGGACAGCCTGGTCGAGCGCACCCTGCTGCTGCAGGGCGCCAAGGACGCCGGCATGGCCGTCTCCGATGCCGCACTGGACCAGATGATCGTCCAGCTGCCGGTGTTCCAGGTGGAGGGCAAGTTCGATGCCGCGCGCTTCGATCAGGTCCTGCAGCAGCAGGGATTCACCCGCATGCAGTTCCGCGAGCGCCTCAAGCAGGACGTGCTGATCAGCCAGCTGCAGGCTGCCCTGGCCGGCAGCAACTTCGTCACCGACGCCGAGCTGGACGCCTTCGTCCGTCTGGACAAGCAGACCCGCGACTTCGCCAGCCTGACCCTGCCGGCCGACAGCCAGGCCATCGAGCTGACGGACGAAGAGGTCAAGGCCTACTACGACGAGCATGCCGATCAGTTCATGAGCGTCGAGCAGGTGGTGATCGAGTACGTCGAGCTGAAGAAGGAGGCCTTCTTCGCCCAGGCCGAGGCCAGCGACGAAGAGCTGCAGGCGCTGTACCAGAAGGAAATCGCCAACCTGGCCGAACAGCGCCACGCGGCGCACATCCTCCTGGAAGTGAACGACAAGCAGTCCGACGAGCAGGCCAAGGCCAAGCTGGAAGAGGCCGCCAAGCGCCTGCAGGCGGGCGAAGACTTCGCCGTACTGGCCAAGGAGCTCTCCCAGGACCCGGGTTCGGCCGACAACGGCGGTGATCTGGGCTTCGCCGGCCCCGGCGTGTATGACCCCGAGTTCGAGAAGGCCCTGTATGCGCTGAACAAGGGCGAAGTCTCCGCCCCCGTACGCAGCGAGTTCGGCTGGCACCTGATCAAGCTGCTGGATGTCCAGGCGCCCGAGGTGCCGAGCTTCGACAGCCTCAAGGCCAAGCTGGAGCGCGAGATCAAGGCGCAGCAGGTCGAGCAGCGTTTCGTCGAGGCGGCCAAAGACCTGGAGGAGGCCAGCTTCGAGGCCTCCGACCTGGCGCAGCCGGCTCAGGAGCTGGGACTGCAGGTGCAGACCAGCGGCGCCTTCGGCCGCGAGGGCGGCGAGGGTGTGGCTGCCAATCGCCAGGTGGTACAGGCCGCGTTCAGCCCCGAGGTGCTGGAAGACGGCGCCAACAGCGGCGCCATCGAGCTGGATCCGGACACTACCCTGGTGCTGCGCGTGAAGGAGCACAAGAAGCCGACGCTGCTGCCGCTGGAGACGGTTGCCGCGGGCATCCGCGACACCCTGGCGCGCAAGAAGGCTGGCGAGGCGGCCAAGGCCGAGGGCGAGGCCCTGCTGGCCCAGCTGCGTGAAGGTGGCGCCAGTGGCAAGGAGTGGAAGGTGGTGGAAGCCGCCACCCGCAGCCAGGAGGGTGTCGAGCCCGTGGTGCTGCAGGCGCTGTTCCGCATGGCCAAGCCGGCCGATGGCAAGCCCAGCTATGCCGGCGTGACGCTGAACAATGGCGACTACGTGGTACTGCGCCTGGATGGTGTCGGTCAGGCCAAGGCCGAGCTGAGTGCCGAGGAGAAGACCAGCTACCGTCGCTTCCTCGCCTCGCGCGCGGGCCAGCAGGATTTCGCCGCCTACCGCGAGCAACTCAAGGAACAGGCCGACATCGAGCGTTTCTGACGCCGATTCCAGCCCATGAAAAAGCCCGCTGAAAGCGGGCTTTTTCGTTTCCGGGGTTGCTATCAGTCTTCGATGGCGCCCATGGCGGTGGTGTTGAAGCCGCCGTCGACGTAGAGGATCTCGCCGCTGATGCCCGAGGCCAGGTCGGAGCAGAGGAAGGCGCCGGCGTTGCCGACTTCCTCGATGGTCACGTTGCGGCGCAGCGGGGTCTGCTTCTCGTTGGCGGCGAGCATCTTGCGGAAGCTCTTGATGCCGGAAGCGGCCAGGGTGCGGATCGGACCGGCGGAGATGGCGTTGACGCGGGTGCCTTCCGGGCCGAGGCTGCCGGCCAGGTAGCGTACGCCGGCCTCCAGGCTGGCCTTGGCCATGCCCATCACGTTGTAGTTGGGCATGGTGCGCTCGGCACCCAGGTAGGAGAGGGTGAGGATGCTGCCGTTGCGACCCTGCATCAGCGGGCGACCGGCCTTGGCCAGGGCCACCAGGCTGTAGGCGCTGATGTCGTGGGCGATCCTGAAGCCCTCGCGGGTGGTCACTTCGGTGAAGTCGCCATCCAGCTGGTCGCCCGGGGCGAAGCCGACGGAATGGACGATGCAGTCCAGGCCGTCCCACTTCTGGCTCAGGGCCTCGAAGACCTTGGCGATCTCCTCGTCGCTGGCTACGTCGCAGGGGAAGCACAGCTCGGCGCTGGAGCCCCAGCCCTCGGCGAACTCCTCGACGCGACCCTTGAGCTTGTCGTTCTGGTAGGTGAAGGCGAGCTCGGCGCCCTCGCGGTGCATGGCGGCGGCGATGCCCGAGGCGATCGACAGTTTGCTGGCCACGCCAACGATCAGTACGCGCTTACCGGCGAGAAAACCCATGTGCGTCATTCCTCTTTCAGTTAGTCGGCGGTTGCCGGAGCCATGAACGCGGCTTCCAGCAGCTGCCGGGTATAGGGGTGCTGTGGCGCGGCGAACACCTGCTCGGCCGGCCCCTGTTCAACCACCTTGCCCTGCTTGACCACCATCAGCTGGTGGCTCAGGGCCCTGACCACCGCCAGGTCATGGCTGATGAACAGGTACGTCAGGTTGTACTTGGCCTGCAACGAGCGCAGGAGTTCCACCACCTGGCGCTGTACCGTGCGGTCGAGCGCCGAAGTGGGCTCGTCCAGCAGTATCAGCGCCGGTTTCAGCACCAGTGCCCGGGCAATGGCAATCCGCTGCCGTTGCCCGCCGGAAAACTCATGGGGGTAGCGATGCCGGGTCTCCGGATCCAGTCCCACCTCCTTGAGCGCGTCGATGACGGCCTGCTCCTGCTCCTCCTCGCTGCCCATGCCGTGGATGCGCAGGCCCTCGCCGACGATCTGGCCCACGCACATGCGCGGGCTGAGACTGCCGAAGGGGTCCTGGAAGACCACCTGCATCTGCCGCCGCAGCGGCCTTACGGCTTTTTGCGACAGGCCGTCCAGCGTCTGGCCCTGGAAGCGGATGGCGCCGCGGCTGGCCAGCAGCCGCAGGATCGCCATGCCGAGGGTGGACTTGCCGGAACCGCTCTCGCCGACTATGCCCAGGGTCTGGCCCTGGGGCAGGCTGAAGTCGATACCGTCCACCGCCTTCACATGGTCCACCGTGCGCCGCAGCAGCCCTTTCTTGATCGGGAACCACACGCGCAGGTCGTCCACCTCCAGCAGCGGCGGACCGGCGGGGTTGGCCGCCGGTTCACCGCTGGGCTCGGCGCCGAGCAGCTCCTGGGTATAGGGATGCTGCGGAGCGCGGAACAATTCGTCACACGACGCCTGTTCGACGATGCGACCGCGCTGCATGACACATACGCGATGGGCGATTCGTCGAACCAGGTTGAGATCGTGGGTGATCAGCAGCATGGCCATGCCCAGGCGCGCCTGCAGTTCCTTGAGCAGTTCGAGGATCTTCAGCTGCACGGTGACGTCCAGCGCGGTGGTCGGCTCGTCGGCGATCAGCAGCTCCGGCTCGTTGGCCAGGGCCATGGCGATCATCACCCGCTGGCGCTGGCCGCCGGACAGCTCGTGCGGGTAGGCCTTGAGGCGCTTGGCCGGCTCGGGGATGCCGACCAGCTCGAGCAGTTCGATGATCCGCGCCTGGGCCGCCTCGCCGGTGAGGCCCTTGTGCCAGGCCAGCACTTCGCCGATCTGCTTGCCGATGCTGTGCAGCGGGTTGAGCGAGGTCATCGGCTCCTGGAACACCATGGCGATGCGGTTGCCGCGGATGCCGCGCAGCTTGTCCTGGGGCAGCTGCAGCAGGTCCTGGCCACCGTAGCGGATGCTGCCGGCGGGATGGCGGGCCAGCGGGTAGGGCAGCAGGCGCAGGATGGAATGGGCGGTGACCGACTTGCCGGAGCCGCTCTCGCCGACCAGGGCCAGGGTCTCGCCCTTGCGGATATCGAAGCTGACGCCTTCGATCACCCGCTGGGCCTGGCTGCCGATGACGAACTCGACGGCCAGGTCGCGCACTTCGATCAGGTTGTTCGCATCGCTCATCTCATTTCCTCGGGTCGAAGGCATCGCGGGCGGCTTCGCCGATGAACACCAGCAGGCTGAGCATCAGCGCCAGCACGGCGAAGGCGCTTATGCCGAGCCAGGGCGCCTGCAGGTTGGCCTTGCCCTGGGCCACCAGCTCGCCCAGCGAGGGCTCGCCGGCCGGCAGGCCGAAGCCGAGGAAGTCCAGCGAGGTCAGGGTGCCGATGGCGCCGGTGAGGATGAAGGGCATGAAGGTCATGGTCGAGACCATGGCGTTGGGCAGGATGTGGTGGAACATGATGCCGCCGTTGCCCATGCCCAGGGCGCGGGCCGCGCGCACGTACTCCAGGTTGCGGCCACGGAGGAACTCGGCGCGTACCACGTCGACCAGGCTCATCCAGGAGAACAGCAGCATGATGCCCAGCAGCCACCAGAAGTTGGGTTGCACGAAGCTGGCCAGGATGATCAGCAGGTAGAGCACCGGCAGGCCGGACCAGACTTCGAGGAAGCGCTGCCCGGCCAGGTCGACCCAGCCGCCGTAGTAGCCCTGCAGGGCGCCGGCCAGTACCCCGATCAGCGAGCTGAAGAGGGTCAGCGCCAGGGCGAACAGCACCGACACGCGGAAGCCGTAGATCACCCGCGCCAGCACGTCGCGGCCCTGGTCGTCGGTGCCCAGCCAGTTCTGCGCCGAGGGCGGCGCGGGGGCCGGCACCTGCAGTTCGTAGTTGATGCTGGAGTAGCTGAAGGGGATCGGCGGCCAGAGCATCCAGCCGTCCTTGGCCGCGATCAGCTCCTGGATGTAGGGGCTCTTGTAGTTGGCCTGCAGCGGGAACTCGCCGCCGAAGGTGGTCTCCGGGTAGCGCTTGAATACCGGGAAGTAGAATTCGCCGTCGTAGCGCACGGCCAGCGGCTTGTCGTTGGCGATCAGTTCGGCGCCCAGGCTCAGCACGAACAGGGCGAGGAACAGCCACAGCGACCACCAGCCACGGCGGTGGGCCTTGAACAGGGCGAAGCGGCGTTGATTGAGCGGGGAGAGCTTCATCGATCAGTTCTCCCGGCTTTCGAAGTCGATGCGTGGATCGATCAGGGTGTACATCAGGTCGCTCAGCAGCTTGGCCACCAGGCCGAACAGGGAAAAGATGAACAGGGTGCCGAATACCACCGGGTAGTCGCGGTTGACGATCGACTCGAAGCCCAGCAGGCCGAGGCCGTCGAGGGAGAAGATCACCTCGATCAGCATGGAGCCGGCGAAGAAGATGCCCAGCACGGCGCTGGGGAAGCCGGCCACCACGATCAGCATGGCGTTGCGGAACACGTGGCCGTAGAGCACGCGGCGGTCGGTCAGGCCCTTGGCGCGGGCAGTGACCACGTACTGCTTGCCGATCTCGTCGAGGAAGCTGTTCTTGGTCAGCAGGGTCAGGGTGGCGAAGCTGCCGATCACCAGAGCGGTCACCGGCAGGGCCAGGTGCCAGAAGTAGTCGAGGATCTTGCCGCCCAGGCTGAGTTCGTCGAAGTTGCCCGAGGTCAGCCCGCGCAAGGGGAACCAGTCCCAGTAGCTGCCGCCGGCGAACAGCACGATCAGCAGGATGGCGAAGAGGAAGGCCGGGATGGCGTAGCCGACGATGATCGCCGAGCTGGTCCAGACATCGAAGGCGCTGCCGTGTCGGGTGGCCTTGGCGATCCCCAGGGGGATGGAGATCAGGTAGGTGATCAGGGTGCTCCACAGGCCAAGGGAGATGGACACCGGCATCTTCTCCAGGATCAGCTCGATCACCGTGGCGTCGCGGAAGAAGCTCTCGCCGAAGTCCAGTTGGGCGTAGCTGCTGATCATCAGCCAGAAGCGCTCGGGGGCGGACTTGTCGAAGCCGTACATCTTCTCGATCTCGGCCACCAGCTCCGGGTCCAGGCCCTGGGCGCCGCGGTAGTTGGAGCCGGCCACCGAGACCTCGCCGCCGCCACCGGAGACACGTCCGGTGGCGCCGCCGGAGGCGGCGTCGAAGCCTTCCAGCTTGGCGATCATCTGCTCCACCGGGCCGCCGGGCGCGGCCTGGACGATGATGAAGTTGATCAGCAGGATGCCCAGCAGGGTGGGGATGATCAGCAGCAGGCGGCGAACGATATAGGCCAGCATTCAGTTGGCTTCCTTGTCGACGGCGGCGGCCGGTGCGCGGTGCAGGGGTTCGGTTTCCCACCAGGTCATCAGGCCCAGGTCGTACTTGGGCGTCACGGCCGGGCGGCCGAAACGCTTCCAGTAGGCGATGCGCCAGCTGTCCACGTAGTAGTTGGGCACCACGTAGTGGCCCCAGAGCAGGGCCCGGTCGAGGGCGCGGGCATGGGTGACCAGCGCCTGGCGCGAGTCGGCGCGGATCAGGCCTTCCACCAGCTGGTCGATGGCCGGGTCGCGCAGGCCCATCAGGTTGCGGCTGCCGGGGTTGTCGGCGCTGCTGGAGTGCCAGAACTCGCGCTGCTCATTGCCCGGCGAGCTGGATTGCGGCCAGATCGCCGAGGTCATGTCGAAGTCACGCGAGCGCAGGCGGTTGATGTACTGGGAGACATCGACCCGGCGGATCTGCAGGTCGATGCCCAGCTCGGCCAGGTTGCGCTTGAACGGCAGCACCACGCGCTCCAGGTTGGCCTGGAAGTTGAGGAACTCGAAGGCCAGGGGCTTGCCGTCGGGGCCGATCATCTGGTCGTTTTCGATGCGGTAGCCGGCCTCGGTGAGCAGCTGGTAGGCGCGCCGGCTCTGCTCGCGGATCATGCCGCTGCCGTCGCTGACCGGTAGCTTGAATTCCTGGTTGAACACCTCCGGTGGCAGCTGGTCGCGCAGCGGCTCCAGCAGTTGCAGTTCGGCGGCGTCGGGCAGGCCGCTGGAGGCCAGCTCGGAGTTGGCGAAGTAGCTCTGGGTGCGCTTGTAGGCGCCGTAGAACAGCTGCTTGTTGGCCCATTCGAAGTCGAACAGCAGGGCGATGGCCTCGCGCACCCGGCGATCCTGGAACATCGGCCGGCGCAGGTTGAACACGTAGCCCTGCATGCCGGCCGGATTCTCGTTGTGGATCGACTCCTGGACGAATCGCCCGGCACGCAGGGCAGGGCAGTCGTAGCCGGTGGCCCAGTCCTTGGCCGAATATTCCAGGTTGAAGTCGAACTGGCCGGCCTTGAAAGCCTCCAGGGCGACCTGGGTGTCGCGGTAGTAGTCGACCAGGATGCTGTCGAAGTTGTACATGCCGCGGGTCACCGGCAGGTCCTTGGCCCACCAGTCCTTGACCCGCTCGAAGCGCACGCTGCTGCCGGGCGAGACCTTGCTGATGCGGTAGGGGCCGCTGCCCAGCGGCGGCTCCAGGTCGCCTTTGGCGAAGTCGCGGCTGGCCCACCAGTGCTTGGGCAGCACCTGGATCTGGCCGAGGATCAGCGGCAGCTCGCGGTTGTCCTTGTGCTTGAAGTCGAAGCGCACCCTGAGCTTGTCCTCCGCCACCACCTGGGCCACGTCGCCATAGTAGTGGCGGTACATGGGATCGCCTTTTTCCAGCAGCGTGTTGAAGGTGAAGATCACGTCCTCGGCGGTCACCGGGGTGCCGTCGTGGAAGCGCGCCCTGGGATTGAGGATGAAGCGCACGTAGCTGTTGTCGGCGGCCCTGTCGATCTTCTCGGCCAGCAGGCCGTATTCGGTGAAGGGCTCGTCCGGCGAGTGGTAGGTGAGGCTGTCGTAGATCAGCCCGACATTCACCGCATTGCCCTTGGGGATGAAGGGGTTGAGGCTGTCGAAGCCGCCGATGTCGCGCTGGCGCAGGATGCCGCCCTTGGGCGCGTCCGGATTGACGAAGTCGAAGTGCTGGAAGTTCGCCGGGTACTTGGGTGGCTCGCCGTACAGGGTGATGGCGTGCCGCGGTTCGGCCTGGGTGGCGCCGGCTAGCAGGAGCAGCGTGGCGCCCAGGGTGCGCAGGGCATGTTTCATCGAGCGATCTCCGAGGACTTCAGCCACCAGGCCCGCAGCCCCAGGGTGTAGGGCGGGGTGGTGAGGAAGGCGAAGCGGTTGCGGTAGGCCAGGCGGTGATGGCTGACGTACCAGTTGGGAATGCTGTAGTGCTGCCAGAGCAGGACGCGGTCCAGGGCGCGGGTGGCGGCGACCTGTTCCTCGCGGGTCTGCGCCGCCAGCAGCTTGTCGAGCAGGCTGTCGACCACCGGGTGGCGCACGCCCGCGTAGTTCTTGCTGCCCTTCACGCCGGCCTGGCTGGAGTGGAAGTACAGCCATTGCTCCAGGCCCGGGCTGAGGCTCTGCGGCAGGGTCATGAGGATCATGTCGTAGTCGAACTGGTCGAGGCGCTGCTTGTACTGGGCCCGGTCCACGGTGCGCAGCTCGGCCCGGATGCCGATGCTGGCGAGGTTCTCGGTATAGGGCTGGAGTATGCGTTCCAGGTTGGGGTTGACCAGCAGGATCTCGAAACGCAGGCGCTGGCCCTTGGCGTTGACCAGATGCTGGCCAGAAGGTTTCCAGCCGGCCTCGGCGAGCAGGCCTAGGGCCTTGCGCAGGGTCTCGCGCGGGATGCCGCGGCCGTCGGTGGCGGGCAGGGCGAAAGATTGGCTGAACAGGCGGGCCGGCAGTTGCTTGCGGTAGGGCGACAGCAGCAGCCACTCCTGGCCTTCCGGCTTGCCGGTGGCGGCGAACTCGCTGTTGGGGTAGTAGCTGCCGCTGCGTGTGTAGGCGCTGTTGAACAGGGCGCGGTTGGTCCACTCGAAGTCGAACATCAGGCCCAGGGCCTCGCGGACCTTGCGCTCGGCGAAGGTGGCGCGGCGCGTGTTCATGAACAGCGCCTGGGTCTGGGTGGGGATCTGGTGCGGGATCTCGGCGCGGATCACCTCGCCGCGGGCGATGGCGGGGAAGCGGTAGCCGTTGGCCCAGTTCTTCGCCTGGTGCTCGATGTAGAAATCGAACTCGCCGGCCTTGAACGCCTCGAAGGCCACGCTGCTGTCGCGGTAGAACTCGAACTCGACGCGGTCGAAGTTGTACTTGCCGCGGTTGACCGGCAGCTGTGCTCCCCACCAGTCCTTGACCCGCTCGAACACCAGGCGCCGGCCGGGCTCGACCTGGGTGATGCGGTAGGGGCCGCTGCCCAGCGGCACCTCGAAGCTGGTGGCCTTGAAGTCGCGGTTCTTCCAGTAGTGCTGGGCCAGCACCGGCAGTTCACCGAGGCGCAGGATCAGCAGCGGGTTGCCGCCGCGCTTGAAGATGAAGCGGATGCGGTGGCGATTGAGGATGTCGACCCGCTGCACTTCCTGCAGGGTGGTGCGGTATTGCGGATGACCGTCCTTGACCAGGGTGCGGTAGGAGAAGGCCACATCGTAGGCGGTGATCGGCTGGCCGTCGTGGAAGCGCGCCTCCGGGCGCAGGTTGAACACCACCCAGCTGCGGTCCTCGCTGTATTCCACGCTCCTGGCGATCAGCCCGTAGGCCGAGGCGGGCTCGTCGCCGGAAGGGTCGTAGGCACCGGTGCCGACCATCAGCGGCTCGTTGAACTCGCTGACCCCATACTGCAGGAAGTTGGGCGCCGCCGAGGGGCTGCTGCCCTTGAAGCTGTAGGGATTGAGGGTGTCGAAGGTGCCGTAGGCCATCACCCGCAGCGTGCCGCCCTTGGGCGCGTCGGGGTTGACCCAGTCGAAGTGGGTGAAGCTGGCCGGGTACTTGAGGGTCCCGAACTGGGCATAGCCATGGCTTTCGATCAGGTTGGCGAAAGCGGGAAAGCTCATGGCCAGGCCGAAAATCAGCGAGAGCAGAGGACGCATCGGGTGCAGGGTCCAGTCCATGGGGCTTTCTGACGCTAGGCGGGGCGTTGCCGTCGTAGCTGCGGTGCCTGCCGTGCGTTTGTTTGCTCGGTACAGTAACAGCTTGTATCCGCAGGAAAAAGAGTGCCTTTTTCACAGCATGTGCCATCAATTTGATTACACTGAAACAAATTGAAATGAGGTTGCTGACTTGGCGGAACGCAGTATCGGTTTGCAGTCATGGATAGATCGACTCAATCAGGCCGAGTTGCCTGCCCTCGCCGCCGTGGTGCAGGACCTGCATCGCCTATCGCAGGCCGACAAGGCCTCGGTGCAGCAGCTGGCAGACCTGCTGCTGCGTGACGCCTCGCTCACCGCCAAGGTGCTGCGGGTCGGCAACAGCGTCTACTACAACCCCTCGCAGGAAAGCATCCGCACCATCTCGCGGGCCATAGTGCTGATCGGCTTCGACAACGTGCGGCTGATCGGCATGTCGGTCAGCCTGATCGACAGCCTGCTCACCCGGGTGCCGCGCGAGCAGCTGCAGATGCTCCTGGCGCGCTCCTTCCACGCCGCCGTGCAGGCGCGCAACATCGCCGGCTACGTGCTGACCAAGAACCAGGAGGAGGTGTTCATCGCCGCCCTGCTGCACACAGTGGGTGAGCTGGCCTTCTGGGCCTGTGGCGGCGAGCAGGCCGACGAGCTGGCCGACGCTCTGGAGCAGCCGGGCGTGGACGCCGACGAGGTGGTGCGCCAGGTGCTCGGCACCAGCTTCCGCCAGCTCACCCAGGGCCTGGTGAAGAGCTGGAACCTGGGCGAGCTGGCCAGCTTCGCCCACGGCAGCGGCAACCAGCATGACCCCGCCGTGCGCGCCGTCAACCTGGGTGTGAAGATCAGCGAGGCGGCCCTGGAAGGCTGGGACTCGCCGGCGATGGAGAAGCTGGTGCAGCAGCTGGCGGACTTCACCGGGGTCAGTCCCGAGGACGCCCTCAAGCAGGTGCTGGAGAGCGCCGACGAGGCCGTCCAGGTTGCCGCCACCTTCGGCGCCAGCCAGCTGTGCCGGCTGATTCCCAATACCGACCCGGAGCAGATCAAGCTACAGCAGCAGGAGCGCAAGGCACGCCTGCTGCAACCGGACCTGCTGGTGCTGCAGCAGGCGCTGCAGGACCTCGGCATGATGGTCAACCAGAAGGCCGATGTCGGCCTGGTCCTCGACACCCTGCTCAAGGGGCTGCATCAGGGCGCCGGGCTGGAGCGGGTGATGCTGGCGGTGCTGGCCGACGGGCAGACCTGCTTCCGCGCCAAGCGCGCGGTGGGCGAGGGTACCGAGCAGTGGCTGGCGGATTTCCAGCTGCCGGCCAAGCAGGCCGAGCAGCCGCACATCTTCAGTTATGCGCTGCGCAACCGCGAGGCGATCTGGATGGGTGTCCCGGCCAGCTACAACCTGGCCGAGCTGGTGACCCTGCCGATGCGCCAGCTACTCGGTCAGGGCATGTTCTTCATCGCCCCGCTGATCGCCGGCAGCCGCGAGATCGGCGTGCTCTACGCCGACAGTCGGGTGTCCGGGCGGGCGCTCAAGCACGAGCAGTTCGTCGCCTTCCAGCGTTTCACCCAGCTGACCGGACGCTGTCTGGAAGCGCTGAGCAAGCGCTGAGGCTTCAGTTGGTGTAGAGCGTCAGGGTCTGCCCGGGCTTGAGCGAGCGCGCGTCGCTGCGTGGGTTCCAGCTCTGCAGGCGCTTGACGTCGACCTTGAAGCGCTGGGCGATCAGGTACAGCGAGTCACCCTGCTTGACCCGGTAGTAGGTGACCTTCTGCCGCTTGCCGTCGCTGGCCGCCGCCACCGCCTTGCCACCGTTACCGCCGCGGATCTCCAGGACCTGGCCCAGACTCAGCTTGCTGCGGGCATTCAGGCCGTTCCAGCGTTGCAGGTCCTGGAGCGAAACGCGGTGGCTGTTGGCGATCTGCCACAGGGTATCGCCACGCTTGACCTTGTAGCGCTGCGGCTGGCTGCTCGGGGCCTTGGCCACCTGCTGGTGCAGGGCCGGGGCCCGCTCGCTGCCGGCCTCGGCGGGAATGCTGAGGATCTGGCCGACGCGCAGGTGATTGCTGGAAAGGCGGTTGACGTCCTTCAGGGTGTTGACCGTCAGGTGGTAGCGGTTGGCGATGCTGTGCAGGTTGTCGCCCGAGCGTACCCGGTACTCCTGCCACTGCACCGGCGCCTGGGTCTTGATCAGGGCCAGGTTGGCATTGAACAGTTCGGCCTTGTCGATGGGCACCAGCAGGTGCTGCGGGCCATCCATGGTGATGCCCTTCTTGAAGGCCGGGTTGAGGCTTTCCAGCTCCTCTTCTTCCATGTCGACCAGGGCCGCCACCCGGGCCAGGTCCAGGCCCGGCTTGCTCGCCACCTGCTCGAAGTAGGGTTCGTTGGCGATCGGGTCGAGGCGCACGCCATAGGCTTCGGGCGACAGGACGATCTGCGACAGGGCCAGCAGCTTGGGCACGTAGTTCTGGGTTTCCTGCGGCAGCGGCAGGTTCCAGTAGTCGGTCGGCAGGCCGAGCTTCTGGTTGCGCTCGATTGCACGGCTCACCGTGCCTTCTCCGGCGTTGTAAGCGGCCAGGGCCAGCAGCCAGTCGCCGTTGAACATGTCGTGCAGGCGGCTCAGGTAGTTCAGCGCGGCATTGGTGGAGGCGGTGATGTCGCGGCGGCCGTCGTACCAGTTGGTCTGGCGCAGGTTGAAATGGCGGCCGGTGGAGGGGATGAACTGCCAGATGCCGACTGCATGGCTGCGCGAGTAGGCGAAGGGGTTGTAGGCGCTCTCGATCACCGGCAGCAGGGCCAGCTCCATCGGCATGTCGCGTTCTTCCAGGCGCTCGACCACGTAGTGGATGTAGCGGCTGCCGCGCTCGGAGGCGTTCTCCAGGAAGGAGGGGTTGCTGACGAACCACAGGCGCTGGTTCTCGATGCGCGGGTTGACGCCGATCTCGTCCTGCAGCTTGAAGCCATCGCGCATGCGCTCCCAGATGTCTTTGGGGGCTTGCTCCTTGGCGGCCTCGTCGAGCCACTCCGGTTCCTGCTGCAGGCCTACGGCGCGATCGGTGTCCTGGCCCGGATTGTCGCTGCGGCCGGTGCTCTGGCAGCCTGCCAGACCCATGCACAGGATCACCGCCAGAGCCCTTGCTCCTCGTGCCAATGCCGCTGAATCAAGGGTTCCGAAAGGTAATAAGAACATCGGTCGGTAGTACCTGCCGGCGCAAAAAAGTTCGGGGATTCTAGGAATGGCCCCGGGGGTGGTCAAGTTTTCACCAGTCCGCTGGTCGATTCTTAACCAGCCTTGAAGTTGTCCTTCCAGCTGCGCAGTGCGCTGAATACCTCGTCGGCCCTGCGCTGGCGGGGGCCGTCCCGCTCGTCGAGTTTTTCTTTAACGGATGTTTCCAGGCAGCGCAGGAAGGGGTTGGTGGCCAGCTCCAGGGCGATGGTCGATGGCAGGCTGATGCGCCCGGCGGCGCGCCAGGCGGCGACTTCGGCCAGGCGCGCGGCGATGGCGGGGTTGGCGGGCTCCACGGCGTGGGCGAAGTGCAGGTTGCTCAGGGTGTATTCGTGGGTGCAGTACACCTGTGTGGCGCCGGGCAGGGCTGCCAGGCGCTGCAGGGAGTCGTGCATCTGCTGCGGGGTGCCTTCGAACAGGCGGCCGCAGCCGGCGGCGAACAGGGTGTCGCCGCAGAACAGCCAGCCTTCCTCGGCCTGGTGGTAGGCGATATGGCCCAGGGTATGGCCGGGCACCGCATATATAAGGAAGCTGCGGCCCAGCACCTCGACGCGCGCGCCCTCGTCCAGCGCCAGGTCGCGGGCCGGGATGTTTTCCCGCGCAGGGCCGCACACGCGGGCGCCGGTCGCCTGCTTGAGACGGGCGATTCCGCCGATATGGTCGGGATGGTGATGGGTGATCAGGATGTCGCTGAGCTGCCAGTCGCCATGCGCCTCCAGCCAGGCCAGCACGGGGGCGGCATCGCCCGGGTCGACCACGGCGCAGCGGTGCTGCTGGTTGTCCTGGATGAGCCAGATGTAGTTGTCGCTGAAGGCGGGCAGGGCGTCGATCTGAAACATGCTCGGGGTCGCCAATCGAATCACAATGGCGCATCTTAAGCGGCAAAGAGCTGCTTGTGTCACGGGAGGTCCCGATGAGCGAACAACCTTTTGCCCAGGCCGACGCCGACTGGCTGAGCCTGACCCAGGCCGCCCGCCAGTGGCTGGCTTCGCCGCTCGGCGAGCAGCTGCTGGGCGAGGAGCGCAAGGCCCTGGACGAGGAACTGGCGCGCTACTTCGGCGGTTACCTGGTGCACTACGGGCCGGCCGAGGCCGAGCCGCCGAAGGCGCCGCAGATCCGCTGTAACGTGCGCCTGGGCGCGCCGCTGGCCGGCGTGCACATCGCCTGCGAGGAGCAGGCCTGGCCGCTGGGCGAACACGCTGCCGACGTGGTGGTGCTGCAGCATGGCCTGGATTTCTGCCTGTCGCCTCATGGCCTGCTGCGCGAGGCGGCGCGCAGCGTGCGGCCGGGTGGTTACCTGCTGATCTGCGGGGTCAATCCCTGGAGCACCTGGGGCCTGCGCCACTACTTCGCTCGTGACGGCTTCCGCCAGGCCCGCTGTATCTCGCCCAACCGCCTGGCGGACTGGCTCAGCCTGCTCGGCTTCGCGCTGGAGAAACGCCGCTTCGGGTGCTATCGTCCGCCGCTTTCCGCGCCGGCCTGGCAGGCGCGGCTGGCCGGGCTGGAGCGCTGGGGCGCGAGCCTGCATGCACCCGGAGCGGGGTTCTACCTGCTGGTGGCGCGCAAGCTGGTGGTCGGGCTGCGTCCGCTGCGCCCGGTGCCACGCGCCAGCATGGGCAAGCTGTTGCCGTTGCCGGTGGCCAAGGTCAGCCGGCGCGATTCCGAGAACTAGAGCATTCGATGAGCGAAGACAAAGTCGAGATCTATACCGACGGCGCCTGCAAGGGCAATCCCGGCCCCGGTGGCTGGGGTGCGCTGATGGTCTACAAGGGCGCGGAGAAGGAGTTGTGGGGCGGCGAGCCCAACACCACCAACAATCGCATGGAGCTGATGGCGGCGATCTGCGCGCTGATGGCGCTGACCCGTTCCTGCCAGGTGCGCCTGACCACCGACTCGCAGTACGTGATGAAGGGCATCCAGGAATGGCTGCCGAACTGGAAGAAGCGCGGCTGGAAGACCGCCAGCAAGGAGCCGGTGAAGAACGCCGACCTGTGGCAGACGCTGGACGAGCAGGTCAACCGTCATCAGGTCGAATGGCAGTGGGTGCGCGGCCATACCGGCCATCCGGGCAACGAGAAGGCCGACCAGCTGGCCAACCGTGGCGTCGAAGAAGCAAGGGGAATGAAGCGTGCGTAGCGTCGTACTGGATACCGAAACCACCGGCATGCCGGTGACCGATGGTCACCGCATCATCGAGATCGGCTGTGTCGAACTGGAAGGCCGACGCCTGACCGGGCGCCACTTCCATGTCTACCTCAACCCCGATCGCGAGATCGACGAGGGCGCGATCGCGGTACACGGCATCACCAACGAGTTCGTGGCCGACAAGCCGCGTTTCAAGGACGTGGCCGACGAGTTCTTTGCCTTCATCGAAGGCGCCCAGCTGATCATCCACAACGCAGCGTTCGACGTCGGCTTCATCAACAACGAGTTCGCCCTGCTCGGGCAGAGCGAGCGCAGCGACGTCAGCGACTACTGCTCGATCCTCGACACCCTACTGATGGCGCGCGAGCGCCACCCGGGCCAGCGCAACAACCTCGACGCCCTGTGCAAGCGCTACGGCGTCGACAACTCCGGTCGCGACCTGCACGGCGCACTGCTCGACGCCGAGATCCTCGCCGACGTCTACCTGACCATGACCGGTGGCCAGACCCACCTGTCGCTGGCCGGTGACGGCGGCGACGGCTCCGGCCGCGTGCTGCCCAGCCCGATTCGCCGCCTCGACCCGAACCGCGCGCCCATTCGCGTGTTGCGCGCCAGCGAGGAAGAGCTGGCCGCGCATGCCGCGCGCCTGGCCATCATCGAGAAGTCTGCAGGCGGCCCGTCGCTGTGGGCCAAGATGGAGGCGCCAGCGGAAGAGCCGGCGAGTTGAGGAGCCGCAGTCGTACGGCCAATGCGACCTTTTCTTACAGCCTTCCGCACAGGGGGTTCCGCCGCCATCGGCGAACTTCTAACCTGAGGGGATAGGTGCCCCAGAGCACCACTCCCTCAGGAAGGCACAATGTATAAAGACCTGAACTTCCCCATCCTCATCGTCCATCGCGACATCAAGGCCGACACCGTCGCCGGCGAACGCGTCCGCGCCATCGCCGAGGAACTGGGCAAGGATGGCTTCACCATCCTCTCCACCGCCAGCTCCGCCGAGGGGCGCATCGTCGCCTCCACTCACCACGGCCTGGCCTGCATCCTGGTGGCCGCCGAGGGGGCGGGGGAAAACCAGCGCCTGCTGCAGGACATGGTCGAGCTGATCCGCATCGCCCGCGTGCGCGCGCCGCAGCTGCCGATCTTCGCCCTCGGCGAGCAGGTGACCATCGAGAACGCCCCGGCCGACGCCATGGCCGACCTCAACCACCTGCGCGGCATCCTCTACCTGTACGAGGACACGGTGTCCTTCCTCGCCCGCCAGGTGGCGCGCGCCGCGCACAACTACCTCGACGGCCTGCTGCCGCCGTTCTTCAAGGCGCTGGTGCAGCACACCGCGCAGTCCAACTATTCCTGGCACACGCCCGGCCACGGCGGTGGCGTGGCCTACCGCAAGAGCCCGGTGGGGCAGGCCTTCCATCAGTTCTTCGGCGAGAACACGCTGCGTTCCGACTTGTCCGTGTCGGTGCCCGAACTGGGCTCGCTGCTCGACCATACCGGCCCGCTGGCCGAGGCCGAGGCGCGCGCCGCGCGCAACTTCGGCGCCGACCACACCTTCTTCGTGATCAACGGCACCTCGACGGCGAACAAGATCGTCTGGCACTCCATGGTCGGCCGCGATGACCTGGTGCTGGTGGACCGCAACTGCCACAAGTCGATCCTCCATTCGATCATCATGACCGGCGCCATCCCGCTGTACCTGTGCCCGGAGCGCAACGAGCTGGGCATCATCGGGCCGATCCCGATCAGCGAGTTCAGCAAGGAGTCGATCCAGGCCAAGATCGATGCCAGCCCGCTGGCGCGCGGCCGCGCACCCAAGGTCAAGCTGGCGGTGGTGACCAACTCCACCTATGACGGCCTGTGCTACAACGCCGAGATGGTCAAGCGGGCCCTGGGTGACTCGGTGGAAGTGCTGCACTTCGACGAGGCCTGGTACGCCTACGCCGCCTTCCACGAGTTCTACGCCGGGCGCTACGGCATGGGTACCCAGTGTGACGAGCACTCGCCGCTGGTGTTTTCCACCCATTCCACGCACAAGCTGCTGGCCGCCTTCAGCCAGGCCTCGATGATCCATGTGCAGGACGGTGGCGCGCGCCAGCTGGACCGCGACCGCTTCAACGAAGCCTTCATGATGCACATCTCCACCTCGCCGCAGTACGGCATCATCGCCTCGCTGGACGTGGCCTCGGCGATGATGGAAGGCCCTGCCGGGCGCTCGCTGATCCAGGAAACCTTCGACGAAGCGCTGAGCTTCCGCCGCGCCCTGGCCAACCTGCGGCAGAACCTGAAGCAAGATGACTGGTGGTTCAGCATCTGGCAGCCGGAGCAGGCCGGCGGCGAGGGCGTGCACACCGGCGACTGGCTGCTGCAGCCCAACGCCGACTGGCACGGCTTCGGCGATATCGCCGAGGACTATGTGCTGCTCGACCCGATCAAGGTCACCCTGGTGATGCCGGGGCTGTCCGCCGACGGCAAGCTGGCCGAGGCCGGCATTCCCGCGGCGGTGGTCAGCAAGTTCCTCTGGGAACGCGGCCTGGTGGTGGAGAAAACCGGCCTTTATTCCTTCCTGGTGCTGTTCTCCATGGGCATCACCAAGGGCAAGTGGAGCACCCTGCTCACCGAACTGCTGGAGTTCAAGCGCCTGTACGACGCCAACGTGCCGCTGCTCGACGCGCTGCCGTCGATCGCCCGCGAGGGCGGGGCGCGCTACGCCGGCATGGGTCTGCGCGATCTGTGCGACGAGCTGCACGGCTGCTACCGCGAAAATGCCACGGCCAAGGCACTCAAGCACATGTACACGGTGTTGCCGCAGGTGGCGATCAAGCCGGCCGATGCCTACGACAAGCTGGTGCGCGGCGAGGTCGAGGCGGTGCCGATCGAACAGCTCGAAGGCCGCCTGGCGGCGGTGATGCTGGTGCCTTATCCGCCGGGCATTCCACTGATCATGCCAGGCGAGCGCTTCACTGCCGAAACCCGCTTGATCATCGACTACCTGCAATTCGCCCGCACCTTCGACAGCCAGTTCCCCGGCTTCGATGCCGATGTGCACGGCCTGCAGCGCGACGGGGCCTGCTATACCGTGGATTGCATCAAGGAATAACGCCGGCCAGGTGGCCGGGCCTGTGCAATCCGGGGGAAACATGGCTCAGGAGCAGAGCGGCAAGGGCGAGATGGGGTTCTGGACCTGCAGCGCCCTGGTGATCGGCAACATGGTGGGCTCGGGGGTGTTCCTGCTGCCGGCCAGCCTGAGTCCCTACGGCGGCCTGAGCCTGGTCGGCTGGCTGGTGTCGAGCACCGGTGCGGTGTTGCTGGCGCTGTGCTTCGCCCGCCTGGCGCGTTTCGATCCGGCCGCCGGCGGGCCCTATGCCTATACCCGCGATGCCTTCGGCAGCTTCGCCGGCTATCTGTGCGCCTGGATCTACTGGATGGCCGCCTGGATCGGCAATGCGGCGATCTCGGTGACCCTGGTCGGCTACCTGCAGGTGTTCCTGCCGGTGCTGCGCGACCCGCTGCTGATGGTCAGCACGGCCATCGGTGCGATCTGGCTCTGTACCCTGATCAACCTGCGCGGCATCCGCTCCTTCGCCGTGGCGCAGAACATCCTTACCCTGCTCAAGCTGGTGCCGCTGCTGCTGGTCGGCCTGCTCGGCTGGTTCTATTTCAATCCGGGCTACCTGAGCATTCCCGAGCCGGCCGCGCTGCCGGGCGGCGGCTATGTGCAGGCCATTGCCACCACGGCGGCGCTCACCCTGTGGTCTTTCATCGGTCTGGAGTCGGCCACCGTGCCGGCCGAGCACGTGCGCGAGCCGCGCCGCACCATTCCGCGGGCCACCCTGTTCGGCACCGTGGTGGCGGCGGTGGTGTACATCCTCTCCAACACGGCGGTACAGGGCATCCTGCCGCCCGATGTATTGGCCCACTCCAGCGCGCCTTTCGCCGATGCGGCGCGGGTGATGCTGGGCGACTGGGGCTACTACTTCATCGCCGGCGGCGCGGTGATTGCCTGCCTCGGCGCGCTCAACGGCTGGGTCCTGCTGCAGGGGCAGATCCCCATGGCACCGGCGCGCGACGGCCTGTTCCCGGCGATCCTGGCCAGGACCAGCCAACGCGGCGTGCCGGCCCACGGCATGCTCATCTCGGGCGTGCTGGTGACCCTGCTGGTGCTGGTGAACGGCCAGGGCGAGCTGGTCGAGGTGTTCAACGTGATCATCCTGCTCGGCACCATGGCTGGGGTGGTGCCCTATGTGCTGTGTGCCGCGGCGCTGCTGCACCTGCTGGCGACCAGGCCCGACGGCTTCGGTGCGCGGGAGCGCGGGCGCCAGCTGCTGGTGGGCAGCTGCGCCTTCATCTACTCGGTCTGGGCGCTCTATGGCACGGGTGAGCAGGCGGTGTTCTGGGGCTTCCTGGTGATGATGGTGGGCATCCCGTTCTACACCTGGCGGCAGTGGCGCAACCGGCTGCAGTCGGTCACAGCCAGTAACTGACCGCCCACCAGCCCAGGCCGCCCATGACCACCGTGTAGGGCAGCGCCATCCACACCATGCGCCCGTAGGACAGGCGCACCAGCGGCGCGATGGCCGAGGTGAGCAGGAACAGGAAGGCTGCCTGGCCGTTGGGCGTGGCCACGCTGGGCAGGTTGGTGCCGGTGTTGATCGCCACCGCCAGCACGTCGAAGTGCTCGCGGCTCATCTTGCCATCGAGGAAGGCCTGCTTGACCTCGGTGATGTAGATGGTAGCGACGAACACGTTGTCGCTGATGGCCGAGAGCAGGCCGTTGGCGATGAACAGCATGCCCGGCTGCTGTTCGGTCGGCAGCGCCAGTACCCACTGGATGATCGGGCTGAACAGCTGCTGGTCGTGGATCACCGCGACCACGGCGAAGAACACCACCAGCAGCGCGGTGAACGGCAGGGCGTCCTGGAAGGCGCGGCCGATCTGGTGTTCGTCGGTGATGCCGGAAAACGCGGTGATCAGCACGATGACCAGCAGGCCGATCAGGCCGACCTCGGCGACATGGAAGGCCAGGCCGAGGATCAGGATCAGCGCCGCCAGCGCCTGTACCACCAGTGCCGCGCGCTGCGCTTGGGTGCGATGGGCGTCGTCCTCGCGGGCGTGTTCGGCCAGCACCTGGCGCACGGCAACCGGAAGGAGGGCGCCGTAGCCGAACCAGCGCAGCTTCTCCAGCAGCACGCAGGTGGTCAGGCCGGCGGCCAAGACCGGCAATGACACCGGCGCCACTTCGAGGAAGAACTGGCCGAAATTCCAGCCCACCTCGTGGCCGATCAACAGGTTCTGCGGCTCTCCCACCAGGGTGCACACGCCGCCCAGGGCGGTGCCCACGGCACCGTGCATCAGCAGGCTGCGCAGGAAGGCGCGGAACTGCTCCAGGTCCTCGCGATGTAGTTCCACCACTTCATGGTCGCTGCTTACCCCGACCTCGTCACGCGGGTTCTTGCCCGAGGCGACCCGGTGGTAGACGGAGAAGAAGCCGACGCCGACGCTGATGATCACCGCGGTCACCGTCAGCGCGTCGAGGAAGGCCGAGAGGAAGGCCGAGAACAGGCAGAACAGCAAGGCCAGCAGGGGCTTGGAGCGCACCCCGAGGAGCAGGCGGGAGAACAGGAACAGCAGCAGGCCTTTCATGAAGTAGATGCCGGCGACCATGAACATCAGCAGCAGGATCACCGGGAAGTTGTGCACCAGCTCCTTGTACAGGGCCTGCGGGCTGGTCAGCTGCAGCAGGATGGCCTGCAGTACCAGCAGGCCGCCGGGTTGCAGCGGGTAGCACTTGAGTGCCATGGCCAGGGTGAAGATGAACTCGCCCACCAGCAGCCAGCCGGTGACCACCGGTCCCAGGCTCCACAGGACCATGGGGTTGGCGATCAGGAAGAGGATGATCGACAGCTTGTACCAGTACGGCGAGTTACCCAGGAAGTTGTCCACGAAAGCGTGGGTCAGTGAGCGCTGCATCGGTGAATCCCCCATTTTCAAGACCGAGCGTTCCGGCTCAGCTCTAAAAAGATCAAGTATTTATCGTATATAGTCAGAATTCTTCTTAGCTTTGCTAGCGTGTCCCAGGTCACAGTGGCCGGCATCGACATTTATGACGTGCTTGTTATAGTGGGCCGATTGCTTGCAAAACAATACATCTATAAGCGCGCCTCGGCGCGCCCTGTGCCGAGGATGATCTGCGTGTCCGATTACAAAGCCTTCCGCGTCGAACTGCAGGACAAGATCGCCCATGTGCAGATCAACCGTCCGGAAAAAGTGAACGCGATGAACGCGGACTTCTGGACCGAGATAGTCGACGTCTTCCGCTGGATCGACGACACCGATGAAGTGCGCGTGGTGGTGCTGTCCGGTGCCGGCAAGCACTTTTCCTCGGGCATCGACCTGATGCTGCTGGCCCAGGCCGGCAGTGCGCTGGGCAAGGATGTCGGGCGCAACGCCGAGGCCCTGCGGCGCAAGATCCTCCAGCTGCAGGCCTCCTTCAATGCCGTCGACAATTGTCGCAAGCCGGTGCTTGCCGCCATCCAGGGTTACTGCCTGGGCGGCGCCATCGACCTGATCTCGGCCTGCGACATGCGCTACTCCACCGTGGACGCGCAGTTCTCCATCAAGGAGATCGACATGGGCATGGCCGCCGACGT
The DNA here is from genome assembly GCF_003205495.1 of Aquipseudomonas alcaligenes. GTDB lineage: Bacteria > Pseudomonadota > Gammaproteobacteria > Pseudomonadales > Pseudomonadaceae > Aquipseudomonas > Aquipseudomonas alcaligenes_B. The sequence continues at coordinate 88,944 of NZ_QJRX01000005.1, read as the reverse complement.
CGGCACCCTGCAGCGTCTGCCGCGCATCATCGGTGACGGCATGATGCGCGAGCTGGCCTACACCGGGCGCACCATCGACGGCGCCGAGGCGCAGCGCATCAACCTGGTCAACTGTACTTTCGCCAGCCAGGAAGAGCTGCTGGCCGGCGTGTTCGACATCGCCCGCGAGATCGCCGCCAAGTCGCCGATCGCCATCCGTGGCACCAAGCACATGATCCGCTACATGCGCGACCATCGCGTCGACGACGGCCTGGAGTACGTGGCCAACTGGAACGGCGCCATGTTGCAGTCTGCCGACCTGCGCGTGGCCATGGCCGCGCACATGAGCAAGCAGAAGCCCGAATTCGCCGACTGACACCAGCCAAGAGAGGATCAGCAGACCCATGGTCACTGGCGCGACATCCCTGAGCCTGGTGCGTGACGAACTGTTCACCACCATGGAAGAGACCGAGCAGAGTCTCGAGCAGTTCATCGCCGAACGCAGCAACGGCAGCCTGCTGCAGCAGGCCGTGGAGAACCTGCAGCAGGTACGCGGCACCCTCAACCTGATCGAGCTGGCCGGGGCCGAACTGCTGGCCCAGGAAGTGCTGCAGCAGGCCACCGACATCCCCGTTGGTGCCGGCGAGGAACGCGACGGCCAGCTGGCCGCCCTGAGTAATGCCTTGTACGTTCTGCGCCGCTACCTGGAGAACGTCGACGCCCACCGCCTGGAAATGCCCGAGCTGCTGCTGCCGGCGATCAACGAGCTGCGCCAGGCCGGTGCCCAGCCGCCACTGCCGGAAAGTTTCTTCTTCAGCGTACGACTGGATCAGGCGCGTCCAGCCGTGGCGGCGACCAGCGCCAGTGCCGAAGATACCCGTCGCCTGCGCCAGATGTACCAGGTCGGCCTGCTCGGCTTCATCCGTGAGGACAACCCGCAGGCCGGGCTCAAGTTGATGCTGCGCGCCTTGGTGCGCCTTGATGGGCTATTCGCCGACAAGCCGGCCGGACGCCTGTGCTGGGTCGGCGCCGCCGCCGTCGAGTCTCAGCTCGATGGCCAGCTGCTGCCGCGCAAGTCGCGCAAGCAGCTGTTCTCCCGCCTGGATCGCGAGATCAAGCAGGCCCTGGTCAGCAACGGCAGCTACGAGGCGCCGCGCAGCCTGCTCAAGGAGTTGCTCTATCTGGTGGCCCTGGCCGACAGCCGCGGCCCGCAGGCCAGCGCCGTGCGCGAGGTGTTCGGCCTGACCCCGCTGCCGTTCACCGATCATCTGCTCGACGAGGAGTACCAGCGTCTGTCCGGTCCCGGTCAGGGCGTGATGCGCTCGTTGTCCACCGCCATTCGTGAAGAGCTGGCGGGGGTCAAGGACATGCTCGATCTGATCGAGCGCGGCACAGCGCAGCCGGAGAGCTTCGGCACCCTGCATGCACAGTTGGGCAAGCTGGCCAAGACCCTGGGCATGGTCGGCCTCAGTTCGGCGGCCAACGCGCTGCAGGTGCAGCTGGCGGTGGTCGGCGCCTGGGGCGAGCACAGTCCGGCCGCCAGCGCCGATCTGCACAAGCTGGCCGAGGCCGTGCTCTATGTGGAAAGCATGGTGGCCAGCCTGGAGCGTGGTGAGCAGCGCAATCAGCGACCGGCGCCGGCGCAGCCGGGAGACGAGGGTGAGGCCTTCGCCGCTCACCAGTTGGCCGAGGCGCGCATCGTGGTGGTCGGCGAGGCCCAGGGTGGACTGGCGCTGGCGAAGCGCGCCATCACCTCCTACCTGGAGTCCAGCGGCGATCGCATGCACCTGGCCAACGTGCCGGTCAGCCTGCAGGCGGTACGCGGCGGCCTCTGGTTCCTCGGTCAGGAGCGCGCGGCCAGGCTGATCGGCCTGTGCGGCGAGTACATCCAGACGCAGATGATCGACGCCCGGCAGATGCCCTCCGAGCAGATGCTGGAGACCCTGGCCGATGCGCTCAGCAGCCTGGAGTACTACCTCGAAGGTGGCGCCGTGCTGCGCCCCGAAACCACGCCCAGCGTGCTCGACCTGGCCGAGGAGAGCGTGCGTGCCCTAGGCCTGCCGGTAGCTGCCTGATGGTCGCTGGCTGGCAGACCACCCCGCCGCTGGACAATGCCGCTGCCGGCGGCTGGGCCCTGGTGCGTGGCCCGCAGGGCTTTCTCGCCGATGCCAATGGCGTGCTGTTTCCGCGCGACTGGCTCAAGCGCCAGGATTGGCCGATCAGCGCCGAGCACGGGCTCGGCCAGTTCGATGGCCAGCCGGTGTGGCTGCTGCAGGTCGAGCAGCCCGTCGAGCTGCCCGGCGGCTTCTGGCAGGGCCTGCGCCAGTTCATGCTGCAGGCCGACTACCCGACCTTCCGCATGCTGTCCTTCGCCGAACAGGTCGCCCATTGGGATATCAACCACCATTTCTGCGGCCGCTGTGGCAGCCGCAATCGCCTGGTACCGGGCGAGCGCTGCCTGCGCTGCCCCGAGTGCGGCCTGGACAGCTATGCGCGCATCTCGCCGAGCATGATCGTGCTGGTCACCCGGGGCGACGAAGTGCTGCTGGCGCGTTCACCGCGCTTTGTCTCCGGCGTCTACAGCACCCTGGCCGGCTTCGTCGAGCCCGGCGAGTCGGCGGAGGAGTGCGTGGTCCGCGAGGTGCGCGAGGAGGTCGGCATCGAGGTCGGCCGCCTGCAGTACCTGGGCAGCCAGGGCTGGCCCTTCCCGCATTCGTTGATGCTCGGCTTCCATGCCGAGTACGTCAGTGGCGAGATAGTGCCGCAGGCCGACGAGATCGAGGACGCGCGCTGGTTCCCCATCGACCGGCTGCCGCCGCTGCCGATGTCGCGCTCGATCGCCCGCTACCTGATCGACCTTTATGTGGCGCGCCGCCTCGGCCAGCCGGAGCCCGAGCTGCTGCGCTGAGCTCAGCCGCCGGCGTCGGTTAAGGTCAGGCGATTGCCGAAGGGATCGCGCAGGCTCATGTCGCGGCCGCCCCAGGGCATGGCCTCGATGCCCGGGTGCGCATAGCCGTAGTGCTTCTGCTCCAGCTCGCGGTGCAGTTCGTCCAGGTTGTTCGTGCCGATGCGCATCGCCGCGCCGGGCTAGGCGTCGCCGTGGTGCTGGGAAAGGTGCAGCACGCAGTCATCGCGCGACACCTGCAGATAGAGCGGCATGCCGGGCGCGAAACGGTGCTCCCAGTCGATCCGGAACCCCAGGTAGCCTAGGTAGAACTCCCGGGCCCTGGCCTCGTCGAAGATGCGCAGGGTCGGGGTACTGTTGCCGAGTCGCATGGCGAAACTCCCTGTCAGAACCAGTGCTGCCAGGCCAGGCGCGCGGTCAGCGCCAGTACCACCAGGATGAACACCGGGCGGATGAACTTCGAGCCGCCACGGATCGCCGTGCGCGCGCCGAGGAAGGCGCCGGCCATCAGCGCCAGGCCCATGGCGATGCCGAGCAGCCAGGCCACCTGGCCGGCGATGATGAACACCGTCAGCGCCATGGCGTTGCTGACGAAGTTCATGCTGCGCGCCACGCCGCTGGCGCGTACCAGGTCCATGGGGTAGAGCAGCAGGGTGCTGACCGTCCAGAAGGCGCCGGTGCCGGGGCCGGCCACGCCATCGTAGAAGCCCAGGCCGAAACCCTGCGGCCACTGGCGTCCCTGGGCCACCGGGGCGTCCTGCTGGCCATGGGTTTCCGGCGTCTTGCCGAACAGCAGGTAGAGGCCGCAGCCGAAGACCACGGCCGGCAGCATCTGGTTGAGCCAGGCGGCCGGCAGCCAGTGGGCGATGATGGCGCCGATGGCCGCGCCGACAGCCGTGGCGAGCAGCGCATTGCGCCACTGGCGCGGGTGGAACAGTTTGCGCCGGTAGAAGGTGTAGCTGGCGGTGGCCGAGCCGAAGGTGGCGCACAGCTTGTTGGTGCCGAGCACCAGGTGCGGCGGCAGGCCGGCGGTGAGCAGGGCGGGGATGGTCAGCAGGCCGCCGCCGCCGGCGATGGCATCGATGAAGCCGGCGGTGAAGGCGACCAGGGCGAGGATCAGCAGGGTGAGCGGGTCGACACCCAGCTCGAAGGGAAAGGGCATAAAAAACTCGAAGTGGGTTCAATTGTGCGGGGCTGTTGCTGGTTCCCTGCGCGGCTGCTCCGCATAATGCCGGCAAAAATTCGCAGAAGGAATCGCTCCCATGCAGCATGACGGCCTGGCCTGGTTCACCGGCCTGCTGGCCTTGCTGGCGCTGTTCATCGCCGCCCGCATCCTGTTCTCCCCCAACTGGTTCCTCGCCTGGCTGCGCGGCACCGCCGGCCTGGCCTTTCTCGCCCTGGCGCTGCTGGTCGGCGTGGTCGCCTACGACCTGCGCAGCTACGACGCACAGGTGCAGGACAAGCCGCTGGTGACCCTGAGCTTCGTTGCCGACGGCCCGCAGCGCTACCGGGTCAACCTGCTGGAAGGCGGGGAGGAGCGTGAGGTGCTGCTGGAGGGCGATCTGTGGCAGCTGGATGCCCGCCTGCTGGGCTGGAAGGGCCTGGCCGCGCTGATTGGCCTGGAGCCCGGCTACCGGCTGGAGAAGCTGTCCGGACGCTTCCTCGCCATCGAGCAGCAGCAGAATGCCCGCCATGCTCAGGTACAGCTGGCGCAGAGCCCCTATGGCATCGACCTGTGGCGCTGGTTGCGCCTGGGCCAGCGCGACCTGTTCCTGTTCGAGCCGCAGGCCGCGCGGGTCACCTACCTGCCGATCGCCGACGGCGCGATGTTCGCGGTCAGCCTCAGCCCCACCGGCCTGTTGGCCAAGCCGCTGAGCCAGGCCGCCGAGCAGGCGCTCAAGGATTGGTGAGGGCCGCGCCGAGCGACTAGGCTGCAGGCATATTCCGCCGGCCAGGGGAGGCCGCATGTCGCAGTCGCATCGCCACCATACCCGCCTGGCGCGAGTGGCGCCGGGCCTCGCTGCGCTGCTGCAGTACCGCCGCGACTATCTCAAGGATGACCTGCGCGCCGGGCTGTCGGTGGCCGCGGTAGCCCTGCCGGTGGCGGTGGCCTATGCCGAGCTGGCGGGCTTTCATCCGGTCACCGGACTCTATGCCTGCATCCTGCCGATGTTGGTTTACGCCCTGTTCGGTACCTCGCGCCAGCTGGTGGTCGGGCCGGATGCGGCAACCTGCGCGCTGCTCGCCGCCGCCGTGGCGCCGCTGGCGGCGGGGGATGAGGCGCTCTACCTGTCGCTGTCGCTGACCCTGACCTTCTTCACCGGGCTGTTCTGCATCGCTGCCGGGTTGATGCGCCTGGGGGCGCTGGCCGAGTTCCTGTCGCGGCCGATCCTGGTCGGCTTCCTCAATGGCGTGGCGCTGAGCATCCTGCTCGGCCAGCTCGGCAAGATCGCCGGCTTCACCCAGCAGGCCAGCGGCATAGTGCCGAGGCTTGCCGAGTTCTTCACCCGTCACGCCGACTGGCACGGGCCGACCCTGGCCCTGAGTGCCCTGAGCGTGCTGGCGATGCTCCTGTCCAAGCGCTATCTGGCCAAGTTGCCGGCGGCGCTGATCGCCATGACCCTGGCCGCCGTGGCCACTGCGGTGCTCGGCTTGGGGGCGCAGGGTGTGGCCACCATAGGGCTGATCCCCGCCGGGTTGCCGCCGCTGCATGTGCCGAGCTTTTCTCCCCAATTGTTGCCGACCCTGCTGGCCGATGCCGCCGGCTTGGCCCTGGTGAGCTTCTCCAGCATGATGCTGACCGCGCAGAGCTTCGCCGAGAAGAACCGCTACAGCATCGACACCGACCGCGAGTTCGTCGCCCTGGGCCTGGCCAACATGGCCTCGTCCTTCTCCCAGGGCTTTGCCATCAGTGGCGCCGACTCGCGCACGGCGGTGGCCGACAGCAGTGGTGGGCGCAGCCAGCTGACCAGCGTGATCGCGGCCCTGGCCATCGCCCTGGTGCTGCTGTTCTTCACCGCACCGCTGGCCTATGTGCCGGTGGCGGCGCTTGGCGTGGTGCTGGTGTTCGGCGCCCTGTCGCTGGTCAACCTGCGCTTCCTCGCCCAGCTCTATCGCATCTCCCGGGGCGAGCTGGCGCTGTGTCTGCTGGCCACGGTCGGCGTGGTGGCGGTCGGGGCGATCCAGGCGATCCTGCTGGTGGTGGTGCTGGCGCTACTGCGCTTCGTGCGCTCGACTTCGCGCCCGCTGGTGGAGGAGCTGGGCAGGGTGGAGGGCATGCGCGGTTTCCATGCGTTGCAGCGGCATGCGGCCGGCGAGCGCCAGCCGGGCATCCTGCTGCTGCGCTTCAATGCGCCGCTGGTGTTCTTCAATGCCCAGTTCTTCCGCCGTGCGGTGCGCCAGGCGCTGGACCAGGCCGGGCCCGGGCTGCGCTGGTTCGTCCTGGACATGCTGCCGGTGACCGATGTCGATGCCACCGGGTTGCTGGTGCTGCGCGAGCTGGTGGAGGAGATGACGGCGCGTGGGGTGACCCCGGTGATGGCCGGTCGCCGTTCCGAGTGGCAGCGCTGGCGCGAGGCGCGCGGCATCCAGGCACTGCCGCAGGTGCTGCATTTCGCCACCCTGCGCGAGGCGCAGCGGGCGTTCGCCGCGCAAAATAAAAGGCCGGGCGAAGTGCCCGGCCCTTGAGGAGGTCGCTGCGCCTCAGGAGAGGAAGCCGCCGTCCACGTTCAGTGCCACGCCAGTGGTGTAGCTGGAGGCCTCGCTGGCCAGGTACAGCACGGCGCCGGCCATCTCGCTCGGGGCGGCCACGCGCTTGAGCGGGATGCGCTGCAAGGCCATGTTGAGGATGGCGTCGTTCTTGGTCAGGGCCGAGGCGAACTTGGTGTCGGTCAGGCCCGGCAGCAGGGCGTTGCAGCGGATGCCGAACTGCGCGCATTCCTTGGCGAACACCTTGGTCATGCTGATCACCGCGGCCTTGGTCACCGAGTAGATACCCTGAAACTCGCCCGGCGAGACGCCGTTGATCGAGGCGACGTTGATGATCGAGCCGCCACCGTTGGCCTTCATCAGCTTGCCGCCTTCGATGGACATGAAGTAGTAGCCGCGGATGTTGACGTCGACGGTCTTCTGGAAGGCGCCCAGGTCGGTGTCCAGCACGTTGCAGAACTGCGGGTTGGTGGCGGCGTTGTTGACCAGGATGTCGAGGCGGCCGAACTGCTCGCGGATGAAGGCGAAGACGCTCTGGATCTGCTCCATCTCGCCGATGTGGCAGGCGATGGCGGTGGCCTTGCCGCCGTCGGCGACGATGGCGTCGGCGACCTTCTGGCAGTCGTCGATCTTGCGGCTCGAGACGATCACGTGGGCGCCCTGCTGGGCCAGCAGCTTGGCGATGGCTTCACCGATGCCGCGGCTGGCGCCGGAGACGAAAGCGATCTTGCCGTCGAGGTCGAACAGGTGGGTCTTGGACATTCTGGTTACCTTGTCTGAGCCGGGTTAGAGGGTGGATTTGCCGATGACCTGCAGGGCCATCTGTTCCAGCAGCTTGTTCATCATGATGAACTGGGCGAAGCGCTTGTCCTTGGTCTGGCCATGGAAGAAGCGGTAGTAGATCTGCTGGACGATGCCGGCCAGGCGGAACAGGCCGTACACGTAGTAGAAGTCGAAGTTGTCGATCTGGATGCCGGCACGCTCGGCGTAGTAGTCGACGAACTGCTGGCGGGTCAGCATGCCCGGCGCGTTGCTTGGCTGGCGGCGCATCAGCTGCACGGGCGGCGGATCGTTCGCCTCGATCCAGTAGGCGAGGGTGTTGCCCAGGTCCATCAGCGGGTCGCCGATGGTGGTCAGCTCCCAGTCCAGCACGCCGATGATCTGCATCGGATTGGCCGGGTCGAGGATCACGTTGTCGAAGCGGTAGTCGTTGTGCACGATGCCCGGCTTGTGGTGGTCGGCCGGCATCTTCTCGCGCAGCCAGGCCTTGACCTGTTCCCAGGCCGGCGCATCGGGGGTCAGGGCCTTCTCGTAGCGGTCGCTCCAGCCCTCGATCTGGCGCTTCACGTAGCCTTCCGGCTTGCCTAGGTCGGCCAGGCCGCAGGCCTGATAGTCGACGTCGTGCAGGTCGACCAGCTTGTCGATGAAGCTCTTGCACAGGGCGTTGGTCTGCTCGGCGCTGAAGTTCAGCTCGGCCGGCATGTCGCTGCGCAGGATGATGCCCTTGACCCGCTGCATCACGTAGAACTCGGCGCCGATCACCGACTCGTCGGTGCAGTGCACGTAGGCTTTCGGACAGTACGGGAAGCCGGCGTTGAGCTGGTTCAGGATGCGGTATTCGCGGCCCATGTCGTGGGCCGACTTGGCCTTGTGGCCGAAGGGCGGGCGGCGCAGGACAAATTCCTGCTCGGGATATTCCAGCAGGTAGGTCAGGTTGGAGGCGCCGCCGGGGAACTGGCTGATGCGCGGCGTGCCGGTCAGACCGGGGATATGCGCCTTCAGGTACGGGTCGATCTGCGCGGCATCGAGTTCTTCGCCTTCGCGGATGCCGGTGGACTGGTCTGTCAGCGTCATGCTTATCCCTTCTGCTGATGATGGGTGCCACTAATCATTGGCTAATCTAATGTTGCCCTTAAGCAAAGCACAGCGTTATAGATTTGCGTGTTGGCCTTCGATCAAGCCACCTGATTGCCTGTGCGGCTGCTTGCGGGCGAAAAAAAACCGGGGCCCGAAGACCCCGGTTTTCCTGTGTCGCGGCCTGTGCCCTGAGGCTTATACCGGGAACAGTTCGGCCAGCTTCATGGCCAGCATCATGTCGCCTTCGGCGCGCAGCTTGCCGCCCATGAAGGCCTGCATGCCGTCGGTTTCGCCGCTGGCGATGCCGGCCAGGGTGGCGCTGTCCATGATCAGGGTGACGTTGGCGTTCGGGTTGTCGCCCTGTTGCACGTCGCAGGTGCCGTCCTTGACGATCAGCGCGTAGTTGTCGCCGTCTTCGATGTTGAACTGGAACACCAGGTCCAGGCCGGCGGCGGCGCTGGCGTTGAACTTGGACTTCATGCTGTTGATGGTGTCGGCAACGGAGCTCATGGTTTCTATCCTTTGTTATCAAGGGTTGCTGGCGGCCTTGCGGGCCGCTGTGGGCCGGTACTCAGCGATAGGTGATGAGTTCCGGGGTCTTCAACAGCTCCAGGTGCACACGGCTGTTGAAGGAAGCCAGGGTTGCCTCGTTGCCGCGGAACTGCAGGCGCGACAGCGAAGTATTGACGATCTGCCAGTTGAGCTCGAAGGCTCGCTCGGCCGGTACGCCGGTCAGCAGGTGGAGCAGGGCGGTGATGGTGCCGCCGGAGGTGAACACGGCGATGTTCTGGCCGCGCTCTGCACGTGCCAGCAGGCGCTGTAGGCCGTCGCCGACGGTATCGACGAAGCCCTGCCAGGTCTCGTGGCCGGGCTGGTCATGCTGGCCGCTGACCCAGCGGCGGATGATACGGGCGAACAGGTGCTGGAAGGCGGCGCGGTTATCCTTGGGGTTGCGCAGGATCTCCAGTGCGCCCGGCTCGTCTGGCAGCATGGCCGGCAGCAGGCCGCGGATCACCGCCTCGGCGTCGAATTCGTTGAAGGCCGGGTCGATCTCCAGTTCCGGTGAGTTCAGCCCGGCAGCCACGCAGCGCTGCAGGGCGGCGCTGGCGGTATGCTGCTGGCGGCGCAGGTCGCCGCTCAGGCAGCGATCGAAGACAATGCCGAGTTCGGCCAGGTGGTCGCCGAGCACTTCCGCCTGGCGCACGCCGAGCGGCGACAGCACGTCGTAGTCGTCGGCGCCGAAGGAGGCCTGGCCATGTCGAATCAGGTAGATGCTGCCCACGTCCGCAGAGATCCCGGCGGGTTGAATTCTCGCGAGGGTATTGGCAGAGCTGGGCGCCTGTCAACGAAAAAACATACGCTTGTTTGAAATGCTCGGGATGGCCGACGCACGGCTTGCCGCGGTTGGCCGACAGGCTCTGGCGCCGGTATGCTGGGCAACGAGCGGGAGCCCGGATCGGTACCCGCGACAGAATAGACGAGGGGTAACCTGTGGAGTTTCTGTTGGATTACGCGGACTTCCTGCTCCGCACCCTGACCGTGGTAATCGCCATCATCGCGGTGCTGCTGACCGTGGCGGCCCTGCGTGGCAAGGGCCGCGGCAAGGGCAGCGGTCAGCTGCAGGTGAGCAGGCTCAACGATTTCTACAAGACACTGCGCGAGCGCCTGGAGCATGAGCTGCTCGACAAGGCCCAGCTCAAGGCCCAGCTCAAGGCACGGCGCAAGGCCGAGGCCAAACAGGCCAAGCAGGAGAAAAAGGAAAGCAAGGAAGGGCTGAGCAAGCCGCGGGTGTTCGTGCTCGATTTCGATGGCGACATCAAGGCCACGGCCACCGACAGCCTGCGCCACGAGATCACCGCGCTGCTGTCCATGGCTACGGCCCAGGACGAGGTGGTGCTGCGCCTGGAGAGCGGCGGCGGCCTGGTGCATGGCTACGGCCTGGCGGCCTCGCAGCTGGCGCGTATCCGCCAGGCCGGCGTGCCGCTGACCGTGTGCGTGGACAAGGTGGCGGCCAGTGGCGGCTACATGATGGCCTGCATCGGCGACAAGGTGCTCTCCGCGCCCTTCGCCATCCTCGGCTCCATCGGTGTGGTGGCGCAGCTGCCGAACATCCATCGCCTGCTGAAGAAGCACGACATCGATGTGGAGATGCTCACCGCCGGCGAGTACAAGCGTACGCTCACCGTACTGGGTGAGAACACCGAGAAGGGCCGCGAGAAGTTCCAGGAAGACCTGGACACCACCCACGAGCTGTTCAAGAACTTCGTGGCCCGCTACCGGCCGCAGCTGAATATCGACGAAATCGCCACGGGCGAAGTCTGGCTGGGCGTCTCTGCACTGAACAAGCACCTGGTCGACGAGCTCAAGACCAGCGACGAGTACCTGGCCGAGCGTGCTCGCGAGGCCGAACTGTTCCACCTGCATTTCGCCGAGAAGAAGAGCCTGCCGGAGCGCTTCGGCCTGGCCGCCAGCGTCACGCTGGACCGCCTGCTGTTGAACTGGTGGAGCCGCTTCAATCAACAACGTTTCTGGTAGGAGTAAGTCATGACCACCTTCAAGGCTTTGCTGGTCACCGAGGAGAACGGCACCTTCGTGCCCCGTGTGGTCGAGCGTGCCGTGGCCGATCTGCCCGCCGGCGAGGTGCTGATCCGCGTACAGTACTCCTCGCTCAACTACAAGGACGCCCTGTCCGCCAGCGGCAATCGCGGCGTGACCAAGGCCTACCCGCATACCCCGGGCATCGACGCCGCCGGCGTGGTGGCGGAGTCCTCGGCTGGCGAGTTCGCTGCCGGCGACGAGGTGATAGTCACCGGCTACGACCTGGGCATGAATACCGCCGGCGGCTTCGGCCAGTACATCCGCGTGCCGGCCGCCTGGGTGATCAAGCGACCCAAGGGCCTGTCGCTGCGCGAGGCCATGCTGCTCGGCACCGCCGGCCTGACCGCCGCGCTGTGCGTGGACAAGCTGGAGCAGGCCGGGCTGACCCCGGCCGCCGGCCCGGTGCTGGTCACCGGCGCCACCGGTGGTGTTGGCTCGATCGCCGTGGCCCTGCTGGCGCGCCTCGGCTACAACGTCGCGGCCTCCACCGGCAAGGCCGGGCAGGGCGAGTTCCTGCGCCAGCTCGGCGCGCAGCAGATAGTGCCGCGCGAGGAACTGCAGGAAGGCAGCGACAGAGCCATGCTCAAGGAGCGCTGGGCCGGTGCGGTGGATACCGTCGGCGGCGAGATCCTGTTCAATGTGGTCAAGTCGCTGCGCTACGGTGCCAGCGCCGCCTGCTGCGGCCTGACCGCCGGCATGGGCTTCAAGGGCAACGTCGCCCCGTTCATCCTGCGCGGGGTCAACCTGCTGGGGGTGGATTCGGTGGAGCTGCCGCTGGTGGTCAAGGCCTCCATGTGGGACAAGCTGTCCCTGCAGTGGAAGCTGAACAATCTGGAGAGCCTGGCCGAGGAGCTGAGCCTAGAGCAGCTGCCCAAGGCCATCGAGCAGATCCTCGCCGGCCAGATGGTCGGGCGGGTGCTGGTCAATCTCGGCTGAAACGTCGAGAGGGAGAAAAGGGCCCGGCACATGCCGGGCCTTTTCGTTTCACGCCTGGCTGACGTACATGGTGATCTCGGCGCGGAACACCGGGGTGTCCTCGACGTAGGCCACCACCGGCACCTTCAGGTCACCGGTCTGGCTCCAGTCGATGGCGCTGCCGTCGGCCACGGCGCGCACGTCGCCCTTGGCCTTGGCCAGGTATTCCACCGTCATGCCGCGCGGAATCCAGCGGTAGCCGGCCGGGATGGAGGCGTCGGTCATGGTGCCGGCGGCCAGCTCTGCGGCGTTGCACAGGGCGATGGCGTGCACGGTGCCGAGGTGGTTGAGCACCTCGCGGCGCTTGGGGAAGGTCACTTCGGCGTAGCCCGGGCGCAGCTCGACGAACTGCGGGGCGATGCTGGCGAAGTAGGGGGCGACCTGGCCGATCATGGTGCTGAACTGGGCGGGACCGACCTGCTGGTACATCTGCATCATCTGACTCATGGGGGCTCCAGAAAACAGTGGCATTGAAGAGAAGTGCGCGCCCAGGCAGTATACGAATATCAGAATTAAATTCTAGAAAATTATTCTAATCTTATCGGAGGCCCCATGGCCCGCCGTTCCCGCAAGGACGAAATCCTCCAGGCCGCCCTGGCCTGCTTCACCGAATACGGGGTCGACGCGACCACCATCGAGATGATCCGCGACCGCTCCGGCGCCAGTATCGGCAGTCTCTACCACCACTTCGGCAACAAGGAGCGGATCCTCGGCGCGCTCTATCTGGCCGGCACCGGCGAGTACGCGGCGTTGCTGGAGGCCGGCTTTGCCAGGGCCGACAGCGCCGAAGCCTGCGTCAAGCTGCTGGTGACCAGCTATATCGACTGGGTGGCGGCCAACCCGGACTGGGCGCGCTTCATCTTGCACAGTCGTGGCCGGGTCGAGGCCAGCGAGCTGGGCGAGGAGCTGCGCGAAGCCAACCGCGTGCACTTCCAGCGCATCTTCGAGGCCTTGGCCGGCTATCGCGCGCAGGGCCTGTTCAAGGTCATGCCGGCCGACTGCTTCGCCTCGGTGATCATCGGTCCGGCCCATGACTTCGCGCGCAACTGGCTGGCCGGGCGGACCCAGACCCAGCTGGCCGACTGCCGCGAGCTGCTGGCGCAGGTGGCCTGGGACTCGGTGCGGGCGCCACAGTAGCCGCACATGTAGCCCGGATGTAATCCGGGAGGCAGGCGACTCCGCTCCCGGGTTATATCCGGGCTATGTCCACAAACGAAAAAGCCCCGCAGTGCGGGGCTTTCTCATGCGGCCGAACCATCAGGCGCGGCGGCGGAACAGCGGCAGCGGCTGATCGGTGGAGGCCTGGTAGACCTCGGAGAACTCTTCGAAGGCCTTGAGCGCGTCGTAGGGGTCCTTGTCCGCACGCAGGGCGAAGGCGTCGAAGCCGACCCGCTTGTAGGAGAACAGCTGGTCGCGCAGTACGTCGCCGATGGCGCGCACCTCGCCCTTGTAGCCGTAGCGGTTGCGCAGCAGGTAGGCGGTCGAGCAGTGGCGGCCGTCGGTGAAGGCGGGGAAGTTCAGGGCGATCACCTGGAAGTTGTCCAGCTGGTCGGCGATCTCCTCGATCTCCTCGCCGGCTTCCAGCCACACGCCCAGGCCGCCGTCGCGGGCCTTCAGGGCATGCGCATGCTCGCGCCACAGGGCCAGCGGCACAATCAGGTCGTCGCTGTTGCTGATGCTGTCGAGGGTGGCGTCCGCCGGCAGCAGGTGCCAGGTCTCGTCCAGCACCTGGCCGTTCTTAATGATTCGCTGCATAGACGCGCTCCTTGAACGGGTCGATTCCGATACGGCGGAAGGTGTCGAGGAAGCTTTCCTCCTCGGTGCGCTGCTCGACGTAGACCTTGATCAGCTTGTCGATCACGTCGGCCATTTCCTCCTGGGCGAAGGACGGGCCGAGGATCTGGGCCAGGCTGGCTTCGCGGCCGGCGCTGCCACCGAGGGACACCTGGTAGAACTCCTGGCCCTTCTTGTCCACGCCGAGGATGCCGATGTGGCCGACGTGGTGGTGACCGCAGGCGTTCATGCAGCCGGAGATGTTGAGGTCGATGTCGCCGATGTCGAACAGGTAGTCCAGATCGTCGAAGCGGCGCTGGATGGCTTCGGCGACCGGGATCGACTTGGCGTTGGCCAGGGAGCAGAAGTCGCCGCCCGGGCAGCAGATAATGTCGGTCAGCAGGCCCACGTTGGGCGTGGCGAAGCCCTGTTCGCGCAGCTCGCCCCAGAGGGTGAACAGCTGCTGTTGCTCGACGTCGGCGAGGATGATGTTCTGGTTGTGGCTGTTGCGCACCTCGCCGAAGCTGTAGCGGTCGGCCAGGTCGGCGATGGCGTCCAGCTGCTTGTCGGTGACGTCGCCCGGGGCGGTGCCGGTGGGCTTGAGCGACAGGGTCACGGCGACATAGCCCGGCTGCTTGTGGGCGAAGGTGTTGCGCTGGCGCCAGCGGGCGAAGCCCGGGTGCTGGGCGTCGAGGGCGGCCAGTTCAGCGTCCTGGTCGCTCAGGGCCTTGTACGCCGGGTCGACGAAGTGGGCGGAGACACGCGCCACTTCGGCTTCGGTCAGGGTGGTCGGGCCATCCTTGAGGTGGGCGAACTCGGCCTCGACCTTCTCGGCGAAGACTTCCGGGGTCAGCGCCTTGACCAGGATCTTGATGCGCGCCTTGTACTTGTTGTCGCGACGGCCGTAGCGGTTGTACACGCGCAGAATGGCGTCGAGATAGCCCAGCAGGTGCTGCCAGGGCAGGAATTCCTTGATGAAGCTGCCGACGATCGGGGTACGGCCCAGGCCGCCGCCGACCGAGACGCGGAAGCCCAGCTCGCCGGCCGCGTTCTTCACTGCTTCCAGGCCGATGTCGTGCACCTCGATGGCGGCGCGGTCGCTCACGGCGCCGTTGACGGCGATCTTGAACTTGCGCGGCAGGTGGGTGAACTCGGGGTGGAAGGTCGACCACTGGCGGATGATCTCGCACCAGGGGCGCGGGTCGACGATCTCGTCCTTGGCCACGCCGGCGAACTGGTCGGTGGTGGTGTTGCGGATGCAGTTGCCGCTGGTCTGGATCGCGTGCATCTGCACGGTGGCCAGCTCGGCGAGGATCTCCGGCACGTCTTCCAGCTCCGGCCAGTTGAACTGCACGTTCTGTCGGGTGCTGATGTGCGCATAGCCCTTGTCGTAGTCGCGAGCGATCTTGGCCATCATGCGCACCTGCCGGGACGACATCAGGCCGTAGGGCACGGCGACGCGCAGCATAGGCGCGTAGCGCTGGATGTAGAGGCCGTTCTGCAGGCGCAGGGGGCGGAACTCCTCGCCGGAGAGTTCGCCGGCCAGGTAGCGGCGGGTCTGGTCGCGGAACTGCTTGACGCGGTCCTCGACGATCCGCTGATCGTATTCGTCGTATACGTACATATTCGTCCTGTGGTTCAGGCTACTGCTTAGTCAGGCTGGAAAGGCATGTTTGGCGCACGGCAACGCGCTCTCTGGTGGAGCTGGGCGAAGATAGCAGTTCATTAATATGTGCAAAAGTGATGTTTATATATATGCACTTCACTAAAAGTGATAAAGGCTCGCCGCTTGTGACGGGGGACGCTCTGGTCTTAACTACCTTGGCGAACCACCCATAACCACAACAAAGGGGGCAGCATGAGCGAGCATTCCAGTTCGGATGACAAGGACAGCGTCGTCGACGCCTGGGCGATCTTCGCCCTGATCCTGATTGCCGTGAGCACGGCGGTGTTCTGGGTCAGTCAGCAGTAGGGCGTTCGGGGTTGCTGCGAGCCAGCGGCGAGTGACCGGCGCTGGCTTTTAATCCTCAAAGGCATCGGTTGATGGCAGTGTGCCAGGCCATCCTCTGTATAATGCGCCGCGCCTTTACTGAATTCGGATTCATCATCGTGTTCCCGCGTGTTCTCTGCATCCTCGCCTTGGCGCTGTTTTCCGGCCTGGCGCATGCTTCCTCCGTGCTGTTTCTCAACCCCGGTTTCTCCCACGAGCGCTTCTGGGTCAGCTACTCCCAATATATGCAGGATGCTGCAGGCGATCTGGGCATGCAGCTGGAGGTGCTGTATGGCGAACGCGATGCGAACAACATCCTGCGGCATGCCCACCAGATCCTGCAGCGTCCGCGCAAGCCCGACTATCTGGTATTCGTCAACGAGCAGTATGTCGGCCCGGAGCTGCTGCGCCTGTTCGCGGACAGCGGGGTACGCCTGTTCGCCCTGCACAGCACCCTGACACCGGAGCAGCAGGCGCTGGCCGGCGGCCCTCGTGGCAAGTACGCCAACTGGATCGGCAGCCTGGTGCCGAATGACGAGGAAGCCGGCTACCTGATGGCCAAGGCGCTGATCGCCCTGGCACCTAGGAGTGGTGCCGACCTGGTGGCGTTCTCCGGGGTGAAGAACACGCCCTCGGCCACCCTGCGCGAACAGGGCCTGCACCGCGCGCTGGCCGAGCACCCGCAGATGCGCCTGCGCCAGCTGCTGTACGGCGAGTGGAAAGAGGAGCGTGCCTACGAACAGGCACAGGCGCTGCTGCCGCGCTACCCGGAAGTCGAGCTGGTCTGGTCGACCAATGACGAGATGGCCTTCGGTGTAATGCGCGCGGCCAAGGAGCAGGGTCGCCAGCTGCGTTACACGGCCCTGAACAACTCCCCGCGTGCCCTGCAGGCGCGTGTCGACGAGAGCTTCAGCGTGTTGGCCACCGGACACTTCATCCTCGGTGGCTGTGCCATGGTGATGCTGCATGACCACTCGCGTGGGCTGGATTTCGCCGAGCGCGGTGGTCTGGAGCAGATGGCGCATCTGCTGCGGCTGGTCGATGGTCAGGAGGCGCGCAGGCTGCTGAATCGCCTGCAGCGCCCCGACATCGGTCTGGATTTCCGGCGCTTCAGCGCCGCGCGGCAACCGAAGATGAAAGGCTACGCCTGCTCCATCGACAGTCTGCTGCGCTGAGGTCGGCGCTGCCGCGGCGTCACTGGTCGCGGCGGAAAGTTCCCGCTTCCGGAGTTTTTTGCAAAAACTCCGGAGTCTTTCGCAAGAAGCGGTCATCCCCCTGTCACTAGAGTCCTGCATCCCGCATTCGGGGCCTGCGCTTGCGCTGCCTCGGGGCTGGGCTACACCGAAAGAACGGAGCACCGCTGCGGCCCCCCGAATCCGTGGGATTGCGCCTGTGCTCCGCTGTCGCTTCCGGGAGGGAAGCGGCGTGATGCGGCGCCGGCAGCGGGCGTCAGTCTTCCAAGTCAGGGCCGCACGACCCTGGCCTTCAGGCTCCCGCCACAAGCGGGCGCATTTGCCAACCACGTCGCGGTCAACACTGCGGCCATAACAACAAGCGAGAGGGCATCCTCCCATGACAGCCAGTACCCCCATGCTGATCACGTTCGTGGTGTATATCGCCGCGATGGTGCTGATCGGTCTCATCGCCTACCTGCGTACCAAGAACCTGTCCGACTACATTCTCGGTGGCCGCAGCATCGGCAGCTTCGTCACCGCGCTGTCGGCCGGCGCTTCCGACATGAGCGGCTGGCTGCTGATGGGCCTGCCGGGCGCCATCTTCGTCGCCGGTATCTCCGAGAGCTGGATCGCCATCGGCCTGATTGTCGGTGCCTACCTCAACTGGCTGTTCGTCGCCGGCCGTCTGCGCGTGCAGACCGAGCACAACGGCAACGCCCTGACCCTGCCGGACTACTTCACCAACCGCTTCGAGGACAACAGCCGCATCCTGCGCATCTTCTCGGCCCTGGTGATCCTGGTGTTCTTCACCATCTACTGCGCCTCCGGCGTGGTCGCCGGTGCCCGCCTGTTCGAAAGCACCTTCGGCATGAGCTACGAGACCGCCCTGTGGGCCGGCGCCGCCGCCACCATCGCCTACACCTTCATCGGTGGCTTCCTGGCGGTGAGCTGGACCGACACCGTGCAGGCCACCCTGATGATCTTCGCCCTGATCCTCACGCCGGTGATGGTGATGATCGCCACCGGCGGCATGGACACCACCTTCGCCGCCATCGAGCTGAAGGACGCCACCAACTTCGACATGCTCAAGGGCGCCACCTTCGTCGGCGTGATCTCGCTGATGGCCTGGGGGCTGGGCTATTTCGGCCAGCCGCACATCCTGGCGCGCTTCATGGCCGCCGACTCGGTCAAGTCGATCCCGGCTGCCCGTCGCATCTCCATGACCTGGATGATCCTCTGCCTGGGCGGCGCCGTGGCCGTCGGCTTCTTCGGTATCGCCTACTTCCAGGCCAACCCGGCACTGGCCGGCCCGGTCAGCGAGAACCCGGAGCGCGTGTTCATCGAGCTGTCGAAGATCCTGTTCAATCCGTGGATCGCCGGCATTCTGCTGTCCGCCATCCTGGCCGCGGTGATGTCCACCCTGAGCTGCCAGCTGCTGGTCTGCTCCAGTGCCCTGACCGAGGACTTCTACAAGGCCTTCCTGCGCAAGGGCGCCAGCCAGAGCGAGCTGGTCTGGGTCGGTCGCGCCATGGTGCTGCTGGTCGCGGTGATCGCCATCCTGCTGGCTTCCAACCCGGAAAACCGCGTGCTGGGCCTGGTGTCCTACGCCTGGGCAGGCTTCGGTGCCGCCTTCGGTCCGGTGGTGATCCTCTCCGTGCTGTGGAAGGGCATGACCCGCAACGGTGCCCTGGCCGGCATGATCGTCGGTGCGGTGACCGTGGTGGTGTGGAAGAACTGGATCGGTCTGGGCCTGTACGAAATCATCCCGGGCTTCATCCTGGCCACCCTCGCCATCGTCATCTTCAGCCGCATCGGCAATGCTCCGTCCAGCGCCATGCACAAGCGTTTCGACGAAGCCGAGAAGGAATACCAGGACGCCCATATCTAAGGGCAGCTACCCCCCGCGCGGCTGGCCGGTCGTCCAGTCGCGCGTTCAGCCCTGCAGCGCCCATCCCTCATCGGGCGCCGCCGGGCACCACGCACGACCCGTTAGTGCTTTACGGCCCACACCTGCTGGTGATGGGCCGTTTTTTTTGCCCGCGATTGCCAGGCGCCTGGCATAGAATGCGGCGCCCAGCCGCCAGCCACGAACACCATGACTCCCGCCGCCATCGCTACCCTGCAGCAGCACCTGAGCGTCGCCTTCGGCGACTTGCCGCATGAGGCCCGTCGCCTGTTTCATGGGCGTGGCCGGCAGTGGCCGGGGCTGGAGCAGCTCACCGTCGACTGGCTGCAGGGCGTGTTGCTGGTGACGCTGTTCCGCGAGCCGCAGGCGCAGCAGTTGGCCGATCTGCAGCGGATGCTGCGCGAGTTCGCCGCCTCGCCGGCCTGGCGCAGCAGCGCTGCCTCGCACCTGCTGCTGCAGCACCGCTACCGCGCCGACAGCGCCACCGAGTACCTGCAGGGCGAGGCCATCGACGGCTGCGAGATCGTCGAGGACGGCCTGCGTTACCGCCTCGACCTGGGTCGCAAGCAGAACAGCGGGCTGTTCCTCGACATGCGCCTGGGGCGCCAGTGGGTGCGTCGGCAGGCAGCCGGGCAGGTGGTGCTCAACCTGTTCGCCTACACCTGCGGCTTCTCCGTGGCGGTCATCGCCGGCGGCGCCGCGCGGGTGGTCAACCTGGACATGTCGCGCCCGGCCCTGAGCCGCGGCCGCGACAACCACCGGCTGAACGGCCACGAGCTTTCGCGGGTGAGCTTTCTCGGCCACGACCTGTTCAACTCCTGGGGCAAGCTGCGCCGCGAAGGCCCCTTCGACCTGATCATCGTCGACCCGCCGAGCTTCCAGAAGGGCAGCTTCATTCTCAGCCGCGACTACGCCCGGATCATGCGCCGTCTGCCGGAGCTGCTGACGCCGTCGGGGCGGGTGCTGGCCTGCTGCAACGACCCGGCGATCACGCCGGATTTCCTCATCGCCGAGATGGCCCGCGAGGCTCCGGCGCTGCGCTTTGTCGAGCGCCTGGCCAATCCGCCGGAGTTCGCCGACAGTGACCCCGATGCGGCGCTCAAGGCGCTGCTGTTCTCGGCCTGATCCGCGCAAAACAAAACGCCCCGCGGGTGCGGGGCGTTCGCTGAGGCGGCGGGCGCTTATTCCTTGACCTTCATGTCCAGCGACAGGTCGCGGGCGGCCTTGGTGGCGAGAATGCCCATCAATTGGCCGATCTCGTCCTGGCGGCTGGCACTGGCGCCGTTGCCGGCGCCGCCCATCATCACGCCCGGCACCGGTGCCTGGGAGGCGGCCTCGGCCCACACCTTGTTGATCTGTACCAGGGCGTCGAGCTTGGGCTGCAGGGCGCCGTCCGCCTCGATCACCGCCTTGCGCGCGTAGGCTTCGGCATCGGCAGTGATCTTGGTGGCATCGGCGGTGATCGCCGCCTTGTCACGCAGCAGTTCGGCGGTCTGCTTCTCGATCTCGGCGCGCTGCTTCTCGCGCTCGGCGTTGATCACGGCCAGCTGCTTCTCGGTCTCGGCCTGGGTGGTCTGTTCGATCTGGTCGCGCAGGGTTTCCTGGCGGCGGGCCTCGACTTCCTTCTCGCCGCGGGCGGTGACCAGCAGCTTCTCTTCCTCTTCCTTCAGGCGGTTCTGCCGGGCCACGGCCAGTTCGGCCAGTGCCTGCTGGACCTTGACCATGCGCTGCTTGTACTGCGGGTTGGGGTCGACGTTGGTGATGCGCGCCTCGACCACTTCCACGCCATACTTGCGGAACTGCTGCTGCTTGCGCACCGGGATGCCCTTGTCATCCACCACCTTCTCGGTGACGAACTGGCTGGCGTTGTTGTCGCCGAAGTTGCCCTGTTCGGTGCCGGCCTGGAGGATCGCGGTCTGGCTCGGCAGGTGGCCGCGCGGGCCGCGCACTTCCTTGCGCTTGATCAGGTACAGGCCGTCGTTGAGCTGGTTCTCGAACTCGGCGGCGAACTCGCTGCGGGCGCCGGCGTAGTAGTCGTCGGCGCTCATCAGCGAGGCGGTGGCTTGCAGGGTTTCCTTGATCGCCGGCACCAGCGCGGTCTTGATGAAGTTTTCCGGGTTGCGGTACTCCTGGGCGATCTTCAGGAACTGGTCGCCGCCGGGCAGGCGGAAGCGCGCCGAGGACTCGACCTTGGCGTCGACGTTGCCGAGGAAGACGATGGGGAAAGCCTCGATGGTGGCGCCCAGGCTGTCGTTGTCGCTGCTGTCGTCGATCTCGTTGCCGGCGATCAGCACCGACTGCACGCTCAGTGCCTTCTTCCAGGGCGTGGCGCGGCCGAACCACTTGGTGGCGTAGCCGACGTCGTCGACGATCTTCTCTTCGCCGAAGATGGTCCGCACATGGGTGGCGAAGCCGGCTTCGTTGTAGAAGAAAATGCCGTTGAAGCCGATGAAGCCGATGGCGGCGACCAGCACGGGCACGCCGACGTACTTGAACAGGGATTTGGGGGCGGGGGTGGCGGGGATTTCCATGATCGATCCTTGACTGCGGGAAAGGTGCGCGCATGCTGCGCAGGCTCCGCGGGAGCGTCAAGTGGCACCGTGCCGGTATGTGGCGCGTCTCTCGTCGCTCAGGCGAGCGGGAAGGGGGCCTGGTGCAAACCCTGCTCGTCGATCTGCAGGGCCCAGCCCTGGCGGTCCCAGTCGCCGAGGACGATGCGTCGGGCGCTCTGGCCATTCACCTCGAGCTGGTGTTCGGCGGGGCGATGGGTATGGCCGTGGATCAGGGTGCGCACGCCATACTCAGCCATGATGCGCGGTACTTCGTCGGGGGTGACGTCGATGATCTCGCGGGCCTTCATGCGCGTTTGCGCGCGGCTCTCGCTGCGCAGCTTGCGCGCCAGCTTGCGGCGGGTGGTCAGTGGCAGGTTACGCAGGATGAACAGGCTGAGCGGGTTGCGCAGCAGGCGACGCAGCTTCATATAGCCGACATCAAGGGTGCACAGGCTGTCGCCGTGCATCAGCAGCACCGGCTCGCCATTGAACTGCACCAGGCTCGGGTCCTGCAGCAGGGTGCAGCCGGCGGCGCGGCAGAAGGCGCGGCCGATAAGGAAATCGCGGTTGCCGTGCATCAGGTAGATGCGCGTGCCGGCATCGCTCAACTCGCGCAGGGCGCGGGCGATGTCGTGCTGGAAGGGCGACATGCCGTCGTCGCCGACCCACACCTCGAAGAAGTCGCCGAGGATATACAGCGCCTCGGCCTGGCGGGCGCGGGTCTCGAGGAAATGCACAAACGCCCGGGTGATGTCCGGGCGTTGCTCTTCCAAGTGCAGATCGGAGATCAGCAGGATCATCGAATCACTCGACGATTTCGGCCTTCTCGATCACCACGTCTTCCACCGGCACGTCCTGGTGGCCGGACTTCATGGTGGTGGCCACGCCCTTGATCTTCTCGACCACGTCCATGCCCTCGGTCACCTGACCGAACACGGCGTAGCCCCAGCCCTGCATGGTCGGCGCGGTGTGGTCGAGGAAACCGTTGTCGGCGACGTTGATGAAGAACTGCGCGGAGGCCGAGTGCGGGTCCATGGTGCGGGCCATGGCGATGGTGCCGACCTTGTTGGAGACGCCGTTGTTGGCCTCGTTCTTGATCGGCGCGCGGGTCGGCTTCTGCTTCATGCCCGGCTCGAAACCGCCGCCCTGGATCATGAAGTTGCTGATCACGCGGTGGAACACGGTGCCGTCGTAGTGGCCGCTCTTCACGTATTCCTTGAAGTTGGCCGCGGTTTCCGGGGCCTTGTCTTCGAATAGTTCCAGGGTGATGACGCCGTGGTTGGTATGCAGCTTGATCATGGAGTAGCACTCTCGAATTCGGGCAAGGCGGCGGGGGCAGGGTGGCGCGTTTGCGCCAAAAGGCCACGCCCGGTCGCTTTGCGGCTGTCAGGGGGTTGACGGGTTGGGTATCATACGGGCTTTGTCTTGACCGGCCTACTGTCTCGGCCGTCGCCGCCCTTCAGCCTAAGGACATCATGAGCAAGCCCACCGTCGAAAAAGCCGCGAATTTCCTGCGCCCCATCGTCCAGGCCGACCTGGACAGCGGCAAGCACAGCAAGATCATCACCCGCTTCCCGCCGGAGCCCAACGGCTACCTGCACATTGGCCACGCCAAGAGCATCTGCCTGAACTTCGGCCTGGCCCAGGAATTCGGTGGCGAGTGCAACCTGCGTTTCGACGACACCAACCCGGCCAAGGAAGACCAGGAATACATCGACGCGATCAAGGCCGATGTCGAGTGGCTGGGCTTCAAGTGGGCCGGCGAGGAGCGCTACGCCTCCAACTACTTCGACCAGCTGCATGCCTGGGCCATCGAGCTGATCAAGGCCGGCAAGGCCTTCGTCTGCGACCTGAACGCCGACGAGATGCGCGAATACCGCGGCAGCCTGACCGAGCCGGGCAAGAACAGCCCGTTCCGCGACCGCAGCGTGGAAGAGAACCTCGACCTGTTCGCGCGCATGAAGGCCGGCGAGTTCCCGGACGGCGCCCGTTCGCTGCGCGCCAAGATCGACATGGCCTCGCCGAACATCAACCTGCGCGACCCGATCCTCTACCGCATCCGCCACGCCCATCACCACCAGACCGGCGACAAATGGTGCATCTACCCGAGCTACGACTTCACCCACGGCCAGTCCGATGCCATCGAGGGCATCACCCACTCCATCTGCACCTTGGAGTTCGAGGACCATCGCCCGCTCTACGAGTGGTTCCTGGCCAACCTGTCGGTGCCGGCCCAGCCGCGCCAGTACGAATTCGCCCGCCTCAACCTGAACTACACCGTCACCAGCAAGCGCAAGCTCAAGCAGCTGGTCGATGAAGGCCATGTGCAGGGCTGGGATGATCCGCGCATGTCGACCTTGTCCGGCTACCGTCGCCGTGGCTACACCCCGGCCTCGATCCGCACCTTCTGCGACATGATCGGCGTCAACCGCGCCGGCGGCGTGGTCGACATCGGCATGCTGGAATTCGCCATCCGCGAGGACCTGGACGCCAACGCTGCCCGTGCCATGTGCGTACTCAAGCCGCTGAAAGTGGTGATCACCAACTACCCGGAAGGCAAGGTCGAGAACCTCGAACTGCCGCGCCACCCCAAGCAGGACATGGGCGTGCGCGTGCTGCCGTTCAGCCGCGAGATCTACATCGACGCCAGCGACTTCGAGGAAACCCCGCCGGACGGCTTCAAGCGCCTGATCCCGGGCGGCGAAGTGCGCCTGCGCGGCAGCTACGTGATCCGCGCGGATGAAGCCGTGAAGGACGCCGCCGGCAATATCGTCGAGCTGCGCTGCTCCTACGACGAGAACACCCTGGGCAAGAACCCGGAAGGCCGCAAGGTCAAGGGCGTGATCCACTGGGTGCCGGCCGCCGAGAGCGTCGAGTGCGAAGTGCGCCTATACGACCGCCTGTTCCGCTCCGCCAACCCGGAGAAGAGCGAGGAGGGCGGCAGCTTCCTCGACAACATCAACCCGGATTCGCTGGTCGTCCTCACTGGCTGCCGCGCCGAGCCCTCGCTGGCCAACGCCGCGCCGGAAGAGCGCTTCCAGTTCGAGCGCGAAGGCTACTTCGTCGCCGACCTGAAGGACACCCAGCCGGGCAAGCCGGTGTTCAACCGTACAGTCACCCTGCGCGACTCCTGGGGGCAATAACGGCTGTCAAATTGCTGCGCTCGATCATGCTGTGTTGAAGCGAGGTTCGGAATGCTCATGTACTGCAGTACATTCCGCTTCCTCACCCCGCTTCGCCTTGCCTGATCTTCGCTCGCTGCTTTGAAAGCCGTTCTTGAGGAAATTTAAAGATGCTTTCCATCTACAACACCCTGAGCAAGACCAAGGACGTTTTCCAGCCGCTGGAAGGCAACAGCGTGCGCATGTACGTGTGCGGCATGACCGTGTACGACTTCTGCCACATCGGCCATGCCCGCGTGATGGTGGCCTTCGACGTGGTCACCCGCTGGCTGCGCCAGCGCGGCTATGACGTGACCTATGTGCGCAACATCACCGACATTGACGACAAGATCATCAAGCGCGCCAACGAGAACGGCGAGCCGTTCGAGGCGCTGGTCGAGCGCATGATTGCCGCCATGCACGAGGACGAGGCGCGCCTTTCCGTGCTGCGCCCGGACATCGAGCCGCGCGCCACCGGCCATATCGCCGGCATGCACCAGATGATCCAGACCCTGATCGACAAGGGCTTTGCCTACGCCCCGGGCAATGGTGACGTGTACTACCGCGTCACCAAGTTCGAGACCTACGGCAAGCTGTCCCGTCGCAAGATCGACGAGCTGAAGATCGGCGCGCGCATCGAGGTCGACGAGATCAAGGAAGACCCGCTGGACTTCGTGCTGTGGAAGGGCGCCAAGCCGGGCGAGCCGAGCTGGGATTCGCCCTGGGGCAAGGGCCGGCCGGGCTGGCACATCGAGTGCTCGGTGATGTCCACCTGCTGCCTGGGCGAGACCTTCGACATCCACGGCGGCGGCCCGGACCTGGTGTTCCCGCACCACGAGAACGAGATCGCGCAGAGCGAGGCGGCCACCGGCAAACTCTACGCCAAGGCCTGGATGCACGCCGGCGCGGTGCGCGTGGACGGTGAGAAGATGTCCAAGAGTCTGGGCAACTTCTTCACCATCCGCGAGGTGCTGGAGAAGTACCACCCGGAAGTGGTGCGCTACCTGCTGGTGTCCAGCCACTACCGCAGCCCGATCAACTACTCCGAAGACAGCCTCAAGGAAGCCAAGGGCGCCCTGGAACGCTTCTACAACGGCCTCAAGGGCCTGCCGGAAGCGGCACCGGCCGGTGGAGCGGAATTCGTCGAGCGCTTCGGTGCGGCGATGGACGACGACTTCAACTCGCCGGAAGCCTGCGCCGTGCTGTTCGAGATGATCCGCGAGGTCAACCGCCTGCGCGAGTCGGATGAACAGGCCGCCGCCGGCCTGGCCGCCCAGCTCAAGCAGCTGGCCGGCGTGCTCGGCGTGTTGCAGCTGGAGCCGGAGGCCTTCCTGCAGGCCGGCGCCGCCGGCAAGGTCGATGCCGCTGCGGTGGACGCGCTGATTGCCGCGCGCCTGCAGGCCCGCGCCGACAAGAACTGGGCCGAAAGCGACCGCATCCGCGACCAGCTCACCGCCATGGGCGTGGTGCTGGAAGACGGCAAGGGTGGCACCACCTGGCGCCTGGCCGAATAGGCCGGCGCCGCGCCCCATGAAAAAAGCCGCTCATTCGAGCGGCTTTTTTATGCCTGTGCATCGGCGGCCTATTCGCCCTTGAAGCCCTTGGCCACCAGGTAGACCTCCCGCGAGCGCGGTCGCGAGGCTTCCGGCTTGCGCACCATCACCTTCTCGAACGAGCTGCGCACATCCTTCAGGAAGGCCTCGGAGCCTTCGCCCTGGAACACCTTGACCGCATAGTTGCCGCCGGGCTTGAGCACCTGGCGCACCATGTCGAGGGTGAGCTCGACCAGGTACATCGACGAGGCCTGGTCGGCAACGGCGACGCCGCTGATGTTGGGGGCGATGTCGGAGATGATCAGGTCGGGCTGGCGGCCGTCCAGCTTGGCGAGGATCTGCTGGAACACACTGTCTTCGGTGAAGTCGCCCTGGATGAAGTCGACGTTGTCCAGCGGGTCCATCGGCAGGATGTCGCTGGCGATCACCCGACCTTGCTCGCCGACGATCTTGCCGGCCACCTGCGACCAGCCGCCGGGCGCGGAACCCAGGTCCATGACCAGCATGCCGGGACGGATCAGCTTGTCCTTCTCGTTCAGCTCGATCAGCTTGTAACTGGCACGCGAGCGGTAGCCGTCCTTCTGTGCGCGTTTGACGTAAGGATCGTTGACGTGTTCGTTCAGCCAGCGGCTGCTGCTTTTGGAGCGTTTCATGAGGGGGCCAGGCACGGGAAATCGGGTGAGATGCGCGCCGCCGCAAAGCGGGCAGGGGCGCAAAGTGGCGGCGATTATAAGCCGATAGTGCCGCGCAGGTTAAATCCACGGGCCCTGCGGCCCTGACAGCGGTGGCTGGTGGCGGCTACAATTGCCGGCCTACCCCCTCTCTATTGCCTCCTTTGCCGGAGTCACCGGCCAGGATACCGCCATGATTCGCATCACCGAACTGTCCCTGCCCCTCGACCATGCCGCCGATGAGCTGCGCGCGGCCATCGTCCGCCGCCTGGGCATCACCGACGCCGACCTGCTGAACTTCAGCGTGTTCAAGCGCAGCTACGATGCGCGCAAGAAGAACAGCGTGATCCTGTTCATCTACATCATCGATCTGGAGGTGCGCGACGAGGCGGGCATCCTGGCGCGTTTCGCCGGCGACCCGCACATCCGCCCGGCGCCGGACACCCACTACTACCCGGTCGGCCAGGCGCCGGCCGGCCTCGCCGAGCGTCCGATCGTGGTCGGCTTCGGTCCCTGCGGCCTGTTCGCCGCGCTGCTGCTGGCGCAGATGGGCTTCAAGCCGATCGTGCTGGAGCGCGGCAAGGATGTGCGCCGGCGCACCAAGGACACCTGGGCGCTGTGGCGCAAGAAGACCCTGACCCCCGAGTCCAACGTGCAGTTCGGCGAGGGCGGGGCGGGGCTGTTCTCCGACGGCAAGCTCTACAGCCAGATCAAGGACCCCAAGTTCTACGGGCGCAAGGTGATGAGCGAGTTCGTCCGCGCCGGCGCGCCGGAAGAGATCATGTACGTCAGCAAGCCGCACATCGGCACCTTCCGCCTGACCGGCGTGGTGGCGGCCATGCGCGAGGAGATCATCGCCCTCGGCGGCGAAGTGCGCTTCGAGAGCAAGGTGACCGACCTTGTGATCGACGACGGCCAGCTCGAGGGCGTGGTGCTGGCCAATGGCGAGACCCTGCGCAGCCGTCATGTGGTGCTGGCGCTGGGGCACAGCTCGCGCGATACCTTCCGCATGCTGCACCGCCAGGGCGTGTTCATCGAGGCCAAGCCCTTCGCCATCGGCTTCCGCATCGAACACCCGCAATCGCTGATCGACCAGGCGCGCCTGGGCAAGTACGCCGGCCACCCGGAGCTGGGCGCCGCCGACTACAAGCTGGTGCACCACGCCAAGAACGGCCGCGCCGTCTACAGCTTCTGCATGTGCCCGGGCGGTACCGTGGTGGCGGCCACCTCCGAACCGGAGCGGGTGGTCACCAACGGCATGAGCCAGTACTCGCGCAACGAGCGCAATGCCAACGCCGGCATAGTCGTCGGCATCAACCCGGAGCAGGACTTCCCCGGCGGCCCGCTGGCCGGCGTGGAGCTGCAGGAGCGCCTGGAGTCGCGCGCCTATGAGCTGGGCGGGCGCGACTACTGCGCCCCGGGCCAGCTGGTTGGCGACTTTATCCGCGGCGTGCCGTCCAGCGAGTTCGGCGAGGTGGAGCCCTCCTACAAGCCCGGCGTGCGCCTGGGTGACCTGGCCCCCTCGCTGCCGGACTACGCCATCGAGGCCATCCGCGAGGCGCTGCCGGCCTTCGGCAAGCAGATCCGCGGCTTCGACCGGGACGATGCGGTGCTGACCGGCATCGAGACCCGCACCAGCTCGCCGGTGCGTATCACCCGCGACAACGAGAGCCTGCAGAGCCTAAACCTCAAGGGCCTGTACCCGGCCGGCGAGGGCGCCGGCTACGCTGGCGGCATCCTCTCGGCGGGGGTGGACGGCATCAAGGTGGCCGAGGCGGTGGCCAAGTCGATCCTGGCGGGCCACTGATGAAGCTCGACGACATCAAGAAGCTGCAGCAGAAGAAGTACCGTGCCGAGTTCGGCCATTTCCTGGTGGAAGGCGAGCACCTGCTGCTGGAGCTGCAGAAGGCCGCCGTGCACAACCCCGCGCTGCGCGCCAGCCAGCTGTACGTGACGGCCGCCTACGAGCACTGGCAGAGTCCGTTCAAGACGCAGCTGATCGGCGAGCGGCAGATGGCGCAGATCGCCGACACCCAGACGCCGCAGGGGATCCTCGCCGTGGTGCCGCTCGCGGCGCTGGTGCCGCCGCCGCCGGCCCCAGGCGAGCGCGCCATCTACCTGCACGAGATCCAGGACCCGGGCAACCTCGGCACCATACTGCGCACCCTGGCCTGGTTCGGCGGCCTGCGCTGCCTGCTCAGCCCCGGCAGCGTCGACCCCTACAACCCCAAGGTGGTGCGTGCCAGCATGGGCGCCATCTTCCACACGCCGCTGGAACTGGACGTTGAGCTGGACACCCTGGGCGCGCGCTTCCCCCGCATCGCCTGCCTCGACATGCAGGGCGAGCCGGTGCAGTCGGCCGCCTTCAGGGCCTTCGACTGCTACCTGTTCGGCAACGAGGCGCGCGGCGTGCCGCGCGAGCAGCTGGCCGCGCTCGCGGCCCGGCCCTTCACCATCCCCGGCTGCGGCGCCATCGAGTCGCTGAACCTGGCCGCGACGGTCAACATGTGCGCCTTCGCCCTGAGCTCGTGAGCCGCCCGACGCGGGGCCTTGGCCCCGCGTCGCCCATTTAGGCGCGTGCCAGCGGCGGGGTGCGCGGCGGTACCCGGCGCCGCTGGCCGGTGGACTCGAAGGCCGAGGCCAGGCGCAGCAGGCTGTTGTCGTCGTAGGCGCGGCCGGCGAAGGTCAGGCCCACCGGCATGCCGATATCGGCCATCAGCCCCATCGGCACCGTGACGGTCGGCACGCCCAGGTGGCGGATGGCCAGGTTGCCGTTGGCTACCCAGACGCCGTTGCTCCAGGCGATATCGGCCGATTGCGGATTGATATCGGCATCCGCCGGGCCGACGTCGGCCACGGTGGGGAACAGCACGGCATCCAGCCCGAGGCTGTCCATCCAGTCTTCCAGGTCGAGCCGGCGGGTCTTCTCCAGGCCGCGCAGGCCGTCCGGCAGGGTGGCGATCTGGTCCCAGCTCTTCAGGCCGCGCTTGGCCATGTTGACGTACTCGTCCATGCCGGCGGCCAGGTCGCCCTCGCGGTTGGGCAGGGTGCCCGGGTCGTGCGGGAAGATCTGCGGGCCGTCGACGTCCGCCAGCTTGTTCAGCCTGGGGTCGCCATTGGCGCGCAGGAAGTCGTCGAAGGCCCAGCCGGACAGTTCCCACAGCTCGTCATGCAGGAACTCGGGGGAGACTATGCCGCGGTTGAACACGGTCGGCGCGTCGGGGCGGTCGCCCTCGCAGTTGGACACCAGCGGGAAGTCCACTTCGATCACCTCGGCGCCGGCGGCCTCCAGGGCCTGGCGCGCCGCCTCCCACAGGGCGATCACCGAGGCGCGGGTGTGGATGCGCTGGCCGGTCGGGCCACCGATGCCGGGGTTCTCGCTGGTGCCGGCGGCTTCGTCCTTGTTGATGAACATGCGCGGCACGCCCAGGCGCTTGCCTTTGAGCGCGGAGGCACCGGCGGCGAGTTCCAGGTAGGACGCCGGGCGTACCTCGGAAGGCTTGGGGATCGGCACCCAGGGCTGCAGGCGCCACAGGTCGCCACGCGTGTCCGGATCATCGGCCACCACCACGTCGAGCACTTCCAGCAGGTCGGCCATGGTCCGCGCATAGGGCACCACCACGTCCATGGTCGGCGTCAGCGGCCAGTTGCCGCGCACCGAGATCACCCCGCGCGACGGCGTGTAGGCGCACAGGCCGTTGTTCGAAGCCGGGCCGCGGCCGCTGGACCAGGTTTCCTCAGCCAGGCCGAAGGCGGAAAAGCTGGCGGCGGTGGCGGTGCCAGCGCCATTGGACGAGCCGGAAGCGAAGGGTGCGGTCAGGTACTTCTCGTTGTACGGGCTTTCGGCGCGGCCGTAGACGCCGCGCTGCATGCCGCCGTTGGCCATGGGCGGCATGTTGGTCTTGCCCAGGCAGATGGCGCCGGCGGCGCGCAGGCGCTCGATGGTGAAAGCGTCGCGCTGGGCCACCAGGTCCTTGAACGCCGGGCTGCCAGAGGCGGCGGTGAGGCCCTTGACCAGGTAGCTGTCCTTGGCGGTGTAGGGGATGCCATCGAGCGGGCCGAGGGTCTCGCCACGCGCGCGGCGGGCATCGGAGGCCTCGGCTTCCTTGAGCGCATCGGGGTTGCGCACCACCACGGCATTCAGGCGGGTCGGCGTGGCAGGACCGTCGTAGGCATCGATGCGGGCGAAGTAGGCCTGGACCAGTTCGACGGCGGTGGTGCGGCCCGACTCCAGCGCGGCGCGCAGTTCGGCGATGGGCACTTCGGTGACTTCGATCATGTTGCCAACTCCTGCTACAGGTGGGGCGAGTTCCGCATCTCAGGCGCAGCTCGATTTAAATTCGATATTTATCGATAAAATACACTGCAAACCTTGCACAAATAAAGCCCTGTCGGCGCTTCGGCAGATTTCTGTCAAGGTTAGACCCGCGCGCCCAGGTTCAGGATGCGCCACTCATCGGTGGCAACCGGCGCGCCACCGAGGTCTTCTTGACGATGGCGGTATTGCTCTCGGCATAGGCGTTGATGCGGTCCAGCAGCTCGTCCAGCTGCTCCATGGAGCGCACGTGCAGGCGGGCGATGAAGCAGTCCTCGCCGGTGACCTTGTCGCACTCGGTGAACTCGGGGATGGACTGGATCAGCCGTTCCACCTCGTGCAGCCTGCCGGGCAGCGGGCGCACCCGGACGATGGCCTGCAGCTGGTAGCCGAAGTGGCGCGGATCGACTTCCACCGTGTAGCCGCGGATCACCCCACGCTCCTCCAGGCGGCGCAGGCGTTCGGCGACGCTGGGCGAGGACAGCCCGCTGATCTGCGCCAGGGCCTTGAGCGAGCGGCGCGAGTCGGCCATCAGGGCGCTGATCAGGATCTGGTCGATTTCATCGGTCATTGCAGGGGCCATTAGGTGAAATGAGAGGAACGCCTTCGTAATAAAGGCGAAGGCATGTTTACGCCTTAGATTAGCTCTGGAGCGAGCAGGGGGTGCATCCGAATAATGGACCCACTCACTGTGGAGGCTCGATCATGAACAACACCCTCAGGCGCGGCTCGCTGGAAATGCTCGCGGCCATGCTGATTTCCGGCACCATCGGCTGGTTCGTGCTGGTGTCCGGCCAGGCCGTGGTGGACGTGGTGTTCTGGCGCTGCGTGGTCGGCGGCGCCATGTTGCTGCTGGTGTGCGCGGCACTCGGCCTGCTGCGCCGCGAGCTGCTGAACCGTCGCGTGCTGGTCCTGGGCGTGCTCAGCGGGGTGGCCATAGTCGGCAACTGGCTGCTGCTGTTCGCCGCCTATTCCCAGGCGTCCATCGCCATCAGCACGGCGGTGTACAACGTCCAGCCGTTCATGCTGGTGGGCCTGGCGGCGCTGTTTCTCGGCGAACGCATCACCCTGGTCAAGCTGGCCTGGCTGGGCCTGGCCTTCCTCGGCATGCTGGCCATCGTCAGCGCCCACGGCAGCGGGGCGGTGGCGGGGCAGAACTACCTGCTGGGCATCGCCCTGGCCCTGGGCGCCGCGCTGCTCTATGCCCTGGCGGCGCTGATCGTCAAGCGCCTCACTGGCACGCCGCCGCACCTGATCGCGTTGCTCCAGCTGCTCACCGGCACCCTGATGCTGGCGCCGCTGGCCAGCTACCAGCTGCCGGAGCAGGCGCAGGCCTGGGCCAGCCTGCTGACCCTGGGCATCGTTCATACCGGGGTGATGTACATGCTGCTGTACAGCGCCATCCAGAAACTGCCGACGGCGCTGACCGGGGCACTGTCATTCGTCTACCCGATCGCGGCGATCTTCGTCGACTGGTTGGCCTTCGGCCACCGTCTCAGCCCGCTGCAGTGGCTGGGCGTGGCGGCCATCCTGCTGGCCGCGGCCGGCATGCAGCAGGGCTGGAGCCTGCGCCGGCGGCGCGTGGCGACCGCGTAGCGGATCAATCGTCGCGGGTCAGCACTTCCAGCAGCTCGATCTCGAACACCAGGTTGGAGTTCGGTGGGATCGAGCCGACCTGGCGCTCGCCGTAGCCCAGCTGGGCCGGCACCCAGAGCTTGCGCTTGCCGCCGACGCGCATGCCCATCAGGCCAAGGTCCCAACCCTGGATCACGCGGCGCGTGCCGATCACGCACTGGAAGGGCTTGCCGCGCGAGTAGGAGGAGTCGAACTCGCTGCCGTCTTCCAGCCAGCCGCGGTACTGGGTGGTGATCAGGGCGCCCTTGACCGCTTCCTTGCCGCTGCCGAGTTGCAGGTCTTCGATTCTCAGTTCGTTGCTCATGCCGATGCTCATGGTCCGTTCTGCAGGCCGCTATTGTTCAGGGATCGGGCAGCTTGGCAAGCGCCAAGGGGGACAGACTCTCGTCATTGGCTGTCCGGCCGCGCTGGGCCGGTGCCGTGGCGCGGCTGCGACTCTCTGCCTCTTTAGCCTTGTCGGGACAGGCGTGTTTTCGTTAGCGTGCCAGACTCCACGTAGCTGACCATCGGAAAGTGCAGCCTCATGACCCCAGCGCAAGCTCCGCAAGACCAGGATGTCCAGGGCTACACACTGGAGCGCAGGCTACAGGCACGCCGCCTGATGCAGATATCCCAGGTATCGTGCGCAGCCTTGCTGTGCATCGGCCTGCAGACCCTAGTGGCCGGGCAATGGTGGAACAGCGGCCTGGTGCTGGGGGCGCTGCTGGCCGTGCTGAGCGGGATAGTGCTGATCAGGCGCGGCCGGGTGGACAGGGCCATAGTGCTGGTGCTGTTCACGCACCTGGCGGTGATCACGCTGTCGCTCTGGCACAGCCAGGGGCTGTACAGCGGTGCGCTGCTGGGCTACCCGGTGCTGCTGATAGTGGCCGGCATGGTGGCGCCACTGCGTCTGTTCATCGGCCTGCTGCTGGCCATCCTGGCGGCGGTGGCCGGCCTCACGTTCGCCGCCCTGAGCGGCCTGCAGACCTTCACTCCGCAGCCCCTGGGCATAGGCCGTCTGGTCAATATCAGCGCCCTCCTGGTGCTGGGCTCGGTGGCGGTATGGCTGCTGGCCAATGATCTGCGTATCACCCTGCTGCGCCTGCGCCAGGAAATCCTGCGGGTGAAGGATTCCGAGGCCAACTTCACCCACCTGGCCCAGCACGATGCCCTGACCAACCTGCCCAATCGCCTGCTGGTGCGCGACCGCATGGAGCAGGCCATCGGCCATGCGCGGCGCGACGGCAAGCGGGTCGCGCTGCTGTTCCTCGACCTCGATAACTTCAAGACCATCAACGACTCCCTCGGCCACGACGCCGGTGACGAACTGCTGCTGGAGGTGGCGCGGCGCCTGCGCGAGGCCGTGCGCGATATCGACACGGTGAGCCGCCAGGGCGGCGACGAGTTCCTCCTGGTGCTGGCCGATGTCGAGGAGCTGGCGGTGGTCTCCGCGCTGGCCGCCCGCCTGCAGCAGCACCTGGCCGTCCCGTTCAGCCTCAAGGGCATGCAGATCGTCAGCTCCAGCTCCATCGGTATCTCCCTGTTCCCCGATGATGGCGAGGACTTCGACACCCTGCTCAAGCATGCCGACACCGCCATGTACCAGGCCAAGGCCGCCGGGCGTAACACCTACTGCTTCTTCGACGAGCAGATGAACGCCGATACCCGTGAACGCCTGGGCCTGGAGCAGGATCTGCACCAGGCGCTGAGCCGCGCCGAGTTCGTCCTGCACTACCAGCCGATTGTCGATCTGCACGATGGTGGCTTGCTGGCGGCCGAGGGGCTGCTGCGCTGGCAGCATCCGCGGCGGGGACTGATCGGCCCCGATCTGTTCATCCAGGTCGCCGAGCAGTCCGGTCTGATCGTCGAAATCGGCGAGTGGGTGCTCGATGAGGCCTGCCGCCAGGCCATGCTCTGGCAGGCCGCCGGCCTGCCGCGCTGCGTGATCTCGCTGAACCTTTCGGCGGTGCAGTTCCGTCGCGGCAACCTGGAGCAGCTGGTGGCGGCGGCGCTGGATCGCTACGGCCTGCCGCCGGGCTGCCTGGAGCTGGAACTGACCGAATCCATCCTGCTGCAGGACTCGCCGGCCTTCATCGAACGCCTGCAGCGCCTCAAGGCGTTGGGGGTGAAACTGTCCATCGATGACTTCGGTACCGGCTACTCCAACCTGTCTTACCTGCAGCGCTTTCGCGTGGACAAGCTGAAGATCGACCAGTCCTTCGTGCGCATGCTCACCGCCAACCCGCAGGACCAGGCGATAGTCACCGCCATCGTGCAGATGGCACGCAGCCTCGGCCTGCACACCACGGCCGAGGGCATCGAGGACGAGGCCACGCGCCAGCGCCTGGCCGATCTGGGCTGCGACCAGGGGCAGGGCTATCTGTTCGCCCGGCCCATGTCGGCGGCGGACTTCACCCTGTTTGCCCGCGGCCAGGCCGTGCCGGCCTAGTTGCCGGCCTGCAGGCCACGCTGCAGGGCCAGGTCCCAGGGCGGCACGGGGGCGAAGCGCTGCCTGAGAAAATCCAGCAGCAGGCGCGTGCGCGTGCTGGCGTCACTGGCCAGGCGCAGGGCATAGATGCCGCTGGGTTCGGCGGGCGGCAGGCCGTTCTCGCACAGCAGGGGCAGTAGCTCGCCGCGCAGCAGGTAGTCGCTGATCAGCCAGGTCGGCAGGTGGGCGATGCCCAGCCCGGCCACGGCGCCGAACAGCAGGGTCTCGGCGTTGTTGGCGGTCATGCGCAGGCGCCCGGGGCGCAGCAGCTGCGCGCGCCCGTCGACTTCGAAACGCCAGGCTTGCGGCGGTGACAGCGCGTCCCAGTCCAGGCCGTCGTGCTGCGGCAGCTCGCGGGCGTCACGCAGCAGGCCGCGGCGCTGGATGTAGTCCGGGCTGGCGCACAGCACCCGCACCAGGGGCGCCAGTGGTGTGGCGACCAGGCGGGTGTCGGCCAGCGGGCCGATGCGCAGCACCAGGTCGACTTCGCCCAGGTGCTCGCCGTGCAGGTCGATGAAGCTGTCGATCAGCCGCAGCTGCACGTCCAGGCCCGGGTAGAGGGTGAGGAATTCGGCGATGGCCGGGGCCAGGTGGCGCCGGCCGAAGGGGGCCGGCGCGTCGATGCGGATCAGCCCCTCGGGCGCGCTGCTCAGCGATACCGCCTCGGCGCGCGCCTGCTGCAGTTCGCCGAGGACGCGCCGGGCCCGTTCTGCGAAGGCCAGGCCGGCCGGCGTTGCCCGCACCAGGTGGGTGCTGCGCTCCAGCAGCGTGCAGCCCATGGCCCGCTCCAGGCCGTCCATGCGCCGGGCCACGGCGGACGGGGTGAGCTGCTGGCGGCGTGCGGCGGCGGAGAAGCTGCCGGCGTCCAGCACGTCCAGGTAGAGGCCGAGCTGCTGGGTGAGGGCGTCGGGGTTCATTGGGCTGCCTTTGCGAAAAATGCAAAGCCATTGTGCGCTGCTGTGCGTTTCCTTACCAGGCTGCGCTGGATAGCATGCACGCCATTGCCCCGGAGGCCCGCATGAATCCCGTCGATATCCTGTTGAACCTGCTGCTCGGCCTGGCCATGGGCACCCTTGGCGGGCTGTTCGGCATCGGCGGCGGTCTGGTGGCGATCCCCGCCCTCGGCGTGCTGTTCGGCCTCGATCAGCAGCTGGCCCAGGGCACGGCGCTGGTGATGGTGGTGCCCAACGTGCTGTTGGCGCTGTGGCGCTACCACCAGCGCAACCGCATCGTGCTCAGGCACGCGCTGCTGCTCAGCGCTTCCGGCTTCATCTGCGCCTGGCTGGCCTCGCTGTATGCGGTGGAACTGCAGGCCGAGCGCATGCGCCAGGCCTTCGTCGGCTTCCTGGTCGCCCTGGCGCTCTACAACCTGCTGCGGCTGTTTATGCGCAGCAGTTCCGTGACCGGAGAGTTGCGCCAGCCCTGGCCCTGGCTGGGCGTGCTGGGCGGCGCGGCCGGCGCCCTGGGCGGGCTGTTCGGCGTGGGCGGTGCGGTGCTGGCGGTGCCGGTGCTGACCAACCTGTTCGGCGCCAGCCAGCTGGTGGCCCAAGGCCTGTCGCTGGCCCTGGCGCTGCCCAGTACCGCAGTGACCTTGCTGACCTATGCCCTGCACGGGCATGTCGACTGGGCCATGGGCATCCCCCTGGCGCTGGGTGGGCTGCTCAGCATCAGCTGGGGCGTGAAGCTGGCCCACGCGCTGCCGGAACGCCTGCTCAAGGGGCTGTTCTGCGCCTTCCTGCTGCTCTGCGCGGTGCTGCTGGCGCTGGAGTAGGGCTATAGCCGGAAGCCTTCGACTATGTGTTCGGCCAGGGTGTCGATGACCTGCGACTGGCGCTGCGGGTGGCGCAGCAGGACGATGCTGGTCAGCGGCAAGGTGGGCAGCCCCTCGGCCTCGCCGAGGATGCGCATGTCCGGGGTGATCAGGCTCTGCAGCTGGGCGGTGACCGCCAGGCCGGCGCCGACCACGGCGAAGATCGCCGACAGGCTGGGGCTGGTGTAGGCGATGCGGTAGGGCCGCTCGATGGCGTCCAGCGCGTTGCAGGCCCAGGCGCGGCAGAAGCAGCCGGAATTGAACATGGCCAGCGGCATGGGGTTCTGCTCGTGGGGCGTGAAGCCCTGGGCCTCGGCCCAGACGAAGCGTTCCTGGCGCAGCAGCTGGCCGATCTCCTTGCCCGGCTCGCGGGTGACTATGGTCAGGTCCAGGTCCTGGCGTTGCAGCAGTTGGCCGGAGGTCTCGCAGTGCACCTCCACCTGCACCAGCGGGTAAGCCTGGGCGAAGCGCGAGAGGATGTCGGGCAAAAAGCGCATCACGTAGTCATCCGGCGTGCCGATGCGCACGGCGCCGACCATGTGCGGCTCGCGCAGGGTGTTGAGCACCTCGCCGTGCAGCTTGAGGATGCGCCTCGCGTAGCCCAGCAGCACCTGGCCCTCGGGCGTGAGGCGCACCTGGCGGCCGTCGCGCTCGAACAGCGCGCGCTGCACCACGTCATCCTCCAGGCGCTTCATCTGCATGCTCACCGCCGACTGGGTGCGGTTGACCGCCTCGGCGGCGCGGGTGAAGCCACCGGTGTCGGCGATGGCGACGAAGCTGCGCAGCAGTTCGGTATCGATGCTGGGGTAGTGGGCCATTCATCAATCTCCAAGATGCGTTGCATAAGAAACATTCGTTGGATTGATCTTAAGCGCGAACCGAAACTGGCGCCAACCCCACAGGGAGGGCGTGATGATGAAAGGTCAGAAAGGTTATGCGCTAGTGCGCTCGGCATCCTTCGAACGGGCCTGGCCGGCTCTCGGCCTGCAGGCCCTGCGGCTGCGTTTGCAGCGTTGGCACGAACTGGCCCGGCAGCGCCGGCAGCTGGCCATGCTCGACGATGCGGCGCTCAAGGACATCGGCCTGAGCCGTGGCGATATCCTGCAGGAGAGCGAGCGGCCGTTCTGGGACGATCCGCTCAGGCGCTGAAGCCCCCGCACCGCACGCCGGCGCCGCTTTCCGGGCGCGCCGGTGTACGGCAGATTGACTGAACAAGGAGTTCCGATGTCCCGCTACCACCTGGCCCAGCTCAATATCGCCAGCATGAAGGAGCCGCTGGAGTCGCCCGGCATGGCCGATTTCGTCAACAACCTGGCGCGCATCAATGCCCTGGCCGAGGCTTCGCCCGGCTACGTCTGGCGCCTGCAGGACGAGGCCGGCGACGCCACCGCCATCCGCCCCTTCGGCGACGAGGTGCTGGTCAACCTGTCGCTCTGGCGTGACGTGCAATCGCTCAGCGACTACGTCTACACGTCCGCCCACACCGAGATGCTCAAGCGCCGCCGCGAATGGTTCGCCAAGGTCGAGCAGGCGCACATGGTGCTCTGGTGGGTACCGGCCGGCCATCGGCCGAGCGTGGAAGAGGCGGCCGCGCGCCTGGCGCATCTGCGCGAGCATGGCGCCACGGCCCATGCCTTCAGCTTCCGCCAGGCCTTTGCCGCCCCGGATGAGCCGGTCGCCCAGCACTGAGCGCTCGCCTGCTAGGCTTGGCGGCCATGAGCCTGTCATTGTCCCTCGCCCAAGCCCGCCGCCTGACCCTGGCCGCCCAGGGCTTCGCCCGCGCGCCACGTGGCGCCATCGGCCTGCGCCAGCTGCGTGCGCAGGTCGGGCGGCTTGCCGTGCTGCAGATCGACTCGGTCAACGCCCTGGTGCGCTCGCACTACCTGCCGGCCTTCTCGCGCCTCGGCCACTACGACCCCGCGTTGCTGGACGAGCTGGCCTGGGGCACGCCGAAGCGCCGCAGCCTGTTCGAGTACTGGGGCCACGAGGCCTCGCTGCTGCCGCTGGAACTCTACCCGCTGCTGCGCTGGCGCATGCGCCGGGCGGCAGACGGGCAGGGCATCTACCGCCAGCTGGCCGAGTTCGGTCGCCAGCAGCAAGGCCTCATCCGGCGCGTGCTGCAGGCGGTGCGCGAGCAGGGCGCCCTGGGCGCCGGCAGCCTCAGCACGCGCAGCGAGCGCGCCGGTCCCTGGTGGGACTGGAGCGCGGAAAAGCACGCGCTGGAGTGGCTGTTCGCCGCAGGCTTGGTGACCGTGGCCGGCCGGCGCGGCTTCGAGCGCCTGTACGACCTGCCAGAGCGGGTGCTGCCCGCCGAGCTGCTCGAGCGTCCCGCTCTCGACGAGGCCGAGGCCCAGCGCCAGCTGCTGCTGCGCGCGGCCGACGCCCTGGGTGTGGCCAGTGAGCGCGACCTGCGCGACTACTTCCGCCTGGACGCGGCCGACGCCAAGCTGCGCCTCGCCGAACTGGTGGAGGATGGCGAGCTGCTGCCGGTGGCGGTGCAGGGCTGGAAGCAGCCGGCCTACTGTCGCGGCGAACCGAGCATTCCGCGGCGGATCGGGGCCAGTGCGCTGCTGTCGCCCTTCGACTCGCTGATCTGGGAGCGCGAGCGCACCGAACGGCTGTTCGGCTTCCGCTACCGCCTGGAGATCTACACCCCGCCGCACAAGCGGGTGTATGGCTACTACGTGCTGCCTTTCCTGCACCACGAGCGCCTGCTGGCGCGCGTCGACCTGCGCAGCGAGCGGGCGCAGGGACGCCTGGCGGTGCATACCGTGCACCTGGAGGAGGTAATGCTGGGCGAGGAGGCACTGCATGCCCTGGCCGCGCAGCTGCGTGCGCTGGCGCAGTGGCTGGGGTTGGCCGAGGTGGTGCTGAACTGCCGCTCGCCGGTGGCGGGATTGTTGCGAGCGCTGTTGCAGGGCTAGGCCCCGCCCGCGTTGCGCGAGCGGGGCGAGGGCTTATTGCTCGGCGGCGATGCGCTGGCGGATATGCGCGGCGCGGTCGGCCGAGCCCGGGTGGGAGTCGAACATGCTGCTGTCGCCGCCGCCCAGTTGGGCCAGCTTGTCGAAGGCGCTGGCCAGACCGTCCAGCGCTACGCCGCGCTGCTTCAGCAGGTCGAAGGAGAAGTCGTCGGCGGCGCTTTCCTGGGCCTGGGAGAATTGGGCGTTGACCAGCGCCTCGCCGAGGTCGCCCAGTTGCGAGGCGGACAGCGCCGAGACCGCACTGTTGCCCGAGGAGGCCGCGGCGCCACGGGCCACCGAGGTGGCGTAGGCGGCCTGCATGGCCTTCTTGGTGTGGCCGAGGGCGACGTGGCCCATCTCGTGGCCGAGCACGCCTTCTACCTCGTTGTCGCTCATCAGGTCCATCAGGCCGCTGTACACGCGCACGCAGCCGTTGGCCATGGCCCAGGCGTTGACTTCGTCGGTGAGGTAGACCTTGTAGTTGACCGGGGTGCCGCCCACCTGGCCGCCGAGGTTGGCGGCGATCCTCTCCAGGCGCCGGCTGTACTCGCTGTCTGCCGGGGCGATGGGCGCCTCGGCGTCCATCTGCAGGCAGGCCTCGTCGGCCATGCTCTTCACTTCGGCATCGCTCAGGGTGGCGGCCTGCATGGCTTGCAGGCCGGTGCTGAGCATCGCGTCCGGGCTCATGTTCTGGCAGCCGGCGAGCAGGCTGGCCAGGGCCAGGGTGGACAGGGGGAGGTGCAGTTTCATGGTCATCGTCCTTGAAGGTTGGGGCTGGTGGCCCTGAGGCATTCGGCCTCCGGCCGGCGCGCATTGTCGGCGATGCGGGGCGGTCCCGGGTGTGACCCGGGTCGCGTCATGACTCGCGGACTATCGCGCGGCGGCCAGCCCTTCCTCGGTGCGCAGCTGCAGGCTCATGTCGTCGCAGCTGGCCGACCACTCGCGCAGCCAGGCCGGCATCTCCGGCGAGTGCTCGTCCAGGCCCAGGGCACGGGCGAATTCGCCGGGCGGCACGGTGCCTTTCGGAGAGCGGAACAGGCCGCGGATGACGATCACCCCCACCGTGCGCCCGCCACTGACGAAGCGGTGCTCGACGAAGCTCCACTTGTCGTCCCAGCCGAGCATGCGGGTGTGGATCTCGAAGGCCTCGAACAGCTTCAGCTCGCGGCGGAACTTGCCCCAGGTGTCGCCGACGATGGGCAGCGCGCGGTGGCGCAGGGCGACGCGGAAGGCGCCGCTGCGCAGCACGTAGTCCATGCGGCCGACATCGGCCAGGGTGAAGTAGCGGCCGTTGGTGACATGGCGGTTGAAGTCGAGGTCCAGCGGCCACGCGCGCATGCGCACGACGGTGGTGGACAGGGCGTGGACCGGCTTGCGCCAGGGACAGCGCAGGAGCATGAGGAGAAGGCGGAACCAGAGATTCATGAGTACGTCCGTTGGCGGGATGACCGGAGCACTCTAGGGGCTGGCTTTGCGCTAAGGTAGGTGGATAAATGACTTTATCCATGCGAAATCTGCAAAAGCCGCCATGCACGTGACCCTTCTGCTCGCCGACCACTGTTCCGCCGCCAGCGCCACCATGGCCCTGGAGATGCTGCGCGCCGCCAACCTGTTCAGCGAAGGGGGCGAGCCCCTGTTCGAGGTGGTGGTGGCGTCCCATGACGGCCTGCCCGTGCCTTCGCTGAGCGGCCAGGCGCTGCAGGCCGAGGTGGCGCTCGATCAGGTGGCGCGTACCGATCTGGTGCTGATTCCCGGTTTCCTCTTCACCCTGCGCGAGGCCTTGCCCGGCTTCCATCGCTACCGCGACTGGCTGCGCCGCCAGCATGCCCAGGGCGCGGTGCTGGCCGCCATGTGCACGGCCACCTTCATGCTCGCCGAGGCCGGCCTGCTGTGCGGCACCCGCGCCACCACGCACTGGGCCTTCGCCGAGCTATTTCGCCGGCGTTACCCGGAAGCGTTGCTGGACGAACGGCAGATCCTCTGCGAGGACAACCGCCTGATCAGCAGCGGCGGTGCCAGCGCGGCGGTGGATCTGCTGCTGCACCTGGTGCGGCGCTTCGCCTCGCTGGAGCTGGCACAGCTGTGCAGCCGCTACCTGCTGATCGACAACGTGCGCAGCGAGCAGTCTTCCTATGTGCTGTGGTCGATGCCGAAGAGCCACGGTGATGCCGACATCCTGCGGGTGCAGAACTGGCTGGACGAGCACTTCGGCCAGCCGCTGCTGATCGACGAGCTGGC
This sequence comes from Aquipseudomonas alcaligenes, assembly GCF_003205495.1. Taxonomy (GTDB): domain Bacteria; phylum Pseudomonadota; class Gammaproteobacteria; order Pseudomonadales; family Pseudomonadaceae; genus Aquipseudomonas; species Aquipseudomonas alcaligenes_B. The sequence continues at coordinate 46,716 of NZ_QJRX01000005.1, read as the reverse complement.
CGGCCGCTTCGGCTTTGGCGTGCGCAACTTCAAACGGCGCTTCAAGGAGGCCACCGGCTACACGCCGCTGGCCTATGTGCAGACGCTGCGCCTGGAGAAGGCCAAGCAGCTGCTGGAAACCACGCGCATGAGCCTCGACAGCATCACCTTCGCGGTCGGCTACGAGGACAGCAACTCGTTCCGCCGCCTGTTCCAGCAACGCGTTGGCCTGCTGCCGGCCGCCTACCGCAAGAAGTTCCAGGCCCGCGCCGGCTAGGCGGCGCCGTGGCTCAGGCCCTGGCCTGCTTGAGCGTCTCGGCGATCAGGAAGGCCAGTTCCAGGGACTGGTCGGCGTTCATGCGCGGGTCGCAGTGGGTGTGGTAGCGGTCGGACAGGGCGTCCTCGGTGACCGGGCGGGCGCCGCCGATGCACTCGGTGACGTTCTGCCCGGTCATCTCGATATGGATGCCGCCGGCCACGGTGCCCTCGGCGCGGTGCACCTGGAAGAACTGCTTGACCTCCGAGAGGATCTGCGCGAAGTCGCGGGTCTTGTAGCCGCTGCTGGCCTTGATGGTGTTGCCGTGCATGGGGTCGGAACTCCACAGCACCTGGCGACCTTCTTCCTTGACCTTGCGCAGCAGGCGCGGGAAGTGCGCCTCGACCTTGTCGGCGCCCATGCGCACGATCAGGTTGAGGCGGCCCGGGTCGTTGTCCGGGTTGAGGATGTCGATCAGGCGGATCAGTTCGTCCGGGTCCATGCTCGGGCCGACCTTGACCCCGATGGGGTTCTCGATGCCGCGCATGAACTCGACGTGGGCGCCGTCCAGCTGGCGGGTACGGTCGCCGATCCACAGCATGTGTGCGGAGCAGTCGTACCAGCGCCCGGTGAGGCTGTCCTGGCGCACGAAGGCCTGCTCGTAACCCAGCAGCAGCGCCTCGTGGGCGGTGAAGAAGCTGACTTCGCGCAGCTGCGGCGCGCTGTCCATGCCGACCGCGCGCATGAAGGCCAGGGTCTCGTCGATGCGGTTGGCCAGCTGGTGGTACTTCTCGCTCAAGGCTGAATTGGCGATAAAGTCGAGGTTCCACTGGTGCACCTGGTGCACGTCGGCAAAGCCGCCCTGGGCGAAGGCGCGCAGCAGGTTGAGGCTGGCGGTGGCCTGGTGGTAGGCCTGCAGCAGGCGCTCCGGGTCCGGCACGCGGCTGGCGGCGTCGAACTCGATGCCGTTGACGATATCGCCACGGTAGGCCGGCAGGGTCACGCCGCCGATGCTCTCGTCGTTGGCCGAACGCGGCTTGGCGAACTGGCCGGCCATGCGCCCGACCTTGACCACCGGGCAGCCGGCGGCGAAGGTCATGACGATGGCCATCTGCAGCAGCACCTTGAAGGTGTCGCGGATCTTCGCCGCGCTGAACTCGGCGAAGCTCTCGGCACAGTCGCCGCCCTGCAGGAGGAAGGCGCGGCCCTGGGTCACTTCGGCGAACTGGCGGCGCAGTTCGCGGGCCTCGCCGGCGAACACCAGCGGCGGGTAGCCGGCCAGGGTCTGCTCCACGCGGGCCAGGTGGGCGGCATCGGGGTATTGCGGCTGCTGCTGGATGGGCTTGCCTCTCCAGCTTTCGGGACTCCAGGCGGACATCGGATTACTCACGGTCGATTCATCGGGCTGGCGGCATGTTAACTCCGCGCAGCGGGGCTGGTCAGCCGATAAGCGTGATAGAGGGGCTGAATCGACAGGAAGGGGCACCCGCTGCGACCGGCCAGCCGGCGAATACTCGGCTGCCGGCGGGGCGGCCGCGAGCGGGTGCTGAACCGGTGCGCTGGGCAGCGTTCCGGGAGGCGGTGCTCTTGGCGGCACCTGGTGAATGACGAGGGCTTGGCCCTCTCCCTAGCCCTCTCCCGTGAACGGGAGAGGGGATGGTTCGTGGTTGGCTGACGGCTCCTCGGCTCGGATCAACGCGTCGTAGCCCGGATGCAATCCGGGAAGCAGGCCGCTCCGCTCCCGGATTGCATCCGGGCTAGATCAGGCGGTGGCGGGCTGCAGCGTGCCTGCGGGCGCCGAGCGCGGCAGCACGTCGCGGGCCGGCAGGAAGCGGCCGTAGCGCTGCGACTTGCCGAGGTCGTCCGGGTATTCCTGGCCGCGCTGGTAGGCGATGCGGCCGTTGATCAGGGTCAGTTCGACCGCCGCGTCGTTGCGCTTGACCACCCGCACCAGGCCGAGCATTTCCATTGGCGCCTCGGCGATGGCGTCCAGCTCGGCGGTGAGGCCCTCGGGGTTGACGATCACCAGGTCGGCGCGGTCGCCGACGCGGATATAGCCGGCGTCCACGCCGATGAAGTCGGCCAGCTCGCCGCTGCAGCGGCGCACCGCCTGGCCCAGTTCCATGAAGGGCGCGCCGGCCAGCTGCGCATCGCGCACGTACTTGAGGAAGCGCAGCGGGAAGTTGTACTGGGCGATGGAGCGCAGGTGCGCGCCGGAGTCGGCGAAGCCGGGGTGGGTCCAGGGGCTGGCCAGCAGCTGGCGCATGATCGGCTCGCGCTGGTTGCCGTAGCAGGTGGTCCACTTCAGCGCCTCGCGGTACTGGCAGGCCAGTTCGAAGTAGGCGTCCACCGCGTCCAGGCCACGCGCCTCGCCCAGTTGCTTGAAGTTCTTGCCGACCAGGGAGGCGTCCGGGCACTCGGTCACCCAGCAGTCGGAGAAGTCGCGGTGCCACAGGCCCTTGGTGAGGATGGCCTTGACCTGCTTCTTGAACAGGGCGCGGAACTCCGGTTCCTTGACCTTGGCGTAGAGTTCGTCCGGGTCCTTGATGTTGCGCAGGATCTCGCCGGCGCCAAACTCCTCGAAGGCGTTCACGTTGAGCCCTTCCAGGCGCAGGGTGAAGGGCGCCGGCAAGGTCTGCCAGCGGAAGTGGCCGCGCAGCACTTTGTTCGCCAGCCAGCCGGAGAGGCGGGTGAAGCGGTGCAGCAGCGGCTGCGACTTGAGGTCCAGCGCGGTAAGCATGGTGCACTTGAGCGGCTTTCTGAACCAGCCGTGGGCCTGCCAGAGGAAGGCGAACACGTTGACCTTGGTCACCGCGTTCGGCGCGCCCTGCAGCACCGCGCCACGGCGGCGGAGGATGGCGAACAGGCGCGAGAACTCCTTCCAGCTGGCGAAGGTCGAGGGCAGCGGGCTGGACCAGGCGCGGTCGCCGTCCATCTTGTCCAGCCGCGTGGTCATCACCGACAGGCCGATGCAGCCGGCGTCCAGCGCTTCCTCCAGCAATTGCTCCATGCGCGCCAGCTCGGCCTCGCTCGGCGTGATCTTCTGGGTGGCGCGCTCCAGGCCCATCACCGCCACGCGCAGCTCGGAGTGGCCGAGGAAGGAATTGACGTTCGGCCCCAGCGGCAGCTGCTCGTAGAAGGCACGGTAGCCGGCGGCGTCGCGCCAGCTCTTCTTCTCCTGCAGGATCGGCAGCACGTACTCGCGCGGCACAGCCTCGACGCGGGTGAACAGGTCCGAGCAGTCCTCCGGCTCGGCCAGCACCATGCTGATCGAGCAGGAGCCGATGGTCACGCTGGTGACGCCGTGGCGCACCGACTCCTTCAGCGCCGGCGCGGCGATCACCTCGGCGTCGTAGTGCGAGTGGATTTCCAGAAAGCCCGGGGTGACCCACTTGCCGGAGGCGTCGATCACCTGCGCGCAGCCGCTTTCGTCCAGCGGGCTGAAGCTGAGCACGTCGATGCGGCCGTCGCGGATGCCGACATGGCGGACCGCGCCGGGGGCGCCGCTGCCGTCGAAGTACAGGCCGTTCTTGATGATGATGTCGTAGCTCATGCGAGTCTCCAGGGAGCCAGCAGCAGGGTGCCGGTGAGCAGCAGCAGGCAGTAGATGGCGATGCGGAAGTGGCGCTCGTCGAAGCGTCGGTGCAGGCGTTCGCCCAGCCACACGCCGAGCAGCAGCAGCGGCGCATAGCTCGCCACCTGCGGCAGGGCTGGCAGCAGGCGGCCGTCGAGCAGGAAGGCGAGGGTGAGCAGGCTGTTGAGGCTGAACCAGACGCTGACCAGAGTGGCGCGCAGGCGCGCCTTGTCCAGCGCCGTGCCGGCCAGGCCGTAGACCAGCAGCGGCCCGCCCGAGGCGAACAGGCCGTGGCTGAGGCCGGCGCCGAGGGTGATCAGGCGCGTCAGCCAGGCCGGACGCACCGGCAGTGCCTGGGCATGGCGCAGGCGCCACAGTTCGCGCCCGGCGAACCACAGGATCAGTGCGCCGAAGCCAGCCTTGAGTGCCTGGGTGTCCAGGTGCGGCAGCAGCCAGTAGCCGAGCAGGGTGCCGGCGAGCATGCCGGGCAGGATGGTGCCGAGCAGCAGGCGGCGGTCGATCAGGCGCCAGTGGCGGCTGACCAGGTAGCCGGTCATGCCGATGTTCAGTGGCACCAGCACCGGCAGCAGCTGGTCGATGGGCAGCAGCAAGGCACCGAGTGACAGGGCGATGACGATGCTGCCGAAACCGGTGATGGCCTCCAGGGTGTAGGCCAGCAGGATGAAGGCGCCGAGGGCGTAGGGAGCGAAGGCCATCAACCCATCTCCCCGGCGAAACGCCGGCTCATCTGCCGGTAGTACAGCGCCGGCGCCAGGCGCCAGAGCAGGCTGGCCAGCCAGCTGCCGCGGTCGGGGAACAGGCGCTCGCGGCGCTGCTCCAGGGCCTTGAGGATTTCCCCGGCCATCCAGTCGGCGCCGCGAATCCTGCCGATGGTCGAGCGCGCGTGGCCGGCCGGCTTGCCGTCGGCGCCCAGGGCGTTGCGGTCGATCGGGGTGTCGAGGAAGCTCGGGTAGACCATCAGCAGGCCGATGCCGTCGCGCGCGAGCTCAGCGCGCAGCACCTCGAAGGCCTGGCCCAGCGCGCTCTTCGCCGCGCAGTATCCGGCGCGGCCAAGCACCGGCATCCAGCCGGCCATCGAGCCGATGGCGGCGACCTGGCCACGGCTCGCGCGCAGCAGGCCGGCGGCGGCCAGGGTCAGCTCCAACGGTGCATGGTAGTCCACCGCCATGACCTTGCGGAACACGCCGGGGTCGGTGCGCAGGGTCGGCGAGCGGTGGGTGATGCCGGCGTTGTTGATCAGCAGGTCGAGGCGGCCGAACGCCGTGCGGCAGGTCTCGACCAGCTGGCCGTGCAGGGCCGGGTCGGTGATGTCGCCGGCCAGCGCCTGCACCCGCGCGCTGCTCAGTTCGGCGACCCGCGCGGCCAGGCCGGCGGCATCGATATCGGTGAGCAGCAGGTCATCGCCGCGGGCGTGGCAGGCCCGGGCCAGCGCCCAGCCGAGGCCGCTGGCGGCGCCGGTGATCAGCACCACGCTCATGGCGTGGCCTCCTCGGCGGGCAGGGCGTCTGGCGCGCTACGCGACCAGAGCCAGGCCAGGCTCAGCCCGGAGACCAGATGCCAGCAGCCCCAGAACGCGGCGATCAGCAGCATGCCGCTGGCCTGGGGGAAGAAGGTGAAGATGATCACCAGGCCCAGCGCCGAGTTCTGGATACCGACCTCCAGGGTGATGGCGCGGCGGTCGGCCACGGGCAGCCCGGACAGGCGTGCGCTGCCGTAGCCGATCAGCAGGGCCATGGCGTTGTGCGCCACTACCAGCCAGAAGAACAGGTGGAAGTGCTGCAGGAACTGCTGCCAGTTGCGGCCGAAGGCCAGGCCGACGAAGGCCAGCATCACCAGCAGGGCGAAGATGCGCAGCGGCTTTTCCACCTTGAGGGTCAGCAGCGGGAAGCGTCTGCCGATGAACATGCCCAGCACCAGCGGCAGGCCGAGCACCAGCAGCACCATCAGCAGCAGGCCGAGCGGGTCGAGGGCGATATCGGTGAGCAGGGGCCGGGTGTATGGGTTGAGCCAGGAATAGAGCGCGAAGTTGAGTGGTGTCAGTACCCCGGCGGCGAGGCTGGAGACGGCGGTCATGCTCACCGACACGGCGACGTTGCCGCGCGCCATCCAGGTCATGATGTTGGAGAAGCTGCCACCCGGGCAGGCGGCCACCAGCTGCATGCCCAGGGCCAGTTGCGGGTCGATGGCCAGCGTCCAGCAGGCCAGGCAGGTCAGCGCCGGCAGCAGGAGGAACTGAGCGAGCAGGCCGATTACCGGTGCCCTGGGTTCGCGGACGATGCGGCGGAAGTCCTCGGCGCGCAGGTCGAGGGACACGCCGAACATCATCAGCGCCAGGATCAGGTTGATCAGCAGCAGGCTGGACGGGTCGAACTGGATCTGTACGGCATCCATTTCACACCTCCCGTGCCAGCGGTGCGCCGGCCTCCGGGCCGACCTGCGCGGCGAGGTCGCGGCGCAGCTCGGCGATGTGCCGCTTGATCGCCGCGCGGTAGCTGTTCTTGTGCACGTAGTAGGCCATGCGCGGCAACTTGAGGTAGGCGTAGCCACCGTCCAGGCGCTGGCTGGCGCGCTGCGCGATGGTCTGGCGCAGGCGCGCCGCCGAGGCGCTGCGGCGCTGCTGCTGGAGAATCGCCAGGGCCACCAGCTCGGCCTGTTCGGCGCGGCCCTGCCAGCCCAGGCCCGAGGCCTCGATCATGCCGAGCATGAACAGGTCGTCGTGCTGCGGGTGGAAGACGTTGAGGTAGAGCTGCGGGGCGTCGGCTTGCGGCGGCCAGTTCAGCTCGGCGCGGTCGATGAAGGGGTAATCGAGTGTGTATCCCGTGGCCTGCAGGATCAGGTCGTACTCGGCGCGCTCGCCATTGGCAAAGGTCACGTGCTTGCCGTCTACCGCTTTAATGTCGCCACGCGGCTGGATATCGCCATGGCCGATATGGTGCAGCACCAGCGAGTTCATCACCGGGTGCGACTCGTACAGGCGGTAGTCCGGGTCGGGCAGGCCGTACTGCGAGGGTTTGCCGAGCAGGGCGCGCACCAGCAGGCCGTCGACCAGCTGCTTGAACCGGCGTGGCAGCTTGACCGCGCCGCCGAAGGTATCGGTGGGCTTGCCGAGGATGAACTTGGGCAGGAAGTGGTAGCCACGGCGCACCGCCAGGTCGACCGACCTGGCGCGGTGCACGGCGTCTACCGCGATGTCGCAGGCCGAATTGCCGCAGCCGATCACCAGCACGCGCTTGCCGGCGAAGAGCTCGGCGTTCTTGTAGGTCGAGGCATGCAGCAGCTCGCCGTCGAACTGGCCCGGCAGCGCCGGCTGGTTGGGCCGGTGCAGGGTGCCGTTGGCGATCAGTACGCCGTCGAACTGCCACTCGCGCTGCTGGCCGTCGTGCTCGCTGAGCAGACGCCAACCTTTATCGAGGCGCTCCAGGCGCACCACGCGGGTGGCGAACTGGTAGTGCTGGCGTAGGCCGAAGTGCTCGGCGTAGTCGCGGAAGTACTGGCCGATATGGCGATGGTGCGGGTAGGGCGGCACGCTGTCCGCCATGGGGAACTCGTCGAACTGGGTCATGCTTTTGGACGAGATCAGGTGCGCCGATTCGTACAGGGTGCTGTGCGGGTTGGCGATGTCCCACAGGCCGCCGACATCGGCATGCAGCTCGAAGCCGACGAAGGGGATACCATGGCGCTGTAACTGACGGGCAGCGGCCAGCCCCATGGGGCCGGCTCCGATGATGGCATGCATGCAAGGCTCTCTTGTCTATGGGCTGCGCTGCGTGGGCGTGTTACAACGCGGGCCTGTCGCGCACAGCCTCGTTATCAGAGCCCAGCATAGGCAGTCGCCCATGCGCCGTAACGGCTCAATCAGGACCTTTTCCGGTTAATTCGGGACCCCATGAGCAGCACGCCCTCCGTCACCGTTCACTACACCCAGGCCATCCTCCAGGCCGCCGATCGCCTGGCCCTGCCGCTGCCCGCCGAGCTGCGCGCGCTGGGCGGCGAGGGGCGCATCGCCCTGGCCCGTCAGGACGCCCTGTGGGAGGCCTTCTGCGCCGCCGCCGGCGATGCGCTGATCGGCCTGCGCCTGGGCAGTGCCCTGCAGGTGGGGCACCTGGACATGGTCGGCGCCCTGCTGATGAGCTGCGAGACCGTCGGCGAGGCCCTGGAGGCCCTGCTGGACTACTACCCGATCGTCGGCGAGGGCGGCGAGTTCAGCCTGCAGGCGGAGGCGGGCGGGGTGTGCCTGATCTATCGGCCGCTGTACACGGTACGCCGCGAAGAGCGCGCCGAGGCGGTGCTGGCCAGCCTGGTGCACATGACCCGCTGGATCACCGGCGAGCGCGTCGGCCCGCGTGAGCTGCACTTCGCCCATGCCGCGCGCGAGGCCGAGGCGCGCTACGCCGAGCTGCTGGCCTGCCCGCTGCGTTTCACCACCGCCGAGTACGCCCTGCGCTTCGCCGCCGAGGACCTGCAGGTACCGCTGATCCAAGCCAATGCGCCGATGCGCGAGCACCTGCGCGCCCTGGCCGATGCCCAGCTCGAACGCCTCGGCAGCCACAGCCTGGCGGTGCGTGTGCAGCAGCTGCTGCGGACCCAGCCACGCTGGGGCAAGGAACGCATCGCCGAACAGCTGGAGCTGAGCGGCCGCCATCTGAACCGTAAGCTGGCCGAGGAGGGCACCAGCTTCAAGCTGCTGCGCGAGCAGGTGCTGCACCGCATGGCCGAGCAGCTGCTGCGCGAGGAGCCGCGCCTGGCCGAAGTGGCCGAGCGGCTCGGCTTCTCCGACGAGAGCGCCTTCGCCAAGGCCTTCCGCCGTTGGAGCGGGCTGACGCCGGGGCAGTACCGCCAGGGGGTTGAAGGATGAATCTGCAGCACGAGGAAGTCCTCCTGGAGGAGGTGCGCGACGCCTGGGGCGTGATCCGCGTGCTGGAGGTCGGCGACTACCGTTTCCTCGAGTTCGGCGAGGCCATCGAGCAGAGCTGCACCTATACCCGCGACCCGGCCTGGCTGGAGTACGACTACACCCGCGCCATGCTGCTCGGCGCGTTGTGCCACGAGGCGCCGGAGAACGCCCTGTTCCTCGGCCTTGGCGGCGGCACCCTGACCCAGGCCTGCCTGAAGTTCCTCGATCTGGAGGATGTGGAGGCCATCGAGCTGCGTCCGGACGTGCCGCGCCTGGCCATGCAGCATCTGGGACTGGCCGATGACCCGCGCCTGTTCGTGCGCATCGGTGACGCGCTGGAGCTGCTCGACAGCGCCGAATCCACCGACCTGCTGTTCGTCGACCTCTACACCGATACCGGCCCCGCGCCCGGGCATCTGGCCTGGAAATTCCTGGAGAACTGCCAGAAGCGCCTGAGCCCCGGCGGCTGGCTGGTGATCAACCAGTGGGGCAACGACGAGGGCAAGCCGCTCGGTGCCGCCCTGCTGCGCGGCCTGTTCCACCGCCATTACTGGGAGATTCCGGTGAAGGAGGGCAACGTCATCCTGCTGGTGCCGGCCGACCTCGACCAGCAGCTCGACCTGGCCGCCGTGACCGCGCGCGCCGAGGCCCTGGCGCCGCGCCTGGGCTACTCGCTGCAGCCGCTGCTGGACGTGCTGCGCCCGGCCAGCTGAACGGCCGGCCCGGAGTTCATTCGCGCCACTCTCCGGGCGCAGTGCCTCGCCCGTTTCTCCCCGGGCGAGGGGCGGCCTTCGTTCTACCGTTCGGCCGCCATATGCAAAAACCTGCCCAACGGGAAGACTTTTCCTGTATGATTCGCGCCCGGCCAAAACTGGCCTCGTCAATACTCCACGAAGCTGTGCTTCGCTGCTGGTTCGCCCTGGCGAACTACCCTTGACGTTTCATCCATCGCGTTTTCGCAAAAACCCGTCGATCGGCTGCCAGGGTGACCCAAAAGGTCCTTCACGGCGCGCGCAGCCTTTGTTCCTGGGTCTTTGCGGATGCACTTAGAGGCAGACCCATGACTCAGGAAGTAACCGGCACCTTTGCCGAGCTAGGCCTTCATCCCTCCATTCTCGCCGCCATCACCGCGGTGGGTTACGAAGAGCCGTCCCCCATCCAATCCCAGTCGATCCCGGTGATCCTGGCCGGCCACGACATGATCGGCCAGGCCCAGACCGGTACCGGCAAGACCGCCGCCTTCGCCCTGCCGATCCTGTCCAAGATCGACCCGGCCAAGCGCGAGCCGCAGGCCCTGATCCTGGCGCCGACCCGCGAGCTGGCCCTGCAGGTGGCCACCGCCTTCGAAACCTACTCCAAGCAGCTGCCCGGCGTGTCCGTGGTGGCCGTCTACGGCGGCGCGCCCATGGGCCCGCAGCTCAAGTCCCTGCGCATGGGCGCGCAGATCATCGTCGCCACTCCGGGGCGCCTGGTCGACCACCTGAGCCGCAACGACCAGCTGCTCTCGACCATCCGCCACATGGTGCTGGACGAGGCCGACGAGATGCTCAAGCTCGGCTTCATGGACGACCTGGAAGTGATCTTCCAGGCCATGCCGGAAAGCCGCCAGAGCGTGCTGTTCTCCGCCACCCTGCCGCACTCGATCCGCGCCATCGCCGAGAAGCACCTGCGCGAGCCGCAGCACGTCAAGATCGCGGCCAAGACCCAGACCGTCTCGCGCATCGAGCAGGCCCATCTGATGATCCATGCCGATCAGAAGATCAACGCCGTGACCCGTCTGCTGGAAGTCGAGGACTTCGACGCGCTGATCGCCTTCGTGCGCACCAAGCAGGCCACCCTGGACCTGGCCGCCGCGCTGGAAGCCAAGGGCTACAAGGCCGCTGCGCTGAACGGCGACATCGCCCAGAACCAGCGTGAGCGGGTGATCGAGTCGCTCAAGGACGGTCGCCTGGACATCGTGGTCGCCACCGACGTGGCCGCCCGTGGCATCGACGTGCCGCGCATCACCCATGTGCTCAACGTCGACATGCCCTATGACCCGGAATCCTACGTGCACCGCATCGGCCGTACCGGTCGTGCCGGCCGCGAAGGCCGTGCCCTGCTGCTGGTGACTCCGCGCGAGCGGCGCATGCTGCAGGTGATCGAGCGCGTCACCGGGCAGAAGGTCGGCGAGGTCAAGCTGCCCAACCCGCAGCAGGTGCTGGATGCCCGCATCAAGAAGCTCACCGCCAACCTGGCGCCGCTGACCGAGGGCGCCGAGGCCAGCCACGGCGAGCTGCTCGACCGCCTGGTCGGCGACATCGGCTGCAGCCCGCGTGCCCTGGCCGCGGCCCTGCTCAAGCTGGCCACCAAGGGCCAGGCCCTGGACCTGGCCAGCGTCGAGCGCGAGCAGCCGCTGGTGCCGGGCGTCGGTGCCCCGCGCGAGCGTCGCGAGCGTGACGGCGACCGTCCGGAGCGTGGCGAGCGCAGTGGCGAGCGTGGCGACTTCCAGCGCCGCCCGATGGCCGCGCCGAGCGAAGGCAAGGTGCGCTGCCGCACCGCCCTGGGTACCCGCGACGGCATCGCCGCGAAGAACCTGCTGGGCGCCATCCTCAACGAGGGCGGCCTGCAGCGCGACGCCATCGGCCGCATCCAGATCCGCGAGACCTTCAGCCTGGTCGAGCTGCCGGAAGACGGCCTGGAGCGCCTGCTCGGCAAGCTCAAGGATACCCGCGTCGCCGGCAAGGCCCTGAAGCTGCGTCGCTATCGCGAGGACTGATCGTCCGCTGCCAGAAAAAAGCCCCGCAATGCGGGGCTTTTTTGTTTTCGCCTCAGTGGCGTCTGCGGTGATCGATCAGCACCGCAACGGCCGCCAGGGCAATGGCCAGGCTGTAGGCGAACAGGCCCAGGTTGATGCCGAGGATCAGCTTTTCCGAGCCGTCGGACAGCACCATGGAGCCGCCGTAGTAGTCGCGCAGGGCGTAGGCGAGGAGGAAACCACCGGTGACGAACAGGGTGATCAGGCTGCTCAGGCGAATCTCGCTCCTGAACCAGACCAGCCAAAGGCTGAAGGCGCCCAGGGCGCAGTTGGTGGCCAGCTGCCAGACCTCGTGCAGGCGGGCATGCGGTGGCCAGTGCGGGTTGAACACGTGGCTGGCATTGATCTCGAAGATCGGCACCACCAGGGCATAGAAGACGATACCGACGGTAACCAGCAGTTTGGCGAACATGGCGACTGTCCTTTCTCGTGAGCATGCCGCCACTTTAGCCAGTGCCCGTGGAGAAGCACAGGTTGCCGCCTTGGCGTTCAGGCGCGCCTGAGTTCCAGCTGCTCGCGCACGCTGCGCAGGTCGCAGGCGTCCTGGTTGAGGCGATGGATGACGTTGAGCAACTGCTGGCGCAGGACCTCGTCGCCGGTGCGCTCGGCGGCGCGCATCACGGCCAGGGCGGCGTCCTCGTTGTGGCTGGCGACCAGGTCGAGGGTCTTGCGGAGGGTGCGTGTCGCGCGCATGTCTGACGGCCTTGCTGGAAAATTGCCGGCAGCTTAGACGAAGGCCATTTCCTTTTTATTTCAGTGGCTTGCCGTTCAGTCGAAACGGTAGACATCCATCCCCAGGGCGCCGTAGGTGAAGCCGCTGTGGACCAGCCCGAAACGCTCGCCGGCTCCCAGGGCGAAGAACAGCGGCAGCAGGTGCTCGTCCGTGGGATGGTTGCGTACGGCGTGCGGGGCCTGGCGGCGATAGTCGAGCAGGGCGGGGCGGTCGTCCTGCTGCAGCCTGGTCACCATCCAGTCGCGGAACTCGCCGGCCCAGGGCGTGATCACCTCGGGGCCGGCGCGCCAGTCCAGCTCGCCCAGGTTGTGGGTGATGCTGCCGGAGCCGACCAGCAGCACATCCTGTTCGCGCAAAGCGCGCAGTGCCTGGCCGATGCGAACCTGCTGGGCAGGGCCGGCATGACTGGGCAGGGACAGTTGCACGACCGGGATGTCGGCGGCGGGGTACATCAGCATGAGCGGCACCCAGGCGCCATGATCGCGCGGGCGCTGCTCGTCCAGCTCGGCCGGCAGGCCGGCGTCGACCAGCAGCTGGCGAACCTGCTGCGCCAGCTGTGGTGCACCCGGTGCGGGGTACTGCACGGCATACAGCGCGGCGGGGAAGCCGCCGAAGTCGTGCCAGGTGCGCGGCTGGGGCGCGCTGCCGACCAGCAGCCCATGGCTTTCCCAGTGCGCGGACACCACCAGCACCGCGCGCGGGCGTGGCAGCGCCGCGGCCAGGCCGGCCAGGGCGGGGCCGCTGGCACCTGGCTCCAGGGCGAGCATGGGGGCACCGTGGGAAATGAACAGGCTGGGCAGCATGGCGTTCTCCTCTGTCTGGCACCATTGTCCTACGGTCCGGCTTCGATGAATAACGCAGGTTTTGCGCCTGAGTGATCGAATCCGTGGAACGGTCGTGGCCCAGAAAGCACAAGGGCGACTCTGGGGTCGCCCTTGTCAGTGGAGGCTGCGATCAGCCGCGGCGGCGCAGGGCCTCGATGCGGTCTTCCAGCGGCGGGTGGGTCATCAGCAGGCCGGCCAGGCCGTTCTTCAGGCCACCGTTGATGCCGAAGGCGGTCATGCTGCTGGGCATGTGCACCGGCACGCCCTGTTCGGCACGCAGGCGCTCCAGGGCGGCGATCATGGCGCCAGTGCCGGCCAGGCGGGCGCCGGCGTCGTCGGCCTTGAACTCGCGGCGACGGGAGAACCACATGACGATGATGCTGGCCAGGATGCCCAGAACCAGCTCGGCGAAGATGGTCGCGATGAAGTAGCCGATGCCCTGGCCTTCCTCGTTCTTCAGGATCACCTTGTCGACGAAGTTGCCGAAGATGCGCGCGAAGAACATCACGAAGGTGTTCACCACGCCCTGGATCATCGCCAGGGTGACCATGTCGCCGTTGGCCACGTGGCCGATCTCGTGGGCCAGTACGGCGCGCACTTCGTCCGGCGAGAAACGCTCCAGCAGGCCCTGGCTGACGGCTACCAGGGCGTCGTTGCGATTCCAACCGGTGGCAAAGGCGTTGGATTCGTAGGCGGGGAAGATGCCCACTTCCGGCATCTTGATGCCGGCCTCGCGCGACAGCTCCTCGACGGTCTGCAGCAGCCACTGCTCGTGGCGGGTACGCGGCTGGGTGATGATCTCGGTGCCGGTGCTCATCTTCGCCATCCACTTGGAGAGGAACAGCGAGATGAAGGAGCCGACGAAGCCGAAGACGGCACAGAACGCCAGCAGGCTGCCGTAGTTCTGGCCGGTGAAGCGATCGACCCCGAGCACTTTCAGGGTGACGCTGGCGATCAGCAGGACCGCCAGGTTGGTGGCCACGAACAACACTATGCGCATCATGGTGTGAAGCTTCTCCTCAGGCGAGAGACGGTCTAAGTATGCGAGCTATATAAGGTTGGCCCGTGGCGGGTTCAACCAAGGCACTATTTCAAACTATGTCGCTGGCCTGATTTAGAGCGCTTTCGAACAGCTGGCGAGTGAGGCGCGCGACCTTCTCGCTGTTGTGCTGGGCGAGTGCTTCGCGCAGCTGCCAGGCGAGGGTGGCGTGCACGCGCCGCACGCTGGGCGGCAGGGCATCGCCCTGAGGCAGGGCGTGGGCAATGCCGCGCGACAGGCGCAGGAAACCCTTCTCGGTGAGCACGGCCTGATCCAGGGCGTCGTAGGCGATGGTCGAGTCGAAGCGGATGTAGCCTTCCTCGGCCAGCCACAGCAGGGCGCCCAGGCAGGCCTGGTGGCGTTTGCTGGGCAGGCCGAACTCGTCGGGTTCCTCGCGGCCGATCAAGTCTTCCACGTACAGCGCCACCTTGCGCGGGAAGGCCTGGTAGAGCAGCAGCATGCCGCTGGCGGCATCCTTGTAGAACTCGTCGATCTGCAGGTCCATGGACTTATTGGCGGTAGGTCTTGAGGAAGTTGCCGATGCGCCCGATGGCCTGCTCCAGGTCGTCGACGCGCGGCAGGGTGACCACGCGGAAGTGGTCCGGCCAGGGCCAGTTGAAGGCAGTGCCCTGGACGATCAGCAGCTTCTCGGAGAGCAGCAGGTCGAGGACGAACTTCTCGTCGTTGTGGATCGGGCAGACCTTGGGGTCGATCTTCGGGAAGGCGTATAGCGCGCCCATCGGCTTGACGCAGCTGACTCCCGGGATGTCGTTGAGCAGCTCCCAGGCGCGGTTGCGCTGCTCCAGCAGGCGGCCGTTGGGCAGCACCAGGTCGTTGATGCTCTGGTAGCCGCCCAGTGCGGTCTGGATCGCATGCTGGCTCGGTACGTTGGCGCACAGGCGCATGTTGGCCAGGATATCCAGGCCCTCGATGTAGCTCTGCGCACGGTGTTTCGGGCCGGAGATGGCCACCCAGCCGGAGCGGAAGCCGGCCACCCGGTAGCTCTTGGACAGGCCGTTGAAGGTCAGGCAAAGCACGTCCGGCGCCAGCGAGGCGGTGGAGATGTGCTGGGCCTCGTCGTAGAGGATCTTGTCGTAGATCTCGTCGGAGAACAGCACCAGGTTGTGCTGGCGCGCCACTTCCACCAGCTCCTCCAGCACCGCCCTGGAGTACACGGCGCCTGTCGGGTTGTTCGGGTTGATCAGCACCAGGGCCTTGGTGTTCGGGGTGATCTTGGCCTTGATGTCGGCGATGTCGGGGAACCAGCCGGCCTGCTCGTCGCACAGGTAGTGCACCGGCTTGCCGCCGGAGAGGGCCACGGCAGCGGTCCACAGCGGGTAGTCGGGAGCCGGGATCAGCACCTCGTCACCGTTGTTGAGCAGTGCCTGCATGGACATCACGATCAGCTCGGAGACGCCGTTGCCGAGGTAGATGTCCTCGATACCGACACCTTCCACCTGCTTCTGCTGGTAGTACTGCATCACCGCTTTGCGCGCGCTGAACAGACCCTTGGAGTCGCAGTAGCCCTGGGCGGTCGGCAGGTTGCGGATGACGTCCTGGAGGATTTCCTCAGGGGCTTCGAAACCGAACGGCGCCGGGTTGCCGATGTTCAGCTTGAGGATGCGGTGGCCTTCCTCTTCCAGGCGCTTGGCGTGCTTGAGCACCGGCCCGCGGATGTCGTAGCAGACGTTGGCGAGCTTGTTCGATTTGCTGACCTGCATGATGCTGTGTCCCGATGTGTGATGCCGCTGGCGCTGCCTGGCCGGCTGTAACGCGGCAGACAGACTGGCGTCCAAAGAGGGACGCATGATACGTGCGGCCCGTGGCCCGGAAAAGATCGGGTTCGGGCTTTTTTCTGCCCCTGAGGTGTACTCCATGGAAAAGATCGAGAAACCCCTGGAAGCCTGGCGCGACGAGCTCTCCGACGCCCAGTTCCATGTCTGCCGGCTGGGCGGCACCGAGCGTGCCTTCACCGGCGAATACCACGACAGCAAGGTGCCCGGCGTGTATCACTGCGCCTGCTGCGGCGAGGCGCTGTTCGACTCGGACGCCAAGTACGACTCCGGCAGCGGCTGGCCCAGCTATTTCCAGCCGGTGAACGGCGAGGTGATCGCCGAGAAGGAGGACTTCAGCCACGGCATGCACCGCATCGAGGTCAAGTGCGCCAAGTGCGACGCGCACCTGGGCCATGTCTTCCCCGACGGTCCGCGGCCGACCGGGCTGCGCTACTGCATCAACTCGGTGGCGCTGAAGCTGGTGCCGCGCGGGTAGGGCAGGCATCCGGGCCGAGGTCCGCCCATCAGCGGGCCTTATTGGCGAGCAATTGAGTTGTATGCAATTCAATTGCTCGCTACATTCGCCGCACCTTTACCGCCAACGGAGCCACAGGCCATGAGCGACAAGCTTTTCGACATCCCGGTCACCACCATCAAGGGCGAGCAGAAGACCCTCAAGGACTTCGGCGGCAAGGCCGTGCTGGTGGTCAACACCGCCAGCAAGTGCGGCTTCACCCCGCAGTACAATGGCCTGGAGAGCATCTGGCAGCAGTACAAGGACAAGGGCCTGGTGGTGCTGGGCTTCCCCTGCAACCAGTTCGGCAAGCAGGAGCCGGGCGACGAGGGCGCCATCAGCGAGTTCTGCGAGCTGAACTTCGGCGTCAGCTTCCCGCTGTTCAAGAAGATCGACGTCAACGGTAGCGCTGCCCACCCGCTCTACGTGCAGCTGAAGAAACGCGCCCCGGGCCTGCTCGGCAGCCAGGGCATCAAGTGGAACTTCACCAAGTTCCTGATCAGCGCCGACGGCAGCCAGGTCAAGCGCTTCGCGCCGACCACCAAGCCCGAGGAGCTCACCAGCGAGATCGAAGCACTGCTGAAATGAGCCAGGGCCTCGACGGCGAAGCGCAGCTGCGGCTGGACAACCAGCTGTGCTTCAAGCTGTATGCCGCCTCGCGCGCGGTGATCCGTGGCTACAAGCCGATGCTCGACGAGCTGGGCCTGACCTACCCGCAGTACCTGGTGATGCTGGTGCTCTGGGAGTGGCAGGCCGAACCGCCCGAGCAGGCCACGGTCAAGGCCCTGGGCGAGCGCCTGATGCTCGACTCCGGCACCCTCACGCCGCTGCTCAAGCGCCTGGAGCAGCTGGGCCTGGTGCAGCGGCGGCGCTCCAGCAGCGACGAGCGCGAGCTGTGCCTGGCCCTGAGCGAGCAGGGGCTGGCACTCAAGGCGCGGGTGTTGCCGTTGAAGGAGCGCCTGCTGTGCGACAGCGGCATCGACGTGGCGCAACTGGAGGGCCTGCGCCAGGGCCTGGGGCAGTTGCTGAGCCTGGTCAGGTCGCAGCCGTGAGCGGCAGCCAGTTGTCCAGCAGGCTGGCCAGGTCCTCGCGGCGGAAGGGCTTGGCCAGGTAGTCGTTCATGCCGGCCGCCTGGCAGCGCTCGCGCTCGTCGGGCAGGGCGTTGGCGGTCAGGGCGATGACCGGCAGATTGGGCCAGCGTCCGCTCTGGCGGATGCGTCGGGTCGCCTCGTAGCCGTCCATCACCGGCATATTGCAGTCCATCAGTACCAGGTCGACGGGATGACGCTCCAGATGGTTGAGCGCCTCGCCGCCATGGGTGGCCACGGCCACCTCGCAGCCCAGCTTGGCCAGCATGCCCTTGGCCACCATCTGGTTCACCGGATTGTCCTCCACCAGCAGTACCCGCGCCTGGCGCGTGGCCGGCTGGCTGGCCTCGGTTGCGGTCATGGCGCTGGCCGGATGCGGCTGCAACAGGCGCTGCAGGGCCTGGTGCAGGGCGGCACGGGCCAGCGGCCGGGCCAGTTGTTCGAAGGGCATCAGCTCGCTGGCCTGTGCCGAGGGGATGAAGGCACCGTAGGCCGATACCAGCAGCAGCGGCGTGTCCAGCTGCTGGCGCAGGCCGGGCAGGCGCTCCGGGTTGTCGCAGATCAGCAGGTCGGCCGGTCGGCCACTCAGGCCGAGGTCGTCATCCTGGCGGCGGTAGTCCAGGCCCCAGCTGGGTAGCCAGCTGGCCAGCAGCTCGCCGAGACCACCGCCCGGTGGGCAGAGGCCCACGACCCGGCCCTGCAGCTGTGGCCAGCTGGTCGGCGGGCTGTGCTGGGGCAGCGGCAGGGTGGCGCTGAACTGGCTGCCGAAGCCTTCTTTCGACTGCAGATCGAGCTGACCCTGCATGGCCTCGCACAGGCGGCGGGTCAGCGCCAGGCCAAGGCCGGTGCCGCCGAACTGGCGGGCAATGCCGGCACCGGCCTGGGTGAAGGGCTGGAAGATGCGTTTCTGCGCGTCCTCGGGAATGCCGATGCCGGTGTCGCTGACCAGGATGCGCACGCCGCCCGGGCTCGGTGCCACGCGCAGGTCGACGCGGCCGAAGCGGGTGAACTTGAGGGCGTTGGACAGCAGGTTGCTGACCACCTGGCGCACCCGGGTCGGATCGCCGAGCACCTGGGCCGGCAGCAGCGGGTCGATCAGGCAGGTCAGCTCGACATTGGGGCCGGCGTTCTGCGACAGCAGGCTGGCGGTGTCCTCCACCAGGGCGCCGAGGTCGAAGGGAATCCTCTCCAGCTCCAGCTGGCCGGCCTCGAACTTGGACAGGTCGAGGATGTCGTTGAGCAGCTCGACCAGCACCTTGCCCGAGTCGTGGGCGATCGACAGCTGCTGACGCTGTTCGGCCGTCAGCGGGCCGTCCAGCGACAGCGCCAGCATGCCCAGCAGGCCGTTGAGCGGCGTGCGGATCTCGTGGCTCATGTTGGCGAGGAAGGCGGCGCGCGCCTGGGCCATTTCCAGCGCCGTGCTGCGCGCCTGCTCCAGCTCGCGGTTGGACAGGGTCAGGCGGGCGTTGGTGGCCTTCAGTTCGGCGGTGCGTGCCGAGACGATGTTCTCCAGTTCTGCCAGGTACTGGGTCAGGCGGTCCTCGGCCTCGCGGCGCTGGCTGATTTCCTGGTGGATGTTGGTCAGCTGCTGGTTGGTCACTGCCACCAGGGTGCCGATCTCGTCCTGCTCGTGGCCGTTCGGGCAGGGCACCGGAGTGAAATCGCGGCGCGGATCGCGGTCGGCCAGGGCGCGGATCACCCCGATCAGCGGCTTGGTCAGCATGGCGTAGAACAGCACGAGCAGGATCAGCGACAGCAGCAGGCTGCGGGCGAAGCCGGTGAGCAGGGTGAGCATGGCGCGGCGCAGGAAGTCGCTGCCGAAGGCGAAGGTGTCGACCTCCAGGCGCAGCACGCCGAGCGGCTCGTTGGGCGCATGGTCGACGAACAGCGGGTCCTCGAACTGGCGCCGCTCGCCGAACAGGAAATCGCTGAACACCCGGTAGCGGCTCTGCTCCGGCGGGCGGTCCACCGAGGCCAGCACCAGGCCGCTGTTATCGATGATCTCGGCGCGCATCACCGCCGGCGAGCGCAGCAGGCCGAGCACCAGCTCCTGGGCCAGCTCGGCGTCGATGTTGTAGGAGATGCGCGCCGCCGGGTTGTGACTGATTTCCAGCAGGGAATGGATTTCCCGGTCGATGGAGGCGTCTTCGCTGGCATAATCCAGGCTGACCTGGATCAGACTCAGCAGGGTTCCCAGGATAAACGCCACCAGCACCGTCAGACTGGCCTGCTTGAACGACAGGCGGTGGGTGAGTGAGATATCCATAGGGCGCGGCGTTCTGGTCCTTTGCGGGTGCCTGCCAAGCATAGCCCATCGTGTCTGGGCGCCGGCAGGGCGGATATGAGGAGTGAGTCGTGGATTCCCGATTGAACAGTTTTCTGCAGCGGGCCGAGGGTGTGCTGCAGCGCATCGAGCCGCTGCTGCCGGCCGAGCGTGTCGAGCTGGACTGGCAGCAGGTGATCGCCGCGCGCTGGCAGCGCGAGGGGCGTGCCGGCTATCTGCAGCCGCTCAAGGTCAGCCTGGACCTGAGCCTGGACGACCTGGTCGGCGTCGATGCCCAGCGCGAGCAGCTGGCGCGCAACACCCGCCAGTTCGTCGCCGGGCTGCCGGCCAACCACGCGCTGCTGTGGGGTGCGCGTGGCACCGGCAAGTCGTCGCTGGTACGCGCGCTGCTGGCCGAGCATGCCCGTGGCGGCCTGCGCCTGATCGAGATCGAGCGCGACCATCTGGCCGACCTGCCCAGGGTGGTGGATGCCCTGATCGGCCTGCCGCAGCGCTTCGTGCTGTTCTGCGACGACCTCTCCTTCGAGTCCGGCGAGGGCGACTACCGGGTGCTCAAGAGCGTGCTGGACGGCTCGCTGGAGCGCGCGCCGGACAACGTGCTGCTGTACGCCACCTCGAACCGCCGCCACCTGCTGCCGGAGAAGGAGAGCGACAACCTGGACAGCCGCATGGTCGATGGCGAGCTGCACCCCAGCGAGGCGATCGAGGACAAGATCGCCCTGTCCGACCGCTTCGGCCTGTGGATATCCTTCTACCCCTTCACCCAGGAACACTTCCTCGCCGTGGTGCGCCACTGGATCACGGCGCTGGCGCGCCAGGCCGGCCTGCAGTGGCAGTGGAGCCACGAGCTGGAAGTCCTCGCCATCCGCTGGGCGCTGGGGCGGGGCAACCGCAATGGCCGCTGCGCCTACCAGTTCGCCCGCAGCTGGGTCGGCCAGCAACTGCTGGAGGCGGCGCGATGATCGACCTGCAGCAGGCCGGAGCCGGGCGCACGGGCTATGCGCTGCTGGCCGCCCAGCTGGAGGCGTTGCTGGCCGGCGAACGCGACTTCATCGCCAACGCCGCGCAGTTCTGCGCCTTCTTGTTCCATGAGCTGGAGGGCCTGAACTGGGCCGGCTTCTACCTGAACCGCGACGAGCAGCTGGTCCTCGGGCCCTTCCAGGGCAAGGTGGCCTGCGTGCGCATTCCCTTCGGCCGCGGCGTGTGCGGTGCGGCGGCGAGCAGCCGGCAGACCCAGCGCGTGGCCGACGTGCATGCCTTTCCCGGTCATATCGCCTGCGACAGCGCTTCCAACAGCGAGCTGGTGGTGCCGTTGATCAAGGACGGCCGGCTGATCGGCGTGCTCGATCTGGACAGCCCGCACCTGGCGCGTTTCAGCGCCGAGGATCAGGCCGGCATCGAGCAGCTGGCGCAGCTGTTTCTCGACGCGAGCGACTGCTGAGCGGCGGGGCTGGCGCGGCTAGAGCATTTGCTCTATTTTCGCCGCCATAGCAGTCAGAGGAGCGCTCGCCTTGGTCGATGCCCTGCAGTTCGCCGCTGGCCGGTTCCATTGCCCGGTCAGCTTCTATGCCGCCCCGCAGGCTGCCCGCACCCTGATCGTGCTGCCGGCGCTGGGGGTGACCGCGCGCAAGTACGACGGCCTCGCCCAGCGCCTGGTGGCGGCCGGCCACAACGTGCTGGTGGCCGACTGGCCCGGGCAGGGCGAGAGCCGGCCACGGCCGGGCTGGCGCCACGACTACGGTTATCGCCAGCTGGTCGAGGAGTTCCTGCCCAAGCTGCTCGACCTGGCCCGCCGGCATTTTCCGGAGGCGGCGCCAGTGCTGCTCGGGCACAGCCTCGGCGGACACATCGCCACCCTCTATGCGGCGGCCAACCCGGACAGCCCGGTGCCGGTGATCGGCGTGGCCTGCGGCAATATCCACTACCGCCACTGGTCCGGCTCGCGGCGCCTGCTCACGCCGAGCGTGGCGTTGCTGTTCGGCCTGATCGTCAGCGTGCTCGGCTACCTGCCGGGACGGCGCCTGGCCTTCGGCGGCCAGGAGGCGCGCTCGCTGATGCGCAACTGGGGGCGGGTGGCCTTCAGCGGCGACTACCGTCACCTGGGGCTGGCCCTGGCACCGCCGGCGCGCAGCCGGGTGGCCTCGCTGTTCATCCAGATCGAGGGCGATCACTTCGCCCCGCCGGCTTCCACCCTCGGCCTGGCCCGGTTGATCCAGGCCGAACCGCAGCTGGCGCAGCTGGCTTCGCCCCGGCCGCCGCGGGAGAACCCGCACAGTGCCTGGCTGCGTGCCCCGCAGACGGTGGTCGAACAGATCGACGGCTGGCTGCGCCAGGGGCTCAGCGCGGGATCAGTAGCAGCAGGCTGACCGCTAGCAGCACCAGCATGGTCAGCCCGTGGCTCACCTGGCGCAGCAGCAGGAGGCGGGCAAACAGGCCGGTGCAGTAGAGCAGGCGCAGCATGATGAAGGCGAAGCCGAGGGCGGCCACCAAAGCGCCTTCGATGCGCCCGCTGCTCTCGCCGAGGTAGAGCAGGACGATGAACAGCAGCGACTGTTCCAGGCTGTTGCCGTGGGCGCGTACGGCCTTGAGCAGATCCGTCTTGCCGCCGTCGCCGATGGCGACCTGGTGACGCATGCGTAGGCGAGTGACGTTGAGCGACAGGCCGATCAGCAGCAGGGCCAGGATGGCGGCGATGTACAGGCTGTAGAGCATGGTTTCCCTTCCTTGCGAGGTTGTGGCAGTGCCAGCCTAGAGCTTGGCATGACTATCGAGAAGGGGCAGATCGGACAAAGCCCGGCACAGGACCGGGCTCGTCGTGCCGTCGGACTCAGGCCGCCGGGCGCTGCTGGCGCTGGTAGAGGAATTCCAGCACCGCCGTGCGGTACTCGTGGTACTGGTGGTCGTTGGCCAGGGCCAGGCGGTCGCGCGGACGCTCCAGATCGACGCGGACGATGTCGCCAATGGTGGCTGCCGGGCCGTTGGTCATCATCACGATGCGATCCGACAGCAGCACCGCCTCGTCCACGTCGTGGGTGACCATCACCACCGTGCTGTGGGTCTGGCCGACGATGCGCAGCAGCTCGTCCTGCAGGTGGGCGCGGGTGAGGGCATCCAGGGCGCCGAAGGGTTCGTCCATCAGCAGCACCTTGGGTTCCATGGCCAGCGCGCGGGCGATGCCAACGCGCTGCTTCATGCCGCCGGAGATCTCGTTGGGGTGCTTGTGGGTGGCATGGCTGAGGCCGACCATGTTCAGCGCCTCCAGCGTGCGCTCCTTGAGCCGGGCCTTGCTCTCCTTGCCGCCGAACACCCGCTCCACCGCCAGGTGGACGTTGCCGAAGCAGGTCATCCAGGGCAGCAGGCTGTGGTTCTGGAACACCACGGCGCGTTCCGGGCCGGGGCCGTCGATCTCGCGGCCGTTGCAGATCAGCCCGCCCTCGCTGGCCTCGAGCAGGCCGGCGATCAGGTTGAGCACGGTGGACTTGCCGCAGCCGGAGTGGCCGATCAGCGAGACGAACTCGCCCTTGGCGATGCTCAGGTTGACGTCACTGAGGGCCTGGAAGCGCCCCTTCTTGGTGTCGAAGTGTTTGCTGACGGCGGTCAGCTCGACGAACTTGTCCATGGGCGTCTCCTTAATTCGCGTAGTCGAAGCGCTTGGCCAGCAGCAGGAGCGCCTGCTCCAGGGCCAGGCCGACCAGGCCGACGATGATGATGGCGATGAGGATGTGCTCGACGTTGAGGTTGTTCCACTCGTCCCACACCCAGAAGCCCAGGCCGATGCCGCCGGTGAGCATTTCCGCGGCGACGATCACCAGCCAGGCCACGCCGATGGCCAGGCGGATGCCGGTCATCAGGTGCGGCAGCACGGCGGGGAACAGGATGCGCGTCAGCACCTTGAACTCCGACAGCTTGAGCACGCGGGCCACGTTGAGGTAGTCCTGCGGCACGCTGGCCACGCCGGCGGCGGTGTTGAGGATGATCGGCCAGATCGAGCTGATGAAGATCACCCAGATCGATGCGGGGCCGGCGGCCTCGAACACCAGCAGACCGATCGGCAGCCAGGCCAGCGGCGAGACCGGGCGCAGCAGGCTGATGATCGGCGCAAGCATGCCGGCGAGGAAGGCGAAGCGGCCGATGGCGAAGCCCAGCGGGATGCCGATCAGCGCCGCCAGGCCGAAGCCGACGCCGACCCGGCCGAGCGAGTTGAGGATGTTCCAGCCGATGCCCATGTCGTTCGGGCCGTTGTCGTAGAACGGGTCGGCGAACAGCTCCAGCGCCGCGTGCCAGGTCGACAGCGGGCCCGGCAGACCTTCGCTGCGTGCCGCCACCAGGGCCCAGAGGCCGATGAACAGGGCGATGCCGAGCAGCGGCGGGATGGCCGCCTTGCACAGGGCGGCGAGCGCCTCCGCGCCCGGCGAGGCCGGACGCGGAGGCAGGCTGGGAGCGGTAGCTTTGGCCACCGGCAGTGGCGCTTTGACAGGGGCATTCATGCTCACTTACCTCCTCATGCCTTGATCGCGAAGGACGCGGCGTAGGCGGCCGGGTTGGAGCCGTCCCAGACCTTGCCGTCGATCAGCGTGCTGGCGCGCAGCGGGCTGCTCGGTACGGCCAGGCCGAGGGCGCCGGCCGCCTCGCTGTAGAGCTTGGTCTGGTTGACCTGGGCGGCCACGGCGGCGTAGTCCGGATCGTCCTTGAGCAGGCCCCAGCGCTTAAACTGGGTGAGGAACCACATGCCATCGGAGTGGTAGGGGAAGTTCACGCTGCCGTCCTTGCAGAAGGCCATGGCGTGTTGGTCCTGCCAGCTGTTGCCCAGGCCGTCCTCGTAGTTGCCGAGGAAGCGTTGTTCGATGACTTCGGCCGGCGCGTTGACGTAGGCCTTGCCGGAAATCAGCTTGGCAGTGGCCTTCTTGTTTTCCGCGCTGGCCTCGATGAAGCGGCTGGCGTCGAGCAGGGCCATGACCAGGGCGCGGGCGGTGTTGGGGTTCTGCTCGACGAACTCGCGCGAGCAGCCCAGCACTTTCTCCGGGTGGTCGGCCCAGATCTGCTGGGTGGTGACGGCGGTGAAGCCGATCTTGTCGTGAATCGCCCGCGCGCCCCAGGGCTCGCCGACGCAGAAGCCGTCCATGTTGCCGACGCGCATGTTGGCCACCATCTGCGGCGGCGGCACGGTGATGGTCTTGACGTCGGTGAAGGGGTTGATGCCGTGGTGGGCCAGCCAGTAGTACAGCCACATGGCATGGGTGCTGGTGGGGAAGGTCTGGGCAAAGGTCAGCGGCGTGCCGCCTTTCTTGATGTGTGCGGCGAGCTGCTCGCCGGTGGTGACGCCGGCGTCCCTGAGCTGCTTGGACAGGGTGATGGCCTGGCCGTTCTGGTTCAGGCCCATGAGCACCGCCATGTCCTTCTGCGGGCCGGCGATACCCAGCTGGGAGCCGTACATCATGCCGTAGAGCACGTGCGAGGCATCCAGCTCGCCGGTGTTGAGCTTGTCGCGCACACCGGCCCAGGAGGCCTCCTTGCTCGGGGTGATGGTCAGGCCGTACTTGGCGGCGAAGCCCTGGGTGGCGGCGACCACTACCGAGGCGCAGTCGGTCAGCGGAATGAAGCCGATGTTCAGCGCTGCCTTCTCCGGGGCATCGGAGCCGGCGGCGTAGGCGGCGCTGCGCAGGAAGCCAGGGGCGGACAGGCCGATGGCGGCGATGCCGCCGACGGTGCCGGCGATGGCGATGGACTGCTTGAGGAAATTGCGGCGGCTGTTGTCGACCGGTTTTTTCGAATCACGCTCACTCATGGGGTGTTCCTTGTCATGGGCAATAAAAAACGGCGTACGCCAGAACGCCCGATGGGGGAGGGAGTTCTGACGGACGCCGTTGTCCGTGATCCGCGGCTCACCGCCGTTGGTGTGCTGCGCTGGAATCTGACAGGGCTTTTGCAAGGGGCTTGCCAGTTTTTCCGCACGCTCTGTGGTCGACGGCAACGGAGGGCCTGTCATGCGCCTCGCTGGCTTGCAGATGGCTTGTGAATCAGTGGCTTAGGAGATGCTGCGAGGGATGGACGAGGCTGTGGCAGGCGCAGGGGCGGGAGGTGGATCTGCACCGTGCAGGAGCCTGGCCTGCACGGGCGTGAACGCTTTTGGTTCGGAACGCTGGCGCTTCAGACGCGCTGGCGCTGCGCCTCCTCGACGTATTCCTTGAGCCAGCGCAGCACTTCCACCGCTTCCCAGCGGCCGGAGTCGAACAGCGCGTAGGCCTGGCCCTGGTAGCCGACCACGTCGACCGGGCGGTGATAGCCGGCGCGCTGCAGCAGTGCCTCGATCTCGGCGAAGCAGGTGTTGAAATGCACCCGCTTGAAGGGCGTCTTGCTGCCGGTGACCAGACCCTCCAGGCGCAGCTCGTCGACCGTGGCGCGGATGCTCTCCAGCGGCATCTGGTTCACTTTGTTCTTCAGCTGCAGTACGTCCAGCATGGTCGATCTCCTCGGGTTCCAGGGCCACAAAAGAGTAAACGAAAAGCGCTGTACAAATAAACACTACTGGATAATAGTACAGCTAAAGTGCCGTCGGCGCATCGCAACCGAAGTCGGAACAGGAGTCGCTTATATGCACCACAAGCTCATGACAATTCTGCTGTTGGCCGTGCTGGCCGGCTGTGCCCAGCCGCAGCTGGAGCAACCCAAGGCCAATGGTGCCTACCTGGTGATCGAAGGCGGCGCGGCCTGGGCCGTGCTGGTGCGCGACGGCAAGCGGGTGGAGGAGGCTGGCAGGGTGCTCGACGTGGTCAAGCTGCCGGGGCAGGAGTCGAGCATCGCCGCCAGCTACGTGATCGATACCCCCAATTGCGGCCGCCTGCAGTGGCTGACCGAGCGCGGTGGCGAGGGTGAGGTGACGCGCCTGGCGCATGGCGCCGGCGAGGCCCTGGAGCGGCCTGGCTGCAGCATCGCCAGCGACCTGTCGCGGGCCTGGACGGCGCTGGATTACTCGGGCTGAAATGAAAAGGCCCCGACTCGTGTCGGGGCCTTGGCCTTTTTACACCGCTGCAGGCTTGGCCTTGCCGGTGGCGCGTTTCGGTTTGGCAGGGGGCGCCTCGAGCAGGCCATCGGCGCGGAACATCGCCTTGATGCCGCGGATGGCCTGACGGGTACGGTCCTGGTTCTCGATCAGGGCGAAGCGCACGTGGTCGTCGCCATAATCGCCGAAGCCCAGGCCCGGCGAGACGCAGACCTTAGCCTCCAGCAGCAGCTTCTTGGCGAACTCCAGCGAGCCCAGTTGGGCATAGGGCTCGGGGATCTTGGCCCAGATATACATGGAGGCCTTGGGCTTCTCCACCATCCAGCCGGCCTCGTGCAGGCCCTTGACCAGCATGTTGCGGCGCTGCCGGTACTGCTCGGCAATATCGCGTACGCATTGTTGATCACCTTCCAGGGCGGCAATCGCCGCTACCTGCAGCGGGGTGAAGGTGCCGTAGTCGTGGTAGCTCTTGATCCGCGCCAGTGCGCTGACCAGCTCCGGATTACCGACCATGAAGCCGATACGCCAGCCGGCCATGTTGTAGCTCTTGGACAGGGTGAAGAACTCCACGGCGATGTCCTTGGCCCCCGGCACCTGCATGATCGACGGGGCTTTCCAGCCGTCGTAGACGATGTCGGCGTAGGCCAGGTCGTGGATCACCAGTACGTCGTACTGCTTGGCCAGGGCCACCACGCGCTCGAAGAAGTCCAGCTCCACGCACTGCGCGGTGGGGTTGGAGGGAAAGCCGAGGATCATCATCTTCGGTTTCGGAATGGCTTCGCGGATGGCCCGCTCCAGCTCGGCGAAGAAGTCCACGCCCGGCACCAGCGGCACCGAGCGCACCTGGGCGCCGGCGATCACCGCGCCGTAGATGTGGATGGGGTAGCTGGGGTTCGGCACCAGTACGGTGTCGCCGTGGTCCAGGGTGGCCAGCATCAGGTGCGCCAGGCCTTCCTTGGAGCCGATGGTGACTATGGCTTCGCTTTCCGGGTCGATCTCCACGTCATAGCGGTCCTTGTACCAGCGCGAGATGGCGCGGCGCAGGCGAGGGATGCCGCGGGAGGTGGAGTAGCCGTGGGTGTCTTCGCGCTGGGCGACCTGCACCAGCTTCTCGACGATGTGCGGCGGGGTGGCGCCGTCCGGATTGCCCATGCTGAAGTCGATGATGTCCTCGCCACGGCGGCGGGCGGCCATCTTCAGTTCGGCGGTGATGTTGAAAACGTAGGGGGGGAGACGATCGATGCGCGCAAAGCGGCGCTTGGCGTTGTCGGCCATGCTGTCCTCGAAGTACGTAAGCGCCCGGAACCGTCCGAGCGACGCAGGCCACCTGCGTGTGGCCTGGCGCGAAGATAAGGGGGCGGGCCTGCCGTTGTCCAGAGCAGTTCTGCGGCAATGGGGCGGAGCAGTTGTCAGAGCCTGGTTGCGATCTTCTTACCTATCCCCATAACAGTGAGTGGGGTAGGTACGGCTCGCTTTGCTCCCTCTCCCGTTTACGGAAGAGGGCTGGGGAGAGGGGCTTTGAGCCAACTCCCTCTTCCCCAGCCCCTCTCCCACGTGTGGGAGAGGGGAGTTGCCGCGTCAGAGCTGTCGCTTCAGGCGCAGCAGCAGATCGGCCAGGGCCTGCACGTCCGCGTCCCGGGTGCGCCAGGACGACAGGCTGAGGCGGAAGGCCGGGCGGCCCTGCCAGATGGTCGGGCCGAACCAGACCTCGCCGCTGGCCTGGGCCGCTTCGCGGATGGCGACGGTCTGCTCATCCGAGTCGCCGCGCACCAGTACCTGGTTGAGCACCACGCGGTTGAGCACCTGGTAGCCACCGGCGCGCAGAGCCTCGGCCAGCTCGCCGGCCTGGCGGATATGGCGGTCGATCATCTCGCGCAGGCCGTCGCGGCCGAGGCTGGCCAGCGCCGCCCAGATCGCCACGCCACGGGCGCGGCGGGAGAATTCCAGGGTCAGGTTCTTCTGCGCATCCTTGCTCGCCGTGGCGTAGGCGGCATCGCTGTTCATCGCCGCGGCCAGGGCGTCGGCGTCGCGGCAGATGGCCATGGCGCTGTCATAGGGGGTGTTCAGCCACTTGTGGCCGTCGCTGGTCCAGCTATCGGCCAGCTCCACACCCTCGGCCAGGTGCGCCGAAGAGGAAGCCCTGGCCCACAGGCCGAAGGCGCCGTCGACATGTACCCAGGCGCCGGCCTCGCGGGCCCTGGGGATTAGCTCGGCAAAGTGGTCGAACTCGCCGGTGTTGACTTCGCCGGCCTGCAGGATCAGCAGGGTGCGCGCGTCCAGCGCCGGCAGGCGCGCCGGGTCGATACGCCCGTGGGCATCGACCGCGGCGTAGTGCAGGCGGTTCATGCCGAAGCCGAGGATGCGCAGGGCCTTCTTCACGGTTATGTGCGCGGTTTCCGAGAGCACCACGCGGATCTCCGGCGCGCCCATCAGGCCGTCGGCGTCGAAGTCCCAGCCCAGGCGGGCCAGCAGCGTACGGCGGGCTGCCGAGAGGCAGGCCAGGGTACAGGCGGTGGCGCTGGTGCCGAAACCGACGGCGCTCTCGCGGGGTAGGCCGAGGGCTTCGCAGACCCAGCGCCCGGCGACTTTCTCCAGGCGGTCGGCGGCCGGCGAGTTGTCGAAGGAGGAGGCGCACTGGTCCCAGGCCAGAACCAGGCGTTCGGCAGCAGCGGCGGCCGGCAGGGTGGCGCCGATGACAAAGCCGAAGTAGCGCGGGCCGTTGCTGGCCACGGTGGCCGGCGAGCCGACTTCGTCGAGCTGCCGCAGTACCTGCTCGGGCTCCTGGCCGCGCTGTGGCAGCGCCTGGTCGAAGGCGCCCAGCGCAGCAATGGCGGCGGCGTCGGGGAAGACCCTGCGCTCGGGGGTGGCGTCGAAGTAGGCGAGGGCGCGGCGGTCGGCTGCGGCGAGCAGCTGGCGTTCATCAAGGCTCATGGCGGGTCCGTGACAGGCTGGGATATGCCTTCACGATAGCCAGTGGCCGGCCGTTGCAGCAGATACACAGTTGTCTGCAGGTAACCGTACAGTGGGTCTCTGTGCCATTGCAGCGGGGGTAACAGTTGGCTTTCGGGCGGTACAGTTGTACCGCCCGGGCGGTCATTCACCGAGCATGTCGTGCATGGCGATGATCTGCTCGGCCACCTGGATCAGCTTCTGCTGGCGGCTCATGGCCTGGCGGCGCATCAGGGTGTAGGCGTCCTCCTCGTTGCAGCTCTTCATCTTCATCAACAGGCCCTTGGCCAGTTCGATGCGCTTGCGCTCGGCCAGCTGGGCGTCGCGCGCCTGCAACTGGGCACGCAGGGCCTGGTCGCTCTCGAAGCGGGCCATGGCCACGTCGAGGATCGGCTGCAGGCGCTCGGCCTGGATGCCCTCGACTATGTAGGCGCTGACCCCGGACTGGATGGCCTGGCGCATCACCTGCGGGTCGTGCTCGTCGGTGAACATGACGATCGGTCGCGGCTGGTCGCGGGTCACCAGCACCACCTGTTCCATCACGTCGCGGCCGGGCGACTCGGTGTCGATCAGCACGACGTCGGGGCGCACCGCCTCGACCCGCTCGGGCAGGTCGATGGTCAGCCCGGATTCGTCGATCACCTCGAAACCGGCCTCGATCAGCGCACTCTTCAGGCGGCCGACCTTCTTCGGCGTATCGTTGATCAGGAGTATGCGTAGCATCTGGTTTCTATCTCGATCCGTTACAGGGCGATGGCGGCGGCGCTGTCGGCGCGCGCATGAATGGCGAAGGAGCGGGCGTAGCCGGCCGGGTCGCTGCCGTCCCAGGTGCTGCCATCGAGCAGGGTGGAGCGGCGCATCGCGTGTTCCGGCACCTGCACGCCCAGGGCCTCGGCGGCGCTGCGGTAGAGGTCCAGACGGTGGATGCGGCGGGCGATGCCGAGGTAGTCCGGATCGTCCCTGAGCAGGCCCCAGCGGCGGAACTGGGTGAGGAACCAGATGCCGTCGGACAGCCACGGCATGTTCACTTCGCCGCCGGCGAAGAAGCGCAGCGGATGGGCGTCCAGCCAGGCGTGGCCGAGGCCGTCCTCGTACTGGCCGAGGAAGCGCGGGGCGATGGCCGAGAGCGGGGCGTCGACGTACTCGCTGCCGCTGATCAGCTGCGCGGTGCCGCGCTTGTTCTCCTCGCTCTCGTCGATGAAGCGGCTGGCCTCCAGCACGGCCATGGTCAGGGCGCGGGCGGTGTTAGGGTACTGTTCGGCGAATGCGCGAGTCACGCCCAGCACCTTTTCCGGGTGGTCGGCCCAGATGTCCTGGCTGGTGGCCAGGGTGAAGCCCTGCTCTTCCTCGACCGCCAGGGCGCCCCAGGGGCCGCCGGCGCAGAAGCCGTCGATACGGGCCGCGCGCAGGTGGGCGACCATCTGCGAGGGCGGCACCACCACGGTGCTGACGTCCTCCAGCGGATGGATGCCCTGGGCCGCCAGCCAGTAGTACAGCCACATGGCATGGGTGCCGGTGGGGAAGGTCTGGGCGAAGGTGAGCTTTGCACCACCTTGGCGCACGCGTGCGGCCAGTGCCTTGGCACTGGTCACGCCAGCCTGCTTGAGCGGCTGCGACAGGTTGATGGCCTGGCCGTTCTGGCACAGGCCCATGAGAATGGCCATCTCGGTAGCCGGGCCGCCGAGCCCCTGGTCGATGCCGTAGACCTGACCGTAGAGCATCTGCGCGGCATCCAGCTCGCCGCTCAGCAGGCGGTCGCGCAGGCCGGCCCAGGAGGCCTGGCGCTGCAGGTTGAGGGTCAGGCCGTAGGGCTGGGCGAAGCCCTGCGTGGCGGCGACGATCAGCGAGGCGGAGTCGGTCAGGGCCATGAAGCCCAGATTCAGTGCGCTCTTTTCCGGGGCATCGCTGCCCGCGACCCAGGCCAGGGCATCGCTTCGGGTGGTGCTGCTGTCGGTCATGTCTTTGTTCCGCCGTTGAACAAAAAGGCGCCGTTCCTGGCCGCCGCGGGGCGGTGGCCGGAAACGACGCCATTGTCTGTGAACTGACTCCGCCGTTGGAGAAAGTTCTGCTGACTACAACTTTGCAAACCATATGCCAGAGACGCAAAACCCCGCCGAAGCGGGGTTTGCGCAGAGCACGGGCGAGTCAGCGTTCCAGCATCTGCCTCACGTTGGCCTGGGGGATCTGCTGCTTGCGGCCTTCGCTGTCCTCGAATTCGAGCATGCCGGTGTCCTTGTCGAATTCCGGTTTGCCGTGGCTGACCAGCATCTGGCCATCGCTGGTGGTGATGATGTACTCGCTGGCGCAGCCGACGAGGCCAAACAGGCAGAGCAGGGTGATGCAGAGGGTGCGTTTCATGGCGGGCTCCTGGGCTGGAGAGGCTATCCATCACTCTAGCCGGGCCTGGGGGCGAGCGGCTGAGCTGCGTCAAGAAAAAGCCCCGCACGGGGCGGGGCTTCTTCATTCGGCTAGGCTCAGGCCTGGATGACCGGGATCTTCGCGTTGGCCGCTGCTTCGCGGTACTCGGCGATCTGGTCGAAGCTCAGGTAGCGGTAGATGTCGGCAGCCATGCTGTCGATATCCTTCGCGTAGGCCATGTACTCCTCGACGGTCGGCAGCTTGCCGATGATCGAGGAAACGGCGGCCAGCTCGGCCGAGGCCAGGAAGACGTCAGTGGCGTCGCCCAGGCGGTTCGGGAAGTTACGGGTGGAAGTGGAGACCACAGTGGCACCGGTCTGCACGCGCGCCTGGTTACCCATGCACAGCGAGCAACCCGGCATTTCCATGCGCGCGCCGGCCTTGCCGTAGATGCCGTAGTAGCCTTCCTCGGTCAGCTGGTGCTGGTCCATCTTGGTCGGCGGAGCCAGCCACAGACGGGTCGGGATACCGCCCTTGACCTTGTCCAGCAGCTTGCCGGCAGCGCGGAAGTGACCGATGTTGGTCATGCACGAACCGATGAACACTTCGTCGATCTTGCGACCCTGCACGCTGGACAGCAGGCGGGCGTCGTCCGGATCGTTCGGGGCGCACAGGATCGGCTCCTTGACGTCGGCCAGATCGATCTCGATCACGGCGGCGTACTCGGCGTCCTTGTCGGCTTCCAGCAGTTGCGGCTTGGCCAGCCAGGCTTCCATGGCCTGGGCGCGACGCTCCAGGGTACGGGCATCGCCGTAGCCTTCACCGATCATCCAGCGCAGCATGGTGATGTTGGACTTCAGGTACTCGGCGATGGCGCTTTCCGGCAGCTTGATGGTGCAACCGGCAGCGGAACGCTCGGCGGAGGCGTCGGACAGCTCGAAAGCCTGCTCGACGGTCAGCTCGTTGAGACCTTCGATCTCGAGGATGCGGCCGGAGAAGATGTTCTTCTTGCCCTTCTTCTCGACGGTCAGCAGGCCCTGCTGGATGGCGTAGTAGGGGATGGCATGGACCAGGTCACGCAGGGTGATGCCCGGTTGCAGCTTGCCCTTGAAACGCACCAGTACGGATTCCGGCATGTCCAGCGGCATCACGCCGGTGGCGGCGGCGAAGGCCACCAGGCCGGAACCGGCCGGGAAGGAGATGCCCAGCGGGAAGCGGGTGTGCGAGTCGCCACCGGTACCGACGGTGTCCGGCAGCAGCATGCGGTTCAGCCAGCTGTGGATGATGCCGTCGCCCGGACGCAGGGACACGCCGCCGCGGGTCATGATGAAGTCCGGCAGGGTGTGGTGGGTGGTGACGTCGATCGGCTTCGGATAGGCGGCGGTGTGGCAGAAGGACTGCATCACCAGGTCGGCGGAGAAGCCCAGGCAGGCCAGGTCCTTCAGCTCGTCGCGGGTCATCGGGCCGGTGGTGTCCTGGGAGCCGACGGTGGTCATCTTCGGCTCGCAGTAGGTGCCCGGGCGCACGCCCTTGCCTTCCGGCAGGCCGCAGGCGCGACCGACCATCTTCTGCGCCAGGGTGAAGCCCTTGCCGCTGTCGACCGGGGATTCCGGCTTCTTGAACAGGGTGGACGGGGCCAGGCCCAGCTCGGCGCGGGCCTTCTCGGTCAGGCCGCGGCCGATGATCAGCGGAATACGGCCGCCGGCGCGGACTTCGTCGAGCAGCACGTCGGTCTTCAGCTGGAAGGTGGTGACCAGCTCGTCGCTGCCGTTGCGGCGCACTTCACCCTTGTACGGGTACACGTCGATGACGTCGCCCATGGCCAGGTTGGTGCAGTCGAATTCGATCGGCAGGGCGCCGGCGTCTTCCATGGTGTTGTAGAAGATCGGGGCGATCTTGGTGCCGAAGCAGAAACCACCGGCGCGCTTGTTCGGCACGAAGGGGATGTCGTCGCCGAAGAACCACAGCACCGAGTTGGTGGCGGACTTGCGCGAGGAACCGGTACCGACCACGTCACCGACGTAGGCCACCGGGTAGCCCTTGGCCTTCAGCGCTTCCATCTGCTTGATGGGGCCGACGGAACCCGGCTGGTCCGGGTTGATGCCGTCGCGGGCCATCTTCAGCATGGCCAGGGCGTGCAGCGGGATGTCCGGGCGCGACCAGGCATCCGGGGCCGGCGACAGGTCGTCGGTGTTGGTTTCGCCGGTGACCTTGAATACGGTCAGGGTGACTTTTTCCGGAACGGCAGGGCGGTTTTGGAACCACTCGCCCTCGGCCCAGGACTGCATCACGGCCTTGGCGGCGGCGTTGCCCTTCTTGGCACGCTCGGCGACGTCGTGGAAGGCGTCGAACATCAGCAGGGTGTGCTTGAGTTGCTCGGCGGCAACGGTGGCCAGCTCGGCATTGTCCAGCAGCTCGACCAGGGTGGTGATGTTGTAGCCACCCTGCATGGTGCCCAGCAGCTCGACGGCACGGGTCTTGGAGAGCAGCGGGGAGCTGACTTCGCCCTTGGCCAGGGCGGACAGGAAGCCGGCCTTGACGTAGGCGGCTTCGTCCACGCCAGCGGGAACTCGATTGGTGATCAGGTCAACGAGGAAGGCTTCTTCGCCTGCCGGCGGGTTCTTCAGCAGCTCGACCAGGCCTGCGGTTTGCTCGGCGTTCAGCGGCTGGGGCACGATGCCCAGTGCGGCGCGCTCTTCTACGTGTTTGCGATAGGCTTCAAGCACAGTTATTACCCTCATCAGTGGTCGCGGTGGCCCGCAACGCTCATCCATAAAACCGTCGCCCGTCGCGCCGCTGCGCTTTGTGAGCGCACTGGCCGGCGGGTCGACAGCCTCATACTAGAAGCTGCTTTCAAAGTTTTACGCCGCAGGAAGCGAGAGGGATGAGGGCTGGCGCGGGTTCCGCTGAACCCGGCGCCAACATCGTTCCTGGCGGATAACTGTGCTCGTGACGCTTTGAAAACAGCTTCTGACGGACATCGACGCCTAGAAAGGCGGCCCGATTCTACTGGAACGGGACGCCAAAGTTAAGCGCGAACCCCGATCCGATCGGGTTCCCAGGCTACTGCTTGTCGCTTGTCTGGCAAGTCGACAAAGGTCTGGTGGGTCATGGTGACCCTGCCCGGGGGAGTCGCTATCATGGACCGCCGTTTCACAGCGCCCGTTTCTCCTCGCCCATGTCCAATCAGCGCATCAAGACGCCCTGCGTCGGCCTCTGTTCCACCGTCTACGGCGACCAGGTATGCCGCGGCTGCAAGCGTTTCCATCATGAGGTGGTGAACTGGAACGCCTATGGCGAGGACGAGAAGCGCGCGGTCTGGCGGCGCCTGGAAGTGCTGCTGGTGCAGGTAATGCAGGGCAAGGTCGAGGTATTCGATCCGCAGCGCCTGCGTGCCCAGCTGGAGCAGCATCAGGTGCGTTTCGTGCCCGAGCAGTCCGAGTATTGCTGGGCCTACCAGCTGATCGCCCGCGCCTCGCGCCTGATCAGCCGCCTGGATGCCTATGGCCTGGTCCTGCTGCCGGAGTTCCGCGACTGGGAGCTGCCGGCGCTGCGTGAGGCCATCGATCGCGAGTTCTTCCTGCTCTCCGAGGCGCACTACGAGCGCTACATAGCGCCGCGCTTCCTGCGTGAGGGCGTGGAAGTCCGGGTCTGAGACGAGGCCATGAAAAAAGCCGCCCGCGGGCGGCTTTTTTCATGGGGGCGCGGCTCAGCGCTGGGCGACCAGCTCTTCCAGGTGGGCGATGATCTCATCCGGCTTGAGCACCAGCACATCGCTTTCCAGGGCATCCAGCACCACCTCGGCGGTGTTGCCGATCAGCGCCCCGGACAGGCCGGTGCGCGCCACGGTGCCGATCACCGTGACCACTGCGCTGAGCTTGTTGGCGGTGAAGGGAATCAGCACATCGGCCGGGCCTTCCTCGACGTGCAGGCGCTCGTCGCTGACGTCGTACTCGGCCTGGAAGGCCTTGCACTGCTCGCGGTAGCGCGCCTCGATGGTCTCCTTGAGCTGGAAGGTCGGGTCGGCCGCCGAGAGCATGGGCGAGGGGTGTGCGCTGATCACGTGCAGGGTGCCCTTGGCCAGGTTGGCGATGTCGTAGCCATGGCTGACGATGCCGGAGTGCAGGGTACGGTGCTCGGCATCGCTGTTGCCGACATCCACTGCGGCCAGGATCACGCCACCGGTCCAGGGCGTGTCGGTCTTGACCATCAGCACCGGGCCCGGGCAGTAGCGCAGCAGCTTCCAGTCCTCGGGGGTGAGGATGGCCTTCTTCAGCGGATTGTCCGGCACGTGCTGCTTGACCACCAGGCCACAGCCCTCGGCCTGCTGCACCACGATGATGGTCTGATACAGGCTCTCGTGCCAGGCCTGCTGGATGCTCACGTCGAAGCCTTCCTGCTGCAGGGCCGCCTGGTGTTCGGTGAGGAAGGCGCTGTGGTCGCCCTTCTTGTCGCAGACCAGCAGGTGCAGGTGCGACTGGGTCACGCTGGCGATCAGCTTGGCGCGTTTCATCGCCAGGACTTCGGGATGTTGCGGGTCCATCACCACCAGAATGCTGCGTATGGCTTGCATGAGCGTCTCCCTGTGCTTGAGGTGCTTGAATGCAGCCCACTATAGAGGCGGCCGCTGGCGGCGGTCTTGACCTGCATCACGGCATCGCTGGCCCCGCGCGCCTTCCCCCGTATAATGGCCCGCCCCGGCCCAGCCTGCCAGCATCCTCTGCAGTGGATAGTTCCCCGTGACTCTGCCCGATATTCCGCAATTTCTCGCCTGTTCCACGCCCGGCGCCTGGGTCGAGGCGGCCCTGGCCGACCAGGAAACCCTGCTGATCGACCACAAGAACAACGAGTTCAAGGCGGCCTCCACCGCCATGGCGCTGATCGCCAAGTACAACCAGCAGCTGGACCTGATCAACTTCATGTCGCGCCTGGCCCGCGAGGAACTGGTGCACCACGAGCAGGTGCTGCGCATCATGAAGAAGCGTCGCATCGAGCTGCGCCCCGTGTCTGCCTCGCGCTATGCCTCGGGGCTGCGCAAGCTGGTGCGCAGCCATGAGCCGCACAAGCTGGTGGATACCCTGGTGGTCGGGGCTTTCATCGAGGCGCGCAGCTGCGAGCGCTTCGAGGCCCTGGTGCCGCACCTGGACGAGGAACTGGGCAAGTTCTATGGCGGCCTGCTCAAGTCCGAGGCCCGGCATTTCCAAGGCTATCTCAAGCTGGCCTACCAGTATGGCGAGGCGCGCGATGTCGATGCCGTCGTCGTGCGGGTACGCGAGGCCGAGCGTGAGCTGATCGAATCGCCCGATATCGAATTCCGCTTCCACAGTGGCGTGCCTCAGGTCTGAGGTTTTCCTGCGGGCATAAAAAAGCCGGACCTGGGTCCGGCTTTTTCGTATGTACGAGCTTCAGGCGGCGACGAAGCTGGCCTGGCAGGCGAGGGCGGCCTGGCCGCTCTGCAGCTCGCCGAGGGTGTCGCGCACCACCTGCTTGGCCAGGCAGGCGCACTTGCCGCACTGGGTGCCGACGCCGAGGCTGTCGCGCACGTCACGATAGCTGCAGCAACCTTCGTAGATGGCTTCGCGAATTTGACCGTCTGTCACACCGTGGCACAGGCAAACGTACATGCTGCAGGCTCTAGTCAGGAGGTGGAATGGCTGTTGGCGAAGGATACTAATGTTAATGAGAATGCTTGTCAAAGATTGAAGAGAAATCTTCACTGCCGCATTGCGTTTGTTTCCGGAAACACTGCGCCTGGGCGCTCCGGGCAGGATTGCGAGCGCTGGCCGGCCAGGCGCGGGCAACAAAAAACCGGCCTGGGCCGGTTTCTTGTCTGCACGGGTGATGCCTACTGGTCGAACTCGTCCCAGCCGCCCATTTCCTTCCAGCGGTTGACGATGCCGCAGAACAGCTCCGCGGTCTTCTCGGTGTCGTAGCGCGCCGAGTGCGCCTCCTTGCCGTCGAAGTCGATGCCGGCGGCCTGGCAGGCCTTGGCCAGCACGGTCTGGCCGTAGGCGAGGCCGGCCAGGGTGGCGGTGTCGAAGCTGGAGAAGGGGTGGAAGGGGTTGCGCTTGATGTCGCAACGGGCCACCGCGGCGTTGAGGAAGCCCAAGTCGAAGCTGCTGTTGTGGCCTACCAGGATGGCGCGCTTGCAGCCATTGGCCTTGATCGACTTGCGCAGGCCGCGAAAGATCTCGGTCAGCGCATGCTCCTCGCTCACCGCCTGGCGCAGCGGGTGATCCAGCTTGATGCCGGTGAACTCCAGCGCCGCCGCCTCGATGTTGGCGCCCTCGAAGGGCTCGATGCGGAAGAAGTGGGTGTGGTCCGGATAGAGGAAGCCACCTTCGTCCATGGCGATGGTGGTGGCGGCGATCTCCAGCAGGGCGTCGGTGGCGCAGTTAAAACCGCCGGTCTCGACGTCCACCACCACCGGCAGGTAGCCGCGGAAGCGTGCCGCCATCGGGTGGCGCGGGCCGGACGGCAGGCTGCCGTCGAGTTCGTCGTCGAACTGTTCCTCGCTCATGCCTGGTCCTCCTGCAGGCGCCAGCGCAGCTTCTCGCCGGCGCGCAGGGGAATCACGACCTGCTCGCCCAGCGGCAGTTCGGTCGGGCCGACCCAGTCCTCACGGACCAGGGTGATGCGGTCGGTGTTGCGCGGCAGGCCGTAGAAATCCGGGCCGTGGCAGCTGGCGAAGCCTTCCAGCTTGTCCAGCGCGTTGCGCTGCTCGAAGGCTTCGGCGTACAGCTCGATGGCGGCGTGCGCGGTGTAGCAGCCGGCGCAGCCGCAGGCGGCTTCCTTGGCGTGCTTGGCGTGCGGCGCCGAGTCGGTGCCGAGGAAGAACTTCGGGTTGCCGCTGGTGGCGGCATCCAGCAGGGCATCCTGGTGGGTGTTGCGCTTGAGGATCGGCAGGCAATAGAAGTGCGGGCGGATGCCGCCGACCAGCATGTGGTTGCGGTTGTACAACAGGTGGTGGGCGGTGATGGTGGCGCCGACGTTGGCCGGAGCCTCGCGCACGAACTGCGCCGCGTCGCCGGTGGTGATGTGCTCGAACACCACCTTCAGGCTCGGGAAACGCGCGACCACGCGAGTCAGGTGCTCGTCGATGAAGCGCTTCTCGCGGTCGAATACGTCGACCTCGGCGCGGGTCACCTCGCCATGTACCAGCAGCGGCAGGCCGACCTCGGCCATGGCTTCGAGCACCGGGAAGATGTTGTCGATGCTGGTCACACCGGAGTCGGAGTTGGTGGTGGCACCGGCCGGGTAGAGTTTGGCGGCATGCACGAAGCCGCTGGCCTTGGCGGCCTGCACGTCGGCGGCTGTGGTCTTGTCGGTGAGGTAGAGCACCATCAGCGGCTCGAAGCGGCTGCCGGCCGGGCGAGCGGCCAGGATGCGTGCACGATAGGCCTCGGCCTCGGCGGCGGTGCGCACCGGCGGTACCAGGTTGGGCATGATGATGGCGCGGGCGAAGGTCCGCGCGACATCGCGGACGGTGTGCTGCAGGACGGCGCCATCGCGCAGGTGGATGTGCCAGTCGTCTGGGCGCAGCAGGGTAAGGCGGTCGGACATGGGAGTTCCCGGCAGGTGAAACGTGCTGCGAATGCTACCAGTTTTGCCTCGGTGGCTGTTCCCGTTTCGTGCGCCCCCTTCTGCCTTTCAAGTTTCCAGCGCCGCCGCCGATATGGGCTGTGATAGCCGCATCTCCCCTCGGAGCCGACCTTGCGCCAGCCCAGCTTCCTCCTGCTCAGCCTGCTCGCCTGCCTGCCCTGGTGCATGCCGGCTGCGGCCATTACCTTCCAGACGCGCATGGAGAAGGTGGAGTGGAAGGTCGAGGGTGACCAGTTCGAATGCCGCCTGAGTCAGCCGATTGCCGACTTCGGCAGTGGTGAGTTCGTGCGCCGTGCCGGCGAGCAGGCCACCTTCCGGGTCAAGATGAACGAGCGCTGGATGGGGACCGGTTCGGCAACCCTGCTGGCGGCGGCGGCACCCTGGCAGCCGGGGCGCGGCGATATCAATCTGGGGGCGCTCAGTGTCGGTAGCGGCCTGGTACCTTTCAACAGCAGCCAGGAGCAGGCCGGAAGACTGCTCACCGGGCTGATGGAAGGGCGTAGCCCGCTGGTGCGCCACCGTACCCTGCAGGGCGGCGACAGCCTGGAGGTACGGCTGCTGCCTGTGCGCTTCAACCAGGCCTACAACGATTACCTCAAGTGCACCGCCGGCCTGCTGCCGGTCAACTTCGACCAGATTCGCCAGACCCAGCTCGACTTTCCCAGTGGCGCGACGCTGGAGCCGCTGGCCCAGGCCAAGCTGGACATCATCCTCGACTTCATCAAGGCCGATCCCAGCGTCAATCGCATCCAGCTCGACGGCCACTCCGACAACAGCGGCAACCGCCTGAGCAACCGTGATCTGTCGCGGCGCCGGGCGCTGGCCGTCGAGGAATACCTCAAGGCCAATGGCATACCGGCGGAGCAGATAGTGGTGCGCTTCCATGGCGAGCGTTATCCGCTGGTGCCGAACAACAGCGAGGCCAACCGGGCGAAGAACCGCCGGGTGACCATGACCCTGTCCCGCGAGCCGGTGCCCGAACCGGCTCCCGAACCGGCCCCGCCGGCGGCCACCGAGCCTGCGCCGGCACCGGCCGCTCCAGCGGCACCGACGACCGCCTCCTGAGTCGCACCGACGAACAAATCTGTCGCTTTGTCGCCCGTGTCTGTCGCGCCCCTGTAAATCGGCCGTCCTGGCCGGTAGAATCCCCGGTTTTCCGTACAACCCCGTGGAGTTGATTGGCATGGCGGACGTTAAGAAGGTAGTTCTGGCCTATTCCGGTGGCCTGGACACCTCGGTGATCCTCAAGTGGCTGCAAGACACCTATAACTGCGAAGTGGTGACCTTCACCGCCGACCTCGGTCAGGGCGAGGAGGTCGAGCCGGCCCGCGCCAAGGCTCAGGCCATGGGCGTCAAGGAAATCTACATCGACGACCTGCGCGAAGAATTCGTCCGCGACTTCGTCTTCCCGATGTTCCGCGCCAACACCATCTACGAAGGCGAGTACCTGCTGGGTACCTCCATTGCCCGCCCGCTGATCGCCAAGCGCCTGATCGAGATCGCCAACGAGACCGGCGCCGACGCCATCTCCCACGGCGCCACCGGCAAGGGTAACGACCAGGTGCGTTTCGAGCTGGGCGCTTACGCGTTGAAGCCGGGCGTGAAGGTGATCGCCCCCTGGCGCGAGTGGGACCTGCTGTCGCGCGAGAAGCTGATGGACTACGCCGAGAAGCACGCCATCCCGATCGAGCGCCACGGCAAGAAGAAGTCGCCGTACTCCATGGACGCCAACCTGCTGCACATCTCCTACGAGGGCGGCGTGCTGGAAGACACCTGGACCGAGCACGAAGAAGACATGTGGAAGTGGACCGTCTCCCCGGAGAAGGCCCCGGACGCCCCGACCTATATCGAGCTGACCTACCGCAAGGGCGACATCGTCGCCATCGACGGCAAGGAAATGACCCCGGCCCAGGTGCTCACCGAGCTGAACCGCATCGGCGGCGCCAACGGCATCGGCCGCCTCGATATCGTCGAGAACCGCTACGTCGGCATGAAGTCGCGCGGCTGTTACGAGACCCCCGGTGGCACCATCATGTTGCGCGCCCACCGCGCCATCGAGTCGATCACCCTGGATCGCGAAGTGGCCCATCTGAAAGACGAGCTGATGCCCAAGTACGCCAGCCTGATCTACACCGGCTACTGGTGGAGCCCGGAGCGTCTGATGCTGCAGCAGATGATCGACGCCTCGCAGGCCAACGTGAACGGCGTGGTGCGCCTGAAGCTGTACAAGGGCAACGTCATCGTGGTCGGCCGCAAGTCCGACGACTCGCTGTTCGACGCCAACATCGCGACCTTCGAGGAAGACGGCGGCGCCTACAACCAGGCGGACGCGGCCGGCTTCATCAAGCTCAACGCCCTGCGCATGCGCATCGCCGCCGGCAAGGGCCGCAAGCTGTTCTGATAAGCTGAACGCCCGTGCCAGACGAACCCCGGCCACGAGCCGGGGTTCTGTTTTTACGAAGAGGTAAAACCTGATGAGACTGCTGCATACCATGCTGCGCGTCGGCGACATGGACCGTTCCATCGCCTTCTACACCGAAGTGCTGGGCATGACCCTGCTGCGCCGCAAGGACTACCCGGACGGCCAGTTCACCCTGGCCTTCGTCGGCTACGGCAACGAGGCCGAGAACAGCGTGATCGAGCTGACCTACAACTGGGGCGTCGACCAGTACGAGCTCGGCACCGGTTACGGCCACATCGCCCTGGAAGTGGAAGACGTCTACAAGGCCTGCGAGGACATCCGCTCGCGTGGCGGCAAGATCACCCGCGAGCCGGGGCCGATGAAGCACGGTACCAGCATCCTGGCCTTCGTCGAGGACCCGGACGGCTACAAGATCGAGCTGCTGTCGCCCAAGCGCAGCGACTGAAAACTGCTAGGCTTCAAGTAATGGCTTATCAATCGAGTGGACTCTCAGGAGTTGCTCATGGCTACTGACAAGCATGCCTACCGCCTGATCCGGGCGGTGCAGGAGCTGTCGATGGCTAGGGATGTGGATCGCGTGGCGGAGATCGTCCGCCAGGCGGCCCGCGGGCTGACCGGCGCCGACGGCGCCACTTTCGTCCTGCGCGATGGCGATTGCTGTCACTACCGCGACGAGGATGCCATCTCGCCCCTGTGGAAGGGGCAGCGCTTTCCTCTGGAGCTATGCATCAGCGGCTGGGTGATGCAGCACCGCCAGGCCACGGTCATTCCCGATATCTACCAGGACCCACGTGTCCCCCAGGACGCCTACCGGCCGACCTTCGTCAAGAGCCTGGTCATGGTGCCGATCCGCACCCTCGACCCGATAGGGGCCATCGGCACCTACTGGGCCAGCTGGCACCAGGCCAGTGACGCCCAGGTGGAGCTGCTGCAGGCGCTGGCCGATTCCACTTCCATCGCCCTGGAGAACATTCAGGTCTATGCCGAACTGGAGCAGCGGGTGGCGGAGCGCACCGCGCAGCTGACTGAGACCAATCGTCGCCTGCAGCGCGAGATCCGCGAGCGCGAGCTGGCCGAGCAGGCGGTGCGCCAGCTGTCGCTGACCGACGAACTGACCGGGCTGTACAACCGGCGCGGCTTCCTCCTGCTGGCCGAGCGCGAACTGGAGGCGGCGCGTCGTCGCCAGGGGCGCTGCCTGCTGCTGTATGCCGATCTGGACTATCTGAAGCTGACCAATGATCGCTTCGGTCATGCCGCTGGCGACGCCATGCTGATCGATGCCGCCCAGCTGCTGCGCTCGCTGTTCCGCAGCACCGATGTGGTGGCGCGCCTGGGTGGCGACGAGTTCGTCGTGCTGGCCAGCGACTACAACAGTGGCGAGGATGTGCTGAAGCGCCTGCAGGCAGCGCTGCGGATGTTTCAGCGCAACACCGGTCGACAGCTGTCGCTGAGTGTCGGCCTGGCCGAATCCTCGTTGCGGCATGGGGAGGGTTTGGACAGTCTGCTCACCCAGGCCGATGCCGCCATGTATGCCAACAAGCTCGAGCGTCACCGCTTGCAGGCGGTAGGCTGAAAGCAAAAGCCCCGCACTGGCGGGGCTTTTTCATGGGCTGGTTCAGAGGTCGAAGTCGTAGTCGTTGAGCTGCTTCTGCAGGCGACGCTCTTCGAGGTAGTTGTCGATGATGCGGCGCTTGGTCAGGTTGGTCTTGGCGACTTCCACCACGCGCTCACCGCTGTCGTCGGCTTCTTCCACGACCAGGTCTTCGTCGAGTTCGAGGTCTTCTTTGACTGTGCTCATCGGGCCCACTCCAGATTGCGGAATGCTGATGGCGCACCTTATAGCGACAAAGCCAGGGCCGGTAAAAAAGATTTTTTCAATCGTGATATTGGCTGGATCAATGGCCAATCAATCGTCGGAAGTCTTGGCCTTGTATTCGCACAGGTCTTCGATGCGACAGCTGCCACAGCGCGGC
Source organism: Aquipseudomonas alcaligenes (assembly GCF_003205495.1). Taxonomy (GTDB): domain Bacteria; phylum Pseudomonadota; class Gammaproteobacteria; order Pseudomonadales; family Pseudomonadaceae; genus Aquipseudomonas; species Aquipseudomonas alcaligenes_B. Next base: position 2,634 of record NZ_QJRX01000005.1, on the reverse strand, counting down.
TTGCGCGCCTGGCACACGTAGCGGCCGTGCAGGATCAGCCAGTGGTGGGCGTCCAGCAGGAACTCCCTGGGCACGAACCTGAGCAGCTTCTTCTCCACCTCCAGCACGTTCTTGCCGGGGGCGATGCCGGTGCGGTTGCTGACCCGGAAGATGTGCGTGTCCACCGCCATGGCCGGCTGGCGGAAGGCGGTGTTGAGCACCACGTTGGCGGTCTTGCGGCCGACCCCTGGCAGCGCTTCCAGATCCTCGCGGTTATCCGGTACCACGCTGCCATGCTTTTCGATCAGGATGCGGCAGGCTTCGATGACGTTCTTCGCCTTGCTGTTGTACAGACCGATGGTCTTGATGTACTCGGACAGCCCTTCGACGCCCAGGGCGTAGATGGCCTCCGGCGTGTTGGCCACCGGGAACAGCTTGGCCGTGGCCTTGTTGACGCTGACGTCGGTGGCCTGGGCGGACAGGGTCACCGCGACCAGCAACTCGAAGGGTGTGCTGTAGGCCAGCTCGGTTTTTGGTTCCGGGTTGTCCTCGCGCAGTCGGCTGAAGATCTCGAAGCGTTTGGCGGCGTTCATTCGATCACCCCGGTGACCCGCACGCGGCGGCTAGCGGCCGGTGCCGCGGGCTCCACGGCCTTGGCGCGCTCGGCCAGCTGCTCGTCGATGCGGTTCTTCAGGGCGATCAGCAGGCCGAGGACGAGGAAGGCGCCCGGCGGCAGTATGGCCAGCAGGAAGCCCTGGTAACCGGGCAGCAGGTTGAGCTGCCAGTCGGCGGCGATGGGGCCGAACAGCAGCTGCATGTTGGCGAACAGCATGCCGGTGCCCAGCAGTTCGCGCACCGCGCCGATGGCCAGCAGCACGCCGCCGAAGCCGGCCCCCATCATCAGGCCGTCGAAGCTGGCGTGGGCCACGCTGTTCTTCGCCGCGAAAGCCTCGGCACGGCCGAGGATGATGCAGTTGGTGGTGATCAGCGGGATGAAGATGCCGAGGATCTGGTACAGCTCGTAGGTGAAGGCCTGCATCAGCAACTCGATGCAGGTGGTCAGCGCGGCGATGATCATGACGAAGGCCGGCAGGCGCACGGCATCGGTGACCTGGCGGCGGATCAGCGCCACCGCGGCGTTCGAGCAGGCCAGTACCAGGGCGGTGGCGATGGCCATGCCGAGGGCGTTGACCACCGAGTTGCTCACCCCCAGCAGCGGGCACAGGCCGAGCAGCTGGACCAGGCCCGGGTTGTTCTTCCACAGGCCGTTGATGGCGATTTCGCGGTAACTAGCCATTCGGAGTCTCCACGGGGGCCAGCAACTCGGCCTTGTGCTTGTCAAAGTATTGCAGCGCCTTGTGTACTGCCTTGACCACCGCGCGCGGGGTGATGGTGGCGCCGGCGAACTGGTCGAACTGGCCGCCGTCCTTCTTCACTGCCCAGCCGGCCTCGTCCGGGTCGCTCAGGGAGGTGCCGTCGAAGCTGCGGACCCACGGGCTCTTGGCCAGTTCGATCTTGTCGCCCAGGCCGGGGGTTTCGCGGTGCTGCAGGGTGCGCACGCCGGCCAGGCGGCCGTCGACCTGCACCCCGACCAGCAGGCGGATTGAGCCGCTGTAGCCGTCAGGCGCAGTGACCTGCAGGATCACCGCGCTGGGCTGGCCGCCGAGGGTGGCCAGGTAGGCGGGGGTGGGGCTCTTGTTGCCGAGCAGCTCGTCCTGCACCAGGCGGCTGCTGTCGAGCAGATGGTTGTCGTAGCTGCCGGCCGGCAGAATCTGCGCCAGGGCCTGCACCCTGGCTTCGCGCTCGGCGGCGGCGATACGTTCGGCGGTGCCCTGCTGGATGGCGGCCACGGTGCCCACGGTGGCCACGGCGAACAGGCCGAGCACCAGGGCGTTCTTCAGCATGGAACGGGAGATTTCCGGCAGCACGCTCATTCTCCCAGCTTGAAGCCGCGCTCGACCTTGCGGTGGCCGTAGGTGCGCGGGCGGCTGTAGTAGTCGATGGTCGGGGCGGCCAGGTTCATCAGCAGCACGGCGAAGGCCACGCCATCCGGGTAGCCACCCCAGGTGCGGATGATGTAGACCAGGATGCCGACCCCGGCGCCGAAGATGATCCGCCCCAGGTTGCTGGTGGCACCGCTGACCGGGTCGGTGACGATGAAGAAGGCGCCGAGCATGGTGGCACCGGTCAGCAGGTGGAACAGCGGCGAGCCGTTGGAGTCCGAGCCCGAGCCGTTCCAGAACAGCAGGCTCATGACGAACAGGGCGCCGAGCATGCCGGCCGGGGCGTGCCAGCCGATGACCTTCTTCCAGAGCAGGAGCAGGCCGCCGAGCAGGAAGGCCAGGTTGACCCATTCCACCGCCTTGCCGCCGAAGCTGCCGAAGGCCGGGTTCTGTGCCCACAGCTCGTCGATGGTCAGGCTCTTGTTGACCTTCAGCGCATCCAGGGCGGTGGCCTGGCTCCAGCCGTCGGGCAGGGCGGCCAGGCCGAGGATCTGCTGCACGCCCTCCCAGGCGCCGACGCTGTGCGGCGCCGGCCAGCTGGTCATGGGGATGGGGAAGGAGATCAGCACCACCACGTAGCCGAGCATGGCCGGGTTGAAGGGGTTCTGCCCGAGGCCGCCATACAGCTGCTTGCCGAACACGATGGCGAAGC
>NZ_QJRX01000004.1:186763-443490 GCF_003205495.1 Aquipseudomonas alcaligenes | reverse complement strand
GATGGGGGCGCGCCTATGGGCGGGGGGCAATGCCCGCCAGGGCCTCAGGCATCGAGCAGGGCCAGGGTGTCGAGGGCGATCTGCCGTTCCTCGTTGGTCGGCACCACCAGCACCCGCGGGTGGCCTTGGGCGCCGATGGCGCCGGCGACGCCGCGAATGCAGCGGGCATTGGCCTGCGCATCGAGGACCAGATTGAACAGCTTCAGGTGCTCCACCGTCTTGCTGCGGATCAACGGCGAGTTCTCGCCGATGCCGCCGGTGAAGATCAGCCCGTCCAGCTGCGGCAGGGCGCAACTCATGGCGGCCAGCGACTTGGCCAGGCGGTAGCAGAACACCTCGATGGCCAGGGTGGCGCCGGCGTGGCCCTGGTCGCGGGCCTGCTCCAGGCTGCGCATGTCGTTGGACAGGCCGGACAGGCCGAGCAGGCCGCTGTCCTTGTTCAGCATGCTGTCGATCTGCTCCAGGCTCCAGCCCAGGGTGCGGGCCAGGTGGCCGTGCAGGTTGGGGTCGACGTCACCGCTGCGGGTGCCCATCACCAGGCCCTCCAGCGGGGTCAGGCCCATGCTGGTGTCGCGGCTCTGGCCGTCGACTATGGCGCAGGTCGAACAGCCGTTGCCCAGGTGGGCGGACAGCCAGCTGCTGCGCGTATAAGGCAGCCCGGCCAGTTCCGCCGCGCGCTGGCTGACGTAGCGGTGGCTGGTGCCATGGAAGCCATAGCGGCGCACGCCGTGTTCGCGGTACAGGTGTTCCGGCAGCGCATAGCGATAGGCGTGCTCGGGCAGGCTCTGGTGGAAGGCGGTGTCGAACACCGCCACCTGTGGCAGCTCGGGGAAGAGCTTGAGCGCCGCCTCGATGCCCTGCAGGTTGGCCGGGTTGTGCAGCGGTGCCAGCGGCGAGGTGGCGCGAATCGCCAGCAGGCTGACGGTGTCGATGCGGCAGGCTGCGGTGAAGTGCTCGCCGCCGTGCACCACGCGGTGGCCGATGCCGTGCAGCTGGCCGCCGGTGGCGTTCTGCACCAGCGGCAGCAGGTGTTGCAGCGCGGCGCGATGGTCGCCGCCCTGCAGCAGCAGGCTGTCCTTTGCGCCATTGTGCTGCCAGTGCAGCACCGCTTCGGGGCTGGCCAGGCGTTCGGCCAGGCCGCTGAGAATGAAATCGGGCTGCTCCTTGTTGATCAGGGCGAACTTGATCGACGAGCTGCCACAGTTGATGACCAGGATGTTGCGTGCCGGCATGACTACTCCCTATCCACTTGCTCTGCCTTGGCGGCGGCGCACCAGCCACAGGCGAAGGGCTGGCCGAGGTGGCGCTGACGCTCGTGCGGGTCGAGCACCCAGGCCCGATTCTGCCACGGCGGCTGATGGCGCAGGTGCTGCGTATGGCCGCAGGACAGCTCGGCGACCCAGTGGCCGTCCTCGTCCCGGTGGAAACCCAACAGGCGGATGGCCCGTCCGTCAGGCCCGCGGTCGCTTTCGGCCGGTATGGCGGGTAAACTTGAGCCCTTTCCATTCTCTAGCAAAAGGTTTTCCCTCCATGCTGATCGCCGCCAACAAGGCTGTCTCCATCGACTATACCCTGACCAACGATGCCGGTGAGGTGATCGACAGCTCCGCCGGCGGCGCCCCGCTGGTGTACCTGCACGGTGCCGGCAACATCATCGTCGGCCTGGAAAAGGCCCTCGAGGGCAAGCAGGCCGGCGACGAGCTGAGCGTGGCCATCGAGCCGGGCGAGGCCTACGGCGAGTACAGCGCCGAGCTGGTCGCCACCCTCAACCGCAGCATGTTCGAAGGTGTCGACGAGCTGGAAGTGGGCATGCAGTTCCACGCCTCCGGCCCGGACGGCGGCATGCAGATCGTCACCATCCGCGACATCGAGGGCGATGACGTGATCGTCGACGGCAACCACCCGCTGGCCGGTCAGCGCCTGAACTTCCAGGTCAAGGTGGTCAACGTGCGTGACGCCCATGCCGAAGAGATCGCCCATGGCCACATCCATGGCGAAGGCGGTCATCACCACTGATCGCCAATGGGAGCGAGCAAGACGACTTATGGTCGTTCCAGGCTCGACTCCGGCTGCTAAGCTGAGTAAACCGAAAAGGCGCCCACGGGCGCCTTTTTTGTCCCCCGAGGAGTCCGCCATGAGTGCTTTTCACGATCTCAATCTGCGTGCACTGGACGGCCAGGACCTGCCCCTGGCGCCTTACAAGGGCCGGATAGTGCTGGTGGTCAACGTGGCCTCCAAGTGCGGCCTGACCCCGCAATACGCCGGGCTGGAGAAGCTCTATCAGGAGTACCGCGAACGTGGCTTCACCGTGCTCGGCCTGCCGTGCAACCAGTTCGCCGCCCAGGAGCCGGGCAGCGAGGAGGAGATCCGCGAGTTCTGCAGCCTCAACTACGGGGTGACCTTCCCCCTAGGCAGCAAGCTCGAGGTTAACGGCCACGACCGCCACCCGCTGTACCGCCTGCTGGCGGGCGAGGGCGCCGAGTTCCCCGGCGACATCACCTGGAACTTCGAGAAATTCCTGGTCGGCCGTGACGGCCGTGTGCTGGCGCGTTTCTCGCCGCGCACCACGCCGGACGACCCGGCACTGATCCAGGCCATCGAGAAAGCCCTAGGCTGATTGCGCCAATCCTCCGGCCGATTACCCACCGGCCTCTTGCCCCCTCGGCGTCCCGGTAGCCTAATCGGGACCTCTGCCGAGGAGGCCCGCGATGACCAGTTTTTCCCCCGACGAGCTCAGCCCCACGGCCTCGCCGCAGGCCCTGCGTGCGCTGATCGAGAGCCGCCGCTCGGTGCGCCGCTTCCTGCCCGAGGCGGTGCCCGACGCGGTGATCCGCGACTGCCTGGAGCTGGCCGTGCTGGCGCCCAATTCCTGCAACCTGCAGCCCTGGAGCTTCCAGGTGGTGCGCGACCCGGCGCTGCTGGCGCGCCTGCACCCGGTGTGCATGAGCCAGAATGCGGCCAGGGCGCCGCTGATCATCGCCGTGCTGGCGCGCCCGGATACCTGGAAACAGGCCTGCGCCAATATCGTCGAGTACTGGCCGGAGCCCGAGGTGCCGGCGCGCATCCGCCACTTCTACGCCAAGACCGCACCCTTCCAGTACAACCAGGGTCCGCTCGGCCTGCTCGGCCTGTTCAAGCGCCAGCTGGTACGCCTGGTGGCGCTGCGCAAGCCGCTGATGCGCAGGCCCAACAGCCGCGCCGACATGCGCATCTGGGCGGTGAAATCCACGGCGCTGGCCGCCGAGAACCTGATGCTGGCCTTCCAGAGCCACGGCTACGCCACCTGCCCGATGGAGGGCTTCGACGAGGTGCGCCTGCGCAAGGTGCTGGACATCCCGCGCCAGGCCATCCCGATCATGCTGCTGGCGGTCGGCCGGCAGGGCGAGAAGGGCGTGTACAACCCGCGCCTGCGCTTTCCCCTGGAGCAGCACGTCACCTGGCTCTAGAACTCAGGCGCGCCGCGCCAGCCAGGCGTGGATCAGCCCGGCCTGGAAGAACGGCACCGGCAGGGCGAAACCGCCGGCGGCGATGATCGCCGCGGTGCGCTCAGGCGCCAGCACCCCGACATCCCTGGCATAGGCCTGGCGCATGCGTGCCATGGTCTCTGGCGAGAGTTCGGCCGCCGCCATCATGTGCATCCAGGCCGTCAGCAGCACTTCGCATTCCGCCGAGTCCAGGTCGGCGGCCAGGTCGGAGCTGGCGAGCAGCCCTCCGGGCTTGAGCCGTTCGGCAATCTCGGCGAAGAAGGCCGAGCGCGCCTGCGCTTCGAGAATGAACTGCGAGACCAGAAAGCAGGTGGCCGCGTCGTGCGCAGCGGTTGCCGGCAGCGTTTCCAGATACCCCTCATGGAAGTCGCAGCGGGCGGCGAAGCCTTCCCGTTCGGCCCGTTGCCGGCACACTTCGAGCATCGCCGCCGAAGGCTCCACTGCGGTGAAGCGCCAGCCCGGGTTCTGTGCGGCCAGATGGGCCAGCTCCGTACCGGTGCCGACGCCGACGCAGAGAATGCGCGCAGTGCTCGGCAGCTCGGCGAACAGCGAGTCGACGAGCAGGTGCAGGCAGTGGCGGAGCGGCGCCGTCTTGGCCCACTGCCTGTCATAGCTGGCGGCCTGCTGCTGGAAGATGTCCCTGACTTCGTCGCGATGCATGTGGCGCTCCTCAAAAAACGCGGGTTCAGTGACAGCCTACCCTGCGTGTCAAGAGCGGCGGCGGTCGCTGGCGCGGCCTGCTTCTGGAGCGCAATCACCAAAATCAATAGTGCTGGGCGGGGCGAGACGACCGGTCATATGCTCTCCGCCATGAACAGCACAGTCCGACTCGACAAGCGCGACCTGATCCTGGCCAAAGGCTCGCAGGTGATGACCCGGCGTGGCTACCACGGCACCGGCGTGATGGAGATCGTCCAGGCCGCCGGCATCCCCAAAGGCAGCTTCTACCACTACTTCGCCAGCAAGGAAGACTTCGCCCTGCAGGCCCTGGAGTTCGTCTACGGGCCGCGCCTGGCGCGTTACGCCGAGGCCCTGGGCAACCCCGCGCTGAGCCCCAGTGCGCGCATCCTCGGCTATTACCGCGAGCTGCTGGCGCATTTCTCGCGCCAGGAACAGCCGGAGTACCACTGCTTCATCGGCAGTCTGAGCTTCGAGATGAGCGAAGTGCTGCCGGCCATCGGCGCCGAGGTCGAGCGCATCCAGCAGGCCTCGGTGGACATCCTGCGTGACTGTCTGGAACAGGCGCGCGCCGCCGGCGAGCTGGCGGCCGACGAGGATTGCGACAACCTGGCGACCTTCATCGCCAACGCCTGGCAGGGCGTGCTGGCCCGCCTCAAGGTCGGCCGCAGCCTGCAACCCCTGGAATCCTTCATTCAACGTCTGGAGCTGCTGCTGCGGCCCTGACGCGTTTTTTTGCCCATCGACGAGACGACCGGTCAGCTGGCCGGCTAGAGGAGACACCATGACCGCCCCCGTCAAAGCCCTGTTCGCACCCTTCCGCCTGGGCAGCCTGGAACTGCCGACCCGCGTGGTCATGGCGCCGATGACCCGCTCCTTCTCCCCGGGCGGCGTGCCCAACGCCCAGGTGGTGGAGTACTACCGCCGCCGCGCCGCCGGCGGTGTCGGCCTGATCATCACCGAGGGCACCACCGTCGGCCACAAGGCCGCCAACGGCTATCCGCATGTGCCGCGCTTCTACGGCGAGGACGCCCTGGCCGGCTGGAAGAAGGTGGTCGACGCCGTGCACGCCGAAGGCGGCAAGATCGTCCCGCAGCTGTGGCACGTGGGTAACGTGCGCAAGCTGGGCACCGAGCCGGACGCCAGCGTGCCGGGCTACGGCCCGTCGGAGAAGGTCAAGGACGGTAACCTGGTGGTCCACGGCATGACCAAGGACGACATCGCTGAAGTGATCGCCGCCTTCGCCCAGGCCGCCCGCGACGCCAAGGCCATCGGCATGGACGGCGTGGAGATCCACGGTGCCCACGGCTACCTGATCGACCAGTTCTTCTGGGCAGGCAGCAACAAGCGCACCGACGAGTACGGCGGCGACCTGGCCAACCGTTCGCGCTTCGCCATCGAGCTGATCCAGGCCGTGCGCGCCGCCGTCGGCCCGGACTTCCCGATCATCTTCCGCTTCTCCCAGTGGAAGCAGCAGGACTACACCGCGCGCCTGGTGCAGACCGCCGAAGAGCTGGGTGCCTTCCTCAAGCCGCTGTCCGACGCCGGCGTGGACATCTTCCACTGCTCGACCCGCCGCTTCTGGGAGCCGGAGTTCGAAGGCAGCGACCTCAACCTGGCCGGCTGGACCCGCCAGCTCACCGGCAAGCCGACCATCACCGTCGGCAGCGTCGGCCTGGACGGCGAGTTCCTGCAGTTCATGGTCAACACCGACAAGGTGGCCGAGCCGGCCAGCATCGAGAACCTGCTGGAGCGCCTGAACAAGCAGGAGTTCGACCTGGTGGCCGTGGGCCGCGCCCTGCTGGTTGACCCGGACTGGGCGGTGAAGGTGCGCGATGGTCGCGAAGCCGACATCCTGCCGTTCAGCCGCGAGGCCCTGAAACAGCTGCATTGATCCAGGCGGGCGCCCGCGCAGGGCGCCCCAGCGAAGGGAGTCAGCCATGTCGAAGAACCTGTTGTCCTGGATGCTGTTCGCCGTTTTCGTCGTCCTCGCGCTGGGCCTGCATTGGCATGCCCAGCTGCTGGTCTTCAGCGGTCTGGTGGGGGCGGGCAAGGCGCTGGTGTGGCTGGCCTGGCTGGCCTTTGTCGGCTACTCGATCCACTGCAGCCGGCGCGAGAACATCGTCAAGAGCATCCGCGGCATGGCTCGCCTGTACTGGGGGCGGCAGATCATCATCGATCTGTACCTGGGCGTGGCGCTGTTCCTGGCGCTGATTGCCCTGCACCAGGGCGCCCTGGTGATGCTGGCCTGGCTGTTGCCGGTGTTGCTGTTCGCCAACCAGGCCACGCTGCTGTATCTCGCCATCCATTTCGAGTCGTTGCTGGCCCTGCTGGCGAACTGACTGCGCCTTACCCCCGGTCCGCCTCGGCGGATCGTTTCAGCCCCGGCACACCGGGGCTTTTTTATGCGCGCTGTATCGTTCGCATTTCTCGCAACTGTGTTTGAAATATTGAACGCTGTGTGTTGCCATAGCCGACCTTGAGTTCGGGTGTGCGGAGGCGGCAGTGCTGTTGTCGGGTCGTGGTGTGGCGCTGTCGGTGGCGGCGTCGGTGATGTTCGTCCTGATTCCCGGCTATGTGCGCGAGCTGGCGCCGCTGGATGGCCTGCAGGTGTTCGCCCAGCGCATCCTCTGGTCGATTCCGGCGGTCCTGCTGCTGGTGGCCATGGCCCGCCAGTGGGACGTACTCGGCGCCGCCTTCGTGCGCCTGCGCCGCGAGCCGCTGCTGCTGCTTGCCCTGCCGCTGGCAGCGGCGCTGATGGGGGTGCAGTGGCTGCTGTTCGTCTGGGCGCCACTGGCCGGCAGGATGCTCGATGTGTCGCTCGGCTACTTCCTGCTGCCGCTGGCCATGGTGCTGGTCGGCCGGCTGTTCTATGGCGAGCGCCTGCGCCCGCTGCAGCGCATCGCCGTGGGCTGTGCGCTGCTTGGCGTGGCCCATGAGCTGTGGCTGACCCAGGCGTTCTCCTGGGTCACTCTGGTGGCCGCGCTGGGCTATCCGCCGTACTTCATGCTGCGCCGCTGGATGCGGCTGGACGCGCTGTCCGGCTTCGTCCTGGAGATGCTGGTGCTGGCGCCACTGGCCGTGTGGCTGATCCATGCCTACGGTCCGCCGGCGCTGTTCGAGCAGGCGCCGCAGCTGTGGTGGCTGCTGCCCGGCCTGGGCCTGCTCAGCGCCCTGGCCTTCGGCGCCATGATGGCGGCCAGCCGCCTGTTACCGCTGGGGCTGTTCGGCATTCTCAGCTACGTGGAGCCGGTGCTGCTGTTCGGCGTCGCCGTGCTGTTCCTCGGCGAGGCCTTTGCCCCGCAGCAGCTGTGGACCTACCTGCCGATCTGGCTGGCGGTGCTGCTGACCGGCTGGGACAGCGCGCGCCTGCTGCGCAAGCAGGCGCGGCAACTGGGTTAGCTGGCTTCTACCCGATAGTGCAGCTGGGCGACGCCGCTGGCGAAGACCCGATGTGCCTGCAGGCTCAGGCGCTGTTCCAGGCCGCCGGCGAACAGCTGGATGCCGGCGCCGAGCAGGTGCGGGATGACGCTGACCACCAGCTCGTCGAGCAGGCCGGCGGCCAGGCAGTTGCCGGCTAGGCTGCCGCCGCCGACCAGCCAGACCCGTTGGCAGCCGCGCACGGCCAGCTCCTCCAGGGCCTCGGTCGGGGTGCAGTGGCGGCCTTCGACGCCCGCCGGCGCCTGTGCCAGCGGGTTGCGCGCCAGCACCACGCAGGGCTTGCCGGGGTAGGGCCAGTCGCTGCCGAAGCCCTGCACCATGTCGTAGGTGGCGCGGCCCATCAGCAGGCCGTCGATGCCTCGGTAGAACTGCTCGTAGCCATGGTCGTCGCCGCAGGACTCGATGGCTTCCAGCCAGTCCACGGCGCCGTCCGGGCGGGCGATGTAGCCATCCAGGCTGGCGGCCACGTAGTAGATCAGTTGTGGCTTCATACGCCGGCCATTAGTCCAGGACGTTCTCGATGATCTCGTAGATCAGCCCGGTGGCCAGGGTCACCAGGACCACGTCGGTGCCGACCTGGCGCCACTCGTAGCCGTCGTAATGCGGCAGCTGACCGAGCAGGCGGTTGTCGAAGCGCTTGGCGATGCCCGGCGGCAGCGGCTTGCCACGCGCCAGGTTCTTGCGGATGCCTGGCGGCAGGGAATCGGCGGGGCCGATCAGGTTGCGATTCTCGCCGAGGACGATGCGCACCCGGCCGATGTCGATGCTCGGGCCGCGCAGGTCGACGGTGACGTCGTCGCCGCCGCCGTGCTTGTCATGTTTATCGTGCTTGGGGGCGGCGCCGGCGCTGTTCAGCCCGAGGGCAAGGGCGGCGGCGATCAGGGCGAGCGGCAGGGTACGGGGCATGGGGCCTTCTCCGGTCAGGGGTACAGGTTTCGAGTGCGGCCGTGCCCGATCGTTCCCTCAGGCCAGCGCGCGGCTGCGGTGGTCCAGCACTCGCAGTATGGCGCGCAACAGCATGCCGTACAGCGGCACGAACAGCATCAGGCTGACGGCCAGCTTGACCCCGTAGTCGACCGTGGCGATTTCCACCCAGTGCTCGGCCATGAAGGGGTTGTCGCTGCGCCAGAAGGCCACCGAGAAGAAGGCGAAGGTGTCCAGCAGGTTGCCGAGGATGGTCGAGGCGGTCGGCGCTATCCACCACTGCCGCAGCTGGCGCAGGCGGTCGAACACCTGGATGTCGAGGAGCTGGCCGAGCACGTAGGCGAGGAAGCTCGCCACCGAGATGCGCAGGACGAACTCGTTGTACTCGCCCAGCGCCGCCAGGCCGCGGAAGGCGCCTTCCTGGAACAGCACCGAGACCACGTAGGAGGCGAGCAGGGCAGGGAGCATCACCCGGGCGATCACCTGGCGCGCCGGGCCCTTGCCGAGCAGGCGCACGGTCAGGTCGCTGGCCAGGAAGATGAACGGGAAGCTGAACGCGCCCCAGGTGGTGTGCCAGCCGAACAGGGTGATCGGCAGCTGCACCAGGTAGTTGCTGGCGATGATGATGAGGATATGGAAGGCGATCAGCACGGCCAGGGCCGAACGCTGCTGCGCGGTCTGCGAAACGAGCATGGAGGCTACCTTTTTGGGGATGGGGTTAGGGAACCCATGCCGGCCGGGATGGCAGGCGGCGCGCATTCTATCCGTTCGGACGGATTTGTACAAAATTCGATCAGATGCGGCCTTTTGCCCCGACAACCGTTAACCTATGCAGCTGTTTCCGATTTTTGTCCCGAGGTAAGCCCCTGTGTTCTCCCAATTCGCCCTGCATGAACGCCTGCTCAAGGCCGTCGCCGAGCTGAACTTCACCGAGCCGACGCCGGTGCAGCTGGCGGCCATTCCGCCGGCGCTGGAGGGGCGCGACCTGCGGGTGACGGCGCAGACCGGCAGTGGCAAGACCGCGGCCTTTCTGCTGCCGCTGCTCAACCGTCTGCTCGGCGACGCCAACGCGAAACAGCGCACCGACGTGCGCTCGCTGATCCTGCTGCCGACCCGCGAGCTGGCCCAGCAGATCCTCAAGGAAGTGGAGCGCTTCTCCCAGTACACCTTCATCAAGAGCGGCCTGGTCACCGGCGGCGAGGACTTCAAGGAGCAGGCGGCGCTGCTGCGCAAGCAGCCCGACCTGCTGATCGCCACCCCCGGCCGGCTGATGGAGCACCTCAACGCCGGCAGCCTCAAGCTCAATGGTGTCGAGGTGCTGGTGCTGGACGAGGCCGACCGCATGCTCGACCTGGGCTTCGCCGAGGACATCGAGCGCATCACCCAGGAGTGCGCCAACCGCCAGCAGACCCTGCTGTTCTCCGCCACCGGCGGCGGCAAGGTGCTGCGCGAGATGATCGCCAAGGTGCTGCGCGAGCCGCTGCACCTGAAGCTCAACAGCGTCGACCAGCTCAGCGCGACCACCGTCCAGCAGATCATCACGGCCGACGATGCGACGCACAAGGAGCGCCTGGTGCAGTGGCTGCTGTCCAACGAGCCGCACCGCAAGGCGATGATCTTCTGCAACACCCGCGCCCAGGTCGACCGTCTCTACGGTCATCTGGTGGCCCTGGACTACAAGGCCTTCGTGCTGCATGGCGAGAAGGACCAGAAGGACCGCAAGCTGGCCATCGACCGCTTCCGCCAGGGCGGCAGCAAGGTGCTGGTGGCCACCGACGTGGCGGCGCGCGGCTTGGACATCGAAGACCTCGACCTGGTGATCAACTTCGACATGCCGCGCTCCGGCGACGAGTACGTGCACCGCATCGGTCGTACCGGCCGCGCCGGCGCCAGCGGCCTGGCGATTTCGCTGATCTGCCACAACGACTGGAACCTGATGTCGAGCATCGAGCGCTACCTCAAGCAGCGCTTCGAGCGCCGCGTGATCAAGGAGCTCAAGGGCAGCTACCAGGGGCCGAAGAACGTCAAGGCGTCCGGCAAGGCGGTCGGCGTGAAGAAGAAAAAGGCCGACAAGAAGGACGGGGCTAAGAAATCGGCCAGCAAGACAGCACCCAAGCGCCGCGCCAACGCGCCCAAGGCGGCGCCCCTGGTCAGCCAGGACGGCATGGCCCCGCTCAAGCGCAAGAAGCCGGCGGCGGAGTGAGGATGTTGCCCCCTCTCCCGTTTACGGGAGAGGGTTGGGGAGAGGGCGTGGCTGGTTTTCCCTCTCCCCCAGCCCCTCTCCCACAGGTGGGAGAGGGGAGCATATAGGTCAGCGGTGAAACGAGAAGGGGGCCAGAAGGCCCCCTTTTTCTTTTGGCGCGAACCGATCAGGGCACGATCAGGATCTTGCCGTCGCGCTCGCCGCTGGCGGCCGCGGCCACTGCTTCCTTGATCTGCGCCACGCTGTAGGTGGCGGCAATGCGCGCCTTGAGCTTGCCGCTGGCGATCAGCTGGGTCAGCTCGCCGAACACCTTCATCTGCTCGGCCTGGGTGGCCTTCTGGAACCACTTGGCCAGCCAGAAGCCGCGCAGGGTCACGTCGCGGAACACGAAGGAGGCGGCCGATACCTGGCACGGCTGGCCACTCATCAGGCCGTAGTTGACCAGGGTGCCGCCCTCGCTGAGGCAGGCTGCGATGTGGTCGGTGGCCGGACCGCCGATGGCGTCGATGCCGAGCATCAGCTTGGCGCCGCCAGTGGCCTCGCGCACGCGCTTGTGCAGGTCGGGGCCGTCCACCAGCACCACGTCGCCGCCCTCGGCCTTGACCCCGGCCACCGCCGACTCGCGGCGCACCACGTTGATGGTCTTGAAGCCACGCAGCTTGGCCAGTTGGATCAGGTAGCCACCGACACCGGAGTTGGCGGCGTTCTGGATCACCCAGTCACCGGGCTGCAGGTCGACGAACTGGCTGAGCAGCAGCGAGGCAGTCGGCGGGTTGATGGTCATCATCGCCAGCTGCTGCGGGTCGGCATCCGGCAGCGGAATCAGCTTGTCGGCGGGGGCGTTGAGGTGAGTCACCCAGGTGCCGCAGCCGACCGGCAGCAGAACGGTCTGGCCGACCTTGAGGTGCTTGACGCCTTCGCCCAGCTGTTCGACGCGGCCGACCCCCTCGTTGCCGCCGATGGCCGGCAGCGGCGGCAGCATGCCGTACTCGCCAGTCAGGGTGAGCACGTCGGACGGGTTGATCGGCGCGGCCAGCACCTTGACCAGTGCCTGGCCGGCGGCCAGTGGCGGCAGCTCCAGCTTGACCGCTTCGATGACGTCCTGCGGGACCTTGCCGCGGTGTTGGTATTCGGCTTTGAGCATGGCGTTTCTCCTTGGGCCAAGGGGCTGTCAAAGCGCTGAGTCTAGCCGCTGGGGGGCGCCTGCGGATGAATCCTGCGGCATACAGGTGGGTGATGGCGCTGGAGGTGGCAGCCGGCCTATCCTTGGCACAGTATTCAGGGGGAACTGCATGTCTTCACGCGCCTGGCTGTGGCTGGTCCTGCTACTGGCGCCGGTCGCCTGCGCGGAATCGCTGCGCATCGGCTTCGGTACGCACAAGCCGCCTTATGTCTTCGAGGGCGAACACCGCGGGCTGGAGTACGACATCGTGGCTGCCGCCGTGCGCGCCGCCGGTTACGACCTGGAGGTGCACTACGCGCCCATGGAGCGCCTGCACCTGGCGCTGCGTCGCGGCGAGTTGGATGGCATCGCCACCACCAACCGGCATAGCGGCATCGTGGCGCACTACTCGGCCACCTACATCCATTACCACAATGCGGCGGTGGCCCTGGCCGCGCGTGGCTACCGCATCTCCACCATAGCCGAGCTGGGACGCTATTCCATCAGCAGTTTCCAGCGCGCACGCTACCTGCTCGGGCCGGAGTTCCAGGCCATGGCCGACGCCAATCCGCGCTATCGCGAGGAGGCCCAGCAGATCAACCGCAACCGCCTGCTCTACAGCGGGCGGGTCGATGTGGTGATTGGCGATCCGCGCATCCTGCGCTACTTCAACCGCGAGGTGGCGGAGCAGGTCGACACGCGCCAGCCGCTGACCCTGTACCTGCTGTTTCCGCCCACGCCCTACAGCGTCGGCTTCCGCCTGCCGATCCAACGTGAGCGTTTCGACCGAGGCCTCGAAGCCATCCGCGCCAGCGGCGAGTACCTCGAGATCGAGCGGCGCTACGCCGATTACTGAGCCGGGCCGGGTCGCTGCGCTCGCCTGTCAGGCTCGGCCAGGCCTTTAGAACTTCTCGTTGAGCCCCAGGTAGCGCCACTGGCCGACCGGTAGCTTGGCCAGGCCACTGCGGCCGAAGCGCAGGCGGCGGATGCCCAGCACCTGCAGGCCGACGTGCTCGCACATGTAGCGCAGCTGTCCCGGTTGCACCGCCTTGATGGCAAAGCGCAGGCGCGTTTCGCTCTGCCAGCTGACCTTGCACGGCGGCAGGGTGGTGCCCTTGTAGCTGAAGCCGAAGCTCAGGCGCTTGAGGCCCTTTTCGTCCAAGCTCCCGGCCACGTCCACCAGGTATTCCTGTTCCAGCTCCGCGCCTTTTTCCTTGAACAGGCGCTGCACCGCATGGCTCTGGCTGAATACCAGCAGACCGCTGGCGTCGGTCTCCAGCGGGGTGAGCAGCTCCAGGCGGCGCAGGTGGCGCTGCAGCGGGCGGATGCCGCTGGGGTCTTCGGCCCAGTGATAGGCGTGGCTGAGCAGCTGCTGGGCGGAGTTGGCGCCCAGGCCACAGCCCAGGCCGACCGGCTTGTGCAGCAGCAGGGTGACCGGCGGCTGGGTTTCGGCCTTGGCGCCGGGCAGCAGCACCACCTGTTCGCTGGTCACCGGGTGCTGGGGTTCCTCGACCACCCGGCCGTCCACCGTCACCCAGCCTCCCTCGATATACAGCTCGGCCTCGCGCCGCGAACAGGAGGTGAGCTGGATCAGGCGTTTGGACAGGCGTTCGGCTTCGGTCATGGCGGTGGGTCACAAAAGGAAATGAACGGCATTGTACCCGGCCTGGGAGGAGCGCCGGGATTGGGCTACAAGGTATCGGTCGAACGGGAGGATGAAGATGAAGCGGTTACTGGCAAGTCTGCTGGCGAGCGCGCTGCTGGCGGCGCCGGCCCTGGCCGAGCGCAGCGAACTGGGCGAGCTGCAGCTGAGCGAGGTGGTGGGCGGCCTGCAGCATCCCTGGGCTCTCGCCTTCCTGCCGGGCGGGCAGGGCAGCCTTATCACCGAGCGCCCCGGGCGTCTGCGCTGGCTGGATGGCCAGGGCAACCTCGGCCCGGCACTGGCTGGCGTGCCAGTGGTGTTCGCCCGCGGCCAGGGTGGCCTGCTGGACGTGGCGCTGTCGCCGAGCTTCGCCGCGGATCGCCTGGTCTACCTGAGCTACGCCGAGGCGGACGAGTCTGGCGACAAGGCCGGTACTGCGGTCGGCCGCGGCCGGCTGAAGGAGGACATGAGCGCGCTGGAGGGCTTTCAGGTGATCTTCCGCCAGCAGCCCAAGCTCTCCGAAGGTATCCACTTCGGCTCGCGCCTGGCTTTCGATTCCCAGGGTTTCCTGTTCGTCAGCCTGGGCGAGAACAACCAGCGCGCCACCGCCCAGGACCTGGACAAGCTGCAGGGCAAGCTGGTGCGCCTGAACCCGGACGGCAGCGTGCCGACGGACAATCCCTTCGTCGGCCGCGCGGGCGTGCGTGCGGAGATCTGGTCCTATGGCCACCGCAATCCCCAGGGCCTGGCGCTCAACCCCCTGAGCGGGCGGATCTGGCTGCACGAGCACGGCCCGCGCGGCGGCGACGAGATCAATATTCCCAAGAAGGGCCGCAACTACGGCTGGCCGCTGGCCACCCATGGCGTCAACTACAGCTTCCTGCCGATTCCCGAGGCCCGTGGCGAGCGCGTGGCCGGCACCGAGCCGCCGCACCATGTGTGGGAGAAGTCGCCGGCGCTGTCCGGCATGGCCTTCTACGACGCCGAGCGCTTCCCGGCCTGGCGCCAAAGCCTGTTCGTCGGTGCGCTGGCCGACCAGGCGCTGATCCGCCTGCAGCTCGACGGCGACAAGGTGGTACACGAGGAGCGCTTGCTGCAGGGCAGGGGCTGGCGCATCCGCGACGTGCGCCTGGGGCCAGACGGTTTTCTCTATCTGCTGACCGATGCGCCGGACGGCAAGCTGCTCAGGCTGGGGCTGTTGGAGTGACGGGGTGGGTCGTCAGTGCGCCGCCGCCTCCATGGCTGACTCCGGCTCCTGTGCCGCCACCAGCTCCGGTGGCAGCGGCTCGGTGACCACGCTGAAGTCGCTGATGCGGATGGCGCCACGGCCTTCGCCGAGCAGGTGGAAGGAGAATGCCTTGCGCGTTTCCGGGTTGTCGAAGTCGAAGCTCAGCTGGACGCTCTCGCCACGCTTGAGCGGTGGCAGCTCGGGGATGGGCAGGGCGTTGTTGCGGTCGAACTCCTTGGTCAGCAGGCGCAGGCTGGCACCCTGGCGGTCCAGGCGCACGGCCTCGATCTTCAGGGTCACGCGGGTGCGGGTGCCCTTGGGCATCTCCAGGTACTGGGCGCCGATCAGGTTGTCCGCCCAGTCGTCGCGCGACTCGGGCTTGAGCTCGATGCGCTCGCGGTTGGCGAACTGGTAGCGCTGGCCGACCTGTCCGCCGGTGATCGACTGGTCGAGCAGGGCGGCGCGCTGGCTGACCAGGCGTGCCTGGCGGCCACTGATGCGCCCCAGGTACTCGGCCCGGTCGGCGATGAAGCCGCTGCTCGCGTAGCGCCGGCAGACCTGCTGGAAGTTGCACTCGGTGAACACCTTGCCGTCGTGCTGGCGCAGCAGGCCGTTGGTGTAGGAGATGATCTCGCGCGGCGTGGCGTAGTCGCGTAGCAGCGAACGCCCGGCGATGTTGTCCGGTACCGGCAGGGCGAAGTAGTCGAGCAGCGAGGCGGTCAGGTCGACGTGGCCGTACACCCCGGACTTGACCTTGGGCAGCTTGTCCGCCTCCGGCGCCAGCATCAGGTTGAAGCCCCAGGCCGAGGCCAGGCGCACATTCTCCAGGCCGTGGGACTCGTCGGAGGTGATCACCACCAGGGTGTCTTCGAGCACGCCCTGTTTCTGCAGGCCGTCGAGGAAGTCGGCTACCGCGTCGTCCAGGTAGCCGATGGCGGCCTGCTTGGCGGTGGGGTAGCGCTCCAGATAGGCCTTGGGTGCCGAATAGGGCTGGTGGGTGCCGACCGTGAGCAGGGTGAGCATCCACGGTTGCTGGTTCTGCCGCAGCTGCTTGACGTACTTCAGCGCGCCCTCGAAGTAGGCCTTGTCGTCCATGCCCCAGGGGAATTCCAGGTAGGGCTTGTTCTTGAACCAGTCGCGGCCGTGGGTCTGTTCGAAGCCCATGTGCGGCATGATCTGGTCCTTGGCCATGAAGCGCAGCCCGGCGCCCTGCAGGAAGTGGGTGCGGAAGCCCATGGCGCGCAGCTGGTGCGGCAGGCACTGCAGGTTGCGGGTCTCGCTGTTGAGCAGCTCCACGCCCTTGGGCGTGCCCGAGTCCAGCTTGCTGTAGTCGCCGCAGAGCATGGCGTACAGACCGCGGATGGTCTGGTGGCTGTGCAGCACGTAGTCCGGCGTGGTCATGCCGCGTTCGGCCCACTGGCTCAGGCGCGGCATCAGGTCTTCCTGGTAGCTGCTGCCGAGCAGCTGGCGATTCCTGGCGATGTAGGCGCCGGGGATGCCTTCCAGGGTGATGATCAGCAGGTTGCGCGCCTTGCCGCCGTTCGGCAGCAGCGGCGTGCCGGACAGATCCAGCTTGCTCAAGCCGTCGATGTCCGGCGGCAGACCCGACTCATCGGCGTACCAGTGGTCCTCCAGGGCCACGCGGGCACGGCTGATACCCTCGGCCATGACCTTGTGCGGCAGGTTGAACAGCTGCCACTGGTCGTCCTCGCTCGGCTGCAGGTACTGCTGGGTGGCATGGCCGAGCAACAGGGCGGCGGGTAGCGCATAGGCGTAGCTGGAAATGCGCGGGCCGCTACGGCGGCCTAGCAGCAGGCAGAGCAGCACGGCGAGCGCCAGGGCCGTCGCCAGCAGCGGATAGCGGATACCGCCGCCTTGGGTGGACTGGCTGACGAACTGCGGATCACTCAGGTACTTGAGGTCGTTGGGCTCGGGCATGCGCCCGACCGCGTTGATCAGCTCGGCATTGCCCAGCAGCATCAGCGCCCAGGCCACGGCCAGCGGTGCCGCCAGCAGCGGGCGGCGATAGCAGAGCAGCAGGAGCAGGCCGCCGATGCCGAGGTCGGAGACATAGCCCGGCCAGCTCGACCAGCCCAGCCAGTAGCGGCTGGCGATGGGCAGCAGGAGGAACAGCAGGCCGAGGGCGAGAAGCGACGCGGCGGGAAAGGGCAGCCAGCGGCTGGAAGAGCGCACGGAAACTCCTGGAATGGAACGGCGAGAGGCCGTGTCCATGAGACAAGGGGGCAGGGCCGAAGTTGCGGCCTGCCATGATTCTGAAACATGACCGTGCTAGGCGCCAGTGGCGCCTATCGCCGGCCGCCGCGATGCTAGAATGCCGGCCTCTTCGAATTGGGTGACGAACATGGCTCTGATCGGGCGCTACAACTCTCTGCAGGTGGTCAAGCTGGCCGACTTCGGCCTCTTCCTCGATGGCGGCGCCGACGGCGAGATCCTCCTGCCCAAGCGCTACATCCCCAAGGGCGAGCCCTGTGAGGTGGGCGACTGGCTCAACGTGTTCATCTACCTGGACAGCGAGGACCGTCTGATCGCCACCACCGAGAAGCCCAAGGTGCAGGTCGGCGGCTTCGCCAGCCTCAAGGTGGTGGACATCAACCGGGTCGGCCTGTTCTTCGACTGGGGCCTGCCCAAGGACCTGCTGATGCCGCACTCCGAGGAGAAACGCCCACTGCAGGTCGGCGACTACTGCGTGGTGCACGCCTACCTCGACCCGCGCACCCGCCGCATCACCGCCACCGCGCGCCTGGATCGCTACCTGGACAAGACACCGGCCAACTACCAGGTCGGCCAGGCAGTCGATCTGCTGGTGGTGGAGCAGACCGACCTGGGCTTCAAGGCCATCATCGACGGCCAGCACTGGGGCCTGATCCACAAGAACGAGGTGTTCAAGTTCCTCCGTGGCGGTTCCCAGGAGAAGGGCTTCATCAAGGAGCTGCGTGCCGACGGCAAGATCAGCCTGAGCCTGCAGCCGGTCGGCCAGCAGGCCCGCGACGAGCTGTCCGAGCAGATCCTCACCGCCCTGCGCGACGCCGGCGGCAGCCTGGCGCTGTCCGACAAGAGCTCTCCGGAAGCGATCAGCAAGGCCTTCGGCGTGAGCAAGGGCAACTTCAAGAAGGCCATCGGCGGGCTGTTCAAGCAGGGCCTGATCCGCATCCTCGACGACCGCATCGAGCTGCTCTGAGTTCAGGCTTGCAGCAGGGCCAGGAACGCGGCCGTGGCCTGCATAGCTGCTCCGGTCGATCGTGCTGGGGAGCAGCCACAGTCGGGCGGGATCAATGTCTGGCTGGGGCCGCCGGCCCTTGTGGCGAGGCGTTCGGGGTGGCGCCACGAGCCGCTGTTCACCATGGATGGCCAGCAGCGGGCATCGTCCCCCTGGCGAGCAACTCGTTCAGGGGCCAGTCGCGGGACTTGTCCTCCAGCCGGTTCTCCACCGTTTCCGGGCCGTGAGTTTGTCTCGGCCAGGGACTGCTTCCGCATCGCCGTGCTACTCGAGGCGCATCTCGGCTTGGGCCCAGGCTATACGGTCAGGTTGCGCAGCGCGGTTGCCACCGGCCTGATGGGTGTCAGTGCAACCGGCGCTCCGCCTGCAGTAGTAGCGCGCGGATTTCGCTGCTGTCGCGCATCTCCTGCAGGATCTCATCCAGTCGTTCGGCGGCTATCGGCAGTGGCTCCCCGTAGACGCAGTGCATGTTGTAGCGCTGCACCACCCAGGGGCTGAAGCGCAAAGGCAGATCGGGCTCACGCGCCAGGCGATAGGCCAGGGGGCGGCGCATGTCGATCACCGCGTCGAGGCGTCGCAGCGCCAGCATGTGCAGGCGGGTTTCGAGATCGCGGACATCCTTGCGCACCACGCTGCCGTCGGCGAAGGCCGCCATCAGTGCGGCGCTGTAGACGAAGCCCAGGCTGGTGCCGATGGTCTTGCCGTGAAGGCTGGCCAGATCGCTGAAGGCTTGCTGCTGCGCATGCTGCAGCAGCACGTCCTCTTCCTAGTACAGCGGCGCTGGCCGACCCGCTGGCCGAGCAGCAGGGTGAAGCCGCCGACCAGCTGCTGGCTTTCCACGTCGACATAGGGCATGCCGTCCAGCGGGCCGAAGCCCCAGCGTAGCTCTTCGGCGAAGGCGCTGAGGCTGCCGGCGCAGAGCAGGCAGATCAGCAGGCGTTTGGCCATCCGTGCTCGGCTCCCGACTCTTGTCTGCCGGGTCAGTATAGGTCACGCTTTGAAGGTGACCCGACTGTTAAGATGAGCGCCTGCAAGGGAGGTGCCGAACGTTTCGGCACTGCTTTCCACGGAGAGCTGTAATGAGTGTGCAAGTCATCATGCGCGACGGCGAGGCGGAGTACGCCGTGCTGCCCTGGGCCGATTACCAGGCCCTGCTGCAGGCGGCCGGCCAGGCCCCGGCTGCCGTCGCCGAAACCATCCAGCCTGGCGCGGCCCGGCTCGACCAGTTGGCGGCGTTGCGCGAGGCCAAGGGGTTGTCCCAGGCCGATCTGGCGCGTGCCGTGGGCATCAGCCCGCATTACCTGAACATGATCGAAAGCGGCGAGCGCCAGCCCGATGGGGCCATCCTGCGCTCGCTGGGGCGTGTGCTGGAAATCGGCGACTGGGAGCAGTCTTCTTGAGCGTGCGTATCCATCGTCAACACTGGCAGGCTCTGCTCGGCGAGCTGGAAGATGCCCGCCGCCAGCGTCACCTGCTGACCTACCGCGCCCTGGTCGAGCGCCTGCAGCTGCCGACCCCGGCCATGCAGACCCTGACCGCCGCCCTGGAACACCTGGCCGCCCTCGACGCCCGCGCCGAACGCCCCCTGCGCAGTGCGCTGGTGATCAGCCAGGGCGCCAGCCGCCTGCCGCGCACCGGCTTCTTCGAGTGCGTGGCTCGCCTCGGGCGCTTCTCCGGACCGTCCGACGGCATTGCCGCTGCCTCCTGGCACGCTGCCGAGGTGGCGCGGGTCTTCGAGTTCAGCTACCCCGAGGAGGCCTGATGCTATGGACCCTGCGCGCGCGCCTGGGCTACTGGCTGGCGCGCCGCCTGTTGCACTGGCGCTGGCTGGTGCAGCAGCCACGGGCCTGGGCCTGGATGCAGGGCCAGTATGCGCGCATGGCGGCCCTCGGCCATGTGCCGGCACAGGGCTTCTACGGCCACCTCCTGCTGTTTCGCGGCCAGGGCTTCGGCGCCCGTGGGGAGGGGCTGCGCCTGCTGCGTCTGGCCGCTCAGGGCGGCGATGGCAAGGCTGCCTACCAGCTCGGTGTGCAGTGCCTGACCGGCGACGCGCGCCAGGCCGCGGATGCCACCGAGGCGGCGCGCTGGTGGGCGCGGGCAGCCGAGGCTGGCCATCCGCTGGCGGCGCAGCGCCTGGCGCAACTCTATCGGGAAGGCGCTCCCGGTCTGCCGGCCGACCCGCAGCAGGCCGAGCGTTTCGCCCGTCAGGCCGAGGCGCTTGGCTTCAGGCCGAAAGGTTGAGGGTGTCGAGGATGTGCAGGCTGTAACCGGGCACCGCCTTGGCCTGGCGCTTGGCTTCCGAGGCCAGGCCGGCCAGCTGACTGGCATCGAGTCTGGCGCAGCTCTGCGGGTGCAGCTGGACCACGCCAATCGACAGTGACAGTAGCGGGAATTCCTCGCGCCGGCCCTGGCGGTTGTGGCTGACGAAGCAGCCGGCCTGCAGGTGCTCCTCGCGGTAGAAGCGCCGGCACTGGGCCTGGAAGTCCTCCAGCAACTGGTTGAGCCGTTCGCGCCAGGTGTCCGGCCCCAGTACCAGGAGAAAGTCGTCGCCGCCGATATGGCCGACGAAGTCGCGGCTGGGGTCGACCCGTTCGTTCAGGCACTGGGCCAGGCACAGCAGTACCTCGTCACCCTTGGCATAGCCATAGAGGTCGTTGAACGGCTTGAAGCTGTCGATATCCACATAGCACACCACGGCCTCGCGGCCCTGCTGCAGCAGGCGGCCGAGGCACTGCTGGATGGGTACGTTGCCCGGCAGCAGGGTCAGCGGATTGGCGTGGCGGGCCTGCTGGATCTTCAGCTCGGTGATCAGCTTGAGCACGTCGATCACCCGCCCCAGGCCGCGGTAGCGCCCCTGCTGGACGATGATGAAGTCCTCTTCCATGCGCTGGCGCGCGCGGCTGGTGAGCAGGCGGCTGACCTGCTGCAGCGACTGGCCGATATCCACCGCGAGGAAGTCCTTGCTCATCAGCCGGCTGATCGGCTTGCGGGCGAACAGGTCGGTGGCGAAGGGCTTGAGCAGGGCGTCGGACAGTGAGTGGCGATGCACGATGCCGACCGGCTGCGCACGCTCATCCAGCACCGCCAGGGAATTGAGGTTGGCCTGGGCGCGGAAGGCCTCCAGTACCACTGCGATCGGGGTGTCCTGGGATACGGCCGGTTGTTCGTTGAGCAGTGCGGACAGGTCGCCGGCGTCCTCGCCCAGGGGCGGGGCCAGGTTGTCCAGGCGCGGCAGCAGCTTCTGCGCGTCACGCGGCGGCTGCTCCTGGGGGCGGCACAGCAGGTAGCCCTGGACCAGGTCGACGCCCATCTCGATCAGGGTCGCCAGCTCTTCGGCCAGCTCGATGCCCTCGGCGATCACCTGGGCACGCGAGGCCTTGGCCATCTTCAGGATGGAGTCGACGAACTCGCGCTTGACCGCATCCTGATGGATACCGTCGATGAAGTGGCGGTCGATCTTCACGTAGTCCGGGCGCAGCTCGGACCACAGGCGCAGGCTGGAGTAGCCGGCGCCGAGGTCGTCCAGGGCGATGGAGAAGCCCATGGCGCGGTAGTGGTGCAGGGCGGTGTCGAGCAGCTGGAAGTCGTCGATCGGTGCCTGTTCGGTGAGCTCGATCACCACCCGGTCAGGGGCGATGCCGAACTCCTGCAGCAGACGCAGGGTGCGTCCGGGCTGGTGGCTGGGCTCCAGCAGCGATTCCGGCGAGACGTTGAGGAACAGCTTGCCGTCCAGGCCCTGGTCGCGGAAGCGGCGGCAGGCGCTCTTGCGGCTGGCCAGCTCCAGCTGGCTCAGGCGGCCGGCGTTGCGTGCCACGCTGAACAACGCGATGGGTGCGTGCAGCGGGCTGTTGGAGGGGCCGCGGGTCAGCGCCTCGTAGCCCAGGATGCGTCGCTCGGAGAGCGAGACTATGGGCTGGAACAGGCTGTGCAAGTCGCCGTGAGCGAGGATGGATTCCAGCGCGCTCAACTGCTCGGTGACGGTCATGGAGGTGTCTCGATCTGCCGGAAAGAAAAGGGCCGGTATCGCTACCGGCCCTTATTTCACGACAGTTCGATGACTGTTTGATGACTTCTCGTCAGTGCTTGGCCAGCGTGGCTTCCAGGCCCAGGTAGTCGAGCAGGATGCGCCCGCTCTCGGTCAGGTAGGCGTCGTCCTCCGGCTTGGTCTTCTCCGGCTCGACCGGCGCGGCATCCTCGTCCTCTTCCTTGATCTCCTTGAGCAGCTCCTCGCCCTTGGCCTTGCGCTTGGCGTTCTCCAGCGCCAGCTGGCGGGCCTCGATATCGGCGTGCTGGGCGCGGCGCTTGGCCTCGTTGAGGCTGACGCTGGTTTCGGCCATCAGCTCCTGGGCCAGGGCCAGGCGCTCGCGGGTGAAGACGAAGTCCGGGTTGTCCGCAGTGCGTGACTCGTGACGGGCTTTCAGCTCGGCGAGGAAGGGCTTGTAGGGATTGCTGTCCGGGCGCACGGCCGGCTTGATGCTGTCCCAGGGCATGGCCTCGGGCAGGGCGCTTTCGCCGATCTCCTGGGTGTCGACGATGTCCGGGTAGGCGATGTCCGGCAGCACGCCCTGGTGTTGGGTGCTCTGCCCGGAAACCCGGTAGAACTTGGCCAGGGTCAGTTTCAACTCGCCGTGGTTGAGCGGCTGGATGGTCTGCACCGTGCCCTTGCCGAAGGTCTGGCCACCGAGGATCAGCGCGCGATGGTAGTCCTGCATGGCACCGGCGAAGATTTCCGAGGCGGAGGCGGACAGGCGGTCGACCAGCACGGCCAGCGGGCCGTCGTAGAACACCCCGGGCTCCTCGTCGGCCAGCACGTCGACGCGGCCGTCGGCATTGCGCACCAGCACGGTCGGGCCCTGGTCGATGAACAGGCCGGTCAGCTCGGTGGCTTCCTGCAGGGAGCCGCCGCCGTTGTCGCGCAGGTCGATGACCACGCCGTCGACCTTCTCCTGCTTCAGTTCACCCAGCAGGCGCTTCACGTCGCGGGTGGTGCTCTTGTAGTTGGGGTCCTGGGCGCGATAGGCCTTGAAGTCCAGGTAAAAGGCCGGGACCTTGATCACGCCGAGCTTGTAGTCGCGACCCTCGTGCTGCAGCTTGAGCACCGACTTCTGCGCCGCCTGTTCCTCCAGCTTGACCGCTTCGCGGACGATGGTGACCACCTTGCTGGTCTGGTCGCTCGGCGCGTTGCTGGCCGGGATCACCTCCAGGCGGACCCTGGAGCCCTTGGGCCCGCGAATCAGCTTGACCACTTCATCCAGGCGCCAGCCGATCACGTCGACCATTTCCTTGTCGCCCTGGGCCACGCCGATGATCTTGTCGGCGGGGGCGATCAGCTTGCTCTTCTCGGCCGGACCGGCAGGCACCAGGCGCACCACCTTGACGTACTCGTTGTCGGTCTGCAGCACGGCACCGATGCCTTCCAGCGACAGACTCATGTTGATGTCGAAGTTCTCCGCGTTGTCCGGGGAGAGGTAGTTGGTGTGCGGGTCGTAGGTCTGCGCGAAAGCGTTGATGTAGGCCTGGAACACGTCCTCGCCGCGGGTCTGCGACAGGCGCTTGCGCTGGTTGTTGTAGCGCTTCTGCAGCAGCTCCTGGATGTCCTTGCTGTCCTTGCCGGCGATCTTCAGGCGCAGTACTTCGTCCTTGACGCGCTTGCGCCAGAGGTCGTCCAGCTCGGCCTGATCCTTGGCCCAGGGGGCCTTCTCGCGGTCCACCAGCAGGCTCTCGTCGATGCCGAAGTCGAGATTGTCGACACCGGCGGCGAGCAGGGCGTCGACCTGGTCGAGGCGCTCCTCGGCACGCTGCAGGTAGGTGCGGTAGATGATGAAGCCAGGCTCGAGGTCGCCGCTCTTGAGCAGGTCGTCGAACCTGTTCTGCCAGCGGTCGAACTGGGCGATGTCGGCGGCGGTGAAGTAGCTGCGCGCCGGGTCGAGCATCTTCAGGTAGCCCTCGTAGATCTTCGCCGAGCGGGCGTCGTCCAGGGGCGGCTTGTTGTAGTGGTGGCGCTTGAGCAGCTCGACCACATTGAGGCTGGCGATCACCTGTTCGCGGTCTGGCTGCAGGTAGGCCCAGTTCTCCGCGGCGGCCTTGGCGGCGGCGGGCAGGGCGTGCAGGCCGAGAAGCAGGGCCAGGGCGGTAGCGGGGAGGAATCTCTGCATGTTGGTTCGACGCGAAGGCAGGTGATAACGCATATTAGGCCGTCTGGTAGGGCGCCGGTTCCGTGGGAGCCGGGCGGCAGAATGCAAAAACCCGACGGTAGGCGCAAAGCCGCATGCTGTCTATTGCCGGGGTCTCACTCACTATGGAGGCAGCATGAAGGCATTGCAAGGCATCGAGGGGCAGCTGGAGTGGGTGCAGCGGGCGGTTCCTGCCTGCGATGTGGGGCAGGTCCGCATTCGCGTGGCCGCCGCCGGCCTCAACCGTGCCGACCTGTTGCAGCGGGCCGGGCATTACCCGCCACCGCCGGGCGCCAGCGATATCCTCGGCCTGGAGTGCTCGGGGGTGGTGATCGAGGTCGGTGCCGGCAGCGCCTGGCAGGTCGGGGACCGAGTCTGTGCCCTGCTGGCCGGTGGTGGCATGGCCGAGGAGGTGGTGGTGGACGCCCGCCATTGCCTGCCGGTACCCGAGGGCCTGTCGCTGGCCGAAGCGGCGGCGCTGCCCGAGGTGTACGCCACCGCCTGGCTCAACCTGTTCCAGCTGGCCGCGCTCAAGCCCGGCGAGAAAGTGTTGCTGCACGCCGGTGCCAGCGGCGTCGGCTCGGCAGCGATCCAGCTGTGCAAGGCCTTCGGCAATCCCTGCTGGGTTAGCGTCGGCTCGGCCGAGCGCCTGGCCTATTGCGTGGGGCTCGGTGCCCAGGGCGGTGCGATTCGCGGCGAGGCACTGGAGAGCCTGCGCGACTTCGGGCCTTTCGATGTGATTCTCGACCCGGTGGGGGCCAGCTACGCCGAGCTCAACCTGCAGCTGCTGGCCCGCGATGGCCGCTGGGTGTGTATCGGCTTGATGGGCGGCAGCAAGGCGCCGCTGGACATGGCGCTGCTGCTCGGCAAGCGCATCCAGCTGACCGGCTCGACCCTGCGCAACCGTGACGAGCAGTTCAAGGCCGAGTTGCTGGCCGATCTGCAGCGTCATGTCTGGCCGCTGTTCGCCGAAGGGCGTCTCAAGCCGCAGCTGGAGCGCGTCTACCCGGCCAAGGACGTGGATGCCGCCTTCGCCGCATTGGCCAGCAACCAGGTGGCCGGCAAGCTGGTGCTGCAGCTCGACGCGAGCCTGGCCTGAGCCGGCTCGCGCGCTGTCAGTGCCAGGTGAGGATGTCCCAGCCGGCCTGCTCGGCGTGAGCGCGCAGGGTCGGGTCCGGATTGACCGCATGGGGATGCGGCACCTGCTGCAGCAGTGGCAGGTCGTTGCGCGAGTCGGAGTAGAAATGCGCACCGTCCAGGCTCTCGCCTTCGGCCTCTAGCCAGGCGGCGAGGCGGGTGACCTTGCCTTCGCGGTAGGTCAGTACGCCGCTGGTCTTGCCGCTGTAGCAGCCGTGCTGCAGCTCGCAGTCGATGGCCAGGACTTCCTCGACGCCCAGGCGTTCGCCGATGGCGCTGACCAGGAAATGTGCCGAGGCGGAGATGATCAGCAGGCGGTCGCCGGCCGCACGGTGAGCGGCCAGGCAGCGCATGGCGTCGCTGTAGATGATCGGCTCGATCACGTCTTCGACGAAGGGGCCGACGACGAAGGCCACTTCCTCCGGTGTGCGCCCCACCAGCGGCGACAGGGTGTAGGCCATGTAGTCCTCCATGGCCAGCTTGCCCTGGGAATAGAGCGCCATCAGTTCCTGTTCGCGGGCGAGGAAGGACTCGCCGTCGACCCACTGGATGTCGGCCATGTGCTGCGCCCACAGCGAGGCACAGTCGCCGTGGATCAGGGTTTCGTCGAGGTCGAAGATCGCCAGGGCCATCACGCCACCTCCCGGATCGCGTTGGGGTCGATGGACAGGCCGATGCACTGGCCCTTGCCGATCAGCGAGCCTTCCGAGCGGTTGAGTACGTCCACCAGCAACTCCACGCCGTTGGCCTGCACCCGGTAGCGGATCACGTTGCCGAGCAGGCTGTGGCCGAGCACCTCGGCGGCGATGGCGCCGCTGTCTTCCAGGCGGATGGCCTCGGGGCGGATGGCGATGCGCTGGTGCACCGGACGCAGCAGCAGGCGGCTGGCGGCATCGGCATCGAGCAGGTTGTAGTTGCCGATGAAACCGGCAGCGAAGGCGTCGACTGGCGCGGTGTAGAGGGACTCGGCATCGCCGCTCTGGACGATCTTGCCGGCATTCATCAGGAAGATGCGGTCGCTCATGGTCAGCGCCTCTTCCTGGTCGTGGGTGACGAAGAT
The DNA here is from genome assembly GCF_003205495.1 of Aquipseudomonas alcaligenes. Classification (GTDB taxonomy): domain Bacteria; phylum Pseudomonadota; class Gammaproteobacteria; order Pseudomonadales; family Pseudomonadaceae; genus Aquipseudomonas; species Aquipseudomonas alcaligenes_B. Next base: position 417,119 of record NZ_QJRX01000004.1, on the reverse strand, counting down.
GGTGGTCAGGCCCAGCTCCTGCTGGATGGCGCGGATCTGCTCGCGCAGGTGCTTGCGGATGCGTGCATCCAGTGCCGACAGCGGCTCGTCGAGCAGCAGCAGGCGCGGGCGGGTCACCAGCGAGCGGGCCAGGGCCACGCGCTGGCACTGGCCGCCGGAGAGCTGGTGCGGGTAGCGCGCGGCATAGTCGTGCAGCTCCACCAGGCGCAGCACCTCGTCCACGCGCTGGGCGGTCTCGTCCTTGCCGACCTTCTGCATGCGCAGGCCGAAGGCGACGTTCTGCTGCACGGTCATGTTGGGGAACAGCGCGTAGCTCTGGAACACCATGCCGATGCCGCGCTTCTGCGGCGACAGCGGAACCAGGTCCTGGCCGTCGAGCAGGATCTGCCCGCCGTCCACCTCGGTCAGACCGGCGATGCAGCGCAGCAGGGTGGACTTGCCGCAGCCGGAGGGGCCGAGCAGGGTGACGAACTCGCCTTTTTCGATCTCGCAGTGGATGTCGCTGAAGATCGAGGTGGCGCCGTAGCTTTTGTGCAGATTGCGGATGGAAAGATAACTCATGCCTATGCCTTGTCCTTGTTCAGGCGGGTGGCCGCCCAGGTGAAGAGCAGTACGAAGAAGAAGTAGGAAATGACCAGCGCGCTGTTGAAGTGACCGCTGCTGTTGCGCATGTTGTTCAGGTACACCTGCAGGGTCTCGTAGCGGGTACCGACCAGCAGATTGGCGAACACGAACTCGCCGAACAGGAAGCTGAAGGAAAGGAACAGCGAGACCATCAGGCCGTTGCGCAGGTTGGGCAGCACCACCAGGAAGGCGGCCTTCCAGGTGCTGGCACCGAGCAGGTGGGCGGCGTCCATCAGGTCGCGCAGATTGATTGCCTGCAGGTTGTTGGTGATGGCGCGGTACATGAACGGCAGGGCCACGGTGAAGTAGCAGCCGATCAGGATCCACGGCGTGCCGACCATCGCCAGCGGCCCGGAACCGTAGACCTGCAGCAGGCCCACCGAGGACACCACCGGCGGCACGGCGAAGGGCAGCAGGATCAGGATATTCATTACCCCGTCCAGCTTGGGGAAGTGGTAGTGCACCACGAACAGCAGCGGCAGGATCAGCACCACCGCCAGCAGCAGCGCGCCCAGGCACACCAGCAGCGACTGGCCGAAGGCGGCGAGGAAGCGCGCGTCGCTCCACAGCGCCAGGTACCACTTGAAGGTCAGGCCGTCCGGCAGGATGGTCGCCGACCAACTGGTGGACAGCGAGTAGAGCAGGGTGGCCGCCAGCGGTAGCAGCAGGATCAGGAACAGCAGCCAGACCACCACGCGGTGGTAGAGGGCGGCGGGTTTGTTTTCAGCGCGCATCGTGATAGCTCCTGCGCAGCAGCCACTGGTGCACCACGGTGATCAGCGCCATCAGGCCGACCAGCACCATGGCCAGGGCGCTGGCCAGGTTGGGGTCGAGGCTGATGTCGCCGGCCACCAGGCCGGCGATGCGGATCGGCATCACGTTGAAGTTGCCGGTGGTCAGGTAGTACACGGTGGCATAGGCACCGAGGGCGTTGGCCAGCAGGATGACGAAGGTGCCGAGCAGCGCCGGGGTCAGCACCGGCAGGCCGATATGCCGCCAGAAGTCCCAGCTGCCGGCGCCGAGCAGCTGGGCCGACTCGCGCCAGTCCTGGCGCAGGGCGTCGAAGGCCGGGTAGAGCAGCAGCACGCCCAGGGGAATCTGGAAGTAGGTGTAGAGCACGATCAGGCCGGTCTTGGAGTACAGGTTGAAGTCGTCGATCACGCCGGCCTGCTTGAGCAGCAGGGTCAGTGCGCCGTTGAAGCCGAGCAGGATGATGAAGGCGAAGGCCAGCGGCACACCGGCGAAGTTGCTGGTCATGTTGGAGAAGGCCATGACGAAGTCGCGCAGCTTCGAGTCCACCTGGCGCAGCGAGTAGCTGCCGAGGATGGCGATGACGATGCCGAACAGGCTGGACCAGAAGGCGATCTGCAGGCTGTGCTTGATCGCCTGCAGGTAGAACTTCGAGGAGAAGATCTTGCTGAAATTGGCCAGGCTCCAGCTGTCGCCGACGATCAGGCTGTTGACCGCCACCCACAGCAGCGGGGCGACCTGGAAGGCGAAGAAGAACACGGCGAACGGCAGCAGGCACAGCAGGGCCAGCCACTTGCCGCGAAGAGCGGACATCACTTGAGCAGTTCCTTGCACAGGGGTTTGTCGTGGGTGGCACCAAGCAGCGCGCAGATGGTGCCGCACAGCTCGATCTGCCGGGGGCGGGCGTTGGCGTCGAGGCTGAAGGCCTCGCCCAGCACCAGCAGCGGGACCTCGCGCTCCTCGGCCAGCAGGCCGTTGTGCGAGCGGTCGTTGTTCATGCCGTGGTCGGCGGTCACCAGCACCTGATAGCCGGCGTCGAGCCAGCCCTGCAGGTAGTCGGCTAGGATCACGTCGGCGCGCCGCGCGGCGTTGCGGTATTGCGGCGAATCCAGGCCATAACCATGGCCGGCGTCGTCGATGTTCATCGGGTGCACCAGCAGGAAGTCCGGTGCGTGTTTCAGGCGCAGGTTCTCGGCGTCGGCGAACAGGTGCGAGTCCGGGTAGTGGTCGGCGTAGTAGAAGTGGCCGTGCTGGATCGGCAGGGCCGCATCGCTGGTGTGGCGGTCGCGGGCGGCGACGAAGGGTGCGCGGTTATACAGCTCGCTCATCCAGTGGTAGGCCGCGGCGGCGGTGGTCAGGCCGGCGTCACGGGCATAGTGGAAGATGCTGCGCTCCTTGGACAGGCGCACCACGTCGTTGTGCACCACGCCGCTGTCGATCGGCGCAACGCCGGTCATGATGCATTCGTAGAGCGGGCGCGACAACGCCGGCAGTTCGCATTCGAGGCGGTACAGCGCGGCACGGCCGGCGGCGCAGTAGGCCTGCAGATGGCCCAGGGCATGCCGGGCGACCTCGTAGTTGAGACCGTCCAGCACGACCAGAATGACTTTGTGCGGCATCGGGAATTCCTTGGCGAGAGCGGGGCCCGTGCGGGCCCCGCATCGCGGTCACTGCATTTCGATGATCACGTTTTCCTGCCACAGCTGCGGCAGGGCCTTGGACGTGGCTTCCCAGGCGGCGGCATCCTTGATCGGCTGGACCTTGGCGTACTGCTCGTTGGGCAGCAGCTTGGCCTGTACTTCCGGCGGCAGGGTCAGGTGCTCGGCGCGGATCGGCCGGGCATTGCCCTTGGCCAGGTTGATCTGGCCGGCGTCGGAGAGGATGTACTCGCGAGCCAGCTTGGCCGCGTTCGGGTGCTTGGCGTACTTGTTGATGATGGTGGTGTAGCCGGAGATCACCGAACCGTCGGACGGGATCAGCACCTCGAAGCGGCTCGGGTCGATCTGGTCGCGGTAGGACAGGCCGTTGAAGTCCCACACCACGCCGACTTCCACTTCGCCTTTTTCCAGGGTCTGGATGGTCGGGTTGGACAGCGACAGGCGGCCCTGCTTGGCGATCTCGGCGAAGAAGTCCAGGCCCGGCTGGATGTTCTTCTCGTCACCGCCGTTGGCGATGGCGGCAGCCAGCACGCCGTTGACGGCCTGGGCGGCGGCGCTGACATCACCGATGGCGACCTTGTACTTGCCTTCCTTGAGGTCGGCCCAGGACTTCGGCGGCTCCTTGACCAGCTGCTTGTTGACGATGAAGGCGATGGAGCCGGTGTAGGCCAGCATCCAGTGGCCGTCGGCGTCCTTGGCCCAGGCCGGGATCTGCTCCCAGGTGCTCGGCTTGTAGGGCTGGGTCACGCCCTTCTGCACGGCGATGGGGCCGAAGGCGGCGCCAACGTCGCCGATGTCGGCGGTAGCGTTGTCCTTCTCGGCCTCGAACTTGGCGATCTCCTGGGCCGAACTCATGTCGGTGTCCATGTGCTTGAGGCCGTACAGCTTGTTCAGGTCAGCCCAGGTGTCCTTCCAGTTGGCCCAGCTGTCAGGCATGCCGACGCTGTTGACTTCGCCCTCTGCGCGGGCGGCTTGTTCCAGTGCTTTCAAGTCCTCGTTGGCCATGGCCTGGTTACCCAGAACAATGGCCGATCCCATCAGTGAAGCCAGCAGCAGGCGTTTCATCGTGAAGCTCCTTAGCAGGGTGAAAGTTTGGTCTAGATCAGCAAGACCCAGGCCAAATCTAGAGGCTTTTCATGACGCTTTTATGGCGAGGCTGCGGCCCGTTCCACAGGTCCGCTCCGCGCAGGAAAGCGTAGACCATAGCTAAGTGGCTGATTTGCCTGATTCGTACCAGGCCAGATGGCATAAGGCATGCAGACGTTTCGATGGTCGCCGCGACTGTCATCTGGCAGTCATCTAGGCTGCCTAGCATGGCCGTATCGCCTCACGGCTGCGCACCTCATTGGTGCTGGTCTATTCCAGAATGGAGAAATGCATGCGCGAAGAAGCGCCGCGTACCGTTACCGCCATCTGCCGCGCCCTGCAGGAGCAGATCGACCATGGCCTGCTGCCCCAGGGCGGCAAGCTGCCGGCCGAGCGCAAGCTCAGCGAGCTGTTCGAAACCACCCGCATCACCCTGCGCGAGGCGCTGGGGCAGCTGGAGTCGGAGGGGTTGATCTATCGCGAGGAGCGCCGTGGCTGGTTCGTCTCGCCGCGCCGGCTGGACTACAACCCGCTGGTGCGCAGCCACTTCCACGCCATGGTGCGCGAGCAGGGCCGGGTGCCCTCGACCGAGGTGCTGAGTGCGCGGCTGGTGCCGGCGCCGGCGGACATCTGCGCGCGCCTGGAGCTACCGGCGTTGTCGGCGGTGCAGCAGATCCGCCGGGTGCGGCGTATCGATGGGCGCCTGGTGCTGTATGTCGAGCACTACCTCAACCCGGCCTATTTCCCCGGCATCCTCGACAACGACCTGACCGCCTCGCTCACCGAGATGTACGCCAGCCAGTACGGCATCCGCTACGGCCGGGTGGCCTTCGACATCCTGCCCACCGCGCTGCCGGCCGACGCCGCGCTCAGCCTCAAGGCGGCGCCGGGCAGCCCGGCACTGTGCATCACCCGGGTCAACCGCGACCAGCACGGACGCATCATCGACTGCGACCTGGAGTACTGGCGCCACGATGCGGTGCGGGTGCGCGTCGAGGTTCCGGACTGAGGCGGATTCCTCAGGCCGTGGCGCCGGCGCGAGCGGTTGCGGGGAAGGTCAGGGTCTCGCCATCCAGGGGGACGCGCAAGCGACCACCCAGTTGCGCGCGGTTGGCCTCGGCCAGCAGTTCGGCGCGGCTCACCGGGCAGTGGTCGAGGGCCTCGAGGTGGTTGGCGATCACCAATCCGCGGCTGAGGCTCAGCGCCGCGAGGATGTCGGCCTGGCCCATGATGATCGCGCCGCCGATATCGAACTGCGCGCCGCCGGCTGGCAGCACGCTGACGTCCGGCTGCAGTTCCCGCAGGCAGTGGCGTACCTCGTCGGTCAACAGGGTGTCGCCGGCCAGATAGAGACTGGGCTCGCCGGGGATGCGCATGAAGTAGCCATAACCGTGAGCCATCAGCCGGCCGACGAAGCCCTCGCCATGCAGGCAGGGGATGGCACGCACGCTGCCGCCGAAGAAGGCCCCATCCTCGTCGGTCGCCAGTACCTGCACGTTAAGGCGCAGCCGGCGCAGATAGTCGGCGTCCTCCGCCATACACAGCACCGGCGTGCCGCGTTGGCGCAGCCAGCGCACGGCGGCGCGGTCGAGGTGGTCGAAATGGCCCTTCTGGCAGTGGGTGATCAGGCAGTGGGTCACCCGCTCCAGATGTGTGGCGGCGTTGTCCGGCAGCTCGACCAGTGGATTGCGTCGGCGCGAGCGGGTGACGAACTTGAGCGACGGCAGCTGGCCGCGCGGCGCCAGCATGGGGTCGACCAGCAGGTGGACATCGCCGAACTGGACGATGAGGGTGGCGTTGCGCAACTGGGTGATCTTCATGGTGGCCTCCGATTCAGGTAGGGCCATTGTGAAAATTGCGCGGCCGGGTGAGCATGGCTTGAATTGCCATAAAGCGGACATTTCATGCCAACTCGAACTATCGGTCTGCTGCTCTACCCCGGCTGCATGCCGGCTGGCCTGTTTGCTTTCGCCGATCTGCTGTCGGCCGCCAATCGGCGGAGCGGACAGCGGCATTTCGAGCTGCGCTGGCTCGGTCTGGACCTGCAGGCGGTCGAGTGCGCGCAGGGGCTGCGCCTGCAGCCGGAGGCGACGCTGGCCGAGGCGCGTTGCGATGCGCTGCTCATCCCCGGGCTATGGGCGGATAGCGAGGCACGGGTGGCGCAGGCGCTGGAGCAGCACCGCGCGCTGCTGCACGGCCTGGCGCGCTTGAGTCGAAAGACCCGGCTGTGGAGCTATTGCACCGGCGTATGCCTGCTGGCGGGCAGTGGCCGGCTGGACGGCGAGGAGGCCACCGCTACCTGGTGGCTGGCGGACAGCCTGCGCGCACGTTTTCCCAAGGTCGGCTGGCAGTTCCAGCACACCCAGTTGTTCGGCCCGCGGGTCGCCACCGCCTCGGGTGTCAGCGGCCATCTGCCGATCGCCAGGGCACTGATCGAGGAGCAGCTGGGTGTCGAGGCCTATCGCGAGATTGCCCGGATGATGGTGCTGCCGCGGCCCGAGCCGGCCGCCCCGGTGTTCCGTGCCCTGGGCGTGGCACGGCAGAGCGATCCGCTGCTGCGCCGGCTGCAGCTGCTGGTGGAGCGCCACCCGGCACGGCTGCTGGTGGCCGAGCGGCTGGCTGCGGAACTGGCGCTGAGCACGCGCACACTGGCGCGCAAGGTCAGGGCGCTGACCGGCCACGCGCTGGCCGATCATGTGCGGTTGATCAAGCTCAACCAGGCTGGCGAGCGGCTGATCCTGACGTCGGAGTCAGTCGCGCAGATCAGCGAGGCACTGGGCTTTGGCGACGAGTCCAGCTTCCGCCGCACCTTCAAGCGGGTCACCGGCATGACGCCGCTGGCCTACCGGCAGAGCTTCCGGCTCTAGCCGGGCACTCAGGCCAGCTCGGCGCTGGCGTAGAAGGCGCTCAGCACCCGCACCAGGTGTGCCAGGTCGTGGCTGCCGGCCAGTTCGCGGATGGAGTGCATGGCGAAGGTCGGCAGGCCGATGTCCACGGTGCGTACGCCCAACTGGCTGGCGGTGATCGGGCCGATGGTCGAGCCGCAGCCCATGTCGCTGCGCACCACGAAGCTCTGCACCGGCACTTCCTCGGCCAGGCACAGGTGGCGGAAGAAGCCGGCGGTTTCGCTGTTGGTGGCGTAGCGCTGGTTGCTGTTGACCTTGATCACCGGGCCGGCGTTGAGCTTGGGGCCGTGGTTGGCGTCGTGCTTGTCAGCGTAGTTGGGGTGCACGCCGTGGGCGTTGTCGGCCGACACCAGCAGTGACTTCTGGATGGTCCGCACGAAGGCGTCGCCCTCCGGCAGCACGCGGCGCAGGACCTGATCGAGGAACGGGCCGTCGGCGCCGCAGGCCGAGCAGGAGCCGATCTCCTCGTGGTCGGTGCAGACCAGCACGCAGGTCTCGTCGCCCTCGGCCTCGATCAGCGCCTGCAGGCCGGCGTAGCAGGACAGCAGGTTGTCCAGGCGCGCGCCGGCGATGAAGTCCTGGTTGAGGCCGATCAGCGCGGCGCCCTGGGTGTCGTAGAAGCTCAGTTCGTAGTCCAGTACCGCGTCGGCGCAGATGCCGTGCTCCACGGCCAGGCGGTCGGCGAGCAGGGCACGGAAGTCGGCGCGCTCGTCGCCGCTGAGCTGGGCGAGGATCGGCGGCAGCTCGGTCTGCGCGTTGATCGGCCAGCCCTGGTTGGCCTCGCGGTTGAGGTGGATGGCCAGGTTGGGGATCACCGCGATCGGCTGCTGGAAGTCGATCAGCAGGCTCTGCACCTTGCCGCCCTCGCGGAAGGTCACGCGGCCGGCCAGCGACAGGTCGCGGTCGAACCAGGGCGCGAGCAGGGCGCCGCCGTAGACTTCCACGCCGAGCTGCAGGAAGCCCTGGCGCTGCAGCTCCGGCTGCGGCTTGACGCGTAGGCAGGGGCTGTCGGTATGCGCGCCGACCAGGCGCAGGCCACCTTCCAGCGGCGCGCGGCGGCCCAGGCGGAAGGCGATGATCGAGGAGTCGTTGCGGGTCACGTAATAGCGCCCGCCGGCCTCGGTGTGCCAGGGCTCGCGCTCGTCCAGCGGACGGAAACCGGCGGCCTGCAGGCGCTGGGCCAGGCTGCGGGTGGCGTGGAAGGGGGTGGGCGAGGCCTTTAGAAAATCGATCAGGCCCTGGTTCAGCTCTGCACGCATAACGGACTCCGGACGGCAATCGGCCGAGTTTATCGGATTCCGTGGCGCGTTTGGCACGTGTGTGGGGGATGTCTTCAGACGGCTCAGAAGCTGTCCGCGATCTCGAAAGCCTCCCTCTTCCAGTTGTGGGAGAGGGCGTTGGCTTACTCACCCTCTCCCCAACCCTCTCCCGTAAACGGGAGAGGGGGCAACAGCGCACTGCACCTGCTGCAAGAAAGATAGTCAGTTGTAGCCCGGATGAAATCCGGGGGGGTGGAGCTGCCTGTTTCCCGGATTGCATCCGGGCTACGGAAAAGGCTCAGAACGGCGCCGGGCACTCGAAGCGCAGGCGCTGGCCGGTGGTCGGGTGGGTCAGGCTGAGCATGCTGGCGTGCAGGCACAGGCGCTCATGGGCGGCCAGGGCCTCGGCGTGGGCGTAGAGGCGGTCGCCGAGCAGCGGGTGGCCGATGGACAGCATGTGCACGCGCAGTTGGTGCGAGCGTCCGGTGATGGGGGTCAGCTCGACCCGGCAGTAGTCGCCGCAGCGCTCGACCACGCGCCAGAAGGTCAGGGCGTGCTTGCCCAGCTCATGGTCGACCACGTGGCGCGGCTTGGTCGGCGGATCGTAGCGCAGCGGCAGGTCGATGCTGCCGCTGTCCAGCTCGGGCTGGCCCCAGCACAGGGCGGTGTAGGCCTTCTCGGTCTCGCGGTCGTGGAACTGGCGGGACAGCTCGCGGTGGCTGTCGGCGTCGCGGGCCAGGACGATGATGCCGGAGGTTTCCCAGTCCAGGCGGTGGACGATGCGCGCTTCCGGGTAGCCGTTGTCCTGCAGGCGGGTCACCAGGCAGTCGCGGTTGTCCTCGGCGCGGCCGGGTACCGAGAGCAGCAGGGTGGGCTTGTTGATCACCAGCAGGGCGTCATCCTGGTGGAGTATCTCGATGTTCGACAGCGGCATGGGCTTTCCACAAATGACGACGGCGGCCGTGGCCGCCGTCGCTTACCCCGGTTGGATCAACGATCCGGCAGGGTGATGTTGAGTTCCAGGATGGAGCAGCTGCCCTGGTTTTCCAGTGCCACGTGCACCTGGTCCTGGTCGATCTTGACGTACTTGCGGATCACCTCGACCAGCTCCTTCTGCAGCGCCGGCAGGTAGTCCGGCTGGCTGCGCTGGCCGCGCTCGTGGGCGACGATGATCGACAGACGCTCTTTCGCGATCGACGCAGGGGTTTCCTTCTTGCGTTCACGAAAGAAGTCGAAAATGTTCATTAGCGCGCTCCAAACAGGCGTTGCATGAGTCCTTTCTTCTGCACATCGAGGAAGCGATGGGGCACTTCCTTGCCCAGCAGACGGTCGACGGCATCGCTGTAGGCCTGGCCGGCGTCGCTCTGGTCATCGAGGATGACCGGTACGCCCTGGTTGGAGGCTTTCAGCACGGCCTGGGACTCGGGGATCACGCCCAGCAGGTTGATGGCGAGGATTTCCTCGACGTCTTCCACGCCGAGCATCTCGCCCTTGGTGACGCGCTCGGGGTTATAGCGGGTCAGCAGCAGGCGCTCCTTGATCGGCTCCAGGCCCTGTTCGGCGCGGCGCGACTTGCTGGCCAGCAGGCCGAGCATGCGGTCGGAGTCGCGTACCGAGGAGACTTCCGGGTTGGTCACCACGATGGCCTCGTCGGCGAAGTACATGGCCATGTGCGCGCCGGTCTCGATGCCGGCCGGCGAGTCGCAGATCACGAATTCGAAGTTCTGCGACAGCTCATCGATGACCTTGCCCACGCCTTCCTTGGTCAGCGCGTCCTTGTCGCGGGTCTGGCTGGCGGCCAGCACGTAGAGGTTTTCCAGGCGCTTGTCCTTGATCAGGGCCTGGGTCAGGCTGGCTTCGCCGTTGATCACGTTGACGAAGTCGTACACCACGCGGCGTTCGCAGCCCATGATCAGGTCGAGGTTACGCAGGCCCACGTCGAAGTCGACGATGACGGTCTTGTGGCCGCGCAGGGCGAGGCCGGTGCCGATGGCGGCGCTGGTGGTGGTTTTACCCACGCCGCCCTTGCCGGAAGTGACTACGAGGATCTTGGCCAAGGTGATTCACCCCAAATATATGAAAAATCGGGAAATCCGGCGCCGGTAAACTGGCTTCCGAATGCCCCTTTTGGTCCCTGAAATTGGGCCGCAGTATCCGTTAAAGGCGGGTGATGTTCAACACGTCACCCGACAGGCTGACTTGCACCGATTGGCCCCACAGGGGATCGCGGCGCAGCTCCTCGGCGGTCTTGTACTGGCCGGCCACCGAGAGCATCTCGGCGCCCATCTGCTGGCAGAAAATGCGCGCTCGGGAATCGCCCTTGACCCCGGCCAGGGCGCGGCCGCGCAGCGGGCCGTACACATGGATGTTGCCGTCGGCGAGAAGTTCCGCGCCGGCGCTGACCGGCGCCATCACCACCAGGTCGCCGCCCTGGGCGTAGATCTGCTGGCCGCCGCGCACCGGGCTGGTGATGATCTTGGTCGGCTTGTACTGGGGTTCGGCCGGCTTCTCTTCCTTTTTACGCGCTTCCACCGGCTCGACCAGCTTCTCGCGGGCGCCGGAGGGCGGCAGTACCGGGATGTCCAGGGCCTCGGCGGCGGCGATATCGTCCGCGCGGTTGGCGCGGATGGCCAGGGTACGCAGGCCGTGGCTGCGACAGACTTCCATCAGCCTGGCCAGGTCGAGCTCGCCTTCGCCTTCCGGCAGCTTGTCCAGGGCCAGCACCAGGGGGATGTTCTGGAAGAAGTTGGGGGCCTGGGCGACTTTGTCGGCCAGTTGCCGGTCCAGGCGCTCCAGGTCGTTGTGCGCCAACTCCAGCACGGTGATGGCGAGCATGCTGCCCTTGAGCTGGAACACGGGGTCTTGGTCGAGGAGATCGGCTTGGCTCATGGTCTGTTCATGCGGTTGGATGGCGAGGACTTATAACGAGAAGCCTGGTCGGCCGCAAGCCAAGGGGACTTCTGTAGAATGGCCGCCCCGAGTCTTTGTCCGGAATAATTCATGGATCGCCCGCAATTTCGAGCCAGCCTGCTGCATCCCCGTTTCTGGCTGCTATGGCTGGGGTTGGGCCTGCTCTGGCTGGTTTCGCAACTGCCGTACCGGCTGTTGATGGTGCTGGGGCGTGTGCTTGGCTGGCTGATGTACCACCTGGCCGGTTCGCGCCGGCGCATCGCCGCACGCAACCTCGAGCTGTGCTTCCCCGAACTGTCGGAGGCCGAGCGCCAGCGCATGCTGCGGGAGAACTTCGCCTCGATCGGCATGAGCTTCTTCGAGATCGCCATCAGCTGGTGGTGGCCGGTGGCACGTCTGCGCAGGCTGGGGCGGGTGGAGGGCCTCGAACACCTGCAGCAGGCCCAGGCCGATGGCCAGGGCGTGATCCTCATGGCGCTGCACTTCACCACCCTGGAACTGGGTGGCGCCCTGCTCGCCGTGCGCCATGAAATGTATGGCATGTACCGGGCGCACAAGAATCCGCTGTTCGACTTCATCCAGCGCGAGGGGCGGGAACATCGTCTGCTGGGCGCCATGGAGCGCGACGACGTGCGCGGCATGCTCAAGCAGCTGCGCGCCGGCGGTGTGGTCTGGTACGCCCCCGACCAGGACTATGGTGCGCAGCACAGCATCTTCGTGCCGCTGTTCGGCATTGCGGCGGCCACCGTCACCGCCACCAGCAAGTTTGCCCGCCTGGGCAAGGCGCGGGTCATCCCCTTTACCCAGGAGCGCCTGGCCGATGGCTCCGGCTACAGGGTGGTGGTGCACCCGCCCCTGGCCGATTTCCCCGGAGCAAGCGAGGAGGCGGACTGCCTGCGCCTGAACCAGTGGATCGAGGCGGCCATTCGCCGCCACCCGGAGCAGTACCTGTGGGCGCACCGGCGCTTCAAGACCCGTCCCGAGGGCGAGCCCAAGCTCTATAAGCGCGGCAAGTAGCCGGCCCCTATACTCGCTAGAAAAAGCGGAAAGCGCCCCATGAGTGAAGCAGTAGAAGCCAGCAGGCCCGTCACCGGGCTGATTCTCTCCGGCGGCGGCGCGCGGGCGGCCTACCAGGTGGGGGTGCTGGGGGCGATCGCCGACTTGCTCGGCGAATCCTGCCGTAACCCGTTTCCGGTCATAGTCGGCACCTCGGCCGGCGCCATCAACGCCGTCGGCCTGGCCTGCGGCGCCCTGCATTTCGCCAGCGCGGTGCGCCGCCTGACCGAGGTCTGGCAGGCCTTCCACTGCGGCGATGTGTATCGCAGCGACTGGCCCGGCGTGCTGCGCCAGGCCAGTCGCTTTCTCGGCCACAGCCTGCTGGGCATGGGCAAGGACCTGCCGGTGGCGCTGCTCGACAGCGCGCCGCTGGGCGACCTGCTGGCCCGCGAGCTGGATTTCTCCGGCATCGCCGCGGCGGTGCGCATGCGCCAGCTGCGTGCGGTGGCGGTGACCGCCTTCGGCTACGAGAGCGGCCAGGCGGTGACCTTCTACCAGGGTCGCGCGACCATCGACCCCTGGTTCCGCCATCGCCGCGTCGGCGTGCCGACCCGCCTGGGCCTGGAGCACCTGCTGGCCAGTGCGGCGATCCCGCTGATCTTTCCGCCGGTCAAGGTCAACCGCGAGTACTTCGGCGATGGTGCGGTGCGCCAGCAGGCGCCGATCAGCCCGGCGCTGCACCTGGGCGCCAGCCGCGTGCTGGTGGTGGGGGTGAGCGGCAATCCGCTGGGCAAGGCCGCCAACCAGCAGGTGGCACGTCCGCGCAGCGGCCTGCCACCGACCCTGGCACAGATCAGCGGGCATATGCTCAACAGCACCTTCATCGACAGCCTGGAGGGCGACATCGAGCTGCTCGAACGGCTCAACCACATGAGCCGTCTGGTGCCCTCGGGCCTGCATCCGCGCGGCCTGGGCCTGAAGCCGGTGGACGTGCTGGTGATCTCGCCGAGCCAGCCGCTGGACCAGATCGCCGCACGCCATCGCCACGAACTGCCCAAGTCCATGCGCTTCTTCCTGCGCGGGCCGGGCGCCACCCGCGCCAGCGGTGCCGGTGTGCTCAGCTACCTGCTGTTCGAGCCTGGCTACTGCAACGAGCTGATCGAGCTGGGCTACCAGGACGCCATGGCGCAGAAGGGCGCGCTGTGCCGCTTCCTCGGCCATGCCGAAGAGGCGAGCGAGGAGGCGCCGGTGCTCTCGGCGCGCTGAGCCTCAGGCGGTCAGGCGGTCGTCGCGAAAATCGCGCAGCGCCTGCTCGATCTCTTCCCGACTGTTCATCACGAAGGGGCCGTACTGCACGATCGGCTCGTTGAGCGGCGTGCCGGCGATCAGCAGCACCCGTGCACCGCTGCTGCTGTCCATCTCGATGGCGCCCGCCTCCGACAGCCGCGCCAGGCGGCCCTTGCCGATGCTGTGGCCATTGACCGCCAGCTCGCCCTCGTAGACGTAGAGCAGCACCCGCTGGCCATCGGCCAGGCGCGGCGCCAGGCGGCTGCCGGCCGGCAGGTGCAGGTCGAACAGCTGCGGCTCGGTGTGCGGGCGCTGCACGGCGCCATCCTGCTGCTGCTGGCCGTCGTCGAAGCGCCCGGCGATCACGCTGACGGCCACGCCATCGGCGGTGGTCAGGCGCGGGATCTCCTGCGGGGCATAGTCGCGGTAGCCGGCAGCGCCCAGCTTGTCCTTGGCCGGCAGGTTGAGCCACAGCTGGAAGCCACGCATCACGCCTTCCTGCTGCTCCGGCATCTCGCTGTGGATGATGCCGCGGGCGGCCGTCATCCACTGCACGCCGCCGCTTTCCAGCAGGCCGACGTTGCCCAGGTGGTCCTCGTGGCGCATGCGCCCCTCGAGCATGTAGGTGATGGTCTCGAAGCCGCGGTGCGGGTGCGGCGGGAAGCCGGCGATATAGTCGTCCGGGTTGTCCGAGCCGAATTCGTCGAGCATCAGGAAGGGATCGAAGCGTTCGATGCCGGCACCGCCGATCACGCGGGTCAGGCGCACGCCGGCGCCGTCCGAGGCGCTCTGGCCGATGTGCTGGGTGAGGACTTGGCGGAACTGGGTCATGGGGCACCTCCGTAGCGGGAATGTGCCCATGCTAGTCCAGTCGATTGGATCTATGGTTGCGAGTTTTGCGGCTTAACCATCGATATGCTCGATCATTCAGCGATCTGCAGCTTGCGCGCCTCGCGGTACACGTAGCGCAGCTTCTCGTACTCGAACGGGCTGTTCAGCTGGCCATAGCGGAAGCCGGTGGTGTGGCGCAGGTCCACCACGCGCAGGGCGGTGATTTCCGGGTGATCGCTGCTGACTTCGGCGACGTTGAGGTAGTTGATCTGGCTCTCCGCAGCGAAGTCGAACACCTTGCCGCCGGTGTCGCGCAGGTTGGACGGGCCGAGGATCGGCAGCACCAGGTAGGGGCCATCGGGGACGCCGTAGAAGCCCAGGGTCTGGCCGAAGTCCTCGCTCTGCTTGGGCAGGCCGATGCGCGTGGCCGGGTCCCACAGGCCGGCCACGCCGATGGTGGTGTTGAGCAGCAGGCGTCCAGTGGTCTGCAGCGAGCGCTTACCCTTGAGCTGCAGCAGGCTGTTGAGCAGGTTGGGCACGTCACCCAGGTTGGCGAAGAAGTTGCTCACCCCGCTGCGCACGAAGCCCGGGGTGACGTAGCGGTAGCCTTCGACCACCGGCAGGAACACCCACTCGTCGAAGCGGTAGTTGAAGTGGTAGACGCGGCGGTTCCACGACTCCCAGGGGTCGTAGACCTGCAGTGCGTTCAGGGTCGAACGCTCGAACTCGCGCTGGTCCAGATAGGGGTTGAACTGCAGGCGCTGCATGGGGTTGGTGAAGCCGTCCGGATCGGTGGCGGGTTCGCCGTGGGCCAGGCCGGCGGCGAGCAGCAGGGCGAGCGGGAACAGGTACTTAGCCACGGAAGAACTCCAGCATGGCGTCGCTGTTGACGCGGTAGTTGAGGTTGCCGCAGTGCCCGCCGCGCGGGTACAGGGTCAGGCGCTCGCCGAAGGTGCGGCGCAGGAAGCCGAGGTCGCCGGGGCCGAGGATCAGGTCGTCGGCGTTGTGCATCACGGCGACCTTGGTGCTGGCCCTGAGGTACTCCTGCAGGGCGTACAGGCTGATCTGGTCGTTCAGCTGCAACAGGCTGCCGCCGTCGTACCTGGCGCGCCAGTAGGGCAGCAGCTGCTCGACTATGTAGCAGTCGAAGTCGCACTGCAGGGCGCGCTTGAAGAAGGGTGTGAGGCTGGTGCCCTCGCGGATCGGGTAGTGCGGCGGGGTGATCAGGCCGCGACGGTTGATCAGGTCGGCGGTGAAGGCCATGTCGGAGACGGAAAAGCGGAACGAGCTGCCGATCAGCATGGCCAGTTGCTCGTTGCTGAGCTTCTGCCCGGACTGCTGGAAGTCGTAGAGCAGGGCCTCGTTCAGGTCGATATGGCCCTTCTCCTCGAAGTAGCGCGTGAGCTTGCCGAGGACCAGCTCGAAGTAGGTGGTCTGGTCGTCGACGCCCCTGACCCGGGTCTGCACCAGGCGATCCAGGTTGGTCACCGAGGTGTACAGGTTGACCGGCGGGTTGAGCAGCAGCACGCGCTTGAAGTTGAAGCTGCGCAGGCGCTCGTCCAGCGCGCTGACGAAGGCGGCGTTGAGTGCGCCGAGGCTGTAGCCGGTGAGGTGGTAGTCGCTCACCGCGAGCCTGGGATGCTGGGCGCGCACGGCCATCATCACCCGGTACAGGTCCTCGGCGTCGGCTTGCGAGATGCCGGGGGTGGCGCTGCGCGAGGCGGCGCTCATGA
Organism: Aquipseudomonas alcaligenes; assembly: GCF_003205495.1. GTDB lineage: Bacteria > Pseudomonadota > Gammaproteobacteria > Pseudomonadales > Pseudomonadaceae > Aquipseudomonas > Aquipseudomonas alcaligenes_B. Next base: position 401,079 of record NZ_QJRX01000004.1, on the reverse strand, counting down.
AGTCGTAGCTGGTCGGTGAGGACAGCTGCACCACGTGGTAGCCGGCGCCGTAGAACAGGCGCTTGAGCTCCTCGCTCTTGCCGCTGGCGTAGTGGGCGCCGGTGCCGGCGATGATGAAGATCAATGGCGCGCGGCCTTTCTGCTGGGCCAGGCGGTAGCGCAGCTGGGTCACCGGCCAGAAGTTTTCCGGCAGTTCGAACTCGCGCTCCGGGCGCAGCTTGAGGCTGTAGTCGGCCTGGTCGATGTCGTCATCGCCAGGCACCTGCGGGCGCAGTTCCGGCGGTGTGCCGGCGATGGTCGCCTCGAACGGGTTGGCCAGCGGGAAGCCGTAGCTGGCGACGTCGAGATCGGCGGCCGTGGCCGGTAGGGCCAGCAGCTGGCCGAGCAGGGCGACGCGGGTGAGGAGACGGAGCATGGTCGGATCCCTTTGACGGACTGCAGGGAGTGAATAACGGCGCTATGACAAGTGCAAGCGCCAAGAGTGCCGTGACGCGGCCGTAAGAGTCGCGCCATGCGCCCCGGGCAGGCCCGGCGCTGGCCTGGGCCGGCGGCAGATCACGGGTCTTCCGGATGGATTCTGGCGATCCGTCTTGCACTCGGGCGTGGGCGGATTAAGCTGGGCGCCTTTTTCGGACCATCGGAGTGCCCAGAATGTCCCGCCATCTTCCCTTCCTGCTGTTGCTGCTGGTGCTGCCCCTGTGGCTGGCGGCCAGCTATGGCGTGCGTTTCGCGCTGATGGAGGATGGGCAGTGGGTGAGCCTCTGCGTGGAGCAGGCGACGCGCTGGGAATGCCAGGCGCGTGCCGGCCTGGGCTACCTGATCCACTTCCGGGTGATCGCCTGGGGCGCGCTGGGCCTGGCGCTGCTGGCCTTCGTCGCGCCCGGCCGGATCGGCCGCCTGCTGGCCGGCCTGGCGCTGTTCGTGGGCATTCCGGCCCTGGTGCTGTACAGCGCCAGTCTGGCGGTGTTCGCCCTGGTGCTGGCCGGGCTGCGCCTGGTGCGGCGCGCGCCTCAGGCCTGACGGCGCGAGTGGCGCAGGCTGCGCCACAGGGCGGCGAGCAGCAGCGCGCTGGTCAGCGCCCAGCCGATGGCCTGCAGGTTGTGCGGGCCTTCCTGGTACAGCTGCGGGGCGATGCCGGCGCCGATGATGGCCGCCAGCAGGGCGATCTCGCGGCGCGGGCCCTGCACCGGGCGGCACAGGTAGACCAGCGCCGGCAGCAGCAGGGCGAGGCTGGGGAAGCTGCGATAGCGGGCGTCGAACACCAGGGCCAGCATCAGCACCGCGCCGGCGAAGCCGGCCGCCGCCAGCCACCAGCCGCCACGGGCTTCCAGCCAGGCGAAGGCGCGCTGGCGCCAGCCATCGCGGGCCGACAGGGCCAGCACGGCATGCGCCAGGACGATCAGGTTCAGCCCCAGCAGGGCGGCGGCCCACAGCCATTCACCCCAGTAGCGGCTGGTGACCAGCGCCAGCTCGGTCCAGCCGAGGCTGCAGGCGGCGCCGAGGGCGGCCGCGAATGGCAGCAGCAGGGCGGCGCAGGGGCTGGCCGGGCGCCCGGCCAGGCACAGCGCGGCGAGCAGCAGCAGGCCGCTGGCGCCCAGCCATAGCGGCCAGTGCGGCAGGTTGGACACCGGGCCGGCGAGGATGCCCTTGTCCTGCCGGTCGGCATCGTACAGGCCCCAGAAGCCGCCGACGGCACCCTCGCTGTCGCGCTTCCAGGGCTGGTCGAAGGCCTCGATCAGGTTGTAGCGCCAGCCGTTGTCCTCGGCCAGCTTGACGAAGCCGCGAATGAACAGCGCCTCGTTGACCCGGCTCGGCAGGGCGGTCTCGCGCTGGCGACCCTCGCTGGGCCAGCCGGTTTCACCGATCAGGATGTCCTTGGGGGCGTAGGCGCTGCCGAAGGCGCGGCGCACGTTGGCGACCTGGGCCAGGGCGGCGTCGATGCCGGTGGGTTCGTCTTCCCAGTAGGGCAGCAGGTGGATGGTGAGGAAGTCCACCGCCGGCGCCATCTGCGGGTGCTTGATCCAGAACTCCCAGACATCGGCGTAGGTCACCGGCTGCGCCACGGCGGCCCTGACCCGTTCGATCAGCGCCACCAGTTGCGCCTCGGTGGCCTCCTTGCGCAGCAGCACCTCGTTGCCGACGATGACCGCCTCGATCACGTCCGGGTAGGCGTTGGCGGCGCTGATCAGCGCGGCGACTTCCTTCTCGCTGTCCACCGGGTTGGCGCTGATCCAGGCCCCGGCCAGCATCTTCAGGCCGTGCTTGCGCGCGAGCTCCGGCAGCGCCTCCAGGCCGATCTGCGAGTAGGTGCGGATGCAGGTGAAGCGCTGGGCGAGCAGTGCCAGGTCGGTGTCGACCCGCTCGGGACGCAGCACGAAGGGTTGCTGGAAGGGCGACTGGTCCTTGGCGAACGGCGTGTAGGAGGCGCACTGCAGCTTGTGCGTGGGCGTCGCCGCGTCGGCCAGCGGCAGCGGCCGGCCGATCCAGTACCAGCCGGCGGCCAGGGCGCCGACGGCGAGGAGCAGGGCGATGAGGTAGGTAACGAGGAGCAGGCGCGAGTCGGACTTCATGTCGGCTGGGGATGCGTGGCGGCAAAGCCGCGCATCTTAGCGGAGCCGGCGGGCCGCGCACAGCCGCCTCAGACGTGGTGATGCAGCCAGGCGTGTCTGGGGATGGCGCTGCTCTGGCCCTTCTTCTCGAAGCGCCGCCAGATTTTCTCGTGGAAATAGAAGCCCACCGAGTTGCACAGCGGCTCCACCGCCGCCACCAGGCCACCCACGGCCACGCTGCCGGTCAGCGCATAGGCGACGGCGAAGGCGATGCAGAAGTGCATGAGGGTGAAGGTTACGGTCTTGAGCATGGCGCACCTCGCTGAACGAGAATTGTTCTTTCTTGCTGTGCAAGGTAGCCGCGCTGGTAGGAAGCGGGAAATCGCTCTTGTGCATGGTGCCGATAGCGGCGCTGTATGCCGCTGCCGGGCGCCTAAGACTTTGGTCGAGAGGCCCTGGTCGCTACGACTAAGGTCGTCTGTCTTGTGCGGGCCAGAGTTCTACAGTGACCTCACCAGCAACCCAGCTGTGGAGGACAAAAACAATGAACGACAGCGTCTACAAGCGGATCGAGCAGAATCCGCGCTTCCAGGAGCTGGTCGCCAAGCGCGACAAGTTCGCCTGGACCCTCTCTGCCATCATGCTCGGCCTCTACGTGGCCTTCATCCTGCTGATCGCCTTCGAGCCGCAGCTGCTCGGCACGCGCATCAGCCCGGAAGGCACCACGACCTGGGGTATCCCCCTGGGCATCGGCCTGATCCTGTCGGCCTTCGTGCTGACCGGCATCTACGTCAAGCGCGCCAACGGCGAGTTCGACCGCCTGAACCAGGAAATCCTCGACGAGGTGCAGAAATGATCGCTCGCATCCTAACCTCCCTGGGCCTGCTGTCCGCCTCGCCGGCCCTGTGGGCCGCCGGCGCGCTGGAAGGCGAAGTGCAGCGCCAGCCGCTGAACGTCTCGGCCATCGTGATGTTCGTCGCCTTCGTTGCCTTCACCATGTTCATCACCTACTGGGCCTCCAAGCGCAGCAAGTCGGCCTCCGACTTCTACACCGCCGGTGGCAGCATCACCGGCTTCCAGAACGGCCTGGCGATCGCCGGTGACTACATGTCGGCGGCCTCCTTCCTGGGTATCTCCGCCCTGGTGTTCGCTTCCGGCTACGACGGCCTGATCTATTCCATCGGCTTCCTGGTCGGCTGGCCGGTGATCCTGTTCCTGATCGCCGAACGCCTGCGCAACCTCGGCAAGTACACCTTCGCCGACGTGGCCTCCTACCGCCTCAAGCAGACGGAAATCCGCACCCTGTCGGCCAGCGGCTCGCTGGTGGTGGTGGCCTTCTACCTGATCGCGCAGATGGTCGGTGCCGGCAAGCTGATCGAGCTGCTGTTCGGCCTGGACTACCATGTCGCGGTGATCCTGGTCGGCATCCTGATGGTCTGCTACGTGCTGTTCGGCGGCATGCTGGCCACCACCTGGGTACAGATCATCAAGGCCGTGCTGCTGCTGTCCGGCGCCTCCTTCATGGCGCTGATGGTGATGAAGCACGTGGGCTTCGACTTCGGCACCCTGTTCAGCGAAGCGGTCAAGGCCCACCCGAAAGGCGAGGCGATCATGAGCCCCGGCGGCCTGGTCAAGGACCCGATTTCGGCCATCTCCCTGGGCCTGGCGCTGATGTTCGGCACCGCCGGCCTGCCGCACATCCTGATGCGCTTCTTCACCGTGTCCGATGCCAAGGAAGCCCGCAAGTCGGTGTTCTACGCCACCGGTTTCATCGGCTACTTCTACATCCTGACCTTCATCATCGGTTTCGGCGCCATCCTGCTGGTCGGCACCAATCCGCAGTTCAAGGACGCCACCGGCGCCCTGCTGGGCGGCAACAACATGGCTGCGGTGCACCTGGCCGATGCCGTCGGCGGCAGCCTGTTCCTCGGCTTCATCTCGGCCGTGGCCTTCGCCACCATCCTCGCGGTGGTCGCCGGCCTGACCCTGGCCGGTGCCTCGGCGGTGTCCCACGACCTGTACGCCAGCGTGATCAAGAAGGGCAAGGCCAACGAGAGGGATGAGCTGCGCGTGTCGAAGATCACCACCGTGGCCCTGGGTGTGCTGGCCATCGGCCTGGGCATTCTGTTCGAGAAGCAGAACATCGCCTTCATGGTCGGCCTGGCTTTCTCCATCGCCGCCAGCTGCAACTTCCCGGTACTGATCCTCTCCATGTACTGGAAGAAGCTGACCACCCGCGGCGCCATGATCGGCGGCTGGCTGGGCCTGGTGACCGCCGTCACCCTGACCGTGCTCGGCCCGACCGTGTGGGTGCAGATCCTCGGCAACGCCACCCCGGTCTACCCCTACGAGTACCCGGCGCTGTTCTCCATCCTGGTGGCCTTCATCGGTATCTGGTTCTTCTCGATCACCGACAAGTCCGCCGCGGCCGACGAGGAGCGTGCACGCTTCTACCCGCAGTTCGTCCGCTCGCAGACCGGCCTCGGCGCCAGTGGCGCGGTCGCCCACTGATCGCCAGACGCTCCGTGTGACTCGGGCAGCCCGCGGGCTGCCCTTTTTTATGGGCGCTTGAGCCGTCCGGCCGCTTGCGGCATGTTGGGGGCCGGTTATCGACGCGGCAGACAAGGCAATGGATACGACCTTTCTGATCATCCCCGGCTACGGCGACTCCGGGCCCGAGCACTGGCAGAGCCACTGGCAGCGGCAGGATCCGCGCTTTCGCCGGGTCGAGCAACGCGACTGGTGGAACCCATTGTGCGAGGACTGGGTGGCGACCCTGGAGGCGGCAGTGGCGGCCAGTGGGCCGAACACCGTGCTGGTCGCCCATAGCCTGGGCTGCGGGCTGGTGGCGCACTGGGCGGCGCAGACCCGCCAGCTCATCCGCGCCGCCATGCTGGTGGCCCCGCCCGATCCGGAAGGGCCGGCGGCCGAGCTGAATATCCGTGGCTTCGTGCCGGTGCCCGACCTGCCGCTGGCCTTCCCCAGCCTGGTGGTGGCCAGCAGCGACGATCCCTACGGCAGCCTGGAGCATGCCCATGGCGCTGCCCTGCGCTGGGGCAGTCGCTGGCACAACCTCGGCGCGTGCGGCCATATCAACGGCGACAGCGGCCTGGGCGACTGGCCCGAGGGCCGGGCGCTGCTGCGCTCTCTGCTGGAGGGAGTCGCCCCAGGGATGCATCGTACTAAGGGTTTTGTTCTAGATCCTGATTGATCGGTCAAAGTCAAGCGTTTTTCCGAACTTTTCGAGACGATTTCCTACACCTTTGGTAGTGTATTGGCTATCCGCCATGGATTTGCCATCACAACCAATAACAAGCAGGAGAGACTCTTATGAACATCAAGGCGCGTGCTCGTCAGCTGGGGCAGGGCATGACCGAGTACATCATCATCGTGGCGCTGATCGCCATCGCCGCCATCGTCGTCTACAACCTGTTCGGCGATACCGTGCGCGGTCAGGTCGGCGATATGGCCGCGGAGCTGGGCGGCGGTGCCGCCACGGGTGAAGGTGCGACCGCCGGTGGTGAGGCTGGTACCGAGGCAGGCCAGGATTACGACCTGGGCAACTTCAATCAGGAAGAGGGCGGCGGCAACTAATCCAGCACTGCTAACAGTGCTGTCGTGAAAACCTCCTCCCAGAGAGGGCAGGCCATCGTCTTTGGCCTGCTCTTCCTAGGCGTGGCCGTGGTGGCGATGCTGCTGGTGTACAACCACGGCATTCTCACCCGTGATCGCGTGCAGCTGGAAAATGCCGCCGACGCGGCGGTCTATACCCAGGCCAAGCTGTTCGCGCGCAACCAGAACTTCATCGCCTATACCAACCGCGCGATGATCGCCAACGAGCTGTCGATCGGCCAGATGGTGGCGATGCGCTCCTGGGCCAAGCGCTACAAGACCATTCCGAGCTGGGTCGATTCCTTCCCGGCCTACCAGATTCCCATCGTGCCGCCCGCACCCAGGCCAACCCTGGCCGATGCACTCAAGGCCGTCTACATCCCCTACATCGCCATCGGTTACGGCATCGACGCGGTGACCAACCCGATGATCGGCTTCTACCCGACCACCGTGTCCTACTTCAACATGGCGATGTCCATGTTCCAGAAGGCCTTTGCCATGGCCACGGTCGAGTCGCAGATCGAGGGCATGATCGATGTGGTGGAGGCGCACCAGAACCAGAGCGGCTCCGACCCCGAGGACGATCTCTATATTCCCCTGCTGGGTTACTACTTCCTGACTCAGAATGCCGCGCTGACCTACTTCGGCGACAGTTTCAGCTACGAGAACCTCTACAGTCAGGCCAGCAGCGCGATGAGCGGCGGCGGTGCCTCAGGCGGAGGGGCGGGTGGTGCCGGCGAGTCTCCGCCCTCGACGACCGACGAGGTGGTCGGCTCCTTTCTCGGAGGGCTCAACGGCCCCGAGACCATGCTGGTGGACACCAATCCGGAGCGCTACAAGAAGAAGGCCGGCTCCACCCAGGACCCGCCGGCCAATGACGATGCCAAGGAAGCCTATCGGCAGTTCGCCGCGATCATCAACGACAATCGCAACGACTGGCTGGATCAGCGCCACTTCAACCTGGGCCCCCCCGCCCTGGCCACGCCTGAGATCACCCTGCCGCTGGGGCCACTGCGTATCAGCTTCAGCCTGACCCTGGAGATGGGCTCCTTCAACGACGGTGGCACCGCCTATCGCTACAACCCTCTGCGTACCAGCTCTACCGGCGATGGCATCGAGCGTTACGGCTGGACTTCCATCGACTACACCTCGCTGGGCTTCAAGCTCGACGTGGATATCTTCATCGAGCTATGCCTGTGGTTCCCGGTGGTAGGTACCGAGTGCTTCACCATCATCGACGGCAATATCCCATTGGGTTTCGGCATGCCCATCAGCGGAGCCACCGAGCAGTTGGTGGCGGAGGATGCCGATGCGATGCGCTCGGCGCCGCAGTGGGGTTTTCCCGGCATGGACATGACGGGTATGGCGCCGGGTATGTACGCCGACACCTTCCATATGGTGCACGCGGTGACCTGGTTCTGGGGACAGGTGCGCAACATCTACGGCACCATCCCGGCGGACGTGAAGACCAACTACGCCGGCCCGCCGTCCTTCTTTGCCCTGAATGACTCCTTCGCCGAGTCCGGCACCAGCCACGAGTTCAGCATCGCGGTAGCCAAGAAGCTCAGCGACGTGCCCACCACCGACAGCCCGGACGGCCTCAACCTCAACGGTTCGTCCGGTAACCAGTTGTACCGCTTCCAGCTGGATACCCAGGGGCCGGTGGATGGCACCCTGAGCACCGCCTATGCCACGGCCCTATGGCATGAGCCCGATGCGTTGATGACGGTGTCCTCGGCAGAAACCTACTTCGCCAGCCCACGTGACGAAGACGAGGTGGCCAGCCAGTTCAGCCCCTTCTGGGATGCACGCCTGCGCGAGCCGAGCGCCATCACCATGATGATCGCCACCGGCGAGATTGACCCCTTCCAGTTGATGGAGGAGCTCAACCTCTCCGGCGGCATCATGGGTGTGGCCGAGTGGGTGATCGATACCGCCATCGAGAGCATTACCGATCCTGCCAAGGAGCAGTTGCTGAAGAACGTCCAGCCGCCGGTCAAGCAGTACGCCGAAGAGGTGGTGGACGAAGTGTTCGATCAGGTCACCGGCACCGCCAAGGATGCGCTGATGGGGGAACTGGAAAACTATGTGCCCTAGTCGCCGTTGTTCCGGCCAGGCCATGACCGAGTTCGTGGTCATGACCAGTGGCGTGCTGCTGATCCTGTTCCTGGTGGTGCCGACCCTGGCCAAGCTGCTCGACATGAGCTTCCAGACTCAGCAGATGGCGCGTTACGCCGCCTGGGAGCGCACTGTCTGGTATGACAATGGTGACCAGCCGGGTGAAACCACCGAGCCGGGCTACGATGTCGCGGTGCGCAGCGACGCGGCCATCGACGGCAGCGCGCAGCGGCGCCTGTTGAGCTTCTCTGCCAGTCCCGAGGAACTCGCTGCCAGTGATGTGAGCGGCCTGCCGGTCGGAACCCGGCATGCCCTGTGGCGCTGGAGCAATGGCGAGCAGATGCTGGGCGCAGGCGGGCTGGCGGGGGGCAGCCTGAACCCCGAGGAAACGCCTTCTTTCGCCTATGACGTGCTGGAGGTCTACAACGACGGCATGTCGCTGCTGATGACGCCTCTGACCATGCTGCGTATCCAGGACGATGCGGATTTCCTGCAGGTGGCGCATCCCCAGGACAACTATTTCACCCCTAGTGTCAGCACTCGCGTAGACCTCAGCAAGGTCGGCCTGGAGTCCAGCGCCTTGCCGGCCAACCTGACCATCACCGCCAACAGCGCCATTCTCGCCGATGGCTGGAATGCCCAGGGCGAGCATCATTTCCAGGAGCGGGTGGACGACTTCGCCATCGGCACCATGATGGACAACGCGGTGATCAATGCGGTGATCGACTTCATCGGCATCTTCGAGCCCAGCTTCGCCGATGTCGACTTCGGCTATGTCGGCACCGATCCCATCCCCGATGCCGAGACCAAGTGCGATTTCGGTTTCTGCTACTTCGATGAAGACGATGATTGAGCGCCTGCCCGCCATCCTGCTGCTCGCTTTACTGTCCCAGGTGGCGCAGGCCGACTGTGATTTCGACGATTTTCCGACCCAGGACGGCATGCAACTGGCCACGGTGGCAGAGGCCATGCAATGGAACAACCTGCCGATGAGCGTCAAGGGCTTCCGCACCGAGGCGCCCGTGGAAGTGCTGCGCGGCTTCTATGCCGAGCGCTGGGAGGGCGCGGTGGACTTCACCGAGTTCGGCGCCTGGCAGCAGATCCTGCACATCAATGACGACTGCATGATGATGGTTCAACTGCGCAGCGCCGAAGGGCAGACCCAGGGCCGCCTGATGCTGGTCAATCCGCCGGATGAGGAGGGCAGCTCACGCCCTCTGGGGGGAGGCGTGCCGATGCCCCCCGATGCGGTGGTGGTGACCGACATGCAGAACCAGGACAGCTACCGTGACGGCCAGCTGGTGATGCTGCTCTACCCGGATGTGCTCGATGCCGCCACCCGCTGGTACGAGACGGAGATGGTGCGCAGCGGCTGGCAACTCAACCGCCGTCAGTACAGCCAGAACAACGCCACGCTGATCTACGGCAAAGGTCGCGAGCAGCTGTCAGTGGTGTTCCTGCGCACCGCCGGCGAGCAGACGCAGATCCTGCTCAATCGGGTGGATCGCTGATGCGCGCGCAGGCTGGCCAGTCGATGGCCGAATACCTGGTGGCGCTGGGCATCGGCGGCAGCATCATCGCGGCCCTGACCCTGACACCCTGTACCGTGGCCGGCAGCGCCAAGGGCTGCGTACCGACCCTGATCGATGCTCTGCACAACAACTATGAGGGCTATTCGGCGGCCATCGGCGATGTGCAGGACTATGGCGAGGTGGACGTAGCCGCACCACCGGAAGATGAGGGCGAGGTCGAGGATGACGACAGCATTCCCGGTGACGGTGGCAACGATGATCCCACTGAGACGCCGGCCGAGTCGCTGAACAAGGTCAACTACGTCTACGACGACCAGGGCAACGTCATCGGCACCGTATCTGGCAGCACCATCTATGACCTCGATGGCAACGTGATCGGTGAGTACACCTACAACGAGGAAACCGGCGAGCAGGTGGCCGTAGTCGATGGCGAGGAGATCACTGGCGTCAGTGTCGGCAGCATCTTCGTCGACGAGGATGGCAACGAGGTACCGCTGGTGGCCATCGTGGTCAACAACCAGGTGGTCGGCTTCGCCTACGAGAACGATGGCAAGTATTTCGACCCGCTCAAGGGTGAGCTGACCGATGACGTGCCGGATGGCGCGCAGGCGGCGACGACTCGCCCGGTGATGGTGCGCGACGGCAGCGGCCAGGCCAGCCTGTTCGGCTACGAAGTCGATGGCTACATCTACTCGCTGAGCAAGGTGCAGGTCTCCGGCGAGACCTATGCCGCGGCCAAGGTTCCGGATGGCGAGCTGGTGCAGATGGTGCTGACCCAGGCGAGTACGCTGATCAGCTGGAGCGGCTACTCGCGTTGCATCGTGCGTGCCGTGAACTGGGTCGACAACGAACTCAACGGCGCATACAGCTTCGACAAGACCGAGGACGACGGCTCCGGCAACCAGGTGACCACCACGCAGAACGCCGTGGTCGAGTCGCCCACCAACAACCTTGGCTATATCGACAATGCGGACCAGGGCAGTGGCGGCTGCCAGGGGCGCTGGGTGCTGACCGAGGGTGCGACGAGCTGGAGCCTGAGTGGCCCGTTCTAAGGGTGCGTGACGAGAACAATAGCGCTGCCGCACTGCGCGAGCCGCGTAGAACAAGTATTCGATTCACTGGGGGAGAGGGCATGCAGCCTGTTTCGGGGAGCAAGTTGTTGATTATTGCGGTGGTCTGCGGGGTGCTCGCAGGTGGCGCGGCCTGGCTCTATCTGAAGAGCAAGGAAGCGCAGTACCGCGAGGCCTACAAGCCGCCGGTCGAGCGCAAGGTGGCGCTGGTGGTGCCGCGTCGGGACATCGGCAAGGCCGAGGTGGTCAACAAGGAAAAGGTCGCGGTGCTGGAAGTGCCGGCGCAGTTCGTCCCATCCGGGGCTGTCCTCGCGCAGGACTGGAAGAAGCTCGACGGCCGCATGGTCGAGATGCCCCTGCAGAAGGGCAAGCCGATCACCTGGAGCGCCGTCGAGGGCAGCTCGGTCAGTCGCTTCTCCGAGAACGTCGAGCTGGGCAAGCGGGCCAAGACGGTGAAGATCAGCAAGATCAATTCCTTCGACGGCCTGCTGCGCCCCGGTGACCATATCGACCTGCTCGGCAGTTTCGCCGCCAGCGATATCGGCCTGCAGGAGCAGCCCAACATGGCCGATGCCGTGGTCATGACCATCCTCGAGGACCTGGTGGTGGTCGCCGCCGGCCGTGAGGATGCCAGCGGGCGCAAGTACGAAACCTTCTACGACCAGAACTCGGCCGACGGTTTCAACATGAACTTCTCCACCATCAGCCTGATGCTGACCCCGCAGCAGGTGGCGCGGGTGGAGCTGGCCGAGCGCAGTGGCGACCTGGTCGCAGTGCTGCGCCATCCCAAGGACACCAGCTTCGCCCGGCTGGGGCAGATCACCGTGGCCAACCTGCTGGAGCCACCACCTGCCGAGAAGGCCGATGTGGTGCTGGATGCCGATGGCAAGCTGGTCGGACGCATCGTGGGCGACAACGTGGTGGATGCCCAGGGCCGCATCGTCGGCAAGATGGTCGATGGCAAGGCGGTGAGTTTCGATGGCAAGGCGCTGGGGCGGGTGGTCAAGGATGTGGCGGCCAATGACCCGCTGCTGCGCATGCGCGAGCGCGCCGACGTGGTGCGTGGCGCCGACGGCAAGGTGATCGGTCGCATCGTCGACGGCAAGGTCGTGGACGCCGATGGCAAGGTCATCGGCGTGGTCAAGAACGGCCAGGCGGTCGGCCTCAAGGGCGAGAGCCTGGGCAGCGTCGAGCGCAACGCGGCATTGGATGCCCAGGGGCGGGTGATCGACATGGGCAAATCCGTCGCCCAGGCCGCGCCGCAGAAGCAGGGTAGCGAACAGCAGGTGGTGCGCGACGCCAGCGGCAAGGTGATAGGTCGGGTGGTTGGCAGCCAGGTGGTGGATACCGATGGCAAGGTCATCGGCCAGTACCGCGATGGCAAGGCGGTCGGCCTGGACGGCAAGGCGCTGGGCAAGGTGGAGACGGCCCTGGTCGATGGCAATGGCAAGGTGGTCGGGCGCATGGGTGAGGTGGTGCGCGATGCCAACGGCAAGATCATCGGCCGGGTGGTCGACGGTCAGGTGGTGGATGCCAATGGCAAGGTGCTCGGTGTGGTACGCGATGGCAAGGCCGTGGGTGTGGATGGCAAGAGCATCGGCCAGCTGGACAAGGTGCAGCTCGATGAACAGGGCAAGCCCAAGGACGATGGTGTGCGGGTGGTGCGCGATGCCAGCGGCAACGTGATCGGCACCGTGGTCGGTGACCGTGTGCTGGATGCCCAGGGGCGCGAAGTCGGCAAGGTGGTGGATGGCCAGGTGGTCGACAAGAGCGGCCGCGCCCTGGCCGGTGCCCAGGTCGAGGTGCAGCAGGATGCGGTGCGCGTGGCCCGTGATGCTTCCGGCAAAGCCATCGGCACGGTCAAGGGCGACACCGTTTACGACGCCGAGGGCAAGGTGGTCGGCAAGCTGGTGGACGGCAAGGTGGTGGATGGCAACGGCAATGTCGTGGCCTCCGGCATCAGCGCCGAGGTCGAGGGGCAGGCGCAGGCCGATACCGCGCTGGCACTGGCGGGTGAGGAAGAGGGCGGCGCGCCGCAGACCAGCCGCATGGTGCAGTTCATTCCCGGCGGCACCGGCAAGAACGGGGTGATCCCGGTGCAGAGCCTGCGCCTGGAATAGATCGCAAGGCCGTAGCGGCGCCTCGCAGTGCCGCACGGGATAAGAAGGACGCTAGGGCTTCGAGACCATAAAGATGAAAGTACGATTTCTTTTGCTTTGCGTGGGGATGCTGGCGGCGCCGCTGGCCATGGCCGAGAGCCTGCCGGCGCAGCTGACGCTGTACAAGGGTGATGTGCGGGTGATCGAGGCGCCGGGGATCGAGCGTCTGGCGGTGGGCAACGTGGAATTGCTCGGCGCCACTCTGCTGAAGAACCAGGAGATGGTACTGACCGCCGAGGCCGAAGGCGAAACCACGGTGCAGGCCTGGTTCGCCGATGGCTCGCGGGAGCAGATGGGGGTGGTGGTGGTCAAGGCCAACGGCTATCGGCAGATCGGCGAGTTGCGCGCGCTGCTCGGCGATATCCCCGGGCTGAAGATCCGTACGGTCGGCCGCCAGGTGGTGATGGAGGGGCGTCTGCACAGCCAGGATCTGCAGCGGGTCAAGGATGCGGTGAAGTTCTACGACAACGTGCTGGTGCTGGCCGAGGAGCAGAACGGTGCGGCGACCAAGTCCGACTCCGGGCTGATGCTGGAGGAAGTGCGGGCCATGCTCGGGCAGATTCCGGGCATCTCGATCAAGACCGTGGGGCGGCAGATCGTGGTCGATGGCGACCTCAACGAGATCGACATGGAACGCATCAAGCTGCTGCAGGAGCGCTATCCGGACATGCTGGTACTGGCTCAGCCGATGTCGCAGTTCGTCGCACCGATGATCTATTTCGATGTGCGCATCACCGAATTCGCCAAGGACGACGTAGAGGAGCTGGGCATCAACTGGAGCACCAGCATCAACGGGCCGAGCTTCGTGTTTTCCTCGGACCAGCGTACCAACCCCTATTTCCGCGGCCAGTTCCCCAGCGACAGCGGTACTTTCGACGACCTCAACGAGGCAGTCGGCAATACCGGCACCAATGGCTACTGGGGTATCGCCACCGAGATCACTTCGCGCATCAACATGCTGGAGAAGAACGGCTCGGCCCTGACCCTGGCCTCGCCACGGCTGTCCGCACGCAGTGGCGGCCAGGCTGAGCTGACGGTCGGCGGCGAGGTGCCGGTGGTGACCAGCAGCATCAACGGCCCCTCGGTGGAGTACAAGGAGTTCGGCATCATCCTCAACATCGCGCCGCAGATCTACGGCAACGACCGCGTCGCGGCCAAGGTGATGGCCGAGATCAGCCAGCTGGACAAGGCCAACCAGGTGGGCGACTACCCGGCGTTCAAGACGCGCCGCACCGACAACGAGGTGCAGCTGCGAGTCGGCGAGACCCTGGTGCTGTCCGGCCTGGTCAACAAGGACAGCCAGCAGACCTATGAGGGTATCAAGTGGCTGCAGGACATCCCGGTGCTGGGCCCGTTCTTCCGTAACAAGAGCTTCAAGGGTACCCAGACCGAGCTGGTGATCTTCATCACGCCCGAGCTGATGACCGGCCCGACGGCCACCGTCAACCAGCGTGAGCTGGATCGTGCCGAGCGCATGCTCGGCGACTTCGAGAAGTCGGTGAAGAAAGGTCTGCTCGACTGAGGATGCGCTGATGTTCGAGTTAGAAGTCACTTACCGCAACGGTCAGCCCGTCGACAAGCTCACCTGCACTGCCGCCCAGTGCGAGCTGGGTAAGGCGCGCACCTGCATCTTGCGTCTGCGAGGCTGGCGCGTGGCGCCGGTGCATGCCCGCATCGAGCGCTCGCTGGCCGGGCTGTTCGTCGAGGACCTCAGCCGTGGCTACGAGCTGGAGGTCAACGGCAAGCTGGTGGGGCGCTATGGCCCGCTGAGCGAAAGCGATGTGATCGGCATCGGCGGCTACCTGGTGCGGGTTCGCCCGCTGGTGGTCGAGACCGAGGACATGCCGCCCACCGACAGCGACCTGCCGTTCAACGAGGAAGAGGCTGCCGGTGTGGTCACCCACGACCAGGCCGCCTACATGGAGTGGTCCAAGTACATCCATGGCGAGCTGTTCCGCGCCATGGACCTGCGCCGCATGGATCTGGAAACCATGGCCGCCGACGAGGTGCGTGCGCGCCTGTCCGAGCTGGTCGACGAGATCATGGAGCAGATTCGCGGGCGCCTGCCCAAGTGCATCGATTGCGATGTGCTGCGCAAGATCGTGCTGGACGAGGCGGTCGGGCTGGGGCCGTTGGAGGACCTGCTGGCCGATGAGAGCGTCACCGAGATCATGGTCAACCGCCACGACGACATCTACGTCGAGCGCTCCGGCCGCCTGGAGCGGACGACGATCAACTTCAGCTCCGATGCCACGGTGATGGCCACCATCGAGCGGATCATCTCGCCGCTCGGCCGGCGCATCGACGAGAGTTCGCCGATGGTCGATGCGCGCCTCAAGGACGGTTCGCGGGTCAACGCCATCATCCCGCCGCTGGCGCTCAAGGGCCCATGCCTGACCATCCGCAAGTTCTCCCAGCACAAGCTGACCACCGATGACCTGATCCGCTACGGCTCGATCAACGAGCCCATGGTGACCTTTCTGCGCACGGCGGTGGAGCAGCGTCTCAACATAGTGGTGTCGGGAGGCACGGGTTCGGGCAAGACCACCCTGCTGAACATCCTGTCCAACTTCATTCCGGTGGAGGAGCGGGTGGTGACCGTGGAGGACGCCGCCGAACTGAAGCTGGTACAGCCACATGTGGTGTCCCTGGAGGCGCGCCCGGCCAACATGGAGGGCAAGGGCCAGGTGACCATCCGCGATCTGGTGCGCAACTGCCTGCGCATGCGCCCCGACCGCATCGTGGTCGGCGAGTGTCGCGGCGGCGAGGCGCTGGACATGCTGCAGGCGATGAATACCGGTCACGATGGTTCGCTGACCACCGGCCACGCCAACTCACCGCGCGACATGCTGCGCCGTCTGGAGGTGATGGTGCTGATGGCCGGCATGGACCTGCCGGTGCAGGCCATCCGCGAGCAGATCGCCTCGGCGGTCAACATCATCGTGCAGCAGACCCGCTTCGGCGACGGCTCGCGGCGCATCACCAGCATCACCGAGGTCACCGGCATGGAGCAGGGCACCATACTGCTCAACGAGATCTTCTGCTTCCGCCAGCAGGGCTTCGACCAGAATGGCCGGGTCAGGGGGCGCTACCTGGCGACAGGCCAGGTGCCGGAGTTCTACGAGGAGCTGCGTAGTCGGGGTATTCCGGTGGATATGGGCATCTTCAAGACCAGCCAGGAGGTCTGACATGAGCGGATTGATGCTGATCCTCTGCGTGGCCGCCGTGGCCCTGTGCGCCTTCTGCCTGGCGCTGATCTTCGGCCGGGTGATCCTGGCCAACCTGAGCTTCTACCGGCGCCAGTTCAGTGCCAGCGCCGAAGTGGAACTGGCCGACATGTTCATCTTCGCCAGCGGCCAGCAGCTGTTCGTGTTCAACCTGATGCTGCTGGTGTTCGTGCCGCTGTTCCTGCATGTGCTGTTCGACATCCTGGTGATCACCGCCACCGGCGCGCTACTGGCCCTGTTCGTGCCGCGCGTCGTGTTCAAGACGCTCAAGCGCAAGCGCCTGATGAAGTTCGAGGAGCAGCTGCCGGATGCCTTCATGCTGCTGTCCAGCAGCCTGCAGTCCGGCGCCAGTCTGAACATGGCGCTGGAGAACGTGGTGCAGCAATCACCGGCACCCCTGAGCCAGGAATTCGGCCTGCTGGTGAAGAAACTGCGCCTGGGCGTGACCCTGGAGGACGCCCTGGTGAAGATGGAGGAGCGCATTCCGCTGCCCAGCTTCATCATGGCCAGCTCGGCGGTGCGTATCAGTCGCGAGGTGGGTGGCAACCTGGTCGAGACCATCAACGGCATGGCCACCACCCTGCGGCGCAAGAAGGTGATGGAAGGCAAGATCGATAGCCTCACATCCCAGGGCCGCGCCCAGGGCATCTTCATGGCCATGCTGCCGATCTTTCTCGCCGGCATCCTCAGCGCCATCGAACCCGAGGCCATGAGCCAGCTGTACACCACCCGCATGGGCTTGGCCGTGCTGGCGGTGATGGTGGTGATGGAGATCCTCGGCTTCACCTTCATCAAGAAAATCACCCGGATCGACGCCTGATGAGTGAATTGCTTGCCCTGCTCAGCGGCGCCGGCACCGGCGTCGCGGTGACCTGCTTCATCCTGGTGTTCATGGCGCTGTTCCGCTTTCTGCCGGAAGAGAACCGCGCCTACATGGACCCGGTGCCACCGCTGATGAAGCCGGTATGGCCGCTGGTGCGACTGGTTTCCTACTTTGTCGGCTCGATGCTGCCACCCAAGTTCCTCGACTGGCTGGACAAACGCCTGCAGCGCACGGGGGCGCTCTATGTGTTGACCCCGGAGGACTACTTCGGCCTGAGCCTGAGTCTGGCCATCCTTCTGCCGGTGATCGCCCTGCTGCCCATGGTCAGCGGCAAGAGCGGCATCATGTGGCCGGTCCTGCTGCTGATGATGGTGCTCGGTGCGGTGCTGCCGGAGCTGTGGATCAACGACACGCGCAATCGTCGTGACCGCGACATCGTGCGCAACCTGCCGGTATTCCTCGAATACCTGACCATGTGCGTGGACGCCGGTCTGAATTTTCTCGGTGCCCTGCAGCAGGCGGTGGAGAAGGGGCCCAACGGCGCGATGAAGAACGAGTTCCGCATCGTCCTGCGCGATATCCGTTCCGGCCTGCCGCGTGCCGAGGCGCTGACCCGGATGGAGCAGCGGGTCAACCTGAAGGACATCAGCACCTTCGTGCGTGCGGTGATCCAGGCCGAGAAGATGGGGTCGAGTCTCAAGACGACGTTGCAGATCCAGGCCCAACAGCGTCTGGAGGAGCGCTTCCAGCGTGCCGAGAAAACCGCCATGCAGGCCCCCGTGAAGCTGATCATCCCGCTGATCCTGTTCATCTTCCCGCTGACTTTCGTGATCCTGCTGTTCCCCATCGTGGTGAAGTTCATGGGGCAGGGCTGATGGCGCGTCACCTGCAAGTGCGCGTGTTGCGTGCTGGCGAGCCGCTGACGGAGTTGCGCCTGCTGGCAGCCTTCGATCTGTTGCGGCGTGCCCGTGGCCTGCTCGGCCGGGCCCAGCCACTGCCCGGGCATGGCCTCTGGCTCAAGCCCTGCAGCGCCGTACACTGCTGGTTCATGCGTTACCGCATCGATGTGCTGTTTCTCGATGGCGATGGGCGGGTACTCAAGTCTGTGGCGAGCCTGCGACCCTGGCGCATGGCGGCTTGTCGGGGCGCGCGCAGCGTGGTCGAGATGGCCAGCGGTGAGGTGCAAAGATTGAACATACGTGAAGGGGATGTGATCTCATGCGTGGCCTGATTTTCTGTGGCCTGGTGCTGGCCCTGTGCGGTTGTGCCGGCCTGCCGAGTGGCGATTTGCTGCAGGTGCAACGGGAGGCCGCCGAAGCCTATAACCGTGGCGATTTCGCTCGCTCAACCCGTGGCTACCGGGCCCTGGCCGAGGAACTGCCGCAGGATGCCGAGATGCGCTATCGCCTGGGCAACAGCCTGGCCAAGCAGGGCGATGTCGAGGGTGCCATCCAGGCCTATCGCGAGGCCGTGGTACGTGACTCCAAGCACGCCAAGGCCTGGCACAACCTGGTCTATCTGCAGCTGCAGGGCGTTGGCCACACGGTGGCGGAAATGTACCTGCACATCAGTCGAGACGATCCGCGTGTCGCTCCCGTGGCGCAGAAGGCCGAGGCGGTGCTGCAGGCGTTCGATGTGCCGCTGGATCGCCAGGAGCCCTGAGATGCGCGGGCGCAGCGAGCACGGCCAGGCTCTGGTGGAATACGTGATCATTCTGCCGGTGCTGGTCATGCTGATCTTCGGCACTATCCAGGCCGCGTTCATCTATTCGGCCAAGAGCAGCCTGAATTACGCCACCTTCCAGGCTGCGCGTTTGGGCGCGGTCAACAACGCCAGCTACGACGGCCTGCGACGCGGGCTGATCCGTGGCCTGACTCCGATGTTCGTGCATCGCAATACCGATGCGGACAAGGAGCGTGCCTTCGAGGAAGCGGGGGCGGAAGTGGACAACTTTGCGCTGATCACCCTGATCAGCCCCACGCAGAACAATTTCGATGCCTATGGCGAGTGGGATGGCGAAGCCAACGCCGATGCCATTCCCAACGACAACCTGATGTATCGCCCGGGCACCGGCATCCAGGATGCCAACCTGCTGAAGATTCGCGTGCAGTACTGCCTGAAGCTGGTCGTGCCGATAGTCGATCGCCTGCTCAGCGCGGCCTCGAGCTTCAACAGCGCAGGCGTGGAGGGCAGCTTCAGCCGCGCTTCCGCCGATGCGGTGGATAACTACGACGACATCTGCCAGGCCGGCCGGCGCGGCATCGTCATCACTTCCGAGGCCGTGGTGCGGATGCAGTCACCCGCTCTGCGCGATGCGGCCTGTGGTTCGGACATGCAATGCCTGTGAAGGCGATCATCTAAAGGGGAGTCCTTATGCGCACCTTGATCATGCTGCTTGCTGCCACCCTGCTCACGGGCTGTGCGGCGCAGGTGGATACCCTGTCCAGTTCGGGGGAGCTGGAGGTCGGCAAGCTGGAGCGGCGCAATATAGTGCTCAACCTGAGCGGCAGTACACCCGCCGAGAGCGAGCCGCGCTGGCAGGACCTGCGGCAGAGCCTGCAGGCCCAGCTCGATCACAAGAGCTTCGATGCCCTGTACCGCATGACACCGGTCTCGGGACGGCCGACCCTGACACTGCCTGGCGTTCTGGTGACTGCCGAGGTCACCAGCTTCCGTTACCTGAGCCAGATGAGCCGACGCTTCCTGGGGCCGACCACCGGCGATGCCTGGGTCGACCTGCGGGTGGCCTACTACGATCTGCAGTCGGGACGCCAGCTGGGGGCACGCAGTTACAGGACGGGCTCCTCCGGCTGGGGAACCTTCTTCTCGAACATGACCGAGCGGCAGGTCGAGGCACTGGCTACGCGCATCATCGATGATCTGCGCCTGGCCAAGGCGCCACCCCTGGCGACTGCTGCGCGCTGAAAATACAAAAGCCCCGCAGTGCGGGGCTTTTTGTTGGGTGCTGGCTTATTCGTCCATCTGCGACTGCAGGTAGTTCTCCAGGCCGACCTTCTCGATCAGGCCGAGCTGGGTTTCCAGCCAGTCGATGTGCTCTTCCTCGGATTCGAGGATGTCCTCCAGCAGTTCGCGGCTGCCGTAGTCGCCGACGGTCTCGCAGTAGGCGATGGCGGCCTTGAGGTCGGGGAGGGCAGCCTGCTCCAGCTTGAGGTCGCAGGTCAGCATTTCCTTGGTGTTCTCGCCGATGTGCAGCTTGCCCAGGTCCTGCAGGTTGGGCAGGCCCTCGAGGAACAGGATGCGCTTGATCAGCTTGTCGGCATGCTTCATCTCGTCGATGGACTCATGGTACTCATGCTCGCCGAGCTTCTTCAGGCCCCAGTCCTCGTACATGCGGGCGTGCAGGAAGTACTGGTTGATCGCCACCAGCTCGTTGCCGAGGATCTTGTTCAGGTGCTGGATGACTTTCTTGTCGCCTTTCATGATGCGCCTCGAATAGGGGTGGTCGTTAAACCCGAAGTCTGCGCCAGGCATTGGTTTGCGTCAAATGTAAGTAATTGAATTGTATATGAAATTAAATATAAATAAGAACGTTTAACTTCTGCATCGAGTGTCTAAGCTATTGAATGTTCGGAATAAATTCCGGGGCCTGGGAGATATTTCCCAGATATTTCCGCTGCATGGCGCTAGGGATGGAAGTTCCAAAATGGAATTGTTTGAGAATGCACCGCAACTGTCTGGAATATATATCGGAGTAACGCGGCAATGATTCTGCGGCTGGCGGCCGATGCCGTGGTGTTATTGCATCTGGCCTTCATTCTCTTCGTGCTGTTCGGAGCCCTGGCGGTGCTGCGCTGGCCGCGCCTGGCACTGCTGCACGTGCCGGCGGCGGCCTGGGGGGCGGCAGTGGAACTGTTGCACCTGTATTGCCCGCTGACGCCGCTGGAGAACGATCTGCGTCGCGCCGCCGGCGAGGCCGGCTACGCCGGCGGTTTCGTCGAGCACTACCTGATTCCGCTGATCTACCCCGCCGGGCTGACGCCGCAGATCCAGCTATGGCTGGGCGCCCTGGTGCTGCTGATCAATCTGCCGGCCTATGCCTGGCTGCTCTGGCGCCTGCGGCGCTAGGGTGCTTGTGGGTCGTCATTCAGCGTCCTGATGCTGGAGGGCGTCCGGGATGGCCTTGGCTACACTCGCCCCAACCTCACCACAGAACAAGGCAATACGAGTATGCAGAATCGCATGATGATCACTGGCGCCGGCTCGGGTCTCGGTCGCGAGATCGCCCTGCGCTGGGCCCGCGAGGGCTGGCGCCTGGCGCTGTGCGACGTCAACGAGCAGGGCCTGGCGGAGACCCTGAAGCTGGTCCGCGAGGCCGGCGGAGACGGCTTCACCCTGCGCTGCGACGTGCGCGACTACAGCCAGCTGACCGCCGTGGCGCAGGCCTGCGAGGAGCGCTTCGGCGGCCTCGACGTGCTGGTCAACAACGCCGGGGTGGCCGCCGGGGGCATGTTCGCCGACCTCAGCCTGGAGGACTGGGACTGGCAGCTGTCGATCAACCTGATGGGCGTGATCAAGGGCTGCAAGGCCTTCCTGCCGCTGCTGCGTGCCAGCAAGGGCAAGATCATCAACATCGCCTCCATGGCGGCGCTGATGCAGGGCCCGGCGATGAGCAACTACAACGTGGCCAAGGCCGGCGTGGTGGCACTCTCCGAGAGCCTGCTGGTGGAGCTCAAGCCTGAGGGCCTGGGCGTGCACGTGGTCTGTCCGTCGTTCTTCCAGACCAACCTGCTGGACTCCTTCCGCGGGCCGACCCCGGAGATGAAGCAGCAGGTCGGCAAGCTGCTCGAAGGCAGCCCGATCAGCGCCACCGACATCGCCCACTACATCTACGACGAGGTGGCCAAGGGCGAGTTCATGATCCTGCCCCACGAGCAGGGCCGCATGGCCTGGGCCATCAAGCGGCAGAACCCGCAGCTGATCTACGACGAGATGACTAAGATGTGCGAGAAGATGCGCGCCAAGATGGGCGCCGCCTGACTCGTGCGGGCATGAAAAAGGGGCAGCCGAGGCTGCCCCTTTTTCGTTTTGGGCGCGGGCGTCAGCCGGCCACCAGCACGCGGATTGCCTCCAGGCGCAGCGCCGCCTTGTCGAGGAAGGCCAGGCCGCTCTCGCGCTGCTTGCGCAGGGCTTCGATCTCGGCCGGGCGCACCGTCGGGTTGACCGCCTGCAGCGCGGTCATGCGCGCGATTTCCTCGTCCAGGGTGGCGGTGAAGCGCTGGCGCGCCTCGTTGACCCGCTCGTTGTGGCGCGGCGCGATCTTCGCCTCGGCGGCGTTGATCTGCCTGGCCAGCACGTCGCGCTGGGCCTGCACGAACTTGTTGGCGCTGGCCCGCGGCACCGCTTCCAGCTGGTCATTGAGGGTATCGAAGGCGACCTTCGATGCCAGGTCGTTGCCGTTGGGGTCGAGCAGGCTGCGCAGCGCCACCGGCGGCAGGAATCGGCCAAGCTGCAGCGCCTTGGGCGCCACCACTTCGCTGACATACAGCAGTTCGAGCAGCACGGTGCCGGGCTTGAGCGCCTTGTTCTTGATCAGCGCCACCGCGGTGTTGCCCATCGAGCCGGACAGCACCAGGTCCATGCCGCCCTGCACCATGGGGTGTTCCCAGGTGAGGAACTGCATGTCCTCGCGGGCCAGTGCCTGGTTGCGGTCGTAGGTGACGGTGACCGCCTCGTCGTCGCCGAGCGGGAAGCTGGCGTCCAGCATCTTCTCGCTGGGACGCAGCACCAGGGCGTTCTCGGAGTGGTCCTCGCTGTCGATGCCGAATGCGTCGAACAGTTCTTCCATGTAGATCGGCAGGGCGAACTGGTCGTCCTGTTCGAGGATTTCCTCGACCAGCCGCTCGCCCTCGCCGGCGCCGCCGGAGTTGAGCTCCAGCAGGCGGTCGCGGCCGCTGTGCAGCTCGCCTTCGAGGCGTTCGCGTTCGGCGGTGGCCTCGCTCAGCAGGGCGTTCCAGGCGCCCTCGGCGTGGTCTTCCAGCAGCGGCAGCAGGCGCGGGCCGAACTGGTGCTGCAGGGCGTTGCCGGTCGGGCAGGTGTTGAGGAAGGCGTTCAGCGCCTGGTGGTACCACTGGAACAGGCGTTCCTGCGGGCTGTCCTCGAGGTAGGGCACGTGCAGCTGGATGGTGTGCTTCTGGCCGATGCGGTCGAGACGGCCGATGCGCTGCTCCAGCAGGTCCGGGTGGGCCGGCAGGTCGAACAGCACCAGGTGGTGGCTGAACTGGAAGTTGCGGCCTTCGGAGCCGATCTCGGAGCAGATCAGCACCTGGGCGCCGAACTCCTCGTCGGCGAAGTAGGCGGCGGCGCGGTCGCGCTCGAGGATGCTCATGCCCTCGTGGAACACCGTGGCCGGGATGCCGGAGCGCACGCGCAGGGCGTCTTCCAGGTCCAGCGCGGTCTCGGCGTGGGCGCAGATCACCAGCACCTTGAACTTCTTGAGCATCTTCAGGGTGTCGATCAGCCAGTCGACGCGCGGGTCGAAGCGCCACCAGGCTTCGTCATCACCCTGCGCCTGGTAGCTGACTTCCGGGTACAGCTCGGCGTGCTCGCCCGGCTGCAGGTTGGCGTACTGCTCGGGGTTGGGCAGCGGGTAGGGGTGCAGCTGGCGCTCGGGGAAGCCCTGCACGGCGGCGCGGGTGTTGCGCAGCAGCACGCGGCCGGTGCCGTGGCGATCCAGCAGCTCGCGGATCAGCCGCGCGGCGGCCTCGCTGTCGCCATCGGTGACGGCGGCCAGCAGGGCCTCGCCCTCGGCGCCGAGGAAGCGGCCGATGGTGGCGTGGGCCTGTGCGGACAGGCGGCCCTCGTCGAGCAGTTCCTGCACCGCCTCGGCCACCGGGCGGTAGTTGGCACTCTCGGCGCGGAAGGCGTCGAGGTCGTGGAAACGGTCCGGGTCGAGCAGGCGCAGGCGCGCGAAGTGGCTTTCCAGGCCCAGCTGTTCCGGGGTGGCGGTGAGCAGCAGCACGCCGGGGATGGTCGCGGCCAGCTGCTCGACCAGGCGGTATTCGTCGCTGGCCTTCTCCGGGTGCCAGACCAGGTGGTGCGCCTCGTCGACCACCAGCAGGTCCCAGCCGGCGGCGAACGCGGCGTCCTGGGCCTTGTCGCTGTCCTTCAGCCATTCCAGGGCGACCAGCGCCAGCTGGGTGTCCTCGAAGGGGTTGCTGGCATCGCTCTCGGCGAAGCGCTCGGCGTCGTACAGGGCGACCTGCAGGTTGAAGCGCCGGCGCATCTCCACCAGCCACTGGTGCTGCAGGTTCTCCGGAACCAGGATCAGCACGCGGCTGGCACGGCCGGAGAGCAGCTGGCGGTGGATCACCAGGCCTGCCTCGATGGTCTTGCCCAGGCCCACCTCGTCGGCCAGCAGCACGCGCGGGGCGATGCGGTCGGCTACTTCGCGGGCGATGTGCAGCTGGTGGGCGATCGGCTGGGCGCGGGCGCCGCCCAGGCCCCACAGGCTGGACTGCAGCAGGCGGCTCTGGTGCTCCAGGGTGTGGTAGCGCAGGGCGAACCAGTTCAGCGGGTCGATCTGCCCGGCGAACAGGCGGTCGCTGGCCAGGCGGAACTGGATGAAGTTGGACAGCTGGGTTTCCGGCAGGCTGATCGCTTCGTGCTGGGCATTGAAGCCGTGGTAGACCAGCAGGCCGTCGATGTCCTCGACTTCCTGCACGGTCAGCTTCCAGCCCTCGAAGTGGGTGATCTCGTCGCCCGGGGCGAAGCGCACGCGGGTCAGCGGGGCGTTGCGCAGGGAATACTGGCGGGTCTCGCCGGTGGCCGGGTAGAGCACGGTGAGCAGGCGGCCGTCGGAAGTGAGGATGGTGCCGAGCCCGAGTTCCGCCTCGCTGTCGCTGATCCAGCGTTGCCCCGGTTGATACTGCACGATGCCACTACTTGCCATGAAAAGCCCCAGCTGCGAAAAAAGCCGCGTATGTTAGCGGAACGCCGCGTCGAGGGCGACGTCCGTACTGAATCAATGCGTGCGTCCCGAGTCGAAAGTGTAGCGAGCGGGCGTTCAAGTTGGAGACCGTCCGGCCGACAGCAGGGTTAACCAGGGAGACCCCGATGCTACCGCCCATTCCGCACAGTCTGCTCCCCGTCACCGCCCAGCAGGACGTGGTCAAGCCGCGCCCGGACATCCCGCCGGTGACCCCGGCCAACGAAAGCTCCAACGAGAGCCAGGTGGAGCTGGACAAGCGCCACCCGCAGGAGGCCGAGGAACTGCTGCGCGAGGAGCAACGGCGGCGCCAGCGCCGTGGCTACACCCCGGAGGAACTGGCCGAACTGGATGCCGCCAGCCCCGAGCAGGAGAAGCTGCTGGAAGAGCTGCCGCGCCAGGGTCTGTGGGTGGATGTGGAAGTCTGATCGGCAGACAATGCAAGCCCACTCTCCTATTGCGACCGCCTTGGACCTGTTCTCCGATCCCCTCATCGAGCTGCCCGGTGCCGAGCTGGACTTGCGGCCACACTGGCTCGACAGCGCCACGGCCACCGCCTGGTTCCGCCAGCTGGCTACGGAAACCCCCTGGGAGCAGCCGCAGCTGTTCATCCACGGGCGACCTGTCGCCGTGCCGCGCCTGGTCGCCTGGTACGGCGATGCCGAGGCCAGCTACCGCTATTCCGGCCTGGAACATCGACCGCTGCCCTGGACGCCGCTGCTGGCCGAGATCCGCGCGCGGGTGCAGGAGGCGGCCGGCCAGCCGCTCAACGGCGTGCTGCTCAACTATTACCGCGACGGCAACGATTCCATGGGCTGGCACAGCGACGACGAGCCCGAATTGGGCCGCGACCCGCTGATCGCCTCGCTCAACCTCGGCGGTACCCGCCGTTTCGACCTGCGGCGCAAGGGCGCCAGCCGCATCGAGCACTCCCTGGAACTGGCCGACGGTTCGCTGCTGGTCATGCGCGGCGCGACGCAGCATCATTGGCAGCATCAGGTGGCCAAGACCCGCAAGCCGGTGGCGCCACGCATCAACCTGACCTTTCGCCTGATCCGGGGCCGAGCATGAGCGACGACAAGCTGATCGACTTCTCCGCCGAGCGCGGCAAGCGCATCCATGACCTGCACGACAAGAAGCTGGACGAGATGCGTCAGGCCTTCGAACAGGCCCTGCCGCTGGCCAAGGCCAAGAAGAAGTCCAAGGGCAAACCGAAGAAGCGCTGAGCCCCCTGCGCGCCGGTTCCTGCCGACCTGCGGCGCCCTGTCGCGGCGCCCATCCTCCGGGTTATTGACCCGGATCAATTCCCGCCCGCCAGCCTCCTCTACTCTGAAGCCATGCAAGACAAGGCTCAGACAGGAGGCCGCCATGTTCCTCGATACAGTGGTTCTCGCCGGGATCGGCACAGTTGCCCTGATGGTCGCCTTCTTCGGCGGCGTCGGTTACTTCATCTGGAAGGATGCTCACAGGAAGGCCAAAGCCAAGGCCGAGTGATCCTTCTGAAATAGTGCACGCAAGGCATTTGGGGCGACTTCGGTCGCCCATTTTTTTGCCCGCAGAAAAAGAGGCCCGCGCGCGGCGGGCCTAAACGTGGGTTCAGGGGTGGCGTTGCCAGAGGCGGAACGCCGGTTCGGCGAGGAACAGCACGCACATCAGGCGCAGCACCTGCAGCCCGGTGATCAGCGGCACCGACAGGGCCAGGGCCTCGGCGGTCAGGCTCAGCTCGGCGATGCCGCCGGGCATCATGCCCAGCATCAGCGAGCGCTGATCCAGCGCGCCCAGCCAGCCGAGGGCCTCGGCGGCCAGGGCGGCGGCGCACATGGCCAGCAGCGTGGCGCCCAGCACCAGGGCGAGGAAGCGCGGCGCACGGCGGAAGAACTCGCGGCTGAAGTGACAGCCCAGAGCGCTGCCGATCAGCCACTGGCCCAGTTCGCTGGTGCCGGACGGCAGGCTCAGCGGCTGGTCCAGCCAGATCGCGCCGGCGGCGGCGAACAGGATCGGCCCGAGCAGCCAGGGGTTGGGCTGGCGCAAACGCTGGCCAAGCAGGGCCAGCAGCGCGCCGCCGGCCAGCAGCGCAGCCAGCGCCAGGGGCTGGCTGTGGCTGTGCGTGTGCGCCAGGGCCGGCGCGGCGCCCAGCCACCACTGGAACAGTGCCGGCACCAGCAGCACCACCAGCAGCAGGCGCAGGCTCTGCCCGGCCGCCACCTCGCCGGCCTGGGCACCGTTGCGCTGGCCGAGGTTGACCATCTCGCTGGCGCCGCCGGGCATGCTGGCGAAGAAGGCGGTGGCGCGGTCGTGGCCGGCGGCGCGTAGCAGGGCGATGCCGATCAGGCTGGTGAGGCTGGTGAGCAGGGCGCCGGCCAGCAGCAGGCCGCCGTGGGCCAGCACCTGCTCCAGCACCGCCGGGTTGAAGTGCAGGCCGATGCCGGTGCCGACCAGCCACTGCCCGGCCTTGCGCGCGCCGGGCACTTCGCGCAGGTCCAGGCCGCCCAGGCAGCGCAGCAGGATCACCGCGAGCAGGGAACCGACCATCCACGGCAAAGGCCAGCCGATCAGGCTGGCCAGGGCGCCGCCGGCCGCACCGGCCAGCGGCGTGAGCCACCACTTAGGCATGCGCGGCACGCAGCGCGCGGCGCTTGCGCAGCCAGCGCAGGCCGGGCAGGGCCAGCATCAGCAGGGCCAGGCCCCAGAGCGCCACTGTGATCGGGCTGGACCAGAGGATCGCCAGGTCGCCGTTGCTGATCGACAGGGCGCGGCGCAGGTTGGACTCCATCAGCTCGCCGAGGACGAAGCCGAGGATCAGCGCCGACAGCGGGAAGTCCATCTTGCGCAGCAGGTAGCCGAACACGCCGAGGCCGATCATCAACACCAGGTCGAAGGTGGTGCTGTGCACCGCGTACACGCCGACCAGGCTGACGATGGTGATGGCCGGCACCAGGATCCAGCTCGGCACGCTGAGCATGCGGGCGAACAGGCCGACCAGCGGGATGTTCATCGCCAGCAGGATGACGTTGCCGATGAACAGCGAGGCGATCAGACCCCAGACCACGTCCGGCTGCTGCTCGAACAGCAGCGGGCCGGGGGTGATGTTGTAAAGGGTCAGGGCGCCGATCATCACCGCTGTGGTGCCCGAGCCCGGTACGCCGAGGGTCAGCATGGGAATCAGCGAGCCGCAGGCCGAGGCGTTGTTGGCCGCCTCCGGTGCCGCCACGCCGCGCAGGTCGCCGTCGCCGAAGCGGCCGTTGGCGCCGGCCATGCGCTTCTCGCTCATGTAGGTGATGGCGCTGGCGATGGTCGCGCCGGCGCCCGGCAGCACACCGATGACGAAGCCGGCCAGCGAGCTGCGCAGGGTAGTCCACCAGACCGAGGCGAACTCCCTGAAGTTGAACAGCATGCGCCCGCTGGCTTTGACCGCCTTCTGCCCGCTGGTGGTGTGTTCGAGCATCAGCAGCACTTCGCTGACGCTGAACAGGCCGATCACCACGATGACGAACTGGATGCCGTCGGACAGGCCGATGCTGTCGAAGGTGAAGCGGTACACCCCGGTGGTGGCGTCCACCCCGACCGTGGCCAGGCCCAGGCCGATCAGCGCGGCGAGCAGGGTCTTGACCGGCTTGTCGCCGACCATGCCGCCCAGGCAGGCGATGGCGAACACCATCAGCACGAAGTACTCGGCCGGGCCGAAGGCCACCGCCCAGTTGGCCAGGATCGGCGCGAACAGGACCACGCCTATGGTGGCGATGGTGCTGCCGATGAACGAACTCATGGCCGACAGCGACAGGGCGATGCCGCCCTTGCCCTGGCGCGCCAGCGGGTAGCCGTCGAGGGTGGTCATGATGGCCGCGGCGTCGCCCGGCACATTGAGCAGGATGGCCGAGATGCGCCCGCCGTACTCGCAGCCCAGGTACACGGCAGCCAGCAGGATCAGCGCGGTTTCCGGCGGCAGGCCGAGGGCGAAGGCCAGCGGCAGCAGGATGGCCACGCCGTTGATCGGGCCCAGGCCCGGCAGCAGGCCGACCACGGTGCCGACGAAGGCGCCGAACAGCGCCACCAGCAGGTTGACCGGGCGGGTGGCCACGTCGAAGCCCTGCATCAAGAAATTCAGCGTTTCCATTTCAGCTCTCCACGAAAGCGGCGAACAGGCCGAGCGGCAGCGGCACGTCCAGCAGGTAGTCGAACAGGCCAAACAGCAGGGTGCCCATCAGCAGGCCGCTGAGGGCGCTGGGCAGCAGGCGGCCGCCGAACAGCAGGCCGAGGCCGAAGCCGGCCAGGGCGGTACTGAGCACGAAGCCCAGCGGCTCGAACAGCAGGGCGTAGGCCAGCAGGGCGCCGACGCACAGGCCGACCTTGCGCGCCAGCGCCCAGGAGATCGGCGGGGTCGGCTCGCCGCTCGGCTTGCACAGCAGCCACAGGGCGGCGACGGCCATCAGGCTCAGCAGCAGCAGGGGGTAGGCGCGCGGGCCGACCGGGTCGTAGGAAAAGGGCGCCTGGAAGCCCCAGGCGACCACGGCGAGAAAGGCGCAGACGAGCAGCCACACCGCGGCGAACAGGCGGACGTACATGAGGAGTTCCTCGTGATAGGGGGAGGCGGGAAGCGTCGCGAGCGACGGAAAGGCAAGGCGGAAGGCGGCGAGGGGAGGGAGTTGGGTCAACCCAATGACCGAGCCGAGCCGCCTTCCAACACAGCCTTTCCTAGCGCAGCAGCTTCCCTACTGGACCAGGCCGAACTCGCCGGCCAGGGCCTTGTAGTCCTGCACCTGCTTGAACACGTAGGCCTTCAGCTCGTCGCCGGTCATGCTCAGGGGGAACAGGTCGCGCTGTTCGCGCAGCTTGGCGAACTCGGGGCTGGCCAGCAGGGTGTCGAACTGGCCTTTCCACCAGGCGTAGTCGGCATCGCTGACCTCCGGCCCCATGTAGAAGCCACGGATCACCGGCCAGGTGATGTCGTAGCCCTGCTCCTTGGCGGTCGGCAGGTTGGCCAGCTTGCCCGGCAGGCGCTGGTCGGACAGCACGGCGATGACGCGGATCTTGTTCGCCGCCAGTTGCGGGGTGACTTCGCCGAGGCCGCTGGAGGTGACCTGCACATGGCCGCCGAGCATGGCGGTGAGGGTTTCGCCACCGCCCTCGAAGGCCACGTAGCGCAGCTTCTGCGGGTCGATGCCGGCGGCGCGGGCGATCAGTGCGGTCTGCATCCAGTCCTGGCCGCCGATGGTGGCGCCGGCACCGAAGACGATGCTGCTCGGGTCCTTCTTCAGCGCCTGCACCAGGTCGTCGAGGGTCTGGTAGGGCGAGTCGGCGCGCACGCTGATGGCGCCGTAGTCGGTGCCGATGCCGGCCAGCCAGCGCACGGCGTTCTCGTCGTAGCGGCCGAACTTGCCCTGGGCCAGGTTGAGCAGGGAGCCGGAGGAGAACGCGGTGATGGTCCCGGCGTCCTTCGGCCGCTGGGCGACCACGGCGTTGTAGGCCACCGCACCGACACCGCCGGGCATGTAGGTGACGCGCATCGGCGCCTTCAGCAGGCCGTTGTCCTTCAGGCCGCTCTGGGCCAGCTTGCAGGTCAGATCGAAACCGCCGCCGGGCTTGGCCGGGGCGATGCACTCGGGGCGCTTGGGCTCGGCCAGCAGCTGGCTGCTCAGGGCGAGGGTGCCGAAGGCGAGGGCGATGCGGGACAGGGCAGTTTTCATCAGCATTCTCCTGTGGAGTTTTATTGTGGCTTACCAGATCGGCAGGCTGTAGCCGACGATCAGGCGGTTCTCGTCCGCATCGCGGGCGAAACTGGAACGGAAGCTGGCGTTGCGCAGGCGCACGTAGAGGTCCTTGAGCGGGCCGCTCTGCACCACGTACTTGAACTCGATGTCGCGTTCCCACTCGCGGCCTTCTTCATCGCTGCCGCTGACCTGGGCGTTGTCGCCGTGGATGTAGCGGGTCATGAAGCTCAGGCCGGGGATGCCGAGGCCGGCGAAGTCGAAGTCGTAGCGGGCCTGCCAGGAACGCTCGTCGGCGTTGGCGAAGTCGTTGATCTGCACGAAGTTGACCAGGAAGGGGTCGCTGCCATCGAGGTAGGCGAAGCCGGTGTCGCCGCTCATGTGCTGGTAGCCGAGGCCGACCTTGTGCCCGCTGTGGGCATAGGAGACCAGGCCGTTCCAGGCGTTGTTATCGATCTCACCGGCCTGGGCGGAGCCGCTGTCGTCGCTGATCGAGACGCGCAGGTCGGCGCTCAGGGTCCCGCCGCCCAGGGGCTGGCTGGCCAGCAGGCCGAGGAAGTGCTGGCGGTAGATGTCCTCGACATCGGCGTAGTAGTAGCGCCCGGTCAGGCCCTTGGCGAAGCTGTAATCGAAGCCGGCCAGGTCCATGTGCTCGGCCGTCACGCCACCGGCGAAGCGCTTGTTCTTGCTGTTGAGGATGAGGTCCTCGGAGTTGGTCGAGGCGCGGTCGATCACCTTGTCCAGGCGCCCGCCGGTGAAGCTCAGGTTGTCGATGTCGCTGGAGGTCAGCAGGCCGCCCTCGAACACCTGCGGCAGCAGGCGGCTGTCGCTGGCCTTGACCACCGGCAGCTCGGGGATGTGCGAGCCGTAGCGGAACTCCGTCTCGGAGACCTTGACCTTGGCGGTCAGGCCGAGGCGACCGAACTGGTCCGGGGTGCCGCCGTCGTCCTGCACCGGCAGCAGGTCGGTGCCGCTGCGGCCCTTGCCGGAGTCGAGCTTGATACCGAGCATGCCGAGGGCGTCGAGGCCGAAGCCGACGCTGCCTTCGGTGTAGCCGGAGCGGACGTCGAGCAGGAAGCCCTGGCCCCATTCCTCGCGCTTGTTCTGGCCATCGCCTTCACGGAAGTCGCGGTTGAGGTAGATGTTGGTGGTGGTCAGGCTGGCGCTGCTGTCTTCGATGAAGGCGGCATGGGCGCCGGAGGCGCAGGTGGCGGCGAGAATCGCCAGGGCGAGGCGGTTTGCGGGCAGTGCAATAGGCATTGCAGGTGGTCTCCGATTGTTGTTCTTGTCACGCCGGGGCAACCACGCGGCCGGCGTTTTCGCGGGTGGTTCTTGCCACCCTGGTCGCGATCCTAGGGGGCGAAACTTTCGCCAGCCTTTCAGCGTGAAAGAAACCTGCGGCGCCCTTCACAGGCCGCCCGCGCTGGTTAAACTCGGCGCATAACGACAAGACTTCGGAGTGTGCTGCCGTGCGAATCCTGCTGGTCGAGGACCATCTGCCCCTGGCCGAGAGCGTGGCCCAGGCCCTGCGTGGCGCCGGGCTGACCGTCGATGTGCTGCACGACGGGGTGGCCGCCGAGCACGCCCTGGCCAGCGAGGACTACGCCCTGGCGGTGCTCGACGTGGGCCTGCCGCGGCTCGACGGTTTCGCGGTGCTGGCCCGCGTGCGCGGGCGCGGCAAGACCCTGCCGGTGCTGATGCTGACCGCCCGTGGCGAGGTCAAGGACCGGGTGCACGGCCTCAACCTGGGCGCCGACGACTACCTGGCCAAGCCCTTCGAACTGAGCGAACTGGAGGCGCGGGTCAAGGCCCTGCTGCGCCGCAGCGTGCTGGGCGGCGAGCAGCAGCAGCGCTGCGGCGAACTGGTCTACGACCTCGGCACCCGGCGCTTCAGCCTGCGCGAGCAGCCGCTCAACCTGACCTCGCGCGAGCAGGCCGTGCTGGAAGCGCTGATTGCCCGGCCGGGGCGGGTGATGAGCAAGGAGCAGCTGGCCGACCAGGTGTTCGGCCTGGACGAGGAGGCCAGCGCCGACGCCATCGAGATCTACGTGCACCGGCTGCGCAAGAAGCTGGAGGACGACAGCGTGCGCATCGTCACCTTCCGCGGCCTGGGTTACCTGCTGGAGGCCGTGGGTGAGTGAGCTGGCCGCCGGCAGCCTGCGTGGCCGGCTGCTGCGCCGCCTGGCCATCCTGCTGGCCATCCCGCTGCTGATCGGCAGCCTGAGCGCCTACTGGAACGGCCGTGCGGCGGCCGACGACGCCTACGACCGCACCCTGCTGGCCTCGGCGCGGGCCATCGCCGACGGCCTGTATACCGAGGACGGCCTGCTGCGGGCCGACGTGCCCTATGTGGCGCTGGACCCCTTCGCCTACGACCTGGAGGGGCGCATCTTCTACCAGGTCAGCGACCTCGAGGGGCGCCTGGTGTCCGGCTACGACGGCCTGCCGGCGCCACCGCCTGGCACCCCCCGCACCGACGACTACCCGGCGCTGGCGCGTTTCTACGACGGCGAGTTCGACGGCGTCGGCGTGCGCCTGGTCAGCCTGCTGCAGCCGGTCAGCGAACCGGGGATGAACGGCATGGCGGAGATCCGCGTGGCCGAGACCGACGTGGCCCGCGAGCGCATGGCGCGCGGTCTGCTGCTCGATACCCTGTGGCGCATGGGCCTGCTGGCGCTGATCACCCTGGCCCTGGTGTGGCTGGCAGTGAGTGCTGCGCTGCGTCCGCTGGAGCGCCTGCGCGCGGCGGTGGAGGAGCGCCAGCCGGACGACCTGCGGCCGCTGCCGCTGGTCGAGGCGCAGGACGAGCTGCGCCCGCTGGTGGTCTCGCTCAACCATTTCACCGAGCGCCTGCGCCAGCAGTTCGAACGCCAGGCGCAGTTCATCGCCGACGCCTCCCACGAGCTGCGCACGCCGCTGGCGGCGCTCAAGGCGCGCATCGAACTGGGCCTGCGCGAGCACGAGCCGCAGCAGTGGTACGGCACCCTGGAGAAGGCGGCGCAGAGCACCGACCGCCTCACCCATCTGGCCAACCAGCTGCTGTCGCTGGCGCGTATCGAGCGCGCGGCGCGTGCGGTGAGCGAGGGCGGCGCCGAGCGGGTCGAGCTGGCCCAGCTGGTGCGCGAGCTGGGCCTGGCTCTGGCGCCCCTGGCGCACCAGCGCGGCATCGCCCTGGCCCTGGAGGCCGAGGAGGGCGTGGTTGTCCAGGGCGAGCCGACCCTGCTCAACGAGCTGGTCTACAACCTGGTGGACAATGCCCTGGCGCATACCCCGGCAGGTGGCAACCTGGTGCTGCGGGTATGCCGGCCGGCCGTGCTGGAGGTGGAGGACGACGGCCCGGGGATTCCCGCCGAGGAGCGCGAGCGGGTATTCGAGCGCTTCTACCGGCGCAACCCGCAGGGCAGCGGCGCCGGCCTGGGCTTGGCCATCGTCGGCGAGATCTGTCGCGCCCATCTGGCGCGGGTCGAGCTGGAACGGGGCGCCGGCGGTGGGCTGCTGGTGCGGGTGAGCTTTCCGCCGGCCTAGGGCCCTTGTCGTCGCAGCGGCCCCTAGCGCGCCAGGCTCAGCGGCTGCTGGATTTCCAGCAGGTACTGGCTGACCTTGCCGCTGTCCTGCAGGGCCTTGAGGCCGCGGTTGAAGCGCGCCATGCGCTCGGCATTTCCGGGTACCCGCTTCGACAGCAGCAGGTGCAGGCTGTCGCTGCGCAGCGGCTGCGGGTGGAAGCTCAGTTGGCTGCGCTGCTCGCGGCTGAAGCGGCTGTGCAGCAGGTCGAAGGCCACCACCTTGTCCATCGGGAAGGCATCCAGACGACCGGCCAGCAGCATGCGCAGGCCCTGCTCTTCGCTGCTTAGGCGCTTGACCCTGAGCAGGCCGTCGCGCTCGGCCTGCTGGAAGGCCTGGCCGTAGTCATAGTCGATGGCGCCGCCGAGGCGCAGCGGTGCGAGGTCGGCGACCTGCTGCCAGTCGAAGGGGCGGTCCTTGCGGTGGAACAGGTAGTAGCCGCTCTCCACCACGGGGTCACTGATGTAGAAGGTCTGCTCGCGTTCGGGGCTGCGCAGCCACACGGCGCTGCCATCACTCTTGCCGCGCTCGGCACTGCGCAGGGCGCGAGCCCAGGGGTAGAACTCCCACCTGACCCGGATGCCTTCTAGGGCAAAGGCTTCTTCGACGATGCGCGAGGCAACGCCGTGGTGGGGCAGATTCTGGCCGAGGTAGGGGCTCCACTCGCCGTTGGTCAGGCGCACCTCATCGGCGCGCGCGGTGCAGCAGAGCAGCAGGGTGAATAGCACGGACAGCAGACGCATGGCACGCTTCCTTACCCGGAACTGAGCGGGGCAGGGCGGAGTCCTCCCGCCCTGCGGCGTACGGCTTGGATCGCCGCCCGGCCAAGTGCCGGGCATGCCAGCAGTCTAGTCGGGGTGCCGGGTTACTGCAGCATGCTGGTGGCCGCTTCCATGGCGGCGGAGAGATCCTCGTCGGCCTGCATGTCGACGTTGGGGTCGAGGCCGAGCTTGGCGAAGGCCGGGATCTTGCTCCAGTCCAGCTGGGTGTAGGGGTGCTCGCTGCCCAGATAGCTCTGCAGGGTGGCGACCTGGACGATGTCGACGTAGTCGGCTTTCGGCGAGTTACGGGTGAAGTCCAGGTGCTGGCTGGGCACTATGGCGATCGGCTCGGGGAACTCCCAGGCTCGCAGGATCTTGTCGCCGATGATCGGGTGGATCTTCTCGATCACGTGGTTGAGGCTGATCGAGTCGGCCAGCAGGGCGTTGTTCTCTTCGGCGTAGGTGAGGATCGGCAGCACGCCGATCTGGTGCACCAGGCCAGCCAGGGTGGCCTGGTCGGGCATCAGGCGGGTGTAGTGGCGGCACAGCACATGGCAGATGCCGGCGATTTCGGTGCTCTTGTTCCACACCTCGCGCATCTTGCGGTCGACCACGTCGCTGGTGGCCTGGAACATCTGCTCCATGGCCAGGCCGGTGGCCAGGTTGCAGGTGTAGTTGATGCCGAGGCGGCTGACGGCCATCTGGATGTCGGTGATTTCCTTGCTGGTGCGCAGCAGCGGGCTGTTCACCACCTTGATGATGCGCGCGGTGAGCGCCGCGTCGTTGCCGATCACCTTGCTCAGGGCCGGGATGCTGACGTTCGGGTCTTCCGCCGCTTCGCGCACCTTGAGTGCCACTTCCGGCAGGGTCGGCAGCACCAGTTCATCGTTGTCGATGGCCTGGATCAGTTCCTCTTGGACTTTCTCGGCAAGCTTGCTCATCTCGGCTCTCGGATCATGCGTCCGCATCAGTCTAGGCGCTGGGGCGAACTTGGTTCAGGTATGCCCGGGTTGTACCGCGTTTGCCTGGGCTCTTGCATCAGCTTTTTCGTCTAGCGCTGGATTTCGCGGTCGGCGTCCAGCTGGTAGGGCAGGTCGAGCAGTTCCAGGCTTGGGCCCTGCGGGCTGCCCAGGTGGATGCGGCCATCGTCCTTGGCATCCTCCTGCAGCACGGCCAGCAGCTCCACGCCCTCGGGCGCGCGGGCAGCCAGCACCACTTCGCCGACGCTGGAGCCGTGCACCGGCGAGAATAGCTCGCTACCCGGCTGCGGCACCTCGCCGGCAGCCAGGCGCAGGTGTTGCAGGCGGCGCTTGAGCTTGCCCAGGTACTGCATGCGCGCGACGATTTCCTGGCCGGTGTAGCAACCCTTCTTGAAGCTGACGCCGCCGACCGCCTGCAGGTTGATCATCTGCGGGATGAATAGCTCGCGGGTGGCGCCGAACACCTGGCCGATGCCGGCGCGCACCTGGCCGAGCAGCCAGTCGTTGAGCGGCGCTTCGTGCAGCTGCGCGGCCAGGCGGCCCTGCAAGGTCTCGGCCTGGGCGGTCGGTGCCCACAGCTCGGCGCGCCCGCCGGGCAGCCGTATGGCCAGCAGGTCACCTGCGCGGGCCACGCTGTCGACCTGCTGCGGCAAGTCCAGGCCGAGGGCGAGCAGGGCGCCGTCGCCGCCGGACAGGCCGAAGCGCACCCAGGTGGCGGATTCGTCGGCCAGGGTCGACTTGGAGAACACCGCGTACTTCTTCAGGTCCGCCAGCTGTTCCTCCAGCAGCTCGCCGGCCAGGGCCAGCAGGTAGCCATCGCCGTGCCGGACGATGCGGAAACTGGAGATCATGCGGCCCTTGGGCGTGCAGCGGGCGCCCAGGCTGCAGGTCCGTTCGTCGAGATAGTGGAGGTTGCAGGTGAGCTGGCCCTGAAGGAACTTGGTGGCGTCAGGGCCGCGCACGGCGAGCAGGGCTTCGTGATTGAGCGGGGTGAAAAAGGCGGAGTCGGCCATGGGCGATCGCTGGTCAATAAGTCAGGCCGTCATCATAGAGGCCGTCCGGCACCTTGTCAGCGGGTGCCGAGCGCGCCGTGCGCCGTTATACTGCGCTCCTTTGCACAGGAGCCTGCCGCATGGCCGACGCGACCGAACTGAACCGACTCTTCTGGCACAGCCGCCGCGGCATGCTGGAGCTGGATGTGTTGCTGGTGCCCTTCGTCAAGGAGGTCTACCCCAGCCTGGACGCCGAGGACCAGGCGCGTTACCGCAAGCTGCTGGAGTGCGAGGACCAGGACATGTTCGGCTGGTTCATGCAGCGCGACGAGCCGCAGGATCCCGATCTGCTGCGCATGGTTCGCATGATCCTGGATCGTGTCCAGCCGAAGTGAACACTTCGAATGCCACTGGCAGGCCTCGCGCCTGCTGCTGGCGCTCTATCTGACGGCGCTGGCCCTGGCGCTGCTCACCCTGTTTCTCATCGATCTGCCGCTCTGGGCCGCCCTGCTCGGCGCTGCCCTGTGCCTGGCGCAGGCGGCCTGGACGCTGCCGCACCAGGTGCTGCTCAGGCATCCGGCCGCCTTCACCGGCCTGCGGCGCAACGAGGCGGGCTGGCAGCTGTTCAATGTGCGCGATGGCTGGCAGGCGGTGCAGCTGCGCCCGGACAGCCTGGCCCTGCCGCTGGGGGTGATCCTGCGTTTTCGTCTGGAGGGTGAGCGGCGTACGCGTGCGCTGTGTATCCCGCGCGACGCTCTGCCGCGCGATGTGCACCGGCGCCTGCGCGTGCGTCTGAAGTTCAGCCGGCGTAGGTGGGAGGCGCCAGGATAGTGTCGCGGGCCTCGGGCAGCAGGCCCGGGTAGTCCAGGGTGTAGTGCAGGCCGCGGCTCTCGTGGCGGCGCATGGCCGACTCGATCATCAGCTCGGCGACCTGGGCCAGGTTGCGCAGCTCGATCAGGTCGCGACTGACCTTGTAGTTGCTGTAGAACTCGTCGATCTCGTCGAGCAGCAGGCGCACGCGGTGCTGGGCGCGCTGCAGGCGCTTGTTGGTGCGCACGATGCCGACGTAGTCCCACATGAAGCGCCGCAGCTCGTCCCAGTTGTGCGCGATGATCACGTCCTCGTCGGAGTCGGTCACCTGGCTGGCGTCCCAGGTCGGCAGCGTCTGCGGCATGTCGATCTGGTCGAGCTGGGCGACTATGTCCTGGGCCGCCGAACGGGCGTAGACGAAGCACTCCAGCAACGAGTTGCTGGCCATGCGGTTGGCGCCGTGCAGGCCGGTGAAGCTGGTTTCGCCGATGGCGTAGAGGCCGGGTACATCGCTGCGGCCATGCTGGTCGACGACCACGCCGCCGCAGGTGTAGTGCGCCGCCGGCACCACCGGGATCGGCTGGCGGGTGATGTCGATGCCGAAACCCAGGCAGCGCTCGTAGACGGTGGGGAAGTGCGACTTCACGAACTCGGCCGGCTTGTGGCTGATGTCCAGGTAGACGCAGTCGATACCCAGGCGCTTCATTTCATGGTCGATGGCGCGGGCGACTATGTCGCGCGGGGCCAGTTCTTCGCGCGCATCGAAGCGCGGCATGAAGCGCTCGCCGTTGGGCAGGCGCAGCAGGGCGCCCTCGCCGCGCAGGGCCTCGGTGATCAGGAAGCTCTTGGCCTGCGGGTGGTACAGGCAGGTCGGGTGGAACTGGTTGAATTCCAGGTTGCCGACCCGGCAGCCGGCGCGCCAGGCCATGGCGATGCCGTCGCCGCTGGCACCGTCCGGGTTGCTGGTGTAGAGGTAGACCTTGGCCGCGCCGCCGGTGGCGAGGATTACGAAGCGCGCGTGGTAGGTGTCCACTTCGCCGCTGGTGCGGTTCAGGACATAGGCGCCCAGGCAGCGCTGGCCGGGCAGGCCGAGCTTGCGCTCGGTGATCAGGTCGACCGCCACCCGCTGTTCCTGCAGCTCGATGTTGCTGCGCTGGCGGGTCTGCTGCAGCAGAGTGTTGAAGATCGCCGCGCCGGTGGCATCGGCGGCATGGATGATGCGCCGGTGGCTATGGCCACCCTCGCGGGTCAGGTGGAACTCGAAGCCGCCGTCCTCGCGCTCCTGCTCGTCGTCGCGGGTGAAGGGCACGCCCTGTTCGATCAACCACTGGATGGCTTCGCGACTGTGCTCGACGGTGAAGCGCACGGCGTCCTCGCGGCACAGGCCGCCGCCGGCATTGAGGGTGTCGGCGACATGGGATTCGACGGTGTCGGCATCGTCCAGCACGGCGGCGACCCCGCCCTGGGCCCAGAAAGTGGAGCCGTTGGCCAGGTCGCCCTTGCTCAGCACGGCGATGCGCAGGTGCCCGGGCAGGGTCAGGGCCAGGGTCAGGCCGGCAGCACCGCTGCCGATGACCAGAACGTCGTGCTGATAATGTTGGCTCATCTACTGCTGATTCCGCGAAAAGGACTGCCGAGGGTGACAACGGCTACGCCTAGTATATAGAGGGGGTGGGCGGCACAATAGCTGGCTTATGACCCAGTAAAATGTTCGGGAACTTTCTTAGTCGTTCGGGTTTCATAAGCAGTCACCGAGGGCGAGCGGCGCTTCAGCGCGGCCGCGATATCGGTCAACAGATCATCAGGTGCCAGGGCAAATCCCTGGAGCCATGCCCCGGGTGGCCGCAGTGGCCCGCGAGGCTTGTTCGGAGGGGAGAACTTTTGCGCAGCGTCCGAGTCTATCTTGGCAGACCGACAGAATGGCCGACGCAGAGCTCCTCCGATATGCACGAGGAGTATTCATGCTAGCCCAGGAAGACGATCAGCAGCTGGTCCTACGGGTGCAGCGCGGTGACAAGCGGGCCTTCGATCTGCTGGTGCTCAAGTATCAGCACAAGATTCTCGGCCTGGTGGTGCGCTTCGTTCACGACAGCCACGAGGCCCAGGATGTGGCGCAGGAGGCCTTCATCAAGGCCTATCGTGCCTTGGGCAACTTCCGCGGTGACAGTGCGTTCTACACCTGGCTGTACCGCATCGCCATCAACACGGCGAAGAACTATCTGGTCTCGCGCGGCCGTCGGCCGCCGGACAGTGATGTAAGTGCCGAGGATGCCGAGTTCTACGAGGGTGACCACGCCCTGAAGGACATCGAGTCACCGGAGCGTGCCATGTTGCGGGATGAGATCGAGGCCACCGTGCACCGAACCATCCAGCAACTGCCGGAGGATCTGCGCACGGCCCTGACCCTGCGCGAGTTCGACGGCCTGAGTTACGAGGACATTGCCAATGTGATGCAGTGTCCGGTCGGCACCGTGCGTTCGCGGATCTTCCGGGCGCGCGAGGCCATCGATAAAGCCCTGCAACCTCTGTTGCAGGAAGCCTGAGACAGCGGCGACAGCCAAGAGAGGAACCACCATGAGTCGTGAAGCCCTGCAGGAATCGCTGTCCGCGGTGATGGATAACGAAGCGGACGAACTGGAGCTGCGTCGGGTGCTGGCCGCCAGCGACGATGCCGAGTTGCGCGGCACCTGGTCGCGTTACCAGCTCGCCCGTGCGGTGATGCACAAGGAGCTGCTGGAGCCGCGCCTGGATATTGCCGCCGCGGTATCGGCCGCCCTGGCCGACGAGGCGCTGCCGGCCAAGGCCGTGCGTGGTCCCTGGCGTACGCTGGGGCGTGTCGCTGTAGCGGCTTCGGTAACCCTGGCTGTGCTGGTCGGCGTGCGTTTCTACAACCAGGACGAACTGGCCGGGGCCCAGCTGGCCCAGCAGGGCAACCAGCCCAGCCTGGTGCTGCCGCAGGTCCAGGGTCCGGCCGTGCTGGCCGGCTACAGCGAGGGCGCCGCTGCGCAGCAGAGCCCCGTACAGTCGGGCTCCTCCTGGCATGAGCAGCGACTGCCTACGTATCTCCGTCAGCACGCCCAGCAGGCCGCCGCCAGTGGTGCGGACTCCGCCTTGCCCTATGCGCGTGCCGCCAGTCTGGAAAATCGCTGAGAGGGTGCATGCGCATACTCCCGCTAATCGCCCTGCTCGGCGGCGGCCTGGCAGCTCAGGTTCAGGCCGCTGAAGCGCAGGATTGGCTGCAGCGTCTGGCCCGGGCCGAGCATCAGAGCTTTCAGGGCACATTCGTCTATGAGCGCAACGGCAGCTTCTCCACGCATGGCATCTGGCATCGCGGTGGCGAGACGGGCATCACCGAGCGTCTGCTACAGCTCGATGGTTCGCCGCAGGAAGTGCTGAGGGTCGATGGTCGTCCGCAGTGTGTCAGCGGCGGACTTGCCGACCAGATGGCTGACGTGCAGTGGCCGGCGCGCCATCTCGATGCAGTGCAGCTGGAGAAACTCTACGAGTTGCGCGTGCTGGGGCGCTCGCGCGTCGCCGGCCGGCCCGCCTCGGTATTGGCCCTGGTTCCGCGTGACAGGCATCGCTATGCC
The DNA here is from genome assembly GCF_003205495.1 of Aquipseudomonas alcaligenes. Lineage (GTDB taxonomy): Bacteria > Pseudomonadota > Gammaproteobacteria > Pseudomonadales > Pseudomonadaceae > Aquipseudomonas > Aquipseudomonas alcaligenes_B. The sequence continues at coordinate 359,645 of NZ_QJRX01000004.1, read as the reverse complement.
TTCGAACTGCATCTGGACGAAGAGAGTGCCTTGCCGCTCAAGTCCCTGCTGATCAACGAAAAGGGCCGGCTGCTGGAGCGCTTCCAGTTTGTCAGCCTGCAACTGGCCGACCGGCTGGCGGAGGATGCCCTGCAACCCGGCAGTGCCTGCAAGGCCGTGAGCCTGGATAAGGTCAGTGAGCTGCCGCCTTCCTGGAAGGCCGGCTGGGTGCCGCCGGGCTTCGAGCTGAACCAGGCCCTGCAGCGCACCAGTCCGGCATCCTCCGAGCCGGTGGCGAGCCTCCTGTATGGCGATGGTCTGGCACGTTTCACCGTTTTTCTCGAGCCGCTGCGCGGCGTCGGTGCCGAGGATGCGCGTAGCCAGCTGGGTCCGACCGCCGTGGTGTCGCGGCGCATGAGCACGGCCGATGGCGACGTGATGGTCACTGTGGTGGGCGAGATTCCCCTGGGTACGGCCGAGCGGGTGGCGCTATCGATGCAGCCCGCTGGCGCCGTCGAGGCGTCGGCGCCGTGATCGAGGAGCAGGGGCGAGTCGTGGCTGTCGAGGCGGGCGCCGTCTGGGTGGAAACGCTGCGCCGGAGCACCTGCTCCAGCTGCTCGGCCAATGCGGGGTGTGGCCAGGGCTTGATGGAAAAGCTCGGCGTCGGGCGCCAGCGCGGGCTGGTGCGGGCGCTCTGTGATCTGCAGTTGCAGGTTGGCGATGCGGTGGTGATAGGGGTGCGCGAGGAGCTGCTGGTGCGTGGTTCCCTGCTGGTCTACCTGTTGCCGCTGTTGTGCCTGTTTGCCGCTGCCGTGCTGGCCCAACAGTGGGGGCTGGCCGAGCCGCTGGTGATACTCGCCGGTTTTGCCGGGCTGGCCATGGGCTGGCTGCTGGTGCGCTGGCGCAGCCGCCGTACCGCACATGAGCCGGCGCTGCAGCCCGTGGTGGTGCGCGTGCTGCTGGCCGGTTGCTGAGATTATCTTGCCGTTTTCTGTGGATGGAGCTGAAGTCGATGCCTAGCCTGAGATCCTCGTTGTCCGGTCTGTGTGCCCTGCTGCTGTTGGGGCAGGTGTCCCTGGCGCGCGCCGAGTTGCCGGAGTTCACCGAGCTGGTGGAGGAGGCTTCGCCGGCGGTGGTGAACATCAGTACCCGGCAGAACCTGCCGCAGCGCGAAGTCGCCATGCAGGGGCAGATTCCCGATCTGGAAGGGCTGCCGCCGATGTTCCGCGAGTTCTTCGAGCGCAGCATCCCGCAGATGCCGCGCGCTCCGGGTGGGCGCCAGCGCGAGGCGCAGTCGCTGGGGTCGGGCTTTATCATTTCCGTCGATGGCTATGTGCTGACCAACAACCATGTGGTGGCCGACGCCGACGAGATCATTGTGCGCCTGTCCGATCGCAGCGAGCTCGAGGCCAAGCTGATCGGTGCCGATCCGCGTACCGACGTGGCTCTGCTCAAGGTCGAGGGCAAGGGGTTGCCGACGGTCAAGCTGGGCAAGTCCGACGAGCTGAAGGTCGGCAGCTGGGTGCTGGCCATCGGCTCGCCCTTCGGTTTCGATCATTCGGTGACTGCCGGTATCGTGTCGGCCAAGGGTCGCAGCCTGCCGAACGAGAACTATGTGCCCTTCATCCAGACCGACGTGGCGATCAACCCGGGCAACTCCGGCGGTCCGCTGTTCAATCTGGATGGCGAGGTGGTCGGCATCAACTCGCAGATATTCACTCGCTCCGGCGGCTTCATGGGGCTGTCGTTCGCCATTCCGATCGACGTGGCCATGGATGTGGCCAACCAGCTCAAGGCCGAGGGCAAGGTCAGTCGCGGCTGGCTTGGCGTGGTGATTCAGGAAGTGAACAAGGACCTGGCCGAATCCTTCGGTCTGGACAAGCCGGCCGGGGCCCTGGTGGCACAGGTTCTGGAGGATGGGCCGGCGGCCAAGGGTGGCTTGCAGGTGGGTGACGTGATCCTCAGCCTCAATGGCCAGCCCATCGTGATGTCAGCCGATCTGCCGCATCTGGTCGGGGCTCTCAAGCCTGGCGCCAAGGCCGAACTGGAGGTGGTGCGCGAAGGCGAGCGCCAGCGTATCGAGCTGGCCGTCGGGTCGTTGCCGGAAGAAGGGGAGGGCGTGGCAGTCGGCGAGGTCGAAGGTGTCGAGCGCAACAGCAATCGCCTGGGTGTAGCGGTGGCCGAGCTGACCGCCGAGCAGAAGAAGGCCCTCGATCTGCGTGGCGGCGTGGTCATCAAGGAAGTACAGAATGGCCCAGCGGCCCTGATCGGCCTGCGCCCCGGTGATGTGATCACCCACTTGAACAACCAGGCCATCGTCTCGGCCAAGCAGTTCACCGACGTGGCCAAGTCCCTGCCGGTCAACCGTTCGGTGTCCATGCGCGTGCTGCGCCAGGGGCGGGCGAGTTTCATCACCTTCAAGCTGGCCGAGTAGCTTCGCACCAGAGGTGACAAGGGCGGCCGTGGCCGCCCTTTTTGCGCCCGCCGCCGGCGGCGTCACGTGACGCCAGGCTCGCCAATCGGGTAGAATTCCCGGCTATTTTTCGGCGGGCAGCCTGCCCGCGGCCTTTTCGAGTGTTGATCCGTGAGTGACCTGAGTCATATCCGCAATTTCTCCATCATCGCCCACATCGATCATGGCAAGTCGACCCTGGCCGACCGCTTCATCCAGATCTGTGGCGGTCTCTCCGACCGCGAGATGGAAGCCCAGGTCCTCGACTCCATGGACCTGGAGCGCGAGCGCGGCATCACTATCAAGGCGCACAGCGTGACCCTGCATTATCCGGCGCAGGATGGCAGGACCTACCAGCTGAACTTCATCGATACCCCCGGCCACGTCGACTTCACCTACGAGGTGAGCCGTTCCCTGGCCGCCTGCGAGGGCGCGATCCTGGTGGTGGACGCCGGCCAGGGCGTCGAGGCGCAGTCCGTGGCCAACTGCTACACCGCCATCGAGCAGGGCCTGGAGGTCATGCCGGTGCTGAACAAGATGGACCTGCCCCAGGCCGAGCCGGAGCGGGTCAAGGACGAGATCGAGCACATCATCGGCATCGACGCCACCGACGCCGTGCCCTGCAGCGCCAAGAGTGGCATGGGTGTGATCGACGTGCTGGAGCACCTGGTCAAGGTGATCCCGCCGCCGGAGGGCGATATCGAGGCGCCGCTGCAGGCGCTGATCATCGACTCCTGGTTCGACAACTACCTGGGGGTCGTCTCCCTGGTGCGGGTCAAGCACGGCCGGGTGAAGAAGGGTGACAAGATCCTGGTCAAGTCGACCGGCAAGATGCACCAGGTCGACAGCGTCGGCGTATTCACGCCGAAACACACTGAGACCGCCGATCTCAAGGCTGGCGAGGTGGGTTTCATCATCGCCGGTATCAAGGACATTCACGGCGCGCCGGTGGGTGATACCCTGACCCTGTCCACCACCCCGGACGTCGATGTGCTGCCGGGCTTCAAGCGGGTCAAGCCGCAGGTCTACGCCGGCCTGTTCCCGGTCAGCTCCGACGACTTCGAGGACTTCCGCGAGGCGCTGCAGAAGCTGACCCTGAACGACGCCGCCCTGCAGTACGAGCCGGAAAGCTCCGATGCCCTGGGTTTCGGCTTCCGCATCGGCTTCCTCGGCATGCTGCACATGGAGATCATCCAGGAGCGCCTGGAGCGCGAATATGACCTGGACCTGATCACCACCGCGCCGACCGTGATCTTCGAAGTGGAGATGAAGAACGGCGAGACGATCTACGTCGACAACCCGTCCAAGCTGCCCGACCCGGCCGGTATCCTCGACATGCGCGAGCCGATCGTGCGCGCCAATATCCTGGTACCGCAGGAGCACCTGGGCAACGTCATCACCCTGTGCATCGAGAAACGTGGCGTGCAGCGCGACCTGCAGTTCCTCAGCAGTCAGGTGCAGGTGTCCTACGACCTGCCGATGAACGAGGTAGTACTGGACTTCTTCGATCGCCTGAAGTCGGTGAGCCGCGGCTATGCCTCGCTGGACTACAGCTTCGATCGCTTCCAGTCGGCCAACCTGGTGCGCCTGGACGTGATGATCAACGGCGAGAAGGTCGACGCCCTGGCGCTGATCGTGCATCGTGACCGTGCCCATCAGAAGGGCCGGGTGCTGACCGAGAAGATGAAGGAGCTGATCCCGCGGCAGATGTTCGACGTGGCGATCCAGGCGGCCATCGGCGGCCAGATCATCGCCCGCACCACGGTCAAGGCGCTGCGCAAGAACGTATTGGCCAAGTGCTACGGCGGCGACGTCAGCCGTAAGAAAAAGCTGTTGGAGAAGCAGAAGGCCGGTAAGAAAAGGATGAAGCAGGTCGGCAGCGTGGAAATCCCGCAGGAAGCCTTCCTGGCCGTACTCAAGGTGGATAGCTAATCCCTATGTCGTTCAACTTCCCGCTGATTCTGGTCATCGCCGTTGCGGTTTGCGGTGCGTTAGCCCTGCTCGATCTGCTGTTGCTGGCGCCGCGGCGACGGGCCGCCATCGCCACCTACGAAGGCCAGGTCGGTGAGCCGGACGAGCAGGTTCTGCAACGCCTGAACAAGGAGCCCTTGCTGGTCGAGTACGGCAAGTCCTTCTTCCCGGTGCTGGCCATCGTCCTGGTGCTGCGCTCCTTCCTGCTTGAGCCGTTCCAGATTCCCTCGGGCTCGATGAAGCCGACCCTGGAGGTGGGCGACTTCATCCTGGTCAACAAGTTCGCCTATGGCATCCGTCTGCCTGTGGTGGATACCAAGATCGTCGAGGTCGGCGATCCGCAGCGTGGCGACGTGATGGTGTTCCGCTACCCGAGCAATCCGAGCATCAACTACATCAAGCGCGTGGTGGGCCTGCCGGGCGACCGTATCAGCTACACCCAGGGCAAGCGCTTGCTGGTCAACGGCACTCCGGTGGCGGAAAGCCTGATCGGCGAAGAACCGGGCTCCCTGGGGCGGGCGCTGCTGTTCAGGGAGAAGCTGGGCGAGGTGGAGCACATGATTCGCAAACAGCTGCACCGCAATATCCAGCCCGGCGACGAGTGGGTGGTGCCCCAGGGGCACTACTTCATGATGGGCGACAACCGCGACGACTCCAACGACAGCCGCTACTGGAACGATGCTCATATCCCGAAGGAGGAGTGGGGCATGGTTCCGGACCGCAACATCGTCGGCAAGGCCTTTGCCGTGTGGATGAGCTGGCCCGATCCCAAGCTGCGCAGCCTGCCGCACTTTTCCCGGGTCGGCCTGATCCGCTGACGAGTCGAATCTGTGCGGCGCTGTTCAATCGAGCGGCGCCTGCCTATATATAGTCACGACAGCACAATAACTCTGAAAATTGGGGTCGCATGATGGTTACGCATTCGCAGAAAGGTATGTCTCTGCTCGGCTGGCTCATGGTGCTGGCGCTGGTAGCATTCTTTGCCAGTACGGCATTCAAGATGCTTCCGCACTACATGGACTATATGGCCATGGAGAAGATGATTACCGAGGTGGAGAAAGATCCCTCGCTGGAGATATCCACCGTCAATGCCTTCTATGAACATATGCAGAAAGGCATGCAGGTTAACAACATCCGAGATATCAACTTGAAAGAAGCAGTGACGATCAAGCTGGAAGACAGGGACTTTCAGGTTCATCTCAGTTATGAGAAGCGCGAACCGCTGATCCAGAATCTCGACCTGGTAGCCAGGTTCGATAAAGAATTTCGTGTCCGCGCCCAGTGAGCCAGTCCCTCTCCCGCCTCGAGCGCCAGCTCGGCCATAGTTTCCAGAACCAGGAGCTGATGCTCCTGGCCCTGACCCATCGCAGCTTTGCCGGGCGCAACAACGAGCGCCTGGAGTTCCTCGGCGACGCCATTCTCAACTTCGTGGCCGGCGAGGCGCTGTTCGAGCGTTTCCCGCAGGCGCGCGAGGGCCAGCTATCGCGTCTGCGTGCGCGGCTGGTCAAGGGCGAGACCCTGGCCGTGCTGGCTCGCGGTTTCGAGCTGGGCGAATACCTGCGCCTGGGCTCGGGTGAGCTGAAAAGTGGCGGTTTCCGTCGCGAGTCGATCCTCGCCGACGCCCTCGAGGCGCTGATCGGCGCCATCTACCTGGATGCCGGCATGGATGTGGCGCGCGAGCGGGTGCTGGCCTGGCTGGCCAACGAACTGGACAGCCTGACCCTGGTCGATACCAACAAGGATCCCAAGACCCGCCTGCAGGAGTTCCTCCAGTCGCGCGCCGTCGAGCTGCCGCGCTACGAGGTGGTGGATATCCAGGGCGAACCGCATTGCCGTACCTTCTTCGTCCAGTGCGAAGTGGCCCTATTGAATGACAAGACCCAGGGGCAGGGCGCCAGCCGGCGCATCGCCGAGCAGGTCGCCGCCGCCGCCGCGCTGGTGGCGCTGGGTGTGGAGAACAGTCATGACTGATGCACCCGTGAGCCGTTGTGGCTATGTCGCCATCGTCGGTCGCCCCAATGTGGGCAAGTCGACCCTGCTCAACCATATCCTCGGGCAGAAGCTGGCGATCACCTCGCGCAAGCCGCAGACCACCCGCCACAACATGCTCGGCATCAAGACCGAGGGCGAGGTGCAGGCCGTCTATGTCGATACGCCCGGTTTGCACAAGCACAACGACAAGGCACTCAATCGCTACATGAACCGCAGCGCCTCGACCGCCCTCAAGGACGTCGACGTGGTGGTGTTCGTGGTCGACCGTACCCGCTGGACCGACGAGGATCAGTTGGTGCTGGAGAAGGTCCAGCACGTGAAGTGCCCGATCCTGCTGGCGGTGAACAAGGCCGACCGCCTGGAAGACAAGAGCGAGTTGCTGCCGCATCTCGAGTGGCTGGCCTCGCAGCTGCCGCAGGCCGAGGTGGTGCCCATCTCCGCCCTGCATGGGCAGAACCTGGATACCCTGGAGCGCCTGGTCGCCGAGAATCTGCCGGAATCCGAGCACTTCTACCCGGAAGACCAGATTACCGATCGCTCCAGCCGCTTCCTCGCCGCCGAGCTGATCCGCGAGAAAATCATGCGCCAGCTCGGCGCCGAGTTGCCGTACCAGATCACCGTGGAAATCGAGGAGTTCAAGCAGGAGGGCCGCATCCTGCACATCCACGGTCTGATTCTGGTAGAGCGCGACGGGCAGAAAAAGATCATCATCGGTGACAAGGGCGAGCGCATCAAACGCATCGGTCAGGAGGCGCGCAAGGACATGGAAACCATGTTCGACTCCAAGGTGATGCTCAACCTCTGGGTCAAGGTGAAGGGCGGCTGGTCCGACGACGAGCGCGCCCTGCGGTCGCTGGGCTACACCGACTTCTGACCCCATGCTCTCCGGCGCGCTTCCGGCCTTCGTCCTGCACAGCCGGCCCTACAAGGAAACCAGCGCGCTGGTCGACTTCCTCACGCCCGAGGGGCGCCTGCGCGCCGTGCTGCGCGCTGCGCGGGGCAAGGCCGGCAGCCTGGCGCGACCTTTCGCTCCGCTGGAGCTGGAGCTGCGCGGGCGCGGCGAACTGAAGAACGTCGCCCGCCTGGAGGCTTCCGGCATCGCGCACTGGCTGCAGGGGCAGACCCTGTACAGCGGCATGTACCTGAACGAGCTGCTGCTGCGCCTGTTGCCGGCCGAGGATGCCCATCCCGCCCTGTTCGATCACTATGCCCTGACCCTCCAGGCGCTGGCCGCCGATCCGCCGCTGGAGCCGCTGCTGCGCGCCTTCGAATGGCGTCTGCTGGACGAGCTGGGCTATGGTTTCGCCCTGGATGTCGATATCGCCGGCCAGCCGATTGCCCCTGATGGCCTCTATCGCCTGCTGCCGGACGCTGGCCTGGAGCCGGTGGGCCAGCTGCAGCCTGGCCTGTTCCAGGGGGCAGATCTGCTGGCCATGGCCGAGGCCGACTGGAGCGCCGCCGGCGCCCTGGCTGCGGCCAAGCGCCTGATGCGCCAGGCCCTGGCCCCCCATCTGGGCGGTCGACCCCTGGTCAGCCGCGAACTCTTCATGACTCTCAAGGAACCTGCCCGTGACTGAAGCCAACCGTATCCTCCTCGGCGTCAACATCGACCACGTCGCCACCCTGCGCCAGGCCCGCGGCACCCGCTACCCGGACCCGGTCAAGGCCGCCCTGGATGCCGAGGAGGCCGGCGCCGACGGCATTACCGTGCACCTGCGCGAAGATCGCCGACACATCCAGGAGCGCGACGTGCTGCTGCTCAAGGAAGTGCTGCAGACGCGCATGAACTTCGAGATGGGGGTCACCGACTTCATGCTCGACTTTGCCGAGCGCATCCGTCCCGAACACGTCTGCCTGGTGCCCGAGACCCGCCAGGAGCTGACCACCGAGGGTGGTCTGGATGTGGCCGGCCAGGAGGCGCGTATCCAGGCGGCGGTGCAGCGCCTGGCCAGGCTCGGCTGCGAGGTGTCGCTGTTCATCGATGCCGAGGAGCGGCAGATCGAGGCGGCCCGGCGCATCGGTGCGCCGGCCATCGAACTGCACACCGGTCGCTATGCCGATGCGCACACGCCCGAGGAGGCTGCTCGTGAGCTGGCACGCATCCGCGATGGCGTGGCCTGCGGCCTGGCCCATGGCCTGATCGTCAATGCCGGCCACGGCCTGCACTACCACAACGTCGAGCCGGTGGCGGCGATTGCCGGGGTGCACGAGCTGAACATCGGTCATGCCATCGTCGCTCATGCCCTGTTCGTCGGTTTCAAGGGGGCGGTGGCCGAGATGAAGCAACTGATCGTCGCGGCTGCCGCGCGTGGTTGAGGTCTAGTGCGCGTTGAGCGCGTGTTCGCGGTGGCTGCGCAGGATGCGCGCATAGGTGCCGTTGTCGCGCAGCCGGCGTAGCGCCGCGTCGAACTGCGCGATCAGCTCCCTGGCCCCCGGGCGATTGCGCGGCACGATCAGGTGCAGGCTGTTGCGCGCCAGGGTCGCCCGGGATTCGCGCAGTGCATCGACGCCCAGGCCGGCCTGGCGGATGGCGCGCTGGCCGAGCAGGTCGTCGGCCACGAAGAAGTCGTCGCGGCCCAGGGCGATCAGCCTGGCGCAGGTGCTGAGGTCCTGAGGCTCATGGCGCTGCAGGCGACCTGACTGCAGCAGTGGCAGCAGGGGCTTTGGCGGTTGCCAGCCGAGCGGCAGGCACAGGCGCTTGTCACTCAGCTGGTCAGGCTCCAGGGGCTGGTCGCTGCGGCTGAAGACTTTCTGGGTGGTTTCGTAGAGCGCTGCGGAGTAGAAGAATTCGGCCTCGCGCTCCGCCGAAGGCAGATAGGGGAAGGTGGCGTCGAACTGACCCTTGAGCGTGGCCTGGTAGCCGCGTTTCCAGGGCAGCCAGGCCAGCTGGGGCTGCTGGTCCGCCTCGTGCAACGCCAGCAGGACCAGCTCGGTGAGCATGCCGCCATTGGGCAGTGCCTGCCCGGTGAAGGGTGGGTACTGATCACCGGTCACCAGTTTCAGCGGTGCGGCGCTTGAAGTTCCGGCGCATAGCAGCAGAAGTGCCGCCAGCGCTTGCGGGAAAATTCTCATGAGCTCTGACGGGCCTTGGGGTCTGTACGGCCCAAGGCCGCCAGAGTCAGTCTAGCCTTGGTTCACATCATTTTGCGCAGCTGGTGCAGGCGATGCTGCAGGCTGACGGCCCAGCCGGGGCTGGCCTGGCCGGTGCCGGCCAGCTCCAGGCGCGGGTGCCGGGCGATCGTCTGGTTGAGGATGGGCTCCTGGGCCGTGCTGACATCGACGAAGAACAGGTGCTTGCCTTCGTGCAGCCTGTCGGCAAAGCGGCGGAAGACTTCGTTGGGGCGTTGCAGGCCGAACAGGCTGCCTTCCCAGAGACTGAAGCCGAACAGGGCGGCGGCGAGGAAGAGGAAGGGAATCCAGCCTGCCGGGCTGTTGGTCCAGTCGTTCAGCCAGGCCAGCAACAGCGCCAGTGCGGCCAGCGCCAGCCCGACCAGGCTGCCGATGCGCCCGGAGTGGACGATGTCCTGCTTGAGTATCGAGGGCACGTCGTGCAGATGGTGCTGCTCCACTTCCGCGTCCCGCTCGCTCAACACATGAATCTGCTCGGTGGCGATGCCACCGGCTTCGAGCTCGCTTTCCAGCTTCTCCAGGTCGTCCAGGTTGTCGCTGATGTAGTAATGCCGGTTCATGGCACACCTCCCATCGTTGCGGACCGGTTCCCCCGAGCGGTCGTGGTTGACCTCTACAGTGTAGTCAGGTCCAGGCCAGCCGGGCTGGTCCGGCCGTCGTCGATGATGATGCGGTCGCGCCCCTCGCTCTTGGCCCGGTACAGGCACTGGTCGGCGCGCTGCAGCCACAGGCTCCAGGGCTCGTCCTGGCGCAGCAGGGCGCCGCCGATGGATACCGTCACCGCCCCGCCGGGGCCGCGCAGGTTGTTGCGCACGCTCTGCAGCAGGTGCCGCGCCGCGGCTTCCAGACCCTTGGCATCGCTGTCCGGCAGGAGCAGGAGGAACTCCTCGCCGCCGAAGCGGAACAGTCGGTCTTCCTGGCGCGAGCCGGCCTTGATCAGCTGGACGAAGTCCACCAGTACCTGGTCGCCGGCGTGGTGGCCATAGAGGTCGTTGATCTGCTTGAAGTGGTCCAGGTCCATCGCCAGCACGCCATAGGGGCGTCCGTGACGGCGCTTGCTGGCGACGGCGATCTTCAGTTCCTCGTTCATCGCCCGGCGGTTGCGCGCCCCGGTGAGCGGGTCCTGGATGGCCAGCAGTTGTAGCTGGTCGCGCTGGGTGCGGGTGCGGTAGGCGAAGATGAAGGTCAGCACGCCGGCCATGGCGTTGGTCACCAGGAAGGAGACCATCTGGTAGTGGCTGTCGAACACGCTGCCGGGCACCCAGAGCGCGTGGCCGACCAGGCCGGCCAGCACCAGCAGGGTGGCGACTATCGCCTTGCCCGGCGAGACCATGAAGAAGTTGAAGAGGATCAGTGGGTAGATCCAGAACAGGCCGTTGACCCCCAGGTTGATGGCGATCAGCGTGGCGCCCACGGAGAAGACTCCGGCCAGGTACAGGCCGGGTTTTTCCGTGTCGCCGGTGCGCCAGGCGTAGAGCACGGCGGCCAGGGTCGACAGCACTATGATGGTATCGGCGATGCCTACCAGGTAATTGCCCTGCAGCAGGCGATAGATGGCATAGGGCGTGATGCCGAGCACGCCGATGATGCCCATCAGGGTGATGATGGACAGCTGGAAGTTGTTGCGCAGTCGCTTGAACATCAGCGCTTTCTCGGGCCTTGGGCTCCGCTTGTTGTTATGCGGTCAAGGATGCAGCGCTTTGAATCAATCGGCAAGGAACTGCTAGGCAAAGTGCCAGTATTATTTCTTGCCCAGGGTGATCTGGCGGCTGGGGGTGCCCCAGGTCTGGCCGCTGACGCCCTTGGCGATCTGCTGGATCTCGCCACCGGAGTTGAGGAAGGCGGCGACTTGCGCTTCGAGGGATTCGCGGGTTTCCACGGCCGGTTGTGGCTTGGGCTGCTGGGTGGACTTCTTGACGCGCATGGTTCCCCCTGAGGAATCGTTGGATGACTGAGCGAAATGGCGGGGATAAAAAAACCGGCCCGTAGGCCGGTTCCTTTACGGGCGAGAAGATCAGATGACCTGAACTTCGTCAGCCTGCATGCCTTTCTGGCCTTGAACGGCGATGAAGGAAACCTGCTGGCCTTCCTTCAGGCTCTTGAAGCCGCTGCTCTGGATGGAGCGGTAGTGCACGAACAGGTCGGCGCCGCTTTCCGGAGTGATGAAGCCGAAGCCTTTCTCATCGTTGAACCACTTGACGGTGCCGGTTTGACGTACGGACATGGGATGTCTCCTTGAACAAAGTGAACATGGCGCTGGAACTGCCCAGACCATGACTGAGTGCAAAGAGCGAAGAAACCGAGGGTCGGAGCCATGACACATGCAGCACAGTCCGATCACACTACAGGGAAAGGGCCCAATCGCCTAATGATTTCTGCTTTTTTCCGGTAAACGGCGGGCTTTCAGGGGCAGCGGCGCAGGTCGACGGCGCCGACGAAAGGGTTGCCCCAGCCCATGATGCAGGCAATGCGCTGGTTGCGTTGGCGCTCCCAGGGCTGCACCGGGTAGTGCCGGCTCCAAGCCGTGAACAGCTGGCGTTCCTGCCTCGACAGGCGCAGGCCATAACGCTGACTCATGTAGAAGTAGGTGCGCGCGATCATGCCGCGTACCCGCGGGCGCGGCATCGCCTTGCCGGCCTCGAAGTCTACCACCATCGGGCAGGCGCCATACTGGCTCGGCTGCTGTGGCAGCCAGGCGAAGGGCAGGTTGCTGCGGTCGCCGTTGATCTCGCCGATGCTCGGCACCAGGTTGAACAGGTCCGCCTCGGCCTGGCGGAAGGTCGCGTCGTGGCGGGCACAGTGCGCGCGCCCGCCCTGCTGCCAGCAGCGGCGCTGGTGGCCGATGACCCAGGCCGGTACCAGGTGTTCCCATTCGATGCGGGCGGCGCGCTGCGGGTTCTTGCGCGGCCGGTAGCCGCAGCTGTGCAGGTCGACCCGCTTGCCGCTATAGCGGCAGCCGCAATAGAACTCCAGCGACTGCGGGGCATAGAGCCGCCAGGCGATCTTCTTGGCTTCGCTGAAGGTGCGCGGTGGGGCGGCGAGGGCGGACAGGGCGAAACAGCAGAACAACAGCAGGGCACAGCGCATGGGCATGGATACGGCATCCCGAAAAGCGCCGCATCATACCGATCGCTACGTGCCTGCCAATCGTGGCACGGCGCTGGCCAGGCTCGACTGCTTAACAGTTCCACCGCCTCGGGCTGACAGGCGGGGCGCGGCGCAGCATCATGCACGCCAGTGCAACAAGCGAGGTAATCAGCAGTGCTCACCGAGCAGTTCCTGGTGTATGCGGCGCAGAGCGTCGCGGGGCGGGTGCGTGCGCACAACGAGGACGCCGTGCTGTGCCAGCCGCGACTCGGCCTGTGGGCGGTGGCCGATGGCATGGGCGGACACCAGTGCGGCGAAGTCGCCAGCGCCCTGGCCCTGGAACAATTGCAGCAGGCGATCGAGACCGGCAGTGACCTGGAACAGGCCATCCACGCCGCCAACCGGGCCATTCTCGCTGCGGTGCAGGAGGAGGGCGGGCGGCGCATGGGCAGCACCCTGGTGGCCGTGCGCATCGCCGAGGCGGACTTCGAGGTGGCCTGGGTCGGCGACAGCCGCGCCTACCGCATCAGCCTGGACGGCATCGAGCGCCTGACCCGTGACCACAGCTGGGTGCAGGCGATGATCGACGCCGGCGAGATGAGCGCCGAGCAGGCCCGCCAGCATCCGCGGCGCAACATCGTCACCCAGTGCCTGGGGCAGGACGTGCAGGCCCTGGAGGTCGGCCGCGTACAGGGCAGCCTGGCGCCCGGCGAGTTGCTGCTGCTGTGCAGCGACGGCCTCAGTGGCGAGCTGGAGGATGAGCAGATCCTGGCACTCTGCGCCGCGGCCGCGACCCTCGACGAACTGGTCGAGCGGCTGGTGGGGCTGGCCAACCAGCAGGGCGGCAGAGACAATATCTCCTGCATCGTGCTGGGCCGCAGCCTGGCCGACACGGCGGCAACCGACGCCCGGCCGCGCAACTTCATCAGCCGCTGGCTGCAATCGCGCAAGCACTAACCATCGACGCAGATCCCATGAGCGACACTTTGCTTGAAATTCCCGGTTATCGCGTGCACGGCCAGCTGGGCAAGGGCGGCATGGCCGAAGTCTTCCTCGCCACCCAGGAGTCGCTGCATCGAAAGGTGGCGATCAAGGTGCTGCGCAGTGCCGAGGACCAGACCTTCAGCCAGCGCTTCGTCAAGGAAGCGCACATAGTCGCCTCGCTCAATCATCCGTCGATCATCACCATCCACGATATCGACCAGCTGGCCGATGGCCGCCACTACCTGGCCATGGAGTTCCTCCCCGGCGGCGACCTGGCCCGGCACAAGGGCGAGCTGTTCGCTCCCGAGCGTGCCCTGCAGATCGTCCGCCAGGTCGCCAGCGGCCTGGCCGTGGTCCATGACAAGGGCCTGGTGCACCGCGATGTGAAGCCGGCCAACATCCTCTTCCGCGGCGACGGTACCGCCGTGCTCACCGACTTCGGCGTGGCCAAGGATGTGGACATCGACAGCGAGCTGACCCAGTTCGGCGTGGCCGTCGGCAGCCCGGCCTACAGCAGCCCGGAGCAGGCCCAATGCCAGCCCCTGGACGCGCGCAGCGACATCTACAGCCTGGGTGTGATCCTTCTGGAGATGCTCACCGGCAACAACCCCTATCGCGGCGGCAACTACACCCAGACCGTGGTCAACCACGTGCAGATGGAGCCGCCACCTCTGCCCGATAGCCTGGGTGCCTTCCGTGGCGTGCTCGCACGCATGCTGGCGAAGCAGCCCGAGGAGCGCTTCGCCGACTGCCGCGCGCTGCTCGCCGCACTGGACGAGGTGGAGCTGAGCGACCTGGAACAGACCCAGCTGCGCCCGGCACTGCCGCTGCCCGAGGCGGCAGCCGTGGCGCAGAAGCCGCGCAAGCGCCGTTCGGCCATGCCGCTGCTGGTGGTGCTGAGCGTGCTGGTGCTGCTCGGTACCCTGGTTTCGGCCGGCCTGTATATCCAGCAGCAGCGGCAGATCGCCGCGCTGCTCGAGCAGGCCGAGCAGCGCTTCGCCGTCGGCCAGCTGAGCGAGCCGGCGCAGGACAGTGCCGAGCACTACTTCAACCAGGTGCTGGCCATCGACGCCGGCAGCGACGAGGCCCTGGCCGGTCTGCAGCGCATCCGCGAGGTGCGCATCGGCGCGCTCCTGCAGAAGGCCGAGCAGCGCCTGGCCGACGGCCTGCTGACCGAGCCGGCCGGGGACAACGCCGACCACTATTTCCGCCAGGCACTGCTGATCGACCCGCAGCACGCGGCCGCCCTCGATGGCCTGCAACGCGTGCTGGCCGCGCGCATCGCCCGTTATCTGCAGCTGGCCGAACGCAGCATCGCCGACAAGCGCCTGCTGCTGCCTGCCGAAGACAGCGCCGTGCACTATTACCGGCAGATCCTCGGCTGGGCGCCGGACAACGCCGATGCCCTGGCCGGCCTCAATCGCGTGGCCCTGCTGTACCGCGACCTGGCCAAAGGCGCCTACCGGCGTGGCGACTTCCCCGGCGCCCTGGCCATGATCGAGCGCGGCCTCGAGGCCGAGCCGCAGAATGCCGAGCTGCTGAGGATGCACGGCGAGCACCAGCAACTGCTCGCCGAGGCCCGTGCCGCCAGTGCGCGTGCGGCCGCCGACCGGGCCGCGCGCGAGGAGCAGGAGCGTCAGAGCAACCCGCTCAAGCGCGCCTGGAACAATATCTTCGGCCAGTGACCGACAGGACCCACCCATGCTCAAGCTGCACTTCAAGGACAGCCGTCAGGCGCCCATCTGGCTGGTCGAGGAACGCTTCACCCTCGGGCGCGACAAGCGCAATACCCTGGCCCTGGATGATGCCGGGATCAGCGCCTTCCATGCCGAGATCCGCCAGGAAAATGGCCTCTACTACGTCAGTGACTGCGACAGCGAGCTGGGCACCTTCGTCAACGACGAGCGCATTGCCAGCCGCTACCAGTTGCGCTCCGGCGACAGCCTGCGCCTCGGCGAAGTGGAGCTGCAGCTGAGCGATCCGGCCAAGGCCAAGCCGCGTAACGAGGCCAGCCAGCGCTGGTTCCTGCAGGTGATCCAGGGTGAGCACGAGGGCAAGAAGTTCCACGTCAGCGGCTCCATGACCTTCGGCCGCTCGGTGAAGTGCGAGCTGTGCTTCAGCGATGCCCAGCTGTCGCGCCGGCACTGCGAGTTCTTCCTCAAGGACGATGTGCTGGAGGTTAAGGACCTGGCCTCGGCCAACGGTCTGCTGGTCAATGGCGAGAAGACCGGCGCCGCCGTGCTCAAGCCCGGTGACCAAGTGCGCATGGGCTCGGTGACCCTGCTGGTGATCGGTCCGCGGGTCGAGGTGCAAGCGGTGGAGGAGGAGAACGAGGACGCCACCCTGTTCGTACGTGCCGTCGACCTGCCCAAGCCGGCGGCCGGCAAAGCGTCCAGGCCCGGTGCCGCGCCCACCATCAATCCGCTGCGCGCGGCCGCCCAGGCTCAGGCCGCGCCGGCGCCGGCCGGCAAGCGCGGAGCGGCGCTGCTGCCGCTCGGCCTCGGCCTGGTGCTGTTGGCAGCGGCCCTGGGCGGGGCGCTGCTGCTGTTGTGATGCCCGATTGGTGAGTGTGCCTGGCGCAGCCTGACAGTGTTCCCCGGCCCCTGGCTGGGTAGGCTAGGCCGCTGACCCTGGAGATCGGAGTGCCCGTGAAGCTGCTACCCCTGCTGGCCTGTGCCGGATTGCTGAGTTGCCTGTCGTCCCCGGTCCTGGCCTGGTCCAACCACAGCCTGGGCAGCCTGCTGGCCCTGCGTGACCAGCCCGAGCTGGACCAGGACGTGCGCGTGGAGCCGCTGGAGGCCTTCCTGGCCGACCAGGCTGTCGCCCTCGAGCGCCTGCTGGACGAGCAGGAAGCCTTCGCCCGCGAGCATTTCGCCTACTACCCGGCGCGCCCGGATGCGCTGCGCTGGAGCGCCACCGGCACGGGCGACCGCCGCGCCGCTTTCCTCCGGGCCCTGCGCATCAATCCCGAAGTCCGGCTGGCCAGCTTTATCCAGCAGCTGCCGGGGCAGGATGCCGGCGGCCGGCCGCTGCTCGGCAGCGACCAGGTGCTGGTGTTCCACAAGGTCGGCCCCTGGACCCACTGGCGCTACCTGGGCCTGCGCGCCGGCGAGTCGGTTCCGGCGCTGCAGGTGCTGGCCAGCGCGGCGGACGAGCCGGACTACGGCCACGACATCAACCTGTTCAGCGACAACCCCGGCGAGGCGGGGCAGCGCTACAACTTCGGCCCGCAGCCGTTCGGCGACGCGCGCTTCGAATACTCCTCGCAGGCGCCGTTCCATATCGGCTACTACCACGAGGCGGCGCTGATCTTCGCCGCCGCGCCCTACCTGGGGCAGACCCTGCCGCACTGGCGCATCTACCAGTACAGCGGCCTCGCCCGTCTGGCCTTCGCCAGCGGTCACCCCTACTGGGGCTACCGTTTCCTCGGCTGGGCCATGCACTACCTGCAGGACCTCACCCAGCCCTACCACGCCAGGGTGCTGCCGGGGGTGAGCAGCGCCGGCATGGTGCTGATCGCGGCCAAGGCCGAGGCCGGCTACCCGCAGGCGCGCGAGGCCGCGATCCAGCGCGTGGCCGACCGTCACACCGCCATCGAGCAGTATCAGTTCGATCGTATGCAGGCGCTGCTCCGGGACGGCCAGGAGCAACATCCGCTGCTGAGCGCCTATGCCCGGGTCGAGGCCGATGCCGGCTACCCGGCCTTCGGCGTGGACTACGCGGCCCAGGTGGTGGCGGCCGAGTCCCATGCCCGCGCCGACGAGTTCGATGCCCTGATCGGTGAATGGATGGCACGCGGCAGTGCGGCCCGTGGCTTCAGCGAAGGCAACCGGCTGCAGTCGGTGCCGCCCGATCCGACTTTGGAGCTTCTGCTGGTCGAGCTGTTCCGTCACTTCGGTGCCCACAGCCGCAACGCCCTGGCGGCGGTGCAGGCCGATGCGACCGAGGTCGCCGCTCAGCGCTGATACCACAGTTCCCGGCGCTGCAGCGGGGTCTGCGGCGGCAGCAGTGGGTTGTCCAGCTCGATGACCCGGCGCTGTTGCAGATTCGCCTGGCGCAGGTCGTCGCCGTGGTGCTGCAGGAACAGGTGCTCGAAGGAGCCGTCGGCCAGGGCCTTTTCCAAACCCAGCTCCACGGTTTCGGCCAGCTCCGGGCGCTGCCTGGAGAAGAAGAAATACAGCGCGGTGGGGTAGTGCAGGACCAGGTGGCGGTCCGGCACCAGATCCGCAGAGTTCTGGTGGCGCAGCTCGGCGCGGGCCTCCAGCACCGAGCGCGGGAAGTAGTCGAAGCGCCCGGCCTGCAGCATGAGGAACAGGCTGTCGTAGCTGGAGCTGGTCTCCACGCGCAGCTCATGACCGCGCAGAATCAGGGTGTCCGGCCAGTCGTGCCCCTGTCCTGCGCTGAGCTTGCGCAGGTCCTCCAGGCTGCGCACTTCGCGCAGCAACTGCGCCCGGTCGGCGCGCAAGAGTGCGATGCGCCAGCCGTACAGCCCCCGGTCCAGCGGGATGCGCACCGGCAGCAGGCGTCGCTCGCGCTCGACGCTGGTCATGGTCCAGACCACGTCCACCGCTTCGTTCTGCTCCAGGCCGAGCAGCGCGCGGCCCTGTTCCATGTGGTGCTGCGAGGGTTCGATGCGCAGCGGGCTGCCCGCCCGGTCCAGGGCCAGCTGCAGCAGCGCCAGCGGGTAGACCGGGCGGAACTCGTCGCCGGCCGGCGCCCGCGGATAGCGCAAGACCCCCTCCGCGGACAGGCAGGGCAGGGCGATCAGCAGCAGGGTCAGGAACCAGGGCAGGCGCCGCAGGGGCATCGATTGCAGTCCTTCGCACAGCATCGTGGTGCGCGCATTATGCCAGCCCCCGAGGCTTCAGGCCCTGCGCCGTTCGGCGATGATTTCCGGCAGGCCGCTGCGGCGCAGGTAGACGCGCAGCGGCTCGGAAATGTTCAGGCGCTCATCGATCCGCTGCTCCAGCAGCAGGCCCAGGCGTGCCCGGCTGAGGGTCATCAGCGCGCCCTCGAGCGGCTGCCAGACGAACTCGGCGCAGGGCTGGATGCTGTCCTCGGCCACATCCAGGCCGAAGGAGTCCTCGCTGAAACGCACGATGTGCTGTTGATTCCTGGTGTTGTAGCCGACCAGGCCCTGCAGGGCGTCGGCGGCGGCGCAGATGCTGGACGATGTGATACTCATGCAAACCTCCTGTTGGTGGTGGGTCTGCACGCAAGGGGTGTGGTTTTTTGCCGGCCATCCTAGGCCATGGTGGCGCCGGCGCCTTGCTCTGGGTCAAGCGAGAGCGGCGGCCGCAAAGAACACACCCGGCGGCTGCCGGGTGTGCGAGGGGTCAGGGGTTGGGGGCATGGCTGCCCAGCAGGGTGGTGCCGGACTTCTTGTTGCGCTTGGCCATGCGTTTTTCCTGGGCACTCTTCAGAGGCTTCTTCTTCGCCTCCTTGTGCCTGTCCATACCTTTGCTCATGGCGTTACCTCCGAAATGGGCCGGGTCGAGTGTCAAGCTCCAGTGCCACTACCACCTCCCAGGCTGTGCCAGCCTGCTGCATGCCTTGCCTTGAGCATAGCTCCACTGTCGGCGGGTGGCTCAGCCAGGCGTCAGATGGCGCAAGCTTGGCAGGACGTGCAGGCGCAGCAGTGGGGCCAGGTCGGCGGTGTCCGGGCCCTGCGGGTCGTGCCAGCGCAGCTCCGCCAGCTCGGCACCGGCCTGCACCGGGTGTGTCAGGCGGGCGAGAAAAACCTGGCTGTCGATCTCGGTGGCCGGCTCGTTGGCGGCCGGCGCGCGAAAGCGCCCCAGTGCAAGCAGTGCGGATTCGTCGAGGCTCAGTTGCAGTTCTTCCTGCAGTTCGCGGCGCAGAGCGCCCAGCGACGTTTCCCCGGGCTCGATCTTGCCGCCGGGCAGCATGAAGGCGCGGGTGTCGCGCTTGCGCACCAGCAGCAGGTGGTTGCTGGCGTCCAGCAGGCAGACGGCGGCGATGCGCAGCAGCTTCATGCGCCGCTCAGGCGCTGCAGCTCGCGGCGTACCATGGCCGCGTAGGCGGGCGGGGTGAGGCGGTACAGCTCGGCGGCCACCCAGTCCAGCCAGCGCGCGCCGAGGCTGGCGCGCTCGGCCAACAGGCGCCGGGCCTCGGCCTCGGCGCGTGCGGCGTGCTGCTGGTGGAACTCGGCCCGGCTCATCAGCCGGCGAGGCCGACGTAGACGTTCTGCACGTCGTCGTGAGCGTCGATGGCCTCGAGGAAGGCTTCGACCTCTTCCAGCTGCTCCGGCGTCAGGCTGGTCACCGGGTTCTTCGGGCGGTAGCCGAGCTTGGCCGAGTTGACGGTGAAGCCATGCTCCGGCAGGGCCTTGCACACGGCGTCGAGGTCGGTCGGGTCGGTGATGAACAGGGTCGCGCCCTCGTCGTCCGGGACGAAGTCCTGGGCACCGGCCTCGATGGCGGCCAGCTCCGGATCGGCGCCGCTGTCGCTGCTGGCCTCAATCAGACCGACATGGTCGAAGTCCCAGCTCACCGAGCCGGAGGCCCCCAGCTGGCCCTTGCGGAACAGCACGCGGATCTCGGCCACGGTACGGTTCACGTTGTCGGTCAGGCATTCGACGATCACCGGCACCTGGTGCGGGGCGAAGCCCTCGTACTGGGTGCGCTCGTAGTTGACCACCTCACCGGACAGGCCGGCGCCTTTCTTGATCGCACGCTCCAGGGTGTCCTTGGGCATGGACGCCTTCTTGGCCTGGTGCACGGCCAGGCGCAGCTTGGGGTTCATGTCCGGATCGGCGCCGTTACGCGCGGCGATCATGATTTCCTTCACCAATTTGCCGAAGATCTTTCCTCGGGCATTGGCGGCGGCTTCTTTGGGTTTGGCTTTCCACTGGGCGCCCATGGCGGTGTTCTCGCGGGTTGCGTCTGACGGAGCCCCGGCAGGCGGGGCGGGCTGAGGGTGCAGATTCTAGCGTCTTGCCATGGCGGGTCGCCATCGCCGGGCGCATCGCGAGCCGGTCGGGTATGGGTGGGTCGCGGCGGCCCGCTGAGGCGCGCCGCGGCAGCGAGCGGTGTCGCGTGTCTCAGTCGAGCAGGTCGGCCGGCACGTTGCCGCCGTTGGCAGCGAGCTTCTGCAGCACGGTCTTGTGCAGCCAGATGTTCATCTGTGCCGAGTCACCCATCTTCTCCGCCGGGCAGCCCAGTTCCCCGGCCAGTTCCTTGCGCGCCGCCAGGCTGCTGTCGAGGCCGAGCAGCTTGAGCAGGTCGACGATGGAGACCTTCCAGTTGAGCTTTTCCGGATGGCTGGCAGCCAGGGTCTCGAGTCTGGCCACCACGTCCACCAAAGGCACGGCCCCGGCGTCGACTGGTGCCGGCGCCGGCGCCTTGGGCTCGGCGGTGGCGGCCTCGGCAACGCCGAATCCGAGCACTTGCAGGATCTTGTTGAACAGGCCCATGGGATACCCTCCGTTGTTGTCGAGGTGGAGGCGGGAGCTTAGACCATGGCTCGTGTGTCGACCGATCCGACGCCCTTGATGCAGGTCAGCAAAGAGTGTTTCGTCGTGCAACAGGCTCGCCTTTTTCCGAACGGAAGGCGTAGGCTGGGGGTGTCGCGCAACAGCGACCTCTGGCTGAAAGTTGAATAAGGAAGGCTTTATGCAAATCCAGGTTCACAGCGATAACCATATCGACGGTAGCGCCCGCCTCGCCGGCTGGGTCAGCTCCACCATCACCAGCCAACTGGAACGTTTCGACGAGGAGCTGACCCGCGTCGTCGTCCACCTCAACGATGAGAATGGCGGCAAGGCCGGCGCCAACGACAAGCGCTGCCAGATCGAGGCGCGGCCCAAGGGGCTGCAGCCGCTGTCGGTCACGCACAAGGCCGAATCCATCGAGTTCGCCCTCGATGGCGCCGTGGAGAAACTGGGCCATGCCCTCGATCACCAGCTCGGCAAGCTGCGCAGCAAGCGCGGGCCGAGCCACCGCGATGGCGTGGCGGCTGGCGATGCCGGCGCCCAGGACCAGCTGCTGGAAGAGGACTTCCTCGCCGAGCAGCAGCTGCGCAGCGTCTGACCTTTCCTGCAACTGAAAAAAACGCCGGCGATTGCCGGCGTTTTTCATGGTCTGGGAAAAACTCAGTCCTGGCGGCTGGTGACTTCCACCAGGTGGTAGCCGAACTGGGTCTTCACCGGGCCCTGGACCACGCCGACCGGGGCGCTGAATACCACCTGGTCGAATTCACGGACCATCTGCCCCGGGCCGAAGGAGCCGAGGTTGCCGCCGTCGCGGCTGGACGGGCAGCTGGAATTGTCCTTGGCCACCTGGGCGAAGTCGGCGCCGGCTTCGATGGCGGCTTTCAGTTCATTGCACTTGGCTTCGCTGGAAACCAGGATGTGACGGGCGGTGGCGCGGGCCATGGGAAATACCTCCAGTTGAACGAGGTGCAGAGCCTAGCGCGGTCGGCGCGAGCTTGCACCTGTTGTCGCCGTACGGTGTTGTCGATATGACTCGATGCTGTCCTGGCGACTCTTATCTGGTTGTTGTCGGTATGACTACAACGCCCGCAAGGCCCCGATTCTGCTGGGCTGCGCGAGTGGCACGCTTCCTGAAATGGACAGGGCAGGGGATTTCCACCCGACTCTCAAGGGAGATGCCGCCATGATCGAGTACCTGAGCTGCCCCAGGAATGTCCTGCGGCTATCCACCCACCTGCTGGTCGCCGGCCTGCTGCTGTTGCTGCTCGGGGTCGTGGTCGCCTACGGCCTGGACAGCCGGCTGACCATCGGCACCCAGGTGGCGGCACACTCGGCGGTGATTCTCGGCCCCAGCCTGCTGAAGATCGGCTACGTGATGCGTCTGCTGGCCCAGCACTACCTGGGCAAGGCCGGTCGGGAGGACTGCTGTGCAGCCGCTTGATCGCAGTGCCGCCCTGGCCATCGCGCCGCTCTGGCGCCTGGGCTTTCGCCCGTTCTTTCTGTTCGGTGCGCTGTTCGCCCTGCTGGCCGTGGCGTTGTGGGGGGCGGCCCTGGCCGGTCTGGCCGTGCCGCAACCCCTGGGTGGCCTGCTGGCCTGGCACCGCCACGAGATGCTGTTCGGCTTCGGCCTGGCGATCATCGCCGGTTTCCTGCTCACCGCCGTGCAGACCTGGACCGGCCTGCCCAGCCTCTCCGGGCGGCCGCTGATGGCACTGTTCGGCCTGTGGCTGGGTGGCCGCCTGGCCTGGTTCCTGACGTTGTCGCCTGTCCTGCTGGCCTTGCTCGAACTGGCCTTCGCCGTGGCGCTGCTATTGGTCTTCGGCCGCCTGATCCTCAGGGCGCGGCAGCGGCACAACGCGCCCATCGTCCTGGTCATCGGCCTGCTCGGTGCCTGCCAGGCCCTGACCCTGTATGGCCTGGTCGAGGGCGACGACGCCCTGCAGCGGTGCGGCACCCTGGCCGCGCTGTGGCTGGTGGCGGCGCTGATGGGCATCATCGGCGGGCGGGTAATTCCCTTCTTCACCGCGCGCGGCCTGGGCCTGGCCAATCAGGCGGCGGCGCGCCCCTGGCTGATGTGGGGCCTGCTCGGTCTTTCGCTGGCGGTCGCGCTGCTGTTCGCCGTCGGCCTCAGCCAGCGGCCGACGCCGCTGCTGGCGGCGCCGTTCCTGCTGCTGGCGGTGCTGCACGGCATGCGCCTGTGGCACTGGCATGACGCCGGCATCTGGCGTGTGCCGCTGCTCTGGTCGCTGCACCTGGCCTATGCCTGGCTGGTCGTCGCCGCGCTCGGCATGGCCGTCTGGCACCTGGGCTGGCTGGCGCAACCGAGCCTGGCCAGCCATGCGCTGGCCGTGGGCGCCATGGGCGGGCTGATCCTGGCCATGCTGGCGCGGGTCAGTCTCGGCCATACCGGCAGGGCACTGCTGCCGCCACGCGCCATGGCCTGGGCCTTCGCCCTGCTGCAGGGCGCGGCGCTGGCCCGCGTGCTGCTGGCCGCCTTCTCCGTCCAGGGCCTGTGGCTGGCGGCGGCGCTCTGGTGCCTGGCCTTCGCCCTGTTCCTGCGCCATTACGCGCCGATGCTGTGGTCGGCGCGGGTGGACGGGCATCCGGGCTAGGGCGGCAAGGCCTTGCCCGAGGTGGCAAGGCTTTTCCTGTTGATGCGTGCAGAAAGCCTGCGAAAGCCGGCAGCCGCGGGCCTTTCCGTGGATTGGCCCGTATCCTGCTGTGGGCTGGGCAATGGAACTTCGCGGGACATTGCCATGACCACCATCAACAGCAACTCGCCGCTGGCCACTTATCTCGCCAGCGCCGCCAAGACCACCCCCGCCACTGCCGGCGCCGGCCAGGAAAAGCCGGCCGAGAGCAGCAAGGACCCCATCGCCGAACTGCGCAGCCTGGCCCGGCAGATGGTGGCGCGCAGCGAGGGTGGGCTGCTGCGTGCGCTCAACAGCGGCAACGGCTTGCAGATTGGCGCCAGCCAGCGCCTGGCCGAGGTTGCCAGCCCCGGCTCCGGGACGAAGATCGAGCTGCCCGACGTGGCCGCCATGGATCGCGATGACGCGGCCAAGCTGCTGGCGCAGGTGGAAAAGCTGATCGATGCCGGTCTCGGCGACAGCAGCAGCTTCGTCGGCTTCAACGACGGCCAGCAGACCGAGTCGCTGACCACCTACCGCGACTGGCTGCAGGCCAAGGGCGGGGTCAGCATCTACGTCTGATTGACCGGCGGGGGGTGAAATCGCGCATCATGGCACCTGCCAAATCCGGGAGGTGTGCATGCGCGTCAGGTCTTTCGTCCTTCGTTTCGCCGCGTTGTCGTTCGGGCTGTATGCCATGGCCGCCCAGGCGGCGGAGGAGGCGCGGCTGGTCGAGGCGATCAACGCCTACCGTGGCCAGGTGCAGCGCTGCGCCGACCAGGCTTCGCCGGAGCTGCCGCCCTTGGCCAGCGACCCGCGCCTGGTGCTGCCGGTGGTGGGCGGCGACCTGCAGGACAGCCTGGCACGCAACGGTTATCCGATGGTCAACGTGCAGGCGATCACCCTGTCCGGCCCGCGCGATGCGCAGAGCGCCATGCAGGCGCTGCGCGAGAGCTTCTGTCGCGTGGTACTCGACCCGCAGTTCGTCGATGTCGGCGTCAGTCGGGTGGACCGCGACTGGCGCATCGTCCTGGCGCGGCCGCTGCTCGGCGGGCGCCTGGGTGATTCGCAGGCGGAAGGGCAGAAGCTGCTGGAGCGGATCAACGCCGCCCGCGCGCAGGCCCGCCAGTGCGGCGGCCAGCCCTTCGCCGCCAGCGCGCCGCTGGCCTGGAACGCCACCCTGGCCAGTACCGCCGAGAGCCACAGCCGCGCCATGGCCAACGGCAACTACTTCGACCACCGCGACCGCGACGGCCGCACCCCCGGCGACCGCGCCGAGCTGGCCGGCTACAGCGGCATGCAGATCGGCGAGAATATCGCCGCCGGCCTGGATGCGGCGGACAAGGTGGTGGCCGGCTGGCTGGCCAGCCCCGGCCACTGCGCCAACCTGATGAACCCGGCGTTCAGCGAGCTGGGCGCGGCTTACGCGGTGGACCCGAAGAGCGACGCCGGCATCTACTGGACGGCGCTGTTCGGCGCACCCTGATCAAGCGAGGTTGAACACCTCGGCCAGGTGCCGCTGGTAGCGCGCCACGTCGCGTTCGATGTCCGGCACCTTCATCACATCGGTGCAGAGGAAGGTCGGCAGGGCGCGCATGCCGAGGAACTGGTTGGCCTTGTGGAAGGGGAAATACACCGCATCCACGCCCTTGGCCTCGAAGAAATCGCTGGGGTCGTCGAAGGCCTGCTGCGGGGCGTTCCAGGTCAGCGACAGCATGTACTGCTTGCCCTGGATCAGGCCGCCGCTGCCGTACTTCTGCGAGGCGTCCGCGCGGGTACGGCCGTCGTTGGCGTAGAGGCTGCCGTGGCCGGCGGTGAACACCTCGTCCAGGTACTTCTTCACCGTCCAGGGCGCGCCCATCCACCAGCCGGGCATCTGGTAGATCACCACGTCGGCCCAGAGGATCTTCTGCACTTCCCCCTCGATGTCGTAGCCGCCGTCGATGAAGGTGGTCTTGATGTCACAGCCGGCGCGGTCGAGGAAGGCGACGGCGGCCTCGTGCAGGGTGGCGTTGTAGCGGCCGTCGGAATGGGCGAACTGCTTGCCGCCGTTGAGGAGCAGGATCTTTTTCATGGGAGCCTCCGGGCATCTCGAATGGCCGGCAGGTTACGCAGGCGGGCGCCCCTGAAACAGCCGCCCGCAGGCAAATGATTATTGCCGATATGTCATGAATGCTTGCGCTGCTGTTGCGCTAGGGTGTGAGCATCATCCCTGCGGAGTCCACCATGTACGGCTTCATCCTTCACGCCCACACCAAACCCGAGCAGGCCGAGGCCTTCGAGCGGCTGTTCCGCGCCTATGTCGAGCCCAGCCGCGCCGAGCCGGGCTGCGTGCAGTACCACATGCTGCGCGATGCGGCCGATCCGAGCCTGTTCATCTTCTTCGAGGTGTGGGCGTCGCGCGAGGCCTTTGCCGAGCACACGGCGCTGCCGCACATGCGCGAGTTCAGCGAACGGCGCATGGACTACCTGCGCCGCGACTTCGAGATCCGCGAGATCGAGATGCTCAGCGCCTGAACTCTCAGGGCGGCGTTCCCGGATGGCATCCGGGCTACGGCCGTCAGTGGCTGTAGCCGGTCGGCTTGTTGCGGATGGTCTTGAGCAGGTCTTCCGGGCTGATGCTGGCGACCATCTTGCTCGCCGCGGCGCTGCCCGGCTGCGGCAGGTCGAGGATATGGCCCTTCATCTTGCCCACCACGTGCATCTCGCAGGGCTTGCAGTCGAACTTCAGGGTCAGCACCTCGTCGCCGTGGATCAGCTGCATCGGCGCCACCTTGGTCTTCACGCCGGTGACGCCCTTGGCCTGCTTGGGGCAGAGGTTGAAGGAGAAGCGCAGGCAGTGCTTGGTGATCATCACCGGCACCTCGCCTTCCTCCTCGTGGGCCTCGTAGGCCGCGTCGATCAGCTGCACCCCGTGGCGGTGGTAGAAGTCGCGGGCCTTCTGGTTGTAGACGTTGTAGAGGAACGACAGGTGCGACTCCGGGTACACCGGCGGCGGGCTGGTCTCGGCCTTGCGGCTGCCGCGCGGGTGGGCGGCGATGCGCGCCTCGGTGAGCTGCTCGATGGCCTCGCGGCGCAGCGCCTTGAGCTGCGAGTTGGGCACGAAGAACGCCTGCGGGGCGTCCAGCGCCACGTCCAGGGCGTGGTAGTCGGTGGTGCCGAGCTGGGTCAGCAGGTCGCGCAGGCCGTCGAGCGCCTGCTCAGGCTTGTTGGCCACGCCGAACGGGCCGTCCAGAGTCGCCTCGACGCTGATGCCTTCCTCGCTGGTGGCGGTGAGCCTGAGCTGCTCCTCGCGCAGCGCAACCTTCCAGCTCACGCCGATGCGGCGCTCGGCCGAGGTCTTCTGCAGCGCCTGCTGCCAGTTGTGGTCGAGGTTGCGCGACAGCGGGTGGTTGGGGCGCAGACGGAACAGGCCCTCGGGCATCTCGTTGGGCTCGACGCGGTAGCGGTAGCGCGGCTCGCCGTCTTCCACGAATTCATTCTTCAGCTCGGCGATGTTGGCGCGAAAGCCCACCACCTCGCGCTTGACCAGCACGTTGAGGCCGTCGCCGTTGGACAGCGGGGTGTCGGTGACGGCGATCAGGTCGCGCTTGCCCACCTTCTCGACATGGCCCACCGGCAGGCCGGTGAAGGTCGGCGAGTCGAAGGCGCCGATGTCGACCTTGCGCTCGGTGACGAAGTAGTCGGTGCTGCCGCGGTGGAAGGTCTTGTCCGGGTCGGGCTGGAAGAAGTGCGCGGTGCGGCCGCTGGAGGCGCGGGCGAGGTCCGGGCGGTCTTCGAGGATGGCGTCGAGCAGCTGGCGGTAGTGGGCGGTGATGTTCTTCACGTAGCCCATGTCCTTGTAGCGTCCCTCGATCTTGAACGAACGCACGCCGGCTTCGACCAGCGCGCGCAGGTTGGCGCTCTGGTTATTGTCCTTCATCGACAGCAGGTGCTTCTCGAAGGCAACCACGCGGCCCTGGTCGTCCTTCAGGGTGTAGGGCAGGCGGCAGGCCTGCGAGCAGTCGCCGCGGTTGGCGCTACGGCCGGTCTGCGCATGGGAGATGTTGCACTGGCCGGAGAAGGCCACGCACAGCGCACCGTGGATGAAGAACTCGATGGAGGCTTCGGTGGCGTCGGCGATGGCGCGGATTTCCTGCAGGTTCAGCTCGCGCGCCAGCACCAGCTGGGAGAAACCGGCCTGGTCGAGGAACTTGGCCCGGTCCAGGGTGCGGATGTCGGTCTGGGTACTGGCATGCAGCTCGATCGGCGGGATATCCAGCTCCATCACCCCCATGTCCTGCACGATCAGCGCATCGACGCCGGCGTCGTACAGCTGATGGATCAGCGTGCGCACCTGCTCCAGCTCGTCGTCGTGGAAGATGGTGTTGAGGGTGGTGAACACCCGCGCGTGGTAGCGGCGGGCGAACTTCACCAGCTCGGCGATCTCGCTGACTTCGTTGCAGGCGTTGTGCCGCGCACCGAAGCTCGGCCCGCCGATGTACACGGCGTCGGCCCCATGCAGGATGGCCTCCCGCGCGATGCTGACGTCGCGGGCGGGGCTGAGCAGTTCCAGATGGTTCTTCGGCAGGGACATGGCGCTTTCTTCTTCGGGCGTGGCACGGCAAGGCGCGCATTGTAGCGGGGCGCGCCGGGCAGGGCACCCCGCGCCGATCGCTGGCGCCCTCAGCCGCGCAAGCGCGCCTTGAGGAAGGTGATCAGGGCGCTCACCCGGCGCGGCAGGTACTGGCGGTTGGGGTAGAGCACGTGCAGGGTGCGCGCCAGCGGTTGCCAGTCGCGCAGCACCGGCACCAGCGCGCCGCTGGCCAGTTCCGCCTCGATCAGCGCGCGCGGCATCAGGCCGAGGCCCTGGTGGGCGAGCAGGGCCTGGATCAGCATCAGGCTGTTGTCCGCCGCCAGGTTGCCGCGTACCTGCACGGTCTCCAGGCCATCGCCCTGGCGGAAGGCCCAGGCCGAGGCATCGCTGCCGCGGCTGTACACCAGGCAGTTGTGGTGGCCCAGGTCGGCCAGCTGCTGCGGCTCGCCGTGGCGCTGCAGGTAGGTCGGGCTGGCGACGACCAGGCGCGGCAGCGGCAGCAGCGGTGCGGCGATCAGGCTCGAATCGCCCAGCTCGGCGCTGGCGCGCAGCGCCAGGTCGATGCCGTCGCGTACCAGGTCCACGGCCTGGTCGCTCATGCGCAGCTCCAGCTGCAGGTTCGGGTGCTGGTGCTGGAAGTCGAGCAGGGCCGGGCCGAGCAGGCGCAGGGTCAGGGACACCGGGGCGGACACCACCAGGCGTCCGCCGACCTGCTCGCGGTCGAGCTGCAGCTGGTCCTCCAGGGCCAGGGTCTCCTGTTCCACGCGCAGGCAGTAGTCATAGAAGCTCTGCCCAGCCTCGGTGAGCTGCAGGCTGCGCGTGCTGCGCTGCAGCAGCAGGTTCTGCGTCCAGGCTTCCAGCTGGCGGATGTACTTGCTCACGCTGGCATTGGAGTAGCCCAGTTCGCGGGCGGCGGCGGAGAAGCTGCCGAGCTTCACCACCCGCACGAAACAGTGCATGGCCTGCAGCCTGTCCATCGGTGTCCCCTCGGTTTGCGGCTGAATTTTTCGCGAAACGCGAAAAGTACTTTCGCTTTATAGCCGTTTTTCCATATCAGTCCCAGCCGTAACTTGGACTGCGAATCCACTGCCTGGAGTTGCAACCATGAAACACCTGATGATTGGCGCCGCCCTTTCCCTCGGCCTGGCCGGCCTGGCGCAGGCCGCCCCGACCGATACCGTGGGCCAGAGCCCCTGGGGCCCCGCCGACGAGATCGGCGCGCTGAACCGCATCACACCCGAGTCGATCCTCAAGGTGGTGCAGCGCATCAACAGCGGCAAGGTCTACGACCTCAGCGTCGAGTACTACGTCGGCATGCCCAGCTACTACTTCCTCGGCCAGCCGCGTTACCAGATCTGGAACGTGCACACGCCGCAGGGCACGATCGTCGACGACCCCAACGGCCTGGGCAAGGAGAAGAACAGCCTGATCAGCTACTCCGGCTCGGCCATCTCCATGTACGCCCACACCGGCACGCACATCGACGCGCTGTCGCACTTCGGCCTCAAGGGCAAGATCTACAACGGCTTCAGCACCGAGGACAACCTGGGCGACCGCGGCTGGCACAAGGCCGGGGTGGAGAAGTACCCGCCGATCATCGCGCGTGGCGTGCTGCTCGACGTGGCCGCCTACAAGGGCGTGGACGTGCTGCCCGAGTCCTACGGCATCAGCGTCGACGACCTGAAGAACACTGCGCGCCAGCAGGGCGTGAAGCTGGAGAGCGGCGACGTGGTGATGGTGCGCACCGGGCGCATGCAGTGGTTCCGCGACGCCGAGCGCTACATGCACAACACCCCGGGCCTGACCCGCGAGGCCGCCGACTTCCTCGCCGATGGCGGCGCCGTGGTGATAGGCGTCGACAACATCAGCACCGATGTCTGGCCGTCCAAGGAGCAGGACAACTGGATTCCGGTGCACAGCTCCATGCTCTCGATCAAGGGCGTGCCGATCATGCAGAACGTCAACCTGGAGGGCCTGGCGGCAGACAAGGTGCACCAGTTCGCTTGGTTCGGCGCGCCGCTGCGCCTGAAGGGTGCCGACGGTGCCCCCATGCGCCCGGTCGCCCTGCCGATCGACTGAGCCACGGGCCGGCGGCGCTTGGCGTCGCCGGCCTCGGCGCTTACTGCGCCTTCGCCGGGCTGCTGTCCGGCGCCGCCGACCAGATGCGGTAGCGCACCTGCACATCGGCCGGGGTGTAGACCACCAGCGGCAGCCTGCTGTTGTAGCGCACCAGCAGGGGCTCGCCGCCGACCGCGACGAAGGCCTGCTGGCGGCTGCCGTCCGGGCAGGCCATCAGGGTGCTGCGCGGCGGGCCGACCCGCTCCAGTTCGTAGTAGTCGTAGCCCCAGCCTGGCACGCTCTTGCGCTGCCACTGGCCACCCAGGCTGTGGCGGTTGCAGTCCACTTCCAGGGTCTTGCCGGCGATCAGCTCCACCCGGTAGTCATCCTCGTCGGCCTGGGCCGGCAGCTCGATCACATGGCGCTGCTGGCCCGCGGCCGCCGCCGGGTAGGGCTTCAGCGCCTCGGGCGTGGCGGCGCAGGCGGCCAGGGGCAGGGCGCAGGCGAGGGCGAAGAGCGGGAGCTGGCGAATGTTCATGGGGTGTCCTTGCACAAGGGGCCTGGTGGGCCGCGCCCGGTGGGCGGGCTAGCAGAGACCCCTGTGGATAGATCAAGTTCCGGCCGTTGGCCAGTCCTGCGTTATTGCGGCACGCTGCTCAGGCGCTGGTCGGTGAACACGCAGACCACCCCGGCGCGGTTGTGCATGATCTGCTGGCTGAAGTCGCAGTAGGCGGCCGCCACGCTCAGGGCCATCTGTTCGCTGATCTGCTGGCCGCCCTCCGGGCGGAACCAGGCCATCTGCCCGGCCTTGCAGCGTTGCGCCTGGGGATCGGTGTTGTAGATGCAGATCTGGCTCTGCAGCGGGTCCGGCTCCTGGTCGAAGCAGGCGGTCAGGGGCAGGGTGGCGGCGCTGAGCAGGCAGAGGCGGGCGAGAAGGTGCATGGTCGGGCTCCCGATGGCGGAATGCAGAGAAGCCTTAGGGCCGCCGCGGGCGCGAAGGTTCAATGCCGGGGTGGCGAGTTTGCGCAACTGTGATGGTGTCTGCAGGCGTGCCTCACTGCAGGCGCCTGGCCCGCTGCTCGGCCAGCAGCGTCTCGGCCTGGCGTGCCAGCTGGTCGAGCAGGCGGTCGCGCTGCTTCTCCGCATCGCGCATGGCTCGCTCGCCGTGCTGCTTGACCAGGTAGGCATGGATCTGCCGCACCTCCTTGGACTGGAAGATCGGCGCCAGGTCCTGCACCGCCACCCAGCCGTCCGAGGCCTGCGCGCGGCTGTTCATCAGCACCTGCGGGCCGCGCGCGCCGAGTACGCGAAAGCCGAGCGCCTCGAAGGTCGGCACCCGGCTGGCCACGCAGGCCAGCGCGGCATGCGGGTGCAGCAGCTGCATCTGCCGCAGCATGGCGCGGGCGATGCCGTGGCGGCGCTGGCTGGCCTGCACGGCGGTGTAGAGCAGGGTGCAGGCGTCGGGGTCGTCCGCGCTGGGCAGGTAGAGGGCGAAGCCCAGCACGCGCGACGGGTCTTCGTCGTCCAGCGCCAGGATCAGCCGGGCGCTGCTGGCCGGGTCGCCGCCCATGGCCTGCAGGTACAGGTGCACCTCGTAGCCGATCACGTACTGGTACAGCTGGTACAGCGGGTTGCTCGGCGTCAGCGGTGCCGGGCTGAGGTCGCTGAAGTAGTCAACCACCATCTGCAGTACCTGGCTTTTCAGGGACTCGGGCGGCGGGGTGGTCTGGTGGCTGAGGGTGAACATCGGATAGCGGGTTCCGGGGCAGGGCGGCTGTGAGGCGTCATTGTATCGCGATGCGTGCGGTGCTTTGCGTGGGAGCGGCTCTAGCCGTGATGGGCTCTGGTGCTGGGCCCGCTCCCACAAGTTTCGCAGCACCGGCTCGACGTGGGGGGCAGAAAAGCCTGCGCGTCGGCCAAACAAGACTTCCCGCGCAAAAGCCGGATAATGGCGGCCATTTTGTCTTGCCTGCGTCCGGTACCCCCATGGAAATCAAAGTCAACTTTCTCGACAACCTGCGGCTCGAAGCCAAGTTCGATGACTTCACGGTGATTGCCGACCAGCCCATCCGCTACAAGGGCGACGGCTCGGCGCCGGGGCCGTTCGACTACTTCCTGGCGTCCTCGGCACTGTGTGCGGCCTACTTCGTCAAGCTGTACTGCCAGACGCGCAACATCCCCACCGACAACATCCGCCTGGCGCAGAACAACATCGTCGACCCGGAAGACCGCTACAAGCAGATCTTCAAGATCCAGGTCGAGCTGCCGGCGGACATCTCCGACAAGGACCGCCAGGGCATCCTGCGCTCCATCGACCGCTGCACGGTGAAGAAGGTGGTGCAGACCGGCCCCGACTTCGTCATCGAGGAAGTCGCCAACCTCGACGCCGACGCCCAGGCCCTGCTGATGCCGGCGCTGACCGCGGGCGAGGGCACGCGCATCCTCGGCAAGGACCTGCCGCTGGAACAGACCATCGCCAATATGTCGGCCATCCTCGCCGGCCTGGGGATGAAGATCGAGATCGCCTCCTGGCGCAATATCGTGCCCAACGTCTGGTCGCTGCATATCCGCGACGCGCAGTCGCCGCTGTGCTTCACCAACGGCAAGGGCGCCACCAAGGAGAGCGCGCTGGCCTCGGCGCTGGGCGAGTTCATCGAGCGGCTGAACTGCAACTTCTTCTACAACGACCAGTTCTGGGGCGAGGAGATCGCCAACGCCGATTTCGTCCATTACCCCAACGAGCGCTGGTTCAAGCCGGGGCCGAAGGACGCGCTGCCGGAAGAGATCCTCGACGACTACTGCCTGGCCATCTACAACCCGGACGGCGAGCTGCGCGGCTCGCACCTGTACGACACCAACTCGGGCAACAAGGCGCGCGGCATCTGCTCGCTGCCCTTCGTGCGCCAGTCGGACGGCGAGGTGGTGTACTTCCCGTCCAACCTGATCGAGAACCTGTATCTGTCCAACGGCATGAGCGCCGGCAACACACTGGCCGAGGCGCAGGTGCAGTGCCTGTCGGAAATCTTCGAGCGTGCGGTCAAGCGCGAAATCCTGGAGAACGAACTGGCCCTGCCGGACGTGCCGCAGGAGGTGCTGGCCAAGTACCCCGGCATCGTCGCCGGCATCCAGGGCCTGGAGGAGCAAGGCTTCCCGGTGCTGGTCAAGGACGCCTCGCTCGGCGGCGAATTCCCGGTGATGTGCGTGACCCTGATGAACCCGCGCACCGGCGGTGTGTTCGCTTCCTTCGGAGCGCACCCGAGCTTCGAGGTGGCGCTGGAGCGCAGCCTTACCGAGCTGCTCCAGGGCCGCAGCTTCGAGGGCCTCAACGACCTGCCGGCGCCGACCTTCGAGAGCCAGGCACTGACCGAGCCGAACAACTTCGTCGAGCACTTCATCGACTCCAGCGGCGTAGTGTCCTGGCGCTTCTTCAGCGCCAAGGCCGACTACGAGTTCGTCGAGTGGGACTTCTCCGGCCATGGCGAAGACTCCAACGTCCAGGAGGCCGCGACCCTGTTCGGCATCCTCGAGGACATGGGCAAGGAGGTGTACATGGCGGTGTACGACGACCTCGGCGCCAATGCCTGCCGCATCCTGGTGCCCGGCTACTCGGAAATCTATCCGGTCGAGGACCTGATCTGGGACAACACCAACAAGGCGCTGATCTTCCGCTCCGACATCCTCAACCTGCACAGCTTGAGCGACCTGCGCCTGAAGAGCCTGCTCAAGAGCCTGGAGCAGTGCGAGGTCGACGACTACACCGACATCACCACGCTGATCGGCATCGAGTTCGACGACAACACCGTGTGGGGCCAGCTGACCATCCTCGAACTGAAGCTGCTGATCTACCTCGCCCTGAAGAAGTACGACGAGGCCAAGGCGCTGACCGAGGCCTTCCTGCAGTACAACGACAACACCGTCGAGCGCGGCCTGTTCTACCAGGCGCTCAACGTTGTGCTGGAGGTGCAGCTGGACGACGACCTGGAACTGGCCGACTACGAGGCCAACTTCCGTCGCATGTTCGGCAACGAGCGGATGGACGCGGCCATCGGTTCGGTCAACGGTAGCGTACGCTTTTATGGCCTGACCCCGACCAGCCTGCAGCTGGAGGGCCTCGACAGGCACCTGCGCCTGATCGACAGCTACAAGAAGCTGCATGCGGCGCGGGCCAGGGCGGCGGGGCTGGCCAGCTGAGCCCCGGCTTGCGCGAGCGCTGGCCGCATAGAGCCTGGCGCTCGCCTCAGGCCCGGCTGGAGCGCGGACTGTGGACTATTGAGCGCTGTCGAACTCGGCCAGCCACTGTCGAAGTTCCTCGATCGGTGCGGGGCGGCACAGCCAGAAGCCCTGTAGCGAGTCGCATTGCCCGGTTTTCAGGCGGTTGGCTGTTTCGCGGTTCTCGATCCCTTCGCCGACCACGTGATAGCCGAGGCTGTGCGCCATCTGGATGGTGGTCGAGACGATGACATCGGCGTTCTCGCTGGTGCAGATGTCATGAATCAGTGAGCGATCCAGCTTGAGTTCCGAGGCGGGCAGTTGCTTGAGGTAGGAGAGCGAGGAGTAGCCGCTGCCAAAGTCGTCGATGGAGATCTTGTAGCCCAGCGCGGCCAGACCATTCAGCGCCTGCAGGCTGCTTTCGGGGTCGCGCATGGCCGCTGTCTCGGTGATTTCCAGGGTGATGGCGTCGGCCGGCAGCCGATGGTGCTGGCGCGCCATTTCCAGCACGGTCCTGAGGTTGGCAGACTCCAGGTCGCGCGCCGACAGATTGATCGCGACCGTCAACGCCGGGTATGTCTGGCGCAGGTCTGCCAGGTCCCGGGTGGCCTGCTGGATCACCCAGTGGGTGAGCTGGCTGATCATGCCCGTTTCTTCGGCCAGCGGGATGAAGTCGGCCGGGTTTACCCAGCCACGCTCAGCATGGTGCCAGCGCACCAGGGCTTCTATGCCCTCGATCTGTGCGGATGCGATGTTCTGTTTGGGTTGGTAATGCAGCATCAGCTGACCCTGCTGCAGGGCATTGCGCAGGTCGGTCATCAGCGTGAGGCGGCTCTCGCTGTAAATGTCGTATTTGCTCGAGTAGATGCCGGTTTCATTGCCGCTGCGGGGCGCGATTTCCATGCCGACATGGGCGTTGCGGATCAGCTCGGCAGCCGATTGGCCGTGCTGGGGGTAGGCGGCAGCGCCGAAGCGCGGACGTAGCTCGATGGCCAGGTGATCCAGTTGCAAGGGTTCGGCCAGGCGCCTGAGCGCGCGGTTGAGGGCGGCAAAGTCGTTGTCGGCGCTATCCATGTCCACCAGCAGGCAGAAACAGTCGCCGGAGAGGTGGTACACGCGTTCTTCGCGGCCCTGGTCGTCGAGGCTGACGTGGATGAAGGGCAAGCCGGCGGCCAGCTCGGCCATCTGCCGTGCCACGCATTTCATGACCCATTCGCTTCTGGCCAGGCCCAGGGTGCGGTTGATTTCATCCAGGCGGGTAATGCGCGCCAGGCCCACCATGTAATGGCGCTGGGGGTGTTGTTGCAGCTGTTGATCCACCATCAGCTCGAAACGGTTGCGGTTGGGCAGGCCGGTCACCGGGTCATGGGTCAGCGCCTCGGTGAGCTGCTTCTGGGCGACATTTCGCGATTGTGCCTCCTGCAGGCTGGCCGCCTGGGCGATGATCTTGTCTTCACGTTCCCGATACAGGCGGTCTGCCAGGGCCAGGGTCAGGATGAAGGCTTCGATGCCCGAGCCCAGCTGCATCGCGTTTTCCGTGAAGAAGTTTTCCGGGAAGACTCCGAGCGCTCTGCCTGCCGTGGCCATGACGCCAATCGTCAGGGGCGTCCAGGCCAGGGTGAAAAATACCCCGGCGCGCACCCCGGCTGCCCAGGCGATCGGGCCGGCAGCCAGCAGCAGCGAGAAGAAGACCAGGGCCGAGAATGAAGCCAGCTGAATGCCCCGGTAATAGTCCAGGAAGGGCGCGCAGAAGAGGTACAGCAATTCGAAGACCATCATCCCGATCAGCAGCTTATCCAGCCTCGGCGTGCTGACACGGGTGTTCAGGAACTCCCGGCAGAACAGCAGCGAGAACAGGGCCAGGGCCGGTATCGAGATCAGCAGCATCCTGGCGTGCAGCTGCGGCAGGCCGGGGTAGAGGTGTTGAAAACTGAAGCCCTTGATCGAGGCAAAGAACAGCAGGTAGCCGACCAGGGCGAGTGCGTAGTAGAGGTAGAGCCTTTCGCGCAGGCTCAGGAATACGGCGAGGTTGATCAGGATGATGACGAAGATGCAGCCGTAGTAGAAAAAGTGCAGCTTGAGTTCGTTGGCCGCGGATTCGAAAAACGCCTGCTCGCGCCAGATCATCAGGGGGACGACCATGCTCCCGCTCGTCGCTATGCGGACAAACACGGCCTTCATCTCCCCGGGGGCCAGCGGCACGCGCAACAGCATGCTCGGGTAATCCACATCGCGTGGGTAGAACGCCTGGCTGTCACCCGTCCTCAGCGTTTTGACTGCAACGCCGTCATCCAGCACGTGGAAGACCACATCGTCCAGCTGTGAGTAGGCCAGTTCGGCAATCAGGTTCTGGTGAATCGGGGTTGGATTCCTGACCGAAAAGCGCAGCCAGTAGGCCGACTGGGTCAGGCCGAATGTGGCGCGGCCCTCGGGCACCAGTGACCAGCGCTCGTCCGGCAGGCTTGCCACCTGCTCAAGCGAGGCTTCGCCCGTGACGTCTTCCCAGAACTCGAAGTGGGCCTGGATCGTCGACGCCGGGGTAATCTCGATCGGCCCCGGTTTTGACCAGGCATTGAGGCTCAGACAGGCCAGCAGAACTCCCACCAGAATGCGGACTACCTGGTGCACGTAATGGTGCCTCCGTTGGTGGCCGTTGACGGCCTTTTATTCTTATCACTGCCAGTGTAGCCACAGAGTGGCTGCGGCATGCAGGGGTAGCCCGCTCAGCCGCATCGGCGCCCCAGGGCCGGCCTCTCGGCACAGGCCGGTGCGGCCTGGCAGGCCTTTAGGATATGCCGAATGCCCCGCAACCGCATCAGGGGGCTCCCGTTGGCGGGAGGGGGGCAGGTGCCAAACCGTTTGGGTAGCCCGGATGTAATCCGGGAGTCGGGGGTTGGGCCTTTCCCGGATTGCATCCGGACTACGCGCTGGTTTGATTATGTGCCGCTGCTCGTTTGCGTGTTGGCTGGGGCATTGGTTCCGCCCTGCTGGGCGGGTCACTTTTTCCAGTCGCGGAAAAAGTAACCAAAAACGCTTGCCCCCGACATCCGGCCCCGCCTGCGGCGGGGTTCCCTCACTCCATCGTCGCTCCAGGGGCCGGCTTACAAGGGCCGTCCCTGGCCCTTTAAGCCTCTCGCCGCATCCATGCGGCTCGCTCCCTTCCGCAACGATTCCGTTCGGCCTCCTGAAGGGGGCGTTTGGTGTTGCCTGAAGGCTCGTTGTCTGAATCCCTCTCCCGCTGGCGGGAGAGGGGCTGGCGCCAAACCATTTGTGTAGCCCGGATGTAATCCGGGATTTGGGTGTTGGGCCTTTCCCGGATTGCATCCGGGCTACACGCTTTTGCTCTCCCAATGCCTCGCGCAGCGTGGCAACGACCCATGCGCGCAGCGCCAAGAAAAACCACCCGGCAACTCGGAGCCCGAGTCCCCGTCAGGAGGCCGAGTGGAGGTGTTGCGCAGGGGGACGCGAGGCAGGACGCCGAGCGAGGAACGATGGGACAGGGACGTCCCTTCGTGACGGCCCCCGGAGCGGCACCGGAGGGAGGGAAGTCTGGCCGCAGGCCAGACCCGGATGTCGGGGTGCCCTTCTCTTTGGTTACTTTCTCTTGGGCACGCAAGAGAAAGTGACTCGCCGTAAGGGCGAAAACGATGGTTCAGATGAGTAGAAAGCGCCCGAGCAATTTCTTAAATGTCTGCCCACTAGTGATCAGTCTATAAGGGCATCAAATTTTCTTTTGAGTAGTGGGAAGCTATATGGGTTTGCGGACTCTCTTTCTTTGATGAGCTCAATTATTTCATCATCTGATAGAGTTACTATATAGCCTCGCTGGTCATTTGCTGTGTCCTTACAGCGTAAATCTAATAGGTGGGCGTTTTTGCATTTTCTGTAAACAATGATTCCAAATTTTCCGCGAGATGGGCTGAATCTTCCTGATAGTTGATCTACCTCTGGGTTACTTAGGTCGTCATCATAGTTTTTGCATTCTATGAATATCTTGGCGGCGGGGTAGTGCTGCGCTAGCCATGAAAAGAATCCATTTTTAGCACTGTTGGTGTACTCGATGTCAATTCTCTTTCTCCCATTGTGTATGGATTTTTCTCTCTTGGGATGGTTAAGGCATGGGTAAAAAAGAGCAGTAAGGGTTCTTTCTATCAGGTTTTCATAGTCATGGGCAGTGCTGCGTCCGGTAGATATAAGTGAAAATTCTTGTTGTACTTTGCTCCATTCTAGCTTTGGGGTTTTTGTTATTTCTGAAATGTCTTCATGATCTAGAGCGTGAGTAAGGGTATTTCCCTTATCTCTTTTGTAATTCTCAAGAGCGCTTCTATGATTTATGGTTTGGGCTTCAATTGCTTTTTTGTCTTTTCCGTACTTATTAAGAAGGTCAGTCTTTGTAACTCTCGGTGATCCATCTTTTAGGTAATGGACGAGCGTAGTGGCGCGACTGATTTCATCTCTTT
This sequence comes from Aquipseudomonas alcaligenes, assembly GCF_003205495.1. Classification (GTDB taxonomy): domain Bacteria; phylum Pseudomonadota; class Gammaproteobacteria; order Pseudomonadales; family Pseudomonadaceae; genus Aquipseudomonas; species Aquipseudomonas alcaligenes_B. The sequence continues at coordinate 320,668 of NZ_QJRX01000004.1, read as the reverse complement.
GCATGTCTTCTAGGAGATAGTGTCTGTAGTATTCAGAGGAGCTATATGAGATGTTGTGTCTGATTATTATCTTGGGGACGAGTATGGCCTTGCCATCACTTGTCATAGGTAGGCTGGTGAAGTATTGCGTCCATTTGTCACCATCCCATATGGGGCCTGATTTTATGTTGGGTGTGAGAGGGATGTTGTGAAGGTTACACATCTCTTGTGTGTATTCTATTAACGGGCCTCGAATGATGTTACAGATTGCGTCGGAGATCATGTCACTTCCGATGCCTTCAATTACAAGGCAGGTATCTTCCAAGTCTTGTAGGAGACCGCTTTGAGAGGCTTTGCTTTGTGAAATGGCCAATCCGAGCTTGTGAGCATTGTGCGCTCCAATGCCATGTCCTCTTGCTTTTCCTTTTGAAAGTCCGAGATGGAATTCGTTACTTTCTGATAGGTGTGAAAGTAAGCTAATGGCATTGCTCAAGTTGTTGTTTGCTATCTCTTGAAGAACCTTGTCGAAAAAGGTTTGCATTAAGGATTGAGCTATATGGCCAAATTCAGAGTCGAGCTGTTTGAGGCCGGTTGGGTCTATAAAGGCTGCTACATCGGTATCAAGAGGGATATCAAGGAAATCTAAATATGGCTGTTCGAGGTTGAGCTGGAAGAACTGCGAGAATCTCATTGTGCTCTCCATAAAAAAGCCCCGCACAAGCGGGGCTTTTAAAACTTCAACCCCAACATCCATGGCAGGTGTAGGGTCAATCTACGCTGATGTCAGCTGGCCATCAATCCCAGCTCAACGCACCACCAGTCTGATACTCGATCACACGAGTCTCGAAGAAGTTCTTCTCCTTCTTCAGGTCCATGATCTCGCTCATCCACGGGAACGGGTTGGTCGCGCCCGGATACTCTTCCTTCAGGCCGATCTGCGTCAGACGACGGTTGGCGATGAACTTCAGGTAGTCCTCCATCATCGCCGCGTTCATGCCCAGCACGCCGCGCGGCATGGTGTCGCGCGCGTATTCGATCTCCAGCTGGGTACCCTGCAGAATCATCTGGGTCGCTTCGTCCTTCATCGCGGCATCCCACAGGTGCGGGTTCTCGATCTTGATCTGGTTGATCACGTCGATGCCGAAGTTCAGGTGCATGGACTCGTCACGCAGGATGTACTGGAACTGCTCGGCGGTGCCGGTCATCTTGTTGCGGCGGCCCATGGAGAGGATCTGGGTGAAGCCGCAGTAGAAGAAGATGCCTTCCAGTACGCAGTAGTAGGCGATCAGGTTGCGCAGGAACTGGCGGTCGGTCTCTGGGGTGCCGGTCTTGAATTCCGGGTCGGAGATCGAACGGGTGTACTTCAGGCCCCAGGAGGCTTTCTTCGCGACCGAAGGAATCTCGTGGTACATGTTGAAGATCTCGCCTTCATCCATGCCCAGCGACTCGATGCAGTACTGGTAGGCGTGGGTGTGGATCGCTTCCTCGAAGGCCTGGCGCAGGATGTACTGGCGGCACTCGGGGTTGGTGATCAGGCGGTACACGGCCAGCACCAGGTTGTTGGCGACCAGGCTGTCGGCGGTGGAGAAGAAGCCCAGCGAACGCTTGACGATGCGGCGCTCGTCTTCGGAGAGGCCGTCCTTGCTCTTCCACAGGGCAATGTCGGCGTTCATGTTCACTTCCTGCGGCATCCAGTGGTTGGCGCAACCATCCAGATACTTCTGCCAGGCCCAGTCGTACTTGAAGGGTACGAGCTGGTTGAGGTCGGCGCGGGCGTTGATCATCTGCTTGTCGCCGACGTGCACGCGGGCGCTGGCGCCTTCCAGGTCGTCCAGGCCTTCCTGGATGTCCAGGTCGTTCAGGGCCTTCTTGGCGCGGGCGACGGCGTCGGAGTCGTCGGCCGATACGGCGCGGGCTTCCTCGACGGAGCCGGCGGCGTCGCTGTCCAGTTGATCGAGCGCGGCGCCGACTACGGCAGCGGCCGGCTTGGCGGCCGCTTCGGTGGCATCTTCCTTATCGAATTCGTCCCAGCTGAGCATGGTGGTCTCCTGCTTGGTGCTGAAGGCCGCAAATCGGCGACCTGTATGTTTGTCCAGTAATTCTAATTATGTTCCGTTGCGGTACGCGCGCAAGGGTCAAACCGTGCCACCCGACTGGTGGCGCCCAGGCCCGCGTTGGCGGGCGAGGGGAGTGTTCGTGGGGGAGGGCTGGCGCGTGGCCTGGCCCCCTCTCCCTGGCCCTCTCCCCGAGGGGAGAGGGAAACAGCGGTCCGAGTGGCGTGTAGCTTTGGCTTTTAGCCTCTGCCACTCGGTGCAAGCGGTTTGCAGAGCGAGGCAGCGCTAGGCGCCCGGTAGGGTGGAGCCCCTGAGCGTGCTGTAGCACGTGATGGGGGCCGCCCTGCCGGGCAACAACGCGAAGTCCGCTCTGCGGGCCGCGACTTACTGGCAGGCTTCGCAGTCGGGGTTGTCGATGGAGCAGGCTTTCGGCACCGGAGCCGGGCCGGCCGGGGCGGCGAAGCTGCCCTCGTCGATCGCACCACTGGACACGGCGTTGAGCTTGCCGGTGTTGATGGTGGACTTCTCGGTGCTGGTGGCGGCCAGGGCACGGAGGTAGTAGGTGGTTTTCAGGCCACGGTACCAGGCCATGCGGTAGGTCACGTCCAGCTTCTTGCCCGAGGCGCCGGCGATGTACAGGTTCAGCGACTGGGCCTGGTCGATCCACTTCTGGCGGCGGCTGGCGGCGTCGACGATCCACTTGGTTTCCACTTCGAACGCGGTGGCGTACAGGTCCTTGAGGTCCTGCGGGATGCGCTCGATCTGCTGTACGGAACCGTCGTAGTACTTCAGGTCGTTGACCATGACGCTGTCCCACAGGCCGCGGTTCTTCAGGTCGCGTACCAGGTAGGGGTTGATCACGGTGAACTCGCCGGAGAGGTTCGATTTCACGTACAGGTTCTGGTAGGTCGGCTCGATCGACTGCGAAACGCCAATGATGTTGGAGATGGTCGCGGTCGGCGCGATCGCCATGATGTTGGAGTTGCGGATGCCTTTCTTCACACGCTCGCGCAGCGGGGCCCAGTCCAGCGACTCGGACAGGTCGACGTCGATGTACTTCTGGCCGCGGGCCTCGATCAGGATCTGCTGGGAGTCCAGCGGCAGGATGCCCTTGGACCACAGCGAGCCTTCGAAGGTGCTGTAGCTGCCGCGCTCGTCGGCCAGGTCACAGGAAGCCTGGATGGCGTAGTAGCTGATCGCTTCCATGGACTTGTCGGCGAACTCGATGGCCGCGTCGGAGCCGTAGGCGATGTGCTGCAGGTACAGGGCGTCCTGGAAGCCCATCAGGCCGAGGCCGACCGGACGGTGCTTGAGGTTGGAGTTGCGCGCCTGCGGCACCGAGTAGTAGTTGATGTCGATGACGTTATCGAGCATGCGCACGGCGGTCTTCACGGTGCGGCCGAGCTTCTCGGTGTCCAGCTTGCCGTCGACGATGTGGTTGACCAGGTTGATCGAGCCCAGGTTGCAGACGGCGATCTCGTCCTTGTTGGTGTTCAGGGTGATCTCGGTGCACAGGTTGGAGCTGTGTACCACGCCCACGTGCTGCTGCGGGCTGCGCAGGTTGCACGGGTCCTTGAAGGTCAGCCACGGGTGGCCGGTTTCGAACAGCATGGACAGCATCTTGCGCCACAGGTCCTTGGCGGCGATGGTCTTGAACACCTTGATCTTGCCGTAGCCAGCCAGGGCTTCGTAGTACTCGTAGCGCTCCTCGAAGGCCTTGCCGGTGAGGTCGTGCAGGTCCGGCACTTCGGACGGGCTGAACAGGGTCCACTGGCCGTCGTCGAACACGCGCTTCATGAACAGGTCCGGAATCCAATTGGCGGTGTTCATGTCGTGGGTACGGCGACGGTCGTCACCGGTGTTCTTGCGCAGCTCGAGGAATTCCTCGATGTCCAGGTGCCAGGTTTCCAGGTAGGCGCACACGGCGCCCTTGCGCTTGCCGCCCTGGTTGACGGCCACGGCGGTGTCGTTGACCACTTTCAGGAACGGAACCACGCCCTGGCTCTTGCCGTTGGTGCCCTTGATGTAGGAGCCCAGCGCGCGCACCGGGGTCCAGTCGTTGCCCAGGCCGCCGGCGAATTTCGACAGCATGGCGTTGTCGTGGATGGCCTGGTAGATGCCCGACAGGTCGTCCGGCACGGTGGTCAGGTAGCACGAGGACAGCTGCGGGCGCAGGGTGCCGGCGTTGAACAGGGTCGGGGTCGACGCCATGTAGTCGAACGAGGACAGCAGGTTGTAGAACTCGATGGCACGCTCTTCCTTCTGCGGCTCTTCGATGGCCAGGCCCATGGCCACGCGCATGAAGAACACCTGCGGCAGTTCGAAGCGGATGCCGTCCTTGTGGATGAAGTAGCGGTCGTACAGGGTCTGCAGGCCCAGGTAGGTGAACTGCTGGTCGCGCTCGTGGTTCAGCGCGGCGCCCAGCTTGGCCAGGTCGTAGTCCTTCAGCTTGGGATCGAGCAGCTCGAATTCCACGCCCTTGTCCACGTAGGCCGGCAGGGCCTTGGCGTAGAGGTCGGCCATCTCATGGTGGGTAGCGCTGTCGGCGATGCCGAGGAAGCCCAGGGCTTCGGCACGCACGTTGTCCATCAGCAGGCGGGCGGTGACGTAGGAGTAGTTCGGCTCGCGCTCGACCAGGGTACGGGCGGTCATCACCAGGGCGGTGTTGACGTCCTTCTCGGCCACGCCGTCGTACAGGTTCTTCAGGGTCTCGGACTCGATCAGCGCGCCGTCGACCTCGGCCAGACCTTCGCAGGCTTCGCGGATGATGGTCTGCAGGCGGCCCATGTCGAGCGGCTGCACACTGCCGTCGGCGCGGGTCACGCGGATGCTCGGGTGCGGCTGGGCCACGTCGGCGGCGCCGCTGCTCTTGCGCGCCTGGGCGCGGGATTCGCGGTAGATCACGTAGTCGCGGGCGACCTTCTGCTCGCCGGCGCGCATCAGGGCCAGTTCGACTTGGTCCTGGATTTCCTCGATGTGGATGGTGCCGCCGGAGGGCATGCGGCGCTTGAAGGTGGCGGTGACCTGCTCGGTCAGGCGCGCGACGGTCTCATGGATACGCGACGAGGCGGCGGCGGTGCCGCCCTCAACTGCGAGGAACGCCTTGGTGATGGCCACGGTGATCTTGTCGTCGGTGTAGGGGACGACGGTGCCGTTGCGCTTGATCACGCGCAGCTGGCCGGGCGCGGTGGCGGCCAGATCCTGGCTGGATTCGGCGGCCTGCGGCGCCACGGCCTGCGGGTTCTCGCGAGTTGTGTCGGTGTGCATGGGGATCTCCCGTTCTCTCATTTATTAGTAGGCCGTCGGCCTGGCAGGTGGAGCCTGCGCGACCAGCGGCCACAGCTTTATGGCCAAATCGTCCGCCGCACCGGAACCACCAGGAGAGCCGGGCATGCGGAAACTACGTACTGCTACTGCAAGGCAGGGCGCGCGGACTCAAGCGCCTCCCTGGCCCAAGTCAAACATCACGGTCATGCAAAACCGTGACCACAATACCTAGTGGTATGCGCCCGAGGGCTGCATACCGCTATACGACAGGGGGCGACGACCTTCGCGACCCTCTGCCGTGGCCTGGCGGACAAGGCCGGGCCGGCGGAAAACGCGTTGCAACTCACCGGGTGCGGCCAACGAAAGGGCCTTCTCGACATTCATTCTTCTAGTGTCCGGTGGTCTGGCCAAAACCCAACATGTAGTGGGCTGGCGCTGTGGGGATACAAGATAATGCGCTGTCCGGGGCAATGCAAGGTGACTTGCCTGGGATATCCTGTGGATAAAGTGTGGGTGGTTTGTGTGTGAAATCGGTCGATCCGGCGCAGGCCGCGTGATTGCTGACTCATACCGTTCGTCGCCGTTTGTGTGCGCTTTCACGGTGGCGAAAAGGCCGCGCAGGCTGTGGGGGTAACCACAACATATAGTGGTTGGCCTGTCCAGCGGCACGGGCTGTGCTGCGCCGTCGCGGTTGCTAGAATGCCCGGCCCGCGCAGCAGTGGCGTGCGGGCCTTAGTGAGGAGCGGACGGTGGAACAAGAAGCGCACATCCTGATCGTCGAGGACGACCAGCGCCTGGCCGAGCTTACCCGGGAATACCTGCAGGGCAACGGCCTGAGCGTGGCCATCGAGGCCGACGGCGCTGCGGCGGCGGCGCGTATCCTCAAGGAGCAGCCGGACCTGGTGGTACTCGACCTGATGCTGCCCGGCGAGGACGGCCTGTCCATCTGCCGCAAGGTGCGCGGCCAGTACGCCGGGCCGATCCTGATGCTCACCGCGCGCACCGACGACATGGACGAGGTGCTCGGCCTGGAGATGGGCGCCGACGACTACGTGTGCAAGCCTGTGCGCCCGCGTGTGCTACTGGCGCGCATCCGTGCCCTGTTACGGCGCAGCGAGGCCGGGGCGGAGGCGCCGGCGGCGGAGAGCCAGCGGCGCCTGGAATTCGGCCCGCTGGTGATCGACAGCGCCATGCGCGAGGCCTGGCTGCGTGGCGCGAGCATCGAGCTGACCAGCGCCGAGTTCGACCTGCTCTGGCTGCTGGTGGCCAACGCCGGGCGCATCCTCTCCCGCGAGGAGATCTTCACCGCCCTGCGCGGCATCGAGTACGACGGCCAGGACCGCTCCATCGACGTGCGCATCTCGCGCATCCGCCCGAAGATCGGCGACGACCCGATGCATCCGCGCCTGATCAAGACTGTGCGCAGCAAGGGCTACCTGTTCGTCGCCGAGGCCGCCAGCGCCCTGCAATGAACACCATCTTCCTGCGCATCTACGGCGGCATCATCGCCGCCCTGTTCCTGGTCGCGCTGCTCGGCGTCGGTGCCCTGCAGCTGACCAACGAGGTGCGCAGCGACCAGTACCGCGAGCAGCTGGCGCGCGGCACCTTCCGCCTGATGGCGGACAACCTGCAACCGATGGGCGATGTCGACCGGCGCCGCGCGCTGGTGACCTGGAGCCGCCTGCTCGGCGTGACGCTGCAGCTGCAGCCGTTGTCCACCGAGCCGCTGGACGGCCGCGCCCGTGGCCGCCTGCTGCGCGGCCAGGTGCTGGTGGAGCAGACCGGGCCGCACGCGGCACGGGTCTACGTACTGGTCAGCGCCGAGCAGCAACTGGTGCTGACCACCGAGGTGGAACAGATCAGCGAGCAGCTGGCGCGCGCCACCGTGTATCTGCTGATGGACGAGCTGGTGCGCTACCCGATCGCCGAACAGCCCCGGCGCCTGGCCGAGCTGAAGGAGGCCAAGCAGTTCGGTTTCGACCTGCGCCTGGTGGTGCTGGAGAGGCTCGACCTGGACGAGGACCAGCAGCGCCGGGTGGACGAGGGCGACACGGTGCTGGCGCTGGGCAAGGGCGGTGACTCGATCCGCGTGATCGCCGGCATGGTCGGCACGCCCTGGGTGCTGGAGGTCGGCCCGATCCAGCAGATGAATCCCTATCCCACCGAGCTGCTGGTGCTGATCGGCGCGCTCGGCCTGAGCCTCACCGGGCTTATCCTCTACCTGCTGGTGCGCCGTCTGGAGCGCCGCCTGCAGGCGCTGGAGGATGCCGCGGCGCTGATCGCCAACGGCCGCCTGGAGGCGCGTGCGCCGACCCAGGGCGCCGACTCGGTGGGGCGCCTGGCGAGTACCTTCAATGCCATGGCCGAGCAGCTGCAGCGTCTGCTCAACGTGCAGCGCGAGATGGTCCGTGCGGTGTCCCACGAGCTGCGCACGCCGGTGGCGCGCCTGCGCTTCGGCCTGGAGATGATCGCCGACGCGCACAGCGACGAGGCGCGGCGCAAGTACATGGAAGGCATGGACGGCGACATCCAGGAGCTGGACAAGCTGGTCGACGAGATGCTGGTCTACGCCCGCCTGGAGCAGGGCTCGCCGGAGCTCGACTACCAGGTCGTGGACCTGCGCTGCCTGCTCGACCAGGTGATCGAGGAGCTGGCGCCGCTGCGCGCCCATATCCGCGTCGAGCGCGGCCAGTGCCACGATGCCCCGGACGGCGGCGCGCTGGTCGAGGCCGAGCCGCGCTACCTGCACCGGGCCCTGCAGAACCTGCTGAGCAACGCCATGCGCCACGCCGAGTCGCGCGTGCGCCTGACCTACCGCATTGGCCACAAGCGCTGCCGCATCGACGTCGAGGACGATGGCCCCGGCGTGCCGGAGGAGGCCTGGGAGCGCGTGTTCACCCCCTTCCTGCGCCTGGACGACAGCCGTACCCGCGCCTCCGGCGGCCACGGCCTTGGCCTGTCCATCGTGCGCCGGATCATCTACTGGCACGCCGGCCGCGCCCATGTCGGGCGCAGCGCCAGCCTCGGCGGCGCGCAGTTCAGCCTGGTCTGGCCGCGCCGCCAGGCGCAGGCGAACGAGGCGGGCTGAGCGCGTCACTACCGTTCGGCAGCCTTCATCAAATTGTCATCGTTCTGTGGCAGCGCGCCCGCATGAACATCCGCAGACTCGCGCTCCACTGGGGTTCTGCGTTCCGGATGTTGCCGATGCGAGTTCTGTTGCTTCTCGCCGCGCTGTGGTGCGGCCTGCCGTCCCTGGCGGCGAACCGTTGCGAGGTACAGGTGCCGACTGCCATGGCGCAGGTGGGCGAGGTGCGCCTGGCTTACCAGAGCATCGGTCGCACCAGCGACCCGGCGCTGCTGCTGGTGATGGGCCTGGGCGGCCAGCTGATCCACTGGCCGGACGAGGTGGTGGCGCGCCTGTGCCAGCAGGGCTTCCGGGTGATCCGCTTCGACAACCGCGATGTCGGCCTGTCGTCCTGGGTGGGGCCGGTGCCCGAGGCCAACCTGGCCTACCAGCTGTTCAGCTACCGCCTGGGCCTGGGGGCGCAGGCACCGTACAGCCTGCGCGACATGGCCGGCGATGCCCTGGGCCTGATGGATGGCCTGAGCATCCAGCGTTTCCATGTGCTGGGCGCTAGCATGGGCGGCATGATCGCCCAGCACATGGCCGACCTGGCGCCGCAGCGGGTCGAAAGCCTGACCCTGCTGATGACCAGCTCCAGCGCGCCGGGCCTGCCGGCGCCGGATGCACGCCTGCTGCAGCAGCTGGCGCGGCGCGAGGCGCTGGGCCGTGAGGCGGCCATCGCGCAGCAGGCCGATCTGCTGGCGGCCCTCGGCAGCCCGGGCCTGGCGGCCGAGCGCACGCAGCTGCTGCGCGAGGCCGAGCGCAGCTACGACCGTGCCTTCAACCCGCAGGGCGTGGAGCGACAGATCCTGGCGATCCTCGCCGAGCCGAGCCGGGTCGAGCTGCTCAACCGCCTGCGCCTGCCGACCCTGGTGGTGCATGGCACTGCCGACCCGCTGCTGCCGACCATGCACGGCGTGCACGTGGCCGCCCATATCGAGGGCAGCCAGCTCAAGCTGATTCCGGGGCTGGCCCATCGTTTCCAGGCGGCGTTCAAGGAGCCGCTGCTGGCGGCGGTGTTGCCGCACCTGCGCCAGCAGCGCATGCGTGACGCGCAGCTGGCGCAGAGCGCCGGGGAAGAGGGCGGGCGTTCGCGACTCTAGGCCGGCGTCGCCTAGAGCGCCTGGGCCTGGGGTGCGACCTGGCGGCCCTGCAGGTAGTCGCGCAGCCGCGCCTGCTGGCCGGGTGTCATGAACAGGCCGAGCTTGGTGCGGCGCCAGAGGATGTCCTCGGCCTCCATCGCCCATTCCTCGCGGCACAGGTAGTCCACCTCGCGGCCGTACAGGCCGGCGCCCAGGTGCTCGCCCAGCTCGCTCTGCCGCTGCACGCCGTCGAGCAGGCGCCAGGTGCGGCTGCCGTAGGTGCTGACCCAGCGCCGCGCCAGCTCGCGGTCGAGCCAGCCGAAGCGGGCGATCAGCTTGTCCACCAGCGCCTCGCGGCTGTCCAGGTTCTCGCCGCCGGGCAGCGGCGCCTTGGCCGTCCAGGCCGGACACAGGTGCGGGAAGTTCGGCGCCAGCAGGGCCAGGGCCGATTCGGCGAGCTTGCGGTAGGTGGTCAGCTTGCCGCCGAACACCGACAGCAGCGGCGCCTCGCCCGGCGCGCCGGACAGCGACAGGGTGTAGTCGCGGGTGATGGCCGAGGGCTGGTCGGACTCGTCGTCGCACAGCGGGCGCACGCCGGAATAGCTGTGCAGGATGTCGCTGCGCTGCAGCTGCTGCTTGAAGTGGGCGTTGACCACCTGGAGCAGGTAGTCGGTTTCCTCGTCGCTGATGCGCACCTTGGCCGGGTCGCCATGGTACTCGCGGTCGGTGGTGCCGATCAGGCTGAAGCGCTCCAGCCAGGGGATGACGAAGACGATGCGCTGGTCCTCGTTCTGCAGGATATAGGCCTGCTCCTGGTCGTGAATGCGCGGCACCACGATGTGGCTGCCCTGGATCAGGCGGATGCCGTAGGGCGACTTCTGCTTGAGGTCGTCCTGGAGGAACTGCGCCACCCAGGGGCCGGCGGCGTTGACCAGGGCGCGGGCGCGGATGGAGAACAGGCTGCCGTCGGCACGCTCCAGGTGCAGGTGCCACAGGCCCTTGCTGCGCCGCGCGCTGACGCAGCGGGTGCGCGGGTGGATGTGGGCATGGCGCTCGCGCGCGGCCATCGCGTTGAGCACCACCAGGCGGGCGTCGTCCACCCAGCAGTCGGAGTATTCGAAGCCGCGGCCGATCTCGGCCTTGAGCGGGCTGCCGGCGCCGAAGCGCAGGCCAGTCGAGCCGGGCAGCTTCTCGCGCTTGCCCAGGTGGTCGTAGAGGAACAGGCCGGCGCGGATCATCCAGGCCGGGCGCAGGTGCGGGCGGTGCGGCAGGATGAAGCGCATGGGGCTGACGATGTGCGGCGCCTTGGCCAGCAGCACCTCGCGCTCGGCCAGGGCCTCGCGCACCAGGCGGAATTCGTAGTGTTCGAGGTAGCGCAGGCCGCCGTGGATCAGCTTGCTGCTGGCCGAGGAGGTGTGCTGGGCCAGGTCGTCGCGCTCGCAGAGGAATACCGAGAGGCCGCGCCCGGCCGCGTCGGCGGCGATGCCGACGCCGTTGATGCCGCCGCCGACCACGGCCAGGTCGTAGATTTCGGCGAGGCGGGGAGGCTGGCTGAGCGGCATGGCAAGGCACCCTGAGTTGTAATGTGAACGCAAAAATGTTCGATTTCGAAAATATGCTAGCCGAGGATGTGCGCTTTCGCCAGCCCGAAAAGCGCCTGGGTGCTGGAAAAGGGATGCTGAGCGGGGGCTCCCCTCTCCCGCTTGCGGGAGAGGGGCTGGGGGAGAGGGAGAGCGCCGATACAGCCCTCCAAATGGGAGAGAGGAGGTTGGCCTATAGCCCCGGTGCAATCCGCGATCGGAGCCGCCAGCTTCCCGGATGGCATCCGGGCTACCGGGCGGAGATGCCGGATCAGACGATATGCAGCTGGATCTTCTGCTCGTGCAGCAGGCGGGCGATGCCCGGCGCGGGCGGGGCGTCGGTGTACAGGTGATCGATCAGGGCGATCGAGCCCAGGCGCACCACGGCGTTGCGCCCGAACTTGCTGGAGTCGGCGGCCAGCAGCACCTGGCGGGCGTTGTCGATGATGGCCTGCGACACCCGCACCTCCTGGTAGTCGAAGTCCAGCAGGCTGCCGTCCTCGTCGATGCCGCTGATGCCGACGATGGCGAAGTCGACCTTGAACTGCTGGATGAAGTCGGCCGCCGCCTGGCCCACCACGCCGCCGTCGCTGCGCACGCTGCCGCCGGCCACCAGCACCTCGAAGTCGGCCTTGTCGGCCAGGGTGGCGGCCACGTGCAGGTTGTTGGTGATCACCTTGAGGTGCTTGTGGCCGAGCAGGGCGCGGGCGATGGCCTCGGTGGTGGTGCCGATGCTGATGAACAGCGAGGCGTGGTCGGGGATGCTGGCGGCGATGGCCTCGGCGATGCGCTGCTTCTCCTCGCGCATCTGCCCGGCGCGCATGGCGTAGGCGGTGTTCTGGATGCTCGAGGCCTCGCTCGCCGCGCCGCCGTGGGTGCGCCGCAGCAGGCCCTGCTCGGCCAGCTGGTTGATGTCGCGGCGGATGGTCTGCGGGGTGACGGCGAAGGCCTGGGCCAGCTCGTCGATGCTCACGTAGCCGCGCTCGCGGGCGCGTTCGAGGATGCTCTGCTGGCGGGGCGGGAGGCTCATGGGCGGTCCTTTTTCATCGGCCGGCGGATTATAGCGAGCTGCCGGTATTGCGCGACGGGCGAGGCGGACGCTGCCGTCGGCGGTTTTTTCCGTTAAGGTACGCGAAATCTGTCAGAGAATTTTCATATTCGAACATGACTCCCGCCATCGATCTGCTGAAAAAGGCCAAGGCCGAGCACAAGGTGCACAGTTACCAGCACGACCCGAAGACCGCCTCCTATGGCCTGGAGGCCGCCGAAAAGCTCGGCCTGGACCCGGCCCGGGTGTTCAAGACCCTGCTCGCCAGCACCGACAAGGGCGAACTGCTGGTGGCGGTGGTGCCGGTGGCCGGCAGCCTCGATCTCAAGGCCCTGGCCCACGCCGCCGGGGCCAAGAAGGCCGACATGGCCGACCCGCAGCTGGCCCAGCGCAGCACCGGCTACCTGGTCGGCGGCATCAGCCCGCTGGGGCAGAAGAAGCGCCTGCGCACCTTCATCGACGAGAGTGCCAGGCAGCATCCGACCATCCACGTCAGCGCCGGGCGGCGTGGCCTGGAGGTGGAGCTGAGCGCCGAGGTGCTGGCCGAGCACACCCGCGGCAGCTTCGCCGCCATCGGCCGGGAATGATCCAGCCCCCGAGCGGGGCCCACCCATAACAACAAGGAAACGCGCATGTCCCAGTATCTGCTCGCCATCGACCAGGGCACCACCAGCTCCCGCGCCATCGTCTTCAGTGCCCAGGGCCTGCCGCTGGCCAGCGCCCAGCGCGAGTTCAAGCAGTACTTCCCCAAGGACGGCTGGGTCGAGCACGACGCCGAGGAGATCTGGCTGAGCACCCTCGAGGTGTGTCGCCAGGCCCTGGCCAGCAAGGGCCTGAAGGCCGAGGAGGTGCGCGCCATCGGCATCACCAACCAGCGCGAGACCACCATCGTCTGGGATGCCGCCACGGGCACGCCGATCCACCCGGCCATCGTCTGGCAGGACCGCCGCACCGCCGACTACTGCGCCGGGCTCAAGGCCGCCGGCCACGAGGCCGCCGTGGCGCAGAAGACCGGCCTGCTGATCGACCCCTATTTCTCCGCCACCAAGCTGCGCTGGATCCTCGACAGCGTGCCCGGCGCCCGCGAGCGCGCCGAGCGTGGCGAGCTGCGCTTCGGTACCGTCGACTGTTTCCTGCTGTGGCGCCTCAGCGCTGGCCGGGCGCACCGCACCGACGCCAGCAATGCCTCGCGCACCCTGCTGTTCAACATCCACAGCCAGCAGTGGGACGAGGAGCTGCTCGAACTGTTCGACATCCCGCGCAGCCTGCTGCCGGAGGTGCTGGACTGCGCCGCCGACTTCGGCGTCACCACCCCCGAGCTGCTCGGCGCCGCCATCCCGGTGCTGGGCATGGCCGGCGACCAGCAGGCGGCGCTGATCGGCCAGGCCTGCTTCCAGCCCGGCATGGTCAAGAGCACCTACGGCACCGGCTGCTTCATGATCCAGAACACCGGCGCCACCCCGGTGGCCTCGCAGAACCGTCTGCTCACCACGGTCGGCTACCGCCTGAACGGCCAGGTCAGCTACGCGGTGGAGGGCAGCATCTTCGTCGCCGGCGCCGCCGTGCAATGGCTGCGCGACGGCATCAAGCTGATCGGCCATGCGCGCGATACCGAGGCCCTGGCCGAGCAGACCGGCGACGCCTGCGGGGTGTACCTGGTGCCGGCCTTCACCGGCCTCGGCGCCCCCTACTGGGACCCCAAGGCGCGCGGCGCCATCTTCGGCCTGAGCCGCGACACCGGGATCAAGGAGATCGTCACCGCCGGCCTGCAGTCGGTGTGCTACCAGACCCGCGACCTGCTCGAGGCCATGCACCGCGACGGCGCCGCCGCACCCAGCGCGCTGCGGGTGGACGGCGGTATGGTGGTGAACAACTGGGTCATGCAGTTCCTCGCCGACATCCTCGGCGTGCCGGTGGAGCGCCCGGAGGTGACCGAGACCACCGCCCTCGGCGTGGCCTACCTGGCCGGCCTGCAGGCCGGGCTGTACCGCGACCTGGACGAGATCGCCAGCCACTGGCACCGCCAGCAGCGCTTCACCCCGCGCATGGCCGCGGAACACCGCGACAAGCTCTACGCCGGCTGGCTGGATGCGGTGAAGCGGGTGCGCAGCGAGGGCTGAGCCCTCAGCCCTCGCTGCGCATCACCTGTTCGTAGGCGCTGGTCAGCTCGTTCATCTGCCACAGCAGGGTCTCGGTGGTGGTGGCGATCACCGTCGGCACGTAGTGCGAGTCGGCCGACAGCTGGAAGCCGGCGCGGGCGAAGCGCCACTGCGCCTCCACCTTGCGCAGCGCCGCGCTGATCTGCGGGGTGTTCTGCTCGGCGGCCAGCAGTTCCTGCTGGGCGGCCTCGAATTCCGCGCTGGCCTTGTGCAGCTCCTCGGCCAGGCCCGGCAGCGGCAGGTTCCAGCTCAGCGCCAGGTACAGCTTGGCGATGCGCTGGCTGAGCATGCGCTGGCGGCCGCTGCGGTTGACCAGGCGGGCGCCGGCGTTGCCGGTGTGCGCCTCAATCAGCTTCACCAGCGCCTCGCTCTGCGCCAGCAACTGGTCGCTCAGCTGCAGCAGCGCCACGGCCTGCTCGCGGCTGGGGCGCGACAGGGCCAGTTCGCGGTACTGCTGCCAGGTCTGCCCGACCCCTTGCAGGGCATCGGCGATGTCCGCGTTGGGTGCGTATTGCTCGAGGGCCAGGAAGTTGCTCTCGAAGCGCGCCACGCTCTGGTCCAGTTGGGCGATGGCCAGCTCGCTGCGCACCTCGGCGCCGATCATCAGGTAGCTCTTGGCGATGCGCTGGCTGAGCATGCGCTGCATGCCGGACAGGTTCATCGCCTCGGCATCGCCGATGGCGGCGCTGGCGGCCGGGCAGAGCAGGGCGAGGGCGAGCGCGAAAACCAGGGTAAGACGACTCATGGGCTTGCCTCCACGGGCGCGCGGCGAGGCCGCGCGCCGCTTGCCGGTTTCAGTAGGTGTACTGCAGCTGCAGCCAGACCTTGTCGGTATCGACGCTGCGCGCCTCGTCGTCCGAGTCGTAGGCGGCGTACTTGACCAGGCCGACCAGGCCCTTCACCCCGGGAATCGGATGGGCGTAGGACAGGTCGATCTCGCTGCCGTAGTCGTCGCTGCCCTGCTCGGTGGAGAAGTCGTGGTACCAGGCCTGCAGGGTGCCGCCGAACAGCGGTGCGGTGGCGCCGAAGTAGAGGTCCTCGACACCGTCGGCCGGGGTGGTGAGGAACACGTCGGCCCAGCCCTGGAAGGCGTGCTTGGTCGCCAGCGGGGTCTGGAAGGCGCGGTTGCCCGGGCCGCTGTCGCCGCCCAGCACTTCGTAGCCGGCCTTCAGCTGCACGCCTTTGAGGGTGTAGCCGAGTTCCGCAAGGTAGTACTCGCTGTCGAGGTCCTGCGGGTTGCTGTCGTAGTCGCTCTGGCGCGCGTACTCGAGCACATAGCTGACCCCGGCGATGGCGCCGTTCAGGCGCAGGCCGCTGGTCTGGCTGGACAGCGTGCCCTCGGCACTGGTAGGCGTCAGGGCCAGGTTGTCGAGGTCCAGCAGGTAGCTGTAGGCGGTGGCGGTCAGCTCCGGCATGAACACGTACTGGGCGTTGATCAGGTGGCTGTGGCCGTCGATGTTGGCCGGGTTGGCGGCGCTGTCGTAGCGGCCGTTGTCCGGGCCGAAGATGGTGTTGACCTGGTCGATGTAGGCGTAGCTCAGGGTCAGGCCGTCGAGCGGCTTGAGCTGGGCCAGGGCGCCGTCGTAGGTCTGCTCGTTCTGCCGCCAGGCCACGCCGCCGATGAAGCGCTGGTTGTCCAGGTTGATGCGCTGGCGGCCGAGCACGGCGCTGCCGTACTGGTGGTCGTAGCGCAGCAGGGCCTGGTTGACCTCGGTGCCGTCCGGGTCGGCGACCACCGCGTACTCGCCCTGGCCGTTGCGGGTGTCGTTGTAGGCGGCATCGCCCAGGCGGCTGACGTTGTCCACCTCGACCAGGCCGGACAGGCCGTACCACTTGCCGCTCTGGAAGCCGGCGCGGGTGCGCAGGGTCTGGGCGTTGGCGTCGCGCAGGGCGTTGTCCTGGTCGACGTTCTCGAAGCGGTAGCGGGCGTCGAGGATCGGCTTGCCCTGGGTGAACAGGTTGCTGAAGTCCTCGGCGGCGAAGGCGGCGTGGCTGCAGCTGGCAGCGGCGATGGCGAGTGACAGCAGGGTGGGTTTGATCATGCTCATAGCGGTCTTCCTGTTGGCCAAATAACGCAAAAAAAAACGCCACAGCGCCGGGCTCCCGAGGGGGCAGGGCTTCTGTGACGTCGTTGTCGGTTGAGTGGCAGACACGCCGTTGTGCTGACCGGAGTCGGCCATAGCAGGCGGCGTGCCAGGATCGGCAAGTGGCTGATTTACCGAGATTTAGCGGTTCTTTCAGAACTTTTCGCGATTTCGGGCTGCACCGCGCTCGACCGCCGCGCATTGAGACAGTGCAGCTGTATGGGCGCAAAAGCAGGCGACTGTATCGCGCCGGCGGCTAGCGGGCGCGGCATGCTGGCGGCCCTTGCGATTCTCCGGGAGCACCGCTGCATGCCGTTCGAATTCCACCAGATAGATGCCTTCGCCGACCGTCCCTTCACCGGCAACCCGGCCATGGTCTATCGCCTGGACGCCTGGCCGAGCGAGGAGCTGATGCAGCGCATCGCCGCCGAGCACAACCTGGCGGAGACCGCCTTCGTGGTGAAGGAGGGTGCGGTCTGGCGCATCCGCTGGTTCACCCCCAGTTGCGAGGTGCCGCTGTGTGGCCACGGCACCCTGGCCGCGGCCCATGTGCTGTTCGAGGTGTATGGCGAGGCGGGCGAGCGCCTGGAGTTCGTCTGCCTGTCCGGCGCGCTGGCGGTCAGCCGCGAGCCTGGCCGGCTGGTGCTGGATTTTCCGGCGATCGGCCTGGCGCCGGTGGACATGCAGGCCGAGGTCGAGCGGGTGCTGGGGCAGAAGGTGCTGGCGGTGCAGCTGGGCAAGGAGCTGCTGGCGGAGCTGGAGTCCGAGCAGGCGGTGCGCGCCTGCACGCCGCACCTGGCCGCGCTGGCCGGATTGCCCGGGCTCGGCGTGATAGTCACGGCGCCGGGGCGCAACCACGATTTCGTCTCGCGCTACTTCGCCCCGGGCATCGGCATCGACGAGGACCCGGTCACCGGCTCGGCCCATTGCATACTGGCGCCCTACTGGGCCGGGCGCCTGGGCAGGCACGAGCTGAGCGCCTACCAGTGTTCGGCGCGTGGCGGCGAGCTGCACTGCAGGGTGTTGGGCGAGCGGGTGCAGATCGCCGGCCAGGCGGTGCTGGTGGCCAGCGGCAGGTTGTTCGTGTAAGGCGCGGCGCGCCGTTCAGCTGCTGCTGTAGCGGCGCACGCCGGACTCGCCCAGGCTGACATGGGCGGCCACGCTGCCGGGCGCGGCGAACACCACCAGGTGGTCGGCGGCGACGCGGATGCCGACCTGCTGGCCCGGCAGGTGGTCGGCGTGGCTGGGGAAGATCGCTTCCAGCTGGCTGCCGGTCGGCAGCTGCAGGCGGTACAGGGTGGCGGCGCCGAGGAAGGTCTTGCCGACGATCTGGGCACGCAGCGGGCTCTGGTCGTCCGGCACTATGTCGTCGGGGCGCAACAGCACGTCCACCGCGCTGCCCGGGGCCAGGGTGTAGGCGCGGTTACCGCGGATCACGCCCAGCTCGGTCTGCACCGTGTCGGGACTCAGCAGCTGGCCGCGGATGAAGTAGCCCTGGCCGACGAAGCTGGCGACGAAGGGCGTCAGCGGCTCGTGGTACAGGTTGAAGGGGGTATCCCACTGCTCCAGCCGGCCATCCTTGAACACGCCGACGTGATCGCTGACGGCGAAGGCTTCCTCCTGGTCGTGGGTGACCAGGATGGCGCTGGTGCCGCGCGCCTTGAGGATGTCGCGCACCTCGAAGCTGAGGCGCCGGCGCAGCTCGCCGTCGAGGTTGGAGAAGGGCTCGTCGAGCAGCAGCAGCTGCGGCTCCGGTGCCAGCGCGCGGGCCAGGGCCACGCGCTGCTGCTGGCCGCCGGACAGCTCGTGGGGGAAGCGCTTGCCCAGGTGGCCGAGCTTGACCAGCTCCAGCAGCTCGGCGGTGATGCGCTCGCGCTCGGGGTGCTTGCGGATGCCGAAGGCCACGTTGTCCGCCACGTTGAGGTGGGGGAACAGCGCGTAGTCCTGGAACACCATGCCGATGCGGCGCTTCTCCGGCGCCAGGGTGAAGCCGGCGCGCGAGATCACCTCGCCGGCCAGCTCGATCTCACCTTCCTGCACCGGCTCGAAGCCGGCGATGGCGCGCAGGGTGGTGGTCTTGCCGCAGCCGGAGGGGCCGAGCAGGCAGCCGATGTCGCCGGCGTTGAGGTGCAGGTCGAGCGCCTGCACGATGCGATGGCCCTGGTAGCCGCAGGCCAGCTGGCGCAGGGACAGCAGCAGCTGGCTCATGCGTTGCGGTAACCCGGGGCGACCAGCATTTCCAGCAGCGCTTTCTGCGCGTGCAGGCGGTTCTCGGCCTGCTGCCAGGCCAGCGAGCGCGGGTCGTCGAGCAGGTCCGCGCTGATTTCCTCGCCGCGGTGGGCCGGCAGGCAGTGCAGGAAGATCACGCTCGGGTCGGCGGCGTCGAGCAGGGCGCGGTTGACCTGGTAGGGCGCGAACAGCTTGAGGCGCCTGGCGCTTTCCTCTTCCTGGCCCATGGAGGTCCACACGTCGGTGCTCACCAGATGGGCGCCGGCCACCGCCTCGCGCGGGTCGCGGACGATCCGCACGCGGTCGCCGGCGGCCTGGATGAACTCGGCCTTGGGCTCGTAGCCCTCGGGGCAGGCGATACGCAGCTGGAAGTCGAACTGCACGGCCGCTTCCAGGTAGCTGTTGCACATGTTGTTGCCGTCGCCGATCCAGGCCACGGTCTTGCCGGCGATGCTGCCGCGCGCCTCGGCGAAGGTCTGCATGTCGGCCAGCAGCTGGCAGGGGTGCAGATCGTCGGACAGGCCGTTGATCACCGGCACCGTGCTGTGCGCGGCGAACTCGGTGAGGTTGCCGTGGGCGAAGGTGCGGATCATCACCGCGTCGAGCATGCTGGACATGACGATGGCGGTGTCGCCGATCGGCTCGCCACGGCCCAGCTGGGTGTCGCGCGGGGAGAGGAAGATGGCCTGGCCGCCGAGCTGGATCATGCCGGCCTCGAAGGACAGGCGGGTACGGGTCGAGGCCTTCTCGAAGATCATGCCCAGCACGCGCCCCTTCAGCGGCTCGAACAGCACGCCGCGCTGGCGCAGGTCCTTCAGCTCGATGGCTCGACGGATCAGCCCGGCCAGTTCCTGGGGGCTGTAATCCATCAACGAGAGAAAGTGCCTGGCGCTCATCTTCTTACTACCTTATTTCGACAACGGTCGCGGCCCGGTTTTTCCGGGGAAAAGCAGTCCGCTCAACGGCTGGAGCCGCGCGGGGCGACGGATGGGGGAGGCGCGATCTTATAAGGAAAAGACGCACCGGAGCAAATGAGCCCCGGGCGGACGATTTCTCCTCGGCCTGCGGCTGCCGTCACAAAAGTGACACATCGGCTTGCCCGTGCCAAATCCCCGCTCCTACCATGCGCCCCGCCTGGAATGGCACCCGCCCCGCAACGGGGCTTCATGGATAGCAATGCAAAGGAGTCTTGCATGAAACACGTAGCCTATGCCGCCGCCCTTTCCGCTCTGGCCCTGCTGACTGGCTGTGCCAGCCAGAACTACAGCCAGCCGAGCGCCCCGCTCAACGGTGAAGTGGAAACCAACCTGAAAGCGGACGTGAAAGTCGGCGAGTCCATCAGTGGCGAGTCTTCGGTGAACATCCTGTTCGGCATGTTCAAGCTGGGTGGCGACTCCCAGTACGCCGATGGCGTGACCTATGGTGGTGGCGAAGGTGGTTTCGCCCTGGGCCTGGACCCGGTGGCCACCGCCAAATCCGCCGCAGCCTTCAAAGCAGTGAAAAGCTCCGGTGCCGACCTGATCGTCGCGCCGCGCTATGAAGTCAGCGTGCAGGATTACATGGTGTACAAGTCGGTTAACGTCAAGGTGACCGGCAACAAGGGCACCATCACCGCAATCCGCTGATCGATGCGGGGCCCTGCCCCCTGTCGAACATGATTGCAGCCCGAATCGGCGGGCATGATGCCCGCCGATTCACGAAATGAAGGCCTCTGGCCAACCCCCTCTCCAGCCTCCATAGTCTTGTTTCCACGACCCGACCGGTCGTCTCGAACAGAACAATGAGGCTAGGCCATGACCAAGACCCTCCATCACCGTGCCTGTCACCTGTGCGAGGCCATCTGCGGCCTGACCATCGAAACCGCAGACCAGGCAGACGGCAGCCGCCAGATCCTCTCGATCAAGGGCGATGCCCAGGACAGCTTCAGCCGTGGCCATATCTGCCCGAAAGCGGTGGCCCTGCAGGACATCCAGAACGACCCGGACCGCGTGCGCCAGCCGCTGCGCAAGGTCGATGGGCAGTGGCAACCGATCGCCTGGGACGCGGCCTTCGCGCTGGTCGCCGAGCGTCTGTCGGCGATCCAGGCCGAGCACGGCAAGAACGCCGTGGCCGTGTACCAGGGCAACCCCAGCGTGCACAACTATGGGCTGATGACCCACAGCAACTACTTCCTCGGCCAGCTGAAGACGCGCAACCGCTTCTCCGCCACCTCGGTGGACCAGCTGCCGCACCATCTGACCAGCTACCTGATGTACGGCCACGGCCTGCTGCTGCCGATCCCGGACATCGACCACACCCAGTTCATGCTGATCCTCGGTGGCAACCCGCTGGCCTCCAACGGCAGCATCATGACCGTGCCGGACGTGGAGAAGCGCCTCAAGGCGCTCAAGGCGCGCGGCGGCAGGCTGGTGGTGGTCGACCCGCGGCGCAGCGAGACGGCGGCCATGGCCGACCAGCATCTGTTCGTGCGCCCGGGCAACGACGCCGCGCTGCTGCTCGGCCTGCTCAATACCCTGTTCGACGAGGGCCTGACCCGCGCCAGCCACCTGCCGGTCAACGGCCTGGAGCAGGTCCGCGAGGCCATCGCGCCGTTCACCGCCGAGGCCATGAGCGCGCGCTGCGGCGTGCCGGCGCAGGACATCCGCCAGCTGGCCCGCGATTTCGCCGCCGCCGAGTCGGCGGTGTGCTATGGGCGCATGGGCGTTTCCACTCAGGCCTATGGCAGTCTGTGTCACTGGCTGATCCAGCTGATCAACCTGGTCACCGGCAACCTCGACAGCGTCGGCGGCGCCCTGTGCACCAGCCCGGCCGTCGACCTGGTGGCGAGCACCTCGGGCGGCCACTTCAACGTCTGGCAGAGCCGCGTCTCCGGCCTGCCGGAATACGGTGGCGAGCTGCCGGTGGCGGCCCTGGCCGAGGAGATGCTCACCCCCGGCGAGGGGCAGATCCGCGCGCTGATAACGGTGGCCGGCAACCCGGTGCTGTCCACCCCCAACGGCCGCCAGCTGGAGCAGGCCCTGGAGGGGCTGGACTTCATGGTCGCGGTGGACCTCTACATCAACGAGACCACCCGTCACGCCGACCTGATCCTGCCGCCCACCGCGCCGCTGGAGCACGACCACTACGACACCACCTTCAACATGTTTGCCGTGCGCAACGTCACCCGCTTCAACGAGGCGGTGCTGGCCAAGCCTGCAGGTGCGTTGGACGACTGGGAGATCTTCGTCGGCCTGGCCCAGGCCTTCGCCGCGAAGAACGGCACCGAGCTGAAGCCGACGATGCCGCCGCAGCAGATGATCGACATGGGCCTGCGCTTCGGCCCCTATGGCGACAAGTCCGAGCACAAGCTCAGCCTGGCGGCGCTGCGCGACGCGCCACATGGCATCGACCTGGGCCCGCTCAAGCCGAACCTGGCGGCGCGCCTTAAGACCGAATCCAAGGCCATCGAGGCCGCTCCCGAGCTGCTGGTCGCGGACCTCGCGCGCTTTGCCGCCGAGCCGCAACCGGCGGCCGGCGAGCTGCTGCTGATCGGCCGCCGCCATGTGCGCAGCAACAACTCCTGGATGCACAACTACCAGCGCCTGGTGAAGGGCAAGCCGCGCCACCAGCTGCTGATGCACCCCGACGATATGGCCGGCAGAGGCCTGAGTGACGGTCAGCGCGTGCGCGTGCAGTCGCGGGTTGGGGTGATCGAGGTGGAGGCACTGGCCAGCGACGAGATGATGCCCGGTGTGGTCAGCCTGCCGCACGGCTGGGGGCATGCCCGGCCCGGCGTGCAGATGGCGATTGCCAGCGCCCAGCCGGGTGCCAGCGCCAACGACCTGACCGATGAGCGCCAGCTCGACGCGGTATCCGGCAACGCGGCGCTCAATGGCGTGCCGGTGCGCGTGGAGGCTGCCTAGAGATCCACTCCGTAGGCGGCGTAGATCCTCTCGATGGTGCCGTTCTGCTTGAGCCGCGCGAGCGCGGCATCCAGCTTGTCCACCCAGGCCGCGTGCCTGGGCTGGATGCGCATGCTGACATCGTAGGAACTGATCACGTCGCCTATTTCCAGCCGCCGGTATTCCACGATCTTGAGCTGGTGATACTGGGCAATGGCCTTGTTGACGATGATCTGGTCGAAGCGTGACTTGGCCAGCATGCTCAGCAGCTGTTGCTCGCTCAGGCCGTTGCGCCGGTCCAACTGCCCGGAAGCGATCAGCGGAGCCAGCTCGGGGTAGGCGTAGCCACGCACCATGCCCACCGACTTGCCGCGCAGGTCCTCGGGATGCCTTACCGGGAAAGCCTTGCCCGGCGCGAAGACCAGGCTGTCGACCACCTTGCCGAAGGGCAGCGAGAAGATTCCCGGGATCTTCTGGTCCTTCACCCAGCCGGGGTAGACGCCGGGCTCGATATCGAGCTTGCCCTCGTTGAACAGCAGGCCGATGCGCGGATAGGGGTAGTACTGCACGTTGAAGCGATCGCCGGTGATCCTCGCCAGCTCGTCGAAGATGTCCTGGTAGATGCCGCGCCTGCCATCCTCGATCATCATCGGCGGGTAGTCGTAGAAACCCACCTCGAAGGTTGCGGCATCCGCAGCCTGCAGGGAGCAGCTTAGGCACAGCGCAGTCAGCGCCTCGATCAACCGCTTCGGCACGGCGCCCGATCCTCCTTCCGGTTTCTCCTCAGCTTAGCCATCCCCGACCCAGGCGCTGGGTCTTTCGTGTACAATCGCGCCACCGCGCCCGGCACAGGTCCGGGAAAGTTCAGACGAGGTGAGTCGTGGATATTATCGATACCATCAAAGAGCAGATCGCCAACAACACCATCCTGCTGTACATGAAAGGCTCGCCGAACGCGCCGCAGTGCGGCTTCTCCGCTCGCGCCGCGCAGGTGGTGATGGCCTGCGGCGAGAAGTTCGCCTACGTGGACATCCTGCAGAACCCGGAAATCCGCGCCAACCTGCCCAAGTACGCCAACTGGCCGACCTTCCCCCAGCTGTGGGTGGCCGGCGAGCTGGTCGGCGGCAGCGACATCATGACCGAGATGTTCGAGAAGGGTGAGCTGCAGACCCTGATCAAGGAAGCCGCCGAGAAGGCCAAGGCCGAGTAAGGCGCTGCGTTGTTTCCGAAAGCCGATGCCTGTGCATCGGCTTTTTTGTGTCCGAGGATTCATGGATGAACAGATTTCTGCTGCTGGGCCTGGCCCTGCTGAGCGCCAGCGCCCAGGCCGACTGCGGCTACCGCCCGCTGGCCATCGCGCCGGAGACGGCCGCGCTTTATGTCGGCGTCGGCGAGCGGGTGCGGGTGGAGTTCGATAACTACAAGCTGGACGGCGAGGTGGACAGCTTTCCCGAGCCGCCGCTGCGTATCCGCCGGGACGCCGCCCTGTGCCAGGTCGACGGTGGCATCTGGCGGCGTGACGGCGTGTATCTGGATCGCGCCGAGCGGCGCCTGCTGGTGCAGAGTTTCAGCGGCTCGGGTGGCGAGCTGACGATCTTCGACACGGCCAGCTGCGCCGAACTGGCGCGCCTCGAGCTACCGGAAGCCAGCTGGGCCCTGCAGGGCGACAGCCTGGTCGTCGGGCGCCAATGCCGCGAGGCGGTGCTGGAACATTGCTCCCTGCGCGAGGTGCATGCCCTGGATGCCGAGTGTCTTCCCGATTGAGGACTACAACAGGCGTACCTGCGTCGCGCCGGGAGGCTGGCTGCAACCGGTCTGCGCAGTCGGCTCCAGATAGGGTGTAAGGAGCGGCGCCATGCCCTTGAGCACCTGCACCGGTAGCGCCGAGGTGAAGCGGAAACCTTCCGCCGCCTGGCCCGGTACGAAGGCGGTGAGGGTGCCGAAGTGGCGCGGCCCCAGGTAGAAGACGAAGGTGGCGGTGCGGTTCATCGCCCGCGAACTCAGCACATGGCCGCCGCGGGTGGTGCTCTCGATGCGGTTGTCGCCGGTGCCGGTCTTGCCGCCGAGCACCAGCGGCGTGCCGTCGGCCAACTGGAAGCTGCCGTGCAGGCGCCGCGCGGTACCGGCTTCGACCACCTGGGAGAGGGCACCGCGCAGGGCCGCTGCTACTTCCGAGGGCAGCACCCGCTGGCCACGCTGGCTGTCCTGCTGCAGTCGCGTTTCATAGGGCGTCCCGGCGGCGAAGTGCAGGCTGTCGATGCGCACGCTGGGCTGGCGGATGCCGTCGTTCTGAATGATGCCCATCAGCTCGGCCAGCGCCGCCGGCCTGTCGCCGGAGCTGCCGATGGCGGTGGCCAGCGACGGCACCAGGTGCTCGAAGGGGTAGCCCAGGCGCTTCCAGCGCTGGTGGATGTCGAGGAAGGCCTCGACCTCCAGCAGGGTGCGGATGCGGCTGTCGCGGGCGCTCTTGTGGCGGGTCTTGAACAGCCAGCCGTAGACCTCCTGGCGCTCCTCGGCGCTGGCCGCCACGGCGTCCTTGAAGCTGGCCTGCGGATTTTCGATCAGGTAGCCGAGCAGCCACAGCTCCAGCGGGTGCACGCGGGCGATGTAGCCCTGGTCCGGCAGGCTCCAGGCGCCGGGGCCATAGTCCAGGTACAGGGCCTGGAGCTTCTTGTCGGTGAGTTTCTCGGTCTTGTCGTTGGCGTGGGCGCGGATGAAGGTGGCGAAGGTCGCCTGGTCCACCTCCGGCATCAGGTAGCGGTGCACCGCGGCCAGGCGCACGGCGGTGGGGCGCAGGCCTTCGAGGAAGGTGTCCAGGCGCTGCTGGGCGCTCTGCCCCTGGTACTTGCGCCAGAAGCGCAGGAGGAAGGTGGTGCCCTCGCGGTCGGCGAAGCGCTTGAGGTAGCCCTCGCGCAGTGGATGCTTGTCGTCCTGCAGCAGCGCCGCGCTGTTGCTGGCGCCGTGGTAGGTGCTGTAGCGCACCAGGTCGCGCAGCAGGCGGATGAAGGGCAGGTTGATCGACTCCTGCAGGGCCACGCGCAGTGTGGGGATGCGTGCGTTGTCCTCGCGCTTGAAGTTGCTGAAGCTGTGCGCGCCGCCGCCGGTGAAGAAGGTCTCGTAGGGGCTGGCCGAATACTTGCGCTCCAGCGCCGCCTCCAGGGTGTCGCGCAGGTTCTGCTCGGGCTTGGCGATCAGCTGGTCGAGCACCCAGCGGCTCAGGTGATCCTGCGCCGCCACCTCGACCTTGCGCAGCGCGTCCACGCTCTGCCCGGCATAGCGCGCATGCAGCTCGGCGATCACTTCCAGGTAGGTGGTCAGCACCCGCAGCTTGGCGGTGGAGCCCAGTTCCAGCTTGCTGCCCTCGTTGAGGTCGAAGGGCTGGTCGGTGCTGTCGGTCTGCACCCGCACCCGCGCGCCATCCGGGCTGCGTTCGAACAGGGTGAAGCTGTAGCGCACCTCGGCGGTCTTCTCCGGCGACAGCAGGCGTTCGCCGAACAGGCCGATCTGCCCGGCGAACTCCGGGTTGGCCAGCTGGCGCAGGTAGGCGCTGGCCTGCTGCTGCAGCTCGGTGTTGAGGGTGCTGGTGGCGGCCAGATCGAGGCGGTCGAGGTCGTACAACGGCAGGTTGAGCAGGCCGGACAGCCGCGAGCGGGCCACGCTGATGCCCTTGTTGCCCTGCACCGGCTGGATCGCCGGGTACTGCTCCAGGTCGCGGAACTGCAGGCGCTGCGCCAGCGCCGCGTCGCGCAGCGCCCAGTCGATCACGCCGCCGCCGGCCAGCACGCGGATATGGCTGTCGGTCAGCGTCTCCAGCTCCTTGCGCCCCTGGGCCAGGTAGTAGGAGGGGCGGCGCTGGGCGATCATCAGGGCCAGCACCTGGCGCAGCGCCAGGCCGCGCTCGGTGCGGCTGGCCAGCGGCGTGCGGGCCGGGTCGAGGAGGGCGTTGACCCGCGCGAAGTCGGCACCGAACCACACGCGCAGGCCGTCGGCCAGGCCGTGCACCTCGCCGTGGCCGGGGGCGGCGGAGAGCGGCACGCTGTTGAGGTAGTCGCGCACGATGCGCTGGCGCGTGGCTAAGGTTTCCGGGCCCTGCTGGTAGGCGCGCACGCTGGCGGACACCATCTGCCGCAGCTTTTCCATGGCCGAGAGGGTCAGGCCGTCGGGCGAGTGGCGGTACTTCTCCAGCTGGGTGGCCAGGGTGCTGCCACCGGCCGACTGTTCCTGCAGGGCGAAGCTCTTGCCGACCTGCGACAGCGCCGCCCTGGCGAAGCGCGGCCAGTCCACCGCCGGGTTGGCCAGTGGCTGGTCGGCAGCGAGCAGGTGGCGGTTCTCGATGAACAGCAGGCTGCTGACCACCAGCGGCGGGATGTCTCTGAACTGCGGGTAGAGCTGCTGCGGGTAGCGGAACAGGTACAGCGGATCGCCGCGGCAGTCGCTGATGGCCAGGCCGGCCTGCATCTTCTCGGCGAAGGGCGGGAAGAAACCGTGGCCGGCGTAGGCGCGCAGGGCATCGGACTGGCGCGCCTGGGCGGTAATCAGGAATTGCCGTTGCTGCAGGCGCTCCAGCAGCAGCGGCAGGTGCGCGTAGCCCAGGCGCTTGTCAAAGGGGCCGTCGCTGGGAAACAGGATGGCCGGGCTCGGGCCGGGCTCGACCCGGTAGCTCAGGCTGGCGGCGTAGCGGCTGAACTCGCGGGCCTGCAGGCGCGCGGTGGTGAGCTCGCGGTAGGCGACTATGCCCAGGGCGATCAGCAGGAGCACCAGCAGTGGCCAGGTCAGGCGGCTCCAGGTGCGTTTGCGGCGGGGCTTTTTCGACGATAACAGCGGCTCAGGGTCGCTCAGGGGGAGCGCGGTCTGGGGTGTTTCTGACTGCCACAGTGAGCCCATGTTCGACTGGCCTGGCTGCTCAGGATCGGTGCTCTTGATCCAAGCTTAGTCGGCGCCGAGGGGGAGGCGGGCTTTTTGTCGTCGACTAGTCGTCATCGCACTCCACCTCTTCCTTGTACTCGTCGAACTTGGCTTCGCGCTTGACCTTGCAGGCGCCGACGCGAAATTCCTCCTTCCACTCGCCGCGCCAGTGCGCGCCGTGGCCGTGTCGGCACTTGATCTCGACCTCGTAGCCATCGTCCTCGAACTCTTCCTTGACCCGGCAGGGGCCGTCGCGGTACTCGGCCTCCCAGTCCCGCTGGCCCTGGGGCCAGCCGCCACGCGCATGATCGGCGAGGGTGGGCAGGCTCAGCAGCAGGCAGGCGGTGCACAGCAGGGGCGGGAAGAGCTTCATGGCGCGGGAACCGGTGGGGGCGTCATGCATTCGACGCCGGCACCGGGAAAAGGTGCCGGCTCAGCCGCGTGCCGCGCTGACCCCCTCGAGGGTGGCGAAGGAGGTGTCCTTGGCGGTGAGCAGGAAGTCGCGCATGAAGGGCGCATCCAGCATGTCGGCGCGGATGCCGGCGTAGAGCGTGGCGAACAGGCCCTTGTCGCCCAGGCGCTTGGCGGTGACGTAGCCGCGCGAGCTGTACTCGTGCAGCGCCCAGTTGGGCAGCCCGCAGACGCCGCGGCCGCTGGCCACCAGCTGCATCATCATCACGGTCAGCTCGGAGGTGCGCACCTGCGCCGGCTCGATGTCGGCCGGTTCGAGGAAGCGGGTGAAGATGTCCAGGCGGTCGCGCTCCACCGGGTAGGTGATCAGCGTCTCGCGCTCCAGGTCCTCGGGCTGGATGTAGGGCCGGCTCGCCAGCGGGTGCTGGTTGGCCACCGCCAGCAGCGCCTCGTAGGTGAACAGCGGCACGTAGGTGATGCCGGGCAGCTCCACCGGGTCGGAGGTCACCACCAGGTCGAGGTCGCCGCGGGCCAGCGCCGGCAGCGGGGCGAAGGAGAAGCCCGAGGCCAGGTCCAGTTCCACTTCCGGCCAGGCGTCGCGGAACTGGTCGATGGTCGGCATCAGCCACTGGAAGCAGCTGTGGCACTCGATGGCCATGTGCAGGCGGCCCGCGGTACCGCCGGCCAGGCGCGCCAGGTCGCGCTCGGCGGCGCGCAGCTGCGGTAGCAGGCTGTCGGCCAGCTGCAACAGGCGCAGGCCGGCGCTGGTGAAGCGCACCGGTTTGGTCTTGCGCACGAACAGCTGCATGCCCAGGCGCTCCTCCAGCTCCTTGAACTGGTGGGACAGCGCCGACTGGGTCAGGTGCAGGCGCTCGGCGGCTTCCACCAGGCTGTCGGCTTCGCGCAGGGCGTGCAGGGTCTTGAGGTGGCGCAATTCCAGCATGAGCGAATCTCAATGAATGAAATTTGTGATGATCAAGAATATGTTGAGTTTGTCTCATGGAGTGGTCGCTGTCGAGAATGTGCGCCATTGACCTGCAAGGAGACAGACAGATGGCACTGGCCCACAACCTCGGCTTTCCCCGCATCGGCCGCGACCGCGAACTGAAGAAGGCCCTGGAAGCCCATTGGCAGGGCGAGCTCGACGAAGCCGGCCTGCGCGCCGTCGGCCGCGAGCTGCGCGCCGCGCACTGGCAGCTGCAGAAGGACGCCGGCATCGAGCTGCTGCCGGTGGGCGACTTCGCCTGGTACGACCAGGTGCTGACCCACTCGCTGATGTTCGGCGTGATCCCCGAGCGCTTCCGGCGGCACGGCGCCCAGCCGACCCTCGACACCCTGTTCGGCATGGCCCGTGGGGTTTCTCGGAACAAGAGCAGCCAGAACAGCTGCTGCGGCGGTGTCCACGCCCAAGAGCTCACCAAGTGGTTCGACAGCAACTACCACTACCTGGTCCCCGAATTCTCCGCCGATCAGCAGTTCAGCCTGAGCTGGGAGCAGCTGTTCGAGGAAGTGGAGGAGGGCCTGGCCCTGGGGCACGCCCTCAAGCCGGCGCTGATCGGCCCGCTGACCTACCTGTGGCTGGGCAAGTGCAAGGGCGGCGAGTTCGACCGCCTCGAGCTGCTCGAACGCCTGGTTCCGGTCTACGGCGAGATTCTCCAGCGCCTGGCCGGGCTGGGCATCGACTGGGTGCAGATCGACGAACCGATCCTGGCGCTGGACCTGCCGCAGACCTGGAAGAACGCCTTCGAGCGCACCTACAACCTGCTGCAGCGCGAGCCGTGCCGCAAGCTGATCGCCACCTACTTCGCCGGCCTGGAGGACAACCTCGGCCTGGCCGCCGGCCTGCCGGTGGACGGACTGCACATCGACCTGGTGCGCGCCCCGGAGCAGTTCCCAGCCATCCTCGACCGCCTGCCGGCCTACAAGGTGCTGTCGCTGGGCGTGGTCGACGGTCGCAACATCTGGCGCAGCGACCTCGACCAGGCCCTGGGGCTGCTGCGCGAAGCCCACGAACGCCTCGGTGCACGCCTGTGGTTGGCGCCCAGCTGCTCGCTGCTGCACGTGCCGGTCGATCTGCGCCGCGAGGACCGGCTGGATGCCGAGCTGAAAAGCTGGCTGGCCTTCGCCGTGCAGAAATGCGCGGAAGTCGCCGTGCTGGCCCGCGCCCTGCGCGAGCCGCAGGATCCCGAGGTGCGTGCCGCGCTACTCGCCAGTCGCGCGGCACGGGGCAGCCGCGCCTCCTCGTCGCGCATCCACAAGCCGGCGGTGCAGGAGCGCCTGGCGGCGATTCGTCCCGAACACAGCCGGCGCCCGTCGCCTTTCGCCGAGCGCAGCGTGCGGCAGCGTGCACGGCTCAGGCTGCCGCTGTTTCCCACCACCACCATCGGCTCCTTCCCGCAGACTCCGGCCATCCGCCTGGCGCGCCAGGCGTTCAGGGCCGGCAAGCTGTCGGTAGCCGCGTACACCGAGGCCATGCACAGCGAAATACGCCATGCAGTGACGCTGCAGGAGCAGCTGGGACTGGACGTGCTGGTGCACGGCGAGGCCGAGCGCAACGACATGGTCGAGTACTTCGCCGAACAGCTCGACGGCTACGCCTTCACCCGCTTCGGCTGGGTGCAGAGCTACGGCTCGCGCTGCGTGAAGCCGGCGCTGATCTATGGCGACCTGTCGCGCCCGCGACCGATGACGGTGGACTGGATTCGCTACGCGCAGGGCTGCACCGACAAGCCGATGAAGGGCATGCTGACCGGCCCGGTGACCATGCTGATGTGGTCCTTCGCGCGCGACGACATCCCCCGCGAGCAGCAGGCGCGCCAGCTGGCCCTAGCCATCCGCGACGAGGTAGTGGACCTGGAGGCGGCCGGCATCAGGGTCATCCAGATCGACGAGGCGGCCTTCCGCGAGGGCCTGCCGCTGCGCAAGGCCGGTTGGCAGCACTACCTGGACTGGGCCACCGAGGCGTTCCGCCTGTGCGCCTCGGGGGTGCGCGACGAGACGCAGATCCATACCCACATGTGCTACAGCGAGTTCAACGACGTGATCGAGTCCATCGCGGCGATGGACGCCGACGTCATTACCATCGAGACCTCGCGCTCGGATATGCAGTTGCTGGAGGCCTTCGAGCGCTTTGACTACCCCAACGAGATCGGCCCCGGCGTCTACGACATCCACTCGCCGCGGGTGCCGGACCGCGCCGAGATGGTGCGCCTGATGAAGAAGGCCGCCCGACGGGTGCCGGCTGAGCGCCTGTGGGTCAACCCGGACTGCGGCCTGAAGACCCGTGGCTGGGCGGAGACCGAGGCGGCGCTGGTCAACATGGTGGCGGCGGCCAGGCAGCTGCGCGCCGAGTTGGCCTGAGCGCCGACAGCCGAGCGAGGCCGCTTCGCGGGTGGCGGCGGGGACTACTCGATGCGCTGCTCGCCGCTGAACACCAGGGTCGTCCGGCAGCGCCGGCAGAAGTAGCGGCGCCCCTGGGCCACCAGGCGATGGCGCTGGCTGGAGAAGGGGAACTCGCCGTCCGGGCACTGGCACAGGTAGAGGTAGCGGGTGCTCTTGCGCCGGCCCACCTCGTAGTGGTGGCAGCGCTCCGGCGGCAGCTCGTAGACCCCGCGCATGATCAGCTGCCATTCCTCGCCATGTGGCTGGATGCGCGGGCCGAACAGCTGGTACGCGACCAGATGGGCGACTTCGTGGGCCACCGTCTGCTTGAGGAAGTGCTCGCGGTTTTCCGCATAGAGCTTGGGGTTGAAGCGCAGCAGGTTTTCCTGCAGGTGGGCGACGCCGGCCTTCTGCCCGCGCAGCTTGAAGCTGACTTCGGGGCGTGGGAAGCGGCGCTTGAAGAAGTCTTCGGCCAGCTGGTAGCAGGCTTCGACGCGTGCGTGGAGAAGTTCGGGCATGGCGTGATTATGCCGGGCCGAGGCGCGGCATAAAACACGAAGCCGCCCGAAGGCGGCTCCCTGTGGCGGCAGGCCGGGTTTCCAATCAGCTGGTGTAGACAGGCCCCACGCCAAAGCCCCAGAGGATCACCGAGCAGGCGATCATCGCCACCAGCACCACCAGGCCCACGGCCAACACCGAGCTGGAGAACATGAAGCCCTCGTCTTCGGGGATGCCCATGAAGGTGGGGATACCGGCATACAGCAGGTAGACTGTGTAGCAGATGGCCGCGGTGCCGACGAACATGCCCAGCCACAGGCTCGGGTAGAGCGCGGCGACCCCGCCGATGAACAGCGGCGTGGCGGTGTAGGCGGCGAAGACCACGCACTGGGTCAGGGTCGGGTTGGAGTCGTAGGTGCGCGCCATCCAGTGGATGAAGGCGCCCATCACGGCCACGCCGGCGAGCATCGCCAGGTAGGACATGATGGTCATCTGCAGCGCGCTGGCCGCGGTGAGCTTGACCGGGTCGCCATCGCCGACCGTCCAGCCCACCTCGGTGGTGCCGAAGTAGGCGCAGATCGCCGGTATGGCCGCGAGAATCAGGACGTGGGTCAGGTACATGTGGCTGATGGTTTCTTCCTCGCCACGGATTTCCTGCCACTCTTGGTCGGGATGGGTGAAGAGCCCCCAAACATGGTGGATCATGCAGACACCTCCTCTTTTTATTGTCGATCGCCCCCGAGCGTAACGCCCGGTACGCGTGCTCAGCGTCACCGGGTGCAGGCCGAACTTACTGCGACCGTATGCCGCAGTATAGGAGAAGGGCGCAGCCCGCGTGAGCCGCGGCTTTAGAGCGAATCGCTCTCTAAGAGTCAGCCGTAATAGCGCTGCAGTATTTCCATCGCCAGGTTGATCGACTGCAGGCGCTCGGTGCTGCCGCCGCGGTCCGGGTGGTGCTGGCTCACCAGCTGGCGGTAGCGCAGCTTGATGCTGGCGAGGTCGAGCGGCCGGTCGCCGTCCAGTTCGAACAGCTCCAGAGCCGCGCGTTTCTCGTCACCGCCCTGCATGCGCGTCCAGAAGCTGGCCAGCAGCTTCTCCACGTCGCGCTCGGTGGTGTCGCGCAGGTGCTGCAGGTCGAGGTAGTAGTCGCGCAGCGGATCGTGCTCGGCCAGTGCCACGCTGCCGGGGCGCCAGGGCTGTAGCTGCACGCACAGCGGGCTGATGTGCAGGTGGGCCTCCTGGCGGCCCCAGAGGTGCTCGCGCAACCGGTACAGGGCGTTGAACAGCAGGAAATGGGTGCGGAACAGCACCAGCTTGTCGGCCAGTTCCAGGTGCGGGATATGCGTGGAGCGGCGCGCCTTGAGCTGCTGGATCAGCTGGAACTCGCTGATGCCGGCGGGCGCGGCGCGCAGCAGTTCGTGCAGTTGCTCGGCAAGGTCGAGGGCGGGGTCGAGGTCGTTGTTCATCGGCTGAGCCTAACACGGGCTGCCGCGAGCCGGCTTTGTGCGTAAAATAGCCAGCTTTTCGCCTTCACCCCGGATTCTCCAGCACCATGCCCAGCACCCTCTCGGTCAACCAGAACAAACTGCAGAAGCGCCTGCGCCGCCAGGTCGGCGAGGCCATTGCCGACTTCAACATGATCGAGGACGGCGACAAGGTGATGGTCTGCCTGTCCGGCGGCAAGGACAGCTACACCATGCTCGACGTGCTGCTGTACCTGCAGAAGGTGGCGCCGATCCAGTTCGAGATCGTCGCGGTGAACATGGACCAGAAGCAGCCTGGCTTCCCCGAGCACGTGCTGCCGGCCTATCTGGAGTCCATCGGCGTGCCGTACCACATCATCGAGAAGGACACCTACTCGGTGGTGAAGGAGAAGATCCCGGAGGGCAAGACCACCTGCTCACTGTGCTCGCGCCTGCGCCGCGGCACCCTGTACACCTACGCCGACGAGATCGGCGCGACCAAGATGGCGCTCGGTCACCACCGCGACGACATCCTCGAGACCTTCTTCCTCAACATGTTCTACGGCGGCACGCTGAAGGCCATGCCGCCCAAGCTGCTGTCCGACGATGGGCGCAACGTGGTGATCCGCCCGCTGGCCTACTGCAGCGAGAAGGACATCGAGGCCTACTCGGTGATGAAGGAATTCCCGATCATCCCGTGCAACCTGTGCGGCTCGCAGGAAAACCTGCAGCGCCAGGTGGTCAAGGAAATGCTCACCGAGTGGGAGCGCAAGAGCCCGGGCCGCACCGAGATCATGTTCCGCGCCCTGCAGAACGTGGTGCCGTCGCAGCTGGCCGACCGCAACCTGTTCGACTTCCAGAGCCTGAAGATCGACGACAGCGCCACGCCGCGCTTCCTCGATGTGATGAACCTGTGAGTGTGCGCCCTCTCCCATTTATGGGAGAGGGCGCTGTCTCCCCGCGTGGGTCGTCCCATAGGTAGGGCGGGTGAAACCCGCGTAACCCACACGCCGGTTTCACCCAAGATCATGCGCGCATGATCAGCTCGGGTACCGCGCGCTCCTCGACGAAGCGCTGCTGCACCAGGCACCTCACCTCGGCCGCATCGCGGATGCGGTACCACTCGCCGCTCGGGTAGACACTCAGGGTCGGCCCCTGGTCGCAGGGGAACTGGCACTGGGTGCGGGTGATATGCACGCCGTCCACGGTTTCCAGCCGAC
The DNA here is from genome assembly GCF_003205495.1 of Aquipseudomonas alcaligenes. Classification (GTDB taxonomy): domain Bacteria; phylum Pseudomonadota; class Gammaproteobacteria; order Pseudomonadales; family Pseudomonadaceae; genus Aquipseudomonas; species Aquipseudomonas alcaligenes_B. The sequence goes on along the minus strand of NZ_QJRX01000004.1, from coordinate 286,303 downwards.
CGGCCGCCTTCAGCTCCTCGCGCAGCAGCTTCCATAGCGGCAGGGCGCCGCGCCGGGTGCAGCGCGGGCCGTTGCACAGCAGCACGCGGTAGCGGTGCGGCGGGATGCACGACCAGCTGTGACTGGCCGGCAGCTGCGGCACCTCCACGCAGCCCAGATGCTTGTCCGGCTGCTGGATCAGTTTGGCCAGCGCCACCACGTCCTCGTTATTGCCTGCGCAGGCGAACAGCTGATCGGCACGCTCGCCGGCCAGGGCCTGCAGCTCGCCGCGCAGCCAGTCCAACTGCGGGCTGCTGCCTAACGGGTCGAGATCGACGAGCAATAGTGGCAGCTCGTTAGCGTTCAGGCATTCGCGCACCCGCGCCCAGAGCTCGTCGTAGCCAGCGCCGGTATCGAACAGATCCTCCAGCACGGCAGCGCCGAATTGTTCGCTGAACTGGCGGCGGGTCAGCTCGGCGAAGCTGCCATGCTTGAGGTCGGGGCCGGCGAACAGCACGCGGGCGTAGATTGCGGTCTTCATCGGAAATCTCGGAGCAGCGGCTGCAGGGCCTGCCACAGGGTGTCGGGATCGGCGAAGCTGCGCTCCACCTCAGGCAGTTCGGGGCGTGCCAGCAGCAGTACCGGCAGGCCGCGCTCGCGGGCGACCTGCAGCTTGGCCTCGGTGGCATGGCCACCGCTGTTCTTGCTCACCAGCACATCGAAGCCCTCGGTGGCGAACAGCGCGCGTTCGTCCTCGAGGGTGAAGGGGCCGCGCGCGGCAATGCAGCGGGCACGTGGGTGTTCGAGCTGGGCGTCGAGCAGGCGCAGGGTCCAGTGCTGGTGCGCGGGAATCTCGTCGAGATGCGCCAGCGGCTCGCGGCCGAGGGTGAAGAAGGGCTTGGCGAAGGGTTCCAGCGCCTGGATCAGCGCGGCCCAGTCGGCCACCACGCGCCAGTCGTCGCCAGGCTGCGGCTGCCAGCCTGGACGGCGCAGCGCCCAGCAGGGCACGCCGGCCAGGCGCGCGGCCGCAGCGGCATTGGCGCTGATTTGCGCGGCATAGGGGTGGGTGACGTCCAGCAGCAGGTCGAAACCTTCGCTGCGAATAAAGTCGGCCAACCCTTCGGCACCGCCAAAGCCACCGACGCGCACCCGGCAGCTCAGATCCTCCGGCACCTTGCCCAGCCCGGCCAGGCTGTACAGGTGCTCGGGGCCCAGGCGGCGGGCCAGGCGCAGTGCATCGCCGACGCCGCCGAGCAGCAGCACGCGGGTCATGGCTTGTGCACGTGCAGCAGGGTGATCGGCAGGGCGCTGCGCCAGGTTTCGAAGTCGCCCAACGGCTGGGCCTGGGCCACGGCGATGCGGGTCAGCTCGCCGCCGTGCCGCTCGCGGAAGGCCACCAGAGCCGCCTCGCTCTGCAGGGTCACGGCATTGGCGACCAGCCGGCCGCCCGGTTTCAGCATCTGCCAGCACTGCTCCAGCACGCCGGGCACGGTGACGCCGCCGCCGATGAAGATGGCATCGGGGAATTCCAGGCCGGCCAGGGCCTGCGGCGCCTCGCCGGCCACCAGTTGCAGCTGCGGCACGCCGAGGGCATCGCGGTTATGGGCGATCAGCTGCTGGCGGCCGGCATCGGCTTCGATGGCGATGGCGCGGCAGCGCGGGTGGCTGCGCAGCCACTCGATGCCGATCGAGCCGCAGCCGGCGCCGACATCCCACAGCAGCTCGCCGGGGCGCGGCGCCAGGCGGGCCAGGGTGATGGCGCGCACGTCGCGCTTGGTCAGCTGGCCGTCGTGGCGATAGGCATCGTCAGGCAGGCCGATGGTCAACGGTAGCGGCTGCACGCCGGTGTCGGCCCTGCACTCGACGGCCAGTAGATTGAGTGCGGCCACTTCCTCCAGGCTCCAGCTTGCTGCCAGGCCATCGATACGCCGCTCGTGCGGGCCGCCCAGGTGTTCCAGCACGCTCAGGCGGCTGGCGCCGAAGCCGCGTTCGCGCAGCAGGGCGGCGATGGCACCCGGGCTGCTGCCGTCATTGCACAGGATCAGCAGACGCTGGCCGTCGTGCAGATGGCGGGCGACGGCGGGCAGCGGGCGCGCCACCACCGACAGCAGGGGCACGTCCTGCAGCGGCCAGCCCAGGCGGGCAGCGGCCAGGGAATAGGAGGAGGGCGCCGGCAGCACCCGCATCTCGCCTCCATCGACCTGCCGCGCCAGGCTGGCGCCGATGCCGAACAGCATGGGGTCGCCGCTGGCCAGTACGCAGGTCGGTGTGCCGCGTCGCTGCAGCACGGGTTCGAGGCTGAAGGGGCTGGGCCAGGTCTGGCGCGGGGCGCGGATGCACGACGGCAGCAGGTCGAGCTGGCGCGGCGCGCCGACAATGCATTCGGCCTCCAGCAGCGCGCGCCGCGCCGCCTTGCCCAGGCCGGCGTAGCCGTCTTCGCCAATGCCCACCACTGTCAGCCAGGCCGTCATGCAGCTCTCCTTGCGGTGACGCGCGGGCTTGGCCCGGCGCCGGAAAAAGCGGGCATAATAGCGCCTTCGTCGGTGCCCGGCCCCTCCAGGGGAGCCAATGGGCCTAAGAGGGAACATGGGTGAGCCTCCGCTCCAACCATGGCTGCCCCCGCAACTGTAAGCAGCGAGTCGCTCCGCACACACGCCACTGAGCAATCGGGAAGGCCGCGCCGCGATGATGACCTGCCAGCCAGGAGACCTGCCGACGACGCAGTCGCGAGTGCCAACATCGGGCGGGGTGTACCGATGCCAAGGAATCGCCCTGCCCGGGTGATGCCTCCGGTTTGGTCGCCGCGTCGTTTGTTGTCGGTGACCGCATGCAGCCAGTTGCTCCTGCCGCGTCTTTGTTGCGTCCCTCGGCTTGCCCGGGGTTATGGCGTGTCGTGCCCGCACGTGATGGCGGCATCTGCCGCGTCAAGCTGCCCGGCGGGCTGCTGACCAGCGCCCAGGCCCGCGCCGTGGCCGAGGCCGCGCGGCTCTACGGCAGTGGTGTGCTGGAGCTGACCAACCGCAGCAACCTGCAGCTGCGCGGTGTGCCCGAGGAGTGCCAGGCACCGCTGGTGCAGCACCTGCTGGCCGCCGGCCTCGGTCCGCGCAACCCGGCCGCCGACGACGTGCGCAACCTGCTGCTCAGCCCGGCGGCCGGGCGCGATCGCAGCGCACACCTCGATACCCGCCCGTTGGCCGCACGCCTGCTGGCGCTGCTGGAAAATACGCCTGAGTTTCACGGCCTGTCCGCCAAGTTCGCCCTCCAGCTGGACGGCGGCGAGGCCCTGGCGATGCTCGACCATCCCCACGACCTGTGGCTCAGCGCCCTGCCCGGCGGTACGCACCTGGCCTTCGGCCTGGCGGGTTGCCCGGGCGACGCCGCCCTGGGCGTGATTTCGCTGGCACAGGCGGAGCCGCTGGTGGATGCCGTGCTGCGGCTGTTCCTGCAATTGGCCGGCGGGCACACCCGGATGCGCCAGCTGCTGGCCGAGCTGCCGGTGGAGCAGTTCCTCACGCGCTTGCCGTTTGCCCCGGAGCGCGCGCTGCCGCCCTTGGCGCGCACCCGCCACGAGGGCCCGCCGCTGGGCGTGCATGTCCAGGCGCAGCACGGGCTGGTCATGCTGCTGGCCGGCGCGCCGCTGGGCCGGCTGGAAGCCGTCCAGCTGTGGGCCCTGGCCGACTTGGCCGACACCGAGGGCAGCGGTGAGCTGCACCTCACGCCCTGGCAGGGCGTGCTGCTGCCGGATGTGCCCGTTGCCCGCCAGGCCATCGTGGCGCAAGCCTTGAATGACATCGGCCTGCTGCTGGATGACCGCGCGCCGCTGGCGCGGATGCTCGCCTGCAGCGGCAGCGCCGGCTGCGCCAAGGCCGGCGCGGACACCAAGGCCGATGCCCAGCGTCTGGCCGAGCGCCTTGGCCCCAATGGACCGGCCCAGGTGCACCTGAGCGGCTGCCCGCGCAGTTGCGCCGCCGCCCATGTCGCGCCCTACACGCTGCTGGCCCAGCCCGGCGGCCGCTATGACCTCTATTGCCGCGAGCAGGGCCAGGCCGGATTCGGCCGCCTGCTGGCGACGTCCCTCGATATCGACCAAGCCGGCGAGTGCCTCGCCGCAGGAAATTCCGAATGATCGATTACATCCGCGATGGTCAGGAGATCTATCGCCAGTCCTTCGCCACCATCCGCGCCGAGGCCGATCTCGCGGCCATCCCGGCCGACCTGGAAAAGCTCGCGGTACGGCTGATCCACGCCTGCGGCATGGTCGACGTGGTGCAGGACCTGCGCTTCTCGCCCGGTGCCGGCGCCGCCGGCCGCGCGGCCTTGGCCAATGGGGCGCCGATCCTCTGCGACGCGCGCATGGTCGCCGAGGGCATCACCCGCGCGCGCTTGCCGGCGAACAACCCGGTGATCTGCACCCTGAACGAGGCGGACGTGCCGCAGCTGGCCCGTGACCTCGGCAACACCCGTTCGGCGGCGGCGCTGGAGCACTGGCGCGAGCATCTGGACGGCAGCGTGGTGGTAATCGGCAATGCGCCGACCGCGCTGTTCTACCTGCTGGAAATGCTCGACGCCGGCGCGCCGAAGCCGGCGCTGATCCTCGGCATGCCGGTGGGCTTTATCGGCGCCGCCGAATCCAAGGACATGCTGGCCGCCGACAGCCGCGGCGTGCCCTACGTGATCGTGCGTGGCCGCCGCGGCGGCAGCGCCATGGCCGCCGCCGCCGTCAACGCCCTGGCCACGGAGGTGGAGTGATGAGGGGACGTCTGCTCGGCCTTGGCGTCGGCCCCGGCGATCCGGAGCTGATCACCTTGAAAGCCCTGCGCCTGCTGCAGTCGGCGCCGGTGGTGGGCTACTTCGTGGCCAAGGCCAAGGCCAGCAAGGGCCAGGGCGGCAACGCCTTCGGCATCATCGAACAGCACCTCACCGACGCTCAGCGCCGCCTGCCGCTGGTCTACCCGGTGACCACCGAGAAGCTGGAGCCGCCGCTGACCTACGAGGATGTGATCGCCGACTTCTACGACACCTGCGCTGTGCAGATCGCCGCCGAGCTGGATGCCGGCCGCGACGTGGCGGTGATCTGCGAGGGCGACCCGTTCTTCTACGGCTCCTACATGTACCTGCACGACCGCCTGGCCGAGCGCTATGAGGCCGAGGTGGTGCCCGGCGTGTGCTCGATGCTCGGCTGCGCCTCGGTGCTGGGCACGCCGCTGGTGTATCGCAACCAGAGCTTGAGCGTGCTCTCCGGCGTGCTGCCGGAGGAGGAACTGGAGCAGCGCCTGCGCACTGCCGAGGCCGCCGTGGTGATGAAGCTCGGCCGCAACTTCGACAAGGTGCGCCGCGTGCTGCAACGCCTCGGCCTGGCCGAGCGTGCGCACTACGTGGAGCGCGCGACCATGGACAACCAGCAGATAGTGCCGCTGGAGCAGGTCGACCCGCTGGCCTCGCCGTACTTCTCGATGATCCTGGTGCCGGGGGAGAAGTGGCGTGGCTGAGTTCGTGAATCCCGCCGCCATCGTGATCCTCGGCGCCTCGGCTCTAGAGACCGCGCGCCGCGTGCAGCAGCGTTATCCTGCGGCGCGCATCCACGGCCTGGCCGGGCGGGTGGAGGCGGTCGACGAGCCCTACCGCGAATTCGCCGAACACCTGCGCGGCCTTTACCGCGCCGGCACGCCGATCATCGCCCTGTGCGCCGCCGGCATCGTGATCCGCAGCCTGGCTTCGGCCCTGGTGGAGAAGGGCATGGAGCCACCGGTGCTGGCCCTGGCCGAAGACGGCAGCGCCGTGGTGCCGCTGCTCGGCGGCCTGGCCGGGGTCAACCGCCTGGCCCGCGAGCTGGGCGACTGGCTGGCGGTGGCGCCGGCAATCACCACCAGTGGCGAGCTGCGCTTCGGCACCTGCCTGCTCGACCCGCCAGTTGGGTATGCCCTGGCCGATCTGGAACAGGGCAAGCGCCTGGTCAGCGACCTGCTCGGCGGCGCGCGCCTGCGCGTCGAGGGCGAGGCGCCCTGGCTGGTGCAGGCCGACCTGCCGCTGCATACCGAGGGCGAGCGCTGCCTGCGCATCGATGTGGCCGCCGCCAGCGACGACGATGCGCTGCTGATTCATCCGCGGCGGGTGCTGGCGCGTTGTGCCGAGCCTTCCGCCAAGGGTGTTCGCGCCGCCCTGGCCGACGCCGGCCTGGCCGAGGCTGCTCTGGCCGCGCTGCTGGTCGAGGGAGAAGGGCGCGCGTTGCCCAGCGCCGAGCAGGCCGCCGCCGAGCTGAAAGTACCGCTGCGCTTTATCGACTCGACGGCCGCACTGCCGCCGGCCTGCTACGAAGCGCCGGGGCTGAGTCTGCATCTGGCCGCGAGTCCCGAGTCCGCTGCCGACTTGGGCCGCCCACGTGGCCGCCTCAGCGTGGTCGGTATCGGCCCCGGCTGCGCCGAGCTGCTGGCCCCGGTCGTGCGCCGCGTGCTGGATGAGGCCGAGGATGTGCTCGGCTACGAGACCTACGTGACCATGGCCGGCCCCTATCGCGAAGACCAGCGCCTGCACGCCAGTGACAACCGCGAGGAGCTGCAGCGCGCCGCCCATGCCTTCGAGCTGGCCGCGCAGGGGCGCCGCGTGGTGATGGTGTCCTCCGGCGACCCCGGCGTATTCGCCATGGCTGCCGCGGTGATGGAGGCGCTGGAGGCTTCCGGCGATGCGCGCTGGCAGGGCGTGGAGCTGGAAGTGCTGCCTGGCATTTCCGCCGCGCTGGCCACCGCCGCCCGCGCCGGCGCGCCGCTGGGCCATGACTTCTGCCTGATCTCCCTGTCCGACAACCTCAAGCCCTGGGCGGTGATCGAGAAGCGCCTGCAACACGCCGCTGCCGCCGACCTGGCCATGGCCTTCTACAACCCGATCTCCAAGGCCCGCCCCTGGCAGCTCGGCCGCGCCCTCGACCTGCTGCGCCAGCACCGCGAACCGCAGACCCTGGTGGTGCTCGGCCGCGACATCGGTCGCCCGGCCGAGGCCCTGCGTGTGCTCACCCTTGGCGAGCTGACCCCGCAGCTGGTGGACATGCGCACCCTGGTGATCATCGGCTCCAGCCAGACGCGCCGCTTCCCGCGCCAGGGCGGCGGCGAGTGGGTGTACACGCCGCGCTGGTATCCGCAGGCCTGAGATCAGGCCTCGGCGGCGCGTGCCTGGCGTCGGAACGCCGCCGGGCTGCTGCCGAAGCGCTGGCGGAACAGGCGACCCAGGTGACTGGCATCGCTGGCGCCGATCTCGTCGGCGAGCAGCGCCAGGCCGTGGCTGGAGTTGAGCAGGCGCCAGCGCACGTGCTGCAGGCGTAGCTCCTGCCAGTATTCATGCGCGGTCATGCCTTGGCTGGCGCGGAACAACCGGTCCAGCTGGCGCCGGCTGAGGCCGATGCCGGCGGCCAGCTGCTCGACGCTACCGCCGGCCAGGCCATGGCGCATCAGGGCGATGGCGCGGTCGACATGGCGTGCGCTGGCCAGGGTGGTGTCCAGCGAGCGCAGCGAGTGTTCGCCACTGCGTGTCTCGTCCACCAGCATGTCGGCCAGTCCCTTGAGCGCCCGCGTGCGCCCGCTGCCGCGGGCCAGCAGCTCCACCGCCAGGTCGATGGCGGCGGTGCCGCCGGCGCAGGAGATGCGCGCGCCGTCCAGGCAGTACAGGCGCTCGCGGGCCAGGCTCACGCGCGGGAAGGCGGCGCGGAACTCCGCCGCGTGGCGCCAGTGCACGGCCACCCGGTGGCCGTCGAGCAGGCCACAGGCGGCCAGGAGGAACACGGCATTGTCGATCGCCACCAGCTTCACCCCGGCGCGCACGGCCTGCTGCAACAGCGGGCGGTACAGCGGTGCCAGCGCGGCGGTGGCCTCGGCGGCGCGCCCGCCGAACAGCACCAGGTAGTCATGCTCGGCCAGCTGCACGTCGGCCGGCGTGGCCTCGATGCGCACGGCCGCGCCGCTGCTGGAGGTGACATGGCCGGGGGCCAGGCCGAGCAGGGTCCAGGCGCAGTAGCGCTGGCGGCTGTAGTCCTCGTCGTCGGCACTGAAGCGCAGCTTGTCGAGGAAGCCGCCGAAGGGCAGCAGGGCGAACTCCGGCAGCGGCAGGAGGAGGAAGCGCAGGTCGGGCATGGGGTTGTCCAGATTGATCCGCCAGATGTCCAGAATCTACCGCAGTCTGGCCAGCTGGTCTGCCTAGACTGGCCGCGTTTCCCGGAGATTCACCATGGCTTTCGACCTCTGGCTGATCTATCTCGTCGCCACCCTCGGCCTGGCCCTGACGCCCGGCCCCAACAGCCTGCTGGCGCTGACCCACGGCGGCCTGTACGGCGCCCGCCATGCCCTGGCCACCATCCTCGGCGGGGTAGTCGGTTTCAGCCTGCTGATCGCCCTGGCCATGTTCGGCCTCAGCGCGCTGCTCAAGGCCGCGCCGGCCGCGCTGCTGGCGCTCAAGTGGCTGGGCGGCGCCTACCTGGTGTGGCTCGGCGTGCAGCTGTGGCGAACCCCGGCGCTGCTGCCCGGGCTGGCGGTCGAGGCACCGCTGCCACCCGCCCATGCGCTGTTTCGCCAGGGCCTGCTGTCGGCCCTGTCCAACCCCAAGGTGATCCTGTTCTACGGCGCCTTCCTGCCGCAGTTCCTCGATCCGCAGCGCGGCCTGCTCGGCCAGTTCGTGGTGATGGCGGCGACCTTCGCCGTGGTGGAGTTCCTGGTCGAGCTGGCCCTGGCCCTGCTGGCTTTCCGCGTGCGTCCCTGGCTGCAGCGTGGCGGGCGCGCCTTCAACCGCTGCTGCGGCCTGCTGTTCGTGCTGCTCGGCCTGGCCCTGCCGCTGGCCCGCTGAGCCCTCAGGCCTTGAGCGCCTCGCCGATGGCGTAGAAGTGCCCGCCGGCCACATGGTGCAGGCTGCGCCAGGCCGGGTCGGCCTCCTCGAAGTGCCAGCGGCCGTCGCGGAACACTCGCTCGTCTGCCCAGGCGCCGACTATCTCGCCGATGAACAGGTCGTAGGCATTCTGGTTGTGTGGTTCGGCGATCAGCTGGCAGGCCATCCAGGCCGAGCAGCCGGCGACGAAGGGCAGGTCGTGGCCGGGCATCTCGAACAGCTCGACGCCGGCCTTGGCCAGCTTGTCCGGGTCGTCCCTGAGGCTGTGGTTACCGACCGCGTTGGTCAGCTGCAGCTGGGCGGCGGTCGGCACCTGGATGACGAAGCGGCCGCTGCGTTCGAGCAGTTCGCGGGTGCGGGTGGCCTTGTCCAGCACCACGGTGAGCTTGGCTGGGGAGAAGTCGAGGACGCAGGCCCAGGCGGCGGCCATGACGTTGTCGACGCCTGCGTGGCGGGCGGAGACCAGGACGGTGGGGCCGTGGTTGAGGAGGCGATAGGCCTTGGCGAGGTCGACCGGTTTTTGCTGGGGATTCATGTCTGTTGCTCCGAACTGCGGGATGGGGCGATGCTCGCCTGCCGAGCCAGGGTTCGGCAATGGCCTGCGTGGTGCAACCTGTGTGCGCGAGCATGATCGGTAGGCCAGGCAGTCCATTCATCTTTGCCGGCAATCCAGTCATGCTTACGGCATTGTCCCTTTCCCGCGGTGGAGCCCTCCATGCTTGCACTGATCGCCCAACACCCCCTCACCATCGGCGTCGGCCTGCTGCTCGCCGACCTTGCGTGCTGGCGCCTGCTACCGGCCGAGGCCAAGGTCTTGCGGGTGCTGCTGCGCCTTGCAATCTTCATCGCTTACAGTCTGGTGATTATCGGCGCCGGGATGAGCCCGCTGCAGCCGCCGCCGTGGAGCGAGCCGGCGCTGAACATGCTCGGCTCGGTATTGGGCATCGCCTGGTGGCTGCTCTGTGCACGCACCCTGGCCGTGGTGCTCGGCGTGTTGCTGATGCCACGCAGCGGCCACACCGGGCGCCTGCTGCAGGACGTACTGGGGGCGGTGATCTTCCTCGCGGCCATAGTCGCGGCGGCGGCCTACATCATGCAGCTGCCGGTCAAGGGCCTGCTGGCCACCTCCGGGGTGGTCGCCATCGTCATCGGCCTGGCCCTGCAGAACACCCTGGGCGACGTGTTCTCCGGCATCGTGCTGAACACCACCAAGCCCTACCGCCTGGATGACTGGGTGTCGATCGACGGCATCGAAGGCAAGGTGATCGAGATCGACTGGCGGGCCACCCATCTGCGCACCAGCCAGGGCAGCACCGTGGTGATCCCCAACTCGGTGGCGGCCAAGACCAAGGTGCTCAACCTCAATCGCTCCACCGATATCGATAACGTCAGGCTGAGCATCAGCGTGCCGGCCCAGGTGCGGCCACGCCTGGTGCTCGACGCCCTCGATCGCACCCTGCAGGGTGTCAGCGCGCTGCTGCAGACGCCCAAGCCGAAGGTGTCGATCAAGAGTTCCGACCTGACCACGGTGGAGTACGAAATCAGCGCCTTCGTCGGCGCCGGCAGCAGCTCGAGCGAGGTGCGCAACCAGCTTTTCGACCTCGCCCACCGACACCTGCAGGCCGCTGGCATCCTGCGTGGTGCGTTGCTTGCCGATGTACCGCGCAGCCGCCAGCGCGCCTTGCTCGACGACGTGAAGATCTTCCGTACGCTGAGTGCCGAGGACAAGGACCGACTGGCCGAGCTGCTGGTGGAGCAGACCTTCAGCAAGGGGCAGGTGGTGCTGGAAGTCGGCGAAGTCAGCGAGCAGCTGCTGCTGATCGGTACCGGTGTCATCTCGGCAGCCGTGCCCAATGGCAGCGAATTGATCGAGGCTGGCCGCATGGGGCCTGGCGAGGTCATGGGTGAACAGGGCGCCACCTTCGGCACGCCGTCGGAGGCGCGTTTCACTGCGCTCAGTTCGGGAGTGCTCTACTGCCTCGGCAAGGAATCGCTGCAGGCCTGCCTGGAGCAGCGCAGCGAGGTGGGCAATGCGCTGGCCAAGTTGCAACGCTTCCGCCAGCAGGCCAGTGCCTCGCTGCTGGAGCAGAAGCCCGTGACGATCAAGAAGGGCAAATTTCTCAGCTGGCTGCACCGCTCTTGACGGCAGGCTCCAAGCCGCTACGCCGGCCCCGCAGATCGCGCCCCTACCGCCTCAGGAGCTGGCTTGCAGTCACTCGCGCGCCTTGCCTGTGACGGAGATCGTTAATCCACGACCTGTTCCGCAGCGGTATCGGCGGCGGGGGCCTGGGTATGCTCTTTCGGCTTGGACTGCGCACGTCGCGCCTGTCCGCGCTGGCGCTTTACCTGCTGCTTCGCATGCAGCGCCTGGGCGGCCGTGACGGCACCGGCTACCTGGCCGTGCAAATCCAGGCGTGGCGCATTCTCCGTCATGCTTGCCCAGTAGCGACTTCCCCGGCACCAGGTGGCGAGGCCCAGCTTGAGCTGTTCGCTGGAGATGCCGAGGAGTTCAAGGTGTTGCTCGGCATCCTTGAGGATGCCTTCCTTGAGCGGAACCTTGGGGGCCGGATTGACCGGGAAGGCCAAGGGAAAGTGCTTCTGCAAGCGCCAGATCGCTTCTACCGCAGGATCTTGCTCACGAGGCTTGGCTTGCGGGGAAGACTTCCGCTTGTCCTGCTTCTTGTTATCAGTGGTTATCTGTGCCTTTTCAGCCCGCAAGCGATCGCGTAGCTCAGCTAGTTGCTCAAAACCCATTGTTCAGTTCGCCGCCTCGAGGTTGATTCGTGGCGCAAGGTTACCCTATGGCGTCTTTTGGCACAGCCTGATGGCTCATGGTATTTGACCGTTGCGGGCTGATAGGGGGGTAGGCGGCCTCTGGCCGGATAACGACGCCCGAGGATTGGCAGGGGCGATAGTCATCGGCCGATGGCTCGTGCTCGCGGCAGCCCCTCAGCCAAGTGCTGCCGACGAGAACATCTAGACTTGGCAGACGGGGCTTATGTTCGCCTCCGGCTTGCCGTTAAACAAAAAGCAGAATTATCCGGATGGTTAGGAACCTAGATGCTCAATCTATTTCGTAAAAGATCTGCCTTGGATGTGATGGATGCTATCGAGCAGACGCAGGGGGTCATCGAGTTCGATCTTGACGGCAAAATAATTCGAGCCAACCAGAAGTTTCTGGGCTTGTTGGGCTATTCGCTCGACGAAGTGCGTGGCCGCCATCACAGCATCTTCGCCACCCCCGAATACGCCCGGAGCCCGGAGTACCGCGCCTTCTGGCAGGATCTGCGGGAAGGCAGGCCTCAGACTGGAGAGTTCAAGCGGCTCAGCAAAAGCGGGGAGCCTGTTTGGATTCAGGCAACCTACACCCCGATTATTCGTGGCGGCAGGGTCCAGCGGATCATCAAGTTTGCCACCGACGTTACCGCCCAGGTGATCGAGGGCGCCCGCATTCGCGCGCAGATGGAGGCCATCAATCGCTCACAGGCGGTTATCGAGTTCGGCCCTGACGGCACGATTCTCGAAGCCAACGAAAACTTCCTCAATCTGATGGGCTATTCCCTGGCAGAGATTCGCGGCAAGAAGCACCAGATTTTCGTCCGTGAGTCCGAGCGCACATCCAGGTCTTACGCCGAATTCTGGAACAAGCTGCGTGCCGGCAACTTCGAGACAGCCGAGTACGAGAGGATCACCAAGAGTGGCCGCCCCGTCTGGATTCATGCCACCTACAACCCCATTTGCAACTCCGATGGCGAGGTTGTGCGAGTCATCAAATTCGCCAATGACATCACCGCCGAGGTTTTGCGCAATCAGGAGTTCAAGCTGCTCTCCCTGGTCGCCAACGAGACCGACAACTCCATCGTCATCACCAACAAGGATGGCTTCATCCAGTATGTGAACCAGGGTTTCACCAAGCTAACCGGCTACAGCCTGGATGAAGTGGTGGGGAAGAAACCGGGTAACTTCCTGCAGGGGCCGGCCACTGACATGCAAACCGTCGCGCAGATCAGGGATGATCTGCGTAACAACCGGCCCATTTATAACGAGATCCTGAACTACGGGAAAACGGGCGAGCATTACTGGATTTCGCTGGCGATCAATCCCATTTTCAACGCTGCAGGTGAGGTTGAGCAGTACATCTCAATCCAGGCCAATATCACCCAAACCAAGGAGCTGTCCCTTGAGTCGGAAAAGCGCTTTGAAGCTATCAGCGTCACCAATGCTGTAGCCGAATGGGGAACTGATGGCTTGATGTACTCGGCCAACGGTTACCTGGTGCAGCACCTGGGTTTCCAGCAGGCATCGGAGCTGCTGCGCCTCAAGCTCAACCTGCGCGATATCCTGGGCGGCGAAGTCTTTTCGAGACTGCTCAAGGGTGAGCAATACGCTGGCGGTTATACGATCCCGGGCAAGGATGGGCGCTCCATCCAATTCAGCGGGGCCGTCTGCCCAATCACCGATTCGGTTGGCAGGATTCAGCGCCTGGTCAGCTACGGCATCGACGAGCAGGCCAAGCATGATGCCTCGCTGGTCACGGATCGCGAGATGCGCCTTGTACAGGAGTCGAGCACCCAGATCGCCAACATCATCGCAACGATCAACTCGATCACCCAGAGAACCAACCTCCTGGCCTTGAATGCCGCCATTGAGGCGGCCAGGGCCGGTGAATCCGGACGCGGCTTCGCCGTGGTCGCCGATGAGGTTCGCAAGCTCGCCCAGCAGTCCGCCGATTCGGCAACAGAGATCACCCAGCTGGTTACCGAAAGCACCGAGCGGATCGACCGCTTGAGCGCCTCCCTGAATGCCTTGCTGTCCTCATCGTAGAGGCTGGCTCTTGCGCCTATGTGCCTATCGCCTCATCTGGCTTCTGATCTGGCCGCGGCGACCAACTGAATCGCACAAGCTTTGGTAGCCATTGGATGGTTGCTTCTGGCCTTACCGCTCTAGGAACGGCGCTGTCGGCAGTCGTGCTAGGGCCGTTCACGCCTGCGCGGGTCCGCTCCTACGCAGCAGGTAGCTATCCATGATCCACCCATTGCGCTCCCGCGCCTGCGCGCGCGTCGCCGCAATCCGCTCCGCCACCTCATCCAGCGCCCCGGCAATCAGGATCTCGTCCGCCGTACCAACGTACGCCCCCCAGTAGATCTGCAGGCCTTGGCCGACGAAGTGCAGGTAGGTGTCCTTGGCGTCGAGCATCACCGCCACGCTGTCCACGCCCAACGGCCAGCCCTCGGCGAGCAGGCGGCCGGTGGTGATTTCCACGGCGCGGCCGATCTGGTTCAGCGGTATGCGGTGGCGGGCGGTGAGGGCCTGCAGGCTGGTGATGCCGGGGATCACATCGAAGCTCAGGTCGCTGCGCGCGCTAGCGATGGCCTCGACGATGCGGATGCTGCTGTCGTACAGCGAAGGGTCGCCCCAGACCATGAAGGCGGCCGTCTCGCCATCGCTCATCTGCTCGTCGATCAGCTGCTCGAACACCGCCTGCTTGTCGCGGTTCAGCTCGTCCACGCTGGCGCGGTAGTCGGCGGCGTCGCGCTCGCGTTCCGGTTGTTGGCCTTCGGCGAAGCGTGGGCTGTGGCCACCCAGGAAGCGCTCGCAGATTTCCCGGCGCAGGGCGTTGAGCTTGTGTTTGGCCGGGCCCTTGTCCATCAGGAAGATCACATCGCTGCGGCGCAGGGCCTTGAGCGCCTGTTGGGTGATGTAGTCCGGGTCGCCGGCGCCGATGCCGACCAGCAGCAGTTCTTTCATGGTCTGTTCCAGATAGGCGCGCGGCTCGGCGCCAGTTCGTCGATATGGTGGTAGTCGGCGCCCAGCGCGTCGGCCAGCTGGCGGGCGCTGCCGAGGCGGATGGGCGCGCGCTCGATGTCCAGCAGCAGGGCGGGGCAGGGTAGCGCGGTAAGTTTCGGCCAGTCGCGCAGGCGGCCGTCGGTGAGCAGCAGCAGACGCTGCTGTTCGCCCGGCTTGTGGCGCTGGCGGCGCGCTAGCCAGGGCGTGGCCAGTTGCAGGGCCTCGATGATTGGGGTGCCGCCGCCGGCGCCGAGCTGGTGCAGCCAGGCGTGCAGCTCAGGCGATGCCTTCTGCCCTTGCCACAGCCAGCGGGCCTCGGCGCCGCCGGCTTCGAGCACGGCCAGGCGCGCGCGCTGGCGGTAGGCGCTGGCGAACAGCTCGGCTAGCAGGCCCTTGGCCTGGGCCAGGGCGCCATGGCGGCGGGTGCTGGCCGAGGCGTCGACGATCACCAGCCATAGTTCGCCTGGGCGCAGGCGGCGGGCATGCCAGTGCAGGTCGGCGCGGTGGCGCGGGCGGCCGTGAGCGAGGGTCGCCGGCCAGTCGATGCGCGTGGGCGTGCCGCTGCCGCGTGCACCGTTGCGTCCGCCTTGGGCCTGGCCGGGTAGGGGGAGGGCATCCGCGCCTGGGGCCTGGCGCGGGCGGATGCTCAGGGCTTTTTTGGCCAGGTTGGCGGCTCGCGCCGTTCGCTGACGGCCACGGCCTGCGGCGGCAACGCACCCCATTGGCCTTTGCCCTGCTGCTGTTCAGCGGGTTGCTGGGCCTGGTTCGATGCCGGCGGCTGGCTGGCGGCCGGCGGCGTGTGTTCGCGGCGGCGATGGGCGAGGACGAAGGGCTCCAGGGCGTCGATGTCCTGCGCCTCGATCTGGTTGGCGCCGCGCCAGGCGGCGTGGGCACGGGCGCCGCGCAGCCACACCAGGTCGGCGCGCAGGCCGTCCACGGCGGCGGCGAAGCAGCGCTGGGCGATGGCGTCCAGGCTGGCGTCGTCCAGCGGGATATCGCGCAGGCGTTGGCGGGCATCCCTACAGCGCTGGCGCAGGGCGTCCTGCTCGTTCTGCCACTGGGCGAGGAAGGTTTCGGGGGCGTCGTCGAAGGCCAGGCGGCGGCGGATGATCTCGGCGCGCTGGGCCGGCTCGGGCGTGCCGCCGAGCTGCACCTTGAGGCCGAAGCGGTCGAGCAGCTGCGGGCGCAGCTCGCCTTCCTCGGGGTTCATGGTGCCGATCAGCACGAAGCGCGCCGGGTGGCTGTGCGACAGGCCATCGCGCTCGATGTGGTTGATGCCGCTGGACGCGACATCGAGCAGCAGGTCCACCAGGTGGTCGGGCAGCAGGTTGACCTCGTCGACGTAGAGCACGCCGCCGTGGGCATTGGCCAGCACGCCGGGGGAGAAGCGCACGCGGCCCTCGCCGAGCGCGGCATCCAGGTCGATGCTGCCGACGATGCGTTCCTCGCTGGCGCCCAGCGGCAGGGTGACGAAGCGCCCGCCGTCGAGCAGGTCGGCCACTCCGCGCGCCAGGGTGGACTTGGCCATGCCGCGCGGGCCTTCGATCAGCACGCCGCCCAAGGCGGGATCGATGGCGGCCAGACACAGGGCCAGCTTGAGCGCGTCGGCGCCGACGATGGCGGCGAGAGGGAAATGGGGTGCGGTCATGGCAGGTAGCCCTTGGACAGAGAAGCTCGATGTGGGCCGGATAAAATCCGGGTGGTGCAATCCCGGATTGCATCCGGGCCACGGGGTGGAAGACTCATGATTCCTCCGCATCCAGCAGCAGGTTTTCCAGCTGCGCCCGGTACTCGCCGGTCTGCTGCCAGAGGCCGCGCTGCTGGGCCTCCAGCAGGCGTTCGAGCATGTCCTGCAGGGCGCCGGGGTTGTGCTGCTGGATGAAATCGCGGGTGTCCCTGTCCAGCAGGTAGGCATCGGCCAGCAGGACGTACTGGTGATCGTCGACCAGCTCGCTGGTGGCGTCGAAACCGAACAGGTAGTCGACCGTGGCGGCCAGCTCGAAGGCGCCCTTGTAGCCGTGGCGCTTCATCCCGGCGATCCACTTGGGATTGACCGCGCGGGCGCGTACCACGCGGTTCAGTTCTTCCTTGAGGGTGCGGATGCGCGGGTTGTCCGGCTGGCTGCTGTCGCCGAAGTAGCTGGCCGCCTTGGCCCCGCGCAGGGTCTCGACCGCCGCCAGCATGCCGCCCTGGAACTGGTAGTAGTCGTTGGAATCGAGAATGTCGTGCTCGCGGTTGTCCTGGTTGTGCAGCACCGCCTGCAGCTGCTGCAGGCGCTCGGCGAACTGCGCACGGGCGGGCAGGCCCTCGGCGCCCTGGCCGTAGGCGTAGCCGCCCCAGTTCAGGTAGACCTCGGCCAGATCTGCGCGGGTCTGCCACAGGCGTTCTTCCACCGCGTTCTGGATGCCGGCGCCATAGGCTCCCGGCTTGGCGCCAAAGATGCGCCAACCGGCCTGGCGGCGTGCCTCGACCGGGTCCAGGCCCTGGTCCTGATGGCTCAGGGTTTCCTGCCAGACGCGGGCGGCCAGCGGGTTCATGTCCTCCGGCTCGTCCAGTTCGGCCACGGCCTGCACGGCCTGATCGAACAGGCGGATTAGGTTGGCGAAGGCGTCGCGGAAGAAGCCGGACACGCGCAGGGTCACGTCCACCCGTGGGCGGCCGAGCTGTTCCAGCGGCAGCACCTCGATGCGCTCGACCCGCTGGCTGCCGGCCTGCCACACCGGGCGCACGCCGAGCAGGGCCAGGGCCTGGGCGATGTCATCGCCGCCAGTGCGCATGGTCGCCGTGCCCCATACCGACAGGCCCAGGCGCTGCAGATGCTCGCCCTCGTCCTGCAGATGGCGCTCGAGCAGGCGCTCGGCGCTCTGCACGCCGATGCGCCAGGCGGTGGGGGTGGGCAGGTGGCGCACGTCCACCGAATAGAAGTTGCGTCCGGTCGGCAGCACGTCCAGGCGCCCGCGACTGGGTGCGCCGCTTGGCCCCGGCGGTACGAAGCGGCCCTGTAGCGCGGCGAGCAGGCCGTTCATCTCTGCATCGCCGCAGGCGTCCAGCAGCGGGGCTATATGGTCGCGCAGCTCGTTCAGCACTGCGGCGCTGGCCGGGCCGGGCGCGGGCGAATCGGGCTGCTCGATCAGTTGCAGGGCGAGCAGTTCCAGGCGCTCGCGGGTGTCGCCGCGGCTGCGCCAGGGCTCATCGCTCAGCGCCTGCAGACAATCCGGGCGTGGGCCGTTCCAGGGTTCGGCCGGCTCGCCACCCAGCGGGTCGAAGTCCAGAGCCAGGTCCTGGGCCAACGCGCGCAACAGGCTGGCATGCCGGCCCTGGCCGTCGCCACGGGGGATGCGCACCAGGGAGAGCAGGGTGTCGCGGCGCAGGCACCCGCTCGGCGACTCGCCGAAACAGTGCAGGCCGTCGCGGATCTGCGATTCCTTGAGGTCGCACAGGTAGGCGTCCAGCTGCGGCAGCCAGCTCTCCGGGTCGTCGTTGACCTGCAGGCCCAGCTCGCGGTCGAGGCTGGCCTCGCGCACCTTGCGCTGGATCTCGCTGCGCAGCTCCACGGCGCGGCGCGGGTCGAGCTGGCTGGCCTCGTAGTACTCGTCGGCCAGGCGCTCCAGGTCGCGCAGCGGGCCGTAGCTCTCGGCGCGGGTCAGCGGCGGCATCAGGTGATCGAGAATCACCGCCTGGGTGCGGCGCTTGGCCTGGGCGCCTTCGCCGGGGTCGTTGACGATGAATGGGTAGAGATTGGGCAAGGGACCCAGGATCGCGCTCGGCCAGCAGGCCTCGGACAGGCCGACGCTCTTGCCCGGCAGCCACTCCAGGTTGCCGTGCTTGCCGACATGGATCAGCGCGTCGACGGCGAACGCCATGCGCAGCCAGCAATAGAAGGCCAGATAGCCGTGCGGCGGCACCAGGTCCGGGTCGTGGTACACCGCCGCGGCGTCCAGCTGATATCCGCGCGCCGGCTGGATGCCGACGAAGGTCAGGCCGAAGCGCAGGCCGGCGACCATCAGGCGGCCGCTGCGGTACATCGGGTCCTGTTCGGGCGGGCCCCAGCGCTCCAGCACGGCGCGCTGGTTGGCCGCGGGCAGGCTGGCGAACCAGCGCTGGTAGTCGTCCAGCGCCAGGCTCTGGGCGCAGGGGCGCAGGTCGAGGTTGTCGAGGTCGTTGGTCACGCCGCCGAGCAACTGGTGGATCAGCGCGGTGCCGTCGGCGGGCAGGCCTTCGACCGGATAACCCTGCTGCTGCAGGGCACGCAGGATATTCAGCGCGGCGGCCGGGGTGTCCAGGCCGACGCCATTGCCGATGCGGCCGTCGCGAGTCGGGTAGTTGGCCAGGATCAGGGCGATGTGCTTGTCGGCGTTGGCCTTGGCGGCGAGGCGGGTCCAGCGCAGCGCCAGCTCGGCGACGAAGTCCATGCCCGGCAGGTGCGGGCGGTAGCGCACCACGTCGCTCTGGCTGCGCTCGCTGCGCGCTGCCACCCCCTTGAAGGTGATCGGACGGGTGATCAGGCGGCCGTCCAGTTCGGGCAGGGCGATATGCATGGCCAGGTCGCGCGAGCCCAGGCCCTGGGCGCTGGCCTGCCACTGCTCCTCGCTGTCCAGGGCGCAGAGCGCCTGCAGCACCGGCACGTCACGCCTGAACGGTCGCGCTTGTGGCGCTTCCGGGTTGGATTGGGCGAAGCCGGTGGTGTTGAGGATCACCTCCGCATCGGTCTCATCCAGCCAGGCCTCGACCTGGACCAGGCATTCGGCTTCCTTGAGGCTGGCCACGGCAATCGGCAGCGGGTTGAGCCCCTGGGCCTGCAGGCGCTGGCAGAAGACGTCGACGAAGGCGGTGTTCCCGGCCTGCACCTGGGCGCGGTAGAACAGCAACGCCGCCACCGGCCGGCCGGGCTGCCAGTCGGCGCGCCAGTGATCCAGGGTTGTCTCAGCATGGCGCGGGTGATGGATCAGCGTGCGCGGCAGGGCGCGCGGCTCGCTCCACGGGTAGTCGCGCTGCAGCCAGCGGCTGGCGATGCAGTGCAGCAGATGGCGGGCATTGTCCGCACCGCCCTGGCGCAGGTACTGCCACAGGCGCTGGCTGTCCTCGCTCGGCACGTTGCTCAGTTCGCTCAGCTCGGGATCGGCGCGGTCGTCGCCCGGCACCAGGATGATGGTGGCGCCCAGGCGGCCCAGCTCGACCACACGTTCGATGCCGTAGCGCCAGTAGCTGACGCCGCCGTGCACCGAGATCAGGATGACCCTGGCGTGGCGCAGCACCTGCTCGACGTAGAAATCCACCGAAGCATGGTTGGGCAGCTGCGCCGGGCTGGCCAGACGCAGGCTGGGGAAATCCGCGGGCAGCTCGCGCGCCACCTCGGCCAGCAAGGAGAGGTGCGAGTCACCGGTGCAGAGGATCACCAGCTCGGCCGGGGTCTGGCCGAGGTCGGCGATGCTGTCGGCTGGCAGGGTGACGCCGGCCTGGGCGCGCAGCAGGTGCATGTCAGCCGGCCAGGGCGGCCTTCAACTCCGCCTCAATGGCGGTGCGATCGAGGCTCTGGCCGATCAGCACCAGGCGGCTCTGCCGCGCTTCATCGGCGCCCCAGGCACGGTCGAAGTGGCGGTCGAAGCGCTGGCCGACGCCCTGCACTAGCAGGCGCATGTCCTTGCCGGGAATGGCTGCGAAGCCCTTGACGCGCAGGATGCCGTGCTTGGCCACGGCCTCCTTCAGGGCGGCCAGCAGGCGCGCTTCCTCGGCTTCCGGCAGCACCAGGTCGAAGGCGTCGAATTCGTCGTGGTCGTGGTCCTCGTCTTCCTCGTCGTGATGAGTGCGCCGGCTGTCGATATGCAGCTCGGTCTCGCAGTTCAGGCCCAGCAGCACCTCCAGCGGCAGCTCACCGCCCTGGGCCTCGATCACCTTGACCGCTGGCGGCAGCTCCTCGGCCACTTCGGCGCGCACGGCGGCCAATGCATCGGCATCCAGCAGGTCGGTCTTGTTCAGCAGCACCAGGTCAGCGCTGGCCAGCTGGTCGGCGAACAGCTCGTGCAGCGGCGATTCGTGGTCCAGGTTCGGGTCCTGCTTGCGCTGGGCGTCCACCTCCTCGGGGAAGGCGGCGAAGGTGCCGGCGGCCACGGCCGGGCTGTCGACCACGGTGATCACCGCATCCACGGTGCAGGCGGTGCGGATTTCCGGCCAGTTGAAGGCCTGTACCAGCGGCTTGGGCAACGCGAGTCCCGAAGTCTCGATCAGGATATGGTCCAGCTCGCCGCGGCGTGCCACCAGCTCGCGCATCACTGGGAAGAACTCTTCCTGCACGGTGCAGCACAGGCAGCCGTTGGCCAGCTCGAAGATGCGGCCCTCGGCTTCTTCCTCGCTGCAGCCGATGGAGCACTGCTTGAGGATGGCGCCGTCGATGCCCAGCTCGCCGAACTCGTTGACGATCACCGCGATGCGCCGCCCGCCCGCGTGGCTCAGCAGATGACGCAGCAGGGTGGTTTTGCCGGCACCGAGAAAGCCGGTGACGATGGTGACGGGGAGTTTGGCGAGAGTGTGCATGGCGGCCCTGCTGCGTCGGGAAAATGGACGGATGGGCAGGGCGGGGCTCCCGCAGGCGAGCGAGGGCCGAACACCACCGGATCACCCCGCCCGGTTGTCGAACACTTTCACGAGGCAGGTCTCCTGGCTCACGGCGTGAGCCCGAAAGCCTCCTGCGATCTCTGGCGAGATCATAGGGGGCTCGGGCTCTATCCTTCGCCTTCCCACCCGTCAGGGCAGTGGCATGTCGAAGGACGTCATCCGTTCACAGTTGCGGGGGCAGCCAGGGCATGAACCCTGTTCCCTCTTAGCTTCTTCGCCGGGCGAAGAAGAACCTCGGAAAGGGCGCAAGGCTACGCAGCGACCGGGAAGCGGTCAACCGCGCGGTTGACCGGCGTGGGCTTGCGTGCTGAGCTACGCGGCCTTTTGGCTCGCAGCGGGAGTGCCCATGCCGATTCGCCTGATCGCCGGGTTCGGCTGCCGGCGCGGTTGTCCGGTGGACGAACTGCAGGCGCTGCTGCTGCAGTCCCTGGCCGCCCACGGCCGGCAGCTGGACGAACTGGTCGGGCTGGCCAGCAGCGCGCACAAGCGTGGCGAGCCTGGCCTGCAGGCCCTGGCCGAACGCCTGGGACTGCCGCTGGAGCATGTAGCGGCCGAGGCACTGCAGGCATTCGCCGGGCAGGCCGAGGCCAAGCCGCTGACCCAGCAAGTGGCCGGCAGCCCGGCGGTGGCCGAGCCCAGCGCCCTGGCCGCCGCTACGCGCCTGGGGCGGGCGCAGCTGCTCGGCCCGCGCCTGCGCAGCGCCAATGCCACCTGCGCCCTGGCGCGCATCGATTCGGAGCCCTGTGCATGACCGTCTATTTCATCGGCGCCGGCCCCGGCGACCCCGAGCTGATCACCGTCAAGGGCCAGCGCCTGATCCGCAGCTGCCCGGTGATCCTCTATGCCGGCTCGCTGGTGCCGGCGGCCGTGCTCGATGGCCACCAGGCCGAGCGGGTGGTGAATACCGCCGAACTGCACCTGTCGCAGATCATCGCGCTGCTGGCCGAGGCCCATGCGCGAGGCCAGGATGTGGCCCGCGTGCATTCCGGCGACCCCTCGCTGTATGGCGCTATTGGCGAGCAGATTCGCGAGCTGCGCGCGCTTAATATTCCGTTCGAAATCGTCCCCGGCGTGACCGCGACCGCCGCCTGCGCGGCGCTGTTGGAGGCCGAGCTGACCCTGCCGGAGGTGGCGCAGACGGTGATCCTCACCCGCTACGGGCACAATTCGCCGATGCCGGCGGGGGAGGAGCTGGGCGCCCTGGCCAGCCACCGCGCGACCCTGGCAATCCACCTCGGCGTGCAGCACCTGCCGCGCATCATCGACGAGTTGCTGCCGTACTACGGCGCCGATTGCCCGATCGCCGTGGTGCATCGCGCCAGCTGGCCCGACCAGGACTGGGTGCGCGGCACCCTGGCGGACATCGAGGCGCGGGTGGCGGTGAAAGGCTTTCGCCGCACCGCGCTGATTCTGGTCGGGCGGGTCCTGGCCACGGACGATTTCGCCCAGTCGGCGCTGTATGCCGAGGCAACGCGCCATCTCTATCGCCTGGACTGAGCCCGCGTGCGTCGGGCAACCTTCACGGCTGCAAGGGAGATCAAGCATGCGTGACTATCAATGGCTCCACGAATACTGCCTCAACCGCTTCGGCTCGGCCGCGGCGCTGGAGGCGCGCCTGCCGCAGCCCCGCTCCGACGCCGAGCTGCGTGCACTGAGTGATGATCGCTACCTGTCGCTGCTGGCGCTGCGGGTGTTCCGCGCCGGCCTCAAGCACAGCCTGGTCGACGCCAAATGGCCGGCCTTCGAGCAGGTGTTCTTCGGCTTCGATCCGGAGAAGGTGGTGCTGATGGGCGCCGAGCATCTGGAACGGCTGATGCAGGATGCGCGGTTGATTCGTCACCTGGGCAAGCTCAAGAGTGTGCCGCGCAATGCCCAGTTCATCCTCGATGTGCGCCAGGAAAAAGGCAGCTTCGGCGCGCTGATCGCCGACTGGCCGGTGACCGATATCGTCGGCCTGTGGAAGTACCTGGCCAAGCATGGCAACCAGCTCGGCGGCCTGTCGGCGCCGCGCTTCCTGCGCATGGTCGGCAAGGACACCTTCATCCCGACCGACGACATGGTCGCCGCGCTCAAGGCCCAGCAGATCATCGACAAGGCGCCGACCAGCCAGAAGGACCTGGCCCTGGTGCAGGCCGCCTTCAACCAGTGGCACGCGCAGAGCGGCCGGCCACTGTGTCAGTTGTCGGTGATGCTGGCGCATACGGTCAACCACTGACAAAGCCGCTTTGTGACCCGACGAGGCAACCCATGCAACAGGACATTCTCCGCGTCGCCCAGGCCATCCAGAACGCCGAGCGCATCCTGGTCATCAGCGGTGCCGGTCTCTCGGCCGACTCCGGGCTGCCGACCTATCGCGGCCTCGGCGGGCTGTACAACGGTCTGACTGCCGAGGGCCTGCCGATCGAGGCGGCGCTGTCCGGGCCGATGCTGCAGCGCGATCCGGCGCTGTGCTGGAAGTACCTGGCACAGCTGGGCGAAGCCTGCCTGGGTGCGGCGCCGAATGCCGGGCATGCCGCCATCGCCGAGCTGCAGCGGCGCAAGCCCGGTTGCTGGGTGCTGACGCAGAACATCGACGGCTATCACCGTGCCGCGGGTTCGCCGGTGGAGCGCCTGATCGAGATCCACGGCGAACTGGCGCCGCTGTACTGCCAGTCCTGCGGGGCCGAGGACCCGCAGCTGGCCGAGCACCTGCGCCGTCCGTTGCCGCCGCGCTGTGCACAATGCGGGGGCGTGCTGCGCCCGCCGGTGGTGCTGTTCGAGGAGATGCTGCCCGAGGATGCCATTGGTCGGCTTTATGGCCAGGTGCGCCAGGGCTTCGAGGTGGTGATCGCGGTGGGCACCACGGCAAGCTTCCCCTATATCGTCGAGCCGGTGCTGGAAGCCCGCAGGAACAAGGGTTTCACCGTGGAAGTGAATCCGCAGCACACCGATATCAGCCGCCTGGTGGATGTCCGTTTGTCGGGAAGGGCGTCAGACGTTTTGCCGGAACTACTGAGTCACATTTCCGGGCATTGAATTTGCAAATCACGTCGACAGACGGCATAGTCGCCCACCAATAAAAACCAGACAGACACGGTCGTGCCCATGCTCAAGCGCTTCGCACCCCTCGTGCCCATTGCACTCACAGCCCTGCTGGCGGCCTGCGCCAACCAGGCGCCGCAGTCCCAGATGGATCTGGCCCAACAGGAGCCACAGCCGCCGGTCGAGTACATGACCGACGAGCAGATGGCCGACTTCACGGACGATCAGCCCTACGAACTGCCCTCGCTGGCGGACAGCATCCTCAGCCAGGGGCTGTCGCTGGTCGGCACCAAGTACCGTTTCGGTGGCACGTCGATCAAGACCGGCTTCGACTGCAGCGGCTTCATCGGCTACCTGTTCAGGGAAGAGGCCGGCCTGCAGCTGCCGCGCTCGACCCGCGAGATGATCAACCTCGACGCACCGCTGGTCTCGCGTGACGAGCTGGAACCGGGCGACCTGATCTTCTTCAACAACCGTGGTCGCGGCCGCGTCAGCCACGCCGGCATCTACCTGGGCGATGACCAGTTCATCCATTCCAGCAGCAGCCGCAGCGGCGGCGTGCGCATCGACAGCCTGGAAGACAGCTACTGGAAGCGCAGCTACATGGAAGCCAAGCGCGTGCTGGCCCTGGCTCCGGAGCAGTCGGGCGCCGCCCCCGCAGCGCTGCATCGCTGATCCGCCATGGGCGTGGGCCTTGCGCCCACGCCCATGAGCCGGCAGAGTAGGGCGCATCCCGGCCAGGACGCCCGCCCATGCATTTCAAGGCTCGCCTTTCCCTGCTAGCCCTCGCCGCGCTGCTCACCGCCTGCGCCGGCAACCCTCCCGCCGAAGAACCCAGCAACCCCTTCCCGATCGTGGATGGCAGTGCCGACGACGTGCTGATCAGCGCCATCGGCCTGGTCGGCACGCCGTATCGCTACGGCGGCAATACCCCGGAGAGCGGCTTCGACTGCAGTGGCCTGATCGGCTACGTCTACCGCAACTCGGCCGGCATCGCCCTGCCGCGCTCGACCCGCGAGATGATCCATGTGCGCGCGCCCAGCGTCGGGCGTGACCAGCTGCAGAGCGGCGATCTGGTGTTCTTCGCCACCAATGGCGGTGGCCAGGTCAGCCATGCCGGCATCTACGTCGGCGAGGGGCGCTTCGTGCATGCGCCGTCCAGCGGCGGCACCGTGCGCCTGGACTACCTGAGCCAGGCCTACTGGCAGAAGAGCTACCTGGGCGCCAAGCGGGTGCTGGCCGCCCGTCAGCTGGCGCGCCAGCCATGACCAACCGCACGCTGAATCTCGACGACGCCCTCTACCAGTACCTGCTGGACGTCTCCCTGCGCGAGTCGCCGCTGCTCAAGCGCCTGCGCGAGGAAACCGCGCAGCTGCCCATGGCGCTCTGGCAGATCGCCCCCGAGCAGGGCCAGTTCATGGCCCTGCTGGTGCAGCTGACCGGCGCCCGCCGGATTCTCGAGATCGGCACCTTCACCGGCTACAGCGCGCTGTGCATGGCCCAGGCCCTGCCGGCGGACGGTCGCCTGATCTGCTGTGACCTGCCCGGCGAGTACAACGCCATCGCCGAGCGCTACTGGTACGAGGCGGGCGTGGCCGAGCGCATCGAGCTGCGTCTGGCGCCGGCGCTGGAGACCCTCAATGCGCTGGAGCGCGGCGGCCAGGCCGAGAGCTTCGACCTGATCTTCATCGATGCCGACAAGGCCAACTATCCGGTGTACCTGGAACATGCCCTGGTGCTGGTGCGCCAGGGCGGGCTGATCCTGTTCGACAACGTGCTGTGGAGCGGCCGGGTGCTGGAGCCGAACCCGGAAAGCCAGGACACCCGCGCCATCCAGGCGCTCAACCGCGGCCTGCGCCGCGACACGCGCATCGACCTCAGCCTGCTGCCGCTGGGCGATGGCCTGACCCTCTGCCGCAAGCGCTGAGGCCATGGCCGAGACGATCCGCCTGCCGCCACAGCCGGAGGCCTGCGAGCTGTGTGCCCGCCGGCTGCCGCTGACCCGCCATCACCTGATTCCCAAGGCCCTGCACGACAAGCCCTATGTGCAGAAGCGCTTCGCCAAGGCCGAGCGCATCACCGCCACCCTGTGGGTCTGCCGCGCCTGCCACAACCAGATCCACCGGCTGTTCGACGAAAAGGAGCTGGCGCTGACCTTCAACAGCCGCGAGGCCCTGCTGGCCGACGAGCGCCTGCGCACCTTCGTCGCCTGGCTGGCGAGCAAGCCGGCCGGTTTCACCCCGCGCTTCTGAGCGCGCGTTGACGCTCCCGCCCCCAGCCTCTACCCTGCGCGCCTGCAACAGGTGCCCCCGCCATGCGTGGCCGAGGGGTGAAACAGGGAAGCCGGTCCATTCAAGCCGGCGCTGCCCCCGCAACGGTAGGTGAGACAAGGGTCGCCTACGCCACTGTGCTGCGGCACGGGAAGGCGCGACCCGCAGGCCGCATGGCCTGGCTCACGAGCCCGGAGACCGGCCTGTCGCGCTTCCACGGCATTGCGGCGGGCTTTGCGGGTGGGCAGGGCCCGTGGCCCTTCCTGCGTGCGTCCGTCTTCTGCCTTTCGACACCCAATGCCTGGCCCCGGGGCCGGACAGGAGAGCGGCATGGCCGAATCGGCAGAACGCGACGCCCGCCACCAGGCGCGCATGCAGCGCAAGAAAGCCCTGATCGACGCGAAGATCGCCCAGGCCCAGGATGAATACGGCCTGCTGCTGGTGCACGCCGGCAACGGCAAGGGCAAGAGCAGCTCGGCGTTCGGCATGGTCGCCCGCGCCCTCGGCCACGGCATGAAGGTCGGCGTGGTGCAGTTCATCAAGGGTGCCGCCAGCACCGGCGAGGAGGCCTTCTTCCGCCGCTTTCCCGATGAGGTGCAGTGGTTCGTGATGGGCGAGGGCTTCACCTGGGAGACCCAGGACCGCCAGCGCGACATCGCCATGGCCGGCGAAGCCTGGCAGGTGGCGCAGCGCCTGCTGGCCGATGACAGTATCGGCCTGGTGGTGCTGGACGAGCTGAACATCGCCCTCAAGTACGGTTACCTGCAGCTCGACCCGGTGCTCGCCGACATCGAGGCGCGGCCGCTGCTGCAGCACGTGGTGGTGACCGGGCGCGGCGCCCTGCCTGAGCTGGTCGAGGCGGCGGACACGGTGACCGACATGACGCTGGTCAAGCATGCCTTCAAGGCCGGAGTGAAGGCGCAGAAGGGGGTCGAGTTTTGAATTACTACCCTCTCCCCAGCCCTCTCCCGCACGCGGGAGAGGGAGATACGAACCTCAAGCTTTCGCGTACTACTCCCCTCTCCCATTTATGGGAGAGGGGCCGGGGGAGAGGGCAATGACCACTCGCAGTTGCCCGGCCCTGCTGATCGCCGCGCCCGCCTCCGGCCAGGGCAAGAC
Organism: Aquipseudomonas alcaligenes; assembly: GCF_003205495.1. Classification (GTDB taxonomy): domain Bacteria; phylum Pseudomonadota; class Gammaproteobacteria; order Pseudomonadales; family Pseudomonadaceae; genus Aquipseudomonas; species Aquipseudomonas alcaligenes_B. Next base: position 258,653 of record NZ_QJRX01000004.1, on the reverse strand, counting down.
CACCGTCACCGCCGCCCTGGCGCGCCTGCACCGCCGTGCCGGTCGCCGCGTGCGGGTGTTCAAATGCGGCCCGGACTTCCTCGATCCAATGATCCTCGCCCGCGCCAGCGGCGCGCCGGTGTACCAGCTGGACCTGTGGATGGTCGGCGAGGACGAGTGCCGGCGTCTGCTCGGGCAGGCGGCGCAGGAGGCCGACCTGATCCTCATCGAAGGCGTCATGGGCCTGTTCGACGGCCAGCCCTCGGCCGCCGACCTGGCGCGCCGCTTCTGCGTGCCGGTGCTCGGGGTGATCGACGCCGGCGCCATGGCACAGACCTTTGCCGCTCTGGCCTACGGCCTGGCGCATTTCCAGCACAGCCTGCCGTTCGCCGGGGTGCTGGCCAACCGCACCGGCAGCGAGCGCCACAACGGCATCCTGCAGGCCAGCCTGCCGGCCTCGATCCCCTGGTTCGGCGGCCTGCCGCGCTCGGCGGCGCTGGAGCTGCCACGCCGCCACCTGGGGCTGATCCAGGCCGAGGAGCTGGCCGACCTCGATACGCGCCTGGACGCCGCTGCCGATGCCCTGCTGGCCAGCGCCGGTGAGGTGCTGCCCGAGCCGGTGAGCTTCGCCGCCGCGGACGACCCGTGCATCGAGCCGCTGTTGGCTGGCGTGCGCATCGGCGTGGCGCGCGACACCAGCTTCGCTTTCCTCTACCAGGCCAACCTCGACCTGTTGCGCGCGCTGGGCGCCGAGCTGTGCTTCTTCTCGCCGCTGACCGACGCGGCGCTGCCGGCCGTCGACAGCCTCTACCTGCCCGGTGGCTATCCCGAGCTGCACCTGCAGGCGCTGGCCGGCAACCGGCCGATGCTGCAGGCCATTCGCGCGCACCATGACGCCGGCAAGCCGAGCCTCGCCGAGTGCGGCGGCATGCTCTACCTGCTCGAGGCCCTGGCCGACAAACAGGGCGCCAGCGCCGAGCTGCTCGGCCTGCTGCCCGGCAGCGCGCGCCTGCAGCCGCGCCTGGTCGCGCTGGCCCTGCAGCAGGTGGAGCTGCCGGAAGGGACCTTGCGCGGGCATACTTACCACCATTCCGTGCTGGACTGCGCCCTGGCGCCGCTGGCCCGGGGCGTTTGCCCGAATGGCAAGCCGGTGGCCGAGGCGGTTTATCGCCTGGGGCGCCTGACCGCCTCCTACATCCACTTCTACCTGCCGTCCAACCCACGGGCGGCGGCCGAGCTGTTGCTGCCATGACCGATCACGCCTTCAGCCCCGAGGAACGCGCCGCGGTGTACCGCGCTATTGCCGAGCGCCGCGACATGCGCCATTTCGCCGGCGGCGAGGTGGCCCCGGAGCTGCTGACCCGGCTGCTGCAGGCGGCGCACCAGGCACCGAGCGTCGGCCTGATGCAGCCCTGGCGCTTTATCCGCATCACCCGGCCCGAACTTCGGGACGCCATCCATGGCCTGGTCGAGGCCGAGCGGGTGCGCACCGCCGAGGCCCTGGGCGAGCGCAGCGACGAGTTCATGCGGCTCAAGGTCGAGGGTATCCGCGACTGTGCCGAACTGCTGGTGGCGGCCCTGATGGACGGGCGCGAGGCCCATGTGTTCGGCCGTCGCACCCTGCCGCAGATGGACCTGGCCTCGCTCGCCTGCGCCCTGCAGAACCTCTGGCTGGCGGCGCGCGCCGAGGGCCTGGGGATGGGCTGGGTGTCGCTGTTCGATCCACTCGAACTGGCGCAGTTGCTGGGCATGCCGGCGGGTAGCCAACCGGTGGCGGTGCTCTGCCTGGGCTCGGTGAGCGAGTTCTACGACAAGCCGATGCTGGTGCAGGAAGGCTGGGCCCGCGAGCAGGCGCTGGACGAGCTGGTGTTCAGCGACCAGTGGGGGCAGCGCTCGTGAGTGTCGCACTGTCCGCCCTGGCCGGCGTCGGCCTGGATGCCTGGCTCGGCGAGCCGCGGCGCTGGCACCCGCTGGTGGGCTTCGGTCACCTGGCGCAGCGCATCGAGCAGCGCCTCAATTCGGGCGGGCGCGGCTGGCGCAGCCACGGTGTCAGCGGCTGGTGCCTGGCGGTGCTGCCGCCGGTGCTACTGGTCTGGCTGTTGAGCCTGAGCAGCCTGGGCTGGCTGGTCGACATCCTGATGCTGTATTTCGCCCTCGGTCTCAAGAGCCTCGCCCAGCATGCGCTGCCGGTGGCGCAGGCGCTGCGCCTGGGCAATCTCGACGAGGCGCGGCGCCGCGTCGGCTACCTGGTCAGCCGCCGCACCGCCGAGCTGGATGCCTGCGGCGTGGCCCGCGCCGGCACCGAGTCGGTGCTGGAGAATGGTGCCGACGCGGTGTTCTCTTCGCTGTTCTGGTTTGCCGTGCTGGGCGCGCCGGGCGTGCTGCTGCACCGCCTGAGCAATACCCTGGACGCCATGTGGGGCTATCGCAACGAGCGCTTCGAGCGCTTCGGCTGGGCTGCGGCAAAGATCGACGATGTTCTGAACTATATGCCGGCGCGTCTGGTGGCTCTGACCTACGCGCTGCTGGGCCGTACCGCTACGGCCCTGCGCTGCTGGCGGCGCCAGGCACCGCAGTGGGACAGCCCCAATGCCGGCCCGGTGATGGCCGCCGGCGCCGGCGCCTTGCAGGTGCAGCTGGGCGGCGCGGCCATCTACCACGGCGTCGAGGAGCTACGCCCGCAGCTGGGCGAGGGGGCGCCGGCGCGGGCGCGCGATATCGAGCGCGCGCTCAATCTGGTCTACCTCGGTGTGCTGCTGTGGCTGGTCGGGCTGGTCATTGGGGAGTTGTACCTTGCTTGAGCATGGCGGACGGCTGCGCGCCGCGGCGCAGCGCTACGGCATTGCCGTGGCGGACTGGCTTGACCTGTCCACCGGCATCGCGCCCTATGGCTGGCCGCTGCCGCCGATCCCGGCCGACGCCTGGCAGCGCCTGCCGGAGCAGGACGATGGCCTGGAAGCGCTGGCCCGCGATTACTACGGCGCCGCCGCGCTGCTGCCGGTGGCCGGCTCGCAGGCGGCGATCCAGGCCCTGCCGCGCCTGCGCCGCCCCGGCCTGCGCGTCGGCGTGGTGTCGCCGGCCTATGCCGAGCACGCACTGGCCTGGCGCCGCGAGGGGCACCTGGTGCAGGAGCTGAGCGAGGGCGCGGTGGAGCGTTCGCTGGAGCGCTTCGACGTGCTGCTGGTGATCAACCCGAACAACCCCAGCGGGCGGCTGATCGAGCGCGAGCGCCTGCTCCGCTGGCATGCGCGCCTGGCCGAGCGCGGTGGCTGGCTGCTGGTGGACGAGGCGTTCATGGACTGCACGCCCGAGCACAGCCTGGCCGCCGAGAGCCAGCGGCCGGGGTTGATCGTATTGCGCTCGTTCGGCAAGTTCTTCGGCCTGGCCGGCATCCGCCTGGGCTTCGTTCTGGCCGAACAGGCGCTGCTCGATCACCTCGGCGAGCAGCTTGGCCCCTGGACCGTCAGCGGCCCGGCTCGTGCGGTGGCCAGTGCCTTGCTGGCCGACGGCCAGGGCCAGCAGCGCCAGCGTGAGCGTCTGTCTGGCGACGGCCTGCGCCTGGCCGTGCTGCTCAGTGCTCATGGTCTGGCGCCGGCTGGTGGCACGGCACTGTTCCAGCTGGTCGGCCACCCGCACGCCGTCGGGCTGCACGGCTACTTCGCCCGCCGCGGCATCCTGCTGCGCCTGTTTGCCGAGAGCCGCTGCCTGCGTTTCGGCCTGCCGGCCGACGAGGCCGGCTGGCAGCGCCTGGAGCAGGCGCTGCAGGAGAGACCCGCATGGCCACTCTGATGATCCAGGGCACCACCTCGGATGCCGGCAAGAGCACCCTGGTGACCGCCCTGTGCCGCTGGCTCAAACGCCAGGGCGTCAGCGTGGTGCCGTTCAAGCCGCAGAACATGGCGCTGAACAGTGCGGTGACCGCCGACGGCGGCGAGATCGGCCGCGCCCAGGCGGTGCAGGCCCAGGCCGCGGGCCTGGCGCCGCACACCGACATGAACCCGGTGCTGCTCAAGCCCAACTCCGATACCGGCGCCCAGGTGATCATCCAGGGCCGCGCCATCGGCAACATGCACGCGGTGGCCTACCACGACTACAAGCAGGTCGCCCGCGCGGCGGTGCTCGAATCCCATGCGCGCCTCGCCGCGCAGTACCCGGTGGTGATGGTGGAGGGCGCCGGTTCGCCGGCCGAGATCAACCTCAGGGCCGGCGACATCGCCAACATGGGCTTCGCCGAGGCGGTGGACTGCCCGGTGCTGCTGATCGCCGATATCGACAAGGGCGGGGTGTTCGCCCACCTGGTCGGCACCCTGGAGCTGCTCTCGCCGAGCGAACAGGCGCGGGTCAAGGGCTTCGTGATCAACCGCTTCCGCGGCGACATCGCCCTGTTGCAGCCGGGGCTCGACTGGCTGGAAGCGCGTACCGGCAAGCCGGTGCTCGGCGTGCTGCCGTACCTGCTGGACTTCCACCTGGAGGCCGAGGACGCGGTGCAGGTGCTGCAGCCGGACAAGGACCGCGAAGTGTTGCGCGTGGCGGTACCGGTGCTGCCGCGCATCAGCAACCACACCGACTTCGACCCGCTGCGCCTACACCCGCAGGTGGACCTGCAGTTCATCGGCCCCGGTCAGGCGATACCACCGGCCGACCTGATCATCCTGCCCGGCTCGAAGAGCGTGCGCGCCGATCTGGCGCGCCTGCGCGAGCACGGCTGGGACGCCGCCATCGCCCGCCACCTGCGCTACGGTGGCAAGGTCCTCGGCATCTGTGGCGGGCTGCAGATGCTCGGCACGCGCATCGACGATCCCCAAGGCCTGGAAGGCCCGGCCGGCAGCAGTGCGGGTCTCGGCCTGCTCGACTACGCCACCGTGCTGGAGCCGGAAAAGCAGCTGCGCAATGTGCGTGGCCGCCTGAGTCTGGGCGAGCTGGACGTCAGCGGCTACGAGATCCATGCCGGAGTCAGCTCCGGCCCGGCGCTGGCTACGCCCGCCGTGCGCCTGGACGATGGCCGCAGCGACGGGGCCCTCAGCGCCGACGGCCAGGTCATGGCCACCTATCTGCACGGTCTGTTCGAGGCGCCTGCCGCCTGCGCCGCGCTGCTCGCCTGGGCGGGCCTGCGCGAGGCGCGGCAAGTGGATTACCATGCGCGCCGCGAACGTGACATCGAGCGCCTGGCCGACCTGGTCGAGGCGCATCTGGATACCCAAAGGCTCCGCGCATTGTGCGGGCTTTAGTTGTTGTGGGAGCGGCCTTGGCCGCGATGGGGTCGACTGCAAAGCATCGCGACCAAGGTCGCTCCCACTGGCTCTCCAATAGGATTTTCCTATGCTCGAACTGATCCTCGGCGGCGCCCGCTCCGGCAAGAGCCGCCTGGCCGAGCGGCTGGCCGCGGGCAGCGGCCTGGCCGTGACCTACATCGCCACCAGCCAGGCGCTGGACGGCGAGATGAGCGCGCGCATCCACCACCACCGCCAGCGTCGTCCGGCCGACTGGGGCCTGGTGGAGGAACCCCTCGAACTGGCCCGCGCCCTGCGCGACAATGCTGCCCCCGGCCGCTGCCTGCTGGTCGACTGCCTGACCCTGTGGCTGACCAACCTGCTGATGCTGGACGACGACACGCGCCTGGCCATGCAGCGCGATGCCTTTCTCGAGGTGCTGGCCGAGCTGCCCGGGCGCATCATCCTGGTCAGCAACGAGACCGGGCTGGGCGTGGTGCCGCTGGGCGAACTGACCCGGCGCTATGTCGATGAGGCTGGCTGGCTGCACCAGGCCGTGGCCGAACGCGCCGAGCGGGTGCTGTTCACCGTCGCCGGCCTGCCCATGCTGCTCAAAGGAGAGCCGCTATGACCGCTTCACCCTGGTGGCAGCAGACCTGCCGCCAGCCCGACGCCGCCGCCGAGGCCGCTGCCCTGGCACGCCAGGCGCAGCTGACCAAACCGCGCGGCGCCCTCGGCGCGCTGGAGGCGCTGGCCGTGCGCCTGGCCGCCCTGCAAGGGCGCGAGAGGCCGGCCATCGAGCGGCCGCAGCTGGCGCTGTTTGCCGGCGATCACGGCGTGGTCGCCGAAGGCGTGTCCGCCTACCCGCAGGCGGTGACCGCGCAGATGCTCGGCAATTTCGTCGCCGGCGGCGCGGCGATCAGCGTGCTGGCCCGCGAGCAGGGCGTGCCGCTGCGCCTGGTCGACCTCGGCACTATCGATACGTCGCTCGAGTTGCCCGGCGTGCGCCACCTGCGCCTGGGCGCCGGCACCGCCAACTTCGCGCTGCAGCCGGCGATGACGGTGGCGCAGTGTGCGGCTGCCCTGCAGGCCGGTCGCGACACCCTGCAGCAGGTGCTGGCCGAGGGCTGCGACCTGTTCCTGGCCGGCGAGATGGGTATCGGCAACACCAGCGCCGCCACGGCCCTGGCCTGTGCCCTGAGCGATCTGCAGCCGGCGCAGCTGACCGGCCCCGGTACCGGCCTGGACGGCGCCGGCGTGGGCCGCAAGCTGGCCGTGATCGAACGTGCCCTGGCCCTGCACCGGGAGCACCTTACGGACCCCGCAGAGGCCCTGCGCCGGGTCGGCGGCTTCGAGCTGGCGGCGCTGGCCGGTGCCTACCTGGCCTGTGCCCAGGCCGGCGTGCCGGCGCTGGTCGACGGCTTTATCTGCACGGCCGCCGCGCTGTGCGCCGTGCGCCTGAACCCCGGCGTGCAGCCCTGGCTGCTGTTCGCCCATGCCGGCGCCGAGCCGGGCCACGCCGCGCTGCTGGCTGAACTGGAGGCCGTCCCGCTGCTCGACCTCGGCCTGCGCCTGGGCGAGGGCAGCGGCGCGGCGCTGGCGCTACCCCTGATCAAACTGGCCTGCGCGCTACATGGCGGCATGGCTACCTTTTCTGAAGCCCTGGTTGAGGACAAACAATGACGCTTTCCCTGGACATGTTGCGCCACGGCGTAACCGATGGCGGCCCCGGTTTCCGTGGCAGCAGTGACGACGCCCTGACCGAGCAGGGCCGCCAGCAGATGCGGCTGGCCCTGGCCGGCAAAGGCGGCTGGGACCTGGTGATCAGCTCGCCACTGCAGCGCTGCGAGAGCTTCGCCCGCGAGTTTGCCGAGGCCAATGGCCTGCCGCTGCGCATCGAGGACGACCTGCGCGAGCTGCACTTCGGCGCCTGGGAAGGGCGCAACTCGGCGCAGGTGCTGCTCGAGGACCCGGAGGCGCTCGGCCAGTTCTGGAACGATCCCTATCACTTCACCCCGCCCGAAGCAGAGCCGGTACGCGACTTCGCCGCACGCGTGCTCGGCGCCGTCGAGCGCCTGCAGGCCGAGCTGGACGGCCAGCGCGTGCTGCTGGTGACCCATGGCGGCGTGATGCGCCTGCTGCTGGCGCGCGCGCGCCAGCTGCCGGAAAACCAGCTGCTGCAGGTGGAAGTGGGCTACGGCGCAATGCACGGCCTGCAGGTCGAGCCGGGTCTGCAACTGACCGAAGCCTGATGCTGCCAACGCCCGCGCTGATCGCCCTGCAGTTCCTGACCCGCCTGCCGGTGCGCCTGCCCGGCATGCCGGAGCCCGAGCAGATCGGCCGCTCGCTGCTCTGGTATCCGCTGGTCGGGGTGCTGCTCGGCGGCCTGCTGCTGGCGCTGCACGGGCTGCTGGGTGATACGCCGGCACTGCTCCAGGCGGCCATCCTGCTGGCCGTCTGGGTTGGCTTGTCCGGTGGCCTGCACCTGGACGGCCTGGCCGATACGGCCGATGCCTGGATCGGCGGGCATGGCGATCGCCAGCGCACGCTGGACATCATGAAGGACCCGCGCAGCGGGCCGATCGCCGTGGTCGTGCTCCTGCTGGTGCTGCTGCTCAAGTTCGCCGCCCTGGTGGTGGTGCTGGGGCAGGGCGCCTGGGCCGGTCTGTTGCTGGCGCCCTGGCTGGGCCGGGCGCTGCTGCCACTGCTGCTGCTGACTACCCCTTACGTGCGTGCCGGTGGCCTGGGCGCTGCGCTGGCCGAGCATCTGCCGCGCCAGCCACTGCCGTGGGTATTGGCTGTACATGCTCTGGCCATGCTGCTGCTGGGCTGGAGCGCAGTGCTGGCACTGGGCGCCGCCGTGCTGGTGTTCTGGCTGCTGCGCCGCGCATTCGTTGTGCGCCTGGGCGGCACCACCGGCGACACGGCCGGGGCCCTGGTCGAGCTGGGCGAGTGCGCGGTGCTGCTGGGCCTGGCGCTGCTCGGCTAGGCGGTCGCCGCCGGCCGGGGTGTATACTGCGCGGCGCCCGCCGCACGGTGGGCGGCAGTTTCCGCGGGATCACGAGTCCGGCGGCTCTTTCGACAGACAGGTGACCCCATGCCTTGCACTTGCCTTGCCCTCCGCCAGCCCCGGAGCCTTCGCTGATGTCCGAACATCTGCACACCGGCCCGCTCAAGCGCGGCCTGAAGAATCGCCATATCCAGCTGATCGCCCTCGGCGGCGCCATCGGCACCGGCCTGTTCCTCGGCTCGGCCGGGGTGCTGCAGAGCGCCGGGCCGTCGATGATCCTCGGCTACGCCATCGGCGGCTTCATCGCCTTCCTGATCATGCGCCAGCTCGGCGAGATGATCGTCGAGGAGCCGGTGGCCGGCTCCTTCAGTCACTTCGCCCATAGCTACTGGGGGCCGTTCGCCGGCTTCCTCTCCGGCTGGAACTACTGGGTGCTCTACGTGCTGGTGGGCATGGCCGAACTCACGGCGGTGGGCAAGTACGTGCAGTACTGGTACCCGGAGATTCCCACCTGGGCCACGGCCGCAGCCTTCTTCGTGCTGATCAACCTGATCAACCTGGTCAACGTCAAGGCCTTCGGTGAGACCGAGTTCTGGTTCGCCATCATCAAGGTGGTGGCCATCGTCGGCATGATCCTGCTTGGCGGCTACCTGCTGCTCAGCGGCGCCGGCGGCGAGCAGGCCAGCGTCAGCAACCTGTGGAGCCATGGCGGCTTCTTCCCCAACGGGGTGTCCGGACTGGTGATGATGATGGCCATCATCATGTTCAGCTTCGGTGGCCTGGAACTGGTCGGCATCACCGCCGCCGAGGCCGACCAGCCGAAGACGGTGATCCCCAAGGCGATCAACCAGGTGGTCTACCGCATCCTGATCTTCTATATCGGCGCGCTGACCATCCTGCTGTCCCTGTACCCCTGGGATGACCTGGTCAAGACCCTGACCAGCGGCGGCGATGCCTACGGCAGCAGCCCCTTCGTGCAGATCTTCTCGCTGATCGGCGAGGACACCGCCGCCCACGTGCTCAACTTAGTGGTGCTGACCGCCGCGCTGTCGGTCTACAACAGCGGCGTGTACTGCAACAGCCGCATGCTCTACGGCCTGGCCGAGCAGGGCGATGCGCCCAGGGCGCTGATGAAGGTCAACGCCCGTGGCGTGCCGGTGCTGGCCATCGGCCTGTCGGCGGCGGTGACTCTGCTCTGCGTGCTGGTCAACTACCTGGCGCCGCAGAGCGCGCTGGAACTGCTGATGTCGCTGGTGGTGGCCTCGCTGGTGATCAACTGGGCGATGATCAGCTACTCGCACCTGAAATTCCGTAAGGCCATGCGTGCCAAGGGCGTGGAACCGAGCTTCAAGGCCTTCTGGTTCCCCTTCGCCAACTACCTGTGCCTGGCCTTCGTGCTGTTCATCCTCGGCGTGATGCTGATGATCCCGGGCATCCAGGTGTCGGTGTACGCCATCCCGTTCTGGATCCTGTTCATCTGGGGCTGCTACCGCATCAAGCTGGCGGCGGCCAGGGGCTGAGCGGATCAGCTGGAAAAAAGCCCGGCACTGCCGGGCTTTTTGCATTCAGGGCTGCTGGCTCAGGGTGTTGGCCCAGCTCAGCAGCTGGATCGGCTCGCCCTCGTCCCAGATGCGTTGCCAGAGGGTCAGCAGGTGCTGGGGTTCGCCACGGCTGAAGGGCAGGCGCTCGACCTGCGGCAGCGGTTGCCAGCGGCCGTCGCGGCGCTCGGCGAAGACGAAGCGGAAGGGGTGGAAGCCGGTCATGCCCAGGCGCAGGTCGGTCACGATCAGCCGGTCGCCGATCTGGTCGTAGCGCAGCACGCCGTGGGTGAACCACTGCAGGCGCTGGTGCTGCGGCGAGTGGCGCAGCACCCTGGCCAGCTCGGCGCCGCGGGGAATGCGCTCCAGGCGCGGCGGCGCGTCGTCCAGCCAGCCGACCAGGGCCTCGTGGTAGTCGTTGCCCTCTATGACGATGACCCGCCACAGCAGGCTGTTGAACGGGGTCGGCGTGCTGAACAGGGCCTCGGCCTGGATGCCGCGCTGGGCCAGCACCTGCTCCACGCGCTGCTCGGCCATCCACTTGCCGGCGACGCTGAAGCCCAGGTACAGGCTGGACAGGCACAGTGCCGAGATCGCCAGCCACTGCGGCCGATCGCGCAGGCCGCGCCACATGCCGACGCCCACCGCCACCAGCAGCGGCAGGGTGTACAGCGGATCGATGATGAACACCGAGGACCAGGCCACCGGCGGCGGGGTGAAGGGCCACAGCAGCTGGGTACCGTAGCTGGTGAATGAGTCCAGCAAGGGATGGGTGATCAACACCAGCCACAGGGTCAGGAACAGTCGTCGCGCCGAATAGCCGGGGTTGGGACGCAGCTTGCGGATCAGCAGGGTCAGGACCAGGGCCAGGGCGCTGAGCACCAGCAGCGAGTGGCTGAAGCCGCGGTGGTAGGTCATGTCGGCCACGGCGTCGCCGTAGTCGATGACCACATCGAGGTCCGGCAGGGTGCCGAGCATGGCGCCGTAGAGCAGGGCGCGGCGGCCCTGCCAACGGCCGAGCAGGGCGCCCTGGAGGCTGGCGCCGAGTACTGCCTGGGTGATCGAGTCCATGTCGTCGCTCGCGGGGGGAAGTCCAGGCGGCTAACTTAGCGCCGCCTGCGGCGGGCGGCAGCCGGGAAATTCCGACGAAAGATTTCAGCCGCCTGCGGGGGTAAAGTGTGCGTATGCAACAGAGGAGCCTTGCGATGCATCCCCGCGTACTGGAAGTCACCCAGCGCCTGATCGAGCGCAGCCGCGCCACCCGCCAGCACTACCTGGCGCTGATCGCTGCGGCCGCTGCCCAGGGGCCGCAGCGCGGCAAGCTGCAATGCGCCAACTTCGCCCACGGCGTGGCCGGTTGCAGCAGCCACGACAAGCAGACCCTGCGCCTGCCCGATGCGGCCAACGTGGCCATCGTGACCGCCTACAACGACATGTTGTCGGCGCACCAGCCCTACGAGCGCTTTCCCGCGCTGATCAAGCAGGCGCTGCACGAGGTTGGCTCGGTCGGCCAGGTGGCGGGCGGGGTGCCGGCCATGTGCGACGGCGTGACCCAGGGCGAGGCGGGCATGGAGCTGAGCCTGGCCAGCCGCGAGGTGATCGCCATGAGCACCGCCGTGGCGCTGTCGCACAACATGTTCGATGCCGCGCTGTGCCTGGGCGTGTGCGACAAGATCGTCCCCGGCCTGCTGATCGGCGCGCTGCGCTTCGGCCACCTGCCGACCCTGTTCGTGCCGGCCGGGCCTATGCCCTCCGGGCTGTCGAACAAGGAAAAGGCTGCCGTGCGCGAGCGCTTCGCCGAGGGCAAGGCCAGTCGCGACGAACTGCTCGAGTCCGAGATGAAGGCTTATCACGGCCCCGGCACCTGCACCTTCTACGGCACCGCCAACACCAACCAGATGCTGATGGAAGTGATGGGCCTGCACCTGCCCGGCGCTTCCTTCGTCAACCCCGGCACGCCGCTGCGCGACGCCCTGACCCGCGCGGCAGCGCAGCAGGCGGCGCGTCTGACGCGCCAGGGTGGGCACTACCTGCCGCTGGGGCAGCTGGTCGACGAGCGTTGCCTGGTCAATGCGGTGGTGGCACTGCACGCCACCGGTGGCTCGACCAACCATAGCCTGCACCTGCCGGCCATCGCCCAGGCCGCCGGCATCCAGCTGACCTGGCAGGACATGGCCGAGCTGTCCGAGGTGGTGCCGACCCTGGCCCACGTCTATCCCAACGGCAAGGCCGACATCAACCACTTCCACGCCGCCGGCGGCACCGCGCTGCTGATCCGCGAGCTGCTCGACGCCGGCCTGCTGCACGAGGATGTCGCCACCGTGGCCGGTCCCGGCCTGCGTCGTTACACCGAGGAACCCTTCCTTGACGGCGAGCGCCTGGTCTGGCGCGCGGGCGCCACGGCCAGCCTGGACGAGAGCATCCTGCGCCCGGCGGCACGGCCGTTCTCGCCCGAGGGCGGCTTGCGCCTGCTCCAGGGCAACCTGGGGCGCGCAGTGATGAAGGTCTCCGCCGTGGCTGTGGAGCATCAGGTGGTGGAGGCGCCGGCGCGGGTGTTCCACGACCAGGCCGAACTGGCCGCTGCCTTCCAGGCCGGCGAGCTGGACCGCGACCTTGTCGCCGTGGTGCGCTTCCAGGGCCCGCGCTGCAACGGCATGCCCGAGCTGCACAAGCTCACGCCGTTCCTCGGCGTGCTGCAGGAGCGTGGCTATAAGGTCGCGCTGGTCACCGACGGGCGCATGTCCGGCGCCTCGGGCAAGGTCCCTGCGGCCATCCACGTCTGCCCCGAGGCTTGCGATGGTGGCCCGCTGGCGCGCGTGCGCGACGGTGACCCGATCCGCGTCGACGGGCGCACCGGTGAGCTTCGCGTGCTGGTCGATGCCGCCGAGTTCGCCGCCCGCGAACTTGTAGCGCCGCCGCCGCCGGCCAGCGGCAGCGGTCGCGAGCTGTTCGCCTTCATGCGCGCCGGGTTCAGCAGTGCGGAGCAGGGCGCCAGCGTGTTCTCCGCCAGCCTGGCGACGCTGCAATGAGCCTGGCATCGCTGCAGATACCGCTCGGCGTGCCGGGCTACCAGTACGACAGCGCCGCGCAGATGGCCGAGGCCCTGGCGCAGCGCATCGCCGAGGCCCTGCGCCAGGCGCTGGGCGAGCGGGGGCGGGCGCTGTTGCTGGTCTCGGGCGGGCGTAGCCCCGTCGCCCTGTTCGAGCGCCTGGCGCGCGAGCCGCTGCCCTGGAAGCAGGTGCTGGTGAGCCTGGTCGATGAACGCTGGGTGGCACCCTCACATCCCGACAGCAACGAGGCGTTGGTGCGCCGTCACCTGCTGCAGGGGCCGGCGGCCGAGGCCTGTTTCGTCAGTCTGTACCAGCCTGCGGCGAGCCATGCGCAGGCCGCCGAACTGGCCGAGGCCCGTCTGGCCGGGCTGCCGTCGGCCGACGTGTTGCTGCTGGGCATGGGCGACGACGGGCATAGCGCCTCGCTGTTTCCCGCCAGCCCCAACCTTGCCGAGGCCCTGCGCGAGGACTGCCCGCATCGGCTGCTGCCGATGCGCGCGCCGAGCGCGCCGGTCGAGCGCCTGAGCCTGACCCTGCCCCCCCTGCGCGCCGCGCGTCTGGCGCTGCTGGCCATTCAGGGCCAGCCCAAGCTGACGACGCTGGCCCGCGCCCTGCAACCGGGGCCGGCCGAGGAGCTGCCGATCCGCGCACTGCTGCGTCCGCCGTTGCAGATCCACTGGTGCCCGTAGCCCGGATGCAGTCCGGGGAAGCTGGTGACTCCGTCCCCGGATTGCATCCGGGCTACAGGGTTCGCCGGGTATCCCCTCTCCCGTTTACGGGAGAGGGTCAGGGAGAGGGGCTCTTTGTCAGCGATCACCCTCTCCCCCGGCTCCTCTCCCATGGCTGGGAGAGGGGAGCCAGTGGCCCGGATGCAATCTGCGATGGGTTGACCATTCGGTTGAAATTTTTTTCGTCCCCCTGTCGATCTGCTTGACTGTCGTTCGACCAATGGACAGACCCGCCACTGTGGCGGGCGCCAATCAGGGAGAAAGACGATGCGATTCATGGTGATAGTCAAGGCCACCGAGGACTCCGAAAACGGCGTGATGCCCAGCGAGGAGCTGCTGGCGGCCATGGGCAGGTACAACGAGGAGCTGGTCGCGGCCGGCATCATGAAGGCCGGCGAGGGCCTGCACCCGAGCAGCCGCGGCGTGCGCGTGCGCTTCTCCGGCGCCAACCGCAGCGTGATCGACGGTCCCTTCGCCGAGACCAAGGAGCTGATCGCCGGTTTCTGGCTGTGGGAAGTGGCTTCCCTGGCCGAGTGCATCGAGTGGGTCAAGCGTTGCCCCAATCCCATGCCGGGCGACTCGGAGATCGAGATCCGCCAGATCTTCGAGGCCGAGGACTTCGGTGCCGAGTTCACTCCCGAGCTGCGTGAGCAGGAAGAACGCCTGCGTGCCCGCATCGCCGCGGAATAGGAGAGCGCGATGAACATCCATGCCTACCTGATCTTCGACGGCCAGTGTGCCGAGGCCTTCCGCTTCTACGCCGAGGCCATCGGCGGCGAGCTGCAGCTGATGTCCTTCGCTGACAGCCCGGTCTGCGCTGACGTGCCGCCCGAGCACCGCGAGCGCACCATGCACGCCTGCCTGAGCCGCGACGGCCAGCTGCTGATGGGCTCCGACACCATGCCGGGACAGCCCTACGAGGGCATCAAGGGTTGCCACATCTCGCTGCAGGCCGAGGACATGGCCCTGGCCGAGCGCCTGTTCCAGGCCCTGGCGGCCGGTGGCCAGGTGCAGATGCCGCTGCAGCGCACCTTCTGGGCCGAGGGCTTTGCCATGCTCAGCGACCGCTTCGGCGTGCCCTGGATGATCAACTGCAGCGGCGATTGCCAGGTCTGAGCAAAGGCGGGGCGGCTTGCCGTCCCGCCGCGTCTGCGCCGCTTTTTTGCGCCGCATCTGCTGCTTTCGCCAGGGGGAGCGCGGCGCCTAGGCTTGTTCCAGCCACCACGAGGAGCCGCGCCATGACCCGCTTCGATTTCCAGGTGACCTGGGCCGACCTGGACCCCAATGCCCACCTGAAGAACTCGCGCTACCAGGACTACGCCGCCCAGGCCCGCTTCCTGTTCCTGGCCGGCGCCGGCTTCACCCCGCAGGCCTTCGCCGAGGCGAGGATCGGCCCGGTGGTGTTCGAGGACCGCATCGAGTACCGCAAGGAGTTGCGTCTGCTGCAGCCCTTCAGCGTGTCGGTACAGGTCGGTGCGCTGTCCGCGGACGGCAGCAAGTTCACCATGCTCAGCGAGGTGAACAACGCCAAGGGCGAGCTGTGTGCCCGCCTGACCACCAGCGGCGCCTGGTTCAGCCTGGAGACGCGCCGCGTCAGCGTGCCGCCGCCGGCGCTCAAGGCGGCCATGGAGGCGGCCGAGCGCAGCGAGGATTTCCGCTGGCTTTGACGCTATGCTGGGTGCCCATCCCTCGCGGCGCCCGTAGCCATGCTGGTGATTTCCAACTCAGTCCACCTGCCCGATGACGAGATCGAGCTGAGCTTTATCCGCGCCCAGGGTGCCGGCGGGCAGAACGTGAATAAAGTCTCCAGCGCCGTGCACCTGCGTTTCGACAGCCAGGCCTCTTCCTTGCCGCCGTTCTACAAGGAGCGCCTGCTGCAGCTGCGCGACAGCCGTATCACCGAAGGTGGCGTGGTGATCATCAAGGCCCAGCAGTACCGCACCCAGGAGCAGAACCGGCTTGACGCCCTGGAGCGCCTGGCCGAGCTGATCCGCAGCGCCGGCAAGAGCGAGAAGGCGCGCCGCCCGACCAAGCCGACTCTGGGCTCGAAGAAACGCCGCCTGGAGGGCAAGGCCAAGCGCGGGGCGATCAAGGCCGGGCGCGGCAAGGTGGACTTCTAGGGCCGCTCCGGCATAGCCTCGCAGCTAACTCCATCTCGCGAGCGAAAGGCCGGTCATGAGCGATCCCCTTCAGGCGGCGCAAGCCGACAGTGCCGTATACAAGACCCTGCTGGAGTCGACCCGGGCCATTCCCTGGAAGATCGACTGGCAGACCATGACCTTCGCCTACATCGGCCCGCAGATCGAGCAGCTGCTCGGCTGGCCGCAGCACAGCTGGATCAGCGCCAACGACTGGGCCGAGCGCATCCACGAGGAAGATCGCGACAAGGTGGTCAACTTCTGCATCGCCCAGTCGCAGTCGGGCATCGACCACGAGGCCGACTACCGCGCGCTGACCCGCGACGGCGACTACGTGTGGATCCGCGACGTGGTGCATGTGGTGCGCAACGCCGCCGGCGAGCCCGAGGCGCTGATCGGCTTCATGTTCGACATCAGCGAGCGCAAGCGCACCGAGGAGCAGCTGCTGGCGCTGCAGAAGCAGCTGGAGGAGTTCTCCTACAAGGACGGCCTGACCGGTATCAACAACCGACGCATGTTCGACTCGATCATGGAGATCGAGTGGAGCAACGCCCAACGCACCCGCCGGCCGCTGTCGCTGATCCTGCTGGATATCGACTTCTTCAAGCAGTTCAACGACCACTACGGGCATATCCAGGGCGACGACTGCCTGCGCCGCGTGGCCCTGACCCTCGGCCAGGCGGCGACCCGCCCGCGCGACTGCGTGGCGCGCTATGGCGGCGAGGAGTTCGTCCTGGTGCTGCCGGAAACCGATGCCCACTCGGCACAGAAGGTGGCCGAGCGCTGCCGTCGGCTGATCGGCCAGCTGCAGATTCCCCACGAGCAGTCCAACGTCGCCCCCCTGCTGACCATCAGCCTGGGCGTCGGCACCATAGTGCCGGAGGCGCAGGACTCGCCGCTGGCCTTCATCGAGGCGGTGGACCGCCTGCTCTACCAGGCCAAGCAGCAGGGCCGCGACCGCCTGCTGCATGGCCACTGTGGCAGCGGCGAGGCGGGGGCCTGCCAGGTGTAGGGTGGGTTAGTCGCCTGGCGGTGCGGCGGGTTGTGGCGATGGAGGCCGGCCTGCAGGCTCAGAGTAGCCCGGATGCAATCCGGGACCGCAGCGGCCTGTTTCCCGGATTGCATCCGGGCTACGGCCATGTGCCTGCGTAGGGCTTTTGCTCCCTCTCCCGTTTACGGGAGAGGGGCGGGGAGGGGTGCGTTCAGGCCCGCACCCAGCGTTGCCGCGTCCAGCCGCTCAGGGCGTCGACCGCGAACACCAGCACCAGCATGGCCAGGATCACCGTGCTGGCCTGCGCTTCCTGGAACAGGCTGAGGCTGACGTAGAGCATCTGCCCCAGGCCGCCGGCGCCGACGAAGCCGAGCACGCTGGCCATGCGGATGTTGTTCTCCCAGCGGTACAGCGAGTAGGCCAGCAGCTGCGGGAACAGGTTGGGCAGGGTGCCGTAGCAGAAGGCCGCGAGCTGGCTGCCCCCCTGCAGGCGGATCGCCTCGGCCGGTGCCTTCGGGGTGTTTTCCAGGGCCTCGGCGAACAGCCGCCCGAGTACCCCCGCCGTATGCAGGGCCAGGGCCAGGGTGCCGGCATTCGGGCCGAGGCCGGCGGCCAGCACCATCAGCGCCGCCCACACCAGTTCCGGAATCGCCCGCAGGCCGTTGAGCAGCAGGCGCGTGACGCTCTGCGCCAGCAGGCCGAAGCGCCCGGCCGCCGGCAGCGCCAGGAGCAGGCCGAGGGCGGCGGCGAGCAGGGTGCCGAGGGCCGACATGGCCAGGGTCTCCAGGGCGCCGCGGCCGATGGCGGCCAGGTGCCCGGCGCTCAGGTCCGGCTGCAGGAAGCGCACCACGTACTCGCCCATGTGCGCCAGGCTGCCGGCGCCGAACAGGGCGCCGAGGTCGAGCCCCAGGTAGGCGAAGGAGGCGATCACCGCCAGCACAATGGTGGCGACCAGCGCCAGGTTGACCAGCCGGCTCATGCCAGCCTCCCGCGCAGCAGGCGGCTGAGGCCATCGGCCAGCAGCACCAGCAGGAGGAAGGTCAGCAGCATGCTGGCCACCTCGCCGCCGGCGAACATGCGCAGCGACAGGTCGATCTGCTGGCCCAGGCCGCCGGCGCCGACGAAGCCCATCACCACCGAGGCGCGGATCGCGCATTCCCAGCGGTACACGGTATAGGACACCAGCTCCGAGGCGGCATTGGGCAGGATGCCGTAGACGAAGGCGGCCAGCCGGCCGCTGCCGCCCTGCAGCAGGGCGTGCATGGGGCGCTGGTCGACCGACTCGAAGATTTCCGCATAGACCTTGCCGAGCATGCCGGCGTAGGTGATGGCGATGGCCAGCACCCCGGCGGTGGGGCCGAGGCCGACGGCACGCACGAACAGCAGGGCCCAGACGATTTCCGGCACGCTGCGCAGGAAGATCAGCAGGCCGCGTACCGGCCAGCGCAGCGCCTGGCCCAGCGCACTGGGACGGCCGCCGCGCGAGGCTGCCGACAGCGACAGCGCACGGCTGGCGGCCAGACCGGCGGGAATCGCTACCAGCAGTGCCAGGGCCATGCCGGCGGTGGCGATGGCCAGGGTCTGCAGGGTGGCGTCGAGCAGCAGTTGGAGGAACTCCGGGGTATGCGCCGGTGGCCAGAAGGCGGCGACGAAGCGGCCCATCTCGCTCTGGCTGTCGGCGGCCAGCAGCACGCCCGGGTTCAGCTCGGCGAGCTGGATGCCCGGCCACAGCAGTGCCACGGCCAGCACGGTCAGCAGCAGGCGGGGCAGGGCGGCGGGGTCGCGGCGGTCGGCGCTCAGCATCGCGGGATCTGCAGGGTCAGGCTCACTGCCGGCGCCTGTGGCGACACCAGCTGTTCGTTGGCGTAGAGGGCGTCGAGCAGATCCTGGCTGACTTCGCTGGCCGGGCGGTCGAAAGCGATCTGTCCTTCACGTACCCCGACGATGCGCGGGAAGTGCGCCAGGGCCAGGTCCACCGCGTGCAGGCTGGCGACCAGGGTCACGCCACGCGCCTCGGCATGCCGGCACAGCACGGAGAGGGTGTGGTCGGCCAGCACCGGGTCCATCGCCGACACCGGCTCGTCGGCCAGCAGCAGCTCGGGGTCCTGGTACAGCGCGCGGGCGATGCCGACGCGCTGCAGCTGGCCACCGGAGAGCTGCTGGCACTGGGCGAACAGCTTGTCGGCCAGGTCCAGGCGGGCGAGCACCTCCCTGGCGCCGGGAACATCGACGGGGTGCAGCAGGTTCAGCAGGCTTTTGCCCAGCCCCCACTGGCCAAGCTTGCCGGCCAGCACCGCGGTCACCACCCGCTGCCGCGGCGGCAGCGGTGGCGCCTGGTGGATCAGGCCGATGCGCGTGCGCAGGCGCTGGCGGGCGCTGGCGGGTAGGCGCCAGGGATCGGCGCCCAGCAGCTCGACGCTGCCGCTGCTGGGCGGCAGCGCGCTGGCCAGCAGACCCAGCAGGCTGGACTTGCCGGCGCCGGAAGGGCCGATGATGGCCACCCGCTCGCCGCTGGCAATGTTCAGCTCCACGCCGCGCAGGGCGTGGACGCCATTACCGTGCTGCAGGTGCGCGCCGGTCAGGCGCAGGCTCATTTCAGCAGGTCGGCGGCGCGGGCGGCGTCTTCGATGCCCTTGTAGTTCTCGGGCTTGGTGTCGATGAAGCGGGAGGCGGCCTGCAGGTCGAGGATCGCCTTGTGTTCCGGGTTGGCCGGGTCGAGGGCGAGGAAGGCGGCCTTGATCTTGGCGGTCAGGTCCGCATCGAGGGTGCCGCGCACGGTCCAGTTGTAGTCGTAGTAGGCCGGGGTGGTGGCGAAGACTTTCACTTTATTGGTGTCGACCTTGCCAGCGGCGACCAGCTTGTCCCACACGCTGGCGTTGAGCACGCCACCGTCGACCTTGCCGGCCTGGACCCAGGCGGCGGTGGCGTCATGCGCACCGGAGTAGCCGACGCGGCTGAAGAAGGTTTCCGGCTTGATCCCGTCCTGCAGCATGAAGTAGCGCGGCATCAGGCTGCCGGAGGTGGAGGACACCGAGCCGAAGGCGAAGCTCTTGCCCTTGAGATCGGCCAGCGACTTCACGTCCGGGTTGGCGCTGATGAACTTGCTGGTGAACTGGGCGTCCTGCTCGCGCTGCACCAGCGGGATGGCGTTGCCGGTCTTCAGGCGTACCTGAACGAAGGTGAAGCCGCCCAGCCAGGCCAGGTCCAGGCGGTCGGTGGCCAGGGCCTCGACCACGGCCGGGTAGTCGGCGACCGGGACGAACTCGACCTTCATGCCCAGCTCTT
Source organism: Aquipseudomonas alcaligenes (assembly GCF_003205495.1). Classification (GTDB taxonomy): domain Bacteria; phylum Pseudomonadota; class Gammaproteobacteria; order Pseudomonadales; family Pseudomonadaceae; genus Aquipseudomonas; species Aquipseudomonas alcaligenes_B. Next base: position 238,724 of record NZ_QJRX01000004.1, on the reverse strand, counting down.
TTTCCAGGTAGGCGCCCAGCGGCTTGAACTTGCGCAGCAGTTCGGTGGGGGCCTCGTCGGGGATGGCACTGACGCGCAGCACGTCGGCGGCCTGGGTCAGAGTGGCGGACAGGGACAGGGCGATACCAGCGGCGAGCGCCAAGGTGCGCTTGAGCATGGAAAGTTCTCCGGTTCAATGGCGGAAAAAATTCAAAAGGCCGGCGCCGGGGCGGCGGCATTTCGTTGGGAGGGTAAAGAGCGCGGCGATTATACGGGGGGCGAGCGCAAAGAGCAGCTTTGCTAGAATCCGCGCCTGTTTCCGATTTGCCGAGAACGTTGCGATGAGCGAGCCGATCCGTTTGACCCAGTACAGCCACGGTGCCGGCTGCGGCTGCAAGATTTCCCCCAAGGTGCTGGAGGTGATCCTCGCCGGCAGCGGCGCGCAGAACCTTGACCCGAAGCTCTGGGTCGGCAATGCCTCGCGCGATGACGCGGCGGTTTATGCGCTGGACGAGGAGCGCGGGGTGGTGTCGACCACCGACTTCTTTATGCCGATTGTGGATGACCCGTTTGATTTCGGGCGGATTGCCGCGACCAATGCGATCAGCGACATCTACGCCATGGGCGGCGACCCGCTGATGGCCATCGCCATCCTCGGCTGGCCGGTGAATGTGTTGCCGCCGGAAGTGGCCCGCGAGGTGATCCGTGGTGGCCGCGCCGTATGCGACGCCGCCGGTATCCCGCTGGCCGGCGGCCACTCGATCGACGCGCCGGAGCCGATCTTCGGCCTGGCCGTGACCGGCGTGGTCGAGAAGAAGCACATGAAGCGCAACGACACCGCCACGGCGGGCTGCAAGCTGTACCTGAGCAAGCCGCTGGGCATCGGCATCCTCACCACCGCCGAGAAGAAGGCCAAACTGCGCGCCGAGGATGTCGGCCTGGCGCGCGACTGGATGTGCACCCTGAACAAGCCGGGTGCGCGCTTCGGCAAGCTGGCCGGGGTCACGGCGATGACCGACGTTACCGGCTTCGGCCTGCTCGGTCATCTGGTGGAGATGGCCGATGGTGCGGGCCTGACCGCTCAGCTCGATTACGCCGCCGTGCCGCGCCTGCCGGGCGTCGACTACTACCTGGCTGAGGGCTGCGTGCCGGGCGGCACCCTGCGCAACTTCGACAGTTACGGCGAGAAGATCGCGCCGATTTCCGAGGACCAGCGCAACCTGCTGTGCGACCCGCAGACCAGCGGCGGCCTGCTGATCGCCGTCAGCCCTGAGGGCGAGGCCGAGTTCCTCGCCGTGGCCGCCGAGCTGGGCCTGAGCCTGGCGCCCATCGGTCAGCTGGTTGCACGACAGCGTTACGCGGTAGAGGTGCTGTGATGCGCGACAACACGGCCGACTACCGCGACATCTTCCTCAACGACCTGCCGATGATGGACATGCGCGCCCCGGTGGAATTCACCAAGGGCGCCTTCCCCAACGCCATCAGCCTGCCGCTGATGACCGACATCGAGCGACAGAAGGTCGGTACCTGCTACAAGCAGAAGGGCCAGCAGGCGGCCATCGAGCTGGGCCACCAGCTGGTCTCCGGCAAGGTCAAGGCCGAGCGCGTCGAGGCCTGGGCGGCCTTCGCCAGGGCCAACCCCAACGGCTACCTGTACTGCTTCCGTGGCGGCCTGCGCTCGCAGATCGTCCAGCAGTGGCTTGCCGACGCCGGCATCGACTACCCGCGGGTGATCGGTGGCTACAAGGCCATGCGCAGCTTCCTGATCGAGACCCTCGACAGCGCGGTGGCCGAGTGCGACTTCGTCATCGTCGGCGGCATGACCGGCACCGGCAAGACCGAGGTGATCGCCGCCCTGGACCACAGCATCGACCTGGAAGGCCACGCCAACCACCGTGGCTCCAGCTTCGGCAAGCGCGCCACCGGCCAGCCGGCGCAGATCGACTTCGAGAACCGCCTGGCCATCGACCTGCTCAAGCGCCGCGCGCGCGGCCAGCAGCAGTTCGTGCTGGAGGACGAGAGCCGCCTGATCGGCACCTGCTCGCTGCCGCTGTCGCTGCACCAGGGCATGCAGGAGTTTCCGCTGGTGTGGCTGGAGGACAGCGTCGAGGATCGCGTCGAGCGCATCCTGCGCGACTACGTGATCGACCTGGCCGCCGAGTTCCTCGCCGTGCATGGCGAGGAGCAGGGCTTCGCCCTGTTCGCCGCGCGCCTGCTGCAGAGCATGGACAACATCCAGAAGCGCCTGGGCGGCGAGCGCCATGCGCGTCTGCGCGCCATCCTGGCGCAGGCACTGGACGAGCAGGCGCGCAGCGGCGCGGTGGACCTGCACCGGGCCTGGATCGAGGCGCTGCTGAACGAGTACTACGACCCGATGTACGTCTACCAGCGCGAGAGCAAGGCCGCGCGCATCGAATTCGCCGGCGAGCACGCTGCCGTGCTGGCCTATCTGCGCGACCGCGCATCACGGAGCAAGGCATGAAACTCAAAGACCACCCGGACGCCCTGGACTGCACCCTGTACCGCCCGGACGAGAACGACCCGGACGCCGAGGAGCTGGAGCTGGGCGACGGCCACGTGCTGTTTGAGGGGCCTTTCGCGGCGCCGGCCGAGTGGGATGCCGCCGAGCGCGAGGACTATTTCGACGGCAGTGACCCTGCGCTGTTCTTCACCGCCCGCATCGAGAGCCCGGCCAAGGCCGACAGCAACGACTTCTTCGTCGCCGAGCCCGGTGACTATGTGGCGGTGATGCGTGGCCTGCAGGTGGAGATGTACTACGTCTACGACCGCGCCGATGCCAGCTATGTGCTGATCCGCGACGATCAGCTGGACTGAGTGCCGCCCGTGATGAAAAGCGCCGCCCTCGGGCGGCGTTTTCGTTCAGGCCTGACAGACCTTGGCGATGGCCCCGGCCAGGTAGTCCAGGCGCGCCTCGCTCATCCCCGCCACGCTGGCGCGACCACTGCTCACCAGATACACGCTGAACTCGTCGCGCAGGCGTTGCACCTGCTCTGGTGTCAGGCCGGTGTAGGAGAACATGCCGCGCTGCTCGGCGATATGCGCAAAGCGCTCGGCCAGGCCGTGCGGGCGCAGGGCCTCGACCAGACCCGTGCGCAGGTCGGCCACGCGCCGACGCATGGCGTCCACCTCATCGGTCCACAGGGACTTCAGCTCGGCATCGCCGAGTATCTCGGCCACCACTGCCGCACCGTGGGACGGCGGAGTCGACCACAGGTTGCGCGCCAGAAAGGCCAGCTGGCTGCGAATATCGATCAGTTTCTCGACGTTATCCGCCCGCACGATCAGCGCGCCGGTGCGTTCGCGATAGAGGCCGAAGTTCTTCGAGCAGGAGCTGGTGACCAGCAGTTCCGGCAGTTCGGCGGCGAACAGGCGCACGGCCCAGGCGTCTTCGTCGATGCCGTCACCGAAGCCCTGGTAGGCGAAGTCGATCAGTGGCAGCAGCTCGCGCGCCTTGACCACCTCCAGCACGCGCTTCCAGTCGCGCGGGGCGAGGTCGAAGCCGGTGGGGTTGTGGCAGCACGCGTGCAGCAGCACCACATCGCCCTTGGGCAGGTGGGCGAGGGCGGCGAGCATGGCCTCGACGTTGAGGCGGTTGTCCGCGCCGACATAGGCGTAGTGGCCGACCTTGAGGCCGCAGGCGGCGAACAGCGTCTCGTGGATCGGCCAGGTCGGGTCGCTGAGCCAGATGCCTCTACCCGGAAGATTCCTGGCGATAAATTCGCCGGCCAGGCGCAGGGCGCCGGTGCCGCCGGGCGTCTGGGTGGCGCCGAGCAGGCCATCGGCGAGCAGCGCGTTACCGTTGCCGAAGCATAGCTCCAGCAGGCGTTCGCCGAACTCCGGTGCGCCGTGGCCGCCGATGTAGGTCTTGCTGGTTTCGCCATCGATCAGGCGTTGCTCGGCCAGCTTCACGGCGCGCGGGATGGGCGTCAGACCGGAGGCGTCCTTGTATACGCCGACGCCCAGGTCGAGCTTGGCCGGGTTACCATCGGCGCGATAGGCGTCGAGCAGGCCGAGAATGGGATCGCCCGGCACCCGGGCGATGGCGGTGAAGTGGCTCACTTGCGCCCCTCGGCTGCGGCGGCCAGCACATCGGTGCGCGCGGCCATGATGAAGTCGTTGCGGTGCAGACCTTTCATCTCGTGGCTCCACCAGGTCACGGTGACCTTGCCCCACTCGGTGAGCAGGGCCGGATGATGGCCGACTTCCTCGGCGATGGCGCCCACCGCGTTGGTGAAGGCCAGGGCATGGCGGAAGTTCTTGAACAGGTACTGGCGCTCCAGCTCCATGTGGCCGTCGCGTACTTCGATGTTCCAGTCGGGGATCTCGCGGATCAGCGTGGCCAGCTCTTCTTCGCTGACATGGGGGGCGTCGGCGCGGCAGGCTTCGCATTGGGCTTGGGCAAGGCTGGTCATTTCGGGCTCCTTGGATAGTCGAGATCAGAGCATAGAAGGTGAGGGGGTTGTCGATCAGTTCCCTCTCCCGCTTGCGGGAGAGGGGTAGGGCGGCCCGCGTAGGGAGAGGGTGATGTCAGGTTCGACCCTCTCCCCCAGCCCCTCTCCCATCAATGGGAGAGGGGGAGTTAAAGCCTACGCCGCCTTGGGCGGGAACTTCGGCGCGTGCAGGCCGAGGGTCATGGCCTGTTGCACCAGGCCCATGATGTCCTCCTGGGCCAGCTGGAACAGGCGCTTGAGGTCCGGCAGGACGAAATACAGCGGTTGCAGGATATCGATGCGGTAGGGCGTGCGCATGGCCTCCAGCGGGTCGAAGGGCTGGTGCTCGGGCGCACCGGACAGGCTGTAGACCGTCTCTTTGGGCGAGGAGAGGATGCCGCCGCCGTAGATGCGTCGGCCCTGAGGCGTATCGACCAGGCCGAATTCGATGGTCATCCAGTACAGCCGCGCCAGGTACACGCGCTGTTCCTTGCTCGCGGCCAGGCCGAGCGTGCCGTAGGTGTGGGTGAATTCGGCGAACCAGGGATTGGTCAGCAGCGGGCAGTGACCGAAGATCTCGTGGAAGATGTCCGGCTCCTGCAGGTAGTCCAGCTCTTCCGGGGTGCGGATAAAGGTGGCGACCGGGAAGCGCTTGCTGGCCAGCAGCTCGAAGAAGGTCTGGAAGGGAATCAGCGCCGGCACCTGGGCCACGCTCCAGCCGGTGGTGGCGTTCAGCACCTTGTTGATCTCGCCGAGCTGGGGAATGCGATCGGCAGGCAGGCCGAGCTGTTCGATGCCGTCGAAGTATTCCTGGCAGGCGCGGCCTTCCAGCACCTTCATCTGCCGGGTGATCAGGGTGTTCCACACCTGATGCTCGCTGTCCGAGTAGTGGATGAAGCCGCTCTCGTCCGGTTGCCGAGCCACGTACTGCGTGCCTTTCATGCAGGTCTCCCGCTGGGCTGTTGTTTTTGTCTGGGACAAGGGATACCGCCGATGGCGCAACCTGAGGAGGGGCTGGCAACCGCGTCGAGGCAGCAGGTGTGGGTTTTTTCGTAAAGAATTGATTACGACTGTGTGGAAATGACAGATGGCGACCTTGTTGCTGGTCCTGGCTGTCACATATTCTTGACGAAAAATGACGGCCGCCTTGCGAAAACTCGGCCGCTCCCGCCCGACAATCAAAATTCAAGGGGCTCCGCGTGCGCATCAAAGTCCACTGCCAGAACCGCGTCGGCATCCTGCGCGACATCCTCAACCTGCTGGTCGACTACGGCATCAACGTCGCCCGCGGCGAAGTGGGCGGCGAGCAGGGCAACGCCATCTACCTGCACTGCCCGAACCTGATCAACCTGCAGTTCCAGGCGCTGCGCCCCAAGCTGGAGGCCATCCCCGGGGTGTTCGGCGTCAAGCGCGTCGGCCTGATGCCCAGCGAACGCCGCCACCTGGAGCTCAACGCGCTGCTCGGCGCGCTGGATTTCCCGGTGCTCTCCATCGACATGGGCGGCAGCATCGTCGCCGCCAACCGCAGCGCGGCGCAGCTGCTTGGCGTGCGCGTCGACGAGGTACCGGGCATGGCCCTGTCGCGCTATATCGAGGACTTCGACCTGCCCGAGCTGGTGCGCGCCAATAAGGCGCGGATCAACGGCCTGCGGGTCAAGGTCAAGGGCGACGTGTTCCTCGCCGACATCGCGCCGCTGCAGTCCGAACACGACGAGAGCGAGGCGCTGGCCGGCGCCGTGCTGACCCTGCACCGCGCCGACCGCGTCGGCGAGCGCATCTACCACGTGCGCAAGCAGGAACTGCGCGGCTTCGACTCGATCTTCCAGAGCTCCAGGGTGATGGCCGCCGTGGTGCGCGAGGCTCGGCGCATGGCGCCACTGGACGCGCCGCTGCTGATCGAGGGCGAGACCGGCACCGGCAAGGAACTGCTGGCGCGCGCGTGCCACCTGGCCAGCCCGCGCGGCCAGTCGCCGTTCATGGCGCTGAATTGCGCGGGGCTGCCGGAATCCATGGCCGAGACCGAGCTGTTCGGCTACGGCCCCGGCGCCTTCGAGGGCGCGCGCCCGGAAGGCAAGCTCGGCCTGCTCGAGCTGACCGCCGGCGGCACGCTGTTCCTCGACGGCGTCGGCGAAATGAGCCCGCGCCTACAGGCCAAGCTGCTGCGCTTCCTGCAGGACGGCTGCTTCCGCCGCGTGGGCAGCGACGAGGAGGTGTACCTGGATGTGCGGGTGATCTGCGCCACCCAGGTCGACCTGTCCGAGCTGTGCGCCAAGGGCGAATTCCGCCAGGACCTGTATCACCGCCTTAATGTGCTCAGCCTGCATATCCCGCCGCTGCGCGAGTGCCTGGACGGCCTGGCGCCGCTGGTCGAGCACTTCCTCGATTCGGCCAGTCGGCAGATCGGCTGCCCGCTGCCCAAGCTGGCGCCGCAGGCCTTCGAGCGCCTGGCCCACTATCACTGGCCGGGCAACGTGCGCCAGCTGGAGAACGTGTTGTTCCAGGCCGTGTCGCTGTGCGACGGCGGGACGGTGAAGGCCGAGCATATCCGTCTGCCGGACTACGGTGCGCCGCAGCCGCTGGGCGATTTCTCCATCGACGGTGACCTCGATGCCATCCTCGGCCGCTTCGAGAAAGCGGTGCTGGAGCGCCTGTACGCCGAGCATCCGAGCAGTCGCCAGCTGGGCAAGCGCCTGGGGGTGTCGCATACCACCATCGCCAACAAGCTGCGCCAGCACGGCCTGGGCAAGGAGTAAGGCTACGACCTTGGTGCAATGGCCACGTGGCGGGCGAGGGCGTACAAAGTGCGCATCCGGCTCCTGCGATACCCGGATGCGTTTCTGACATTCCTTCCCCGGAATGAATTGGCGGGCGACCCTAGGGTCGCCCTTTTTTTATGTCCGCCCCGCGTGCCGGTGCGGGGCGTCGTCGGCAGGGGTTCCCGGCGTTGCCGGGCACGCTTCTTCGCGGCCGAGACCATGGTCGTAGAGCGGTAAGACCATGGTCGAATGGCCCCACGGGGTGTCGGGGGATACAAAAGGCAGCATACAAAAACAACCGCCCCACCGAGGTATCCCCATGACTGCTGCTTCCCTCTATCCGGTCCGCCCCGAGGTGGCCGCCAACACGCTGACCGACGAAGCTACCTACAAGGCGATGTACCAGCAGTCGGTGATCAACCCGGACGGTTTCTGGCGCGAGCAGGCCAAGCGCATCGACTGGATCAAGCCGTTCACCAAGGTCAAGCAGACCTCCTTCGACGACCACCATGTCGACATCAAGTGGTTCGCCGACGGCACCCTCAACCTCTCGGCCAACTGCCTGGACCGTCACCTGGAAACCCGTGGCGACCAGATCGCCATCATCTGGGAAGGCGACGACCCGTCCGAGCACCGCGAAATCACCTACCGCGAGCTGCACGAGCAGGTGTGCAAGTTCGCCAACGCCCTGCGTGGCCAGGACGTGCACCGTGGCGACGTGGTGACCATCTACATGCCGATGATCCCGGAAGCGGCGGTGGCCATGCTGGCCTGCGCGCGCATCGGCGCCATCCACTCGGTGGTGTTCGGCGGCTTCTCGCCGGAGGCCTTGGCCGGACGCATCATCGACTGCAAGTCGAAGGTGGTGATCACCGCCGACGAAGGCGTGCGCGGCGGCAAGAAGGTCCCTCTGAAGAGCAACGTCGACGACGCGCTGACCAACCCGGAAACCGCCAGCGTGCAGAAGATCATCGTGGTCAAGCGCACCGGCTCGGCGATCAAGTGGAACCAGCATCGCGACATCTGGTACGAGGACCTGATGAAGGTCGCAGGCTCCACCTGCGCACCGAAGGAAATGGGCGCCGAGGAGCCGCTGTTCATCCTCTATACCTCCGGCTCCACCGGCAAACCCAAGGGCGTGCTGCACACCACCGGCGGCTACCTGGTGTATGCCTCGCTGACCCATGAGCGGGTGTTCGACTACCGTCCGGGCGAGGTGTTCTGGTGCACCGCCGACATCGGCTGGGTCACCGGCCACACCTACCTGATCTACGGCCCGCTCTCCAACGGCGCCACCACCCTGATGTTCGAAGGCGTGCCGAACTACCCGGACGTCACCCGCGTGGCCAAGATCATCGACAAGCACAAGGTCAATATCCTCTACACCGCGCCCACCGCCATCCGCGCCATGATGGCCGATGGCAAGGCCGCGGTGCAGGGCGCCGACGGCTCCAGCCTGCGCCTGCTCGGTTCGGTCGGCGAGCCGATCAACCCCGAGGCCTGGCACTGGTACTACGAGAATGTCGGCCAGGGCCGCTGCCCGATCGTCGATACCTGGTGGCAGACCGAGACCGGCGCCTGCCTGATGACCCCGCTGCCGGGCGCCCATGCGATGAAGCCGGGTTCCGCCGCGCGGCCGTTCTTCGGCGTGCAGCCGGCCCTGGTGGACAACCTGGGCAACATCATCGACGGCCCCGCCGAGGGCAACCTGGTGATCATCGACTCCTGGCCGGGCCAGGCGCGCACCCTGTACGGCGACCACGACCGCTTCGTCGATACCTACTTCAAGACCTTCAAGGGCATGTACTTCACCGGCGACGGCGCGCGCCGCGACGAGGACGGCTACTGGTGGATCACCGGGCGGGTGGACGACGTACTCAACGTCTCCGGCCACCGCATGGGCACCGCCGAGATCGAGAGCGCCATGGTCGCCCACCCGAAAGTCGCCGAGGCCGCCGTGGTCGGCGTGCCGCACGACATCAAGGGCCAGGGCATCTACGTCTACGTCACCCTGAACGCCGGCGAGGAGCCGTCCGAGCAACTGCGTCAGGAACTGAAGAACTGGGTGCGCAAGGAGATCGGCCCGATCGCCTCGCCGGACGTCATCCAGTGGGCTCCGGGATTACCGAAGACCCGCTCGGGCAAGATCATGCGCCGCATCCTGCGCAAGATCGCCGTCGCCGAATACGATGCCCTCGGCGACATCTCCACGCTGGCCGATCCCGGCGTGGTCCAGCACCTCATCGACACCCATCGCACCATGCAGGCCGCCTGACCGGGCGGCTTCGCGGACGTGCACGACCCCGGCCACAAGCCGGGGTTTGTTTTTTGGGTGGCGGCGAACCGATGTAACCTCGCTGTAACACTGGGCGCCAATTCGGGGCGAGAGGGAACACTCCGGCCGTTTGAGGAAGCGCTGCAGCCCGGGAAAGATCGAGGAATGCCTCGTATCTACTGGGTTTCGCGGATGTGGCTCGACTATTGCTTTGTCTATCGGCTGTGCTTTTTTGTCTCGCTGGTCACGTTTTGGCTGACCTGTCAATACGGCTTCGATGCCGGTCCTGTGCTTCTGTAATTTGTTGTCGCTTTGAGGAAATATCGACCTACCCCCGGTCGATAGAATGCCGCCCACTTGGCCAACCCTCTTGCCATGCTGTTGCAGCCGGCAAAGACGGTGACACTTTCTACAATTCACCCTGGCCATGGCGAACTTCATTCTGCCAAACGCTGTACCCATTCGAAGGAGCACAAGATGAAGAAGATCGTACTTCTCGGCGCGCTGGCGCTGAGCGCTTTCAGTGCGCTGGTTCAGGCAGAAGACAAACCCCTGCGCATCGGTATCGAGGCGGCCTACCCGCCCTTCGCCTACAAGACCCCGGAAGGCAACATCACCGGCTTCGACTACGACATCGGCAACGCCCTGTGCGAGGAGATGAAGGTCAAGTGCCAGTGGATCGAGCAGGAGTTCGACGGCCTGATCCCGGCCCTCAAGGTGCGCAAGTTCGATGCCGTGCTGTCGTCGATGAGCATCACCGAAGAGCGCCTGAAGTCCGTGGACTTCACCAACAAGTACTACCACACCCCCGCCAAGCTGGCGATGAAGGCCGGTACCGAGATCAAGGACCCGCTGGTCGACCTGAAGGGCAAGAAGGTCGGCGTGCAGCGCGCCTCCATCTACGACCGCTACGCCACCGAGGTGTTCGCCCCGGCCGGTGTGGAAGTGGTGCGCTACAGCTCGCAGAACGAGATCTTCCTCGACCTGGCCGCCGGCCGCCTGGACGCCACCCTGGCTGACGTGGTCAACATCGATGACGGCTTCCTCAAGACCGACGCCGGCAAGGGCTTCGCCCTGGTGGGCCCGGACTACACCGACGAGAAGTACTTCGGCAACGGTGCCGGCATCGCGGTGCGCAAGGGCGACACCGCCACTGCCGAGAAGATCAATGCCGCCATCGCCGCCATCCGTGCCAACGGCAAGTACAAGGAAGTGCAGGACAAGTACTTCCAGTTCAACGTCTACGGCGAGTAACGCCGTCCCATCCATCCTCCCCGGAGTGGGGAGGGTGGGTGTCGCGGGGCCCAGTGCCTGCGCCTCCAGCCCTCGCTGAGGGCCTCCTCCTGTGTGTTCCAGAGGATAGATTCCATGTTCAACGGCTACGGCTCGACCATTCTCGACGGTGCCTGGCTCACCGTGCAGCTGGCGCTGTTCTCGATGGCGGTGGCCATCGGGCTCGGCCTGCTTGGCGCGGCCTTCCGCCTGTCGCCCCTGAAATGGCTGGCGCTGATGGGCGAAACCTATGCCACCGTGATCCGCGGCATTCCCGATCTGGTGCTGATCCTGCTGATCTTTTACGGCGGCCAGGATCTGGTGAACCGCATTGCCCCGCTGGTGGGCTATGAGGACTACATCGACATCAATCCCTTCGTGGCGGGTGTCGGTACCCTGGGCTTCATCTACGGCGCCTACCTGTCGGAAACCTTCCGCGGCGCCTTCATGGCCATCCCCAAGGGACAGGGCGAGGCCGGTATGGCCTACGGCATGAGCCCGCTGCGGGTGTTCTTCCGCATCCTGGTGCCGCAGATGGTGCGTCTGGCCATTCCCGGCGTGACCAACAACTGGCTGGTGCTGGTCAAGGCCACCGCGCTGATCTCCCTGGTCGGCCTGCAGGACATGATGGCCCGCGCCAAGAGCGCCGGCGACGCGACCCGCGAGCCGTTCACCTACATCCTGCTGGCCGCCGCCATCTACCTGGCGCTGACCAGTGTGTCGCTGCTGGTGCTGCGTTACCTCGAACGCCGCTATTCGGTCGGCGTCAAGGCCATGGAAATCTGAGGGAGCCGCCATGCTTTTCGACTACAACGTGGTAATCGACAGCCTGCCGCTGTATTTCGGCGGTGTGCTGGTCACCCTCAAACTGCTGGTGATCTCCCTGGCCCTGGGCCTGCTCGCGGCCGTGCCGCTGGCGATGATGCGGGTGTCCAAGCAGCCGCTGATCAACTTCCCGGCCTGGCTCTACACCTACGTGATCCGTGGCACGCCGATGCTGGTGCAGCTGTACCTGCTGTACTACGGCCTGGCCCAGTTCGAAGCGGTGCGCGAGAGCTTCATGTGGCCCTATCTGTCCGATGCCACCTTCTGCGCCTGCCTGGCCTTCGCCATCAACACCAGCGCCTATAGCGCCGAGATCCTTGCCGGCAGCCTCAAGGCCACCCCGCATGGCGAGATCGAGGCGGCCAAGGCCATGGGCATGTCGCGCGCCAAGCTGTACCGCCGCATCCTCCTGCCGTCTGCGCTGCGCCGTGCGCTGCCGCAGTACAGCAACGAGGTGATCATGATGCTGCACACCACCAGCCTGGCCTCGGTGGTGACCCTGATCGACATCACCGGCGCGGCCAAGACCGTCAACTCGCAGTACTACCTGCCGTTCGAGGCCTACATCACTGCCGGCCTGTTCTACCTGGTGCTGACCTTCGTCCTGGTGCGCCTGTTCAAGCTGGGTGAGCGTCGCTGGCTGGCCTACCTGGCCCCGCGCAAGCACTGAGGTCACGACGAGCATGCAACGTATCGACCACATCCTGCCCTGGGGCTGCCCCGGCACCGAGCGCAAGCTCAGCCTGTTCCGCTTCGGTGCGGGTGAGCGCAAGGCCTACATCCAGGCCAGCCTGCACGCCGACGAGCTGCCGGGCATGCGCGTGGCGGTGGAGCTCAAGCGCCGTCTGGCCGAGCTGGAAGGGCAGGGGCGCCTGACCGGGGTGATCGAGCTGGTGCCGGTGGCCAACCCCATTGGCCTCGGCCAGATGCTCCAGGCCACCAGCCAGGGGCGTTTCGAGCTGGGCAGCGGCAAGAACTTCAACCGCGACTTCGCCGACCTGGCCGAGCTGGTCGCCCCCGCCCTGGATGGGCGCCTGGGTGCCGATGGCGCGGCCAACGTGCGGCTGATCCGTCAGGCCATGCTGGCCGCGCTGGACGGCCTGGCGCCGGCTGGCTCCGAGCTGCAGGGCCTGCAGCGCCTGCTGCTCCGTCATGCCTGCGACGCCGATGTGGTGCTCGACCTGCACTGCGACTTCGATGCCGTGGTGCACCTGTACATGATCCCGCAGCAGGCCGCGGCCTTCGCCGGCCTGGCGGCGCGCCTGGGTGCCGGCGCCGTGCTGGTGGCCGAGGACACCGGCGGCAGCTCCTTCGACGAGGCCTGCTCCATGGCCTGGCTGCGCCTGGCGCGGCGCTTCCCCGAGGCCGTGGTACCGCTGGCCTGCCAGGCGGCGACCGTGGAGCTGGGCGGCATGCTGGATACCGAGCGCGAACGGGCCATGGCCAGCGCCGAGGGCATCCTCGCCTTCCTCGCCGAGCAGGGCCTGATCAGCGGTGACTGGCCGGCCGCGCCGGCGCCCAGCTGCCAGCCGACACCCTTCGCCGGTGCGCAGTACGCCTACCCGCCGCACGCCGGCGTGGTCAGCTTCCTGCAGCCGGTCGGCGCCCGCGTCGAGGTGGGCGATCCGCTGTTCGAAGTCATAGATCCGCTGGAGGACCGCCACAGCATCGTGCGTGCGTCCACTTCCGGCGTGCTGTATGTGCGCGAGCGCCTGCGCTTCGCCCAACCCGGACTCTGGCTGGCCAAGGTGGCCGGCCAACAACCCATCCGTCAGGGTCGCCTGCTGAGCGACTGAGCCAAACGAGAGCCCAACCATGTACAAACTCGAAGTTCAGGATCTGCACAAACGCTACGGCGACCACGAAGTGCTGAAAGGCGTGTCCCTGGCCGCCAAGGCCGGCGACGTGATCAGCATCATCGGCTCCAGCGGCTCGGGCAAGAGTACCTTCCTGCGCTGCATCAACATGCTCGAGCAGCCGCACGGCGGCAAGATCCTGCTCAACGGCGAGGAGCTCAAGCTGGTGGCCAACAGGGACGGCGCGCTCAAGGCCGCCGATGCCAAGCAGCTGCAGCGCATGCGCTCGCGCCTGTCCATGGTGTTTCAGCACTTCAACCTGTGGTCGCACATGAGTGCCCTGGAGAACGTCATCGAGGCGCCGGTGCACGTGCTCGGCGTGCCGAAGAAGGAAGCCCTGGAGAAGGCCGAGCACTACCTGGCCAAGGTCGGCGTGGCACACAGGAAAGACGCGTATCCGGCGCACATGTCCGGCGGCGAGCAGCAGCGCGTGGCCATCGCCCGCGCCCTGGCCATGGAGCCGGAAGTCATGCTGTTCGACGAGCCGACCTCGGCGCTCGACCCCGAGCTGGTCGGCGAAGTGCTCAAGGTGATGCAGGACCTGGCCCAGGAAGGCCGCACCATGGTGGTGGTGACCCACGAGATGGGCTTCGCCCGCGAGGTGTCCAACCAGCTGATCTTCCTGCACAAGGGCCTGGTGGAAGAAACCGGCTGCCCGAAGACGGTGCTGGCCAACCCGCAGTCGGATCGCCTCAAGCAGTTCCTTTCCGGCAGCCTGAAGTAAGCACTAGACTGCCTCCATGACTTCGACTGCCCACTGCATCGCCTTCCTGATCTGGCCGGAAACCAGGCCCATGACCCTGGCCCTGGCCGAGGAGGCCCTGCGCGTGGCGCAGCGCGTTCACCCGGAGGTGTCCTACGAGCTGCGTTTCCTCCAGGCCGAAGCGCCTGCCGAGGGGAGCTGGCGTCTGCCTGGCGAGCCCTGGGCCGGGCGCCTGGAAGGCTGCAGCAAGCTGTTCCTGCTGGCCGACGAGCCGCCGGCGCAGATGGCCTCGACCCTGGCCTCGGCCCTCAAGCAGCTGGCCCGCAGTGGCATCGCCATCGGTGGCCTGTCCGCCGGTGTCTACCCGCTGGCCCAGCTCGGTCTGCTCGATGGCTACCGCGCCGCCGTGCACTGGCGCTGGCAGGACGACTTCACTGAGCGTTTCCCCAAGGTGATCGCCACCAGCCACCTGTTCGACTGGGACCGCGACCGTCTCAGCGCCTGCGGTGGCCTGGCCGTGCTCGACCTGCTGCTGGCGGTGCTGGCCCGCGACCACGGTGCCGAACTGGCCGGCGCGGTGAGCGAGGAATTGGTGGTCGAGCGCATCCGCGAGGGCGGCGAGCGCCAGCGCATTCCGCTGCAGAACCGCATCGGCTCCAGCCATCCCAAGCTGACCCAGGCGGTGCTGCTGATGGAGGCCAACATCGAGGAGCCGCTGACCACCGACGAGATCGCCCAGCATGTCTGCGTGTCGCGGCGTCAGCTGGAGCGCATCTTCAAGCAGTACCTCAATCGCGTGCCCAGCCAGTACTACCTGGAGCTGCGCCTGAACAAGGCGCGCCAACTGCTGATGCAGACCAGCAAGTCGATCATCCAGATCGGCCTGTCCTGCGGCTTCTCCTCCGGTCCGCACTTCTCCAGCGCCTACCGCAACTTCTTCGGGGCGACCCCGCGAGAAGATCGCAATCAGCGGCGTAGTGCCAGTCCGTTCGAGATTGCGCCGGCCTCCGTGGAGCGTGGCTGAGGTTAGCGATTAGCGTTAGTTCGGCTGTTTTGGTGCCGCTGCTGCTTATCGCACTGTTCGATGCTTCTGTTCCGCCCTGCTGGGCGGGTCACTTTTTCCAGTCGCGGAAAAAGTAACCAAAAACGCTTGCCCCCGACATCCGGCCCCGCCTGCGGCGGGGTTCCCTCACTCCATCATCGCTCCACGGGCACGCCGCGAAGGGCCATCCCTGGCCCATCGCGTCTCTCGCGGCATCCATGCCGCTCAACCCCTTCCGCAATGATTCCGTTCGGCCTCCTGAAGGGGGCGTTTGGAGTTGCCTGAAAGTTTTGCATTCCTTTCTTGATGGTTCCCACGCTCCGTTTGGGAACCCTTCCCGTGATGCTCGGCGTCACAGACGTTGCCTGCAGCACAAAACAAGCAATGGGCGCAGAGCGCCAAAGGCTGCATTCCCACACGAAGCGTGGGAGCGATTAACGCGCAATGCGCGCAGCGCCAAGAAAAACCACCAAGCACCTCGGAGCCCGAGCCCCCGTCAGGAGGCCGAGTGGAGGTGTTGCGCAGGGGGGCGAGCCGCAAGGATGTGGCGAGAGGCTTAAAGGGGCAGGGATGCCTCTTGTGCGCCGACCCCCCGGAGCGGCGCCGGAGGGAGGGGAGTCGAGCGTAGCGAGACCCGGATGTCGGGGTGGCCTTCTCTTTGGTTACTTTCTCTTGGCCAGACAAGAGAAAGTAACTCGCCGTGCAAGGCGAAATCGGTAGTTGGTGCCGAGGAAAGTGTTGCGATCAGGCTGTTGAGTGCGTGCCCGGTCCCTGGGGCAATATCCGCGCAAAGCCTGACGTGGTTCTACAAGGGTTTTTCGTAGGGCAGCGAAATACCCCGATCCCCCCGCGCAGCGTTTAAACTGCGCAATTCCGGAGCTTTCTGTCGCATTGCCGAAAGCCCCCGAAAACCGCGGGTTGCCGCTGTAAGAAGTTGTCGCATGGCGACAATGCGGGCCCGTGGGCAGCCCCTACAATCCTTCCATCACCCGCCATTGAGTGCGGTGTTCCTTGTTCAGGAGAGCCCCGATGTCCGTTCAGCACGATCCGGTGCAACGCGCCGATTTCGATCAGTATCTGGTCCCCAACTATGCCCCCGCCGCCTTCGTTCCGGTGCGCGGCCTGGGCTCCCGAGTCTGGGATCAGGGCGGTCGCGAGCTGATCGACTTCGCCGGCGGCATCGCCGTCAATGCCCTCGGTCACTGCCATCCGGCACTGGTCAAGGCGCTGACCGAGCAGGCCAACACCCTGTGGCACATCTCCAACGTGTTCACCAACGAGCCAACCCTGCGTCTTGCCCACAAGCTGGTCGATGCCACTTTCGCCGAGCGCGTGTTCTTCTGCAACTCCGGCGCCGAGGCCAACGAGGCCGCGTTCAAGCTGGCCCGTCGCGTCGCCCATGACCGCTTCGGCCCGGAGAAGTGCGAGATCATCGCCGCGATCAACAGCTTCCACGGTCGCACCCTGTTCACCGTCAGCGTCGGAGGCCAGCCCAAGTATTCCGATGGCTTCGGGCCGAAGATCGAGGGCATCACCCATGTCCCGTACAACGACCTGGAGGCGCTGAAAGCCGCCATTTCCGACAAGACCTGCGCCGTGGTGCTGGAGCCGATCCAGGGCGAAGGCGGTGTGCTGCCGGCCGACAAGGCCTACCTGGAAGGCGCCCGCGCCCTGTGTGACCAGCACAATGCGCTGCTGGTGTTCGACGAGGTGCAGAGCGGCATGGGCCGCAGCGGCGAGCTGTTCGCCTACATGCACTACGGCGTCACCCCGGACATCCTCTCCAGCGCCAAGAGCCTGGGCGGCGGTTTCCCCATCGGCGCCATGCTCACTACCACCGACCTGGCCAAGCACCTGGCCGTCGGCACCCACGGCACCACCTATGGCGGCAACCCGCTGGCCTGTGCGGTGGCCGAGGCGGTGCTGGATATCGTCAATACCCCGGAAGTGCTGGCGGGCGTCAAGGCCAAGAGCGCCGACTTCCGCCAGCGCCTGCAGGCGATCGGCGAGCAGTACGGCATCTTCACCCAGGTGCGCGGCCTCGGCCTGCTGCTCGGCTGCGTGCTGAGCGACGCCTGGAAGGGCAAGGCCAAGGCCGTGCTCGATGCCGCCGCCGCCGAGGGCGTGCTGGTGCTGCAGGCCAGCCCGGACGTGGTGCGCTTCGCTCCCAGCCTGGTGGTGGAGGAGGCCGACATCGTCGACGGCCTGCAGCGCTTCGAGCGTGCCGTGGCCAAGCTGGTCCAGGGCTGATGCCCGCAGGGCGGCGCAGGAAGCGCCGCCCGATTTTCAGGATGAAGGGTTCCATGCGTGATCGGGCACTGCTCCGATCTTTCTCCAGAGGGCTGCCTCAGGCCTTTTGGAGCTTTTATTCGAACGGCGCTTTTGTCGAAAGGAGAAGGCCATGCTGGTGATGCGCCCCGCGCAGATGTCCGATCTTGCCGAAGTGCAACGCCTGGCTGCGGACAGCCCGGTGGGTGTCACTTCGCTGCCGGATGATTCGGGCCGACTGAGCGACAAGATCGCCGCATCGGAGGCCTCCTTCGCCGCCGAAGTCAGCTTCAACGGCGAAGAGAGCTACTTCTTCGTCCTCGAGGATTCGGCCAGCGGCAAGCTGCTCGGTTGCTCGGCCATAGTCGCCTCGGCCGGTTATTCCGAGCCCTTCTACAGCTTCCGCAACGAGACCTTCGTGCACGCCTCGCGCGAGCTGAAGATCCACAACAAGATCCACGTCCTCTCGCTGTGCCACGACCTCACCGGCAACAGCCTGCTGACCAGCTTCTACGTGCAGCGCGAGCTGGTCGACACGCCCTTCGCCGAGCTCAACTCGCGTGCCCGCCTGCTGTTCATGGCCGCCCACCCGGAGCGCTTCGCCGATGCGGTGGTGGTGGAAATCGTCGGCTACAGCGACGAGAACGGCGACTCGCCGTTCTGGGACGCGGTCGGCCGCAACTTCTTCGACATGAGCTACACCGAGGCCGAGCGCCTGTGCGGGCTGAAGAGCCGCACCTTCCTCGCCGAGCTGATGCCGCACTACCCGATCTACGTGCCGCTGCTGCCGGACAGCGCCCAGGAAGCCATGGGGCAGGTCTACAGCCGTGCCCAGGTGACCTTCGACATCCTGATGCGCGAAGGCTTCGAGACCGACCACTACATCGACATCTTCGACGGTGGCCCGACCCTGCATGCGCGCACCTCGGGCATCCGCTCCATCGCCCAGAGCCGCGTGGTGCCGGTGCGCATCGGCGAGCCGGGCAAGGGCGGGCGCCAGTACCTGGTGAGCAACGGCCAGCTGCAGGACTTCCGCGCCATCATCGCCGATCTCGACTGGGTGCCCGGCAAGCCGGTGACCCTGAGCCTGGAGGCCGCCGAGGCCCTGGGTGTGGGCGAGGGCGCCAGCGTCCGGCTGGTGGCGGTTTAAACCAACGCGACAGGTTGCCGGCGGCGGCCTGTCTGAACTGAAGCCCGTGGCGCGTGGCCGCGGGTTTGCAGCTGATCCGGAGGATCCATGATCGTTCGTCCCGTCCGTAGCGCCGACCTGTCCGCGCTGATCGACCTGGCCCGCAGTACCGGCACCGGCCTGACCACCCTGCCGGCCAACGAGGAGCGCCTGGCGCACCGGGTCGGCTGGGCGGAGAAGACCTTCCGTGGCGAGGCCGAGCGTGCCGACGCCGACTACCTGTTCGTTCTGGAGGATGACGACGGCAAGGTCGTCGGTATCTCCGCCGTGGCCGGCGCCGTCGGCCTGCGCGAGCCCTGGTACAACTACCGGGTCGGTCTCACCGTCAGCGCCTCGCAGGAGCTGAAGATCCACCGCGAGATCCCCACCCTGTTCCTGGCCAACGACCTGACCGGCAACTCCGAGCTGTGCTCGCTGTTCCTGCATGCCGGCCACCGCAGCGGCCTCAACGGCCGCCTGCTGTCCAAGGCGCGCTTCCTGTTCATCGCCGAGTTCCGCGAGCTGTTCGGCAACAAGGTGATCGCCGAGATGCGCGGCATGTCCGACGAGAACGGCCGCTCGCCGTTCTGGGAGAGCCTGGGCCGGCACTTCTTCAAGATGGAGTTCAGCCAGGCCGACTACCTCACCGGCGTCGGCAACAAGGCCTTCATCGCCGAGCTGATGCCCAAGTTCCCGCTCTACACCTGCTTCCTCTCCGAGGAGGCCCGCGCCGTCATCGGCCGCGTCCATCCGGACACCGAGCCGGCGCTGGCCATGCTCAAGGGCGAGGGCTTCAGCTACCAGGGCTATGTCGACATCTTCGACGCCGGCCCGGCCATCGAGGTGGAGACCGACAAGATCCGCGCCGTGCGCGACAGCCAGACCCTGGTGCTGGCCGTCGGCACCCCGGGCGACGATGCCACCCCCTACCTGATTCACAACCGCAAGCGCGAAGACTGCCGCATCACCGCCGCGCCGGCGCGCGCCGCCGCCGGCACCCTGGTGGTCGACCCGCTGACCGCCAAGCGCCTGCAGCTCAGCGCCGGCGCCCAGGTGCGCGCCGTACCGCTGTCGGCCAAGGAGAGCAAGCAATGACCACCCATTACATCGCAGGCCAGTGGCTGGCCGGGCAGGGCGAGGCCTTCGACTCGCTCAACCCGGTGACCCAGGAAGCCGTGTGGCGCGGCCAGGGCGCCAGCGCCGCGCAGGTCGAGCAGGCCGTCGCCGCCGCCCGTGCCGCCTTCCCGGCCTGGGCCCGCCGCCCGCTGGAGGAGCGCATCGCCATCCTCGAGCAGTTCGCCGCCACCCTGAAGAAGCATGCCGACGAACTGGCCCGTACCATCGGCGAGGAAACCGGCAAGCCGCTGTGGGAGTCCGCCACCGAGGTGACCAGCATGGTCAACAAAGTCGCCATCTCCGTGCAGAGCTACCGCGAGCGCACCGGCGAGAAGAGCGGTCCGCTGGCCGACGCCACCGCCGTGCTGCGCCACAAGCCGCATGGCGTGGTTGCCGTGTTCGGCCCCTACAACTTCCCCGGCCATCTGCCCAACGGCCACATCGTGCCGGCGCTGCTGGCCGGCAACGCGGTGGTGTTCAAGCCCAGCGAGCTGACCCCCAAGGTCGCCGAGCTGACGGTCAAGTGCTGGATCGAGGCCGGCCTGCCGGCCGGCGTGCTCAACCTGGTGCAGGGCGCCCGCGAGACCGGCGTGGCCCTGGCCGGCAGCGCCGGCATCGACGGCCTGTTCTTCACCGGCTCCAGCCGCACCGGCAACCTGCTGCACAGCCAGTTCGCCGGCCGCCCGGACAAGATCCTGGCGCTGGAGATGGGTGGCAACAACCCGCTGGTGGTGGAGGAGGTCAAGGATGTCGACGCCGCTGTCTACACCATCATCCAGTCCGCCTTCATCTCCGCCGGGCAGCGCTGCACCTGCGCGCGCCGCCTGCTGGTGCCTGTCGGTGCCTGGGGCGACGCCCTGCTGGCGCGCCTGGTGGCGGTGGCCTCGACCCTCAAGGTCGGTGCCTTCGACGAGCAGCCGGCGCCCTTCATGGGTTCGGTGATTTCCCTGGCCGCCGCCGAGCACCTGCTCAAGGCCCAGCGCCACCTGGTCGACAAGGGCGCCGAGGTGCTGCTGGAGATGATCCAGCCGGTACCGAACGCCGCGCTGCTGACTCCCGGCATTCTCGACGTGACCCGGGTGGCCGAGCGCATCGACGAGGAATTCTTCGGCCCGCTGCTGCAGGTGATCCGTTACGACGGCTTCGATGCCGCCATCGCCGAGGCCAACAACACCCAGTACGGCCTGGCCGCGGGCCTGCTGTCCGAGTCCGCCGAGCGCTACCAGCAGTTCCTCATCGAGAGCCGTGCCGGCATCGTCAACTGGAACAAGCAGCTGACCGGCGCCGCCAGCAGTGCGCCGTTCGGCGGCGTGGGTGCCTCCGGCAACCATCGCGCCAGCGCCTACTACGCGGCCGATTACTGCGCCTATCCGGTCGCCTCGCTGGAAAGTGAAACCCTGAGCCTGCCTGCCACCCTGACCCCGGGAGTGAGTCTGTGATGTCCGCCTATGAAATGAACTTCGACGGCCTGGTCGGCCCGACCCACAACTACGGTGGCCTGTCCTACGGCAACGTGGCGTCGCAGAGCAACAGCCAGGCGGTGTCCAATCCCAAGGAGGCCGCCAAGCAGGGCCTGGGCAAGATGAAGGCGCTGATGGACATGGGCTTCAAGCAAGGCGTGTTCGCCCCGCAGGAGCGCCAGGACGTCGCCGCCCTGCGCAGCCTGGGCTTCACCGGCAGCGATGCCGAGGTGATCGCCAAGGCCGCCAAGGAAGCCATGCCGCTGCTGGCCGCCTGCAGCTCGGCCTCCAGCATGTGGACCGCCAACTCCTGCACCGTCAGCCCCAGCGCCGACACCGCGGACGGCCGCGTGCACTTCACCGCCGCCAACCTCAACTGCAAGTTCCACCGCTCGATCGAGCACCCGACCACCAGCCGCGTGCTGCGCGCCATGTTCAGCAATGAGCAGCACTTCGCCCACCACGCCGCGCTGCCGGCGGTGAGCCAGTTCGGTGACGAGGGCGCGGCCAACCACACGCGCTTCTGCAAGAGCTACGGCGAGGCCGGTGTGGAGTTCTTCGTGTTCGGCCGCAGCGCCTTCGACAGCCGCTTCCCGGCCCCGCAGCGCTACCCGGCGCGGCAGACCCTGGAAGCCTGCCAGGCGGTAGCCCGTCTGCATGGCCTGGGTGACGAGGGTGTGGTTTACGCCCAGCAGAACCCGGCGGTGATCGACCAGGGCGTGTTCCACAACGACGTGATCTCGGTGGGCAACGGCGAGGTGCTGTTCTACCACCAGGACGCCTTCCTCGACACCGACAAGGTGCTGGCCGAGCTGGGCGACAAGCTGGCCCGCCGCGGCGGCAACTTCCAGGCCGTGCGCGTGCCTGGCAGCGCGGTGAGCGTGGAGGATGCGGTCAAGTCCTACCTGTTCAACAGCCAGCTGCTGACCCGCGCCGACGGCAGCATGCTGCTGGTGGTGCCGGAGGAGTGCCGCAACAACGCCAACGTGTGGAACTACCTGAGCGAGCTGACCAGCGGCAACGGCCCGATCCGCGAGGTGAAGGTGTTCGACCTCAAGCAGAGCATGCAGAACGGCGGTGGCCCGGCCTGCCTGCGCCTGCGCGTGGCGCTCAAGGAGCAGGAGCTGGCGGCGGTCAATCCGGGCGTGGTGATGACCCCCGAGCTGTTCACCACCCTCAACGCCTGGGTCGACAAGCACTACCGCGACCGCCTGGCCGAAAGCGACCTGGCCGACCCGCAACTGCTGATCGAGTGCCGCACGGCATTGGATGAACTGACGCAGATCCTTAAACTGGGCTCCGTCTACCCCTTCCAACTCGCCTGAGAGCCTTGACCATGTCCGACGCCCTGCAACTCATCCTCGAAGATACCGACGGCACCCAGCTGGAAACCTCCTGCACCCGCTTCGCCGTCGTCTGGCAGGGCAAGGAAGTGTGGATCCAGGCGGTCGGCGACCAACTGCTGATCGGCGTGGACGTGGAGGAGGGCGACACCGAGTACGCCAACCTGCTGCTGCGCCCGCAGGCCACCAACCTGGTCGGCCTGCAGCTGGAAATGGAGCCGGCGGACCTCGCCGGCGACGACGAGGATCATGTGCACGGTCCCGACTGCAATCATTGAGCCCGACTGAGGTAATCCCATGCTCGCCCTCGGCAAACTGCTCGAACTGACCCTGGCCGGCCGCGAGCCGACCGAGAAGATTCAGCTGACCCGCGAGGGCGCGCGCCTGCACTGGCTGGGCGAGGGCGTGCTGGAAGTGACGCCCACTGCTCAGGATGACAGCGGCCTCGACCTGCTGTTGTCGGCCGGCATCCACGGCAACGAGACGGCGCCGATCGAGCTGCTCGACCGCCTGCTGCAGGCCATCGCCTCCAGCCAGCTGATGCCCAGGGCGCGCATCCTGTTCCTGCTCGGCAACCCTGAGGCCATGCGTCGTGGCGAGCGTTTCGTGGAGCAAGACATCAACCGCCTGTTCGACGGCCGCCACGAGCAGAGCAGCGGCTTCGAGGCGCTGCGCGCCAACGAGCTGGAGCGCCATGCCGCCGCCTTTTTCAGCAAGGACGGCCGGGCGCGCCTGCATTACGACCTGCATACCGCGATCCGTGGCTCGAAGATCGAGCAGTTCGCCCTCTATCCCTACGTCGAGGGTCGCCAGCACTCGCGCGCCGAGCTGGCGCGCCTGCGCGCCGCCGGCATCGACGCCGTGCTGCTGCAGCGCAAGACCGGAATCACTTTCAGCTCTTACACCTACGCGCGCCTGGGCGCCGAGGCCTTCACCCTAGAGCTGGGTAAGGCGCGGCCGTTCGGACAGAACCAGCAGGTCAACCTCGACCTGCTGGAGAAGCGCCTGTGCGAGCTGGTGGAAAACCGCGAGCCGCAGACCGACTCGCTGGATGGCATGCAGCTGTTCGCCGTGTCGCGCGAGGTGATCAAGCACAGCGATGCCTTCAAGCTGCACCTGCCGGCCGACATCGAGAACTTCACCGAGCTGGAGCAGGGGTTCCTCCTGGCCGAGGACATCGCCGGTACCCGCTGGCTGGTGGAGGAGGAGGGCGCGCGCATCATCTTCCCCAATCCCAAGGTCAAGAACGGCCTGCGCGCCGGCATCCTGATCGTCCCCACCTCGCTCTGATACCGCTCTGCGTGGCGGATTCGGGTCACAAGGTGGCCCGATAGAGGCTTTCTATCCAAATTCCCCGCAAACGGGCTGTCCCTGCAGCGCCGGGCCGATATAATGCGGCCCTTTGCCGGCGTTTGCCGCGCTGTCGTTTGCCTGGATGAAATCAATGAAAAGCGCAGAAATCCGTGAAGCCTTCCTCCGCTTCTTCGAAGAGAAGGGGCACACCCGCGTCGCCTCCAGTTCGCTGATCCCGGCGAACGACCCGACCCTGCTGTTCACCAACGCCGGCATGAACCAGTTCAAGGACTGCTTCCTCGGCCTGGAGAAGCGTGCCTACACCCGCGCCACCACCAGCCAGAAGTGCGTACGCGCTGGCGGCAAGCACAACGACCTGGAAAACGTCGGCTACACCGCGCGCCACCACACCTTCTTCGAGATGCTGGGCAACTTCAGCTTCGGCGACTACTTCAAGCGTGATGCCATCACCTACGCCTGGGAGTTCCTGACCAGCGACAAGTGGCTGAACCTGCCGAAGGAGAAGCTCTGGGTCACCGTCTACGCCACCGACGACGAGGCCTACGACATCTGGACTCAGGAAGTCGGCATCCCGGCCGAGCGCATGGTGCGCATCGGCGATAACAAGGGCGCGCCGTACGCCTCCGACAACTTCTGGGCCATGGGTGATACCGGCCCGTGCGGCCCCTGCACCGAGATCTTCTACGACCACGGCGAGCACATCTGGGGCGGCCCGCCCGGCTCTCCGGAGGAAGATGGCGACCGCTACATCGAGATCTGGAACAACGTGTTCATGCAGTTCAACCGCACCGCGGACGGCGTGCTGCACCCGCTGCCGGCGCCCTCCGTGGACACCGGCATGGGCCTGGAACGCATCAGCGCCGTGCTGCAGCACGTCAACTCGAACTACGAGATCGACCTGTTCCAGAGCCTGCTCAACGCCGCGGCCAAGGCCATCGGCTGCGCCAACGAAGGCCAGGCCTCGCTGAAGGTCGTCGCCGACCATATCCGTTCCTGCGGCTTCCTGATCGCCGACGGCGTGACCCCGTCTAATGAAGGCCGTGGCTACGTGCTGCGCCGCGTCATCCGCCGCGCCTGCCGCCACGGTAACAAGCTGGGCGCCAAGGGCAGCTTCTTCTACCAGATCGTCGCCGCGCTGGTGGCCGAGATGGGCGAAGCCTTCCCCGAGCTGAAACAGCAGCAGGCGCATATCGAGCGCGTGCTGAAAACCGAGGAAGAGCAGTTCGCCAAGACCCTGGAGCAGGGCCTGAAGATCCTCGAGCAGGACCTGGCCGAACTCAAGGGCAGCGTCATTCCCGGCGACGTGGTGTTCAAGCTGTACGACACCTATGGCTTCCCGGTCGACCTGACCGGTGACATCGCCCGTGAGCGCGAGCTGACCCTCGACGAGGAAGGCTTCGAGCGCGAGATGGAGGCCCAGCGCGAGCGCGCCCGTTCCGCCAGCTCCTTCGGCATGGATTACAACAGCCTGGTCAAGGTCGACAGCGACACCGTCTTCCTCGGCTACCAGGGCACCAGCGGCAGCGGCAAGATCGTTGCCCTGTTCAAGGCCGGCGCCGCCGTCGACAGCCTCGCCGAGGGCGAGGAGGGCGTGGTGGTGCTGGACCAGACCCCGTTCTACGCCGAGTCCGGCGGCCAGGTCGGTGACTGCGGTTACCTTGAGAGCGCCGGCGTGCGCTTCGATGTGCGCGATACCACCAAGGCCGGCGGCGCCTTCCTGCACCACGGCGTGGTAGCCAAGGGCGGCCTGTCCGTCGGCACTTCGCTGAAGGCCGAGGTCGACGCCTCGGTACGCCAGGCTACTGCGCTGAACCACTCCGCGACCCACCTGCTGCACGCCGCGCTGCGCCAGGTGCTGGGCGAGCACGTGCAGCAGAAGGGCTCGCTGGTCGACAGCCAGCGCCTGCGCTTCGACTTCAGCCACTTCGAGGCGATCAAGTCCGAGCAGCTGAAGGCCCTGGAAGAGCTGGTCAACGCCGAGATCCGCAAGAACTCCGCGGTCGAGACCGAGGAGACCGATATCGAGACGGCCAAGGCCAAGGGTGCCATGGCGCTGTTCGGCGAGAAATACGGCGATGACGTGCGCGTGCTGACCATGGGCGGCGGCTTCTCCGTCGAGCTCTGTGGCGGTACCCATGTCTCGCGTACCGGCGACATCGGCCTGTTCAAGATCACCAGCGAAGGCGGCGTGGCCGCCGGCGTGCGTCGTATCGAGGGTGTCACCGGTGCCGCGGCGCTGGCCTGGCTCAACGGTGCGGAAGAGCAGCTGAAGGAAGCCGCCGCACTGGTCAAGGGCAGCCGCGACAACGTGCTGGACAAGCTGTCCGGCCTGATCGAGCGCAACCGCCAGCTGGAAAAGGAGCTGGAGCAGCTCAAGGCCAAGGCCGCCAGCGCCGCCGGCAACGACCTGGCCGGTTCAGCCGTGGAGGTCAAGGGCGTCAAGGTGCTGGCCGCGCGTCTCGATGGTCTGGACGGCAAGGCCCTGCTGGCCATGGTCGACCAACTGAAGAACAAGCTGGGCAGCGCGGTGATCCTGCTCGGCGGTGTATTCGAGGACAAGGTGGTGCTGGTTGCCGGCGTCACCCAGGATCTGACCGCCAAGCTCAAGGCCGGCGACCTGATGCGTCAGGCTGCCGCCGCCGTGGGTGGCAAGGGCGGTGGTCGCCCGGACATGGCTCAGGGTGGTGGCGTCGATGCTGGCAAGCTGGACGAGGCGCTGGCGCTGGCGGCGACCTTCGTCGAACAAGGCGCCTAAAGGCGGCGAAAGCAGGGCCCGCAGTGCGTCCGGCGGGCCTTGGCAGTGTGACCCGATGCGGGTTTAATGGGCGCCCTTCGAGGAATCAGGCGGCTTTTTGACATGGCTTTGATCGTACAGAAGTTTGGGGGCACCTCAGTCGGCACCGTGGAGCGTATCCAGCAGGTGGCCGAGAAGGTGAAGAAATTCCGCGAGCGCGGCGACGACATCGTCGTCGTGGTTTCCGCCATGAGTGGCGAGACCAACCGCCTGATCGACCTCGCCAAGCAGGTCAGCGACGGCCAGCCGGTCCCGCGCGAGCTGGACGTGATGGTTTCCACCGGTGAGCAGGTGACCATCGCCCTGCTGGCCATGGCCCTGATCCAGCGCGGCGTGCCGGCGGTGTCCTACACCGGCAACCAGGTGCGCATCCTCACCGACAGCGCGCACACCAAGGCGCGCATCCTGCAGATCGACGACCAGAAGATCCGTGCCGACCTCAAGGCCGGCAAGGTCGTGGTGGTCGCCGGCTTCCAGGGGGTGGACGAGCAGGGCAACATCACCACCCTCGGTCGTGGCGGCTCCGACACCACCGGCGTGGCCCTGGCCGCGGCCCTGAAGGCCGACGAGTGCCAGATCTACACCGACGTCGACGGCGTCTATACCACCGACCCGCGCGTGGTGCCCAAGGCTCAGCGCCTGGACAAGATCACCTTCGAGGAGATGCTGGAAATGGCCAGCCTCGGCTCCAAGGTCCTGCAGATCCGCTCGGTGGAGTTCGCCGGCAAGTACAACGTCCCGCTGCGCGTGCTGCACAGCTTCCAGGAGGGTCCGGGCACCCTCATTACCCTTGATGAAGAGGAATCCATGGAACAGCCGATCATCTCCGGCATCGCCTTCAATCGCGACGAAGCCAAGCTGACCATCCGTGGCGTGCCGGATATCCCCGGCGTGGCCTTCAAGATCCTCGGTCCGATCAGTGCCGCGAACATCGAAGTGGACATGATCGTGCAGAACGTGGCGCACGATAACACCACCGATTTCACCTTCACCGTGCACCGCAACGACTACAACAGCGCCAAGGCCGTGCTGGAAAATACCGCGCGCGAGCTGGGTGCCCGCGAGGTGATTGGCGATACCAACATCGCCAAGGTTTCCATCGTCGGTGTCGGCATGCGCTCCCACGCAGGCGTCGCCAGCCGCATGTTCGAGGCTCTGGCCAAGGAAACCATCAATATCCAGATGATCTCTACCTCCGAGATCAAGGTCTCCGTGGTCATCGAGGAGAAGTACCTGGAGCTGGCCGTGCGCGCCCTGCACACCGCCTTCGACCTGGACGCTCCGGCCCGACAGGCCGAGTAATGCTCTACCCGAAAGGCGCGGCGATCCGCGCCTTTCGCTTTTTTGGCCGGTTTGGCGGGGAACTTTCCTTTTGTCCGGGCTGGTCAATACTTGGGTGAAGGCGTCGCACTTGATATGCGCGGGGCTGCCACCATTTTATTTCTGCAGACTGTTGTCCCGTAATTGAATCCGTAAGGAGAAAGGAATGCTGATTCTGACTCGCCGGGTCGGAGAGACCCTGATGGTGGGTGATGATGTCACCGTCACCGTGTTGGGCGTGAAAGGTAATCAGGTGCGCATCGGCGTCAATGCTCCGAAGGAAGTCGCCGTGCACCGCGAAGAGATCTACCAGCGCATCCAGAAAGAGAAAGGCGACGAACCAAGCCACTAATTTTTCTCGAAATTTTGGCTTTGCAAACGGGGAAAACATGGTTATCATGCGCCCCGTGTTGCGGAGAGGTGGCCGAGTGGCCGAAGGCGCTCCCCTGCTAAGGGAGTACACCTCAAAAGGGTGTCGGGGGTTCGAATCCCCCCTTCTCCGCCATATTCACAACCTTGGTTGTGTTTGCGCTAAGTCCGATAAGTTATTGAGCTGATTCGGAAAAGTGCTTGACCTGGCGGTTAAGATCACTAAAATGCGCAGCCCACGCACTCATAGCTCAGCTGGATAGAGTACCCGGCTACGAACCGGGCGGTCGGAGGTTCGAATCCTCCTGAGTGCGCCATATTAGAATGGCTTGCAGCGATGCAAGCCATTTTGCTTCAACCAGCGGTGATCTGGTCTAAAAGCGCCACACGCACTCATAGCTCAGCTGGATAGAGTACCCGGCTACGAACCGGGCGGTCGGAGGTTCGAATCCTCCTGAGTGCGCCATACAGCAAAAGGCTCGCAGCGATGCGGGCCTTTTGTCTTTTCAGCGTTTGCCCTTCACGCAGCCCGACTCGTCGAAGCTCACCTGGCGGCGATTGCCCTTCTCGTCGGCATAGTGGTAGCGGGTCTGGCCGTTGTTGCTGGTGACCTTGTCCGGTTTGCCCAGGGCATTCTCCACGTCGCGCTGGCTCATGCCGCTGCGAATCTGCTGGCGGATAACCGCGCGCCGCCGCTCGCTGCTGCTGAGTGCCTCGCCGCAGGTGCTCTGCGAGGTGCCTGTCGTGGCTACCACCTGCAGTCCGCTCTTCGTCTTGTCTTTTGCTGGGCTGCGTTTCTTGCCGGTTTTGCCCAGGGGGACGGCCTTGCCTTGCCCGGGTGTCGGGTTGTGCGCTTCCTGCAGCTTCTGCTCTGCGTGTTCCGGGCAGCCGTGCAGGGTGTAGGTGATATGGCCTTTAGCGTCTTCGCAGCGGTAGACGGTGGAAGCGCTTGCCTGAGGGAGCAGGAGTGCGCAGATTCCAGCGCAGATCAGTCGCAGCATGGTTCGTCCTCCTTGACGATTGCCGGCTTCATCCTAGCTCGGCTTTTCTGCCTCGCCAGCGTGTCCTGTGATGCAGTGCATGCGTCGGAAAAATAGCTTGGGACCTGCTCTAGGAAATCGCTGCAAGCGTTTGTTCTGAGCCTGATTTTGTCGCTTCGGGGCTGGGGCTGGTGCTATCATTGTTGTGTCAGCCCCGCCGGGGCTTGTGGATAGCCACCATGGACTTACCCAGTAGTTACTCAAATTCCCTTTCGCCCGATCTGACTGATTGAGCCCCGCGGCGCGCCCTGCTGCTGGGGTGGAGCGTGCCGTATGACTGAAGTAGAAGCCAAAAAGCCGCAAGAGAGCCTGCAGGACCGCCTAGCCCAGGTTGTCGATCTGCTGCACCGCCACAAGGTGGTGGAAAACCTGACCCACCGTCAGGAAGGCCAGCACCACGATCTGGTGGAAAACCTGGTCCACCGGCAGAACCTCGCAGAGCTGCAGCGCAAGCTCGATGAGCTGCACTCCGCCGACGTCGCCCATATCCTCGAAGCCCTCCCGCTCGGTGACCGCCTGACCGTATGGCAGCTGGTCAAGGCCGAGCGCGATGGCGACATCCTGCTGGAGGTGTCCGACGCGGTCCGCGAGTCGCTGATCGCGGACATGGACGACCACGAGATCCTGGCTGCCGCCAAGGAGATGGATGCCGACGAGCTCGCCGACCTGGCGCCCGAGCTGCCGCGCGACGTGGTCCTCGAGCTGATGGAGTCGCTGGACGCCCAGCAGCGCGAGCGGGTGCGCTCGGCACTGTCCTACGAGGATGACCAGGTCGGCGCGCTGATGGACTTCGAGATGGTCACCATCCGCGAGGACGTCAGTCTGGAGGTGGTGCTGCGCTACCTGCGCCGCCTCAAGGAGCTGCCGGGCCACACTGATAAGCTGTTCGTGGTCGACTACGACGGCGTGCTCAAGGGCGTGCTGCCGATCAAGCGCCTGCTGGTCAACGATCCGGACAAGCAGGTCGGCGAGGTGATGGCCAGCGATCCGGTGAGCTTTCAGCCGGACGAGGATGCCCACGATGCGGCGCAGGCTTTCGAGCGCTATGACCTGATCTCAGCCCCGGTGGTGGACAAGGATGGCAAGTTGATCGGACGTCTGACCATCGACGAGATGGTCGACCTGATCCGCGAGGAGAGCGAGAGCGAAGTGCTGAACATGGCCGGTCTGCGCGAGGAGGAAGACATCTTCGCCTCGGTGTGGAAGTCGGTCGGTAACCGCTGGGCCTGGCTGGCCATCAATCTGGTCACCGCGTTCCTGGCGTCGCGGGTCATCGGTCTGTTCGAGGGCTCCATCGAGAAGCTGGTGGCGTTGGCCGCCCTGATGCCGATCGTGGCGGGTATCGGTGGCAACTCGGGTAACCAGACCATCACCATGATCGTGCGTGCCCTGGCGCTGGATCAGGTCAGCACCGGCAACACTTCGCGCCTGCTGCGTAAGGAGCTCGGGGTCGCGCTGATCAACGGCGTGCTCTGGGGTGGGGTGATAGGCGCCGTGGCCTATGGTCTGTACGGTAGCTGGTCGCTGGGCCTGGTGATGACCGCCGCCATGACGCTCAACCTGCTGCTCGCCGCATTGATGGGGGTGTTGATTCCCATGACGCTGATGCGTACGGGGCGTGATCCGGCCATGGGGGCCAGCGTGATGATCACGGCGATGACCGACAGCGGTGGCTTCTTCATCTTCCTTGGGTTGGCCACCCTGTTCCTGCTGTAGGGGGTAGAAATGAAAAAGCCGGCTGATGCCGGCTTTTTTGTGTCTGGCTGGTGGAAATCAGGCCTCTTCGCTGGCCATTTCCACGTCGTGGGCGATCAGGGCGACCAGGGCGTTCTGCTGGCGGCGCGAGAGTTGGCGGAAGCGCTGCAGCAGTTCGCGCTCGTGCAGGGACAGCTCGGGGCTGTCCAGGCGCAGGTTCAGCTCGTCACCCAGAGCATCTTCCTGGAACAGGCTCTGTTCCAGGCGAGCGATGATCTCCGAGTTCATGCTGCGGTGATGATTACGCGCCACGTCGGCAATGCGTTCACGCATACCGTCGGGCAGGCGGACTACGAATTTGTCAGCCGTGCGGCTGGAATAGATGGCCTGTTTCATAGGGCGTATACATTAAACCGGTTAGTTCAGGAAAGCGATGCTGGCATTCAGCTACTGAATTGTCACTGCTTTGACCATGATAGGCACTAGCCGTTCAGTCGGTAACCGCATCGGTTCGTTTAGTCGGTCGACTATTTGACGCCAATTACGTGTCGAATTGTGGGCCGAATACAGGCGCTTTGCCAGCACCAGTTGTCTGAAATGTGTCCAGATAGGCATATCTGATGTACCGGTCAGTATCCGTGCCTGCGGGAAGCCGCGTGCTTGAGCTCCTGCCCTGACTTCTACGGCAGGTTGCTGCAGATTCGCCCAGGGACGAATTTCGTACCCAGCCCTCTGGCGAAGCACATGACAAAACGCCCCTCGCTCGTTAACATGCCGCCCGGCCGCAGGGGAGCCTGCGCCGCATGTCCCAGTAGCTCAATTGGATAGAGCATCCCCCTCCTAAGGGGAAGGTTGGAGGTTCGACCCCTCTCTGGGACGCCAGAATGCCCAAAGCCCGCAGCCATTGAGGCGTGCGGGCTTTTTCATGGCGTGGAAACGAAAAAAACCGGCCGCCAGGGCCGGTTTTTTCAATCGACTGATGTCGACTCGGGAATTGGTCGGAGCGACTGGATTCGAACCAGCGACCTTCTCGTCCCGAACGAGACGCGCTACCAAGCTGCGCTACGCTCCGAAGGATGGCGCGCATTCTACCGAAAAAGTTTTGCTGCACAAGGGGTTAGCTGAAAAGTTTTTTTGCCCCACGTCCCTGTGGGCTGCCGCGTCAGAGTTCCTTGACGGTAATGACCTGATCCTTGTTGATCTTCGCGGGTTTGCCGTCGAGCTGTTCGAACTCGTAGAAGCCCGAGTCCTCGTCGAATTCCGGGGTGTCCACGGTCTGGATCTGGCTGCCGTCGTTGAGGGTGATCACGCTGGGGGTCGAGCAGCCGGCGAGGGCAATGAAGCCGAGGCTGGCGAAGAGGATGGGCAGCTTCCGTCGGTTCATGGGTAACTCCTTGAGTTGCGAGTGAGTACCGTTGGTCTGACGGAATCCTGCGGCTCAAGTTCAACCCGGTGTGGTTTGTGACAGCAGTTGCGGGGTATTCAGATTGGCCAGGCGTGGGTCGTCCAGGGCGCAGCGGCAGGCGCGCGCATCCAGGTGCAGCAGGGTGCGCAGAGGGCTGCGTTCACCTTTTTGCCACTCCTCTTGCAGCCGTCCAAGTGCAGACCTGGGCAGCAGGCAGAACATGGGCTGCCACTGCTCGTCCTGCTTCACCATTACCGGCTTTGCCGGGTTGTCTTCTGCCGTTTCGCGCAGCGCCTGCAGCAGGGCGTGATCAATCAATGGGGCGTCACAGGGCAGCACCAGAAGCCAGTCATGGCGGGCGGCGCCGAGGCCGGCGAGGATGCCGGCCAGCGGCCCGGGGAAATCGCTCTCGGCATCGCTCACCAAGCGGTCGGCGTAGGCCGCGTAGCGCTCGGCGTTGCGATTGCAGGAGATGATCAGGTCGTCGGTCAGTGGGCGTACCACCCGGTGCAGATGGGCGATCAGCGGCTGGCCGCGCCATTCGATCAGGCCCTTGTCGCGCCCGCCCATGCGCTGGCCACGGCCGCCGGCGAGCAGCAGGATGGAGCAGGGGGGCAGGTGCGGGCGGGGCATGGCGGGCGCTCTGGTGCGGGGCCTGTGGTATAACACCGGCCAGTTTTCGCCACAACCGGACCACGCCATGAGCCACAAGGCCGAGGCGGCTTTCGTGCCGCTGAACATCGCCGTTCTTACCGTCAGCGATACCCGAACCCTGGACACCGACACTTCCGGCCAGCTGTTCGTCGATCGCCTCAGCGCCGCTGGCCATCACCTGGCCGCGCGGGTGCTGCTCAAGGACGATCTCTACCGCATCCGCGCCCAGGTGGCGCAGTGGATCGCCGAGGATGAGGTGCAGGTGGTGCTGATCACCGGCGGCACCGGCTTCACCGGCCGCGACAGCACGCCCGAGGCCGTGGCCTGCCTGCTGGACAAGCAGGTGGATGGCTTCGGCGAGTACTTCCGGCAGATTTCGGTGGCCGATATCGGTACATCCACCATGCAGTCGCGCGCCCTGGCCGGCCTGGCCAACGGCACCCTGGTGTGCTGCCTGCCGGGCTCGACCAATGCCTGCCGCACCGCCTGGGACGGCATCCTCGGCGAGCAGCTGGACAATCGCCACCGGCCCTGCAACTTCGTCCCGCACTTGAAGCAGGCTGTGCCCTGCGAGAGCCGCGGATGAGCCTGCTGCCGGTCGAGGACGCACTGGGGCGCCTGCTGGCGCTGGCCGAGGCGGCGCCGATCGATGCACGCGAGATCGTTTCGCTGGCCGCTGCCGATGGACGTGTGCTGGCCACCGAGTTGGTCGCCGGTCTCGACCTGCCGCCCTGGCCAAACAGTGCCATGGATGGTTACGCCTTGCGTCTGGCCGACTGGCAGGGCGAGCCGTTGCCGGTGAGCCAGCGCATCCTTGCCGGCCAGGCCCCGGAACCGCTGCAGCCGGGCAGCTGTGCGCGCATCTTCACCGGCGCGCCGCTGCCGGCGGGCGCCGACACGGTGGAAATGCAGGAGAACGCCGAGACTCTGGCCGATGGCCGGGTGCGCTTCCTTGAGTCGATCAAGGTCGGGCAGAACGTCCGGCCCCAGGGCCAGGAGACCCGTGCCGGTGAGGTGGTGCTGCCGGCCGGCACTCGCCTGGGGCCGGTCGAGCTGGGCCTGGCTGCCTCGCTCGGTTGTGCCGAGCTGAGCGTACGGCGCAAACCGCGGGTGGCGGTGGTGTCGACCGGCGATGAGCTGGTCGAGCCCGGCCAACCGCTGGGCCCGGGGCAGATCTACAACAGCAACCGCAGCCTGCTGTGCGCCTGGCTGCAGCGCCTGGGCTGCGAGGTGCACGACGCCGGCATCCTGCCGGACGATGCGCAGCGCACCCGCGAGGCGCTGGCCGCTCTGGGCGACGCCGACCTGATCCTCTCCACCGGTGGGGTATCGGTCGGCGAGGCCGATCACCTCGGCCAGGTGCTGCGCGAGGAGGGTGAGCTGGCCCTGTGGAAGCTGGCGATCAAGCCGGGCAAGCCGCTCACCTGCGGACACTTCCGTGGCGTGCCGGTGCTCGGCCTGCCGGGTAATCCGGCCTCGACCCTGGTGACCTTCGCCCTGCTGGCCAGGCCCTACCTGTTGCGCCGCCTCGGCGTGCAGCGCGTCGTGCCTCTGAGCGTCGAGGTCGCGGCCGGCTTCTCTTGGAGCAAGCCGGGCAAGCGCCGCGAGTACCTGCGCGCGCGCCTGGAGAACGGCCGCGCCGTGCTCTACCCGAACCAGAGTTCCGGCGTACTGCGCAGCGCGGCCTGGGCCGATGGCCTGGTGGAGGTGCTGGAAGAGCGAGCCTATGGCGAAGGCGATGTGCTGCGCTTCATTCCGCTGAGCGAAGTGTTGGGCTAGGTCCAAGGCGCGGGTTTCACCCACCCTGCAGACGCCGAGTAGAGCGGGTGAAGCCCGCTCAGCCGATGCAGCAGTTTAGAGCGGCGCGCCCTTGCGCCGCTCGCGGTACTCGCCCGGGGTCATGCCGGTCCAGGCCTTGAAGCTGCGGTGGAAGGAGCGCGATTCGGTGAAGCCGAGGTAGCTGGCGATGTCCTGGATCGCCAGGTCGCTGCGCAGCAGGTAGTGCTCGGCCAGTTCCTGGCGCAGCTGGTCGAGAATTTCCTGGTAGCTGGTGCCGGCCTGTTGCAGGTGGCGCTGCAGGGTGCGCACCGTCATGTGGAATTTCTCGGCGACCTTTTCCTTGCGCGGCAGGCCGTCCTTGAGCAGCAGGCGCAGGGCGTTCTTCACCCGTTGCGGTAGCGGCTCGTTGTCGTCCAGGCCGGCCATCATGGTCAGCGCGTGTTCTTCCAGGGTGCGCAGCAGGTTGGCGTCGGCCTGGCGCAGGGGAATGGCCAGGTAGTCCAGCGGCACCAGCAGGGCGTTGCACGGCTGGCCGAAGCGTACCGGGCAGCCGAAGAAGGCCTCGTAATCCTCCTGCGGCGCCTCGGCGGGGCGCTCATGCTCCAGCCAGACCTCGCGCGGCGACCTGTCCATGTCGGCGATCCAGCGCGCGTAGAGCATCCACGAGGCCAGCACGTTCTCCACCATATGGCGGCGGATGCCGGCGCTCTCGTGGCGGCAGTTCCAGATCAGCCTTACGTGGTCACCGGCCATCTCCAGGCGGCTGGTGCCCATGTCACCGACCAGCTTCTCGTAGGGCACGATGCGGCTCATGGCCTCGCCCAGGGTCGCGCAGTTCATGGTGATGTAGCCGAGCACACTCCAGGAGCCCGGCTGCACGTAGCGCGCCGAATGCAGGCCGAACAGCGGGTCGCCGGACACCTGCATCAGGTGCTGCAGCAGACGCTCGTGGGCCTCGCTGGGGATGCGTCGGCCGTTGTCGGCCAGGTCTTCGAGGGTCACGCCAGCGGCGCGGCGCGCGGCCTCCAGGTCCAGGCCGAGGGCTTCGGCATGGCGCAGGTACTTGAGCAGGGCGGGAACCGAGGTATAGCCGAGGGTCAGCATGGTTTTCTTGTTGTTCTGCTTGTCATGATTGGCGACAGCCGCTGGCCCGATCCGACAGTGACCGGCGCGGGCGGCTGGCTAGTATAGGCAGCCATCGAGAATGACCGGAATAGTGGGAGCACGCATGCGACGTTGGAATGGATGGGGCGACGAGGCCACCGTGGTGGAGCTGCCGGCGCATGGCGCGGCCTTCCTGGAGAACCTGGTCGGCACCGGGCAGCGCCTGAAGGATGCCACCCTCGAACAGGTGCTGGCGCGAGTGCCCGAATCGCGCCTGAGCCTGCGCCACCCGCTGATCAGCGTCGATGCCGAAGTGCGCGTGCGCCACGCCCGCGGCCAGAGCCTGCCGGACTGGCTGGCCATGCGTTCCGGCGAGTTCGGCGTGTTCCCCGACGGCGTTGCCCTGCCGGAAACCGCCGCGCAGATCCGCGAGCTGCTGGCCTGGGCCAGGGAGCAGGACGCCATCGTCATCCCCTACGGCGGCGGCACTTCGGTGGCTGGGCATATCAACCCGGTCGAGTCCGCCAAGCCGGTGCTGACCCTGTCGCTGGAGCGCATGACCCAGCTGCTCGACCTCGACGAGCAAAGCCAGATCGCCACCTTCGGCCCTGGCGCCAACGGCCCGCAGGTGGAAGCGCAGCTGCGCGCGCGCGGCTATACCCTCGGCCACTTCCCGCAGTCCTGGGAGCTGTCCACCCTCGGCGGCTGGGTCGCCAGCCGCTCCAGTGGCCAGCAGTCGCTGCGTTACGGGCGCATCGAGCAGCTGTTCGCCGGCGGCAAGGTCGAGACCTTCGCCGGCACCCTGGAGATCCCCACCTTTCCGGCCTCGGCCGCTGGCCCCGACCTGCGCGAGCTGATCCTCGGTAGCGAGGGCCGCTTCGGCGTGATCTCCGAGGTCAAGGTGCGCGTCACCAAGCTGGCCGAGCAGGAGAAGTTCTTCGCCGTGTTCCTGCCCAGCTGGCAGCAGGCCCTGGCCGGCATCCGCGCCCTGGTGCAGGCACGTATCCCGCTATCCATGCTGCGCCTGTCCAACGCCATCGAGACCGAGACCCAGCTGGCCCTGGCTGGCCATCCGGAACAGATCGCCCTGCTGGAGAAGTACCTGGCCCTGCGCGGCGCGCGCGCCGGCAAGTGCATGCTGACCTTCGGCGTCACCGGCAACCGCAGCCAGAATGCGCTGTCGGTGAAGCAGGCGAAAAAGCTGCTGAAGGGCTTCGGCGGCGTGTTCACCGGCACCCTGCTGGGCAAGAAATGGGCGGAGAACCGCTTCCGCTTCCCCTACCTGCGCCACGGCCTGTGGGAGGCCGGCTACGCGGTGGATACCCTGGAGACGGCCACCGACTGGAACAACGTCGACCACCTGCTGAACCAGGTCGAGGCCAGTCTGCGCCAGGGCCTGGCGGAGGAGGTCGAGCGGGTCCACGTTTTCACCCACCTGTCGCACGTCTACGGCCAGGGTTCGAGCATCTACACCACCTACGTGTTCCGTCCGGGCGACTGCTACGAAACCACCCTGGCGCGCTGGGCCAAGCTCAAGCAGGCCGCCAGCCGGACCATCGCCGCCAACCGCGGTACCATCAGTCACCAGCATGGCGTCGGGCGGGATCACGCGCCGTACCTGGTGGCTGAGAAGGGCGAACTGGGCATGGCGGCGCTCAAGGCCATGGCGCAGCATTTCGATCCGGAGCAGCGCCTGGCTCCGGGCGTCCTCCTGGAAGACTGAAATGGCCTGGAACGCCACCTGGCGTGAGGCCGCGCTGCCCGAGCTGGCGGCGCGCGACTGGGACCTGATAGTGGTCGGCGGCGGCATCAGCGGCGCCGGTATTCTGCGCGAGGCGGCGCGGCGTGGCTGGAGCTGCCTGCTGCTGGAGCAGCGCGACTTCGCCTGGGGCACCTCCAGCCGTTCGTCGAAGATGGTCCACGGCGGCCTGCGCTATATCGCCAAGGGCCAGCTGGGCCTGACCCGCGATTCGGTGCGCGAGCGCCAGCGCCTGCTCGGCGAGGCGCCGGGGCTGGTCGATGCGCTGCCGTTCCTGTTCCCGCATTACCGCGGCAAGTTTCCCGGCCCCCGGGTGTTCGGTGGCCTGCTCGGCGTGTACGACGCCCTGGCCGGCCAGCGCCTGCACCGCTACCACCCGGCCGCCGAGCTGCGCTACCTGGCGCCGGGGCTGAACGACGCCGAACTGCTCGGCGGCACCCTGTTTACCGATGCGGTCACCGATGACGCGCGCCTGGTCATGCGCGTGCTGGGCGAGGCACGGGCCGAGGGCGGCGAGGCGCTCAACGGCCTGCGCGTGGTCGAACTCAGTCGCGATGGCGAGCGGGTGAACGGCCTGGTCGCCGAGGATAGCGAGAGTGGCCAGCGTTTCAGCTTCCGTGCCTGCGCCGTGGCCCAGGCCACCGGCGCCTGGGCCGATGAGCTACGGCAGAATACGGGCCTGGAACATATCCGCCCGCTGCGCGGCAGCCACCTGCTGCTGCCGGCCTGGCGCCTGCCGGTAGCCCAGGCCATCAGCTTTATGCACCCCGAGGACCAGCGTCCGGTGTTCGTTTTCCCCTGGGAGGGCGCCACGGTGATCGGCACCACCGATCTGGACCATGGCGAGGCGCTGAATCGCGACGCGCGGATCACGGAGGATGAGGTGGAGTACCTGCTGGTGGCCTGCGCCAGCGTGTTCCCGCATGCCAAGGTCGGTCGCGCCGACGTGCTGTCTACCTGGGCCGGCGTGCGCCCGGTGGTCAGCGAGGGCGAAAGCACCGGCAAGAAGCCGTCGGATGAGAAGCGCGAGCATGCCCTGTGGGTCGAGCCCGGCTGCGTGACCCTGGCCGGCGGCAAGCTGACCACCTTCCGCCTGCTCGCCCTGGAGGTGCTGCGCGCCTGCGCGCCGATGCTCGGGCGCGAGGTGGCGGATGTGGGGCAGGCGGTATTCCATGCCGCGCCGCCGCTGGCACTGCCCGGCTTGAGCTTGAGCCAACAGCGCCGGCTGGCCGGTCGCCATGGCCGCGCGCTGCCGCGCCTGGCCGAGCTGATCGGTGAGTTGGGTAGCGAGTGCATCGGCGCCAGCACCACGCTGTGGGCCGAACTGGCCCTGGCCTGCGACGACGAGCTGGTGCTGCAACTGGACGACCTGCTGCTGCGCCGCACCCGCATCGGCCTGTTGCTGGCGGGCGGCGCCGAGGCCGAGCTGCCGCGCATCCGCGCCCTGTGCCAGCCGCGCCTGGGCTGGAGCGATGCGCGCTGGGAAGAACAACAACAACGCTATCTGGCGCTATGGCGCCAGTGCTACAGCCTGCCGGGTGAATCTTCGTGAGCGAACAACGCTATCTGCTGGCCATCGACAACGGCACCCAGAGCGTGCGCGCGCTGCTCTTCGACCTGGCCGGCAACCTGGTCGGCAAGGGCAAGGTGGAGCTGGAACCCTACTATTCCGAGCATCCCGGCTGGGCCGAGCAGGATCCGGAGTACTACTGGCGCAGCCTCGGCGAGGCCTGCCGGCAGCTGTGGGCCAGCGTCGACATCGACAGGAGCCAGATTGCCGGTGTGTCGCTGACCACCCAGCGCGGCACCCTGATCAATGTCGACGAGGCCGGCCAGCCGCTGCGCCCGGCCATTCTCTGGCTCGACCAGCGCAGGGCCGAAGTCGCAGGCAGCATCAAGGGCCCCTGGGGCTGGCTGTTCAAGCTGATCCGCGAAGAGGAGACCATCGACTACTTCCGCAGCCAGGCCGAGGCCAACTGGATCACCCAGCAGCAGCCGGAAATCTGGGCGCGCACGCACAAGTTCCTGCTGCTCTCGGGTTTTCTCACCCATCGCCTGTGCGGCCGCTTCGCCGACTCGGTGGGCAGCTGCGTGGCCTACCTGCCGTTCGACTACAAGCGCCTGTGCTGGGCCAAGCCGAGCGACTGGAAGTGGCAGGCCATCCCGGTGCGCCCGGACATGCTGCCGGAGCTGGTCAAGCCGGGCGAGCGCATCGGCGCGATCAGCGCCGAGGCCAGCGCCCACACGGGGATTCCCGAGGGTCTACCGCTGATCGCCGCTGCCTCGGACAAGGCCTGCGAGGTGATCGGCGCCGGCGGCGTGGAGCCGAGCACGGCCTGCCTGTCCTATGGAACCACGGCGACCATCAACACCACCCGCAGCCAGTACCTGGAGACCATTCCACTGATCCCGCCGTACCCGGCGGCGATTCCCGACCACTACAACACCGAGGTCATGGTGTTTCGCGGCTTCTGGATGGTCAGCTGGTTCAAGGAGCAGTTCGGCCATGCCGAGCGCCAGCGCGGCCTGGAGCTGGGCGTGGAGGCCGAGACCCTGTTCGACGAGCTGGTGGAGAGCGTGCCGCCGGGCTCCATGGGCCTGATGCTGCAGCCGTTCTGGTCGCCGGGCATCCGCGAGCCGGGGCTGGAGGCCAAGGGCTCGATCATCGGCTTCGGCGACGTGCACACCCGCGCGCATCTCTATCGCGCCATCCTCGAGGGCCTGGCCTATGCCCTGCGCCAGGGCCGCGAGAAGATCGAGCAGCGTTCCGGCACGCGTATCGAGCGCCTGCGCATCTCCGGCGGCGGCTCGCAGAGCGACGCGGCCATGCAGCTGACCGCCGACATCTTCAACCTGCCGGCCGAGCGCCCGCACCTGTACGAGACCTCCGGCCTTGGCGCGGCCATCGACTGCGCCGTCGGCCTCGGTTTGCACCCGGATTTTCCCACCGCCATCGCCGCCATGACCCGCGTCGGCAAGGTGTTCCAGCCCAACCCGCAGGCGGTGGCGGTGTACGAGCGGCTGTACCGCGAGGTCTACCTGCGCATGTACAAGCAGCTCAGGCCGCTGTACCGCAGCATCCGCGAGATCACCGGCTACCCGGCCTGAGGCACTTCCTGCCGCAACCCCCAGTCTGCATATACTCAGGCGACGGGCGAAGGAGGGCGCATGGGCGGACGCAAGGCATGGCTGATCCTGCATGGCAAGCAGGCGCAGAACGAGGAGGTGCGCGCCGCCGTGATGGCGTTGCGCGAGCGCGGCTGGCAATTGGCCGTGCGCCTGACCTGGGAGGGAGGGGATGCGGCGCGCCTGGTGCAGGAGGGGCTGGCCGCCGGCTATTCCACCCTGATCGCCGGTGGTGGTGACGGCACCCTGCGTGAAGTGGCGGAGGCCCTGGCGCTGGCCGGCGGCCAGGCCAGTCTGGCGCTGCTGCCGCTGGGCACCGCCAACGACTTCTGCCGCGCCGCCGGCATCCCGCTGGTGCCGGACGAGTCCCTGGCCCTGCTGGAGAGGCCGCCACAGCGGATCGATCTGGGCGAGGTGGATGGCCAGCTGTTCCTCAACATGGCCACCGGCGGCTTCGGCTCCAGGGTCACCGCCAATACGTCCGAAGAGCTTAAGAAACTGCTCGGTGGCGCCGCCTATTTCCTCACCGGGTTGACGCGCTTCTCCGAGGTGCACTCGGCCTTCGGGCGCTTTCGCGGGCCGGATTTCGCCTGGGAGGGCGACTTCCTCGCCCTGGGCATCGGCAACGGTCGCCAGGCCGGCGGCGGCCATGTGCTCTGTCCACAGGCGCTGGTGAACGACGGCCTGCTCGACATCTGCATAGTGCCGGCGCCGCAGGACGTGGTCGGCACCCTGGGCACGCTGCTGTCCGGTGGGGTGCTGGGGCTGGAGACGGTGTCGCTCAGTGCGCGCCTGGCCTGGCTGGAAATCGATGCGCCGGAAGGGCTGGACATCAACCTCGATGGTGAACCGCTGGAGAGCCGCCACCTGCGTTTCGCTGCGCGTGCCGCAGCCTTGTCCGTGCACCTGCCGGAGTCTTCGCCGCTGCTCGGGTAGGGCGGCTGGCGCGGTCCGCGCCCGTGCGGCATGATGGCGCCAGGCCATACCCTGCAGTTTGCGTGCAAGCGGCCGATAGAGGCTAGACTCGATACAGTCATGAGGAGCAGTTAGATGGCCGGCATTCTCGATACAGTGGACCAGCGCACCCAACTGGTGGGTGAGAACCGTCTGGAAATCCTCATGTTCCGCCTGGCCGGGCGCCAGCTGTTCGCCATCAACGTGTTCAAGATCCAGGAAGTATTGCAGCTGCCCAAGCTGACCCTGATGCCGCACCGCCACCCGCATGTCTGCGGCGTGGTCAGCCTGCGCGGGCAGACCCTGCCGGTGATCGACCTGTCCCAGGCCATCGGCATGCGTCCGCTGACGCCCAACGAGAACAGCACCATCATCGTCACCGAGTACAACCGCTCGGTGCAGGCGTTCCTGGTCGGCGGTGTGGATCGCATCCTCAACCTCAACTGGGAGTCCATCCTGCCGCCGCCCGGCGGAGCGGGGCGCCAGCACTACCTGACCGCCATCACCAAGGTGGACGATCAGATCGTCGAGATCATCGATGTGGAGAAGGTGCTGGCGGAAATCGCCCCGATGAACACCAAGGTCTCCGAGGAAAAGCTGGCCGAGCCGCTGCTGTCCAAGGCCATCGGCCGCGAGGTGCTGCTGGTGGACGACTCCAGCGTGGCCCTCAACCAGCTGCGCGATACCCTGACCCAGCTGGGCATCCGCCCGCACACCGCCAGCGACGGTCTCAAGGGCCTGCAGCAATTGAAGAAGTGGGCCGATGCCGGTGAGAACATGACCGACAAGCTGCTGATGGTGTTCACCGACGCGGAGATGCCGGAGATGGACGGCTATCGCCTGACCACCGAGATCCGCAACGACCCGCGCCTGAAGGACCTCTACGTGGTGCTGCACACCTCGCTGTCCGGCAGTTTCAACGATGCCATGGTGAAGAAGGTCGGCTGCGACAACTTCCTCTCCAAGTTCCAGCCGGACAAGCTGGTCGACGTGATCCTCGATCGCCTGCGTCGCGACGCCTGATCGCCAGGCTTGAGTGGCCGGCGTCCTCCCCGTATAACCGGCATTCACGATCCAAGGATGCCGGTCCCATGCAACTCTCCGCCCTCTACCGTTACCCGCTCAAGTCCGCCCGTGGCGAGAGTCTGAGCAGTTCGCCCCTGGAGGCGCTGGGCCTGCGCGGCGACCGGCGCTGGATGCTGGTGGAGCCCGAGAGCGGGCGCTTCCTGACCCAGCGCCTGCTGCCGCAGATGAGCCAATTGAGCGCGCTGTACAACGCCACGGGCGGCCTGAGCCTGAGCGCGCCCGGGCATGGCCGCCTGGAGGTGGCGCTGCCCGATCCCGAGGCGGACCTGCGTGGCGTGACCGTCTGGCGCGACAGCCTGCGTGTGCCGGATGCCGGCGATGCCGCGGCCGAGTGGCTGAGCGCCTTTCTCGGTCGGCCCTGCCGCCTGGTGCAGGTGCCCGAGGCGCGCGCCCGCCAGGTCGATACCGGCTACGCCCAGCCCGGCGACAAGGTGGCCTTTTCCGATGGGTTCCCGCTGCTGCTGATCGGCCAGGCCTCGCTGGACGACCTCTCCGCGCGGGTCGGCCGGCCGCTGGAGATGCTGCGTTTTCGCCCCAACCTGGTGATCGAGGGCAGCGCGCCCTATGCCGAGGACGGCTGGAAGCGCATCCGCATCGGTACCATCGAGTTCGAGGTTGCCAAGGGCTGCAGCCGCTGCATTCTCACCACCATCGACCCGCAGACCGGCGAACGCAACGCCGACCGCGAGCCGCTGACCACCCTGAAGACCTATCGCGAGCGCGACGGTGATGTGTACTTCGGGCAGAACCTGTTGCCGCGCGGCACCGGCGAGCTGCGCCTGGGCATGCCGGTCGAGGTGCTGGAGTAGCCGCGCAGCGCTCTCCGGCGCTTCCCTTCAGCGCTCGCGCAGGGCTTCGGAGCGGGCCTTGAGCACCGGCTTGAGCAGGTAGTCCAGCACGCTCTTCTGCCCGGTGACTATGTCCACGGTGGCGACCATGCCGGGGATGATCAGCAGCGGGTGTTCCTCGGTGCCCAAATGGCTCTTGTCGGTGCGCACCTGGATCAGATAGAAGCTGTTGCCTTCCTCG
This sequence comes from Aquipseudomonas alcaligenes, assembly GCF_003205495.1. GTDB lineage: Bacteria > Pseudomonadota > Gammaproteobacteria > Pseudomonadales > Pseudomonadaceae > Aquipseudomonas > Aquipseudomonas alcaligenes_B. Next base: position 194,782 of record NZ_QJRX01000004.1, on the reverse strand, counting down.
TCGGTGATGGTGTCGGCGCTGATCACTTCCAGCTTGGCCTTCAGCCCACCGTAGATGGTGAAGTCATAGGCGGTGAACTTGACCATGGCCTTCTGCCCGGGGTGCAGGAAGGCCACGTCCTGCGGCCGCACCTTGGCCTCGATCAGCAGGTTGTCCTCCAGCGGCACCACCTCGACCATCGGATCGCCGGGCTGCACCACGCCGCCGATGGTGTTGACCTTGAGCAGCTTGATCACCCCGTAGACCGGCGAGATCACCGTGGTGCGGCTGACCCGGTCCTCGATGGCCACGCTGGTGGAGGTGATCTTCTTCAGTTCGGTGCGGACCTCGTTGAGCTCCTTGAGCGCCTCGGTGCGGAAAGCCAGGGTCGATTCGTTGAGCTTGCTCTCGATTTCCTGCATGGCCGCCTCGGCCCTGGGAATGGCCAGGTTGGTGGCGTCCAGCGAGCCGCGCACTTCCACCGCGCTGCGGCGCAGGCGCAGGATCTCCACCTCCGAGATGGCGCCCGTGCCCACCAGCGGTTGCGACATGTTCAGCTCCTGCTGGAGCAGCCCCAGGCTGGAACGATACTGCTGGGCCTTGGCGCGGAACTCGGCCAGCTCCTGGGTCTTCTGCCGCAGCTGTTCGCGCAGGGTGTTCTGCTCGCTGTCCAGGCGCTGCTGGCGCGAGCGGTACAGGGCCATCTCGTCCTCGGCCAGCTGCGGCGCCTGCTTGACCAGGTCCTCCGGCAGGGCGATGGGGCGTCCTTCGGCCTCGGCACTGAGGCGCTCGACCCGCGCCAGCAGGGCCAGGCGGTCGGCCTCGGTTTCCCCACGGTTGGAAATGAAACGGGTGGCGTCCAGGCGCAGCAGCACGTCGCCCTTGTTCACCACCTGGCCCTCGCGCACGAAGATTTCCGTGACTATGCCGCCTTCCAGGTTCTGGATGACCTGTACCTTGCTGGAGGGGATGGCCTTGCCTTCGCCGGTGGTGACTTCCTCCAGTTCGGCGAACTTGGCCCAGATCAGCGCCGCCAGCAGGCAGGCGGTCACCGACCAGACGGTGGCGCGGGCCAGCCAGGGCGAGTCCTCGAGGATGGCGCCGTCCACTTCCGGCATGAATTCGGTGTCCTGCTTCTGCCGCTTCAGGCTGCCGAAGTAGTCGCGCAGGGATTGGGCGAGTTCCATGGGGGTCTCCCGCTACACCGCCGCCGGGCCGACACGGCCCTTGCGCAGGGCGTCGATCACCGCTTCCTTGGGGCCATCGGCGACTATGTGGCCGTAATCCATCACGATCAGGCGTTCGACCAGGCTGAGCATGGACGTCCGGTGGGTGATCAGCAGCAGGGTCTTGCCCTGCGACCAGCTCTGCAGGCGGTTGCGCAGGATGTCCTCGCTGGTGTTGTCCATGGCACTGGTGGGTTCGTCCAGCAGCAGGATCGGCGGGTCCAGCAGCAGTGCGCGGGCCAACAGTACGGCCTGACGCTGGCCGCCGGAAAGCAGCTGGCCGCGCTCGCCCACCGGACGGTCGAAGCCCTGCGGGTGCTGGCGGGCCAGCTCGGTGACGCCGGCGAGCTCTGCTACCTCCAGCATGCGCGCGTCGCTGACGTAGCGTGCCCCCAGCGTCAGGTTGTCGCGCAGGCTGCCGGCCAGCAGCGGCAGGTCATGGGCGACGTAGCCGATCTGGTGGCGCAGGTCGGCCACGTCGAGCTGGCGCAGGTCCAGGCCGTCGAGCAGGATCTGGCCTTCGTCCGGGGTGTAGAAATTCATCAGCAGGCGCGCCAGGGTGCTCTTGCCCGAGCCGCTGCGGCCGATGATGCCGACCCGTTCGCCGGCGGCCATGTGCAGGCTGACCTTGCTCAGCGCCGGGGTGCTCTGCCCGGGGTAGCTGAAGCTGACCTGGCGCACGTCCAGCGCCCCCTTGAGGTGAGTGCGTTCCAGCGGGCGCTGCTTGGGCTGGCGCTCCTGGGGCAGTGCCATCAGGGCGTCGGTGCTGGTCATGGTCAGGCGCGCCTGCTGGTAGCGGGTGATCAGGCCGGCGATCTGGCCCAGGGGCGCGAGTACCCGGCTGCCGAGCATGTAGCAGGCGACCAGGGCGCCGACGCTGAGGTTGCCGGCGATGATGATGTAGACCCCGGAGACTATGGTGGCCATGCCGGCAAACTGCTGCAGGAACATGGTGCCGTTGGTGGCCAGGGAGGCGAGGAAGCGGGCGTGGCTGTCCAGGCGGGTGAGCGCGCCATGGGTCTTCTCCCAGTGGTGCTGGCGCTCGCTCTCGGCGCTGCACGCCTTGAGGGTCTCCAGGCCGCCGAGGGTCTCGATCAGCAAGGCCTGGCGTTCGGCACCGAGCGCCAGGCTCTTCTCCACCGTATCGCGCAGGCGCGCCTGGATGATCAGGGCGAACAGCGCGGTGATCGGGAAGGCCAGCAGCGGGATCACCACCAGCCAGCCACCGAGCAGGCCGATGACCAGGATCATCAGCAGCGAGAAGGGCAGGTCGATCAGGCTGGTGAGGGTGACCGCGGTGAGGAATTCGCGCAGGCCCTGGAAGTCGTGGATGCTCTGGGCGAAACCACCGACCGTGGCGGGCCGGGCTTTCATCGACATGCCAGTGATGCGCTCGAACAGGGTGGCGGACAGCACCACGTCGGTCTTCTTGCCGGCCACGTCCAGCAGGTAGGCGCGCAAGACCCGCAGCAGCAGCTCGAAGCCGGTACCGATGAACAGGCCGATGGCCAGCACCCAGAGGGTCGAGGTGGCCTGGTTGGGCACCACCCGGTCGTAGGTCTGCATGACGAACAGCGGCACCATCAGGCCGAGCAGGTTGATCAGTAGGCTGGCCAGTACGGCGTCGGTATAGAGCCAGCGCGACAGCTTGAGCGTGTCGCGGAACCAGGCCTCGACCCTTGGCACCAGCGGCGTGCGGGTGTCTTCCAGCTCATGCTGTGGCTTGGCGAAGAAGGCCTGGCCGCTGTACTCGATGGCCAGATGCTCGCGGTTGACCCACTGCTCGCCGCCATCGGCCTCGCAGGGCAGGATCTGCATCTGGTTCTTCGGGCCGATCTTGCGCAGCACGGCGCTGCGGCCGTCCTTCAGGAGCAGCAGAACCGGCAGGTTCAGCGGCGAGATGGCCTCCAGCTCGCGCCGCAGGATGCGTCCCTGCAGGCCGGCGCGCGCCGCCGCCCGCGGCAGCAGCTCGGCGCTCAGGCGCTGTTCGGGCATCGGCAGGCCGGCGGTCAGGCTGGCACGGCTGGCCGAGCATTCGTGCAGGTTGCAGAGGATCAGCAGGCCGTCCAGCAACGGGTCGTCGTGACTCTGCCGCTGGTCGTCGGAGGGTCTCCGTTCCATGGTGGTCAAGGTCACTACTCCTGAGCAGTTGCCCGGGGCCGGCGGCCACCGGGCAACGACTTCGCCGGTATTACTGCATGTCCGGCAGGCGGGCCTCGCTCTTCACTTCGGTGAGGGCTACAGCTTCGGCCGGGACTACGACGTTCTGCTTCTTCAACAGCTCGCCCATGGCGGAGATGACGCGGTACATGGAGAACTCTTCGGTGTAGCGCACCTCGGTGTAGCGGCGGTTGGCGGTGAAGAGTTCGTTCTCGCTGTCCAGCAGGTCGAGCAGGGTGCGTTGACCGAGGCTGAACTGTTGCTGGTAGGCCTCGCGCACGCGCGAGGTGTAGTCGGCATAGTCACGGGCCTTGGGGGTCTGCAGACGGGCGTTTTCCATGGCGTTCCAGGCCAGGGCCAGGTTCTCGTTGAGCACCCGCAGGGCGTTGTTGCGGATGTCCATGGACTGGTTGATCTTGTGCGCGGCGCCCTGCAGGCGGGCCTTGTCACGCATGCCGTTGAACAGGTTGTAGTTCATCACCACGGCGGCGCGCCAGGTGTTGTAGTGGCCCTCGTCGCCCTGGACGTTGTCATCGGCGGTAGTGGCCAGTTCCAGGTCGAAGCGCGGATAGAAGGGCGCCTTGGCCACTTCGTACTGCTTCTCGGCGGCGTGCACGTCGGCCTGGGCGGACTTCAGGTAGGGGTTGTTGTCCATCACCGTCTGCCGGGCCATGTTGATGTCTTCCGGCAGCTCGCCCTTGACCGTGGCCGGTTGTTCCAGCTCGTCCGGCATGCGCCCGGTGGCACTGAAGAAGTTGGCCTGGGCGTCGGCCAGGTTGACCTGCTCGGTGTAGAGGTTGTTCTCCGCCAGGGCCAGACGTGCCTCGGACTGGTCGAGGTCGGCGGTGCTGCCGACGCCACGCTCGCTACGCAGGCGGATCTGGTCATGGATGCGCTGGTGGGCCTGCAGGTTGTTCTCCGCCAGGCTCACCATCTCGCGGCGCTTGAGCACGTCCAGGTAGACCTCGACGGTGCGCAGGGCCAGGCTCTCGGAGGTGCCGAGGACGTAATAGGCGCGGGAGTTGACCACCGACTCGGTGCGGGCCACTTCGTTGGGCGTATTGAAGCCGTCGAAGAGCATCTGCCGCAGGCGCAGCTCGGCATCGCGGTAATTGAGAGTCTCTTTATTGTGGTCGCCAAGGGCACGCGTGCTCGGACTGTCGGTCTGCTCGCGGCCGTAGCCGACCAGCAGATCGACGGTGGGCAGGTAGCCACCTCTGGCGATCTTCACATCCTCGTCGGCCGAGAGACGATCATTCATGCTGGCGTGCAGCTCGGGATGATTGTCGATGGTGCTCTGGATGGCTTCCGAGAGCGTCATGGCCTGGGCCTGAGCACAGGCCATGGCCAGCAGGATACTGCTGCAGAGCGGTGTAAGAACGCGCATGAGATGCTTCTCCTTATTTGTATGCTCGGTTCCTGTCGCCAAATAAATGACGCTTTTGCCCGGAAATCTGTTCCAGGTCTGTAACATCACAGCTAAGAACATTCACAAGCGTAGCTAAGAAAAAATCCTCACAAGGTTTATGAGGAAAAAGTCTTATGCACTCTGTGAGAACGGGCACATTGTTTCTTCCGTAAGCCGCGAAAAACGAGGCCTTCAGGCCCTTTCGCAGTTAAGACGGATGGTCAATCGCAGTTTGGAGCATAAGGGGCGGGGATGTTCTGAGGGAGTGATCCGGTGCAGTTGGGGCGACACTTTTTTGTCGCATTGCAATTTTCAGGTTTATTGCACCGCGCGAATTCATTCAGTTCTTCTTCGTACGCAATCCCGGGTTCGAAAGGTGGTTTGGCCCTTTTGAAACGTGTCGGCGGTGGTCGGCAGCTGTAGTGCGGAGGAAGGAATCATGGCTACTTTGATTGGTGTCGTCAGTCAGGTTGTCGGCGAGGTCTTTGCGGTAGCCGGCGATGGAACGCGTCGACCGCTAGTCGAAGGCGATCGTGTCTATGCCGGCGAGCAACTGGTTACTGGTGCAGGCGGCGCGGTTGCGGTCACTCTCACCAATGGTGAGGTTCTCACCCTCGGGCGCGACAGCAGCCTGAACCTCAATGAGCAGATGCTGGCTGGTGGCGATGGGCAGACGGCCCAGCCGCAGGAGCAGGAATCCGCCGCTCCGTCGGACAGCGACCTGACCGATGTCGAGCAGCTGCAGGCCGCAATCGAAGCCGGCGTCGACCCGACCCTGGAGGGCGAGGCGACTGCCGCCGGTCCGGGAGCCGGTGGTGGCGGTGGCGCCGGTGGCGTAGGTGGTGGCCACAGCTTTGTGCTGCTGGGCGAGGTCGGTGGTGCGCTGGATCCGGTAATCGGCTTCCCGACTGCGGGGTTCAACACCGGCCCCGAGTTTCCCGATGCCGAGCCCATAGTGGATCCGGAACCCGCGCCGGCGGTGCCCGTCGATGGCCTGCCGACTGCTGAGGGGGCCACAACTGAGGTTGACGAAGATGGTGATCCCTCGGCACCTGGTCTGGCTGAGCGGAACACAGGAGGGTCGGGTGATTCCGATGCACCGAGCCAGGTCTCTGGGGCGCTCAACTACAGCTTCGGCCCCGACGGCCCCGGTAGCTTCACCTGGAATGCACCGAATCTCGCGGCCATACAGTCGCAAGGCCATCCACTGTCCATCGAGATCAGTGGCGACGGGCAGACCCTCATAGCGTTCTACATCCTCCCGGGTGACGGCGAAGGCGAGGACATACGGGTCGATGTATTCGAAGTGGCCAATGCAGGCGGTACCTATACCTTCACTCTGTTCGAGCCCTTGGACCACCCCGTGGTGGGCACCGAGGACGAGTTACTGCTGCAAATTCCCTTTACCGTCACGGACAGTGATGGGGATGCTGCCAGTGCCACGCTGAGCGTGACGGTGGACGACGACACCCCGCAGCTGGCGCTGTACCGCGGCGAGGGCGAGTACATTCCACGGATCAATGGACTGGTGCACGAGGATGCTCTTACTAAGAGCCCGCCGGACGGTGAGTACGAACTGTTCATGCTGCCGCCACTGGCGCTGGATGCCCCGCACGAAGGTAATAACGAGGACACTGACCCGATTGGCTCCGATGCCGACCCGGATCAGACCGTTACTTTCAGTAGTCATACTTCCCCCTACACCCCGCCACTTAGTTTTCTGGTCGACTTCGGCGCAGACCGCATCGGTAGCTTCGGCCTGGTGGACACGACTACCGCCAACCTTGTGCTCGGTGCGCAAGGGCTGAAATCGGGTGGGGTCTCCCTGATCTACGAAGTGACCGAATATGATGACGGCGGTGATCCGCCGAGCCTGCTGTACACCGAGTTGGTCGCCTACAAGGGCGAAGGTGGCATCCCGATCTTCACCCTGCAGGTGGAGGCCGATGGCCACTTCACCTTCACTCTCCAGGGCCCTATCGACCATCCGCAGCAGGATGGCAACGACAGCGAACTGTGGGAGTACTTGGGCGAAGGTGAGGAGTCCTACTTCGGCATCGACTTCACTCATGTGCTCACTGCGACCGACTTCGACGGCGATCCGGTGGCGGAATTTCAGGGCGACTCCATCGACGGCCTGTTTGTCATCAACATTGAGGACGACGTGCCGCGGCTGGTGGGCAGTGATAACCAACGTCCGACCGTGACTGGAACTGTGCATGACGACGCGCTGACCTTGTGGTCTGGCGAGGGCGCCCCGCCGGCAGCGCCGTACGAGGGCAACAACGAGGACGGTGATCCGGTCGGCAGCGATGCCAACCCTGCGCAGACCCTGGTGGCCTCGGGCGGAGAGGGTTCGCTGAGTGCGCTGGTGAACTTCGGTGCCGATGGCCCCGGTGCTTTCAGCCTGATCGACATCGAGGGCGAGGGCGGTGCAGCTGAGGCTGCCCTGGCATCGCTCACTGTTCAGGGCCTGAAGTCAGGCGGGGAAGAGTTACAGCACCGCATGGACGGCGGAGTGCTGGTGGGTTACGTCGAGGGTACCGAAGCCGGTGACTATGACGTGTTCAGCCTGCAAGTGAACGGCGACGGCAGCTGGACCTTTACCCTGCTCGGGCCGATCGACCATCCGAAACCCGATGGCGATGACAGCGAGTTGCTGAGTGATGACGAAGGCCTGCCGATCGACTTCTCTGGCGTTCTGGCGGCCACCGATGGCGATGGCGACCCGCTGGTGGGTGGATTCCCGTCGGGCAGTTTCGTGATCGATGTCGAGGACGATGTGCCGGTGCTGGCCGGCAGCGAAAACCAGCGCCCGGTGGTATCCGGCCTGGTGCATGACGACGCGCTGACCTTGTGGTCTGGCGAGGGCGCCCCGCCGGCGCCGCCGTACGAGGGCAACAACGAGGACGGTGATCCGGTCGGTAGCGATGCCAACCCCGCGCAGACCCTGGTGGCTTCGGGCGGAGATGGCTCGCTGAATGCGCTGGTGAACTTCGGTGCCGATGGCCCTGGTGATTTCAGCCTGATCGACATCGAGGGCGAGGGCGGTGCAGCTGAGGCTGCCCTGGCATCGCTCACTGTTCAGGGCCTGAAGTCAGGCGGGGAAGAGTTACAGTACCGCATGGACGGCGGAGTGCTGGTGGGTTACGTCGAGGGTACCGAAGCCGGTGACTATGACGTGTTCAGCCTGCAAGTGAACGGCGACGGCAGCTGGACCTTTACCCTGCTCGGGCCGATCGACCA
>NZ_QJRX01000004.1:53163-186753 GCF_003205495.1 Aquipseudomonas alcaligenes | reverse complement strand
ACCGCATGGACGGCGGAGTGCTGGTGGGTTACGTCGAGGGTACCGAAGCCGGTGACTATGACGTGTTCAGCCTGCAAGTGAACGGCGACGGCAGCTGGACCTTTACCCTGCTCGGGCCGATCGACCATCCGAAACCCGATGGCGATGACAGCGAGTTGCTGAGTGATGACGAAGGCCTGCCGATCGACTTCTCTGGCGTTCTGGCGGCCACCGATGGCGATGGCGACCCGCTGCTAGGCGGCTTCCCGCCGGGCAGCTTCGTGATCGATGTCGAGGATGACGTTCCCGTTGCTGGGCTGAACCAGCAACCGCGTGAACTGGGCACCGTCACTGTGGACGAGAGCCTGGTCGCTCTGGGTGGTGCCTACCCGGATGGCATTTCATCCGCGGTGTTGAGCGCGGCGGTCGTGCAGTCGCAATTTGACAGCAGCTTTGGCGCGGACGGTCCGGCAGTTGAAGACAGCACAGTCTATAGCCTCGACCTGTTGGCTGATGATGTACCTAGTGGCCTGTTCGCCGTGGATCCGGCCCTGCCCTCAGGCAAGGGGGCAGAGATCCTGCTCAACCAGGTGGGTAATGTGATCACGGGTAGCGTAGGGGATCACGACTACTTCACGCTGACCATTGACCCGGTTTCCGGAGCGGTGACGCTCAATCTGCTGGACAATATCTGGCACGACGACACCATTGATCCGGACGACAGCGAAGTGCTGCAACTGGATGCGGGCGTTCTGTTGCTGACCCAGTCGGTGACGGATGGCGACGGTGACAGCGACAGCGCCTCGTTCGATCTGGGTGTGGCCGGGGTCTTCCTGTTCGAGGACGATGGTCCGCGTGTGGTGGTTAATGCGGCCAGCAACGTGCTGGTGGGCCTGGATGAAACTGGCCCGAGTGGTGCGGCCAGCCTCGATACCCTGGCCGTGACCAAGGGCAATGACCCGGATGTGGCCGGCAGCGGCTACATCAGCAGGGCTGTGAGTGCCGGTGCCGTGGTGAACGTGACCACCGAGGCCTACGGTGCCGACGGTCCGGCTGCCACGGGCAGCAAGGTCTACAGCCTGACTGTGACCAATGCCACTTCGGGCCTGACCCTGACCGATGGTTCGGCCATCAACCTGGTGCAGTTGGCCAATGGCGTGGTGGTCGGGCAGGTTGTGGACGGCGCCTTTGCCGGCCAGGCCGCCTTTGCCATCCAGATCGACAGTGGCACGGGCGTGGTGACGGTCGAGCAGTACCTGTCGCTGGATCACCCGGCCGAAGCCAATGCCGGCAATGCTTACAACAGCTATGACGAGGCGATTGCACTGGCTACCGGCTCACTGGGTGTGACGGTCACCCTGAAAGACGGTGACTACGACACAGTGGCGAGTGCGACGGCGGACATCTCGGGCCAGGTGCGCTTCGACGACGATGGTCCGAATGTGGCGATCTCTGCGGCCAGCAACGTGCTGGTCGGGCTGGACGAGAGTGGCCCGAGTGGTGCGGCCAGCCTCGATACCCTGGCCGTGACCAAGGGCAATGACCCGGATGTGGCCGGCAGCGGCTACATCAGCAAGGCTGTGAGCGCAGGCGCCGTGGTGAATGTGACCACCGAGGCCTATGGTGCCGATGGCCCGGCGGCTGCCGGCAGCAAGGTCTACAGCCTGGTAGTGACTAATGCCAACTCGGGCCTGACCCTGACCGATGGCTCGGCCGTCAACCTGGTGCTGCTGGCCAATGGCGTGGTGGTCGGGCAGGTGGTGGGTGGCGCCTTTGCCGGTCAGGCTGCCTTTGCCATCCAGATCAACAGCACGACGGGTGTGGTGACGGTCGAGCAGTACCTGTCGTTGGATCACCCGGCAGAAGCCGTGGCTGGCAATGGTTACAACAGCTATGACGAGGCAATTGCGCTGGCTACCGGCTCGCTGGGCGTGACGGTCACCCTGAAAGACGGTGACAACGACACGGTGACCAGTGCGACGGCGGATATCTCGGGCCAGGTGCGCTTCGACGACGATGGTCCGAATGTGGCGATCTCTGCGGCCAGCAACGTGCTGGTGGGCCTGGATGAAACTGGCCCGAGTGGTGCGGCCAGCCTCGATACCCTGGCCGTGACCAAGGGCAATGACCCGGATGTGGCCGGCAGCGGCTACATCAGCAGGGCCGTGAGTGCCGGTTCCGTGGTGATTGTAGGCACTGATGCCTATGGCGCCGATGGCCCGGCGGCTGCCGGCAGCAAAGTGTTCAGTCTGACGGTGACCAATGCCACGTCGGGCCTGACCCTGACCGATGGCTCGGCCATCAACCTGGTGCAGTTGGCCAATGGCGTGGTGGTCGGGCAGGTTGTGGGCGGCGCCTTTGCCGGCCAGGCCGCCTTTGCCATCCAGATCGACAGTGGCACGGGCGTGGTGACTGTCGAGCAGTACCTGTCGCTGGATCACCCGGCAGAAGCCGTGGCTGGCAATGGTTACAACAGCTATGACGAGGCGATTGCGCTGGCCAGCGGCTCGCTGGGCGTGACGCTCACCCTGAAAGACGGTGACAACGACACGGTGACCAGTGCGACGGCGGATATCTCGGGCCAGGTGCGCTTCGACGACGATGGTCCGAATGTGGCGATTGCCGTGGCCAGCAACGTGCTGGTCGGGCTGGACGAGAGCGGCCCGAGTGGTGCGGCCAGCCTCGATACCCTGGCCGTGACCAAGGGCAATGACCCGGATGTGGCCGGCAGCGGCTACATCAGCAAGGCCGTGAGCGCAGGCGCCGTGGTGAATGTGACCACCGAGGCCTATGGTGCCGATGGCCCGGCGGCGGGCAGCAAGGTCTATAGCCTGGTAGTAACCAATGCCAACTCGGGCCTGACCCTGACCGATGGCTCGGCCGTCAACCTGGTGCTGCTGGCCAATGGTGTGGTGGTCGGGCAGGTGGTGGGTGGCGCCTTTGCCGGTCAGGCTGCCTTTGCCATCCAGATCAACAGCACGACGGGTGTGGTGACGGTCGAGCAGTACCTGTCGTTGGATCACCCGGCAGAAGCCGTGGCTGGCAATGGTTACAACAGCTATGACGAGGCAATTGCGCTGGCTACCGGCTCGCTGGGCGTGACGGTCACCCTGAAAGACGGTGACAACGACACGGTGACCAGTGCGACGGCGGATATCTCGGGCCAGGTGCGCTTCGACGACGATGGTCCGAATGTGGCGATCTCTGCGGCCAGCAACGTGCTGGTGGGCCTGGATGAGACTGGCCCGAGTGGTGCGGCCAGCCTCGATACCCTGGCCGTGACCAAGGGCAATGACCCGGATGTGGCTGGCAGCGGCTACATCAGCAAGGCCGTTAGCGCCGGTGCCGTGGTGAACGTGACCACCGAGGCCTACGGTGCCGACGGTCCGGCTGCCACAGGCAGCAAGGTCTACAGCCTGACTGTGACCAATGCCACTTCGGGCCTGACCCTGACCGATGGCTCGGCCATCAACCTGGTGCTGCTGGCCAATGGTGTGGTGGTCGGGCAGGTGGTGGGCGGTGCCTTTGCCGGCCAGGCTGCCTTTGCCATCCAGATCAACAGCACGACGGGTGTGGTGACGGTCGAGCAGTACCTGTCGTTGGATCACCCGGCAGAAGCCGTGGCTGGCAATGGTTACAACAGCTATGACGAGGCGATTGCGCTGGCCAGCGGCTCGCTGGGCGTGACGGTCACCCTGAAAGACGGTGACAACGACACGGTGACCAGTGCGACGGCGGATATCTCGGGCCAGGTGCGCTTCGACGACGATGGTCCGAGCGTGGCGATTGCCGTGGCCAGCAACGTGCTGGTCGGGCTGGACGAGAGCGGTCCGAGTGGTGCGGCCAGCATCAATACCCTGGCCGTGACCAAGGGCAATGACCCGGATGTGGCGGGCAGCGGCTACATCAGCAAGGCCGTGAGCGCAGGCGCCGTGGTGAATGTGACCACCGAGACCTACGGCGCCGACGGCCCGGCGGCGGGCAGCAAGGTGTTCACTCTGGAGGTGAACAATGCCAACTCGGGCCTGACCCTGACCGATGGCTCGGCCATCAACCTGGTGCTGCTGGCCAATGGCGTGGTGGTCGGGCAGGTGGTGGGCGGCGCCTTTGCCGGTCAGGCTGCCTTTGCCATCGAGATCAACAGCAGCACGGGCGTGGTGACGGTCGAGCAGTATCTGTCGCTGGATCACCCGGCCGAAGCCACTGCAGCCAATGGTTACAACAGCTACGACGAGACCCTGGCACTGGCCACCAACTCGCTGGGTGTGACGGTCACCCTGAAAGATGGTGACAACGACACGGTGAAGAGCACGAAAGTGGATGTGTCGGGCCAGATTCGCTTTGACGATGATGGTCCGTCTCTGCCGCAAGACATCCACAAGCAGTTGCTGGAGATCAATTCGGTCGATACCAATCTGCTGATTGTCCTGGATGTATCCGGCAGCATGGACGACAGCCCCGGTGTGGCAGGTTTCAGCACCAAGCTGGCGCTTGCCAAGAATGCCATTACCCAGCTGATCAACGCCTACGACGGCTTCGGCGATGTGATGGTGCGGATGGTGGCCTTCAATGCTTCCGCCACTTCGAACCTGAGCGGTTCGGGTGAGATCTGGCTGACGGCTAACCAGGCAATCACGCTGATCAACGGGCTGTCGAACACCTTCGGCGATGGTCTGACCAACTACGATGCTGCGCTGCTGACAGCGATGAATGCCTTTGCTTCCCCCGGCAAAATCGTCGGTGGGCAGAACGTGGCTTACTTCCTGTCGGATGGCCTGCCCACGACTTCCAGCAACTGGCCTGGTGTGGTCGGTACGGGTGCCAATGGCATCAATGCGCCGGAGGAAGTGGCCTGGGAAACCTTCCTCAACACCAACGACATCAAGACCTTTGCCCTAGGCATGGGTGGGGCCGCCGATCAGGCGCAGCTCAATCCGGTGGCCTACGATGGTTTCGGTGCCGGTGCCGAGATGAATGGGGTGGTGGTGACCGACCTGTCGCAGCTGGCGGCGGTTCTCACCGGCACAGTGGTGATTCCGCAGGTGAGCGGAAATCTGATCAGTGAGGGCGTATCGGGAGGACTCGGTGGCTTTGGAGCCGACGGCCCTGGTGCATTGCCGATAGTTTCGATCCAGCATGATGGTGTGACCTATACCACGGCCTCTGCGCAGTACAACGCGGTTACGAACATGCTGACGTTGACGACAGACGCGGGGGGAACTCTCAAGGTCAACTTCCTGACCGGTGCTTACACCTACAGTTTCGGGCTGGAAATCAATGCTGATGTGACCGAGAGCTTCGTCTATACCATCGTCGATGGTGATGGCGATCACGCCAGTGCAACGCTGTCGGTGCATGTCGAAGACACCGCACCGGTAACCGGCGCGGTCGATGAAGATGAGCTGCCTGGCGGTATCACCGACAACGATGCGCAGACCACTGTGGTCTCTGGCAGCGTGGTTGAGCTGCTGGTCGGAACGAACTCGGCAACCTTCAGCCTGGACACTACGCCCAGCGGAATGCCGGCATTGACCTCGGGTGGTGTGGCCATCACCTACAGCTTCCTTGGCGACACCATGACGGCCAAGGCAGGCTCGCTGGAGATCTTCACCCTCAAGCTCCAGAGCAACGGTGCATACACCTTTACCCTGAAGGGCCCGATAGATCACCCGAACGACAACAACAATGACAATGAGCGGCTGACGCTGGATCTGACTGGCGCCCTGGCGGCATCCGATGGAGTGAATCCGCTGCCACTGGCTGGCTCGCTGTTGATCGATGTCGAGGATGATGTGCCGATCGCCTTTACTCCGGTCAGGGCGCTGCTGGTCGATCAGGATGCCAATACCCACACAGTTACAGCAGGGCTGAACTTCGCCAACTCTGCAGGTGGGGATGGTGTCGGCAATGTGGTGTTCAACTTCACGGCAGGAACCGAGGCCAGGGATGCCGGTGGCCAGTTGCTCAAGCTCAATGGCCAGCAGTTGTACCTGCAGTACGGCGCCGACAATACCGAACTGGTGGCCAAGACCGCGGCGAATGTCGTCGGCTACACCATCGACATCAATCCGGGTGGCGACTCCTATACGCTGACCACCTATGGGCCGATATCCAATGGTTCCTTCGTGTCCGCCACCAATCTGACGGGTGTCGGTGCGGGTAATGTCGCTTACAAGGGATTGATCGATATCGGTGGCACCTCGCAGGACGTGCTGATATCCACCACGACGGCTGGCGGCAGTATCAATAGCGACAGCGACGACATCGGCATCTCCAACCAGTGGATCGACACCGGCGAGCGTATCCGCTTCGACTTCGTGAACAACCTGGTCGCTACGGGAGGAGGAACCACCGGCTTCACGTACAGCACCCACAATCTGGCCAATACCTACCGGCAGAAAATCTTCGTCAAGGGTGGCGCGAGCAATGAGGCCATATTGATCATTACTGCCATAGTGGCAGATAACGATGATGTGTTCGGCCTCTCTGATGTCGGCGAGACGCAGGTAAACCTGGCCACCAGCAATATCAAGGTGTTCAACGCATCAGGAGTCGATGTAACAGCATCGGTGACGCTGCTTGACCTCGGCAATTCGATCTCTGTCAGCGACATGAGAGATGGCTGGACCTTCCAGATCGATTCGGCTACCTCCTTCAGTGCCGTACATGTCCAGGGTGGCAATGGCGAGGACTTCTCGCTGGGCTTCTTCAGCTACTCGCAGACCTCTGTGCAACAGCCAATCAGCCTGTTGCATCCGGTGACTGGCACTGATGGCGATGATGATTCGGTCAGCAGTGCCATCCAGGCCACCTTGTATCCCGCCTCTACCAGTGTTCAGGGCACCAGCGGGGACAATGTCATGACGGGAACTGCCTCGGTCGACTACCTGTTTGGCAACGGCGGCAACGATACGCTGAGCGGCCTGGCAGGCGACGATGCGCTATCCGGTGGGGATGGTAACGACATCCTGATTGGTGGTCTCGGCAACGACCTGCTTTCCGGCGGTGCAGGTGCCGATACCTTCCGCTGGCTGGCGGGCGATACCACGGGTGCCGACAAGGTGCTGGACTTCAAGCCGAGCGAGGGCGACAAGCTGGATCTCACCCAGCTGCTGGTCGGCGAGAGCTACAACGCCGGGTCGCTGGACGACTTCCTCAGCTTCTCGATAGTCGATAACAGCACGGTGATATCGATCGCACCCACAGGGGCGGGTGCGCCTACTACAAGCATCGAGCTGAACGGCTTCAATGTGGCTGTCGAGTACGGCGTCACTCCCGGCGGTGGTGGCATCATCTCCGCTGGTGCGGATACCGCTACCGTGATCAATGGACTACTTGGAGACAATGCTCTGCAAGTCGCCTGATTGGTGACATGGGCATGGGCCCGCTACCCTTACCGGTAGCGGGCTTTTTTATGCCTGGAGGAAGCCACATGGTGTACGTGCAGAGGGATGGGGAAGGGCGGCTGCTGCGGGTGGAGCACGATCCGTTCGAGGGCATGACGGAGACCCTGGCGGTCGAGAGCGAGGAGCTGCACAACTGGCTGACGGCTCGCGAAGAAGTCAAGGAGCGCCTGGCCAGCCTCAAGGAGTCGGACCTGGAGCTGGTTCGGGTGCTGGAGGACGTGGTCGTCGCCCTGGTACAGAAAGGCGTGATTCGCTACACCGACCTACCCGAGGCGGCCCGGCGCAAGCTGGACCAGCGCGCGGTGACCCGTGCCGAGATCGAGGGCCTGAGCGGCCTGCTCGGCGACGACGAGCACCATCTGATCTGAGGTGAGCTACACCGCGCGCGGTGTAGCCCTACTCCACAGCACTAAGGCCTCAACCAGGCCAGCAGCACGTCCAGCAGGCGGTTGGCGAAGGCCCATTCGTTGTCGTACCAGGCCATTACCTTGACCAGGTTGTCGCCCTGCACCCGCGTGTGGTTGAGGTCGACCACGCAGGACACCGGGTAGCCATTGAAGTCACTGGATACCAGTGGCAGGTCGTTGCACTCCATCACCCCCAGCGGCAGCTGGCGCGCGGCGCGCTGCAGGCAATCGTTGATCGCCTCGCGGCTAGTCGGGTGTTCGCTGCCGAAAGTCAGGTCGAGCAGTGACACATTGGCCGTCGGTACCCGCACCGCCATGCCATCCAGGCGGCCGTGCAGCTCGGGGATGACCAGGCCGATGGTCTTGGCCGCGCCGGTGCTGGTGGGAATCATCGACAGCGCGGCGGCGCGGGCGCGATAGAGGTCGTTGTGGGTCTTGTCGAGCAGGTTCTGGTCGTTGGTATAGGCATGCACCGTGGTCATCAGGCCCTGGCGGATGCCCACCGCGGTATGCAGCACCTGAGCCAGCGGGGCCAGGCAGTTGGTGGTGCAGGAGGCGTTGGAGACGATCTGCTGGTTGCCCAGCAGCTGGTGGTTGACGCCATAGACCACGGTCAGGTCGGCCGTATCCAGGGGGTGCGAAAGCAGCACCCGTGGCGCGCCGGCGGCCAGATGCTGCTCGGCCAGCGCACGCTTCTTCAGGCGCCCGGTGCAGTCGATCACCACGTCTACGGCGAGCTGCTTCCAGGGCAGCTTGGGGATTTCCTTCTCGCCGAACAGGCGGATCGACTGGCCGTGGACCTGCAGCACATCCTCGTGCAGGCCGACATGGCCGGCGAAGCGGCCGAAGGTGGAGTCGAAGCGGGTCAGGTGGGCGAGCGTCTTGAAATCACCGGTTTCGTTGATTGCTTCGACATGAATCTGGTTTTCCAGTCCGCGCTCGAACAGGGCACGGACCAGGGCGCGACCGATGCGCCCGTATCCATTCAGGGCAATACGCAGCATGACAGTCTCCGACTGGCGGGTCTGTCCTTAGCATAGGCGGCCCATTCGCCGCCTGCGCGTCAGCGGTTTCGCGCGCCGCCGAAGGAGGCGCAGCCGCGTTGTACTTCGCCGTTCAGGCGCAGCTCGGCGCTGAGATGCTGCACCGCGCCACTCATGCCGTCCATGCAGCGCTGGGGCGCCAGCCAGAGTTCCAGGCGCTGGCCATTGGCCTCGCTGCTGAGGCTGAAGCGTCCTTCCGGCAGCTGCTCCTCCAGGTAGGGCAGGGCCAGGGGCGGCTGGCCGGGGCGCAGCAGCACCAGGCCCTGGTCGCTGACGCCCAGGCTCCAGTCCGGCTCATGGCCGTTGGCGCGCAGCAGCAGGCGCTCGAAGCCCGGTTCATTGCAGCCGGGCCCCTCGCCTTGCAGGCGGTAGACCTGCGTCGGGCGCAGCGCGCCATCCAGCCCGGTCTCGCTGGTCGAACCCAGAGTGCCAAGCAGGTCGACGAACAGCCTGTCGTGGCCGTCGGCCAGCAGTTGGCCGGCTTCGCGGGCGATGTCGCTGTCGCCCTCGTTGATCACGGCATAGCGGCGCTGCTCGCCGCAGGGGCGCAGCAGCAGGCGGCCGTCGACCAGACCCAGCTCGCCCTGCAGGCGCTGGGCGGGGGTGACGGGCTTGTTCTCGTACACGCTGAACATCTGGCAGCCGGCGAACAGCGGCAGCAAGGCGAACAGCAGGGTGCGGGCTTTGGACATGGGGCTCTCCTTGCGGTCAGGGTGCCAACTTACCCACCGCGCCCGCTCAGCTCAAGGCTGGAAACATGCGGCAAACTTGTATAGTCGCGAGCATGCGGCCATCCTCCAGACAAGACCTTTCCGAGTGTGAACATGGATAGAAGCACTGGCTCAGGCCTGTCGTTCGCCAGGCGTATCTATTTGCCCCGCTGCATCGGCCTGGGCATCGGTTTCTTCTGCGTGGCGGCCGGCCTCTGGCCGCTCGAGCCGGCGCCCTGGCTTTGGGCGCTGCTGCTGTTCAACGGCTTTCTCTGGCCGCATCTGGCCTTCCAGGTCGCCCGGCGCGCGGCCTCGCCGTTCCAGGCCGAGCGCCGCAACCTGCTGGTCGACTCGCTGTTCGGCGGTTTCTGGACCGCGACCATGGCGTTCAACGTGCTGCCCAGCGTGACCATCCTGGCCATGATGGCGATGAACAACATCGCCGCCGGCGGCGGGCGTTTCTTCCTCAAGGGCAGCCTGGCCATGCTGGCTGGTGGCGGCCTGTCGATGCTGCTGTTGGGGCCGGCCTTCAGCCCGGACACCAGCATGGTGCAGCTCTACGCCTGCCTGCCGATGCTGATTCTCTATCCGCTGGCCCTGGGCTGGGTCAGCTACAACCTGAGCATCAAGCTGGCCGAGCACAAGCAGGCCCTGCGTGCTGCCGGCCGTACCGACAGCCTGACCCGGCTGTTCAACCACGGCCACTGGAAGGATCTGCTGCACCATGAATTCGATCGCTGTCGCCAGGGCCAGCAGCGGGCCACCGTGGCACTGATCGACGTGGACCATTTCAAGGAGATCAATGACCGCCATGGCCACCTGGTCGGCGACAGCGTGCTGCGCCTGCTCAGCGAGAAACTGGTGCAGAGCCTGCGCGCCGAGGACCTGGCCGGGCGCTATGGCGGCGACGAGTTCTGCGTGATCCTGCCCAATACGCCGCCGGTGCTGGCCGGAGAAGTGATGGAGCGGCTGCGCCAGGAACTGGGCGAGGTGCGCAGCGAACTGGCACCAGGGCTGCGCATCACCCTCAGCATCGGCCTGGCCGGCTACAGCCCGTTCCAGTTGGACGCCGCGCACTGGCTCAAGGATGCCGACCGGGCGCTGTACCTGGCCAAGAGTCGCGGGCGCAACCAGGTGGTGACGGCCAGCGAGTCGCCGACTCCCGAGGACAGCCAGCAACAAGTCTATCCCGGCGCCTGAGTTCCCAGGCCGCCGCCGGCGTGTCAGGCTATGGACCTTTGCCATGCGTGGATACCGTCATGACCAGTGAAGCCGCCAGCCCCCGCGAGCCGCTCAATGCCACCGAGGTGCGCATCCTCGGCTGCCTGATCGAGAAGCAGGCCACCACCCCGGAAACCTACCCGCTGACCGTCAATGCCCTGGTGCTGGCCTGCAACCAGAAGACCAGCCGCGAGCCGCTGATGAACCTCAGCGAAGGCCAAGTCGGCCAGGCCCTGCGCGCCCTGGAAGGGCGTGGCCTGACCCGCCTGGTGATGGGCGGCCGCGCCGACCGCTGG
The DNA here is from genome assembly GCF_003205495.1 of Aquipseudomonas alcaligenes. Classification (GTDB taxonomy): domain Bacteria; phylum Pseudomonadota; class Gammaproteobacteria; order Pseudomonadales; family Pseudomonadaceae; genus Aquipseudomonas; species Aquipseudomonas alcaligenes_B. The sequence continues at coordinate 175,691 of NZ_QJRX01000004.1, read as the reverse complement.
GAGCACCGGGTGGACAAGGCCCTGGAGCTGGTCAAGCCGCAGCAGGCGCTGCTCGGTCTGCTGTTCCTGCGTGGCCCGCAGACCCTCAGCGAGCTGCTGACCCGCAGCAACCGCCTGTTCCAGTTCGATGACGTGGCCGAGGTGCAGCACCAGCTGGAGCGCCTGGCCGCGCGCGAACTGGCCTGCCTGCTGCCGCGCCAGAGCGGCCAGCGCGAGGACCGCTACATGCACCTGCTCGGCGAGCAAGCCGACCTGGACGCCTTGCTGGCCGCGCGCCAGGCCGAGGCTCCGGCGCAGCGCGGCGGCGACGACAGCCGCATCGCCGAGCTGGAGGCCCGCGTGGCCGCCCTGGAGGAGCGCCTGGCGCGCCTGGAAGGCTGATCGCGCCGGGCTGGCCCGGCTTCAGGATTCGTTAAGACTCGCTGCCGATACTCCCCTCCACGAACCCGCCCGTGGAGGGAGTCCGATGAGTCAATCCGAGTGGAACAACGCTTTCCCGCTGCACTTCGGCAGCGATCCGCAGGGCCAGTCGAGCATCAACCTGGCGACCCCTGCCAACGCCCAGCGCGACCTCTTCGAGGCCTTCGTCCGTGAGCGCTTCAGTGCGGCGCATGGGGCCCGCATCAGCCATTTCATGCCCGAGCTGTTCGGCCTGCACACGGCGCAGGATGAGCTGACTGCGGTCTGTGGCACGCGCCTGGCGCAGCAGGAGGCGCTGTTTCTCGAGCAGTACCTGCAACAGCCGGTGGAGCAGGTGATCGCCCGCCTGGCCGAGCGCCCGGTGGAACGCCGGGAAATCGTCGAGGTCGGCAACCTGGCCGCCAGCAGCCCCGGCAACGCGCGCCTGATCATCATCGCCATGACCTGCCTGCTGGCCCGCCGTGGCCTGCAATGGGTGGTGTTCACCGGCGCCGCCGGCCTGATCAACAGTTTCCGCCGCCTCGGCCTGGCGCCGCTGCGCCTGTGCGAGGCCGACCCGCAGCGCCTGGGCGAGCAGCGCCATGCCTGGGGCCAGTACTACGAGCAACGCCCGCAGGTGTTCGCCGGCAATATCCAGCTCGGCTACCGCCAGCTGTGCGAGCAGGGCGTGCTGCAGCGCCTGGGGTTTCTCCTGCCCTGTGCGGAGGCGCCCCATGCAGCCTGAACTGCAACGCCTGAAAGACAGCCTGCGCGACCATGCCGAACGCCAGCCCGGGCGCCTGGCGCTGTGGGGCGATGAGCAACGGGTGGATTACGCCGAGTTGTGGGAAGAGGTGCAGCGGCGCGAGCAACTGCTGCGCCAGCAGGGCTGCGCGGTGTTCGCCCTGGCCCTGGAGAACGGTCCCGAGGCACTGCTCTGGGACCTGGCCGGGCTGTTCGCCGGTAGCGCCTGCGTGATCCTGCCGCCGTTCTTCAGCCCGGCCCAGCGTGCCCACTGCCTGCGCCAGAGCGGCGCCAGCCTGGTGCTCGGCGAGGCTGCTGGCATGGAAGAGGAGCTGCGTGCCTGTGGCTTCCACGCCGATGGCCAGTTCTGGCGTCTGAACGAGCCGGGCGCAGCCGTCCAGCTGCCGCCGGGCACGGCGAAGATCACCTACACCTCCGGCACCACCGGCACGCCCAAGGGCGTGTGTCTGAGCGCCGCGGCCATGCTGCGGGTCGCCGGCGAGCTGGAGGCGGCCAGCCGCGCGACGGCGCCACAACACTACCTGGCGGTGCTGCCGCTGGCCGTGCTGCTGGAGAACCTCGGCTGCTACGCGGCGCTGCTGGCCGGCGCTACCCTGAGCCTGCCGTCGCAGCGCCAGCTGGGCATCCAGGGTGCCAGCGGGGTGGACTGGCCGCGCCTGCTCGGCATGCTGATGGCGCGCGGGGCGCAGAGCCTGATCCTGGTGCCGCAGCTGCTGCTCGGCCTGGTCAGCGCCATCGAACGTGGCGCCGTGCCGGCCAGTGGCTTGCGCTTCGTCGCCGTCGGCGGCGCGCGGGTGGCGGACGAGCTGCTGGCCCGTGCCGCCAGGCTGGGCCTGCCGGTGTACCAGGGCTACGGCCTGTCCGAATGCGCCTCGGTGGTCTGCCTCAATCGCCCCGGCGCCAACCGCCCCGGCAGTGTCGGCCGGCCGCTGCCGCATGTGCGCGTGCGCCTGGCCGAGGACGGCGAAGTGCTGGTGGCCGGCCCGGTGCTGCTCGGCTATCTGGGCGAGCCGCCGTTCGCCGGCGAGTGGTGGCCCAGCGGCGATCTCGGCGAGTTCGATGCCGACGGCTACCTGTACCTGCGCGGGCGCAAGAAGCACCAGTTCGTCACCAGCTTCGGGCGCAACGTCAATCCCGAGTGGGTCGAGGCCGAGCTGACCCAGAACGGCGTGCTGGCCCAGGCCTTCGTGCATGGCGAGGGCCTGCCGCACAACCTGGCGCTGCTCTGGCCACTCGACCCGGCCTGCAGCGACGCCGCCATCGAGACCGCCGTGCAGCAGGCCAACGCCGGCTTGCCGGACTACGCCCGGGTCGGCCGCTGGCGCCGCCTGGAACAACCCTTCACACCGGCCAATGGCCTGCTCACGGCCAATGGTCGCCCCCGGCGCGATGCCATCCTGGCGCGCTACCGCGAGCTTTTTCACGAACCGCAACCCGTATGAGGTCCCCCATGAATTTCTTCGACGAACTGCAAGCCGCCACCCAGACCGAGCGCGAGGCCCTGTTCGGCGTGCCGGTGATCCGCGAGGCCATCGCCGGCCAGGTCAGCCTGGAGGGCTACATCGCCTTCCTGACCCAGGCCTACTACCACGTGCGCCACACCGTGCCGCTGATGATGGCCTGCGGCGCGCGCCTGCCGGCCGGCATGGAGTGGCTGCGCAAGGCGGTATGCGAATACATCGACGAGGAGTACGGCCACGAGCAGTGGATCCTCGATGACATCCGCGCCTGTGGCGGCGATGCCGAGGCGGTGCGCAACGGCCAACCGAGCCAGGCCATCGAGCTGATGGTCAGCTACCTGTACGACACCATCGCCCGTGGCAATCCGGTGGGGCTGTTCGGCATGGTCAACGTGCTGGAGGGCACCAGCATCGCCCTGGCGACCCAGGCCGCCGGCACCATCCAGAACCGTCTGGGCCTGCCCAAGGAGGCCTTCAGCTACCTGTTCTCCCACGGCGCGCTGGATATCGGCCACATGCAGCACTACCGCAACCTGATGAACCAGCTGCAGCGCGAGGAGGACAAGGCCGCGGTGATCCACGTCAGCAAGGTGGTCTACCGCCTCTATGCCGACATGTTCCGTGGCCTGCCGCGGGCGGTGCCGGAGGTGCAGCATGCGACTGCCTGAGTGCCGCGCGCTGCTCACCGGCGCCAGCGGCGGCATCGGCCTGGCGCTGGCCGAGCGGCTCTGCGCCGGCGGTGCCCAGGTGCTCGCCGTGTCCCGCCAGGGCGGCGCGCTGGACGAGCTGGCGCGGCGCTACCCGCAGCAGCTGCGGCGCATCGAGGCTGACCTGAGCCAGGCGGCCGGGCGCCAGGCGGTGGTGGAGGCCGCGCGCGGCCTGGGCGGGCTGAACCTGCTGATCAACGCGGCCGGGGTCAACCGTTTCGCCATGCTCGAGCAGCTGGGCGATCAGGAGATCGCCGAGATGCTCGGCCTCAACCTGGTCGCCAGCGTGCAGCTGACCCGCGCCCTGCTGCCGCTGCTGCGCCAGCAGCGCCAGGCCCTGCTGGTCAATGTCGGCTCGATCTACGGCTCCATCGGCTATGCCGGTTACGCCACCTACTGCGCCAGCAAGTTCGCCCTGCGCGGTTTCTCCGAGGCGCTGCGTCGCGAGCTGGCGGACACCGGCGTCGGCGTGCTCTACGTGGCGCCGCGCGCCACCCGCACGCCGATGAACAGCAGCCAGGCGGTGGCGCTGAACAGCGCGCTGAAAGTCGCCATGGACCCGCCGCAGAACGTCGCCGCCGCAGTGATCGCCGCCATCGAGGCGGACCGCAGCGAGCTCTATCTGGGCTGGCCGGAGCGCTTCTTCGTGCGCCTCAACGGCCTGTTCCCCGGCCTGGTCGACCGCGCGCTGCGCAAGCAGCTGCCGCTGATCCAGAAATTCACCCACAAGGAGATGCCCCGATGAACAAGTTGCTCACCTTGCTGCTCGCCTGCGCCCTGAGCCTGCCGGCCTGGGCCCTGGACGAGGCCGGCAGTCAGCGCCTGCGCGAAGTACAGACGCGCTGGGCACAGATCCAGTACGAGTTGCCCGAGGCCGAGCGGGCCAAGGCCTTCGAGCATCTGGCCGCCACCAGCGAGGCCTTCACCCGCGAGCAGCCGCAGGCCGCCGAGGCCTGGATCTGGCGCGGCATCGTCACCAGCAGCTGGGCCGGTGCCGAAGGCGGGCTGGGCGCCCTGGGCAAGGCCAAGCAGGCACGGGCTTTCCTGGAGCAGGGCCTGGCCCTCGATCCCCAGGCCCTGCAGGGTTCGGCCTACACTAGCCTGGGCACCCTGTATGACCGGGTGCCGGGCTGGCCGATCGGCTTCGGCGACGAGGACAAGGCGCAGGAGCTGCTGCAGCAGGCCCTGCGCATCAACCCCACGGGCATCGACCCACTGTATTTCTGGGGCGACCACCTGTACCGTCAGGGCCAGTACGCGCAGGCCCGGGAGGCGCTGCAGCAGGCGCTGCAGGCACCGCCACGCGCGGGGCGCGAGCTGGCCGACCGGGGCCGGCGCGGCGAGATCGAGAAGCTGCTGCAGGCGGTGAACCAGGAATTGGACTAAGGGGGCTACATGCGGCTGTTGCTGGTCGAGGACGACAGGGCGCTGGGCGAGGGCGTGCGCCTGGGGCTACGCCAGGAAGGCTACACGGTGGACTGGCTGGAGGATGGCGCCAGCGCCGTGCACGCGCTGCTCAGCGAGGAGTTCGACCTGCTGGTCCTCGACCTCGGCCTGCCGCGCCTGGATGGCCTCCAGGTGCTGCGCCAGCTGCGGGCCAGCGGTTCGGCCCTGCCGGTGCTGATCCTCACTGCGCGCGACGCCACCGGCGACCGCATCGCCGGCCTGGATGCCGGTGCCGACGACTATCTGGTCAAGCCCTTCGACCTCGACGAGCTCAAGGCCCGCCTGCGCGCGCTGCTGCGCCGCAGCGCCGGGCGCGCCCAGGTGCGCATCGAGCATGCCGGGGTGTGCCTCGACCCGGCCTCGCAACAGGTCACCTACCAGGGCCGCGCCGTGCCGATGACGCCCAAGGAGTACCTGCTGCTGCACGAGCTGCTGTCGCAGCCGGGCAAGGTGCTGACCCGCGAGCGCCTGGCCCAGTCGCTGTATGGCTGGGACGAGGAGGCCGAGAGCAATACCCTGGAGGTGCATATCCACCACCTGCGCAAGAAGCTGTTCAGCGGCCTGATCCGCACCGTGCGCGGCGTCGGCTATCTGGTCGAGGAGCAGTCGTGATCTCCATCCGCCGCCGCACCCTGGCCCTGGTGCTGAGCCTGATGCTGCTCGGTGCCCTGGCCGTGACCCTGTTCAACTACTTCGACAGTACCCACGAGGTCGAGGAAATCTACGACGCCCAGCTGGCCCATACCGCGCGCCTGCTGCAGGGGGTGATGCGCACGCCGGTGCAGGACGGCGAGCGCGCCGGCCTCTATGCCGCCTTCAATGCGGCCCTGGCCCAGGCCGGCCAGCGCAAGCCGGGGCACCCTTACGAGAGCAAGCTGGCCTTCCAGGCCTGGAACGATGCCGGCGAGGTCCTGGTGCGCAGCGCCAGCGCGCCGCAGCTGGCCGGGCCGCCGCTGACGCCGGGCTTCGCCGACCTGCTCGTCGAGCGCCACCAGTGGCGCGGCTTCACCCTGCGCGACGACGAGCTGGGCCTGCTGATCTGGACCGGCGAGCGCGACGACGTGCGCCGCGAACTGGTGACCAGCATCGTCCGCCACACCCTGTATCCGACCCTGGTCGGCAGCCTGATCCTCGCTGCCCTGCTGTGGTGGGCCATTGGCTGGGGCCTGGCACCGCTGCGCAACATGGCGGCGGTGATCCGCGCGCGGCACGCCGACTCGCTGCAGCCGTTGCAGCTGGAGCCGCTGCCCAGCGAGCTGGCGCCGATGCAGGCCGCGCTCAACCGCCTGCTGGCGCAGATCGATCAGGTACTGGAGCGCGAGCGGCGCTTCATCGCCGACGCCGCCCACGAACTGCGCACGCCGCTGGCGGTGCTGCGCGTGCACGTGCAGAACGCCCTGCAGGCGGACGACGAGGACACGCGCCGGCACTCGCTGGGCTTCCTGGTCGGCGGCATCGACCGCGCCACCCGCGTGGTCAACCAGCTGCTGACCCTGGCCCGGGTCGAGCCGGCGCTGCCGGCGGACAGCCTGGAGCCGCTCGATCTGCGGGCGCTGGCCCGCGAAACCCTGGCCGAACTGACCCCCTGGGTGCTCAAGCAGGGTCTGGAGCTGGACCTGGAGGCGGGCGAGGGCGACTTCCGCGTGCGCGGCGACGCCGGCAGCCTGGGCATCGCCCTGCAGAACCTGGTGACCAACGCGGTGAACTTCTCGCCGGCCGGCGGCCGGGTGCGCGTGCTCCTGCAGGGCGATGCGCAGCGCGTGCTGCTGCGGGTCGAGGACCAGGGCCCGGGGATTGCCGCCGAGGACCTGCCGCACGTCTTCTCGCGCTTCTTCAGTCGCGGCGATCATCAGGGTGCCGGCCTCGGCCTGGCCATCGTACAGACCATCGCCAGCCGCCATGGTGGCGACATCCAGCTGGCCAACCGCGACGGCGGCGGGCTGCAGGCCACCCTGGCGCTGCCCAGGCTCGGCTGAAGTATCATGCCGGCCTGGATTTCGAGTGGATGAGCGCCATGAGCGATACCCCCAACCTGCTGCAGGAACTGCAGCGCGCCGACATGCTGCTGATCGACGGCCTGCATGCCTGGCAGTTCGACCTGCACGAGCAGGCCCGTGGCGAGCAGCTGCAGCTGCGCGTCGAGTGCATGGACGGGCGTACCCGCCGCGTGTGGGATTTCAGCGCGGCGGAGGTGGCCGCCGCCGTGGCCGGCGAGGTGCCGGACAGCTGGCGCATCGCGACTGCCTCCGGCAGCCACGAGCTGATCTGCCTGGGCGCGATCAGCGCCGACAACGACGATGACGACGCGCCGGAGGAGGCCGAGCAGCTGTGATCCGCTGCAAGCGCGTCTACCTGCCGGTCGAGGCCGAGGATGGCGCGCGCGTGCTGGTCGACCGCCTGTGGCCGCGCGGCTGCCGCAAGGAGAGCCTGGCGCTGGATGCCTGGCTCAAGGAAGTGGCGCCGTCGGAGACGCTGCGCAAGGGCTTCTGCCACGATCCGGCGCTGTTCGACGAGTTCCGCCGGCTCTACCGCGCTGAGCTGGCGGCCCATCCCGAGCGCTGGCAGGGCCTGCTGGAGCGGGCGGGCAAGGGCGACTTGACCCTGCTGTTCGCCGCCCGCGACGAGCGGCACAACAACGCGCGGGTGCTGGCCGAGTTCCTCGAAGAGGAGCTGGAACGGCGCGGGCCGCCCAGCTCGCCGGTGTGCTACGCCGATCAGTAGTTGCCGGAATCGTTGCACACCAGCTCGTCGCTCCCGGCGACGGCATAGCAGATCATCTTCTCGTCCTTGTAGGGCAGCACCAGGCTGTAGCCCGGCTTGCCGTTGACCAGCAGCTGTTGGGCCTTGGTGTCCCAGTCGATGCGCACCTTGTTGCCGCTGTCCCAGTCCCAGTGGGTGAAGAAGTACTGGTCGGTGGCCGCGCAGGTGGTCACCGCGCAGGCGCCCTGGCTCTGCAATTCGCCTTTCTTGTAGTAGTAACAGGTGCCGCGGCCCTCGCCGCAGCCGGCATGGGCGGTGCCGGCGAGCAGCGAGAGCAGCAGGGCGAGTCGGAACTTGTGCATGGGAAAGATCCTTTTCCGGGGTTTCATGGGGTGAGTCGTTGCGCACTCCAGGCGCCGTCGGGCTGGCCGCGCAGGATCAGCAGCTGTTCGCCAGGGCCCTCGGTGGCGCCGACCAGCTGCCCGCGCGCATCCCAGAACGCGCTGCGCCCGGCCGCCGCATATCCACCCGAGGGGCCGCCATGGTTGGCCATCAGTACGCCGAAGCCATGCCGGGCCGCATGCCCCTGCAGGGTGGCGCTGTCGGTGGCATAGCCCTGCTTCGAGATCAGCACGCCGGCCAGGTACAGCGAGGCACCGGTCGCCGCCGCTGCTGCGGCATGTTCGGCATGGCCGGTGTCGGCGCAGATGGCCAGGGCGCAGCGCTCGGCCCCGAGGGCAAAGCTGCAGCTCGCGGCGTCGCCGGCGCTGGCCCAGCGTTCCTCGCCGGGGTGCAGATGGCGCTTGTGGTAGGTGGCATGGCTGCCATCGGGGAACAGCACGATGGCGCCGATATGCGGACGCTCGCTGCCGCTGGCCAGCGGCGCGCCGAGAATCAGGATCATCTTTTTCTGCTGCGCCAGTTCGCGCAGCGGAGCCAGGGCCGGGCCTGCCGGGTCGACCACGCAGCTGGCGACCCGTTCGGGCTCGTAGCCGCTCAGCGACAGCTCGGGAAATAGCAGCAGCTCGACGCCGGCCTCCGCTGCCGCATGGACGAAGGCGCAGTGGCGTTCGATGTTGGCGGCCAGGTCGCCGGGAATGGACAAGCTCTGGGCGGCGGCTAGGCAGAGACTGGGCATGGGCAGGGCTCTTGAACGAGTGCTTAGGGTTAACCAATCCGCAGGCAAAAGAAAGCCGCCTCGCGGGCGGCTTGCTTTGCAGCGCTGCTGTCAGGCCTTGTCGCGGGCCAGGCAGGCGGCGGCGGTGAACAGCACGTCGGTGGAGGAGTTCAGCGCGGTCTCGGCGCTGTCCTGCAGGATGCCGATGATGAAGCCGATGGCCACCACCTGCATGGCCACCTCGGCGGGAATGCCGAACAGGCTGCAGGCCAGCGGGATCAGCAGCAGCGAGCCGCCGGCCACGCCGGAGGCGCCGCAGGCGCACACCGCCGAGACCACGCAGAGCAGGATGGCGGTCGGCATGTCCACGGCGATGCCCAGGGTATTGGCGGCGGCCAGGGTCAGCACGCTGATGGTGATGGCGGCGCCGGCCATGTTGATGGTGGCGCCCAGCGGGATGGACACCGAGTAGGTGTCCTCGTGCAGGCCCAGGCGCTCGGCCAGCTGCAGGTTGACCGGCACGTTGGCCGCCGAGCTGCGGGTAAAGAAGGCGGTGATGCCACTCTCGCGCAGGCAGGTGAACACCAGCGGGTAGGGATTGCGGCGGATCTGGCTGAACACGATCAGCGGGTTGACCACCAGGGCGACGAACAGCATGCAGCCGATCAGCACGGCGAGCAGCTGGGCATAGCCGGCCAGGGCCTTGAGGCCGGCGTCGGCGAAGGTGGTGGCGACCAGACCGAACACGCCCAGCGGGGCGCAGCGGATCACCACGCGGACGATCAGGGTCACGCCGTGGGACAGGTCGGCGAAGATCGCGCGGGTGGTCTCGCTGCCGTGGCGGATGGCGATGCCCAGGCCAATGGCCCAGGCCAGGATGCCGACGAAGTTGCCCTTGAGCAGGGCGTTGACCGGGTTGTCCACCACGTTCAGTGCCAGGGTCTTGAGCACTTCGGCGATGCCGCCGGGCGGGGTGCTGCCGCTGGCCGCCTCGCTGAGCACCAGGGTCGAGGGCCACAGGCTGCTGGCGAGCACCGCGACGATGGCGGCGGCCAGGGTGCCGACCAGGTACAGCAGCAGGATCGGGCGGATATGGGTGGGCTGGCCCGGCTTGTGGTTGGCGATGGCCGAGGCCACCAGGATGAACACCAGCACCGGCGCCACGGCCTTCAGGGCGGAGATGAACAGGGTGCCGAGGAAGCCGACTTCATCGGTGGCCTGCGGCAGGAGCAGGGCCAGCAGGATGCCGGCGACCAGGCCGATGGCGATCTGCAGGACCAGGCTGGTGCGATTGAGCAGTGCTAGGAGGGGGCGAAGGAGCATGGGTGGAGGTTCCTGTGATTCGACGGGCGGGCCTATGGGCGAGATCCCGTTGGGCGGCAGGCCGGGTTGGCGGCTACCGGTTTTCGTGGGCCGGTCGGGTCGCGACAGGCGCAGGAGAAAAACAAGGCGGCGATTCTAATGGCTCGTGGCGGTGGCTGTCCGCCTTCCGTCAGTTGGGCAAATGAAAACGGCCCGCGAGGGGCCGTTTTCATTCGAGCCACGAACATCAGCCGCCGAGGTAGGCGTCGCGCACCTTGGGGTCGACCAGCAGGTCGGCGCCGGTGCCCTGCATGACGATGCGCCCGTTTTCCAGCACATAGGCGCGATCGGCCAGCTTGAGCGCCTGGTTGGCGTTCTGCTCGACCAGGAACACGGTCACGCCATCCTTGCGCAGCTGTTCGATGATGTCGAAGATCTGCTGGATGATGATCGGCGCCAGGCCCAGGGACGGCTCGTCGAGCAGCAGCAGCTTGGGCTTGCTCATCAGCGCGCGGCCGATGGCGAGCATTTGCTGTTCGCCGCCGGACATGGTGCCGGCGCGCTGCTCGAAGCGCTCTTTCAGGCGTGGGAACAGGTGCAGGACCTTGTCCAGCTGCTCCTGGTTGTCTGCCTTGCTGCCGAAGAAGCCGCCCATGGCCAGGTTTTCCTCGACGGTCAGGCGGGCGAACACGCGACGGCCTTCCGGCACCACGGCGATGCTCTTGCGCATGATGTCGCAGGATTCCTGGCCGACCAGTTCCTCGCCCATGTAGCGGATGCTGCCGCTGGACGCGCGCGGGTTGCCGCACAGGGTCATCAGCAGGGTCGACTTGCCGGCGCCGTTGGCACCGATCAGGGTGACGATTTCACCTTTCTCGACTTCGATGCTTACGTCGTGCAGGGCCTGGATCTTGCCGTAGAAGGTGGAGACGTTGTTGAAACTCAGCATGCTTACGCCTCCCCCAGATAGGCTTTGATCACGTCCGGATTGTTGCGGATCTGCTCCGGCGTGCCGTCCGCCAGGGGGGTACCCTGGTTGATCACGTAGATGTGGTCGGAAATGCTCATGACCAGGTGCATGTCGTGTTCGATCAGCAGCACGGTGACGTCGTGGTCGTCGCGCAGCATGCCGATCAGTGCCTTGAGGTCCTCGGTTTCCTTGGGGTTGAGGCCGGCCGCCGGCTCGTCGAGCATCAGGATGCGCGGGCGCGTCATCATGCAGCGGGCGATCTCCAGGCGGCGCTGCTGGCCGTAGGCCAGGGTGCCGGCCGGGCGGTTGGCCACGTCGGTGAGGTTGACCTCTTCCAGCCAGTGCGCCGCATACTCCATGGCCGCCTTCTCGCTGCGGCGGAAGCTCGGGGTCTTGAGCAGGCCGGCGAGGAAGTTGGTGTTGAGGTGGCGGTGCTGGGCCACCAGCAGGTTCTCCACCGCGGTCATTTCCTTGAACAGGCGAACGTTCTGGAAAGTGCGCACCACGCCCTTGTGGGCGATCTTGTGGCCCGGCAGGTGCTGGATCGGCTCGTCGTCGAGCAGGATCACGCCGCCGGTGGGCTGGTAGAAGCCGGTCAGGCAGTTGAACACGGTGGTCTTGCCGGCGCCGTTCGGGCCGATCATCGACACCACCTGCTTGGGTTGCACGGTCAGGGCGACATTGTTGACGGCCAGCAGGCCGCCGAAGCGCATGGTCAGCCCGCTGACTTCGAGAATCGGGCGGCTCATGGTTTCAACTCCAGGTGCGGGCGTTGCATGGGCAGCAGGCCCTGCGGACGCCAGATCATCATCAGCACCATCAGGGCGCCGAACATCAGCATGCGGTACTCGTTGAACTCGCGGGCGAGTTCCGGCAGCAGGATCATCACCACGGCGGCGAGGATGATGCCGAGCTGCGAGCCCATGCCACCCAGTACGACGATGGCGAGGATGATCGCCGACTCGATGAAGGTGAAGGACTCGGGGGTGACCAGGCCCTGGCGCGCGGCGAAGAAGCTGCCGGCGAAACCGGCGAAGGTGGCACCCAGGGTGAAGGCGGACAGCTTGATCACGGTGGGGTTCATGCCCAGCGCGCGGCAGGCGATCTCGTCTTCGCGCAGCGCTTCCCAGGCGCGGCCGATCGGCATGCGCAGCAGGCGGTTGATCACGAACAGGGTCAGCAGCACCAGCAGCAGGGCGATCAGGTAGAGGAAGATCACCTTGTTGATCGAGTTGTAGGCGACGCCGAAGAACTCGTGGAAGGTCTGCATGCCCTCGGCGGCACGGCGTTCGAACGACAGGCCGAACAGGGTCGGCTTCTCGATGTTGCTGATGCCGTTGGGGCCACCGGTGACCTCGGTCATGTTGCGCAGCAGGATGCGGATGATCTCGCCGAAGCCGAGGGTGACGATGGCCAGGTAGTCGCCGCGCAGGCGCAGCACCGGGAAGCCGAGGATGAAGCCGAAGAAGGCGGCCATCAGGCCGGCGATCGGCAGGCATTCCCAGAAGCCCAGGCCGTAGTAGTGCGACAGCAGCGCATAGCTGTAGGCGCCCACGGCATAGAAGCCGACGTAACCCAGGTCGAGCAGGCCGGCCAGGCCGACCACGATGTTCAGGCCGAGGCCGAGCATCACGTAGATCAGGATCAGGGTGGCGATGTCCACGGCGCCGCGGCTGCCAAAGAACGGCCAGGCCAGGGCGACCACGATCAGGCCGAGGATGATCCAGCGCTGGGTCGAGGGCAGGGTGAGGAAGTTGCTCGTACTGGCCGGCACCTTCGGCATGCTGGGTACGCTGGCCCAGGCGCTGCCGATGCGGTCACGGAACAGTTGCCAGAAGAACATGGCCACGGCCGCCGCGGCGATGGTCCAGAGCACGGCCGGGCTGGCGCCGTGCACTTCCAGCTTGATGCCGACGGTGGTCAGCTTCAGGCCGAGCACCGGATAGGCCACGGCCAGCACCAGCAGGGCGCTGAAGAAGGCGGTCTTGAGGTTTTTGGTCATCATACTTTCTCGACCTCCGGACGGCCGAGGATGCCGGTCGGACGGAACAGCAGCACCAGCACCAGCAGGCTGAAGGCCACCACGTCCTTGTACTGGTCACCGAAGATGTCGGCACCGAAGGCCTCGGCCACGCCCAGCACCAGGCCGCCGAGCATGGCGCCCGGGATACTGCCGATGCCACCGAGCACGGCGGCGGTGAACGCCTTGATGCCGGCGAGGAAGCCGATGTGCGGGTTGATCACGCCGTACTGCATGCCCAGCAGCACCGCGGCCACGGCGGCCAGGGTGGCACCGATGACGAAGGTCAGGGCGATGATGTTGTTGGTGTTGATGCCCAGCAGGTTGGCCATCTTGATGTCCTCGGCGCAGGCGCGGCAGGCGCGACCGAGGCGGGACTTGGAGATGAACATGGTCAGGCCGTACATCACCAGGAAGGTGACGACGAAGATCAGGATCTGCATGTAGGAGATCACCACGCCATTCATGGTGCTCTCGCCGAACACGATGTTGCCGGGGATCAGGTTGGGAATGGCCTTGTCTTTCGAATCCTGCGCGAGGAGCACTTCGTTCTGCAGGAAGATCGACATACCGATGGCCGAGATCAACGGGATCAGGCGGTTGCTGCCGCGCAGCGGCCGGTAGGCCACCCGTTCGATGCTGTAGCCGTAGGCGCTGGCGACTATGATGCTGGCGGCGAAGGCGCCGATGATCAGCAGGGGGAGGCTGTCCAGCCCCATCATGGTCAGCCCGGCGATGACGATGAAGGCCACGTACGAGCCAATCATGTACACCTCGCCGTGGGCGAAGTTGATCATGCCGATGATGCCGTAGACCATGGTGTAGCCGATGGCGATCAGGGCATAGGTGCTGCCAACGGTCAGACCGTTAACCAGCTGTTGCAGGTAGTGATAGAGCTCAGGCATTACCTAACTCCTCGGCGCGGTCCGTAAAGCGGCGCTTGTGACGCGACGGATGGCCGGAAAACTCGATAAAACAAAGCCCACTGCTCGCGCAGTGGGCTTTGGGTTCAGGCGGGAAGCTTACTTGGCTTCGGTTTTGGTACCGTCCTGGTGCCACTCGTAGACCACGAAGCTGAAGTCCTTCAGGTCACCCTTCTCGTCGAAGGCCAGGGTGCCGGTCGGGGTCTCGAAGCTGTTGGCGCGCAGCGCGGCAGCGACCTTGTCGGTGTCGGTGCTGCCGGCCTTCTTCATGCCTTCGGCCATGACCTGCACGGCGGCGTAGGCCGGGAACACGAACGGACCGCTCGGGTCCTGGTTCTTGGCCTTGAAGGCCTCGACCAGTGCCTGGTTCTTCGGATCCTGGTCGAAGGACTTCGGCAGGGTCACCAGCAGGCCTTCGGAGGCCGGACCGGCGATGGCGGAGATTTCCTTGTTACCCACGCCTTCCGGACCCATGAACTTGGCTTTCAGGCCTTTCTCGGCGGCCTGGCGCAGCAGCAGGCCCAGCTCCGGGTGGTAGCCGCCGTAGTAGACGAAGTCGACGTTGGCCTGCTTGAGCTTGGAGATCAGCGAGGAGAAGTCCTTGTCGCCGGCGTTGATGCCTTCGAACACGGCAACCTTGGTGCCTTTGCCTTCCAAGGTCTGCTTGACCGCGGTGGCGATGCCTTCACCGTACTGCTGCTTGTCGTGCACGACGGCAACGGTCTGCGGCTTGACGTGGTCGGCAATGAAGTTGCCGGCGGTCGGGCCTTGCAGGCTGTCCAGGCCGATGGTGCGGAACACCAGCTGGTAGCCGCGGGCGGTGATGTCCGGGCTGGTGGAGGCCGCGGTGATCATCAGGATGCCTTCGTCTTCGTAGATGTCGGACGCCGGCTGAGTGGAGCTGGAGCACAGGTGGCCAACGACGTATTTCACTTCGTCGTTGACGATCTTGTTGGCCACGGCCACGGCCTGCTTCGGATCGCAGGCGTCGTCGTACTTGACGCCTTCGAGCATCGCGCCGTTCACCCCGCCGGCCTTGTTGATCTGCTCGATGGCCATTTCGGCACCGATGAACTGCATTTCGCCGTACTGGGCAACGGCACCGGTCACCGGACCGGCCAGAGCGATCTTGATGGTGTCAGCGGCCATCGAATAGCTGGCGGCGCCAGCCAGGGCCATGGCGGCGAACAGCTTGGTCACTTGCTTGGTAGCCTGTTTCATAGTGCTCCACTCTTATTTGTGTTGTTCGTTCTTGTAATCCATGCGGCCAAAGCTGCAGGACCGGCTAAAACTCCCCCGGCCACACGCCCGGCAACTGTACCGGCACAGTGTAGAACCCTGTTTTGCGGCTTGAAAAGCACACAGTTGGAGGCATGCGGGGGCGGTGTCGCTTAATTGAAATAAACGTACAGAATAACGGCGCGTTTTTTTGTGACTGGAAGGTCCTTCTGCCGGTGTGAGGTTAAGGGCTCGACTTGCCAGTCGTAGGGCGGGCGCTATCATGGCGCCCGCTGACCCATTCGGGTGATTTCTACACAGGGCAAGTCATGACAGATCAAGCAAGCACCCTTTATGCCAAGCTTCTTGGCGAAACGGCCAAGATTGCCTGGCAGGAGCTGCAGCCCTTCTTCGCCCGCGGCCAGTTGCTGTGGGTCAGTCCCGCGCTGGATCTGGTCGAGGTCGCGCAGGCCGTGGCCGAGGATCAGGGTGACAAGGTCGCCGCCTGGCTGCAGGCGGGGCAGGTGGCCAAGGTCGATGAACCCCAGGCGCAGGATTACCTGGAGCGGGACCCGGAGCTATGGGCCGTGGTGGTGGCGCCCTGGGTGCTGATCCAGGAGCGTGGTGCTGGTGCAGCGTTGCACTGATCGAGGTCATTTGCGCGCGGCAATGCTGGACTAGAATGAGCTTTCCGACCAGCAAGGAGAGCCGCCATGTTCGAACCGGGGCATTTGCACAGGGCCAGCCTGCCAGGCCAGATCGATTACGCCGTGGACCTCTTCTATGAAGTGCGCCACGATCCCCAAGAGGGGCAGATGGTCCACTTCCGCATGGAGGGGCAGATACTCGGCCGGGCGTTCAAGGACGAGTTCTCCCTGCATCGCGACACCGCCTTCAACTTTGCCAGCGTGGCCAGCCGGGTCGCCGCCAAGCACGGTCTGCCGACCAATCACTCGTTGATCATGCGCGGCCACGACGAGTTCGATCGGATGTTCGTGGACATTCGCAACAAGCTGGGTGCCAAGCCGGGTGAAGCGGTGAACTTCGATCATCTGGAAAAAGATGGGCTCTGACCCAGGCATCGCAACAGAACAAGCCCCGCACCTGCGGGGCTTGTTCTGTTGTGGGGGAAGCCGGGCCGGTAACACCGTGTGGAAACAAGGGGGGGCCGGTTTTCACCCGGGATTTTGGATTTGGCTCCGCGACCTGGACTCGACGGCGCCAGCCGAACGCGCTTCAGCGCGGCCCCGAAGGGGTGAGGCCCTTGGGCCGAATAACCGGGGACGCAGTCCCTGGTGAGAGTCCGGCAGGCAATAAAAAAGCCCCAGGCTTTCACCTGAGGCTTTTGAATTTGGCTCCGCGACCTGGACTCGAACCAGGGACCCAATGATTAACAGTCATTTGCTCTACCGACTGAGCTATCGCGGAACAGCGGTGCGTATCCTACTGATTAAAAAGGGGAAGTCAACACCCGGAGGGCGACTTCCCCGATTTGTCTCAGAGCACCTGGACGATGGCGCGGGTCACCGCATCCAGATTGTTGCGGTTCAGCGCGGCGACGCAGATGCGACCGGTGCCGACGGCGTAGATGCCGAACTCGGTCTTCAGGCGCTCGACTTGCTCGGCGGTCAGGCCGGAGTAGGAGAACATGCCGCGCTGGCGGGCAACGAAGCTGAAGTCGCGCTTGGCGCCGAGGGCGGCCAGTTGCTCGACCATGGCCAGGCGCATGTCGCGGATGCGCTGGCGCATCTCGCCCAGTTCCTGCTCCCACAGCGCGCGCAGCTCGGGGCTGTTGAGCACGCTGGCGACCACGGTGGCGCCGTGGGTCGGCGGGTTGGAGTAGTTGGTGCGGATCACGCGCTTGGCCTGCGACAGCACGCGGCCGGCTTCGTCCTTGTTGGCGGTGACGATGGACAGCGCGCCGACGCGCTCGCCATACAGCGAGAAGGACTTGGAGAACGAGCTGGACACGAAGAAGGGCAGGCCGGATTCGGCGAACAGGCGCACGGCGAAGGCGTCCTGGTCGATACCCTCGCCGAAGCCCTGGTAGGCGATGTCGAGGAAGGGCACGTGCTCGCGCTCGCGCAGCACTTCCAGCACGGCTTTCCAGTCGTCCAGGCTTAGGTCGACGCCGGTCGGGTTGTGGCAGCAGGCATGCAGCACGACGATGGAGCGTGCCGGCAGGTTCTGCAGGTCTTCCAGCAGGCCGGCGCGGTTCACGCCGTTGGTCGCGGCGTCGTAGTAGCGGTAGTTCTGTACCGGGAAGCCGGCGGACTCGAACAGCGCGCGGTGGTTTTCCCAGCTCGGGTCGCTGATGGCGACCACGGCGTTCGGCAGCAGGCGCTTGAGGAAGTCGGCGCCGGTCTTCAGTGCGCCGGTGCCGCCGACGGCCTGGGTGGTGACCACGCGGCCTTCGGCCAGCAGGGCGGAGTCGGCGCCGAACAGCAGCTTCTGCACGGCGCTGTCGTAGGCGGCGATGCCTTCGATCGGCAGGTAGCCGCGTGGCGCGTGGGCCTCGATGCGTGCCTTCTCGGCCTCGGCCACGGCGCGCAGCAACGGAATTCGCCCCTCCTCGGTGAAGTAAACGCCCACGCCCAGGTTGACCTTGTTCGGACGGGGGTCGGCGTTGAAGGCTTCATTCAGGCCCAGTATCGGGTCGCGCGGCGCCATTTCGACGGCGGAGAACAGACTCATGATTGCGGCGGTCTCGGAGAGGAGAAGGTTGGGATGCGGCAACGCCCGCTAGGGGTTGCATAAAGGGGCCGCTATTATAGCCACCCCGGTTGTGCGCGGCGACAGCGCCAGCGCGCAATTCCAAGCTTTGACGCTCGCCGCGGCGGCGCGTCACAGAGGATCGATCATGTCGCAGTTTCAGCTCGTCACCCGCTTCAAGCCTGCCGGCGATCAGCCCGAGGCGATCCGCCAGATGGTCGAGGGCCTGGAGGCCGGCCTGTCGCACCAGACCCTGCTGGGCGTGACCGGCTCGGGCAAGACCTTCAGCATCGCCAACGTGATCGCCCAGGTGCAGCGGCCGACCCTGGTGCTGGCGCCAAACAAGACCCTGGCGGCGCAGCTGTACGGCGAGTTCAAGAGCTTCTTCCCGAACAACTCGGTGGAGTATTTCGTCTCCTATTACGACTACTACCAGCCGGAGGCCTATGTACCGGCCTCGGACACCTTCATCGAGAAGGACGCCTCGATCAACGACCACATCGAGCAGATGCGCCTGTCGGCGACCAAGGCGCTGATCGAACGGCCGGACGCCATAGTCGTCGCCACCGTCTCCTCCATCTACGGCCTGGGCAGCCCGGAGGAGTACCTGAAGATGGTGCTGCACATCGACCGCGGCGACAAAATGGACCAGCGCGCGCTGCTGCGCCGCCTGGCCGAGCTGCAGTACACCCGCAACGACATGGACTTCGCCCGCGCCACCTTCCGTGTGCGCGGCGACGTGATCGATATCTTCCCGGCCGAATCGGACCTGGAGGCGATCCGTGTCGAGCTGTTCGACGACGAGGTGGAGAGCCTGGCGGCCTTCGATCCGCTGACCGGCGAGGTGATCCAGAAGCTGCCGCGCTTCACCTTCTACCCCAAGAGCCACTACGTGACCCCGCGCGAGACCCTGCTGGAGGCGGTGGAGCACATCAAGGTCGAGCTCAAGGAGCGCCTGGACTACCTGCGCACCAACAACAAGCTGGTGGAGGCGCAGCGCCTGGAGCAGCGTACCCGCTTCGACCTGGAGATGATCCTCGAACTGGGCTATTGCAACGGCATCGAGAACTACTCGCGCTACCTCTCCGGCCGCGCGCCGGGCGAGCCGCCGCCCACCTTGTACGACTATCTGCCGGCCGAGTCGCTGCTGGTGATCGACGAATCGCACGTCACCGTTCCGCAGATCGGCGCCATGTACAAGGGCGACCGCTCGCGCAAGGAAACCCTGGTCGAGTACGGCTTCCGCCTGCCGTCGGCGCTGGACAACCGGCCGATGCGCTTCGAGGAATGGGAGGCGGCCAGCCCGCAGACCATCTTCGTCTCCGCCACGCCCGGCCCCTACGAGGCCGAGCACGCCGGTCGGGTGATCGAGCAGGTGGTGCGCCCCACCGGCCTGGTCGACCCGCAGATCGAGGTGCGCCCGGCGCGTACCCAGGTCGACGACCTGCTGTCGGAAATCCGCAAGCGCGTGGCGGTCGAGGAGCGGGTGCTGGTCACCACCCTGACCAAGCGCATGGCCGAGGACCTCACCGACTACCTGGCCGACCACGACGTCAAGGTGCGCTACCTGCACTCGGACATCGACACGGTGGAGCGGGTGGAGATCATCCGCGACCTGCGTACCGGCGCATTCGACGTGCTGGTGGGTATCAACCTGCTGCGCGAAGGCCTGGACATGCCCGAGGTGTCGCTGGTGGCCATCCTCGACGCCGACAAGGAAGGCTTCCTGCGCAGCGAGCGCTCGCTGATCCAGACCATCGGCCGCGCCGCGCGCAACCTCAACGGCAAGGCCATCCTCTATGCCGACAACATGACCGGCTCGATGGAGCGCGCCATCGGCGAGACCGAGCGGCGGCGCAACAAGCAGCTGGCCTTCAACGAGGCCAACGGCATCGTGCCCAAGGGGGTCAAGAAGGATATCCGCGACATCCTCGAAGGCGCCGTGGTGCCGGGGGCGCGCAGCAACAAGCGCAAGGCCGCGGCCAAGGCGGCCGAGGAGAGCGCCCGTTATGAAGCCGAGTTGCGCTCGCCGAGCGAGATCAGCAAGCGCATCCGCCAGCTGGAAGAGAAGATGTACCAGTTGGCCCGCGACCTGGAATTCGAGGCCGCTGCACAGCTGCGCGACGAGATCCAGAAGCTGCGTGACCGCCTGCTGCAGGTCTGAGCTCCTGTAGCCCGGATGCAATCCGGGAAGCGTCCTCGGATTGCATCCGGGCTACAGGGAAGGCGTAGCGTAGCGGTCGAGGCTCGCGGGTTTTACCCGCCCTACGGGGGCTTAGCGCCGTCCGAAGATGATCATCGACACCCCGACCAGCACCGCCGCGCAGGCCATGCCGGCGGACAGGCTCAGGCGTTCGTCGAGGATCAGGTAGCCGAGCAGCAGCGCCACCACCGGGTTGACGAAGGCGAAGGTCGACACCAGGCTCGGCTTCACTTCGCGCAGCAGCCAGAAATAGGCCGGGTACACGCCGAGGCTGACCGGCAGCACCAGGTAGATCAGCCACAGCCAGCCCTGCATGGACAGCGCGCCGAGCTGCACGGCCTGCCAGTCGCCATGCCAGAGTCCCAGGCCGCCCAGCACCAGTGCGCCGATCAGCATCTGCAGGCCCAGCCCGGTGGCCGGCGAGGCAAAGGGCGCGCGCTGGCGCAGCCACCAGGCGCCGACGGCCCAGAGCAGGGTGGCCAGCAGCACCAGGGCGCCGGACAGCCATTGCATGGGGCCGGCCGCTGCGCTCAGGCCGCCGCCCATCAGCAGCACTATGCCGGCGCTGGCGATGGCCAGGCCAAGCACCGCCCAGAGTGGCGGGCGGTCCTGCAGCAGCCACTCCAGCAGCACGCTCCACAGCGGCAGCGAGGCATAGAGGATGGCCAGCATGCCGGTCGGCAGGTGCTGGTTGGCATAGATCAGCGCGCCCTGGCCGACTGCGATCAGCAGCAGGCCACCGATCAGCGCACCGCCCCAGTCGCTGACTTGCACCCGCAGCGCGCCACGCGCCGCCACCCAGAGCAGCGCCAACAGCCCCGCCAGGCAGAAGCGCAGGGTGCCGATGACGAAGGGCGGCAGCTCGCGCAGGAGGAAGTGGTTGGCCAGGTAGGTGGTGCCCCAGCCGATATAGATGACGAGAAAGGCGCCGATCAGCAGGAACGAGCGGTAACGCGAGGCAGGCATGGTGCAACCAGAAGCAGGGTGGCGGGCTCAGTGCGCCGCGCCACCGGTGGCGCCGGCGGGCAGCCTGCGGGTCAGCAGCACGGCGAGCATGCTGATGGCCAGGGCCAGGCCGACGAAATGGAAGGCGTCATTGTAGGCCATGATGCTGGCCTGCTGGTGGGTGATCTCGCTGAGCTTGCCCAGCGCCGCCTGCGGGCTGCCGAGCTGCTCGGTGAGCAGGGCCAGGCGCTCGTCGACCTGCGGGTTGCCCGGTACCAGGGCCTCGCGCAGGTAGTCGAAGTAGGTCTTGGCGCGGCTGTCGAGCAGGGTGGCGAGCAGGGCTATGCCGATGGCGCCACCGAGGTTGCGCAGGATGTTGAACAGGCTCGACGCGGAGCCGGCGTCCTGTGCCTGGATGTAGGCGGTGGCGATCAGCGAGATGGTCACCATGATTAGCGGCTGGCCGAGGGCGCGGATGATCTGGATATGGTTGAACTGCTCGCCGGCGAAGTCCGGGTTGAGTGTGCCGGAGAAGAAGCTGGAGGCGCCGAACAGGGCGAAGCCGGCGGCGCACAGCCACTTCGGCGAGATCACCTTCATCAGCTTGGGCACCAGCGGGATGATGAGCAGCTGCGGCAGGCCCATCCACATGATCACCTCGCCGATCTGCAGGGCGTTGTAGCCCTGGATCTGCGCCAGGTACAGCGGCAGCAGGTAGATCGAGCCGTACAGTCCCAGACCCATGCCCAGGCTGGCGATGCTGGTGAGGCCGAAGTTGCGCTCGCGCAGGATGCGCAGGTTGATCAGCGGGTTGTCGCGCGACAGCTGCAGGATCACGAACAGCACCAGGCTGACCAGCGCCACGCTGCCCAGGCCGACGATCAGCTGCGACTCCAGCCAGTCCTTGCGATGGCCCTCCTCGAGGAATACCTGCAGGCAGCCCAGCCCGAGGCCCAGGGTGACGATGCCGGCGTAGTCGGTGCTCTTCAGCAGCTGCCAGTCCGGCGCCTTCTTTTCCAGACCGTACATCAGGCCGGCGATCATCAGCAGGCCGGGCGGCACATTGATATAGAAGATGTATTCCCAGCCCCAGTTCTCGGTGAGCCAACCGCCCAGGGTGGGGCCGATGGAGGGCGCGAAGGTGGCGGTGATGGCAAACAGCGCCATGCCCTTGGCCCGGTGGTGCTCGGGCAGCTTGATCAGGGTCAGGGTGAAGGCCAGGGGAATCAGCGCGCCGCCGGTGAAGCCCTGCAGGGCACGGAAGACGATCATGCTTTCCAGGTTCCAGGCCAGCGAGCAGAGCAGCGAGGAGGCGAGGAAGCCCAGCGACACCCATACCGCCAGGCGCCGCGCCGAGAGCAGCTGCACCAGCCAGGCGGTGAGCGGGATCATGATGATCTCGGCCACCAGGTAGGAGGTGGAGATCCACGAGCCTTCCTCCAAGGTGGCCGACAGCGCGCCCTGGATGTCCTTGAGCGAGGAGTTGGTGATCTGGATGTCCAGCACCGCCATGAAGGCGCCGAGCATGGCGCTCATCACCGCGATCCAGTCGCGCCGGCTCGGCTCGCCGACCGGGCGGATCAGCGCATCAGCCGCCATGACGGGCGTCGCTGGCGATATCCACGCTCACTTCCACGGACATGCCGGGGCGGATCTTGCCGGCCAGCGGGTTGTCGGCGGCGAAGGTCAGCTTGACCGGGATGCGCTGCACCACCTTGGTGAAGTTGCCGGTGGCGTTGTCCGGTGGCAGCAGGCTGAACTGCGCGCCGGAGGCGGCGAACAGGCTGTCGATGCGGCCCTCGATGGGCGTGTCCGGGTAGGCGTCGAAGACCAGCGCGGCGCTCTGGCCGACCTGCATGCGGCCGATCTGGGTTTCCTTGAAATTGGCCTGCACCCAGATGGCGTCGCTCGGCACGATCGACAGCAGATAGGCGCCGGCTTGCACCACCTGGCCGGTGCGGGCGGAGCGCTGGCCGATGGTGCCGCTGATCGGCGCGCGGATCTCGGTGCGCGCCAGGTTCAGCTCGGCCTGGGCGATCTCCGCGCGGGCGTTGGCGATCTGCGCTTCGAGGCGCTTGACCTCGGCCTGCAGGGCATCCACCTGCTGGCGCTGGGCGGCCAGGTCGGCCTCGGCCTTGGACAGCTGCGAGCGGGCCACGCGGCTGTCGGCGGACAGGGTGGTGACCCTTTCTTCGGAGACGTAGCCCGGCTTGCTCAGGGTCTGGGCGCGGGACAGGTCGATCTGGGTGCGTGCGAGCGTGGCCTGCCCGGCGGCGACATCGGCCTGGCTGGCGGCGATCAGGCTGGCCTGCTGGTCCAGGCGGCTCTGCGCCTGCGCCAGCTCCGCCTCGCGGGTGGCCAGGGCGGCGCGGGCGCGCTCCAGGGCCAGCTGGAAGTCGGCGGCCTCCAGGGTCAGCAGCAGCTGGCCTTTCTCCACCTGCTGGTTGTCGGCCACCAGCACCTGCTCGATGCGCGCGCCCAGCTGGCTGGAGACGCGGGTGATCTCGCCCTGTACGTAGGCGTTGTCGGTGCTTTCGTGGAAGCGTCCGACCAGCAGCCAGTGGCCGAACAGGCCGGCGGCGATCAGGGCGAGGAGGGCGACGAAGACGGACAGACGGCGTTGCAACTGGGCGGGCATGGCGAACTCGAAAGACTGGCAGAGTGTAAGCAAATTTAACAGTGTTGCTGTTAAGTAAGTAGCCGGTAGAATTCGCAAACTTTGTTGCTTATGGGGAACAATAATGGGGCTGGATGATGCCTTGATCTTCACCCGCGTGGTGGAGTGCCACAGCTTCACCCAGGCCGCTCAGAGCCTGGGCATGCAGAAGTCCACGGTGAGCCGGCGCATCGCCCTGCTGGAGGAGCGCCTCGGCGTGCGCCTGCTCAACCGCACCACGCGCAAGCTGCGCCTGACCGAGGTGGGGCAGGCCTATTACGAGCGCTGCCGGCAGATCATGCTCGACTTCGCCGAGGCCGAGCAGGCGGTGATGCAGCTGCAGCAGGCGCCCTCCGGATTGCTGCGGATCACCGCGCCCATCGAGTTCGGCCAGCTGTTTCTGGGCCGGGTGCTGGGCGAGTTCATGCGCCAGTACCCGCAGATCAGTGCCGAGGTGGAGCTGACCTCCCGTGATGTCGATCCGCTGGAGGAGGGGGTCGACATCGCCATCCAGGTCGGCCAGCCGCGCGACTCGACGCTGATCGCGCGCAAGCTGTTCGAGAGTCGCCGCCGCCTGTGCGCCAGCCCGGCCTATCTGGCCCAGCACGGCACGCCGCGCACCGTTCAGGAGCTGGCCGGGCATCGCGCCCTCCACCTGCCGGTGGATTCCCCGCGGCACTGGCCGCTGCTGGGCGAAAACATCGCCTGCCAGCGCGTGCTGGCCTGCAACAACATCACCCTGGCGCGCGAGGCGGCGCTGGCCGGTGCCGGGATTGCCGCATTGCCGGTGATGATCTCCGAGGCGGCCGTGCAGGACGGGGAGCTGATCGAGCTGCTGCCCGAAGCGCGCCTGCCGACTGGCGAGCTTTATGCGGTGTACCCGTCGCGGCGTTTCCAGGCGATGAAGGTCAAGGCCTTTCTCGATTTCCTCATCGCCAGCCTGCCGCAGGCCGGCCTGCTGGAGCCGGCGGGCGCCGGCCTGCTAACATCGCGCCCTTGAACCACTCCTTCGTTTCCGAGACTTGTCATGACCAAAGTCCGCACCCGCATTGCGCCGTCGCCGACCGGTGACCCGCACGTCGGCACTGCCTACATCGCCCTGTTCAACCTGTGCTTCGCCCGCCAGCACGGCGGCGAGTTCATCCTGCGCATCGAGGACACCGACCAGCTGCGCTCGACCCGCGAGTCCGAGCAGCAGATCTTCGATGCCCTGCGCTGGCTGGGCATCGAGTGGAACGAAGGTCCGGATGTCGGTGGCCCGCACGGCCCGTACCGGCAGAGCGAGCGCGGCGCGATCTACAAGAAGTACTCGGACGAGCTGGTCGCCAAGGGCCACGCGTTCCCCTGCTTCTGCTCCGCCGAGCGCCTGGACCAGGTCCGCGCCGAGCAGATGGCGAAGAAGGAAACCCCGCGCTACGACGGCCACTGCATGCACATCTCCCCGGAAGAGGCGCAGAAGCGCATTGCCGCCGGCGAATCCCATGTGGTGCGCATGAAGGTGCCGAGCGAGGGTGTCTGCGTGGTGCCAGACATGCTGCGCGGCGACGTGGAGATCCCGTGGGATCGCATGGACATGCAGGTGCTGATGAAGGCCGACGGCCTGCCCACCTACTTCCTGGCCAACGTGGTCGACGACCACCTGATGGAGATCACCCACGTCCTGCGCGGCGAGGAGTGGCTGCCGTCGGCGCCCAAGCTGATCAAGCTGTACGAGTACTTCGGCTGGGCGCAGCCCAAACTCTGCTACATGCCGCTGCTGCGCAATCCGGACAAGTCCAAGCTGTCCAAGCGCAAGAACCCCACCTGCATCACCTTTTACGAGCGCATGGGCTTCATGCCCGAGGCGCTGCTCAACTACCTGGGGCGCATGGGCTGGTCGATGCCGGACGAGCGCGAGAAGTTCAGTCTGGCCGAGATGATCGAGCACTTCGACCTGTCGCGCGTCTCCCTCGGCGGGCCGATCTTCGACATCGAGAAGCTGTCCTGGCTCAACGGTCAGTGGCTGCGCGAGCTGCCGGTGGAGGAGTTCGCCCGGCGCGTGCAGCAGTGGGCGTTCAATCCACAGTACCTGATGCAGATTGCCCCGCACGTGCAGCAGCGCGTCGAGACCTTCAGCGACATCGCGCCGCTGTCCAGCTTCTTCTTCAGCGGCGGCGTGCAGCTGGATGCCAAGCTGCTGGAGCACAAGAAGCTGACTCCGGACCAGGTGCGCCAGGCACTGCAGCTGGTGCTCTGGGAGCTGGAGGCGCTGCGCCAGTGGGACAAGGAGAAGATCACCGGCTGCATCCAGTTCGTCTGCGAGGGCCTCGGCCTCAAGCTGCGCGACCTGATGCCGCTGATCTTCCCGGCCATCACCGGCAAGGCCAGCTCGGTCTCGGTGCTGGATGCCATGGAAATCCTCGGCGCCGACCTGTCGCGCTTCCGCCTGCGCCAGGCCGTCGAGCTGCTCGGCGGCGTGAGCAATGGCGAGACCAAGGAGTGGAAGAAGCTGCTGGAGGGCTTTCGCGGCTGAGGAGGTTAGGGGTAAGTGATTGTTCTGCCTTCAGAATTTTTTCAGGTTCGATGAAAAATTGTGTTGACAGGCAAATACCTCGCCCCTAATATGCGCCCCGTCCAAGCGACGGGGCTATAGCTCAGCTGGGAGAGCGCTTGCATGGCATGCAAGAGGTCGACGGTTCGATCCCGTCTAGCTCCACCAAATTGCCACCGAACGAATTCCAGCGCGTTCGAGTGAATGAAGGTTTCGTCCCCTTCGTCTAGTGGCCTAGGACACCGCCCTTTCACGGCGGTAACAGGGGTTCGAGTCCCCTAGGGGACGCCACTTCACGCAGTGCCTGCACTGCACGTCGAGAGACGCAAAATCCGGGGCTATAGCTCAGCTGGGAGAGCGCTTGCATGGCATGCAAGAGGTCGACGGTTCGATCCCGTCTAGCTCCACCAATCACTGACAAGGCCAGCCTAGTGCTGGCCTTGTTCTTCGAAGGTTCTGTCCCCTTCGTCTAGTGGCCTAGGACACCGCCCTTTCACGGCGGTAACAGGGGTTCGAGTCCCCTAGGGGACGCCACTTTCTTTCCGCGTTTTGCGGACTTCAAGGGTCATTCTTCGGAATGGCCCTTTTGTTTTTCCGGCATCTGCATTGACGCGACGAGCGGTCCGGGTCGCGGCTTGCGCATTCTTATTATGGTTGTAATATTAAATCCATCATTTGATGGAGGCTGCCATGAGCGACAAGAAGGCCAGAACCCGCCAGCGCATTCTCGGCGCCGCCAGTGCCGCACTGGTTCGGCGTGGTCCGCTGCAGCCGGGCGTGGCCGAGGTGATGGAGTCCGCCGGCCTCACCGTCGGTGGCTTCTATGCCCACTTCGAGAGCAAGGAGGCGCTGATGCTGGAGGCCTTCCGTGACCTGCTCGGGCGGCGTCGGCAGTTGCTCCGGCAGCTCGACGACAGCCAGACGGCCGAGGAGCGGCGGGTGCTGGCCGCGGCCTTCTACCTGTCGCGCAAGCATCGCGATGCCGGCAGCGATGCCTGCCCGCTGCCCAGTTCGCTGGGGGAGGTCAGTCACCTGCCCGAGCCTTTCCGTCTGGTGCTGGTCGAGCATGTCGAGCTGATGGTGGCCGAACTGGCCGGCAGCCCGGAGGAGGCCGACAAGGTGCTGGCCGATCTGGCCCTGATGGTGGGTGGTCTGGCACTGGCTCGCGCACTGGGTGCG
Source organism: Aquipseudomonas alcaligenes (assembly GCF_003205495.1). GTDB lineage: Bacteria > Pseudomonadota > Gammaproteobacteria > Pseudomonadales > Pseudomonadaceae > Aquipseudomonas > Aquipseudomonas alcaligenes_B. The sequence continues at coordinate 148,439 of NZ_QJRX01000004.1, read as the reverse complement.
GGCGAGCTGTCGGATCGGGTTCTGCGTGCCGCCAAGTCGGCGGTGCTGTGAAAGCGTGCCCGCCTGGCGGGCCTTTGTGAGGAGAAGCGAGATGAGCAGCATGAGCTGGATTCGTGGCTTCAATGCCACTGTTGGTCGCCTGGCCCCGGATCTGGTGGCCAGCAAGATGCACCGGGCCTTCCTCACGCCGCGCGACCTGCCGCCACGCGACTGGGAGCTGCCGCTGCTGGCCGAGTCCGAGCGCATTACCCTGCGCTTCGGCCTGTCCGCCCTGCGCTGGGGCCAGGGCCCCGCGGTACTCCTGCTGCACGGCTGGGAAGGTCGGCCGACCCAGTTCGCCGAGCTGATTCGTGCCCTGGTGCGGGCCGGCTACGGCGTGGTGGCCCTGGACGCCCCGACCCATGGTCGCTCGCCGGGGCACGAGGCCAACGTGGTGCTGTTCGCCCGCGCCTTGCTGGAGGCGGCGGGTGAGCTGCCGCCGCTGAAGGCGGTGATCGGCCATTCCCTGGGTGGCGCCAGCGCCTTGCTGGCCACCCAGCTCGGCCTGCGCACCGAGGCGCTGGTGACCATCGCCGCGCCGGCGCGCATCCTCGGCGCCCTGCGCCGTTTCGCCCACTTCGTCGGCCTGCCGAAGCAGGCCAGGGCACGCTTCGTGCGCATGGTCGAGCAGAGCGCCGGCATGCCCGCCGCGCAACTCGACGTGGCGCGCTATCAGCTGGATTTCCCCGGCCTGGTGGTGCATGCCGAGGACGACCCCATGGTGCCCTACGGCGAGGCGCAGAGCATCCACGCGGCCTGGCCCGGCAGCCGCCTGCTGCCCCTGGAACGGGGCGGCCACAGCAAGCCGCTGGGCGATCCGCGGGTGGTCGAGGCGGTGCTGGAGCTGCTCGGCAGCGCCGACCTGCACAGCGCCGTCAGCCGCCGGGTGCTGGCTGCCACGGTGCTGGCTTCCTGAGCGCCAGGCGCTACGCGGGCGCTAAAACGTTACACTCCCTGCCATGTGCCCACTGTGCCGAAGTTGTGCTTCGCGGCCAGTGGGCGCCGTCACAGCAGCCAATGCCGTTCGCTGAAGGGGAGGTGACATGGGCCTGACGATGGATGTGGTGCTGCAACGCGCCCGCCCGGTGCTGCCGGTGCTGGTGATCGAGGATTGCGCGTTGGCGGTGGACCTGGCACGTGCCCTGTACGCCGGTGGCGTCGAGGTGCTGGAAGTGACCCTGCGCACGCCGCGCGCGCTGGATGCCCTGGCGGCCATTCGCCAGGCCCTGCCGCAGCTGCTGGTGGGCGCCGGCACGGTGATCCATGCCGAGCAGTTCCAGGAAGCGCGCGACGCCGGCGCCCAGTTCGCCGTCAGCCCGGGCTGCACCGAGCGCCTGGCGGCGGCGGCCGACGACTCCGGGCTGCCCTACCTGCCGGCGGTGATGACGCCGTCCGAGGTGCTGCTGGCGCTGGAGTACGGCTATCGCTCGCTCAAGCTGTTCCCGGCCAATGGCGCCGCCAGCGTGAAGATGCTGAAAAGCTTCAAGGGGCCCTTCACCGGCATCCGCTTCTGTCCCACCGGCGGCATCACCGCCGACAATTTGCTGAGCTTCCTGCGCCTGCCCAACGTGGCCTGTGTCGGCGGCACCTGGATCGCCCCGGACAACCTGATCCGCGCCCGTGCCTGGGACCAGATCACCCAGCTGGCCAGCGAGGCCCGGGCCCTGGCCGCCGGCGTGGAGGCCAAGCCATGAGCTGGGATCTGCCCGAGCCCTTCGTCATCGACCTGGTGGTGAATGCCGACGACATCGACGGTCTCGGCCATGCCAACAACGCGGTCTACGTCAGCTGGCTGGAGCGCTGCGCCTGGCGCCACTCGCAGCACCTTGGCCTGGACCTGGCCGAGTACCGCCGTCTGGATCGCGCCATGGCGGTGCTGCGCCACGAGATCGACTACCTGGCCAGCGCCTACGAGGGCGAGGAGCTGCAGATGGCCACCTGGATCGTCGAGTCCGACCACCGGCTGAAGATGACCCGCCGCTTCCAGCTGTGGCGCCCGGCCGACACCACCACCCTGTTGCGTGCGCAGACCACCTTCGTCTGCATCGAGCTGTCCAGCGGCAAGCCCAAGCGCATGCCGACGGAGTTCGTCGAGGGCTATGGGCGCGCGCTGTTGCAGCCCTATCCCCTGGAACTCTAGGCCAGCCATCGCGGCTCACTACTCGGCAGGCCCGGTGCTGGCTACAATCGCCACCCCGTTTTTCGAGACCTCTGCCGTGCAAATCGCCCTGGCCCCCATGGAGGGGCTGGTCGACGAGATCCTGCGCGATGTGCTGACCCGTGTCGGCGGCATCGACTGGTGCGTCACCGAGTTCATCCGCGTCAGCGACCGCCTGCTGCCCGAGGCCGCCTACCGCAAGCTGGCGCCCGAGTTGGCCGAGGGGGCGCGCACCCGCGCCGGCACGCCGCTGCGCGTGCAGCTGCTCGGCTCCGACCCCGCCTGCCTGGCGGACAATGCGGCCTTCGCCTGCAGCCTCGGTGCGCCGGTGATCGACCTCAACTTCGGCTGCCCGGCCAAGACGGTGAACAAGTCGCGTGGCGGCGCCGTGCTGCTCAAGGAGCCGGAGCTGCTGCACGCCATCGTGCGCGAGGTACGCCGCGCCGTGCCGGCCGAGATTCCGGTCACCGCCAAGATGCGCCTGGGCTTCGACAGCCCGGACGGCGCCCTGGACTGTGCCCGCGCCCTGGCCGAGGGCGGGGCGGCCAAGCTGGTGGTGCACGCGCGGACCAAGGTCGACGGCTACAAGCCGCCGGCTCACTGGGAATGGGTGGCGCGGGTGCAGGAAGTGGTCGCCGTGCCGGTCTACGCCAATGGCGAAATCTGGACGGTGGACGACTGGCAACGTTGCCGCGCGGTCAGCGGCGCCGAGCACATCATGCTCGGCCGTGGCCTTGTCTCGCGCCCCGACCTGGCCCGGCAGATCGCCGCGGCGCGTGCCGGCGAGGACGTCGTGCCGATGAGCTGGGACGAGCTGCTGCCACTGCTCCGGGACTTCTGGCGGCAGGCCCGGCGCAAGCTGGCGCCGCGCTACGCGCCGGGGCGTCTCAAGCAGTGGCTGGCCATGCTCACCCGCAGCTACCCGCAGGCGGTGGCGCTGTTCGCCGAGGTGCGCCGGGAAAACGACTGCGCGCGTCTCGATGCACTGCTCGGTGTGGCGCCGGTCGCCAGCGACTAGACCTGTGCCGTGTCGCCGGCCGCCATGCGACCTATTGAAATCCTGCCGACTGTCCACATCTAGGAAATGCGGGATGCCGCAGTCGGGTCCCGCGGTCCACCTACTCGCTGAACTTCAGGAGATACGTCATGAGCACTGCATTTTCCATGGCCCCGCTGCTGCGCCAGTCCATCGGTTTCGACCGTTTCAACGACCTGTTCGAGTCTGCCCTGCGCAATGACGCCGGGACGTCCTACCCGCCCTACAACGTGGAGAAGCATGGCGAGGACGAATACCGCATCGTCATCGCGGTCGCCGGCTTCCAGGAGGAGGATCTCGAGCTGCAGGTCGAGCGCGGCGTACTGACCGTGACGGGGGGCAAGCGCGAGCGCAATGCGGCCGAAGTGACCTATCTGCACCAGGGCATCGCCCAGCGTGGCTTCAAGCTGTCGTTTCGCCTGGCCGATCACATCGAGGTCAAGGCCGCCGACCTGGCCAACGGCCTGCTCAATATCGACCTGGTGCGCATCGTGCCGGAGGAAGCCAAGGTCAAGCGCATCCCCATCGGCGGTCAGCAGTCCGTGCTGCAGGGCTGAGGTTGTCTGATGCGACATGCGAAGGGCACCTGCGGGTGCCCTTCGCGCTTGTTCAGGGCTGCCGCCGGGCGTGCAGCAGCCGGTGGAACTCCTCGAGCGGCAGCGGCTTGCTGAACAGGTAGCCCTGGTACTGGTGGCAGCCCTGTTGCTGGAGGAATTCCAGCTGCTCGGGCTGCTCGACGCCCTCGGCGACCATCTCCAGATTGAGGCTGCGCGCCATGGCGACGATGGCGCGGATGATCTCGGCGTCATTGGGGTCGCTGGTGGCATCGCGGACGAAGGACTGGTCGATCTTCAGCACATCCACCGGCAGGCGCTTGAGGTAGGTCAGCGAGCTGTAGCCGGTGCCGAAGTCGTCCATCGCGAAGCTCAGGCCGAGGCGCTTGAGACGCAGCATCTTGGCGATGGTGTCGTCCAGGTTCTGGATCACGATGCTCTCGGTGATCTCCAGCTTGAGCATCCGGGCCGGCAGCTCGCTGAGCTGCAGGCAGCGCTCGACCCGCTCGACGAAGTCGCCCTGGCGGAACTGCCGGGGGCTGATGTTGACGCACAGCTGGAAGTTGTCGCGGCGCACCAGCTTCTGCTGCAGCAGGCTGGCCACCGCATGGCAGGCCTCGTCGAGGACCCAGGCGCCCACTTCGAGGATCAGCCCGCTTTCTTCCAGCACCTGGATGAACTGCCCCGGCGACTGCTGGCCGAGGGTCGGATGGCTCCAGCGCAGCAGGGCCTCGGCGCCGATCACACGGTCGTCGCGGGCATCCACCTGGGGCTGGAAGTACAGTTCGAACTCGCCGCGGGCCAGGGCCAGGCGCAGGTCGTTCTCCAGGCGCAGGCGCTCGCTGGCCGCTTCCTGCATGGATTTGCGGAACAGCTGGATGGTGTTGCGCCCGGAGTCCTTGGCCCGGTACAGGGCAATGTCGGCGCGCTTGAGCAGATCGGTCGGGTTGTCGCCGTGGTCCGGCAGCAGGGCGATGCCGATGCTCGGCGTCACCTGCAGGCGATGGCCGTCCAGCAGCATCGGCTCGGCCAGCAGGCGGCGCAGCTTTTCCGCCACCAGGCGGACCTGGCGGGTGACCTCGGAACGCTTGCCTTCCAGGCCGGAAATCAGCACCACGAACTCGTCGCCGCCCAGGCGCGCCACCGTGTCCTCCTGGCGCACGCTGGCCTCCAGGCGGGCGGTGACCATCTTCAGCACGGCATCGCCGACCGGGTGGCCGAGGCTGTCGTTGATGTGCTTGAAGTGGTCGAGGTCGAGGAACATCAGGGCGCCGTGCAGGTCGTGGCGCTTGAGCAGGGCGATCTGCTGAATCAGGCGGTCCATCAGCAGGGCGCGGTTGGGCAGGTTGGTCAGCGGGTCGTGGTAGGCCAGGTGCTGCACCTGGGCCTGGGCAGCCTTCAGTTCGCTGATGTCGCGGGCGGTCAGCAACAGGCAGGGCGTGCCATTCAGCTCGATGGGCTCGACCGAGACCTCCACCAGCTGCAGCGCGCCGTTGCGGTGCTGGCCGTGCATTTCCAGGTGATAGACGCGGCCATCGCGGATGATGGCCTCGACCATGCTCGCGCGCTCTTCCGGGTAGGCCCAGACGTTGAGCTCCAGGGCGCTGCGCCCGATCACTTCTTCCGGGCGGTAGCCGGTGAGGCGGCAGAAGCCTTCGTTGACCTCGATGAAGCGCCCGCTGTCACGCTCGGTGATGGTGATGGCGTCGGGGCTGGAATGGAAGGCCTTGGCGAACTTCTCCTGGCTGGCCTTGAGCGCGGCTTCGGCGGCCTGGCGCTCGGTGATGTCGCGGAAGGTGGTGGTGATGCACAGCTGGCGGTCGACGCGGATGAAGCGGCTGGACACCACGCAGGTCAGCTGGTGGCCGCCCTTGGTGCGGAAGCGCGCCACCTCGTTGTTGAGGCCCTGTTGCTGGTTCAGCTTGGCGAACAGTTGGTCACGTTGTCGCTCGTCGACCCAGAAACGCAGCTCCGGGGCGCTACGCCCGACTATCTGCTCGGGCTGCCAGCCGAACACCTGGCAGAAACTGGGGTTGACCTCGACGAACACGCCATCGCGGATGCGCGTCACGCAGATGGGCTCGGGGCTGGCCTGGAACAGGGTGACGAACTTCTCCTCGGAGGAGGCCAGGCGCTGCTCGCGCAGCACTCGCTCGGTGATGTCCATGAGGATTCCGGCCATGCGCAGCGGCTGCTCCTGGCTGTCGCGGTAGAGCTTGGCGGTGCTCTCCAGGTAGCGGGTGTCGCCGTTCTTCAGGCGGGTGCGGTAGGTCACCTGATATTCGCGCTGGATGCCGGCGCAGGCGTCGCGGTAGGCCTGGCGCATGAGCTTCTGGTCCGTCGTCGGGACGCGCTCGAAGAAGTCGGCGAAGGGGCCGTGGTAGGGCTCGGCGGGCAGGCCATGCAGGCTGGCGGCGCGTTCCGAGGCATAGAGCAGGCCGCTGGGAATGTGCCAGTCCCAGGTGCCCAGGTTGGCCGAGTCCAGGGCCAGGGTCAGGCGCTCCTGGCTGTCGCGCAGGGCCAGTTCCTGTTCCTGCTGCTGGGTGATGTCGCGGATCACCCCGAAAACCTGCTTGCGCCCGCTGGCGTCCAGCTGCGGTCGGCCGCTGATCTCCAGCCAGTGCAGGCTGCCGTCGGGCCAGCGGATGCGGTGGCGCAGGGGTTCGACAATCGGCTGGCCTTCCAGCACCTGCCGGAACAGCTGCTGCACCTTGGCGCGGTCCTCCTCGGGGATCAGCTCGATGTAGTCGACGCGCTGTTCCAGCGGATTCTTCGGGTCCAGGCCGAACAGTGCCTGGGCGCCGCGCGACCAGTTGACCTTGCCGCTCTCGATGTCCCAGTACCAGGCGCCCAGGTGCGCGCCGTTGAGGGCGGCGAGCAGGCGCGGCGCATCCTGCCAGGTCTTCTCGAACTCGGCGGGATCGAGGGCGGGGATGTAGGGGAAGGGCGGCTGCTTGGGCGGTCTGGACATCGCGTTCTCGTCCGGCGCTCGGCACGGCCTCGCCACCTGGTGGGAAGGGGCGCTGGAGCGGCATGCAGGCGTCTTTTTTATCGTTATGTCCTCACGTTAGCCGCAGTTTTGCCGTCAAGGCAAGCGGCGTTGCTGGTCGAGCAGGGCCATGAAGGCTTTGGCCGCGTTGGACAGGGTTCGTTCCCTATGCAGGATGTAGCCGAGGCGCCGCTGCAGCTGGATGCCCGGCAGCGGCAGGCGCACCACCTGGTCGTCGAGCATGGTGCGCGGCAGCACGCTCCAGGCCAGGCCGATGGAGACCATCATCTTGATCGTCTCCAGGTAGTTGGTGCTCATGCCGATGTTGGGCGCCAGCCCCTGGGCGGCGAACAGGTTGTTGACGATGTGATGGGTGAAGGTGTTGCCGCCGGGGAACACCGCCGGGTGCAGCGCCACGTCGGCCAGGGTCACCGCGCCGTTGCGCGCCAGCGGGTGCTCGGGGGCGGCGACGAAGTCCAGCGGGTCGTCCCACACCGGCACCGCGTGCACCGGCTCGCGGGTCTCCGGGGCCAGGGTGATCACCGCCAGCTCGGCGCGGCCGTGGAGAATCTCCTCGTAGGCCACCTCGGAGTCGAGGAACTGGATATCCAGGGCTACCTGCGGATGCTGGCGGGTGAAGGCCCGCAGCAGCGGCGGCAGGCGGTGCAGGCCGATATGGTGGCTGGTGGCCAGGGTCAGGCGGCCGCTGACTTCGCCATTGAGATTGGTCAGGGCGCGGCGGGTGTCGTCCAGCACATTGAGGATCTGGTAGGCCCGCGGCAGCAGGGCGCGTCCGGCCTCGGTCAGGTTCACCTCGCGGCCCAGGCGGTCGAACAGGCGCACGTCGAGCTGCTGCTCCAGGCCGGCGATGCGCTTGCTCACCGCTGGTTGGGTCAGGTGCAGGCGCTCGGCCGCCTCGGAGAAGCTGCCGGCTTCGGCGATGGCGATGAAGGCGTTGAGGTTGGCCAGGTCCATGGGTGTCTGCGCTCGGCTCGGTGATTGTCGGTCTTATAGCGCATTGCATTCCGATCAGGAATGCTTGGAATAAAAAATATGAATTGGAGTTATTCGAGCCGAATCCCTAGGATCGCCCCATCAGCAGAAGGGTTATCAGCCCTCGCTCCGCACATGACCTGATCGAGGACATAAGCAAATGGCCGGCAAGACGCTCTACGACAAGCTCTGGGACATGCACGAGGTGAAGCGCCGCGACGACGGTTCGTCGCTGATCTACATCGACCGGCAGATCCTCCACGAAGTGACCTCGCCGCAGGCCTTCGAGGGCCTGCGTCTGGCCGGGCGCAAGCCGTGGCGCGTGGACGCCAATATCGCCACTCCGGATCACAACGTGCCGACCACCAAGGCCGAGCGCCAGGGCGGCCTGGAGGCCATCGTCGACGAAGTCTCGCGTATCCAGGTGCAGACCCTGGACGAGAACTGCGACGACTTCGGCATCCTCGAGTTCAAGATGAACGACAGCCGCCAGGGCATCGTCCACGTGGTCGGCCCGGAGCAGGGCGCCACCCTGCCGGGCATGACCGTGGTCTGCGGCGACTCGCACACCTCCACCCACGGCGCCTTCGGTGCGCTGGCCCATGGCATCGGTACTTCCGAGGTGGAGCACGTGCTCGCCACCCAGTGCCTGGTGGCCAAGAAGATGAAGAATATGCAGGTGCGTGTCGAAGGCCGGCTGCCCTTCGGTGTCACTGCCAAGGACATCGTCCTCGCCGTGATCGGCAAGATCGGCACCGCCGGTGGCAATGGCCACGCCCTGGAATTCGCCGGCAGCGCCATCCGCGAGCTGTCCATGGAAGGTCGCATGACCATTTGCAACATGGCCATCGAGGCCGGTGCCCGCGTCGGCCTGGTGGCGGTGGACGAGAAGACCATCGCCTATGTCGAGGGTCGCCCCTTCGCACCCAAGGGCTCCGACTGGGACAAGGCCGTGGCCCAGTGGAAGACCCTGGTGTCCGACGCCGATGCGCAGTTTGACACCGTGGTCGAGCTGAAGGCCGAAGACATCAAGCCGCAGGTGTCCTGGGGCACTTCGCCGGAAATGGTCCTGGCCGTGGATGAGAAAGTGCCGGACCCGGCGGCCGAGGCCGACCCGGTCAAACGCGATTCGATCGTCCGCGCCCTCAAGTACATGGGCCTGACCGCCAACCAGCCGATCACCGAGATCAAGCTGGATCGCGTGTTCATTGGCTCCTGCACCAACTCGCGCATCGAGGACCTGCGCGCCGCCGCCCAGGTGGCCAAGGGCCGCAAGGTGGCTGCCAACGTCAAGCAGGCGCTGGTGGTTCCGGGCTCCGGCCTGGTCAAGGCGCAGGCTGAACAGGAAGGTCTGGACAAGATCTTCATCGAGGCCGGCTTCGAGTGGCGTGAGCCGGGCTGCTCCATGTGTCTGGCGATGAACCCGGACAAGCTGGGCAGCGGCGAGCATTGCGCCTCGACCTCCAACCGCAACTTCGAAGGCCGTCAGGGCGCCGGTGGCCGTACCCACCTGGTCAGCCCGGCCATGGCCGCGGCCGCCGCCGTGACCGGCCACTTCATCGACGTGCGCGAACTGATCCAGGCCTGAGGAATACTGAGATGAAAGCCTTTACCCAACACACCGGCCTGGTCTGCCCGCTGGATCGCGCCAACGTCGACACCGACCAGATCATCCCCAAGCAGTTCCTCAAATCGATCAAGCGCACCGGCTTCGGTCCCAACCTGTTCGACGAGTGGCGCTACCTGGATGTCGGCCAGCCCAACCAGGACTGCTCCCAGCGCCCGGTGAATCAGGACTTCGTGCTCAATTTCCCGCGCTACCAGGGCGCCAGCGTACTGCTGGCCCGCGAGAACTTCGGCTGCGGCTCGAGCCGTGAGCACGCGCCCTGGGCGCTGGACGAGTACGGCTTCCGTACCGTGATCGCGCCGAGCTTCGCCGACATCTTCTTCAACAACAGCTTCAAGAACGGTCTGCTGCCGATCATCCTCAAGGATGCAGAAGTCGACGAGCTGTTCGCCCAGTGCGAGGCCACCGAGGGCTACCAGCTGACCGTCGACCTGGCGGCGCAGACCGTGACCCGCCCGGACGGCAAGCAGTACCGCTTCGAGGTCGATGCCTTCCGCAAGCACTGCCTGCTCAACGGCCTGGACGACATCGGCCTGACCCTGCAGGACCAGGAGGCGATCAGGGCCTTCGAAGCCAAACACCAGCAGAGCAGCCCCTGGCTGTTCGGCGCGATCAAGTGATTAAGGATTGAGCATGAGCAAGCAGATTCTGGTTCTCCCCGGCGACGGCATCGGCCCGGAAATCATGGCCGAGGCGGTCAAGGTGCTGAACCTGGCCAATGACAAGTACAGCCTCGGTTTCGAGCTGTCCTTCGATGACCTGGGTGGCGCCGCCATCGATCGCTACGGCGTGCCGCTGGCCGACGAGACCCTGGCCAAGGCGCGTGCCGCTGATGCCGTGCTGCTTGGCGCCGTTGGCGGGCCGAAGTGGGACACCATCGACCCGGCCATCCGCCCGGAGCGCGGCCTGCTGAAGATCCGCTCGCAGCTGGGCCTGTTCGGCAACCTGCGTCCGGCCATCCTCTACCCGCAACTGGCCGAGGCCTCCAGCCTCAAGCCGGAAGTGGTGGCTGGCCTGGACATCCTCATCGTCCGCGAGCTGACCGGTGGCATCTACTTCGGTCAGCCGCGCGAGAGCAAGGTGCTGGAAAACGGCGAGCGCATGGCCTACGACACCCTGCCGTACAGCGAAAGCGAGATCCGCCGCATCGCTAAGGTCGGCTTCGACATGGCCATGGTGCGGGGCAAGAAGCTGTGCTCGGTGGACAAGGCCAACGTGCTGGCCTCCAGCCAGCTGTGGCGCGCCGTGGTCGAGGAAGTGGCCAAGGACTACCCGCAGGTCGAGTTGAGCCACATGTACGTGGACAACGCCGCCATGCAGCTGGTGCGCGCGCCCAAGCAGTTCGATGTGATCGTCACCGACAACATGTTCGGCGACATCCTCTCGGACGAGGCCTCCATGCTCACCGGCTCCATCGGCATGCTGCCGTCGGCCTCTCTGGACGCCAACAACAAGGGCATGTACGAGCCCTGCCACGGTTCGGCGCCGGACATCGCCGGCAAAGGCATCGCCAACCCGCTGGCGACCATTCTCTCGGTGTCGATGATGCTGCGTTACAGCTTCAACCAGTCCGCCGCCGCCGATGCGATCGAGCTGGCCGTGAGCAAGGTGCTGGATCAGGGCCTGCGCACCGGCGACATCTGGTCGGAAGGCAAGACCAAGGTCGGTACCGCCGCCATGGGTGATGCCGTAGTCGAGGCGCTGCGCAGCCTGTAATCTTTCCAGCCCCGCCACGCTAGGGCGGGGCTGCTTATCGAGGTACGAGTGTTATGAAACGTGTAGGTCTGATCGGTTGGCGCGGTATGGTCGGTTCCGTGCTCATGCAGCGCATGCTGGAAGAGCGTGACTTCGACCTGATCGAGCCGGTGTTCTTCACCACCTCCAATGTCGGCGGCCAGGGCCCGGCGATTGGCAAGGACGTCGCTGCGCTGAAGGATGCCTACAGCATCGACGAGCTGAAGAGCCTCGACGTGATCCTGACCTGCCAGGGCGGCGACTACACCAACGAAGTCTTCCCCAAGCTGCGCGAAGCCGGCTGGAACGGCTACTGGATCGACGCGGCCTCCAGCCTGCGCATGGCCGATGACTCGGTCATCGTGCTGGACCCGGTCAACCGCAAGGTGATCGACCAGTCGCTGGACGCCGGCACCAAAAACTACATCGGCGGCAACTGCACCGTCAGCCTGATGCTGATGGCCCTGGGCGGCCTGTACGAAGCCGGTCTGGTCGAGTGGATGAGTGCCATGACCTACCAGGCTGCGAGCGGAGCAGGGGCGCAGAATATGCGCGAGCTGATCAAGCAGATGGGCGCCATCCACGGCGCGGTGGCCGATGACCTGGCCAACCCGGCTAGCGCCATCCTCGACATCGACCGCAAGGTCGCCGAGACCATGCGTGGCGAAGGCTTCCCGGTGGACAACTTCGGCGTGCCGCTGGCCGGCAGCCTGATCCCCTACATCGACAAGGAGCTGCCCAACGGCCAGAGCCGCGAGGAGTGGAAGGGCCAGGCCGAGACCAACAAGATCCTCGGCCGGATCAAGAGCCCGATTCCGGTGGACGGCCTGTGCGTGCGCATCGGCGCCATGCGTTGCCACAGCCAGGCGCTGACCATCAAGCTGAACAAGGACGTGCCGATGGCCGACATCGAGGGCCTGATCAGCCAGCACAACCCCTGGGTCAAGCTGGTGCCGAACACCCGCGAGGCGAGCATCCGCGACCTCGGCCCGACCGCCGTCACCGGCACCCTGAGCGTACCGGTCGGCCGCCTGCGCAAGCTCAACATGGGCTCGCAGTACCTCGGCGCCTTCACCGTCGGCGACCAGCTGTTGTGGGGTGCGGCTGAGCCGCTGCGGCGCATGCTGCGCATCCTGCTGGAGCGCTGATCGCGCGTGTTGCGCCAGAGGGCCGGTCCATGACCGGCCCTTTTTATTTTCTGCGCCGTGCGGGTAGAGTGCCGGCCATTCGCTATTCCCAGAAGGCTTTCCGATGTCCAAGACCCTCGATATCGCCGTGATCGGCGCCACCGGCACCGTCGGCGAAACCCTGGTGCAGTTGCTGGAGGAGCGCGAGTTCCCGCTCGGCAGCCTGCATCTGTTGGCGGGCGGCGATTCCGCGGGGCAGTCCGTGCCTTTCCGCGGCAAGAACCTGCGGGTGCGCGAGCTGGACGGGTTCGACTTCAGCCAGGTGCGCCTGGCGTTCTTCGCCGCCGGCGAGGAGGTCAGCCGCCAGTACGCCGCCAAGGCCCAGGCGGCCGGCTGTTCGGTGATCGACCTGAGTGGCACCCTGGAGCAGGCATTGCCGGTCGTTCCCGAAGCCAACGCCGAGGCGCTGGCTGGTGCCAGTGCGCCCTATCTGCTGTCCAGTCCGGCGCCGGCCGCCACCGCCCTGGCTGCCGTGCTGGCACCGCTGCGCGACCGGCCCGGCTTGCGCAAGATCACCCTGAATGCGGTCCTGGCCGTTTCCACCCTGGGGCGCGCCGGGGTCAGCGAGCTGGCGCGGCAGACCACCGAGCTGCTCAACATGCGCCCGCTGGAGCCGCAGCTGTTCGATCGCCAGGTGGCGTTCAACCTGCTGGCTCGGGTTGGCGAGTCGGGGGAGGGTGGTCATGCCCGGCTGGAGCGGCGGATGGCTGATGAGCTGAAGCGGGTGCTGGGCGTCTCGGGGCTGAAAGTGGCGGTCACCTGTTGTGTGGCGCCGGTGTTCTTCGGCGACAGCCTGGCCGTCTCCCTGGAAACCGCAGAGGCGGTGGATATAAAGGAAGTTGCCGCACTGCTGGGGCGGCAGGCGGGTATCGAGCTGGTGGAGGAGGGGGATTATCCGACTGTCGTCGGGGATGCGGTGGGCCAGGATGAACTGTATGTTGGGCGCTTGCGTGCTGGCCTGGACGACCCTGCCGAGCTTAATTTGTGGATTGCGTCAGATAACGTGCGAAAAGGCTCTGCGCTCAATGCTGTGCAAATTGGCGAGTTGTTGATAAAACACTATCTGTAAAAGATACTTAGCCCCAAATTTGAAGATTTATTCTAGCTTGGCAATACTGGTTTGGTAGTTCGCTGGCGGGGAGTCGCCTCTGGGCGGGTGCAGGCAGCGCGCTTCAAAATCCTCTCGTGCAACGAGAAAAAAAGATAAAACAAGGGATTACACTATGGTTCGGGTTCGCAAACTGGTGCTGGCAATTGCGGCTGCTTCCGCGCTGACTTCCGGTACGGCACATGCGCTGGGGCTGGGGGAGATCGACCTGCAGTCCTCGCTGAGCCAGCCGCTGGTGGCGGAGATCGAGCTGCTCGAAGTGCGCGATCTGGCACCCGGTGAGGTGATCCCGGCGCTTGCCTCGGCCGAGGAGTTCAACAAGGCCGGTGTCGATCGCCAGTACTTCCTGACCGATCTCAAGTTCACGCCGATCATCAAGCCCAACGGCAAGAGCGTGATTCGCATCACCTCTACCAAGCCGGTGCGCGAGCCCTACGTCAACTTCCTCGTCGAAGTGCTGTGGCCGAATGGCCGGCTGCTGCGCGAGTACACCCTGCTGCTCGATCCGCCGCTGTATTCCCCCACTCCGGCGCTGACCACTGCGCCGAGCCTGCCGGTAGCCGCTGCACCGGCACCCCGCCCGCAGGCTGCGGCGCCCACTCCGCGCCCGGTTACCCCCAGCGCCAGTGCCCCGGCTCGCCCGGCCGCGCCAGTCGCTCCGGCTGCTCCGGCCCCGGCGGCTCCGGTGAAGGCTGCAGCCGATCAGTACAAGACCACTTCCAGCGACACCCTGTGGGAAATCGCCCAGAGCAGTCGCCAGGGCGGTAGCGTGCACCAGGCCATGCTGGCCATTCAGGAGCTCAACCCTAATGCCTTCATCGGCGGCAATATCAACCGTCTGAAGAGTGGCCAGGTGCTGCGCCTGCCTACCGATGCGCAGATCAAGAGCCGCAGCCAGGCCGAAGCCCTGGCCCAGGTCGCCGAGCAGAATGCCGCCTGGCGTGAGGGGCGCAGCGTCGCCGCCAGTTCTTCCCGCCAGCTGGATGCCACCAAGCGTGACAGCGCCGGTGCGGCGCCGGCCAAGGCCGAGGCCAAGGACAGCCTGAAGCTGGTTTCCGCCGACAGTGGTAAGTCAACTGCCGGTACCGAGAAGGGCAAGGGCGATAGCAAGGCGCTCAATGACCAGCTGGCCGTCACCAAGGAAAGCCTGGACTCCACGCGTCGCGAAAACGAAGAGCTGAAAAGCCGCCTGGGCGACCTGCAGAGCCAGCTCGACAAGGCGCAGCGCCTGCTCGAACTCAAGGATAGCCAGCTGGCCAAGCTGCAGGCCGACCTGGCCAAGCAGGGCCAGGCTGCGGCCGCGCCTTCCGCTGAGGCCAAGCCGCAGGAGGTCAAGCCGGCTGCTCCGGTTGCCGAGGCCAAGCCCGCCGAGGTGAAGCCGGTCGAGAAGCCCGCTGCCACCGATTTCAACTACGAAGAGCCGGCGCCCAAGGTCGAGCCAGCCAAGCCTGCCGCGCAGGCGCCGGCTCCCCAGCCGGCCAAGCCGGCCGCTGCCAAGCCCGAGCAGCCTGCCAAGCCGGTTACCAAGCCTGTGGTCAAGGAGTCGGAGCCGCAGGGCATGCTTGATCAGCTGCTGGCCAATCCCATGCTGCTCGGTGCTGCTGGCGGCGGTGTGCTGCTGGCGCTGCTGATTGGTCTGATGGTGCTGTCGCGCCGTAACGCGATGAAAGAGGCCGAGCTACAGAACAGTCTTTCTGCCGAGCAGGGCGATGACGCCTTTGCCTCCGACATGGACCTGCCGGACGACAGCTTTGCCGGGCTCGATGATGCTGCCGACCAGTCTGCAATCCGTGGTCAGGCTGAAGAGCGCGTCGCGCCGCAGACCGCCGATGCGCTGGGCGAGGCCGATATCTACATCGCCTACGGCAAGTTCAGTCAGGCTGCCGAGCTGCTGCACAATGCGATCAATGACGAGCCGCAGCGCGGCGACCTGCGCCTGAAGCTGATGGAGGTCTACGCCGAGCTGGGTGACCGTGACGGTTTTGCCCGCCAGGAGCAGGAACTGCGCGAGATCGGTGGCTCCGCCGGTGCCGTCGACCAGCTCAAGGCCAAGTATCCGGCGATGGCTGCAGCGGCCCTGGCTGGCGGTGCCGCAGTCGCTGCTGCCGATGAGCTGGACAGCTTCAGCCTGGATGACCTGACGCTTGACGAGCCGGCGTCGCCGCAGCCTGCTGCCGCTGATCTGGATGATGCCTTCGATCTGAGCCTGGACGAGCTGGACGTCAATCTGGACGAGCCGACTGCGCAGAGCACTCCGGCTGCCGAGGCAACGTTGGACGATCTGGAGCTGGATGCCGGCCTCGACTTCGACGCCCCGGCAGCTCCGGCCAGCACTGTTGCCAGCGACATGGATTTCGATCTGGACCTGGGCGGAGATGCTGCCGCTGAGAGCCTGTCCCTGGGCGACGATCTGGCCGACTTCAGTCTGGACCTGGAGGCCGAGAGCAAGCCGGCTGCTTTTGCCGAAGATGATTTCATGCTCAGCCTGGATGACGAGCCGATCGCGCCGGCTGCCGAGGTCGAGCTGGAGATGCCGGCCGACTTCGATTTGTCGCTGGCCGACGAGGCGCCCGCTGCTCCGGTGGCGGACAGCTTCGCCGCCCAGCTGGACGAGGTTTCCGCCGAGCTGAATGAGCTCAGTGGCGGTCTGGCCGACGAGCTGCCGGCTGCTCGGCCGGAGGCTTCCTCTAGCGCAGCGGGGCTGGATGTGGACGACGATTTCGACTTCCTCTCGGGTACCGACGAGACCGCCACCAAGCTGGATCTGGCACGTGCCTACATCGACATGGGCGACAGTGAGGGCGCCCGCGATATTCTCGACGAAGTGATCGCCGAGGGTAACGAGGGGCAGCAGCAGGAAGCACGTGAGCTGATCGCCAAGCTGAGCTGATCCATGTCCGACGCAATACCACCAGCGGCGGCCGAAATGGCCGCCGCTGGCGTTTCCAGAATCGCCCTCGGCATCGAGTACAAGGGGGCCCGCTACCGTGGCTGGCAGCGCCAGGAGGCCGGCGTGCCCTCGATCCAGGAGGTGCTGGAGAGGGCGCTATCGCAGGTCGCCGCCGAGCCGGTCAGTGTCATCTGTGCCGGACGCACCGATGCCGGCGTGCATGCCAGTGGCCAGGTGGTGCATTTCGATACCCGCGTCGAGCGCCCGCTCAAGGCCTGGGTCATGGGCGGCAATGCCAACCTGCCGGCCGATGTCAGCGTGACCTGGGCCAAGGTCATGCCGGCAGACTTCCATGCTCGCTTCAAGGCTTTCGCCCGGCGCTATCGCTACGTGATCTACAACGATCCGATCCGTCCTGCACATCTGGCCGAGGAAGTCACCTGGAATCACCGCCCTCTGGACGTGGCGCGCATGCGCGAGGCAGCGGCCCATCTGGTCGGTACCCATGACTTCACTTCCTTCCGTGCGGTGCAGTGCCAGGCCAAGTCGCCGGTGAAGACGGTGCACCATCTGGAAGTGATCGAGCATGGTCGCTTCATCGTCATCGACGTGCGCGCCAATGCCTTCCTGCATCACATGGTGCGCAACTTCGCCGGGGTGCTGATGACCATAGGCGCCGGCGAGCGTGAGCCGGGCTGGGTCGGCGAGGTGCTCGCGGCACGCGATCGGCGCAGCGGCGGCGTCACCGCCCATCCCTATGGCCTGTACCTGGTGCAGGTGGAGTACCCGCAGGAATTCGAGCTGCCACAGCGCTACCTGGGGCCGCATTTCCTCTCCGCACTGCCGCAAAGCTTCGGCTGAAACTGCGGCCTGGCTTTGCTACCATCATTTTTTCTTTTGCAGAAGGTGCCGGCACGTTGACAGCCGTTCGCGTCAAAATCTGTGGAATCACTCGGGTCGAGGATGCCCTTGCCGCCGCCGCAGCCGGGGCCGACGCCATCGGCATGGTGTTCTATGCCGGGAGCCCGCGGGCCGTCGGTGTCGAGCAGGCGCGGGCGATCATCGCGGCGCTGCCGCCTTTCGTGACCACGGTCGGCCTGTTCGTCGATGCAGCTCGTGACGAGCTGGCGCATATCCTCGCCAGCGTGCCGCTGGATCTGCTGCAGTTTCACGGTGACGAGTCGGCCGAGCAGTGCGAGGGCCTCGGGCGTCCCTATATCAAGGCGCTGCGCGTCAGGGCCGGCGATGACATCGTCGCCCGGGTGGCTGACTATCCGGGCGCCCAGGGCATCCTGCTGGATGCCTATGTCGAGGGGGTGCCCGGTGGAACCGGCGAGGCTTTCGACTGGTCATTGATACCGCAGGGGTTGAGCAAGCCGCTGATCCTGGCCGGTGGTCTGCGCCCGGACAATGTCGCGGCTGCCGTCGCCCGGGTGCGTCCTTATGCCGTGGACGTGAGTGGGGGCGTCGAGGCGAGCAAGGGGATCAAGGATGCGCAGAAGGTCGGGGCATTCATTCGCGCGGCGTGCGGTGGCTGATGTGACGACGGACGGATGCCTGCCGTCCATAAGCCATCGTTCCCCGGCCGGGGCATGGCGGTCGCCGTCCACGGTCCGAATCAGCATTTGCCCGGGTCGCCCAAGACCCCGAAACAGCTACGGAGAGTAAGCATGAGCAACTGGTTGAGAGAAAAGCTGATCCCCTCGATCATGCGTTCCGAGGTCAAGAAGAGCTCGGTGCCCGAGGGGCTCTGGCACAAGTGCCCGTCCTGCGATGCCGTGCTCTATCGTCCCGAGCTGGAAAAGACCCTCGATGTCTGCCCCAAGTGCAACCACCACATGCGCATCGATGCGCGTACTCGCCTGGACCTGTTCCTCGATGCCGACGGCCGTGAGGAACTGGGCGCCGAGCTGGAGCCGGTGGATCGCCTGAAATTCCGTGACAGCAAGAAATACAAGGACCGTCTGGCCGCCGCGCAGAAGGAAACCGGCGAGAAGGACGCCCTCATCTCCATGAGCGGCAAGCTGCAGGGTATGCCCGTGGTGGCCTGCGCCTTCGAGTTCAGCTTCATGGGCGGGTCCATGGGCGCCATCGTCGGCGAGCGCTTCGTGCGTGCCGCCAACGTGGCCCTGGAGAAGCGCTGCCCGCTGGTGTGCTTCGCCGCCTCGGGCGGTGCGCGCATGCAGGAGGCACTGATCTCGCTGATGCAGATGGCCAAGACCAGCGCCGTGCTGGCGCGTCTGCGCGAGGAGGGCATTCCCTTCGTCTCCGTACTGACCGACCCGGTCTACGGCGGCGTGTCCGCCAGCCTGGCCATGCTCGGCGACGTGATAGTCGCCGAGCCGCGCGCGCTGATCGGTTTCGCCGGTCCGCGGGTGATCGAGCAGACCGTGCGCGAGAAGCTGCCGGAAGGCTTCCAGCGCAGCGAGTTTCTGCTGGAGCATGGCGCCATCGACATGATCATTCACCGCAACGACCTGCGGCCGCGCCTGGCCCGCCTGCTGGCGCAGCTGCAGCACCTGCCGACCCCCGCGGCCACTGCATGAGCCGATCCCTCGCCGACTGGCTGAGCTACCTGGAGCAACTGCACCCCAGTGCCATCGACATGGGCCTGGAGCGCTCGCGCGAGGTCGCTCGCCGGCTCGGCCTGGGCAAGCCGGCGCCGTTGGTGATCACCGTCACCGGCACCAACGGCAAGGGCTCCACCTGTGCCTTCCTGGCGGCTCTGCTGCGTGAGCAGGGGCTCAAGGTCGGCGTCTACAGCTCGCCACACCTGCTGCATTACAACGAGCGGGTCCAGCTCGAAGGGCGCGATGCCAGCGACGAGGAGCTGTGTGCAGCCTTCGCCGCTGTCGAGGCCGGGCGTGGCGAGATTTCCCTGACCTATTTCGAAATGGGCACCCTGGCGGCCTTCTGGCTGTTCGAGCGAGCCGGCCTGGACGCCGTGGTGCTGGAGGTCGGTCTCGGCGGCCGGCTGGATGCGGTCAACCTGGTCGATGCCGACCTGGCGCTGGTCACCAGCATCGGCCTGGACCACGCCGAGTGGTTGGGCGACACCCGCGAGTCGGTGGCCTTCGAGAAGGCCGGCATCCTGCGCCAGGGCAAGCCGGCGTTCTGTGGCGATCTCGACCCGCCACTGCCGCTGCTGCAGAGGGTCGCCGAGCTGGATTGCCCCCTGTTTCTGCGCGGGCGCGACTACGACCTGGCCATCGGCGAGCGGAACTGGCACTGGCGCGGTCTCACCGCGGACGGCCAGGTGCTCGAACTGCACGATCTGCCGCTGCTGGATCTGCCGATGGAAAACGCCGCCCTGGCCCTGCAGGCCTATGCCGTACTGGGGCTGGCCTGGCAGCCCGAGCGCCTGGCCAATGCGCTGCGCGCCACCCGGGTGGCGGGGCGCCTGGAGCGTCGTCAATCGCGCTGGCAGGGTAAGCAGCTGAGCCTGCTGCTGGATGTCGGGCACAACCCGCATGCCGCCGAATACCTGGCCGCGCGCCTGGCCGCGCGCCCGCCCAAGGGGCGGCGGCTGGCGGTATTCGGCTTGCTGGCCGACAAGGATCTGGCCGGCGTGCTGGCGCCGTTGCAGCTGGAGGTGCAGGGCTGGGCGGTAGCGCCGCTGGACAGTCCGCGTTCGCGCCCGGCGGGCGAGCTGGAAGCGGCCCTGCGCAACCTGGGTGCCGATGTGCGTGCCTGCTCCAGCGTCGCCGAAGCATTGCTGGTACAGTGTGGCCAGGCGCACGAGGATGACGAGATCCTCGTGTTCGGATCTTTCTATTGCGTGGCCGAGGCCCTGGAGTGGCTCGGCCAACAGGCGGAGGCGGGCGATGGCAGTGCTGGATAAGGGGCTCAAGCAGCGGATAGTCGGCGCATTGGTGCTGGTGGCGCTGGCGGTGATCTTCCTGCCCATGCTGTTTTCCCGCGAGGACGAGCTGCGCCAGGTGGTGGTCGATGCCCCGGCCATGCCGGCAAAGCCGACCATGCCCGAAGTGGCGCTGGAACCGGTGAGCGTGCCCGAACCGGTGGCCGAGGACGAAGTGCCGCCGGTGGAGCCGGTGCCGCAATCGCCCAGTGAGCCGATTGCCACCCCGGTGCAACCGGTCGTCGAGCCGCAGGCGCCGGTGCAGGCCAGCACGCCCGAGGAGAAGCCGGCCAGCGGCCTGGACGCCAACAGCCTGCCGGTCAGCTGGTCGGTACAGCTGGCCAGCCTGTCCAGCCGCGCCGGTGCCGAGAAACTGCAGCAGACCCTGCGCAGCAGTGGCTACAACGCCTATATCCGCAGTTTCGATGGCATGAACCGGGTATTCGTCGGACCGGTCATCGAGCGTGCCGAGGCCGATCGCCTGCGCGACCAGCTCAACCGCCAGCAGAAGCTCAACGGTTTCGTGGTGCGTTTCCAGCCGGAGAACGGCTGACGCTATCTCGCCCATAGTGAGGACCCGGCTTACCCGCACGGGTCCGCTCTGTTAAAATCCGCCGCCTTTCCCGTCTGTAGGCAGCAACGTGGCATTCACTTGGGTCGATTGGGCGATCATCGCCGTCATCGCCATCTCCAGTCTGATCAGCCTGCGCCGTGGCTTCTTCAAGGAGGCCCTGTCGCTGCTGACCTGGATCATCGCCGGTGTGGTCGCCTGGATGTTCGGCGGCGCCCTGTCGCAGCACCTGACGGATTTCATCGAGACGCCGTCGATGCGGGTCATCGCCGCCTGCGCCATTCTCTTCGTGGTGACCCTGCTGGTCGGGGCGCTGATCAATTTCCTCATCGGTGAGCTGATCCGGGTAACCGGCCTGTCGGGCACCGATCGTTTTCTCGGCATGGTCTTCGGCGCGGCGCGCGGGGCCCTGCTGGTGGTCGTGCTGGTGGGGCTGGTGAGCCTGGCGCCGGTGCAACAGGATCAGTGGTGGCAGCAGTCGACCCTGCTGCCGCATTTTCTGATGGTGGCGGACTGGTCGAAGAACCTCATCCTGAGCCTGACCAGCCAGTGGCTCGCCAGCGGCATCACCGATACGCCCGAGCTTCCGTCCTACGAGGGTCTCTTGCAGCCTAAACTGCCGTAAGAGCCCGGAACTAGCCTGATTCACTACACAGAGGTTGCGTCACATGTGCGGCATCGTCGGTATCGTCGGTAAGTCCAACGTCAATCAGTCCCTGTATGACGCCCTTACCGTGCTCCAGCATCGCGGCCAGGACGCTGCCGGCATCGTCACCAGCCATGGCGGGCGTCTGTTCCTGCGCAAGGACAACGGCCTGGTGCGCGATGTGTTCCAGCAACGCCACATGCAGCGCCTGGTGGGCAACGTCGGCATCGGCCACGTGCGCTACCCCACCGCCGGCAGCTCCAGCTCCGCCGAGGCGCAGCCGTTCTATGTCAACTCGCCGTACGGCATCACCCTGGCGCACAACGGCAACCTGACCAACGTCGAGCAGCTGTCGCGCGAGATCTACGAGTCCGACCTGCGCCACGTCAACACCAACTCCGACTCGGAAGTGCTGCTCAACGTATTCGCCCACGAGCTGGCGGTGCGCGGCAAGCTGCAGCCGACCGAAGAGGACGTGTTTGCCGCCGTCGCCGGCGTGCATGCCCGCTGCCGCGGTGGTTACGCCGTGGTGGCGATGATCACCGGCTACGGTGTGGTCGGCTTCCGCGACCCCCATGCGATCCGCCCGATCGTCTTCGGTCAGCGCCACACCGACGAGGGCGTGGAGTACATGATCGCCTCCGAAAGCGTCGCCCTCGACGTGCTCGGCTTCAGCCTGATCCGCGACCTGGCGCCGGGCGAGGCGGTATACATCACCGAGGACGGCAAGCTGCACACTCGCCAGTGCGCCTCCAACCCGCAGTACTCGCCGTGCATCTTCGAACACGTCTACCTGGCCCGTCCCGATTCGCTGATGGACGGCGTGTCGGTGTACAAGGCGCGCCTGCGCATGGGCGAGAAGCTGGCCGAGAAGATCCAGCGCGAGCGCCCGGATCACGACATCGACGTGGTCATCCCGATCCCGGACACCAGCCGCACTTCCGCCCTGGAACTGGCCAACCAGCTGGGTGTGAAGTTCCGCGAGGGCTTCGTCAAGAACCGCTACATCGGCCGCACCTTCATCATGCCCGGCCAGGCCGCGCGCAAGAAGTCGGTCCGCCAGAAGCTCAACGCCATCGACCTGGAGTTCCGCGGCAAGAACGTGATGCTGGTTGACGACTCCATCGTGCGTGGCACCACCTGCAAGCAGATCATCCAGATGGCCCGCGAGGCCGGTGCCAAGAAGGTGTATTTCTGCTCCGCGGCCCCGGCGGTGCGTTATCCCAACGTGTATGGCATCGATATGCCGAGCGCCCACGAGCTGATCGCCCACGGCCGTACCACCGAGGAAGTGGCCGAGCTGATCGGCGCGGACTGGCTGGTGTACCAGGATCTGGACGATCTCAAGGAAGCGGTTGGCGGCGGCAAGATCAAGATCGAGCACTTTGACTGCGCGGTGTTCGACGGCCAGTACGTCACCGGTGACGTCAACGAGGCCTATCTGAACAAGATCGAGCAGGCGCGCAACGACGCGGCCAAGGTCAAGGTGCACAGCGCCAGCGCTATCATCGATCTGCACAACGACTGAAGGAGCGGGCCATGAGTCTGGAGTGGGAAGCAGGGCGCCTGGACAGCGACCTCGAAGGCGTCGGCTTCGACACCCTGGCGGTGCGCGCCGGTCAGCACCGTACGCCGGAGGGCGAGCATGGCGAGGCCATGTTCCTCACCTCCAGCTACGTGTTCCGCAGCGCCGCCGACGCCGCTGCGCGCTTCGCCGGCGAGCAGCCGGGCAACGTCTACTCGCGCTACACCAACCCGACCGTGCGCGCCTTCGAGGAGCGCATCGCCGCGCTGGAAGGTGCCGAGCAGGCGGTGGCCACCGCCTCCGGCATGGCCGCCATCCTGGCCATCGTCATGAGTCTGTGCAGCGCCGGCGATCATGTACTGGTGTCGCGCAGCGTATTCGGCTCGACCATCAGCCTGTTCGAGAAGTACCTCAAGCGCTTCGGCATCGAGGTCGACTACCCGCCGCTGTCCGACCTGGACGCCTGGCAGGCGGCTTTCAAGCCCAACACCAAGCTGCTGTTCGTCGAGTCGCCGTCCAACCCGCTGGCCGAGCTGGTGGACATCGCCGCCCTGGCCGAGATCGCCCATGCCCGTGGCGCGCTGCTGGCGGTGGACAACTGCTTCTGTACTCCGGCCCTGCAGCAGCCGCTGGCGCTGGGTGCCGACCTGGTCATGCACTCGGCGACCAAGTTCATCGATGGTCAGGGTCGCGGCCTGGGTGGCGTGGTGGCCGGGCGCCGCGCGCAGATGGAGCTGCTGGTCGGCTTCCTGCGTACCGCCGGGCCGACCCTGAGCCCGTTCAACGCCTGGATGTTCCTCAAGGGCCTGGAGACTTTGCGCATCCGCATGCAGGCGCAGAGCGCCAGCGCGCTGGAGCTGGCCCGCTGGCTGGAGACCCAGCCGGGCATCGACAGGGTCTACTACGCCGGCCTGTCCAGCCACCCGCAGCACGAGCTGGCCAAGCGTCAGCAGAGTGCCTTCGGCGCGGTGCTGAGCTTCGAGGTCAAGGGCGGCAAGGAGGCGGCCTGGCGCTTTATCGACGCGACGAAAGTCATTTCGATCACCACCAACCTCGGCGACACCAAGACCACCATCGCCCATCCGGCCACCACCTCCCATGGGCGTCTGTCGCCGCAGGAGCGGGCCAATGCCGGTATCCGCGACAACCTGGTGCGCGTCGCCGTGGGCCTGGAAGACGTGGCCGACCTCAAGACCGACCTGGCCCGCGGCCTGGCCGCGCTCTGAGGACGGGGGCCCCCGTTCCTGCCGCGAAAGGCAGGGGCGGGGGCTTGCGGCGGGCCTTTCCGCAATCAGCAGCTAGTCTTGGGGAAACGTCCTAGCCCAGGAGCTGCCCCATGAACCTCATCCTTTTCCTGATCATCGGCGCCGTTGCCGGCTGGATCGCCGGTAAGTTGCTGCGTGGTGGCGGCTTCGGGCTGATCGGCAACCTGGTGGTGGGCATAGTCGGCGCGGTGATCGGCGGCCACCTGTTCAGCTACCTGGGCGTGTCCGCCGGTGGTGGGCTGATCGGCTCGCTGGTGACCGCGGTGATCGGTGCCCTGGTCCTGCTGTTCATCGTCGGCCTGATCAAGAAGGCCCAGTAGCGCTGGCGGGACGCCGTCCCGCCGCCCATTACTGGTCGCGCAGGTCCACGGCACCGGCGCCGGGTTTGTCGAACAGGCGCTCGGCGCTGCCCGGTAGGCTGCTGTGGCCATCCTCGTCGGCACCCAGCACGCTGATATCGCTGTACTTCTTGCCCGACAGCGCGGCCATGCCGGCGCGGTCGCGGACGATGGTCGGGCGCAGGAACACCATCAGGTTGCGCTTGACGTGGGTGTCCTTGGTCGAGCGGAACAGCCGGCCGATCAGCGGGATGTCACCCAGCAGCGGCACCTTGGAGTCGGTGCTGGTGACGTCGTCCTGGATCAGTCCGCCCAGCACTATGACCTGGCCATCGTCGGCCAGGATCACGCTCTTGATCGAGCGCTTGTTGGTCACCAGGTCCACCGCCTGGGCGTTGACCCCGGCGCTGGGGGCGATGGAGGAGATCTCCTGTTCCACTTCCAGGCGCAGGGTGGCGCCGTCGTTGATGTGCGGGGTGACCTTGAGGGTCACGCCGATGTCCTCGCGCTCGATGGTGGTGAAGGGGTTGTTCGCCCCCGAGGCGTCGGTGGTGTAGGAGCCGGTCTGGAAAGGCACGTTCTGCCCGACCAGGATTTCCGCCTCCTGGTTGTCCAGGGTCAGCAGGCTGGGCGTGGACAGCAGGTTGCTCTTGCTGTTGGCGGAGAGGGCGGTGATCAGCGCGCCGAAGTTCTCGGTGCCGATGCCGATGATGGCGCCGTCCGGCAGGGTCAGGTCATCGGGGATTTCCTCGTTCTGGATGGCCTTGAGCACGGTGCCCACCGACAGCCCGGTATTGCCGAAGTTGACCCCGCCGAGACCGCCGGTGCCGCCGCGGGCATCCACCGCCCACTGCACGCCGAGAGCGTCGCTGATGTCCCCGGAGATTTCCACGATGGCCGCCTCGACCATCACCTGGGCGCGCGGTACGTCGAGATTGCGCACGATTTCCTCTAGGGTCGCCACGGTGTCCGGATCGGCCAGCAGGACCAGGGCATTGAGGCTCTCGTCGGCGCGGATCAGGATGTTCTGCGGCTTGCTGCTGGCGGCTTCGCCACCACCCTCCGCGGTCTTCAATCCCTCGGAGATGTCGCCCAGGGTCTCGGCCAGGCTCTTGGCGTCGCTGTGGCGCAGGCGAATCACCCGCGCATTGGCCGAACGGGTGCTGGGAATGTCCAGCGAGCGG
This sequence comes from Aquipseudomonas alcaligenes, assembly GCF_003205495.1. Taxonomy (GTDB): domain Bacteria; phylum Pseudomonadota; class Gammaproteobacteria; order Pseudomonadales; family Pseudomonadaceae; genus Aquipseudomonas; species Aquipseudomonas alcaligenes_B. Next base: position 122,736 of record NZ_QJRX01000004.1, on the reverse strand, counting down.
GCCAGGTTGGCCAGGCGCTGGCGGGCGGCCGGCGGGCCGAGGAGGATCAGGCGGTTGGTGCGGGCGTCGGCGATCACCCGGGTGCCGGCGCTGTTCTTCTCGTTGCGCATCACCGCGTTGTTCAGTGCCTCGGCGGCGTCCAGTACCCAGGCATGTTGCAGGTTGATCACGTTGTAGTCGCCGCCGCCCTGGGCGTCGAGCTCGGCGATCAGTTCGCGGATGCGTTCGATATTGGCCCGGCGGTCGCTGATGATCAGCGCGTTGGAGGCGGCCACAGCAGCCAGGTGGCCGTTCTGCGGCACCAGCGGGCGGATCAGCGGGATCAGTTCGTTGACCGAGGTGTGCTGCACCTGGATCAGCTCGGTCTGCACATCGTCCGGCGCGCTGCGGCTGCTGTTGGCGCCGCTGCGCGCCTCGGTGACCGGCACGATGCGCGCCTGGTCGCCCTGGGCCAGCACGCTGAAGCCATGGGTGCTCATCACCGAGAGGAACAGCTGGTAGACCTCCTCCAGGCCCAGCGGGGTCTTGGAGATCACCGTGACCTGACCCTTGACCCGCGGATCGACGACGAAGGTCTCGCCGGAGATCTGCGCCACCTGATCGATGAAGTCGCGGATATCGGCGTCCTTCATGTTGATGGTCCAGGTCTCGGCGCCCTGGCTCACCGCCACCGGCTCGGCGGCATGGACGAGCGGCAGCGGGGCGGCGAGGCAGCTCGCGGCCAGCAGCAGGGCGAGGGGCAGGCGTTTGTGCGGCGGGATTCTGGAGTCGATCATGGGCTGTCTTCGGCTTCCGGTATTTCGGGCTGCGGGATGTCGCCGCCTTCCATGCGTTGTTGAAGGTTCTGGATGCGCTCCTGCAGGGCCTGGACGTCCTCGTCCTGCAGCTGTTCCAGTTGACTGGCGGTGGGCTCCAGCGCCGAGTAGGCCGGCGTCAGCGAGGGCTGGCGCACGGCGGGGAAGCGCAGGCTCTCCTCGACGCCGCCGCGGTCGAGCACCACGTGGTCCTGATAGACGGCCTGCAGGCGGGTACTGGCGTTGACCTGCTCGCCCACGGCGATGCGCTTGGGCTTGTCGCCGGCGACCTGGATGATCGCCGCGGAGCGTGCTGCATCCGGGTTGACGAAGCTGGCCAGCAGGGTCATCTGCTGTCGGGTAGCGGGGGCGGCCTGGTCGCCGCGCGGCCTGGCCGCGGGCGTACCGAACAGATACTGCAGGCGCTGGATGGACAGCGGTTGGCGCTCGGCGATGCTTGCCGGAGCCGCTGGCGGCGCAGCCTCGCTGCGCAGCAGGCGAAGGAAATCGACGCTCTGCTTGCTCAGGCTGAGGGTGATGAGCAGCACCACGAGCAGGCAGAGGCCGGTCACGCCGTGGCGCTGCAGCCAGGCGGGCAGGCGGGTGCGGGTGCTACTCAAGGCATGGATCCCCCGGTGTTCTTCTTATTCTGTGCGGACGCTCTGCTCGGCGTCTCGCAATCCGGCCCGTACTCTGCGGGCGCAGGCAACCTTAACGCAAGTCCTTCGTCCATGGCGTATTCGCGTCGCCTATCTGCGCGCTGGTGCACTCTCCGCTGCGCCGGAAGCGTGAAACATTTCGAAACTTCCGGCGAACGAGTCGCTATCATCGGCCCCACGTGCTTCCCGTTCAACAATAACAATAAGCCAGACGGATCACCGCCATGGAAGATCGCAAGCCGCCCGTCGCGGCTCCCGTGGGGTTTGCACGCGCGGAGCTGCTGGAACTGCTCTGCCGTAGCGAGCAGTTTCCCCTGACGTTATTGCTGGCGCCCGCAGGCTCCGGCAAGTCGACCCTGCTGGCCCAGTGGCAGGCCGACCGCCCCTTCGGGAGTGTGGTGCACTATTCACTGCAGGCGCGTGACAACGAGCCGGTACGCTTCTTTCGCCACCTGGCCGAAAACATCCGCGCCCAGGTCGAGGACTTCGACCTGTCCTGGTTCAACCCCTTCGCCGCCGAGATGCACCAGTCACCCGAGGTGCTCGGCGAGTACCTGGCCGACGCGCTGAATCGTATCGAGAGGCGCCTTTACCTGGTCCTCGACGACTTCCAGTGCATCGGCCAGCCGATCATCCTCGACGTGCTCTCGGCCATGCTCGAACGCCTGGCGGGCAACACCCGGGTCATACTGTCCGGGCGCAACCATCCGGGGTTCTCCCTCAGCCGCCTGAAGCTGGACAACAAGCTGCTGTGCATCGACCAGCACGACATGCGCCTGTCGCCAGTGCAGATCCAGCACCTCAATGCCTACCTGGGTGGTCCTGATCTCAGCCCGGCCTATGTCGGCAGCCTGATGGCCATGACCGAGGGCTGGATGGTCGGGGTGAAGATGGCCCTGATGGCCTATGCGCGCTTCGGTACCGAGGCCCTGCAGCGTTTCGGTGGCGGCCATCCGGAGATAGTCGACTACTTCGGCCACGTGGTGCTGAAGAAGCTGTCGCCACAGCTGCATGACTTCCTGCTGTGCAGCGCGATCTTCGAGCGCTTCGACGGCGAGCTGTGCGACCGGGTGCTCGATCGCAGCGGTTCGGCCCTGCTGCTGGAGGATCTGGCGGCGCGCGAACTGTTCATGCTGCCGGTGGACGAGTACCCCGGCTGCTACCGCTACCATGCCCTGTTGCACGATTTCCTCGCCCGGCGCCTGGCCATGTACAAACCGCAGGAAGTGGCGCAACTGCATCGGCGGGCAGCCCTGGTGCTGCAGCAGCGTGGTGACCTGGAACTGGCCCTGCAGCATGCCCAGCGCAGTGGCGATCGCGCGTTGTTCCACGGCCTGCTGGGCGAGGCCTGCGAGCAATGGGTGCGCAGCGGTCACTTCGCCGAGGTGCTGAAGTGGCTGGAACCGCTGAGCGAGGCAGAACTCTGCGCACAGTCGCGCCTGCTGGTGCCGATGACCTATGCCCTGACCCTGTCGCGGCGTTTCCACCGGGCGCGCTACTGCCTGGACGAACTGGTGGCGCGCTGCGCCGGCCAGCCGGGCCTGGAGGAGCCGACCCGCCAGCTGCTGGCGCTCAACCTGGAGCTGTTCCAGCACGACCTGGCCTTCGACCCCGGCCAGCGCTGGTCCGACCTGCTGGCCGCGGGCGTCGCCTCGGACATCCGTGCCCTGGCGCTGAGCATCCTCGCCTATCACCACCTGATGCACGGCCGCCTGGAGCAGTCGATCCAGCTGGCGCTGGAGGCCAAGGCGTTGCTGGCCAGCACCGGCCAGCTGTTCCTGGAGAGCTACGCCGACCTGATCATCGCCCTGTGCAACCGCAACGCCGGGCGCGCTACCAGCGCGCGCAAGGATGTCTGCCTGGATTACCAGCGCACCGAGCGCTCCTCGCCGGCCTGGGTCAACCGTGCCACCGCCATGGTGGTGGCGCTGTACGAGCAGAACCAGCTGGTCGCCGCCCAGCAGCTGTGCGAGGACCTGATGGCCATGGTCACGTCGTCCTCGGCCACCGAGACCATCGCCACCGTGCACATCACCCTGTCGCGCCTGCTTCACCGGCGCCAGTCCCAGGGCCGCGCTACGCGCCTGCTGGAGCAGCTGTCACGCATCCTGCAACTGGGTAACTACGCGCGCTTCGCCAGCCAGGCGGCGCAGGAGAGCATGCGTCAGGCCTATCTCGACGGGCGCCCGGCGGCGCTAGACGCCCTGGCCCAGCGCCTGGGTATCGAGGAGCGCCTGGCCGCCGGCGAGTGGGAGAGGGTGCGCCCCTATGAAGAGTGCTGGGAGCGCTACGGTCTGGCCGCTGTGTACTGGCTGGTGATGCGCGGCGCCCAGCCGCGCGCCTGCCGCATCCTCAAGGTGCTGGCGCAGGCGCTGCAGAACAGCGAGATGAAGGCCCGTGCGCTGGTGGTGGAGGCCAACCTGCTGGTGCTGAACGCCCCGCAGCTGGGGGCGGACGAGCAGGACAGGGCCCTGCTGGCGCTGGTCGAGCGCTTCGGCATCGTCAACATCAACCGCTCGGTATTCGACGAGGCGCCCGGCTTCGCCGAGGCGGTGTTCGGCCTGCTGCGCTCGGGCCGGCTGCAGGCGCCGGAGGCCTATCGCGAGGCCTACGCCGACTTCCTCCAGGGCACAGGCCAGGCGCCGCCGGCGCTCCTGTCCGAGTCGCTGAAACAGCTCACCGACAAGGAGGCGGCGATCTTCGCCTGCCTGCTCAAGGGGCTGTCCAACAGCGAGATCAGCGTCAGCACCGGCATTGCCCTGTCCACCACCAAGTGGCACCTGAAGAACATCTACTCGAAGCTGAGCCTCTCCGGGCGTACCGAAGCCATCCTCGCCATGCAGGCCCGCAACGGCTAATGCGCCATGCCCCTCCCCGGGGAGGGGGGAGGGGCGCGCGCAACTGCCTAATCTCCCGCCTGCCGGAAAAGCCGGCAAGCAACCCCATTAGTACAAGAAGAAATCGGGAGATATCGCCATGTCTGTTTGGGTCACGTGGCCGGGCTTGGTCAAGTTCGGCACCCTGGGCATCTATGCCGGCCTGATCACGCTCGCGCTCGAGCGCGACGTGCTGTTCAAGAACAACCTGTTCGACGTCGACAACCTGCCCGCGGCCAACGCCAGCATCACCTGTGATGCCCGCAGCCAGGTGGCGCGTACCGAGGACGGCACCTGTAACATCCTCGCCAACCCGGCCGAGGGCTCGGTGTACCGCCGCTTCGGGCGCAACGTCGACCCCAGCGTGACCCATGGCGAGACCGAGGCCGACACCCTGCTCAGTCCCAATCCGCGGGAAGTGAGTAACGTGCTGATGGCGCGTGGCGAGTTCAAGCCGGCGCCCAGCCTCAACTTCATCGCCGCCTCCTGGATCCAGTTCATGGTGCATGACTGGGTCGAACACGGCCCCAACGCCGAAGCCAACCCGATCCAGGTGCCGCTGCCGGCTGGCGACGTGCTCGGCTCCGGCAGCCTGTCCGTGCGCCGCACCCAGCCCGACCCGACCCGTACCCCGGCCGAGGCCGGCAAGCCGGCCACCTACCGCAACCACAACACCCACTGGTGGGATGGTTCGCAGCTGTATGGCAGCAGCAAGGCCACCAACGACAAGGTGCGCGCCTTCGAGGGCGGCAAGCTGAAGATCAACCCCGACGGCACCCTGCCGACCGAGTTCCTCAGCGGCAAGCCGATCACCGGCTTCAACGAGAACTGGTGGGTCGGCCTGAGCATGCTGCACCAGCTGTTCACCAAGGAGCACAACGCCATCGCGGCGATGCTCCAGCAGAAGTACCCGGACAAGGACGACCAGTGGCTGTACGACCGTGCGCGCCTGGTCAACTCCGCGCTGATGGCCAAGATCCACACCGTGGAATGGACCCCGGCGGTGATCGCCAACCCGGTCACCGAACGCGCCATGTACGCCAACTGGTGGGGCCTGCTGGGTTCCGGTCCGGAGCGTGACAAGTATCAGGAAGAGGCGCGCATGCTGCAGGAGGACCTGGCCAGCTCCAACTCCTTCGTCCTGCGCATTCTCGGCATCGACGGCAGCCAGGCCGGCAGTTCGGCCATCGACCATGCCCTGGCCGGCATCGTCGGCTCGACCAACCCGAACAACTACGGCGTGCCCTACACCCTGACCGAGGAGTTCGTCGCGGTCTACCGCATGCACCCGCTGATGCGCGACAAGGTCGATGTCTACGACATCGGCTCGAACATCATCGCGCGCACCGTGCCGCTGCAGGAGACCCGCGACGCCGACGCCGAGGAGCTGCTGGCTTACGAGAATCCCGATCGCCTGTGGTACTCCTTCGGCATCACCAACCCGGGCTCGCTGACCCTCAACAACTACCCGAACTTCCTGCGCAACCTGTCCATGCCGCTGGTCGGCAACATCGACCTGGCGACCATCGACGTGCTGCGTGACCGCGAGCGCGGGGTGCCGCGCTACAACGAGTTCCGCCGCGAGATCGGCCTCAACCCGATCACCAAGTTCGAGGACCTGACCACCGACCCGGCCACCCTGGCCAACCTAAAGCGCATCTACGGCAACGACATCGAGAAGATCGACACCCTGGTCGGCATGCTGGCCGAGACCGTGCGTCCGGACGGCTTCGCCTTCGGCGAGACGGCCTTCCAGATCTTCATCATGAACGCCTCGCGGCGCCTGATGACCGACCGTTTCTACACCAAGGACTACCGCCCGGAGATCTACACCGCCGAGGGCCTGGCCTGGGTCGAGAACACCACCATGGTCGACGTGCTCAAACGCCACAATCCGCAGCTGGTCAACAGCCTGGCTGGCGTGGAAAACGCCTTCAAGCCCTGGGGTCTGAACATCCCGGCCGACTACGAGAGCTGGCCGGGCAAGGCCAAGCAGGACAACCTGTGGGTCAACGGCGCCCTGCGCAGCCAGTACGTCGAAGGCCAGCTGCCGGTCATTCCGCCGGTGGATGTCGGTGGCCTGATCAGTTCGGTGCTGTGGAAGAAGGTGCAGACCAAGTCCGACGTGGCACCGGCCGGCTACGAGAAGGCCATGCACCCGCATGGCGTGATGGCCAAGGTCAAGTTCACCGCCGTGCCGGGGCATCCCTACACCGGCCTGTTCCAGGGCGCCGACAGCGGCCTGTTGCGCCTGTCGGTGGCCGGCGACCCGGCAACCAACGGCTTCCAGCCGGGCCTGGCGTGGAAGGCCTTCGTCGACGGCAAGCCGTCGCAGAACGTCTCCGCGCTCTACACCCTGAGCGGGCAGGGCAGCAACCACAACTTCTTCGCCAACGAGCTGTCGCAGTTCGTCCTGCCGGAGACCAACGATACCCTGGGCACCACGCTGCTGTTCTCGCTGGTCAGCCTCAAGCCGACCCTGCTGCGCGTGGACGACATGGCCGAAGTGACCCAGACCGGCCAGGCCGTGACTTCGGTCAAGGCGCCGACGCAGATCTACTTCGTGCCCAAGCCGGAGCTGCGCAGCCTGTTCTCCAGTGCGGCGCATGACTTCCGCAGCGACCTGACGAGCCTCACCGCCGGCACCAAGCTGTACGACGTCTACGCCACCTCGATGGAGATCAAGACCTCGATCCTGCCGTCGACCAATCGCAGCTACGCCCAGCAACGGCGCAACAGCGCGGTGAAGATAGGCGAGATGGAGCTGACCTCGCCGTTCATCGCTTCGGCCTTCGGCGACAACGGGGTGTTCTTCAAGCACCAGCGTCACGAAGACAAATAAGGGTCATCCCTTGCTGAACAGCCCCGGCCCGTGCCGGGGCTGTTTTTTGGCGCGCGCCTTACGTCCATCACACTTCTACTCCAGGCTGTGCTGCCGCCTGCGAAATCGGCACTGCAGTTTTTGCGCAAATCCGTTAACTTGGCGCCTCGGCCATGCCATAAAAACAACAAGAACAACAGCAAGATGGATCTTCTGTTCGGGGAACGCATCCGCCCATGTCCACCGATACCCACGCCGCCCTGACGGCTCCCGCAAGTCCCACCTTGCGCTCGCTGCCCTTCGCCTTCGCCAAACGCCACGGCGTGCTGCTGCGCGAGCCTTTCGGCCAGGCCCAGCTGCAGGTGCGTCGTGGCGCCAGCCTGACCGCCGTGCAGGAGGCCCAGCGCTTCGCCGGTCGCGTGCTGCCGCTGCACTGGCTGGAGCCCGAGGCCTTCGAGCAGGAACTGGCCCTGGCCTACCAGCGCGACTCCTCCGAAGTGCGGCAGATGGCCGAGGGCCTGGGTGCCGAGCTCGACCTGGCCAGCCTGGCCGAGCTCACCCCCGAATCCGGCGACCTGCTGGAGCAGGAGGACGACGCACCGATCATCCGCCTGATCAACGCCATCCTCAGCGAGGCGATCAAGGCTGGCGCCTCCGACATCCACCTGGAAACCTTCGAGAAACGTCTGGTGGTGCGCTTTCGCGTCGACGGCATCCTTCGCGAAGTGATCGAGCCGCGCCGCGAACTGGCGGCGCTGCTGGTCTCGCGGGTCAAGGTCATGGCACGCCTGGACATCGCCGAGAAGCGCGTACCGCAGGACGGGCGCATCTCGCTCAAGGTCGGCGGCCGCGAGGTCGACATCCGTGTTTCCACCCTGCCGTCGGCCAATGGCGAGCGGGTGGTGCTGCGTCTGCTCGACAAGCAGGCCGGGCGCCTGTCGCTTACACACCTGGGCATGAGCGAGCGCGACCGCCGTCTGCTCGACGAGAACCTGCGCAAGCCCCACGGCATCATCCTGGTCACCGGCCCCACCGGCTCGGGCAAGACCACCACCCTGTACGCCGGCCTGGTCACCCTCAACGACCGCTCGCGCAACATCCTCACGGTGGAAGACCCGATCGAGTACTACCTGGAAGGCATCGGCCAGACCCAGGTCAATCCGCGGGTGGACATGACCTTCGCCCGCGGCCTGCGCGCCATCCTGCGCCAGGACCCGGACGTAGTGATGGTCGGCGAGATCCGCGACCAGGAAACCGCCGACATCGCCGTGCAGGCCTCGCTGACCGGCCACCTGGTGCTCTCCACCCTGCACACCAACAGCGCCGTCGGCGCCGTCACCCGCCTGGTCGACATGGGCGTCGAGCCCTTTCTGCTGTCTTCTTCCCTGCTCGGCGTGCTGGCCCAGCGCCTGGTGCGCGTGCTCTGCGTGCACTGCCGCGAGGCGCGTCCGGCCGACGCGGCCGAGTGCGGCCTGCTTGGCCTCGACCCGCACAGCCAGCCGCTGATCTACCACGCTAAGGGCTGCCCGGAGTGCCACCAGCAGGGCTACCGCGGCCGTACCGGCATCTACGAGCTGGTGATCTTTGACGACCAGATGCGCACCCTGGTGCACAACGGCGTCGGCGAGCAGGAGCTGCTGCGCCACGCCCGCAGCCTCGGCCCAAGCATCCGTGACGACGGCCGGCGCAAGGTGCTGGAAGGGGTGACCACCCTGGAAGAAGTGCTGCGCGTGACCCGGGAAGACTGATGGCCGCCTTCGAATACATCGCCCTGGATGCCAGGGGTCGCCAGCAGAAAGGGGTGCTGGAGGGCGACAGCGCCCGCCAGGTGCGCCAGCTGCTGCGCGACAAACAGCTGTCGCCGCTGCAGGTCGAGCCGGTACAGCGCAGGGAGCAGGCCGAGGGTGTTGGCTTCAGCCTGCGCCGTGGCCTGTCGGCCCGCGACCTGGCGCTGGTCACCCGCCAGCTGGCGACCCTGATCGGCGCCGCGCTGCCCATCGAGGAGGCGCTGCGCGCCGCCGCCGCGCAGTCGCGCCAGCCGCGCATCCAGTCGATGCTGTTGGCGGTGCGCGGCAAGGTGCTCGAGGGCCACAGCCTGGCCAAGGCCCTGGCCTCCTACCCGGCGGCCTTCCCCGAGCTGTACCGCGCCACGGTGGCGGCCGGCGAGCATGCGGGGCACCTGGCGCCGGTGCTGGAGCAGCTGGCCGACTACACCGAGCAGCGCCAGCAGTCGCGGCAGAAGATCCAGATGGCGCTGCTCTACCCGGTGATCCTGATGCTCGCTTCGCTGGGCATCGTCGGTTTTCTGCTCGGCTACGTGGTGCCGGATGTGGTGCGGGTGTTCGTCGACTCCGGGCAGACCCTGCCGGCGCTGACCCGCGGGCTGATTTTCCTCAGCGAGCTGGTCAAGTCCTGGGGCGCCCTGGCCATCGTCCTGGCGGTGCTCGGCGTGCTCGCCTTTCGCCGCGCCCTGCGCAGCGAGGATCTGCGCCGGCGCTGGCATGCCTTCCTGCTGCGCGTGCCGCTGGTCGGTGGGCTGATCGCCGCCACCGAGACGGCACGCTTCGCCTCGACCCTGGCCATCCTGGTGCGCAGCGGCGTGCCACTGGTGGAGGCGCTGGCCATCGGCGCCGAGGTGGTGTCCAACCTGATCATCCGCAGCGACGTGGCCAACGCCACCCAGCGCGTGCGCGAGGGCGGCAGCCTGTCGCGCGCGCTGGAAGCCAGCCGGCAGTTTCCGCCGATGATGCTGCACATGATCGCCAGCGGCGAGCGTTCCGGCGAGCTGGACCAGATGCTGGCGCGCACGGCGCGCAACCAGGAAAACGACCTGGCGGCCACCATCGGCCTGCTGGTGGGGCTGTTCGAGCCGTTCATGCTGGTATTCATGGGCGCGGTGGTGCTGGTGATCGTGCTGGCCATCCTGCTGCCGATTCTTTCTCTGAACCAACTGGTGGGTTGATAGCGATGTACAAACAGAAAGGCTTCACGCTGATCGAGATCATGGTGGTGGTGGTCATCCTCGGCATTCTCGCTGCCCTGGTGGTGCCGCAGGTGATGGGCCGCCCGGACCAGGCCAAGGTCACCGCGGCGCAGAACGACATCCGCGCCATCGGCGCCGCGCTGGACATGTACAAGCTGGACAACCAGAACTACCCGAGCACCCAGCAGGGCCTGGAGGCCCTGGTGAAGAAACCCACCGGCACGCCGGCGGCGAAGAACTGGAACGCCGAGGGCTACCTGAAGAAGCTGCCTGTCGACCCCTGGGGCAACCAGTACCTGTACCTGTCGCCGGGCACCCGTGGCAAGATCGACCTGTATTCGCTGGGCGCCGACGGCCAGGAAGGCGGCGAGGGGACCGACGCCGACATCGGCAACTGGGATCTCTGACTCGCGATGCAGCGGGGGCGCGGTTTCACCCTGATCGAGCTGCTGGTGGTGCTGGTGCTGCTCGGCGTGCTCACCGGCCTCGCCGTACTCGGCAGCGGGATCGCCAGCAGCCCCGCGCGCAAGCTGGCGGACGAGGCCGAGCGCCTGCAGTCGCTGCTGCGGGTGCTGCTCGACGAGGCGGTGCTAGACAACCGCGAGTATGGCGTACGCTTCGACGCCCGGAGCTACCGGGTGCTGCGCTTCGAGCCGCGCACGGCGCGCTGGGAGCCGCTCGACGAGCGCGTGCACGAGCTGCCGGAGTGGCTCGAGCTGGAGATCGAGGTCGACGAGCAGAGTGTCGGGCTGCCCGCCGCCCGTGGTGACCAGGACAAAGCCGCGGCCAAGGCGCCACAGCTGCTGCTGCTCTCCAGTGGCGAGCTGACCCCCTTCACCCTGCGCCTGTCTGCCGGCCGCGAGCGCGGCGCGCCGGTACTGACGCTGGCCAGCGACGGCTTCGCCGAGCCCGAGCTGCAGCAGGAAAAGTCCCGATGAAGCGTAGCCGCGGCTTCACCCTGCTGGAAGTGCTGGTGGCCCTGGCGATCTTCGCCGTGGTCGCCGCCAGCGTGCTCAGCGCCAGCGCCCGCTCGCTGAAGACCGCCGCACGACTGGAGGACAAGACCTTCGCCACCTGGCTGGCGGACAACCGTCTGCAGGAGCTGCAGCTGGCCGACGTGCCGCCGGGCGAGGGCCGCGAGCAGGGCGAGGAGAGCTACGCTGGGCGGCGCTGGCTCTGGCAGAGCGAGGTGCAGGCCACCAGCGAGCCAGAGATGCTGCGGGTTACCGTACGGGTGGCGCTGAGGCCGGAGCGCGGGCTGCAGGGCAAGATCGAAGACCATGCTCTGGTGACCCTGAGTGGCTTCGTCGGGGTCGAGCCATGAAGCAGCGCGGCTTCACCCTGCTGGAAGTGCTGATCGCCATCGCCATCTTCGCCCTGCTGGCCATGGCCACCTACCGCATGCTCGATAGCGTGCTGCAGACCGATCGCGGCCAGCGCCAGCAGGAGCAGCGCCTGCGCGAGCTGACGCGGGCCATGGCGGCCTTCGAACGCGACCTGCTGCAGGTGCGCCTGCGCCCGGTGCGCGACCCGCTGAGCGACCTGCTGCCGGCCCTGCGCGGCAGCAGTGGCCGCGATACCCAGCTGGAGTTCACCCGCAGCGGCTGGCGCAACCCGCTCGGCCAGCCGCGCGCCACCCTGCAGCGGGTGCGCTGGCAGCTCGAAGGCGAGCGCTGGCAGCGCGCCTACTGGACGGTGCTGGACCAGGCCCAGGACAGCCAGCCGCGGGTGCAGCAGGCGCTGGATGGCGTGCGCCGCTTCGACTTGCGCTTTCTCGACCAGGAGGGGCGCTGGCTGCAGGACTGGCCGCCGGCCAACAGTGCTGCCGACGAGGCCCTGACCCAGCTGCCGCGTGCCGTCGAGCTGGTCGTCGAGCACCGCCATTACGGTGAACTGCGCCGTCTCTGGCGCTTGCCCGAGATGCCGCAGCAGGAACAGATCACGCCGCCCGGGGGCGAGCAGGGCGGTGAGCTGCTGCCGGAAGAGCCGGAGCCCGAGGCATGAGCCGGCAGCGCGGCGTGGCACTGATCACCGTGCTGCTGGTGGTGGCGCTGGTGACCGTGGTCTGCGCGGCCCTGCTGCTGCGCCAGCAGCTGGCCATCCGCAGCACCGGCAACCAGCTGCTGGTGCGCCAGGCCCAGTACTACGCCGAAGGCGGCGAGCTGCTGGCCAAGGCCCTGCTGCGTCGCGACCTGGCCGCCGACCAGGTCGATCATCCCGGCGAGCCCTGGGCCAACCCCGGCCTGCGCTTCCCCCTGGATGAGGGCGGCGAGCTGCGCCTGCGCATCGAGGACCTGGCCGGACGTTTCAACCTCAACAGCCTGGCCGCCGGTGGTGAGGCCGGTGAGTTGGCGCTGCTGCGCCTGCGGCGCCTGCTGCAGCTGCTGCAGCTGACCCCGGCCTATGCCGAGCGCCTGCAGGACTGGCTCGACGGCGATCAGGAGGCCAGCGGCATGGCCGGCGCCGAGGATGACCAGTACCTGCTGCAGAAACCACCCTACCGTACAGGCCCCGGGCGCATTGCCGAGGTGTCCGAGCTGCGCCTGCTGCTGGGCATGAGCGAGGCCGACTACCGCCGCCTGGCCCCCTTCGTCAGCGCCCTGCCGAGCCAGGTCGAGCTGAACATCAACACCGCCAGCGCCCAGGTGCTGGCCTGCCTGGGCGAGGGCATTCCCGAGGCGGCGCTCGAGGCCGCCATCGAGGGTCGCGGCCGCAGTGGCTATCGCGAGCCCGCCGCCTTCGTCCAGCAGCTTGCCAGCTACGGCGTCAGCCCGCAGGGGCTGGGCATCGCCAGTCAGTATTTCCGTGTCACCACCGAGGTGCTGGTGGGTGAGCGGCGCCAGGTGCTGGCCAGTTATCTGCAACGTGGTAATGATGGGCGCGTCCGCCTGATGGCGCGCGATCTGGGGCAGGAGGGCCTGGCGCCCCCGCCCGTCGAGGAGTCCGAGAAATGAGTCTGCTCACCCTGTTTCTGCCGCCCCAGGCCTGCACCGAGGCGAGCGCCGACATGCCGGTGTGGTGCGTCGAGAGCGACAGCTGCCGTCAGCTGCCCTTCGCCGAGGCCTTGCCGGCCGACGCGCGGGCCTGGCGCCTGGTGTTGCCGGTGGAGGCGGTGACCACCTGTGTCGTGCAGTTGCCGACCACCAAGGCACGCTGGCTGGCCAAGGCCCTGCCGTTTGCCGTCGAGGAGCTGCTGGCCGAGGAGGTGGAGCAGTTTCACCTGTGTGTCGGTAGCGCCCTGGCCGATGGTCGTCATCGTGTTCATGCCCTGCGCCGCGAGTGGCTGGCCGGATGGCTGGCGCTGTGCGGCGAGCGGCCGCCGCAGTGGATCGAGGTGGACGCCGACCTGTTGCCGGAGGAGGGTAGCCAGCTGCTCTGCCTGGGCGAGCGCTGGTTGCTCGGTGGTGCGGGCGAGGCGCGCCTGGCCCTGCGTGGCGAGGACTGGCCGCAGCTGGCGGCGCTCTGCCCGCCACCCCGACAAGCCTATGTGCCGCCCGGGCAGGCGGCGCCGCCGGGCGTCGAGGCCTGCCAGACGCTGGAGCAGCCGTGGCTCTGGCTGGCCGCGCAGAAGGCCGGCTGCAACCTGGCCCAGGGGCCTTTCGCCCGTCGCGAGCCTTCCGGCCAGTGGCAGCGCTGGCGGCCGCTGGCGGGGCTGCTCGGTCTCTGGCTGGTGCTGCAGTGGGGCTTCAATCTGGCCCAGGGCTGGCAGCTGCAGCGCGAGGGCGAACGCTATGCCGTGGCCAACGAGGCGCTGTATCGCGAGCTGTTCCCCGAGGATCGCAAGGTGATCAACCTGCGTGCGCAGTTCGACCAGCACCTGGCCGAGGCGGCGGGGAGCGGCCAGAGCCAGTTGCTGGCCCTGCTCGATCAGGCCGCCGCGGCCATCGGCGAAGGGGGCGCACAGGTTCAGGTGGATCAGCTCGACTTCAACGCCCAGCGTGGCGACCTGGCCTTCAACCTGCGTGCCAGCGATTTCGCCGCGTTGGAAAGCCTGCGGGCACGCCTGCAGGAGGCCGGCCTGGCGGTGGACATGGGCTCGGCGAGCCGCGAGGACAAAGGCGTCAGTGCGCGCCTGGTGATCGGAGGTAACGGATGAACGGCCTGCTCATGCAATGGCAAGCGCGCCTGGCGCAGAACCCTTTGATGCTGCGCTGGCAGGGCCTACCGCCGCGCGACCGGCTGGCCCTGGGCCTGCTCGCTACCTTCCTGTTGCTGGTGCTGCTGTACCTGTTGCTTTGGCGGCCGGTCAGCCAGAACCTGGAGCGGGTGCGCGGCTTCCTGCAACAGCAGCGTACGCTGCACGCCTACCTGCAGGAGCATGCCCCGCAGGTGCGGGCACGGCAGGTCGCACCGCAGGCCAGCATCGATCCTGCCGCGCTGCAGGGGTTGGTGACCGCCAGTGCCGCCAGCCAGGGGCTGAATGTCGAGCGTCTGGACAACCAGGGTGATGGTGGCCTGCAGGTGAGCCTGCAGCCGGTCGAGTTTGCCCGTCTGCTGCAGTGGCTGGTGAGCCTGCAGGAGCAGGGCGTGCGCGTCGAAGAGGCCGGTCTGGAACGTGCCGACAAGGGGCTGGTGAGCAGCCGCCTGCTGCTGCGTGCCGGTTGAGCCCGGCTGCACCAGGCGAGTGCATCGGCACTTGCGCGGAGCATCCGGAAAACCCGTCCGCGAAGAAAAAATTCAAGCAGGGTGTTGACTTAGCTATGACCTCTGCGTAAATTGCGCGCCTCGCAAGGCTAACGGCTGATTAGCTCAGCTGGGAGAGCACCTGCATCACACGCAGGGGGTCGGCGGTTCGATCCCGTCATCAGCCACCAATCTTTGCGAGACCGACGCGCAGCGGTAGTTCAGTCGGTTAGAATACCGGCCTGTCACGCCGGGGGTCGCGGGTTCGAGTCCCGTCCGCTGCGCCATATTAAGAGAAGCCCTCAGCTCGCAAGAGCTGGGGGCTTTTCGCATGTGGCGGAAAAAACTCGCTGTCACCACCCTGTCATCGGGAATCTTCAGGCTGTTGGCATGGTCTTTGTTTGAACCATGACGTCACGACAGGAGATAACCCTATGGATGACTACGTCGAAGAGCTCCTCGAATCCCGTGCAATCGAGCAGGACCCGCTGGAGCCGGCCGAGGACGCCACCGAACTCTGAGGCTCGCGGCTAGCCGGCCTGCAGGCGCTGGCTGCGCCGGAACTCCCCGGGCGTCTGCCCGCTCCAGCGCTTGAAGGCGCGCTGGAAGGCCTCCGCGGAGGCGAAACCGAGCAGGTAGGCGATCTCGCCGAAGGCCAGTTCGGTGTCGCGGATATAGGCCATCGCCAGATCGCGCCGCGTTTCGTTGAGCAGGGTACGGAACTGCGTGCCTTCTTCCGCCAGTTTGCGCCGCAGCGTCCAGCTCGGCAGCTGCAGTTTTTTCGCCACTTCCTCCAGCTCCGGCTCGCGCCCGTGCAGCATCGGTCCCAGCAGGTGGATGATGCGCTCGCGCAGGCTGCGGGTGCGAGTCAGCTGTTCCAGTTCCCGCTCGGCCAGTTCCAGCAGCTGCTGCCAGGTGCTCGGGCAGTGTTGTGACAGGGGCTGGTCCAGGGCGTTGTTGGTCAGGCGCAGGCGGTTGTGGCCGGCCGCGAATTCCACCGGGCAGCCGAAACAGGCTTCGTAACGTTCGGCATAGGCGGGGGCGGGGAACTCGATCTCCACCCGCTCCACCGCCAGCCTATCGCCCAGCAGGGCGCCGAGCTGGTGGTGCCAGCTGGACAGCACCGAGTCCACCACGAAGCGGTTGAAGTCGTTGTACGGACTGATCGAGTAGAAGCTCAGCCAGGCGCCGCCGGCATCCTCGACGAAGCTCGAATGGCCGCGGTAGTTGTGCGCGTACAGCGGTTCGAGGCGGATCAGCGTGCGCGCCGCCTCGCGCAGGGTCGGTGCCTGGGCGGCGGTGACGCCCGCCAGGCCGGCCTGGCCGATGCGGCTGTGGCGCCCCATCTCCAGGCCCAGCGCCGGGTCGCCGCACAGGGCGATGGCGCTGTGGCCCAGACGCATGTAGCGCGGGATCGACAGGCGCTCGCGTGGCAGGGCCAGGCGCGCGGCATCCAGGCGGAACTGGCGCAGCAGCTCGTCGGCGGCCACCCCCTTGTCCGCCAGGGCGGCCACCAAGCCGTGGACGAAGGCGACGGACAGGTCGCCCAGGCGGACGCGCGCGGCCTTCATATCAAAGCCACAGGTTGAGCAGGCGGGCGCCGGGGCCGTCCTCGGCCAGGTGCTGGGTGCCGGGGGTGGCCGCCATGCTGCGTCCCTGGCTGCCCAGGTCCCACAGCTGGCCGCGCAGGAAGACCAGCATGCCGGCGCGTGCCTGCGTTTCTCTCAGGTGGGCGGACAGCGCCTGCTGCAGGCGGCTCTCGGCTGCGCCTACAGGCGCGGCGTTGCCCGGCAGGAAGGCGGGCACGGCGAGCAGCTCCACCTGTTGCGCGGCGAGGTGCGCATAGTGCTGCGCCTGCTCGCCGTCGCTGCCGAGCAGGATGCCCAGGCGCCCGGCCGGGGTGGCGATCACCTGCAGCGCCTGGCTGGGGGCGGCGGCGGTGAAGGCGTCTTCGTCGCGATGCGGCAGGACCTTGCGCTGGGGCTGGCCGAGTGGCAGGCCGTCGCTGCCGAACACCAGGCTGACGTTGTACAGCGGGCCGCTGCCGACCTGCAGCACGCCCTCCACCACACTGGGCTCGGGCAGCACGATGGAGCCGGCGACCAGGGTGACGCCATAGCTCTCGGCCAGACCGCCGAACAGGCTCTGGTAGTCCGCGGCCATCTGCGCGGCCTTCATGCGCAGCAGGGCGTCGCTGAGCGGTGCCTTGCCCTGGCTGAACAGGGTGGCGCGGGCCAGCTCCAGAGGGTGGCTGAGGCCCAGCCAGATGCGTGCCTCGGCCAGGTCGCGGGCGGCGAAGGCCTCGCGCTTTTCCCCTGCGGCCACCAGCCAGGTGCCGATGTGCTCGGGCAGTATCACCACCGTCTTCGGGTTGAGCAGGCCCAGCGCGCGGGCCTGATCCAGATGAGCGGACAGTTTGCGGTGCAGGTGCAGCAGGCTGCGGTAATCGGCGCCCTGCAGGTCGGGCTGGATGCCCAGCAGGTTGCCGCGGCCGCGGTCCTGGCCCTGGTCGAAGGCCAGCGAGCTACGCAGGTCGCTGAGGATGTAGCTGTCCGGGCGCCACTGGGCCCAGGCGACGTAGGCGAGCAGGGCGAGTGGCAGGAGCAGCCAGAGGGCGCGGCGGAGCAGGGTGAGCATGGTGGAGCCTGTGCATACGATGAGGTCGCCAGACTAGGCCAAGGCGCCGCGCTTGCCTAGTCGCGCTGTCATTTATGATCAATAAGTTGTGCATTTCGATCATTGAGTGGTCGGCGGTCGCTCTTTATCGTCTGCCGCACAACGACCGTGCACGGAGCAGTGCGCGGCGCCCCGTGACAAGCCCGACGCTGTGGAGATGACCATGAGCAACGCCTACCCGAACCTGCTGGCCCCGCTGGACCTCGGTTTCACCACCCTGAAGAACCGTACCCTGATGGGCTCCATGCATACAGGCCTGGAGGAGAAGCCGGGCGGTTTCGAGCGCATGGCGGCCTATTTCGCCGAGCGCGCCCGCGGTGGCGTCGGCCTGATGGTCACCGGCGGCATCGGCCCGAACGAGGAGGGCGGTGTCTATTCCGGCGCAGCCAAACTGACCACCCCGGAAGAAGCCGAGAAGCACAAGATCGTCACCCGTGCGGTGCATGAGGCGGACGGCAAGATCTGCATGCAGATCCTCCATGCCGGCCGCTACGCCTACAGCCCCAAATCGGTGGCGCCGAGCGCCATCCAGGCGCCGATCAACCCGTTCAAGCCCCAGGAGCTGGACGAGGCGGGCATCGAGAAGCAGATCCAGGACTTCGTCACCTGCTCGCTGCTGGCCCAGCAGGCCGAGTACGACGGTGTCGAGATCATGGGTTCGGAAGGCTACTTCATCAACCAGTTCCTGGTCGCCCACACCAACCACCGTACCGACCGCTGGGGCGGCAGCTACGAGAACCGCATGCGCCTGCCAGTGGAGATCGTCCGCCGCGTGCGCGAGGCCGTGGGGCCGAACTTCATCATCATCTACCGCCTGTCCATGCTCGACCTGGTCGAGGGCGGCAGCACCTGGGACGAGATCGTGATGCTGGCCAAGGCCATCGAGAAGGCCGGCGCCACCATCATCAACACCGGCATCGGCTGGCACGAGGCGCGCATCCCGACCATCGCCACCAAGGTGCCGCGTGCCGCCTTCACCAAGGTCACCGCCAAGCTGCGCGGCGAGGTGAGCATCCCGCTGTGCACCACCAACCGCATCAATACCCCGGAAGTGGCCGAGCAGGTGCTGGCCGAGGGCGATGCCGACATGGTGTCCATGGCCCGTCCGTTCCTCGCCGACCCCGAGTTCGTCAACAAGGCGGCCGCCGGCCGCGCCGACGAGATCAACACCTGCATCGGCTGTAACCAGGCCTGCCTGGACCACACCTTCGGCGGCAAGCTGACCAGCTGCCTGGTCAATCCGCGCGCCTGCCACGAGACCGAGCTGAACTACATCCCGACCACCACGGTGAAGAAGATCGCCGTGGTCGGTGCCGGCCCGGCCGGCCTGTCCGCCGCCACCGTTGCGGCCGAGCGCGGCCACCAGGTGACCCTGTTCGACGCGGCCGGCGAGATCGGCGGTCAGTTCAATGTGGCCAAGCGCGTGCCGGGCAAGGAAGAGTTCTACGAGACCCTGCGCTACTTCAAGAAGAAGCTGGAGACCACCGGCGTCGACCTGCGCCTGAACACCCGTGTGTCGGCCGACGACCTGGTCAAGGGCGGCTACGACGAGATCATCCTGGCCACCGGCATCGTGCCGCGCACCCCGGCCATCCCGGGCATCGAGCACGCCAAGGTGATCAGCTACCTGGACGCCATCCTGCAGCGCAAGCCGGTCGGCCAGAAGGTCGCGGTGATCGGCGCCGGCGGTATCGGCTTCGACGTCTCCGAGTTCATCACCCACCAGGGCGAGGCTACCAGCCTGAACCGCGAGGCCTTCTGGAAGGAGTGGGGCATCGATACCGCACTGGAAGCCCGTGGCGGCATCGCCGGGGTCAAGGCCGAAGTGCATCCGGCGGCACGCCAGGTGTTCCTGCTGCAGCGCAAGAAGTCCAAGGTCGGCGACGGCCTGGGCAAGACCACCGGCTGGATCCACCGCACCGGCCTGAAGAACAAGAACGTGCAGATGCTCAACTCGGTCGAGTACCTCAAGGTGGACGACGCCGGCCTGCACATCCGCATCGCCGAGGGCGAGCCGCAGCTGCTGCCGGTGGACACCGTGATTGTCTGCGCCGGGCAGGACCCGCTGCGCGAGCTGCACGACGACCTGGTCGCCGTCGGGCAGAACGTGCACCTGATCGGCGGCGCTGACGTGGCCGCCGAGCTGGACGCCAAGCGTGCGATCAACCAGGGCTCGCGCCTCGCCGCCGAACTCTGATCGACAGACGCCCCGCCCAGTGCGGGGCGTCTGCTTTAAGGCTCACAACAACAAGGAGAAGCCGATGTCCACCGATCTTCAATTGCAACCGGCCGCGGCTGCCAGCCTGCAGCGCTGGCACCAGTTCGTCGCCGCCAAGGACCTGCGCCCGCTGCCCGAACTGCTGCATCCGCAGGCGGTGTTCCGCTCGCCCATGGCGCACACGCCGTATCCGGGCGCGCCGGCGGTCAACCTGATCCTCAATACCGTGCTGCAGGTGTTCCAGGACTTCGCCTACCACCGTGAGCTGGCCAGCGCCGATGGCCTGAGCGTGGTTCTGGAGTTTTCCGCGAAGGTCGGCGAGCGCGAACTCAAGGGTATCGACATGATCCGCTTCGACGAGGCCGGCAAGATCGTCGAGTTCGAGGTGATGGTGCGGCCGATGAGCGCTCTGCAGGCCCTCGGCGAGGAGATGGGGCGGCGTCTGTCACCCTATCTGGCGGCGGCCAAGGCCTGATTCACCCAACCGCATCACAGTTTCACCCCGCCGCCGGTCCGGCAGGCCGTTTCGGCGGGGTGGCTGCCAACCCAATCACATTGCCCGCGTTGCTTTTTCCCCTAGACTTGCCTGAAACAAGGGATTGCGCCTGCCTCGCAGGTTATGCGCCCGCCCGGGGCAAACCCGCAGCGAGCCGAACGTGATCCTGATGGCCTGAGGGAAATCCATGAGCATGCAGAACAAAGCGCAGATGGTCGAGGCCGTGCTGTTCTTCAATGAGCGCGGCGTCTGCAAGGAGATGCTGTTTCCCGAGTTCGAGGCCCTGCTCGACAACGTGGTCAACCTGCCCGAACTGGCCGATCAGCAGATGCGCCTGGCCTACGTGCTGATCAACCCGCGCCTGCTGGTGCGCGCCGTGGTGTTCTTCTACCTGGATTTCGATGAGCGTGGCGCGGCCGACAAGGGCTGGAACCTGCCGCTGCGCCATCTGGCCGACAATGCCGGGCGCGGCCCCGACCTCGGCGCCGGGCCGATCCGCCTGGCCTGCCGCAGCCAGTGCCCGGTGTCCTGGCACCAGATGCACCTGTGGGACCCCAGCCTGGCCCCCGGCAAGAACGACCTGGTACTGATCCGCGATGCGGTCAAGCGCAACAGCCTCGGCCTGCTGGTGGAGGAGGATGCGCCGGTGGTGCTGGCCGAGCGCCTGCAAGTGGCCGCCGAGGACAAGTGGCAGGCGCCCGACCCCGCCCGCGAGGAGGCCGGCAAGCAGGCCGAGCAGAAGGAGCAGGAGCACCGCCTGAAGACCGCCCAGCTGATCAAGCAGCAGCGCCTGCGCATCAGCACTCTGGGTAAGCAGCATGAAGAAGAGCTGGCGCGCCTCAAGCTGGCGGCCGAAGAGCGCCAGCGCGCCCTGCAGACCGAGATCCACAACCTGCACGAGGCCCTGCGTCAACAGGAAGAGTTGAACAACAGCCTCAAGGCGCAGCTGGGGGCCCAGGCCGACAGCATGCAGCAGACCCGCGAGGAGCTGTCCAGGCAGTTGCGTGACCTGGAGAAGCACGGTCGTACCGAAGCCGACATTCTCCGTTCGCAATTCGATTCCGAGCTGCAGGCCCGGGTTGCCGCTGCCGTGGCGGAGTTCAGGGAGCAGGTGGCGCTTCGCGACGTCGAGCTGGCCTACCGTGCCGAGCAGGAGACCCAGCTGCAGCAGGAGTTGGAGCGCCTCAGGCACGAGCGCGACGAGCTGGCCGGCCAGGGCGGCGAGCAGATCCTCGAGCGCCTGGCCAAGCTCGGCGTGGTGTTCGTGGTCTACCATCCCGGCGCCGGCCACCTGACCATCCCGCTGCAGGACATCGCCCGCTACCAGAACAACCCCATGAGCTATGCCGCGGCCAAGTGCTTCGTCTCCGAGGAGCAGTACCGCCAGTGGCTGGCCCATTACCAGCAGCCCACCTGCGAGGCCAGCCTGCCCTCCGGCGAGCGCTGCGCCATGCCCATCGACCGGGTGGAAACGCCCAGCCGCTTCATCGTCGGCGAGTCCAACTGCTGCGCCCGGCACAAGGCCGGAGCCCGCCTGCGTACCGTCGGCTAGTGCCGCTGCGCCTGCCCGACTGGGCGCCGGCAGCGCCCCTGCACGTGCTTTCCTGCGACTGGCTGACGCGTGCCGGCGTCGAACTGGCCGTGCTGCGTCTCGATCTGCTCGATTCCCTGCTGTCCGGTAACAAGTGGTTCAAGCTCAGGCCGCACCTCGAGGCTGCCGCCGAGGCCGGTGCCGAGGGACTGATCAGCCTTGGCGGCGCCCATTCCAATCATCTGCATGCCTTGGCCGCGGCCGGCTGCCGCTTCGGCTTCGCCACGGTCGGCCTGGTGCGTGGCGAGCCGCAGGACACGCCGACGGTGCGTGACCTCGAGGCTTTCGGCATGCGCCTGCACTGGCTGGGCTATGGGGAGTATCGGAGGCGCCACGAGCCAGGGTTCTGGCAATCCTGGCGCGCGCGCTATCCGCAGCTATGGCCGGTCAGCGAGGGGGGCGGCGGCCTGGCGGCGGCGCGTTCCTGCGCGGCCCTGGTCGAGATGGCGCGGGCGCAGCTGGTGAGCATCGGCTGGGTCGACTACCACGCCTGGTGGCTGGCCGCCGGGACCGGCACCACGGCGGCGGGTCTGGTGCTCGGCGAGCGGGGCGTTCATCCGGTGCATGTCGCCATGGCGGTACCGCCGGGGCACGGGGTAGAGAGCCAGCTGCCGGCCATGCTCCGCGAGGCGGGGGTGGCGGACGGCGGCTATCGTCTGCTGGACGCCAGCCGCGGCGGTTTCGCCCGCCTGGATGCCGAACTGGCCCGCTTCACCCTGGCCGGCGAAGAGGCCATGGGGTTGCCGCTGGAACCGCTCTACACCGCCAAGGCGTTGCTGGCATTGCGCGCCGAGGTGGAGGCCGGTTACTTTGCTGCGGGTACGCGCCTGCTATTCCTCCATACCGGTGGTCTGCAGGGGCTCAGGGCCATGGCCCTGCGCCTGCGGACACTGGTCGCGGGCTGAGCCGTGCCGCCGAGAAGAACAATGAAGGACTGGTTTTCATGACCGAGCCGCTGAACCCCGAACAGCTGCGCAGCTTCACCCCGCTCAACGTGCTTTCCGAGCAGCAGTGGCGCGAGCTGCGTCCCCAACTGGTGCCGCAGCCGCTGCTGGCCGGCCAGTTGCTGTTCCGCCAGGGCGATCAGGCTCGGACTACCTACTATCTGCTGTCCGGCGAGCTGCTGCTGCGCGATGCCGAGGGCCGTGAGCAGCACCTGCAGGCCGGCAGCGAAGCCAGCTGCCATCCACTGTCGCCGAGCCTGCCGCGCCTGCACGAGGCGCGTGCGCTGAGCGATGTCAGTGTGCTGGCGCTGGATTCCGCCACGCTCGGGCGCCTGCTCAACTGGCGCCTGGCTTATCAGGATCTGCTGCTCGACCTCAGTAGCAGCGGCGAGGATGTCGAGTGGCTGGAACGTTTGTTGGAAAATCCGCTGTTCAGCAAGGTGCCGCCGGCCAATGTGCGCGCCATGCTCGATCGTCTGCATCCGATCGATCTGCCGGCCGGCAGCCGGGTACTGGTCGAAGGCGAGAGCGGTGATTGCTGTTACTTCCTCAAGAGTGGCCGCGCCGAGGTATTCCGGGGAGGCGACGGCGGTCGCCAGGTGCTGGCCGAACTGGAAGTGGGCGCCTGCTTCGGTGAGGAGGCGCTGCTGTCCGACCAGCCGCGCAACGCCACCGTCACCCTGATCGAGCCCGGCGTGGTGCTGCGCCTGGATCGCCAGGACTTCTTCGCCTTGCTCAAGGCGCCGGTGGTCGACGAGGTGTCCTTCGGCGAGGCGGCGCGCCTGCTGTCGAGCGGCGCCCAGTGGCTGGACGTGCGTCTGCAGGCCGAATACGAGCAGGGCCATGCCCAGCAGGCGCTGAACATGCCGTTGCACCTGCTGCGCCTGAAGGTACGTCTGCTGGACAGGGACAGGACCTACCTGTGCTACTGCGACAGCGGCAAGCGCAGCGCCAGTGCGGTCTTCTTGCTGTCGCAACTGGGCTTTTCCGCCTATGCCCTGCGCGATGGCCTGGATGCGCTACCGGCGGTGCATCGCGCCGCCCTGCTGTGCGAGAGCGGTCCGGGCTACCTGGCTCGTTCCGGCGGGCGTACCGAGCGCAGTCACTAGCCTTCGCTGGCCCGCACGGAGGGCAGGGGCCACTGGTCGCCGACCAGGAAAAGCCGCTCGCTTTCCCGCCAGACGTCCCCGGTATCTGGCTCCAGTCGTACCAGCAGCTGCGCTGGGGCATCCTCGGCCTGTTGCTGCAGCCACTCATCCAGCTGCTCGTGGCTCCAGATGCTGTCCGCTTCGGCGCGTGCCGGCGCCAGCCAGGCGCGCCTGGGCAGTGGCTGCCAGCGCCCCGGGCCGGCCTGCTCGCGCCAGCCAGGCCAGGCGTGGCGGTGCAGCCAATGCCCGCGCAGGTGGTCCGGGTGGCTGCCGCGAGGGGGAACGCAGCCCTCGGGCCAGGGATAGAACAGATAGCCGCCCAGCCAGGTGGCGGCCTGGGGCGCTGCAGCGCCCATGTCGAGCAGGGCTGCGCGCGCTGCCGCGTGGGCGGACAGCGGTAGCTGGTGCTGCGCCAGATGCCGCAGCTTGAGTCCGAGGCGGTCCTCGCTGGCGGGGCCCAGCCAGTGCTCGGCATCCTCGCCGGCCTCCCGCTCGGGCCCCAGGTACAGCTTGATCGCCAGCTCCAGGTGGTGCACGCCCTCGGCGTCGCGCAACAGCAGGTCCAGTTCGCCCAGGGTATGGCCACCCTGGCGCACCGGCAGGTTGGCTGCCAGCAGTTGCACATCCGGCGCCGCCTGCAGGGCGAACTGCCAGAGCCGTTCGTAATGCCGGCCCAGGCGGCTGGAGCCGGCGGCGAGAAACGCCAGCAGCGCCGCCGGCGCCTGTTCCTGCTGCAGCAACCAGTCGGCCAGGCGCTGCGGCTCATGCCGCCAGATGCTGGCGGTCAGCGGGTGGCGCAGGGGTAGCCCGCTGCCATCGAGCAGCGGCGGAGCCAGCAGCGTCCAGGCCAGGTCGCGGACCT
Source organism: Aquipseudomonas alcaligenes (assembly GCF_003205495.1). GTDB lineage: Bacteria > Pseudomonadota > Gammaproteobacteria > Pseudomonadales > Pseudomonadaceae > Aquipseudomonas > Aquipseudomonas alcaligenes_B. Next base: position 98,045 of record NZ_QJRX01000004.1, on the reverse strand, counting down.
GGGGCTGGCGCAATTGGTCGAGCAGGGCATCGAGTAGCGCGCGCATCGGCCGAGCATAGCCCAGGCGGTTTGCTGCGGCCTCCGGCTTTCGCCCATAATCCGGGCAATTCTCCCCGTTGCAGAGCGCCCCATGGAGCAATTTCGCAATATCGGCATCATCGGCCGCCTGGGCAGCGCCCAGGTGCTCGATACCATCCGCCGCCTGAAGAACTTCCTGCTCGAGCGCCACCTGCACGTGATTCTCGAAGACACCATTGCCGAAGTGCTGCCCGGCCACGGCCTACAGACCTGTTCGCGCAAGATCCTCGGCGAGGTCTGCGACCTGGTCATAGTGGTCGGCGGCGACGGCAGCATGCTCGGCGCCGCCCGTGCCCTGGCCCGCCACAAGATCCCGGTGCTGGGCATCAACCGTGGCAGCCTGGGCTTTCTCACCGACATCAAGCCGGACGAGCTGGAGGTCAAGGTCGCCGAAGTGCTGGAGGGGCGCTTCCTCGAGGAAAGCCGCTTCCTGCTGGAGGCCGAGGTGCGCCGCCATGGTGAGGCCATCGGCCAGGGCGATGCACTCAACGACGTGGTGCTGCACCCGGGCAAGTCGACCAAGATGATCGAGTTCGAGCTGTTCATCGATGGCCACTTCGTCTGCAGCCAGAAGGCCGACGGCCTGATCATCGCCACGCCCACCGGCTCCACCGCCTACTCGCTGTCCGCCGGCGGGCCGATCATGCACCCCAAGCTGGATGCCATGGTCATAGTGCCGATGTACCCGCACACCCTGTCCAGCCGGCCCATAGTGGTCGACGGCAACAGCGAGCTGAAGATCGTGGTGGCCGACGACCTGCCGATCTACCCGCTGGTGTCCTGCGACGGCCAGAACCACTTCACCTGTGCGCCCGGCGACACCATCACGGTGGCCAAGAAGCCGCAGAAGCTGCGCCTGATCCATCCGCTCGACCATAACTACTACGAGGCCTGCCGCACCAAGCTCGGCTGGGGCGGCCGCCAGTGGAGCCACGACTGACATGCTGCTGGACAGCGGGCGTGGCTATGACCTGATCGGCGACGTGCATGGCTGCGGGCGCAGCCTGGAGCGTCTGCTCGAGCAGATGGGCTACAGCCGCCACGCCGGGGTATGGCGCCATCCGCAGCGCATGGCGCTGTTCCTCGGCGACATCATCGACCGCGGCCCGCGCATCCGCGAGGCCCTGCACCTGGTGCACGACATGGTCGAGGCCGGCCAGGCCCTGTGCATCATGGGCAACCACGAGTACAACGCCCTCGGCTGGTACACCGAGGCGCCGCCCAACAGCGAGCGGCGCCATGTGCGCGAGCACACGCCACGCCACGAGCGCCTGCTGCAGCAGACCTTTCGCCAGTTCGAGGAGCATCCGGCGGACTGGCACGACTTCCTCGACTGGTTCCAGCAGCTGCCGCTGTTCGTCGACGCCGGGCGTTTCCGCCTGGTGCACGCCTGCTGGGATGGCGAGCTGATCGGCCAGCTGCGCCAGCGCTTCGCCGATGGGCGGGTCGACCGCGACTTCGTCACCGCCTCGGCGGTGCCCGGCAGCTTCGCCAACCGGGTATTCGAGCGCCTGCTGCGCGGCACCGACCTGCGCCTGCCGCAGGGCCTGACCCTGACCAGCGAGGAGGGCTTCACCCGCAGCTACTTCCGCACCAAATTCTGGGAGGACGACCCGCAGACCTACGGTGACGTGGTGTTCCAGCCCGACGCCCTGCCCGAGAGCGTGGCCAGCCTGCCGCTGGGGCCGAGCGAGAAGAGCCGCCTGCTGCAGTATGGTGCCGACGAGCCCATGCTGTTCGTCGGCCATTACTGGCGCCGTGGCCGCCCGGCGCCGATCCGCCCCAACCTGGCCTGCCTGGACTACAGCGCGGTGATGTACGGCAAGCTGGTGGCCTATCGCCTGGACGACGAAACGCAGATCGAGCCGGACAAGTTCGTCTGGGTCGAGGTGGAGCGTCCGGAGGCGCCGCAATGAGCCCGGTGGAAGCGCTGCGCCGCCCGTTGCAGGAGGACCTCAGCGGCTTCGTCGCCTTGCTGCGGCGCCTGCAGGTGCCGCACCGGGTCAGCGAGGAGCGCGGTGCCCAGGTGCTCTGGGTGCCGGCCGAGGCCTTGGCCGAGCAGGTCCGTGCGCTGTACCTGCGCTATCCGCAGGGGGCCGCCGAGGAAGAGGTGCCGACGCCGGCGCAGCCGTCCCGTCCGGGCCTGGCCGCGCAGTTACGCGCCAGCTGGATGACCACCCTGGTCCTGCTGCTGACCCTGGTTGTGGCCGGCGTGACCCTGCTCGGCGACAATTTCACCACCCTGCGCTGGCTGACCTTTCAGGACTTTCGCATCGAAGGCCAGTACCTCTACTTCCAGCCCTGGACTGCCAGCCTGGAGGCGGGGCAGTGGTGGCGGCTGGTGTCGCCCATGCTGATCCATTTCGGCATCCTGCACCTGGCCATGAATGCGCTGTGGTACTGGGAGCTGGGCCGCCGCATCGAGTTTCGCCAGGGCGGCCTCACCCTGCTCGGGCTGACCCTGCTGTTCGGCCTGTTGTCCAATTTCGCCCAGTTCTGGTTCGGCGGCCCCTCGCTGTTCGGCGGCCTGTCCGGCGTGCTCTACGGCCTGCTCGGCTACTGCTGGATCTTCCAGCTGCTGGCGCCGACCCCGGCCTATGTATTGCCGCGCGGCGTACTGGCGATGATGCTGATCTGGCTGCTGGTGTGCCTGACCGGGGTGATCGATACCCTCGGCTTCGGCTCCATCGCCAACGCCGCCCATGTCGGCGGCCTGCTTGCCGGCTGCGCCGCGGGTCTCGTCGGCGGTGCGCTGGCGCGCCTGCGCCGGTAAACTTGGCGCCCTGTTTAGCTTTCCGTGTCGGAGCCCGCGATGTCGTCCTTTGCCGAAATGATCGAGAACATCACCCCCGAGATCTACCAGAGCCTCAAGCTGGCGGTGGAAATCGGCAAGTGGCCGGACGGCCGCAAGCTCACTCAGGAGCAGAAGGAGCTGTCGCTGCAGGCCATGATCGCCTGGGAAATCCAGAACCTGCCCGAGGAAGAGCGCACCGGCTACATGGGCCCGCAGGAGTGCCAGTCGCATGCCGAGCCGATTCCCAACATCCTGTTCAAGTCCAACGACACCCTGCACTGATGACCCAGGCTATGAACGAGCTGGGCCGCGGTAGCCTGAGCAAGATGGCCGTGCGCCTGGGTGAGACGGCGCAGTACGCCTTTCGCCTGGACGAGACCGAAGTGCCGGTCAATCCGCTGCTGGGCAAGCGTGTGCGCCTGGAGTTCCTCGGCGCCATCCACTGCAGCCACTGCGGGCGCAAGACCAAGAAGAGCTTCGCCCAGGGCTACTGCTACCCCTGCTTCACCAAGCTGGCGCAATGCGACAGCTGCATCATGAGCCCGGAGCGCTGCCACTACGACGCCGGCACCTGCCGCGAGCCGGAGTGGGGCGAGCAGTTCTGCATGACCGATCATGTGGTGTACCTGGCCAACTCCTCGGGAATCAAGGTCGGCATCACTCGCGCCAGCCAGATTCCCACCCGCTGGCTGGACCAGGGCGCCAGCCAGGCACTGCCGATCTTCCGTGTCGCCACCCGCCAGCAGTCCGGCTTCGTCGAAGACCTGCTGCGTACCCAGGTGGCGGACAAGACCAACTGGCGCGCGCTGCTCAAGGGCGATGCCGTGCCGCTCGATTTGCCGGCCATCCGCGACCAGCTGCTGGAAAGCTGCGCCGAGGGCATTGCTGCGTTGCAGCAGCGCTTCGGCCTGCAGGCGATCCAGCCGGTCGGTGATGCCGAGGTGCTGGAAATCCGTTACCCGGTGGAGGCCTACCCGACCAAGGTGGCCAGCCACGACCTCGAGAAGACGCCAGTGGTGGAGGGTATCCTCCGGGGCATCAAGGGCCAGTACCTGATCCTCGACACCGGCGTGATCAACCTGCGCAAATACACGGCCTACCAGGTCGCCGTACTCACCGAATAAGAGGCCACAAGCCATGCGTACCGAACAGCCGAAGATGATCTACCTCAAGGACTACCAGGTTCCCGACTACCTGATCGACGAGACTCACCTGACCTTCGAGCTGTTCGAGGACCACACCCTGGTGCACGCCCAGCTGGTGATGCGCCGCAACCCCGAGGCCGGCGCCGGCTTGCCGCCGCTGGTGCTGGACGGCCAGCAGCTGGAGCTGCTGGAGCTGAAGCTGGACGACCGCGTGCTCGGTGCTGCCGACTACCAGCTGACCGACAGTCACCTGACCCTGCAGCCGACGCAGGAACGGTTCGTCATCGACAGCAGCGTGCGCATCCACCCGGAAAGCAACACCGCGCTGGAAGGCCTGTACAAGTCCAGCGGCATGTTCTGCACCCAGTGCGAGGCCGAGGGCTTCCGCAAGATCACCTACTACCTCGACCGCCCGGACGTGATGAGCACCTTCACCACCACACTCAGCGCCGAGCAGCATCGCTATCCGGTGCTGCTGTCCAACGGCAACCCGATTGCCAGCGGCAGCGAGGAGGGCGGCCGCCATTGGGCGACCTGGGAGGACCCGTTCAAGAAACCGGCCTACCTGTTCGCCCTGGTCGCCGGCGACCTCTGGTGCGTGGAAGACCGCTTCACCACCATGAGCGAGCGCGAAGTCACCCTGCGCATCTACGTCGAGCCGGAAAACATCGACAAGGTGCAGCACGCCATGGACAGCCTGAAGAAGTCGATGAAGTGGGACGAGGAGGTGTACGGGCGCGAGTACGACCTGGACATCTTCATGATCGTTGCGGTCAACGATTTCAACATGGGCGCCATGGAGAACAAGGGCCTCAACATCTTCAACTCCAGCTGCGTGCTGGCCAAGGCCGAGACCGCCACCGACGCCGCCCACCAGCGCGTCGAGGCGGTGGTGGCCCACGAGTACTTCCACAACTGGTCGGGCAACCGCGTGACCTGCCGCGACTGGTTCCAGCTGTCGCTCAAGGAAGGCTTCACCGTGTTTCGTGACGCCGAGTTCTCGGCCGATATGAACTCGCGCACGGTCAAGCGCATCGAGGACGTGGCCTACCTGCGCACCCACCAGTTCGCCGAGGATGCCGGCCCGATGGCCCACCCGGTGCGCCCGGACAGCTTCATCGAGATCTCCAACTTCTACACCCTGACCGTCTACGAGAAGGGCTCGGAAGTGCTGCGCATGATCCACACCCTGCTCGGCGCCGAGCTGTTCCGCAAAGGCTCGGACCTGTACTTCGCCCGCCACGACGGCCAGGCCGTGACCTGCGATGACTTCGTCAAGGCCATGGAGGACGCCAGTGGCATCGACCTGACCCAGTTCAAGCGCTGGTACAGCCAGGCCGGCACGCCGCGCCTGGACGTCAGCGAGAGCTACGACGCGGCGGCCAACACCTACCGCCTGCAGCTGCGCCAGAGCTGCCCGGCCACCCCGGGTCAGGCCGAGAAGCTGCCCTTCGTCATCCCTGTCGAGCTGGCGCTGCTGGATGCCCAGGGCCGCGAACTGCCGCTGCAGCTGGTCGGCGAGGACAAGCCGGTCGGTCGCTCCCGCGTGCTGCAGGTGACCCAGGCCGAGCAGGCCTTCACCTTCGTCAACATCGCCGAGAAGCCGCTGCCCTCGCTGCTGCGCGGCTTCAGCGCGCCGGTCAAGCTGAGCTTCCCCTACAGCCGCGACCAGCTGATGTTCCTCATGCAGCACGATAGTGATGGGTTTAATCGCTGGGAGGCCGGCCAGCAGCTGGCCGTGCAGGTGCTGCAGGAGCTGATCGGCCAGCATCAGCGCGGCGAGCCGCTGGTGCTCGATCAACGCCTGGTCACCGCCCTGCGCAGCGTGCTGGAGAACGACAGCCTGGATCAGGCCATGGTCGCCGAGATGCTGTCGCTGCCGGGCGAGGGCTACCTGACCGAGATCAGTGATGTAGCCGACGTCGAGGCCATCCACGCCGCCCGCGAGTTCGCCCGCCAGCAGCTGGCCGAGGCGCTGTTCGAGCCGCTGTGGGCACGCTACCAGGCCAACCGCGAGGCCTCGCGCAACACGCCCTATGTGGCCGAGTCGGCCCACTTCGCCCGCCGCAGCCTGCAGAACATCGCGCTGTCCTACCTGATGCTCACCGGCAAGCCGGAGGTGCTCGCCGCCACCCTGGAGCAGTACGAGGTGTGCGATAACATGACCGAGCGCCTGGCCGCGCTGGCCGTGCTGGTCAACTCGCCCTTCGAGACGGAGAAGGCCGAGGCGCTCAAGGCCTTCGCCGAGCACTTCAAGGACAATGCGCTGGTCATGGATCAGTGGTTCAGCGTGCAGGCCGCCTGCACCCTGCCGGGCGGTCTGGCCCGCGTGCAGGCGCTGATGCAGCACCCGGCCTTCACGATGAAGAACCCGAACAAGGTGCGCGCACTGATCGGTGCTTTCGCCGGGCAGAACCTGGTCAACTTCCATGCGGCCGACGGCAGTGGCTATCGCTTCCTGGCCGACCAGGTGATCAGCCTCAACGCCACCAACCCGCAGATCGCTTCGCGCCAGCTCGGCCCGCTGACCCGCTGGCGCAAGTACGGCGCTTCGCGCCAGGCGCTGATGCGCGGCGAGCTGGAGCGCATCCTGGCCAGCGGCGAGCTGTCTAGCGACGTGTTCGAGGTGGTCAGCAAGAGTCTGGCCTGAACCCGGCAGGCGTTACCAAGCAAGCGCTCGGTAACGCCTGCTGTTACTCCCTGTTTCCTTTCTGCCTGATCAGTTTTTCGCTGGCGGCCAAAGCCCCGTGGCAGAGGCTTTGCGCTTCTTTTGTGGGCTATTTTCACAAGGCTGAAGCGCGCCACTCGGCAGACAAATTGCGACATCCTTGCGCGGTGCAGATCAATATATGTACTGCCGCCTGAGTCGCAGTAAAAACAGGACCAAAAGCGCTTTCCTGGTATCGATCTTGAATAGTCCCGCCCGGTCGCGAGTCCGGGTATGCCCGGCACGACGGACATAACAAGAACAATCGATCCATGGAGCTGCCTATGGCCATCCCTTTGCGCAAGTCGTCCCTGTGTCTCGCCCCCGTCAGGGCGGGTTTTGCCCTTGTCGGGCTTATTCCATTGCTGGTGGCTATCCCGGCCGGCGCCGTTGAGTTCAGCTTCGTCGAGGGCGAGGTGACCGGCTCGCTGGATACCACCCTGTCCTATGGCCAGCTGTACCGGGTGCAGGGGCGGGACAAGACCAACGACGACACCAACGGCAACGATGGCAACCGCAACTTCGATACCGGCCTGGTCTCCGAGGTGTTCAAGATCACCTCCGACCTGGAGGCCAACTACCAGAACTACGGCCTGTTCGTGCGTGGCACCGCCTTCTATGACACCCAGATCATGGACAAACGCAACGACAACGACGACTTCCGGCCGAGCCAGGGCTACCCGAACAACAACCATTTCACCGACGAGACCCGCGATAGCGCCGGCCACAGTGCCGAGATTCTCGACGCCTATGTCTATGGCAACTGGGATGTCGGCAGCATGCCGCTGACCGTCAAGGTCGGCCGCCAGGTGTTCAACTGGGGCGAGGGCATCTTCTATCGTGGTGGCATCAACACCACCAACCCGATCGACGCCGCCAAGTTCCGTCTGCCGGGCTCCGAACTGAAGGAAGTACTGGTGCCGGTGGAGGCCTTCAATTTCAACATCGGCCTGACCGACAATCTGTCGCTGGAAGGTTTCTACCAGTGGAACTGGAAGGAGTCGGCGATCGACCCGGCCGGTACCTTCTTCTCCGAGACCGATCTGTTCGCCGATGGCGGCAATACGGCTTATACAGTGAACGATGCCTTTGCCAATCCACTGTTGGCTGGTGCTTATAACGGTCTGGTGGCAGTTAATCAGCTGAGCGGCAGTGATTATTACGACCCTGCGACGGGGACGATCAAGGTTGCCAACATATCGAGCGACCTGAATGCCAAGAATGATGGGCAGTATGGTTTTGCGCTGCGTTACGTGGCGGAGGAGCTGAACCTCACCGAGTTCGGCTTCTACTTCGTCAATTACCACGCGAAGGAGCCGCAGATATCGGCGAGCGTTAACGATGCCTATGCGGGTTTCAACCCGGATGTACTTTGTAACACGCTGGGAGCAACCAGTTGTGCCAACCTGCAGCTGGCGGCCTCACTGGGCAACGCAGCCGCTGCGCAGGCTCTGGCTGGTGCCAATGGCCTGGCTGCCATCGATATCGCCAATCAGGTTGTAGGGCGGCGCGAATACGTCGAAGACATCCGCATGTATGGCCTGAGTTTCAATACCAATATTGGTGAGGCCTCGGTGTTCGGCGAGCTGGCTTACCGGCCTAACCTGCCGGTGGGCATCAGTGCGACCAATGACCTTCTGGGGGATCTGCTCGGTCAGTCTCTGCTGCTAGGGAGTGGCGGTTTGGCCAACATTGCGGGCAGGGATACCGCGCTGGATGGCCAAATTCACAACTACGAGCGTATCGAGGCGTTCAACCTGTCCATCGGCACCATCTACAACTTCGGGCCGGCGATCAGCTTCGATTCGCTGATGGGCGTGGCCGAACTGGCCTCCGAGCACTCCCGTGCCAGCGACCTGAGCTACACCGCCTACGATGGCAGCGAGCGCGGCTTCGCCGGTCGTCCCAATGGCGCCTATGTGTCCGGCTACGACGATGAGGACCAGCTGGATCGCGACGCCTACGGCTACACCCTGGCCCTGTCCGGTACCTGGAACGACGTGTATGCCGGGGTCAACCTGTCGCCCTTCGCCGTGTTCAAGCACAACTTCCAGGGCAACTCGCATCAGACCGGCAACTTCGTCGAGGGTGCCATGGCCTATTCGGTCGGCCTGCGTGCCAGCTACCTGAACAGCCTGGAGGCCGAGGTGCAGTACACCGAGTACTACGGCGCCGGCCAGAACAACAGTGGCCGCGATCGCGACAACCTCGGCGTCAACCTCAAGTACTCCTTCTGAACATGAATCCCAGGGCCGGGCGGCCAGGCCGCCCGGCTCGCTAGTACGGAGAATCACCATGCTGATGAAACACTCGCTGATGGGCGCCGCAGTCGCCCTCGCGCTTTCCACCGGCAGCGCGCTGGCCGCTGTCTCGCCGCAGGAGGCGGCCAAGTTGGGCGCCACGCTGACCCCATTCGGCGCGGAGAAGGCCGGCAATGCCGATGGCAGCATCCCGGCCTGGAGCGGTGGCATCACCCAGGCACCGGCTGGATTCAAGGGTGGCGGCCAGCACCATGTCGATCCCTTCCCGGACGACAAGCCGCTGTTCACCATCACCAAGGCCAACCTGGAACAGTACAAGGACAAGCTGAGCGCAGGGCAGATCGCCCTGTTCAACGCCTACCCGGACAGCTTCCAGATGCCGGTCTATCAGAGCCGTCGCTCCGGCTCGGCACCGCAGTGGGTGTATGACAACAGCATCAGGAACGCCACCAGCGCCAAGCTGGTCGAGGGCGGCAATGGCTTCGCCGACGCCTACGGTGGCATTCCGTTCCCGATTCCGCAGAGCGGCGTGGAGGCACTGTGGAACCACATCGTGCGCTACCGCGGTACCTATATCACGCGCCGCTCCGCCGAGGTGGCGGTGCAGCGCAACGGCGCTTTCTCGCCGGTGGTGTCCGAGGCCGAGGCGCTGTTCCGCTACTACGACCCGCAGGGCAGCTATGCCGACCTCAACAACATCCTGTTCTACTACCTGAACTTCACCAAGAGCCCGGCGCGTCTGGCTGGTGGTGCGGCACTGGTACACGAGACTCTGGATCAGGTGAAGGAGCCGCGCCAGGCCTGGGCCTATGCGGCCGGGCAACGTCGCGTGCGGCGTGCGCCGAACCTGGCCTACGACACGCCGATCGCCGCTTCCGAAGGTTTGCGTACCGCCGACGATACCGACATGTTCAACGGTGCACCCGACCGCTACGAGTGGAAGCTGCTGGGTAAGAAGGAGCTGTATATCCCCTACAACAACTACCGTATCGCCGCAGCCGGGGTGAAGTACGAGGATGTGCTGCAGGTTGGCCACGTCAACCCGGCGCTGACCCGCAACGAACTGCACCGCGTCTGGGTGGTGGAGGGCACGCTCAAGCCGGGGGCGCGTCACATATATGGCAAGCGCACCCTGTTTCTCGACGAGGACAGCTGGCAGGCTGCCGTGGTGGATCAGTACGACACCCGCGGCGAGCTGTGGCGGGTGTCCGTCGCCTACCTGAAGAACTACTACGACCTGCCCACCACCTGGTCGGCCATGGAGGCTTTCCATGACCTGCAGAGTCGCCGCTACCACGTGCAGAACCTGGACAGCGAGGAACCGGCCACGGTGAACTTCACCAAGGCGATTCCGGAGGACAGCTACTTCACGCCGTCCGCCCTGCGCCGCCGCGGTACCCGCTGAGCGTCACGCCAGGACACAAGGCCGCTGTCAGAGGCGGCCTTGTGCATTCTGCGGAGACGAAAGTCTGGGTAACCGACGCTTAACAAAACATAACGTCACGCCGATTGTCAGTTTTTTCCAAAGCCGTATAGCATGAGCCGCCTGCCATAAGGCATGTACCCACCTATAAGAATAAAGGGGGAAATTTATGCGTGAGCCCGTCATGCGGCGCACCCGCTCCGGTTGCCTGAATTCCATGCAGGCCCCGGCCCGTCAATACTCGCCGCTGGCGAAGGCGCTGTCCCTGCTCGGCGTCTGTTCCATTCTGGCTTTTGCCGCACCCATGCCTGTACAGGCTGCGGAATCCGCCAATGTCCTTTCCATCGAGTCGCCCAAGGCCGTGTCCAGCCTGTTGCTGGATGTCGCTCATGCCGGCAAGCGTCTGGTCGCCGTGGGTGATCGTGGTCACATCCTGTTCTCCGAAGATGCCGGCAAGAACTGGGTTCAGGCCCGTGTGCCGACCCGCCAGCTGCTGACTGCCCTGTACTTCGTCGATGACAAGCACGGCTGGGCCGTCGGCCATGATTCGCAGATTCTCGTCAGCGAAGACGGCGGCGCCAACTGGAAGCTGCAGTTCGAGGACCTCGAACGCGAAGCTCCCCTGCTCGACATCTGGTTCCGCGATACCAGCACCGGCTATGCCGTAGGTGCCTATGGCGCGCTGTTGGAAACCACCGACGGTGGCAAGACCTGGGCCGACGTCAGCGACCGCCTGGACAACGAGGACGGCTATCACCTCAACGGCATCGCCGAGGTCAAGGATGCCGGCCTGTTCGTCGTCGGCGAGGCGGGCAGCATGTTCCGCTCCGCCGATTGGGGACAGACCTGGGAGAGGGTCCAGGGCCCCTATGAGGGTACCCTGTTCGGTGCCCTCGGCACTGCCAGCAGCAACACCCTGCTGGCTTTCGGTCTGCGCGGCAATCTCTATCGCTCCACCGATTTCGGCGCCACCTGGCAACAGGTCCAGCTGCTCTCCGAGAGTGGTCCGCTGGAGTTCGGCCTGGCCGGCGGCAGCCTGCTGAAGAATGGCGACGTGGTCATCGTCGGCCACGGCGGCAGCGTGCTGACCAGCAAGGATTCCGGCCGCACCTTCACCGTGATCAACCGGGCCGATCGCGCCTCGCTGGCCTCGGCTGCTGCCGATGCAGCCGGCAACCTGGTCCTGGTGGGGCAGGGCGGCGTACAGATCGCTACTCCGACTGGCGCCGAGCCAGGCCAAAAACAATAAGCCGGGGCGTATGAGCATATGAGTTCCATGAGCAGCCATCACCAGGACAAGGCGACTTTCCTCGAGCGCCTGATTTTCAACAACCGGCCGATCGTCATCGCCCTCTGCGCGCTGATCACCCTGCTGCTGCTGTGGCAGGCCTCGCATATTCGTCCCTCGACCAGTTTCGAGAAGATGATTCCGCTGGAGCATCCCTTCATCCAGAAGATGCTCGAGCACCGCAACGACCTGGCCAACCTGGGCAACACCGTGCGTATCTCCGTGGAGGCGAAGGATGGCGACATCTTCTCCAAGGAATACATGGAGACCCTGCGCCAGATCCATGACGAGGTGTTCTACATCGCTGGTGTCGACCGTTCCGGCCTGAAGTCGCTGTGGAGCCCGGCCGTGCGCTGGACCGAAGTGACCGAGGAAGGTTTCGACGGTGGCGAGGTGATCCCGCAGACCTACGATGGTTCCGAGCAGAGCCTGCAGGAGCTGCGCAGCAACGTCCTCAAGTCCGGCCAGGTCGGTCGCCTGGTGGCCAACAACTTCAAGTCGAGCATCGTCGATGTACCCCTGCTCGAGCAGTACCCGGATCCGAACGATCAGAGCAAGCTGCTCAAGCTGGACTATCGCCAGTTCTCCCATGAGCTGGAAGAGAAAATCCGCGAGAAGTACCAGGCGCAGAACCCCAATGTGCAGGTGCACATCGTCGGTTTCGCCAAGAAGGTCGGTGACCTGATCGACGGCCTGATCATGGTGGTGGCCTTCTTCGGTATCGCCCTGGCCATTACCCTGGTGCTACTGTACTGGTTCAGCTGGTGCATCCGCTCGACCATCTCGGTGGTCTCCACCACCCTGATCGCGGTGGTCTGGCAGCTGGGCCTGATGAACCTGGCCGGCTTCGGTCTCGATCCCTACTCGATGCTGGTGCCCTTCCTGATCTTCGCCATCGGCATCTCCCACGGGGTGCAGAAGATCAACGGTATCGCCCTGCAGTCGAGCGACGCCGACAATGCCCTGACCGCGGCCCGGCGGACCTTCCGCCAGCTGTTCCTGCCGGGCATGATCGCCATCCTGGTGGACGCAGTCGGCTTCATCACCCTGCTGGTGATCGACATCGGCGTGATCCGCGAGCTGGCCATCGGCGCCTCCATTGGTGTGGCGGTGATCGTGTTCACCAACCTGATCCTGCTGCCGGTGGCGATTTCCTATATCGGCATCAGCAAGAAGGCCGTCGAGCGCAGCAAGCGCGAGGCCGGTCGCGAGCAGCCGTTCTGGCGCCTGCTGTCCAACTTCGCCCACCCGGTGGTGGCACCGATCTCCGTGGTCATTGCCCTGTCGGCCGGCGTGGCGGCCTTCTGGTACCAGAAGGAGCACCTGCAGATCGGCGACCTCGACCAGGGCGCGCCGGAACTGCGTCCGGACTCGCGCTACAACAAGGACAACGATTTCATCATCAGCAACTACTCGACCAGCTCCGACGTGCTGGTGGTGATGGTCAAGACGCCGAACGAGGGTTGCTCGACCTACGAGACCCTGGCGCCGATGGATCAGCTGATGTGGCGCCTGGAGAACACCGAGGGCGTGCAATCGGCCATTTCCATGGTCAGCGTGTCCAAGCAGGTGATCAAGGGGATGAACGAGGGCAGCCTCAAGTGGGAGACCCTGTCGCGCAACCCGGACATCCTCAACAACTCCATCGCCCGTGCCGACGGCCTGTACAACGCCGACTGCTCGCTGGCGCCGGTACTGGTGTTCCTCAACGACCACAAGGCCGCGACCCTGAAGCGCGCCGTCGCGGTGGTGCAGGAGTTCGCCGCGGAGAACAACAAGGAAGGCCTGGAGTTCATCCTGGCGGCCGGTAATGCCGGCATCGAGGCGGCCACCAACGAGGTGATCGCCACTTCCGAGCTGAAGATCCTGGTGCTGGTGTACATCTGCGTGGCGCTGATGTGCCTGATCACCTTCCGCTCCTTCGGTGCGATGCTGTGCATCATCCTGCCGCTGATCCTCACCTCCATCCTCGGCAACGCCCTGATGGCCTGGCTGGGTATCGGCGTGAAGGTGGCGACCCTGCCGGTGATCGCGCTGGGCGTGGGTATCGGCGTGGACTACGGCATCTACATCTACAGCCGCATGGAAAGCTTCCTGCGCGCCGGCCTGCCGCTGCAGGAGGCCTACTACCAGACCCTGCGCTCCACCGGTAAGGCCGTACTGTTCACCGGTCTGTGCCTGGCCATCGGCGTGGTCACCTGGATATTCTCGGCGATCAAGTTCCAGGCTGACATGGGGCTGATGCTGACCTTCATGCTGCTGTGGAACATGTTCGGTGCGCTGTGGCTGCTGCCGGCTCTGGCGCGCTTCCTGATCAAGCCGGAGAAGCTGGCCGGCAAGCAGGGTGGTTCGCTGTTCGCCCACTGATCGCTATCGCGGCTGGTGCAAGGGCTCCCTCGGGAGCCCTTTTTCATTGCCTGCCGTCTATTCTCGGGTAGGGAGGAGGGGGCCTTCGAGCTGCATGGTCAGCCCTTCACGGTGCTCAATAGCGGGCCGGCATTCCGATTCAACGAGGCCGTCTCCCTGCAGGTGCTGTGTGGCGATCAGGCCGAGGGTCGATCACTACTGGGGCCGGCTGGGTGAAGGCGGGGCGCCGCAGGCGCAGCAGTGTGGCTGGTTGAAGGATCGCTATGGCTGTCCTGGCAGGTGGTGCCCGAAGTGCTGCTGGAGATGCTGCTGGCCGAGGATCAGGCAGCGGTGCAGCGGGCGACCCAAGCCATGCTGCAGATGAAGAAGCTGGATATCGCCGCCTTGCAGCGGGCCTTCGTCGGCGAATCGCAGGCATGAAAAAGCCGCCTTGCGGCGGCTTTTTCAATGGGGCTCGAATTACATGTTGGGGTAGTTCGGGCCGCCGGTGCCTTCCGGAGCCACCCAGGTGATGTTCTGGGACGGGTCCTTGATATCGCAGGTCTTGCAGTGTACGCAGTTCTGCGCGTTGATCTGGAAGCGCTTCTCGCCGTCTTCCTGAGTCACCACTTCGTACACGCCGGCCGGGCAGTAGCGCTGTGCCGGCTCGTCGAACTTCGGCAGGTTGACGGACAGCGGGATGCTGGCGTCGGTCAGCTTCAGGTGGCAGGGCTGCTCTTCCTCGTGGTTGGTGTTGGAGAGGAACACCGAGGAGAGTTTGTCGAAGCTCAGCTTGCCGTCCGGTTTCGGGTATTCGATGCGCTGGCACTCGGCCGCCGGCTTGAGGCAGGCGTAGTCCGGCTTGTTGTCGTGCAGGGTGACCGGAATCTTACCGCCGAAGATGTTCTGGTCGATGAAGTTGAACGCACCGCCGGCGATGGCGCCGAACTTGTGGATGGCTGCACCGAAGTTGCGGCTGCGGAACAGCTCGTCGTACAGCCAGCTGGCCTTGAAGTCGTCGACATAGCCATTGAGCAGGTCGCCGCCCTGGCCGTCGGCCAGCAGCACGTCGGCCACGGCCTCGGCGGCCAGCATGCCGGACTTCATGGCGGTGTGGCTGCCCTTGATCTTGGCGAAGTTCAGGGTGCCGAGGTCGCAGCCGATCAGGGCGCCGCCCGGGAAGACCATCTTCGGCAGCGAGTTCAGGCCGCCCTTGCAGATGGCGCGAGCACCGTAGGCCACACGCTTGCCGCCTTCCAGGTACTTGGCGATCACCGGGTGATGCTTGTAGCGCTGGAACTCGTCGAACGGCGACAGGAAGGGGTTGGAGTAGGACAGGTCGACAATCAGGCCGACCACCACCTGGTTGTTTTCCAGGTGATAGAGGAAGGAGCCGCCCGGGTTCTCGTCGGACAGCGGCCAGCCGGCGGTGTGCACCACCAGGCCCTGCTCGTGCTTGGCCGGGTCGATGTCCCAGATTTCCTTGATGCCGATGCCGTAGTGCTGGGCGTCGGCTTCGGAGTCGAGGTTGAACTTCTTGATCAGCTGCTTGCCGATGTGGCCACGGCAGCCTTCGGCGAACAGGGTGTACTTGCCGCGCAGTTCCATGCCCGGGGTGTAGTAACCTTCCTTCGGGTGGCCTTCGCGGTCCACACCGAGGTCGCCGGTGATGATGCCGCGCACCACGCCGTTCTCGTCGATCAGGGCTTCCTGGGCGGCGAAGCCCGGGTAGATCTCGACGCCCAGGGCTTCGGCCTGCTGGGCCAGCCAGCGGCACAGGTTGCCCAGGGAGATGATGTAGTTGCCTTCGTTGTGCATGGTCTTGGGCACAAAGAAGTTCGGTACCTTGGCAGCCTTGTCGGCGCTCTTCAGCAGGTAGATGTCGTCGCGCTTGACTTCGGTGTTCAGCGGGGCGCCCAGTTCCTTCCAGTTGGGGAACAGTTCGTTCAGGGCGCGCGGCTCGAAGACCGCACCGGAGAGGATGTGAGCGCCGACTTCGGAACCCTTCTCGACCACGCAGACGCTGATTTCTTTGCCGGCTTCAGCGGCCTTCTGCTTCAGTCGGCAGGCGGCGGACAGGCCGGAGGGGCCGGCGCCGACGATGACGACGTCGAATTCCATAAATTCGCGTTCCACAGAGAATCTCCTACTCAAGGCTTCTTCGGTGTTGTTGATCTGGCTTGGCTAGGCTTTCTCTGGCCTGCGCGCTGGGCATTATATATACAGGCCCTTCGGCGTCCAATACAAACGTTTGTTTGAATTTTCTCAAAGCCTGATAGCGCAAGGGCTGGCGCCAGATAAAAGGGCGGTTTTTCGTGTTGACCGAAAAAGGCGTTCCGGTCAAGATACGGTCGGTTTTGCGTTCGCCGTATGGGCTGACCGTCGGTTCCGGCCGACTAGCATCACCGGCCAGGCTCGCCTTGGCGACATTCTTATTCACCGGAGAGTAACGAGGAATCCATGAAGGTTCTTGTAGCTGTCAAACGAGTGGTCGACTACAACGTCAAAGTCCGCGTCAAAGCGGACAACTCCGGCGTCGACCTCGCCAACGTCAAGATGTCGATGAACCCCTTCTGCGAAATCGCCGTCGAAGAGGCCGTTCGCCTGAAAGAGAAGGGCGTCGCTAGTGAGATCGTCGTCGTCACCATCGGCCCGAACGCCGCTCAGGAACAACTGCGCACCGCCCTGGCCCTGGGTGCTGACCGTTCCATCCTGGTCGAGACCAACGAAGAGCTGAACTCCCTGGCCGTGGCCAAGCTGCTGAAAGCCGTGGTCGACAAGGAGCAGCCGCAACTGGTCATTATGGGCAAGCAAGCCATCGACAGCGACAACAACCAGACCGGCCAGATGCTGGGCGCCCTGACCGGCTTCGCCCAGGGTACCTTCGCCTCCAAGGTTGAAGTGGCTGGCGACAAGGTCAACGTGACCCGCGAAATCGACGGCGGCCTGCAGACCGTCGCCCTGGCCCTGCCGGCGATCGTCACCACCGACCTGCGCCTGAACGAGCCGCGCTACGCGTCGCTGCCGAACATCATGAAAGCCAAGAAGAAGCCGCTGGACGTGGTGACTCCGGACGCCCTGGGCGTTTCCACCACCTCCACCGTAAAGACCCTGAAAGTCGAAGCTCCGGCTGCCCGCAGCGCCGGCATCAAGGTCAAGTCCGTGGCTGAACTGGTCGAGAAACTGAAGAACGAGGCGAAGGTAATCTAAATGACTATCTTGGTTGTTGCTGAACACACTAACGCCGCTCTGGCCGCTGCCACCCTGAACACCGTGGCCGCCGCTCAGAAAATCGGTGGTGACATTCACGTTCTGGTCGCTGGCGCCAACGCCGGTGCCGCTGCCGAAGCCGCTGCCAAAATCGCTGGCGTGAGCAAGGTACTGGTCGCCGACAACGCTGCCTTCGCCAACCAGCTGCCGGAAAACGTCGCTCCGCTGGTCGCCGAACTGGGCAAGGGCTACAGCCACATCCTTGCTGCCGCCACCAGCAACGGCAAGAACATCCTGCCGCGCGTCGCCGCTGCCCTGGATGTCGACCAGATCTCCGAGATCATCGCCGTTGAAAGCGCCGACACCTTCAAGCGCCCGATCTATGCCGGTAACGCCATCGCTACCGTGCAGTCCTCGGCTGCCGTGAAAGTGATCACAGTGCGTGGCACCGGCTTCGACGCCGCTGCTGCCGAAGGCGGTTCCGCTGCCATCGAAGCCGTGGCTGCTGGCGGCGACGCCGGCAAGTCGTCCTTCGTCGGCGAAGAGCTGGCCAAGTCCGACCGTCCGGAACTGACCGCTGCCAAGATCGTCGTATCCGGCGGCCGTGGCATGGGCAACGGTGACAACTTCAAGCACCTGTACGCCCTGGCCGACAAGCTGGGCGCTGCCGTTGGCGCCTCGCGTGCCGCCGTCGACGCCGGCTTCGTGCCGAACGACATGCAGGTCGGCCAGACCGGCAAGATCGTCGCGCCGCAGCTGTACATCGCGGTCGGCATCTCCGGTGCCATCCAGCACCTGGCCGGTATGAAGGACTCCAAGGTCATCGTCGCCATCAACAAGGACGAAGAAGCCCCGATCTTCCAGGTGGCTGACTACGGCCTGGTGGCTGACCTGTTCGAAGCCGTACCGGAGCTCGAGAAACTGGTCTGATCCGGTTTCCCGACCCAACAAAAAACCCGCTCGATGAGCGGGTTTTTTGCTTTCCGGGGGCAGCTATTTCAGGCTTTCGAGGAACGCCTGGTAGTGCCGGGCCGTCTCCTCGGGGCGCTCGATCATCGGTGCATGGCCGCAGTCTGGCATGATCACCACGCTCGGTTGCTTCAGCAGCGGCTTCATCACCTCGATGCTGGAAACATCCAGCACGCGGTCCTGCTCGCCCCACAGCAGCAGCGTCGGTACCTGAATCTTCGGTAGCTCAGGTTCCAGGGGTACATAGCGCTCGCGCAACTGGGCGAAGATCTTGTCGTAGTGCACCTGGTTGGCCATGGACTGCTCGGCGAAGTGGCGCTTGAGCGACTCCGGCAGGGGCGGCGGGTTGACGAAGACGAAACGCATCAGCGCATCGAAGTCCTCGGCCTGGCGTACCACCAGCGGATTGGGCTGGCCGCGCTCGATCATTTCGAACATCTCGCTCTTGCGTGGCGAGGTGACGCCGGCGTTGTCCAGCAAGGCGACGCTCAGGATCTGTTCGGGATGGCGGGCGGCATAGAGCGCGGCGATGTGGCCGCCCATCGAGTTGCCGATCAGGTGCAGGCGGGTGAGGCCCAGTGTCTTGGCAAAGGCATGCAGGCGCTCGGTCTGGCTGGCGACGTCGTAGTTGATGTCCGGTTTGCTGCTTTCGCCGAACCCCGGCAGGTCCGGCGCGATCACTCGGTAGTCCTTGAAGTGGCGGGCGAAGCGTAACCAGTTGTCACGGTTGGCGCCGAAGCCATGCAGCATCAGCAGGGGTTCGCCCTCTGCCGGGCCGCCTTCATAGTAATGTATGGTCAGACCTTCGACCTGCACCGTGCGGGGTTCGAGGCCCGCCAGTTGCCGCTCGACGAATTGCACGCTGGCCAGCAGTGCGCCGGGGGAGAGGTAGAGCACTCCCGCAGTAGCGGCCAGCAGCAGGATGAGGCTGAGCAAGAACTTTTTCATGGCGATTCCTTATCGCTAATTATTATTAGGTGTGCGGGTTACGCTAGCATGAAGCGGTTCGGCTCCGTGAGCGAGTCGCGAACCTGTCGCCATGATCATTCGAGCGGTGCATGAGATGCGAGAAACACTGCTGTTGAAGGCCCTGCCACTGCTGGCCCTGCTGCTGTTGCCCGGCTTGTCCGCTGCCGTCGGCAAGTGCGAGCGCCTGGTGGCCACCGGCAATCCGGAATACCCACCTTACCTGTGGCGAGATCCGCAGAGCCCGCAGCACCTGATCGGTGCCAACGCCGACCTGCTGACCCTGATCGGCGAGCAGCTCGGCGTGAAAATCGAGATCCTGCACACCGGACCCTGGTCGCGCGCCCAAGACGAGGTACGCACCGGCCGGGTCGACCTGCTGGCCGGCGCCTTCCTTACCCTGCCACGCCTGGAGCACATGGACTACGTACACCCGGCCTTCTTCGTCACGCCCAGCGTGGTCTGGGTGCGCAAGGAACAGGGCTTCCCCTACAGCGGCTGGGAGGACCTGCGCGGGCGCACGGGTGGTACCCTGGTGAACAACAGCTTCGGCCAGCAGTTCGACGCCTTCGCCAAGGCCAATCTGAACCTGGAGGAGGTACCCAGCCTGATCCAGGCCTTCCAGAAGCTGTTGCTTGGACGCACCGACTACGTGCTGTACGAACGCTACCCGGGCGTGGCGCTGGCCAATACCCAGGGCATGCTGGACAGCCTGGAGACCCTGGAGCCGCCGATCTCAAGTGAAGGGCTGTACCTGACCCTGTCGCATAGCTCGGCCTGCAACGATCCCTGGCTGCGCGGACAGCTGGCGAAAAAGATGACAGAATTGGTCGCCGCCGGCCTGCCGGAAACTCTTCTGCAGCGCAACCTGGAGCGCTGGAAGGCCCAGCAGCTGCAAGCCGCCGACGTTCCCCCGCAAGAGCAGGAAGTGCCTCAGTGAACCGACCCCTTATTCTCGCCCTGGCGCTGCTGGCCCTGGCCGGCTGTGCCAACGACCCGGCTCCGCACGAGCAGATGCGCCTGACTACCCAGGCCGTGCAGCAGGCCCGCGCCGTCGGTGCCGACCAGCAGATCGAGGAAATGCAGCTGGCCGAGAAGAAACTGGCGCGTGCCGAGAAGAACATGGGCGAGGCCGACTACAAGCGCGCCCGCATGTTCGCCGAGCAGGCCGAACTGGATGCCCGCCTGGCCGAGGCCAAGGTACTCAACCTGAAGAGCCAGAAGCAGCTGGACGAACTGAATGCGCGGATCACCCGCCTGCGCAAGCAACTGGGGGAGATGCCGTGATGGTCAAGGTCACTCTGGGCGGCGCCATGCTGCTGTCCCTCGCCCTGCTGGGTGGATGCGCCAGCCAGCAGGGGCGCCAGGCCGTAGCGGATGCCGAAGCGAGCTTCCTGGCGGTCAAGGAAGATACCGACGTGCTGCGCAGCGCGCCCAAGGACGTGATCCGCGCCGGTGAGACGCTGGCCCGCGCCGAGCGCCTGTCCAGCTATTGGGGCAGCGGCCAGGATGTCGAGCATTTCGCCTTCCTCAGTCAGCGCTACAGCCAGATTGCTCGGCAGCATGCCGAGTTGAACCTCAACCAGGAGCGTCTGGCCAAGCTGGAGCTAGAGCGCGAACGCCTGCAGCTGGCACTGCGCGAGGCCAAGCTGCTCAGCATCCAGCAGCAGGGCCAGTGGCTGGAGGAGCAGGTGGTCAGCCTGGCCGCCAGCGAGACCGACCGTGGCCTGGTGATGACCCTCGGTGACGTGCTGTTCGATGCCGGCCGTACCGAGCTCAAGGCTTCGGCCAACCGCACCATCCTCAAGCTGGTGCAGTTCCTGCAGATCAACCCGCGGCGCACGGTGCGCATCGAGGGCTATACCGACAATCGTGGCGATGCCCGGGAAAATCTCGAGCTCTCTCGCGCACGCGCGCAGGCGGTGGCCGATCTGCTGACCGACCTCGGCATCGAAGGGCGGCGCCTGGAGGTGGTGGGGTACGGTGAGGCTCATCCATTGGCCGAGAACGCCTCGGCCAAAGGGCGTGCGCAAAATCGCCGGGTGGAGATCCTGATCTCCGATGAGGCCGGCAAGCTCGGCGCCCAGCGCTGACACAGCCGTCGCTGCAGCGAAAACCCCGGAGCCCAGGCCCGGGGTTTTTTGTTGGGTCACAGTCTGATGTGAGTGGTGCAAATTTCACTCTGAGCTGGAACAGATGCAACTGTACCGCTAGCATATTTACTGACTGTATCGCCAAGACTGAACTGTATTTCGCTACTGTTATGGTTCAGTCGCGAATGGAGTTTCCTCATGACCAGTTTGTTGCTTTACCAGCGTATCGCCCAGCAGCTGGCCGAGGATATCCGTCGTGGCGTCTACCAGCCGGGCGAGCGCGTGCCTTCGGTGCGCAAGATGAGCTCGCAGCTCAGCGTCAGCCACGCCACCGTGCTGCAGGCCTACGCCAACCTGGAGGACATGGGCCTGATTCGCGCCCGTCCGCAGTCCGGCTTCTATGTGCACCAGACCGCCGGCCTGACCGCGCCGACCCCGGACATCGCGCGGGTCGAGCGTCCGTCCATGGTCACCCGCAGCAGCATCATCAGCCAGGTGCTCACCGAGTCGCGCCAGGAAGGGGTGTTCCCCCTCGGCGCCGCCGTTCCGCACGTTGACTACCTGCCGGTGCGCTCGCTGCACCAGCAACTGGCCAAGGTCACCCGCTTCCAGAGCCCGCGCGCCTTCAGCTACATGTTCAGCCCCGGCTACGAGCCGCTGCGGCGCCAGGTGGCGATCCGCATGCGCGACGCCGGCGTGGTGGTCGACCCTTCCGAGGTGGTGATCACCCACGGCTGCGTGGACGCCATCCACATGGCCCTGCGGGTCGTGACCCAGCCGGGCGACCTGATCGCCGCCGAGTCGCCGACCTACTACGGCCTGCTGCAACTGGCCGAAGTGCTGGGCCTGAAAGTCATCGAGATCCCCAGCGATCCGACCACCGGGCTCAGCCTTGAGGCCCTGCAGCTGGCCGCCAACCAGTGGCCGATCAAGGCCCTGGTGCTGACCGCGCGGCTGTCCAACCCGCTCGGTGGCAGCATCCCCGAGGAGCGCCAGAAGCAGCTGCTGCGCCTGACCGCCGACCACGGCATCCAGGTGATCGAGGACGACATCTACGGCGAGCTGCTGTTCGAGCCGGGGCGCAGCAAGGCGCTCAAGGCTTTCGATCGCGACGACCAGGTGGTGTATTGCTCGAGCTTCTCCAAAACCCTGTCGCCGGGCGTGCGCATCGGCTGGATCATCGCCGGGTGCTATCAGGAGGAGGTGGAGCGGCTGCAGACCTTCAGCACCCATTCGGCCTGCAGCGTGACCCAGATGGGCGTGGCTGCCTACCTGGAGAACGGCGGCTACGACCGCCACCTGCGGCACATCCGCCAGGAGTACCGCAAGAACATGACCGCCTACCAGCTGGCGGTGCAGCAGCACTTCCCGGAAGGCACGCAGATGACCCGGCCCAATGGTGGCTTCATCCTCTGGGTCAGCCTGCCGGGCAAGGTCAGCGCCCAGGAGCTGCATGTGCGGGCGCTGCAGCAGGGCATCAGCATCGCCCCGGGGCTGATCTTCAGTAACACCGAGCAGTTCAACCACTGCTTGCGGCTGACCTGCGGCGTGCCGTGGAATCGTGAGTCCGAGCGGGCGATCATGACTCTCGGTGCCCTGGCCAAGCAGCTCTGCCAGGAAAACGCTTAACCCGAAACGGCTGGCGGCTCCGTCTACCCGGGCGAATGGACTTTTCGCCCGAGGAGACCCCGCCATGTCCAGCATCGCCCCCCAACCCCTGCTCGCCAGCTTCGGCGCCACCTTGGCGCTGGCCCTGGCCGCCTGCAGCGCCTCCCACGATGAATCGGCCAGCCGTGCTGCGCCGCCACAGCTGGCCGAGCCCGAGGCCAAGCAGGAAGTGCTGCGCGAGGAGGTGGATGCCAACGCCTCCTATGCTCAGCCCTCGGGCGCGGCGGGATCGATGGAAGCCCGCAAGGCTGTACCACAGCTTATGCCGATGATCGCCCCGGCGGCGCCGCTGGCCGACAGCGCTGCCTTCGGCTACCAGGACGTCTACCGCGAGCAGTACCAGAAGATCGAGAGCAGCCCGGTGCAGGCCGTTGCCCAGCAGCCGGTATCGACTTTCAGCATCGACGTCGATACTGGCGCCTACGCCAACGTGCGCCGTTTCCTCAACGATGGAAGCCTGCCGCCCAAGGACGCGGTGCGCCTGGAGGAGCTGGTCAACTACTTCCCTTACGCCTATCCCAAGCCTGAGGGCGACGTGCCGTTCAGCGTCGCCACCGAGCTGGCGACCACTCCATGGAACCCCGAAACCCGTCTGCTGCGCGTGGCGATCAAGGCCACTGAGCTGAGCGCCGCCGAGCTGCCGCCGGCCAACCTGGTGTTCCTGGTCGACGTGTCCGGCTCCATGGACCGTCGCGAGGGCCTGCCGATGGTGCAGAGCACCCTCAAGCTGCTGGTCGATCAGCTGCGCCCGCAGGATCGCGTGGCCCTGGTTACCTATGCCGGCAATGCCAGCGTGGTGCTGGAATCCACCGCCGGTAGCGACAAGGCCAGAATCCGCGCGGCCATCGACCAGCTCAGCGCGGGCGGCTCCACCGCCGGCGAATCGGGTATCCAGCTGGCCTACCAGGAAGCGCAGAAAGGCCTGCTCAAGGACGGCATCAACCGCATCCTGCTGGCCACCGATGGCGACTTCAATGTCGGTATCAGCGACTTCGAGACGCTCAAGCAGCTGGCTGCCGACAAGCGCAAGAGCGGTGTGTCGCTGACCACCCTTGGCTTCGGCACCGACAACTACAACGAACAGCTGATGGAGCAGCTGGCCGATGCCGGTGACGGCAACTACGCCTACATCGACAACCTGCGCGAGGCGCGCAAAGTGCTGGTCGACCAGCTCAGCTCGACCCTGGCCGTGGTGGCCAAGGACGTGAAGATCCAGGTCGAGTTCAACCCGGCCGAGGTCAGCGAATACCGCCTGCTGGGCTACGAGAACCGCGCGCTGAAGCGCGAGGACTTCAGCAACGACAAGGTCGATGCCGGCGAGATCGGCGCCGGGCATACCGTCACGGCGCTCTACGAAGTGGTGCCGGTGGGCGCCAAGGGCTGGCTGGAGCCGCTGCGCTATGCCCAGGCCAAGGAGCAGCAGGGCAAGGCCGGCGAGATCGCCTGGCTGCGCCTGCGCTACAAGGCGCCAGAGGGCGGCGCCAGCAAGCTGGTCGAGCGGCCGATCGCCAAAGGCGAGGCCACGCCGATCAACCAGGCCAGCGAAGACCTGCGCTTCGCCGCGGCGGTGGCCGCCTTCGCCCAGCAGCTCGGGGATGCCAAGTACACCGGCGACTTCTCCCTGGCCGACAGCGCTAAGCTGGCACGCGGCGCCAAGGGCGAGGATCCGTTCAGCCTGCGCGGTGAGTTCGTGCAGCTGGTGGAACTGGCGCAGAGCCTGCAAACTCCGCAAAACGTTCAAGTCAGGGCCGACTAATTGAACCAACCCATGAGAGACGATGACGCCGCGCTGCTGCGGCGTTATCGCAACGGCGAGGCGGCCGCGTTCACCCAGCTTTACGAGCGCCACCGCCTCGGCCTGTTCCGTTTCCTCCTTGGCCTGTGCGGCGACCATGCGCTGGCCGAGGAGGTGTTCCAGGAAACCTGGATGAGCCTGATCCGCAGCGCCAGCGAGCAGCGCGAAGCGGTGCTGTTCAAGACCTGGCTGTACCAGATCGCGCGCAATCGCCTGATCGACCACTGGCGCAAAAGCGGTCGCCA
Organism: Aquipseudomonas alcaligenes; assembly: GCF_003205495.1. Lineage (GTDB taxonomy): Bacteria > Pseudomonadota > Gammaproteobacteria > Pseudomonadales > Pseudomonadaceae > Aquipseudomonas > Aquipseudomonas alcaligenes_B. The sequence goes on along the minus strand of NZ_QJRX01000004.1, from coordinate 73,057 downwards.
CCAGGGAAAGCTCGCTGAGTACGATGAGGCGCAGCACGCCAGTGCCGACCCGGGCCCCGGTCCCGAGCAGCAGCTGCTGCTCAGCCGCGACCAGGAGCGCCTGCAGGCGGCCCTGGCCGACCTGCCCGAGGAGCAGCGCGAAGTGTTCCTGCTGCGCGCCCATGGCGACCTGGAGCTGGCGGAGATCGCCGAACTGACCCGAACCCCGGCGGAAACCGTGAAGAGCCGCCTGCGTTATGCGTTGAACAAGTTGCGTCGGCTGCTGGCCGATCCGGCTTCGGCCGAGGAGGTATCCGCATGAGCCAACAACCCCACGATCTGCAGCAGGAGCGCGAGCTGCTGGAGCATTTCCGCCAGCACAGCCAGGGCGAGCCTTCCGCCGCCGTGGATGCGCTGATCCTTGATGCCGCGCGCCAGGCCGTGAGCCCGCCGGCACCCCGGCCGAATCCTGTCCAACGCCTGCATGCCTGGTTGTTCGGCGCCGGCAGCCGCACCCGCTGGTCGGTGGCCGTGGCCGGCCTGGCCGTCGTCGGTATTGGTCTCAACCTGGCGCTGCACACCCGCGATCAGTTGCCGCAAACCTACGACGCGCCGGCGCCGGCCTCTGCCCCGGCACTGCAGGAAATGGCTCCGGTCATGGAAGCGCGCAAGCAGAGCGCGGAGCCTGAGTACAAGAAGGCCGAACAGGCGCAGCGCTCGAGCGCAGGCTCGACTTCTTTTGCCGTCTCGCCGGCGGCCAACGCCGCGCCAAGATCGATAGCGCCGCCCACGCCGCAGGCCGCAGCGCCGGCTGGAGCGCTGGCTGATTCTGCAGGGTCGGTCGAGGCGGATGTGGCTCATGATCAGGCTCAGCCGACTGCCATGCTCAAGCAGAAGGCCCAGGCCGCAGCCAGAAGCAGTGAGGCTCCAGAAAAGCTCCAGGCAGAGGCATCGCCCAAGGTGCTGCAAGAGACGCTTAACGAGGATCAGTTGGCCGAAACCCTGGGGCATTCCGCCGTGCCTGAGGCGCCGCCACTGGAGCTGCATTTGCGTACCCTGCTGCAGCTGCGGCGCGAGGGTAAGCAGGCCGAGGCGGACAGGCTGCTGGCCGCGCTGAAACAGGAGTTCCCGCAGCGGGATCTGGAGTCGGAGCTCAATCGCCTGCAACGCGAGGCAGAAAAGCCGGCCAGTTCCCGCTAGGCATGGTGCAGGGCGGTAGAATGCCGCCCTCAACCGCGCAGGGAGCCGCGCCATGGCCAATATGGAAACCCCGGAAGCAGCCGCAGAGTCGCTGGGCAAGCTCGTGATCAAGCTGCTCTGGGAGCTGGTCAAGCTGGTGCTGCCCATTGTCGCCGTGGCCATGCTCGCGCCCTGGGCGGCGCTGGCTCTGGTGGCAACGTTCGCGCTGCTCACCGGGCTGTGCGCCCGGCTGGGCTGGCGCCGCGTGGCTGCGGTCCTGAGCTGGCTGCTGACCGCTGCGGTGATCGGTCTGAGTTTCTCTCTGTTCGCCTGGCTGTCGGCCTGGTGGGCGGTGCCGCTTTGCGCGCTGCTGCTGTTGTTCGGGCTGGCGCTGGTGGCCAGCTACGAGAAGCGTCTCGGCCTGGCCAAGGCCAAGCCACAAATAGCCGAAATCGCCACGTCGAGCGGCTCCAGCGCCTGGGGTGGAGGTGATCTGCAGACTCCGGAAGGCGAGACCATCCGCACCTTTGCCTGGGGTGAGATCGCCATGGGCGGGCCGACCTACGGCAGCTACCTGTTCCCCGATGGCGTGCTGCTCGAGGGCCTCGGTGCTTCGGTACGCTTTTCCGCCAGCGGCCGCTACTTCGCCGCGCCGCTGCCGAGCCGCGAGCGCTGGGGCCTGTTGATTCTCGACCGCCAGCAGCGACGCGTGTATCGCAATGCCGAGATCGGCGAATTTTGGGAGATCGACGAGTTCAGCGACGAGGCCATCGGCGGTCGGCACAGCCCGCTGGTGTGCAACCAGGCTTATCGCATGTCGCTGGCCGAGCTGCTGGCGCAGAGCGAGGGCGTCGACCTGGTGGCGATGCGTGACCTGTGGCTGGAGCCGGGCTGGTCGGTGGAGCTGGACGGGCGCGATTTCCCTGCGCCGGCCGCGGCGCATCGCCTGCGTGGCGTGCCGTACCTGCCGGAAACCCTCCGCGAGCTGGAGGACCCGCTGCAGCCGCTGCGCTACCCGGCACTGCGTCTGGAGATCGATGGCGAACCCAGCGACCTGCTGCTGGCGGCTGACGAGCTGCCGCTGTGGCGCGACGATGGCCAGGCCCTGGTCTGCCGTATCGGCCGCGCCTGGCCGAAGACACTCTGGCTCTGGCAGGCCGGGCAGGGCTGGCGCGAGTTGCCCGAGCCCTGGGTGACCGCCGAGACGGAGCCGGGGCTGCTCTGGGATGAGCCCTGCGCGCTGACCCAGACGGAGCTGCATCTGCAGGGGCGCCTGGCGACGGCGCAGCTCGACCACCTTGGCTTCGGTTACCAGCTGCAGCATTACTACGGTGAAGTTGAAACCGTCATTGGTCATGACCCAGAAGGACGCCTGCTGCTCGGTGAGCAGCAGGGCGCCGGGTTGACCCGCGTCCTGCCGCTGGAGGCCAAGGGCGTGCGTGGCGAGGGCGCTGTGCTCGGCGAGGCGATGACGGGCGGTGAGTCGCCGCGCTTCGAGTGGCGGCGCGACAGCCGCGATGGTCGCCTGGGCGCCTATGCCTGTCGAATCGGCGACTGGCAGCTGGAGGGTGAGTGGCTGCTTGATCATCGGGTGTCCGACTGCGGTCGCTACCTGGCCTTGATCGCGTTTGCCGAGGCGCCGGCGGTGCCGCACAGGCTCTGCGTCGCGGATCTGCAGCGGCGTGTCCTGCTGGAGTTCGCGCAGCGTCCGCTGATCGCCGGACTGCTGGACTTCCGTGCGGGCGTACTGAGCCTGGCCTGCATCGTCGGTCGGCTGGGGCGCGACGAGCGGGACACGGCCCTGCATCGTTATGACCGGGCAGCGCCGGCGGCCGAGCAGGCGGCAGGCTTCGTCGAGCGAGACGAGCACTCGCGGCTGTATCAGCGCCGCCTCGCGCTGCGCGTCGCTGCGGACGGTCTGCAGGCGCTGCCAGGCTGGCGCCTGGTGGAGCGTCCGCAGGTGGCCAATGCCGACGGTGACTTCATCCTGCCGGCGCCCGGTGGGCGGGATGCCGCCTGGCTGTTCGGGGCGCAGAGCGAGTATCGCGACGGCTACCCGCGTGAGCGCCACCCGCGCGGCGATGGCTGTCTGCTAACCGCCTCGGGGATGGGCCTGGCCGATGTCGGCCCCGCGCTGATCTGGTCAGCCGATGGCCGCTATCTGGCGCTGACCCGCCATGTGCCTCGTATGCAGGCTAGCGAGCGGGCCGACACCGACCTCTGGTACCTGCTGCTGCTCGATATGCACGCACGCACCTTGCGCCAGGGCGAGCAACACCTCGGCTGCATGCCGCATTTCCAGCGTTTCGACGCCCATGGTCTCGAGTGGCGGGTCCTGCCCACCGACTGGGAGCATGAAGATTCCGCCGCCGAATGGCAGGCTTGCCGCCAGCCGCTGGAGGCGCTGCTGGCTCTGCCCACGGTCGCGCTGCAGCCCTGTGGCGAGCTCTGGATGCCGGCCGCGGAACTGGCGCGTGCCGAACAGTGGCAGGGCCTGGATCGCCGGCATCTGCAGGCCTGGTGCAACATGAGGTAAAGCCTGCGGCTTGCCAGATCGCGGGTCTGGGGCGAGCATGAAGGCATTCTTCAGGCAAACCTGCTGATCATGAAACTTATTCGCCCGATGGCCCTGGGCCTGGTCGTCACCCTGCTGGCGGCCTGTGACCAGGCGCCGGCGCCGCCCGAGCCGACCCCGGCGGCAGAACCTGCCGCTCCTGCCGTGGAGCAACCCAAGGTGCCCGCTCAGCCAGTCGAGGTAGAGCGCACCGTCGAGGCCAAGCCGGAGCAACCGCCCGCACCACCCCGGCAAGACGCCCGAGTACGTGCCGCACCACCGGACAAGGCGCCAGAGGCGGCTCGCGTACTGCCCAAGGCTGCACAGGAGCCCGCACCTAAGGTCGAGCCCCTGCCAGCGGACAAGCTCGATCTGCGCCTGCCGGATGAACTGGTACAGCGCCTGGAGCTGGGGGCTCCGCTGGAGCAGCCCGAGCGCGAGCCGCTGTTGCCGCCGCTGTTCGTGGAGAAACCGGCCGAGCCCGGTCCCTATCAGCTCAACGGCCGGCTGATCACCAATGACCGGGTGGATGACTACTGGGATTCGGTGGAAGGGGCGGAGCTGCAGATCGAGTTCCGCAACTAGCGCGTCGTGGCGGCAGCTATTGCGCCGCCGAGAGCGGCGCCGGCAGGCACCAGCCCGGCGTGGTGGCCGGTGCCTGCCGAGTCGCGCCTCAGTCGACGAACAGGTCGGTCATAAGCTTGCCGGCCGGGTCATAGCGGTACTGTTCGAAGTCCGTCTGGCCCTGCTCACGCAGAATCTCCTCATCGATCAGCAGGCGGCCGCTGATGCTCCGTCCGCTGCTGGCGAGGATGGCGTAGGCGGCATCGGCCATGATCGCCGGCAGGCGCGCGGCCTTCATCACGGCGGGCCCGCCGGCCTCGAACTCGATGGCGGCGGTGGCGATCACCGTCCTCGGCCACAGCGAGTTGACGCTGATGCCGTACTTCCTGAATTCCTCGTGCATGCCCAGGGTCAGCATGCTCATGCCGTACTTGGTGGTGGTGTAGGGCCCGTAGCTGGCGAACCACTTGGGATCGAGGTTGAGCGGCGGCGACAGGCTGAGGATATGGCCCTGGGATTGCTTCAGGTAGGGCAGGGCGGCCTGGCTGCAGACCATCACCGCGCGGGTGTTGATCTGGAACATCAGGTCGTAGCGCTTGGGCTCCAGGTGCTCGACGCCCTTGAGGCGGATGGCGCCGGCGTTGTTGATCAGCGCATCGATGCCGCCGAAGTGCTCGGCGGCCTGGGCCATGGCCGCTTTTACCGCTTCCTCGTCGCGCACGTCCAGTTGCAGGGGCAGGGCCTTGCCGCCGGCGGCGACGATTTCCTCGGCCACCGAGAAGATGGTGCCCGGTAGCTTCGGGTGGGCCTCGGCGCTCTTGGCCGCGACCACGATATTGGCGCCGTCGGCGGCGGCCTTGAGGGCGATCTCGCGGCCGATGCCGCGGCTGGCGCCGGTGATGAACAGGGTCTTGCCGGAAAGGGACATGATCGGCCTCTTGTGGTCGGTTGGGTGGGGCGGGTTGGCCCCTCACCCCAACCCTCTCCTGGAGGGAGAGGGGACGGTTTTTATTTGGCCCGGATGCAATCCGGGTTGGATTGGCCCCCGGATTTCATCCGGGCTACGGCCGCATCAGGCGTCGGCCTCGATTTCCACCAGCAGCTGGCGGTTCTTGACCTGGTCGCCCTTGCTCACGCCAACCCGGCGGACCACGCCGTCCACGCCGGCCTTGAGCGGGTGTTCCATCTTCATTGCTTCCAGCACCACCAAGAGCTGGCCCTTGCTGACGCGTGCGCCTTCCTCGATCAGTACATCGACGATGGCGCCGTCCATGGGTGCCTTCACCGCGCCGGAGCTGGCGGCGTTCTGGCCGCCGGCCGGCTCGTGGGTCACGTCGGTGAGCTCCAGGTTGCTGAAGTGGCCGAACAGCCACAGACGATCGCCGTCGTGGTGGTAGGCCTGGCGGCGGCGGATGCCGTCCTGCTCCAGAGTCAGCCAGCGGCCATCGCTGGCCAGCAGGCGCAGGTCAACCAGGCTGTCACCCACGCGGGCGCGCAGCTGCGGCTGGGCGCCATCGCCGAGCACTTCCAGCTCGACCACGTGCTTGTGTTCACCCTGTTTGAGGATGAAGCGCCAGGGCGCGCTGCCGGCACTGCGCCAGCCAGCCAGGCTGGACTGGTGGCTGCGGCTGTTGGCCGATTCCTGATAGAGCAGGGCGGCGGCGATGGCCAGCTCGCTGGCGGCCGGCGCCTGCGGGGTCAGGCTTTCGTCGCTGGCAAAGTGCTCGGCGATGAAGGCCGTGGTGGCGTTGCCGGCGGCGAACTCGGGGTTGGCCAGCAGGTTGGCGAGGAATCGCTGGTTGCCGTTGACCCCCAGCAGCACGCAGTTTTCCAGGGCGCGAACCAGCTTGCGCCGGGCGTCCTCGCGGGTCGCGCCGTAGGCGATGACCTTGGCCAGCATCGGGTCGTAGAAGGGCGTGACTTCCTGACCTTCGACCAGGCCATGGTCGATGCGGATGCCTTCCAGCAATTCCGGCTCCCAGCGCAGCACACGGCCGGTCTGCGGCAGGAAGTTGTGCGCCGAATCCTCGGCGTACAGACGCACTTCCATGGCATGGCCGGTGAGGCTGATTTCGTCCTGCTTGAGCGGCAGGGGCTGGCCTTCGGCCACGCGGATCTGCCAGGCCACCAGGTCCTGCCCGGTGATCAGTTCGGTGACCGGGTGCTCCACCTGCAGGCGGGTGTTCATTTCCAGGAAGAAGAACTCGCCGCTGGCATCCAGCAGGAATTCCACGGTGCCGGCGCCGACATAGTTGACCCGCGCAGCGGCCTTGACCGCCGCCTCGCCCATGGCGCGACGCAGATCGGGCGTCATCACCGGGCAGGGCGCTTCTTCAACCACCTTCTGGTGGCGGCGCTGCACCGAGCAGTCGCGCTCGCCCAGATAGACGATGTGGCCGTGCTGGTCGCCGAACACCTGGATCTCGACGTGACGCGGACGGATCACCGCACGCTCCAGAATCAGCTCGCCGGAACCGAAGGCGTTCTGCGCTTCCGAGCGGGCAGTGCGGATCTGCTCCTGCAGCTCGCTGGCCTGATGCACCAGGCGCATGCCGCGACCACCGCCGCCGGCGCTGGCCTTGATCATCAGCGGATAGCCGATGCGCTCGGCCTCACGCACCAGGGTGTCGTCGTCCTGAGCCGCGCCTTCGTAGCCGGGAATGCACGGCACGCCGGCTTCGAGCATGGCGATCTTCGACAGGCGCTTGCTGCCCATCAGGTGGATGGCTTCCACGGTCGGGCCGATGAAGACGATGCCGGCGGCCTCACAGGCGCGGGCAAAGTCGGCGTTCTCGGAGAGGAAGCCGTAGCCCGGGTGGATGGCGTCGGCGCCGGTCTTCTGCGCCGCTTTGATGATGTTGTCGATCACCAGATAGGACTGGTTGACCTGCGCCGGGCCGATGCACACGGCCTCGTCGGCCACCTGTACGTGGCGGGCGCCGGCGTCGGCCTCGGAGTACACCGCCACGGTGCGGTAGCCGAGTTCCTTGGCGGTGCGCATGACGCGGCAGGCGATTTCACCGCGGTTGGCGATCAGGATCTTGTTGAAGGCGGGCATCGTCGTGCTCCTGCTAGTCGTAGCCCGGATGCAATCCGGGGTGTCGGTTCCCGGATTGCATCCGGGCTACTTCGATTTGTTCCCTCGCCCATGAATGGGAGAGGGGAGAGTCACTCCACCCACTTCGGCTTGCGCTTCTGCACGAAGGCCATGGTGCCCTCCATGCCTTCGCTGCTCAGCACCGCTTCGGCGAACTGGCCGGCTGCGTGGTCGAGCAGGCTGCCGAGGTGCTCGGTCTCGGTGGCCAGCAGCAACGCCTTGGTCGCGGCGTTGGCGCCGGGGGCGCACTGGCGAATCTGCTGCAGGCTCTCGGCGAGGCGGTCGACCAGGGCCTGGTCGTCGGCTTCGCTGAAGTGCACCAGGCCCAGGCGCAGGGCCTCGGCGCCGTCGAAGCGGGCGGCGGTCAGGGCCAGGCGGCGTGCCTGGGTCAGGCCGATGCGCCGCACCACGAAGGGCGCGATCTGCGCCGGCAGAATCCCCAAACTGGTTTCCGGCAAGCCGAACTTGGCCTGGGCGTGGGCGATGGCGATGTCCGAGACGCAGGCCAGGCCGAAACCACCACCGAGTACCGCGCCCTCCAGCACGGCGACCAGCACCTGCGGCGCGCACTGGGCTTCCTCCAGCAGGCTGCCGAAGGCCCGGTTCAGCTCGCGGTAGGCGTCGCCACCCTTCGCTCGGGCAGAGGCCATGTCCTTGATGTCGCCACCGGAGCAGAAATGGCCGCCGGCGCCGCGCAGCACCAGGGCACGCACGCTCTGGTCATGGCGCACGGCACGCAACACAGCGCGCAGTTCCTCGACCATGGCCAGGCTCATGGCGTTGCGGCTGTCCGGGCGGTTGAGGGTGACGTGCAGCACGCCACCTTCAAGGTTGAGCAGCAGGGTGTCGCAGTTCGGCAGCTCGGCCATGACGTGCTCCTTACTTCTTTTTGCCAGGCAGAATGCCCATCAGCTTGCAGATGATGCCCAGCATGATTTCGTCGGCACCACCGCCGATGCTGACCAGGCGCACATCGCGGTAGGCGCGGGAAACCGGGTTGTCCCACATGAAGCCCATGCCGCCCCAGTACTGCAGGCAGGCGTCGGAGACTTCGCGGCCGAGGCGACCGGCCTTGAGCTTGGCCATGGAGGCCAGCTTGGTGACGTCGCGGCCTTTCACGTACTGCTCGGTGGCCTGGTACACCAGGGCGCGCAGGCATTCGATCTCGGTCTGCAGTTCGGCCAGGCGGAAGTGGATCACCTGGTTGTCGATCAGCGGGTTGCCGAAGGTGTGGCGCTGCTTGCAGTACTCGATGGTGCTGTCCACGCAGTGCTCCAGGCCCTTGATCATGTTGGCCGCGCCAAACAGGCGCTCTTCCTGGAACTGCAGCATCTGCATCATGAAGCCTGCGCCTTCGTGGCCGATGCGGTAGCGCTGCGGTACGCGCACGTTGTCGAAGAACACCTGGGCGGTTTCCGAGCTGCGCATGCCGAGCTTGTCCAGATGCGGGCTGACGGTGATGCCCGGGGTCTTCATCGGCACCACGATCAGCGACTTGTTCACGTGCGGCTTGTCGTCGCTGGTGTTGGCCAGGAGGCAGATGAAGTCGGCCGACGGGGAGTTGGTGATCCACATCTTGCTGCCGTTGATCACGTAGTCGTCGCCGTCCTTGCGCGCGGTGGTCTTCAGGCCGGCCACGTCGGAGCCGGCACCGACCTCGGAGACGCCGATGCAGCCGACCATGTCGCCGGCAATCGCGGGCTTGAGGAACTCTTCGCGCAGCTCATCGGAGCCGAAGCGGGCCAGGGCCGGGGTGCACATGTCGGTCTGCACGCCGATGGACATCGGGATGCCGCCGCAGCGGATGGTGCCGAACTCTTCGGCGGCGACGATGGAGTAGCTGTAGTCCAGGCCCATGCCGCCGAACTTTTCCGGCTTGGAGATGCCCAGCAGACCCAGATCACCGGCCTTCTTGAAGATCTCGTGGATCGGGAAGCGACCGTCCTTTTCCCATTCGTCGACGTGCGGGTTGATTTCCTTCTCGACGAAATTCCTGACCGTGCGGCGCAGTTCTTCGTGTTCCTGGGTAAAGATCATGATGCAGGCTCCTAATGGGGTTACAGGCGGGCGACGCCGAAGGTGGACGATTTGAGCGGCCGTACCGCGGCCTCCGCGCAGATGTCGAGCAGAAAGCCCAGCAGCTTGCGGGTATCGCGCGGGTCGATCAGGCCGTCGTCCCACAGGCTGGCGGTGCCGTAGAGCGCGGTGGATTGGCTGTCGAGTTTCTGCGCAGTGACTTGCTCGAGCATGTCGAGCATTTTCGGATCGGCTTCCTTGCCTTCCTTGAGGTGTTTCTCCTCGGTGACGATGCGCAGCACCTTGCCGGCCTGCGCGCCGCCCATCACGGCGGTCTTGCTGTTGGGCCAGGCGAAGATAAAGCGCGGGTCGAGGCCGCGGCCGCACATGGCGTAGTTGCCGGCGCCGTAGGAGCCGCCAACGACTATGGTCAGCTTGGGCACGGTGGCATTGGCCACGGCCTGGATCATCTTCGAGCCGTGCTTGATCACGCCGTTCTGCTCGGACTCCGTGCCCACCATGAAACCGGTGGTGTTGTGGAAGAACAGGATCGGCGTATTGCTCTGCTCGCACAGCTGGATGAACTGGGCCGCCTTCGCCGCGCCACGCGGGGTGATCGGGCCGTTGTTGCCGATGATGCCGCAGCTGTGGCCTTCGATCTGCAGGTGGCCGCAGACGGTCTGGCTGTCGAACTCGTTCTTGAAGTCGAGGAACTCCGAGCCGTCGGCGATGCGCGCGATGATCTCGCGCACGTCATAGGGCTTCTTGGCATCGGCCGGGACTATGCCCAGCAGTTCCTCGGCCGGGTACAGCGGCTCGCGCCAGGTACGTTTCTCACGAGCGGGCAGTTGTTGGTTCCACGGCAGCATGCCGACGATCTCGCGGGCCAGGCGCACGCCATCGGCGTCGTTCTCGGCCAGGTATTCGGCGGTGCCGGCGACCTGGGCATGCATCTCGGCGCCGCCCAGCTGTTCGTCGGTGGCCACTTCACCGGTGGCGGCCTTGAGCAGGGGCGGGCCGGCGAGGAACATCTTGGCCTTGCCGCGCACCACCACCACGTAATCGGACAGGCCCGGCTGGTAGGCGCCACCGGCGGTGCTGGAGCCGTGCACCACGGTGATCTGCGGCAGGCCCATGGCCGACATGCGCGCCTGGTTGGCAAAGCCGCGCGCGCCTTCGACAAAGATGTCGGCGGCGTAGTTGAGGTTGGCACCGCCGCTTTCGGCCAGGGTCACCACCGGCAGTTTGTTCTCGAAGGCGATCTGCTGCAGGCGCAGGGATTTCTTCAGCCCGGTGGGGGAGATGGTGCCGCCCTTGATCGCGCTGTTGTTGGCGATCACCAGGCTGCGCACACCGGCGATATAGCCGATGCCGGCGATGATGCCGCCGCCGGCCATGCTGCCGTCCTTGTCGTCGTGCAGCTTGTAGCCGGCCAGCGAGGACAGCTCGAGGAAGGGCGCGCCCGGGTCGAGCAGCAGGTTCAGGCGCTCGCGCGGCAGCAACTGGCCGCGGCGCTCGAACTTGGCCTTGGCCTCATTGGCCTTGTCCAGCACCTTTTGTTCCACATCGCGGAAGCTGGCGATGGCGGCCAGCATGGCCTCGCGGTTCTGCGCGAAGCCTTCGCCGTGAACGTCGATTTCCGACTGGATGACAGGCATGGGGTTACTCCTGATCCTTGAATACTTCGGGCAGATAGGCCCGGTGGAAGCCGTTGTAGGACTCGCTGGATTTCGCCTTGCCCAGGGTCCAGGCACGGGTGCCCTGGCTGGCGGCGCCGTCGATGCGGATGGTGTTGCCACTGATGAAGTTGGCGCCCGGGGTGAGCAGGAAGACGATGGCCGAGGCCACCTCCGACTCGGTGCCGATGCGCTGCAGCGGCACGTGATCCTTGAGGTTGCGGATCATGTTCTTCATGGATTCCGGGTAGGTATCCATGCCGCTGGAGGCAATCCAGCCCGGCGCCACGGCATTGACTCGCACGCCTGAATGGCCCCACTCGTAGGCGGCGGTCTTGGTGAAGTTCTCCATGCCGGCACGGGCTGCGCCGGAGTGGCCCATGCCGGGCATGCCGCCCCACATGTCGGCGAGCATGTTGACGATGCTGCCGCCGGTCTTGCTCAGGCTCTGCAGGTAGACTTCCTTGGCCACCAGGAAGCCGCCGACCAGGTTGGTGCGCACCACCGTCTCGAAGCCTTTCTGGTTGATGCCGATCAGCGGAGCGGGGAACTGGCCGCCGGCGTTGTTGACCAGGTGATGGATGGGGCCATGTTCGGTGATGACCGCCTTGACCATGGCCTTGACCGCTTCCTCGTCACGGATGTCGCAGACCTGGAAGCTGGCCTTGCCGCCGTCTTCGAGGATTTCGCCGCAGGTCTTTTCCAGCTTCTCCAGCTTGCGTCCGACCAGTACCACCTGGGCGCCCAGGTGGGCCAGTTCATGGGCCACGCAGCGGCCGATGCCGCTGCCGCCGCCGGTGACCAGGATGGTTTGGCCGCTGAACAGGCCGGGCTTGAATACGGAGTCGTAACTCATCGTGTGTGTTGTCCTTACAGGCTGTCAGCCAGTGCACGCGGCACCGGAACCGGGAATTCCAGCAGCTGCTGGGCGAAGGCCTTGCCCTGCGGATCGATGCGCAGGCTGGCGACACCACCACCGCCCAGGGCGTTCTCCAGCAGGAAGTTCAGGCTGTGGCTGCCCGGCAGGTGCCAGCGGTTGACCTTGCCGGTCTGGCCGTCGAGTACATGCGCCATCCATTGCGCCACGGTGCCTTCGGAGAGCGCAGCCGCGATCCACGCCAGATACTCGGGTTTTCTGGCCATCACGCCGATGTTGCTGTGGTTACCCTTGTCGCCGGAGCGGGCGACGGCGAGCTTGACCAGTGGCACGGTCGCATCGGCGTTGCCGGCCGGGGTGGGCAGGGCGGCTGCGTCGGCGACCTGGCCGGCGTCGAACACGGCGACTTCCGGCAGGGTGACCGGCTGGCGCTCGCCGTCGATCTCCACTTCCAGTGCGCAGGCGCTCTTGTCGACCAGGAAGCTGAACAGGCGGATCACCGGGTAGACGGTGGGGCGCCCGCCGACGATGCCGGTCAGGCCCGGCGCCATGCCGGTGGCCGCCTGGGCGATCTCGCGGGAGAACAGGATCAGTGCTTCCTTCTTGGCGTGACGCACGCCGAGCTTGACCACCACTTCGCGGGTGTCCTTCCTCTGGGCGTGAGGTCCATAAGTGGCCTCGGTGCCCAGCAGCTCGATGCACACTTCCTTGTACGGCCCCCAGCCGCGCTCGGCGAACATCTCTTCGGTCTTGTTGATGATGGCCTGGCTGACGCGCTCGGCCTTGGCCACGGCATCGATGCCGGCCAGCAGGCAGCTGGCGGTGCAGCGGAAGCCGTCCGGGTGGGTGGCGCTGACCTTGTACTGGGCGGTCGGCGCCAGGCCGCGGGCGCCTTTCAGCTCGACGCGGTTGGCGCCGACCTGGGTCAGTTGCACCTGGGTGAAGTCGCAGACCACATCGGGCAGGTAGTAGGCACGCGGGTCGCCGATCTCGTAGAGCATCTGCTCGCCGACCGACAGGGTGGAGATCAGCCCGCCGGTGCCTTCGGGTTTGGCAACCACGAAGCTGCCGTCGGCCTGCACCTCGACGATCGGGAAGCCAATATGTTCGTAGTCCGGCACGTCGCGCCAGTCGGTGAAGTTACCGCCGGTGCACTGCGCGCCGCATTCGATGATGTGACCCGCCAGAGCGGCCTGGGCCAGCTTGTCGTAGTCGCTCCAGGCCCAGTCGAATTCATGCACCAGCGCGGCGCTGACCACCGCGCTGTCGACCACGCGGCCAGTGATGACGATATCGGCGCCGGCCTCCAGAGCCGCGACTATGCCCGGCGCGCCCAGGTAGGCATTGACCGACACGCACATCGGCGGCAGCGGGGCGCCGGTGAACATTTCGGTGGTGCCGGCCTTGGCCAGCTCGCCCAGCTTGGGTTGCAGGTTGTCGCCATGCAGCACGGCGATCTTCAGGTTGACCCCGGCCTTCTCGCAGGCCGCGGCCAGGTCCTTGGCGCAGGAGGTGGGGTTGACGCCGCCGGCGTTGCTGATCACGCGGATCTTCTTCTGCGCGATCTCGCCCAGCAGCGGGGCGAGCACTTCGACGAAGTCGGTGGCATAGCCCTCGTCCGGCTTCTTCATGCGCGCGCCGGCCATGATCGACATGGTCACTTCGGCGAGGTAGTCGAACACCAGGTAGTCCAGTTCGGCGCCGTGAACCAGCTGGGCGGCGGCAGTGGAGGTGTCGCCCCAGAAGGCGGAGGCGCAGCCGATGCGTACGGTTTGGGTCATTGGAGTTGTCCGCAACACATGAATAGGGTGAAGCGAACACTACCAAGCAAGCGCTTGGTTGAAAAGTCTTTGTGGCGACTTTCTACCCCAAGCGCTTGCTCGGCTGCCCGGCAGCCCCCTAACATCCACGGCGCAACGAGTATTCATGTGGGGTAGTGATGAGCCTGGACGAACAGAAAGCCCGGAAGGTGATGCAGGCGCTGGTGGCGCGTGGCGAGCTGACCGATCCGGAAAGCCCGCGTGGCAAGCTGCTGCAGACCGCCGCCCACCTGTTCCGCAGCAAGGGCTACGAGCGCACCACGGTCCGCGACCTGGCCAGCGCCGTGGGTATTCAGTCCGGCAGCATCTTCCACCACTTCAAGAGCAAGGACGAAATCCTCAAGGCGGTGATGGAGGAAACCATCCTCTACAACACCGCGCTGATGCGTGCCGCCCTGGCCGAGGCGCAGGGCCCGCGTGAGCGGGTGCTGGCGCTGATTCGCTGCGAGCTGCAGTCGATCATGGGGGGCACCGGCGAGGCCATGGGGGTGCTGGTCTACGAATGGCGCTCGCTGTCCGAGGAAAGTCAGGCCTACATCCTCAGCCTGCGTGACAGCTATGAGCTGATCTGGCTCGAGGTACTGGGCGAGGCGAAGGCGGCCGGACTGTGCCAGTCCGACCCCTTCGTCCTGCGGCGCTTCCTCACCGGCGCGTTGAGCTGGACCACCACCTGGTTCCGCCCGGGCGGCAAGATGAGCCTCGACGAGCTGGCCGAGCAGGCTCTGGCCCTGGTGATCAAGGAAGGCTGACGCCGATAGGCTAAGCTGCAAGCACTGCCGGCTCAGATCGGCCTCGGCGACAGGGATGTGCCAGGTGCGGCTTGTTCTTCGTTCCGAGGTGAAAACGTTGCGCATGTTCCGTTGGCTGTTACCCCTCGCCCTGGCACTGTGCGCGCCTGCCGTGCAAGCTGAGCAGTTGGTGCGGGTCGGTGCCTACCACTTCCCGCCCTATGTGACCAAGCCCGAGAGCCAGAGTCCTGGCGGGTTGCTACCAGAGATGCTGGTTGCGCTCAACGAGGCCCAGGACGACTACCACTTCAGCCTGGTGCCGACCTCGGTGACCCGGCGCTATCGAGACTTCACCCAGGCGCGCTACGATCTGATCTTCTTCGAGTCGCCCGACTGGGGCTGGCAGGACATAGCCCTGGACAAGCTGGACCTGCAGATCGCCGATGCCGAGGTCTACGTCACGCGGGCCGCTCCCGATCGCGATCAGCGCTATTTCGATAGCCTGCGGGGCAAGCGCATGGCCCTGTACAGCGGCTATCACTATGGCTTTGCCGGCTTCAACGCCAACCAGGATTTCCTCATCCGCAATTTCAACGCGGTGCTGACCTATTCCCATGACAGCAACTTGCTGATGTTGCTGCACGATCGCGTCGATATCAGTGTGGTGACGCGCTCCTACCTGCGCCTGTACCAGCGGCAGAACCCCGAGGAGGGGCGACAGCTGCTGGTGTCCGAGCGTACCGATCAGGTTTACCGCCACCATGCCCTGCTGCGCCCCGAGGGCCCCATCGATGGTCTGAGCCTTGGCGAGCTACTCTCCGGGCTGCGTGCCAGTGGCAAATTGCCTGAACTGTTGGTGCGCTACCAGCTGCCGACGGCACAGGCTGATGTCGAACTGGCCGACCCTATGCCGCATTGACGCAGATTCTGTTGCATTTACCTGAGCCGGAGGCTGGGCTAGTCTCTGCGCAACGGGAAGAGATGCGAGGTCAGCATGGATTGGTGTCGACAGGGATTGCTGCGCGCTGCGGTGCTGGCGTTGACGACACTGTTCTGTCAGGCGGCCAGCGCTGCGGACGAGGTACTGATCGCTGCGGTGCATTTCCCGCCCTACGTGATCAAGCCTGAGGAAAACCTCAATAGCGGTCTGCTTGGCGAGCTGGTGATGGCCCTCAACCAGGTGCAGGGGCAGCATCGTTTTGCCCTGCGTGCCACCTCCCTGCCTCGGCGTTTCGACGATTTTCGTCAGGGGCGCTTCCATATCGCCATCTTCGAGAATCCGGACTGGAACTGGCAGGGCATCGCCGGAATTCGAGTCGACATGGGTCTGGAAGATGCCGAGGTGCTGATCGCCCGTGCCGAGCAGGGGCGCGATCAGCATTACTTCGACAAGCTGATGGGCAAGCGCATGGCCTTGTTCAATGGCTACCACTATGGCTTCGCCGGTTTCAATAACGATCCAAAATGGCTGGAGCAGCACTTCAACGCAGTACTCACCTACTCCCACGAGAGCAACCTCAAGCTGGTGCTGCGCGGGCGCGCCGATATCGCCCCCATCACCCGTTCCTGGCTCGGTGCGCGCCTGCGCGAGCAACCCCAGCTCAAGGCACAGCTGTTGATCTCGGAGTGGGAGGACCAGCGCTACCGGCATTACGCCATTCTTCATCCGCAGGCGCCGATCAGTGCCGAAGACTTCCGCCAGGCCCTGCAGCTGCTGCGCGAGAATGGCGAGCTGGAGCGCATCTTCGCGCCCTACGGCATCGAGGTCAGGCCATACGTAGCGGGTAGCTCAGCAGCAACAGATGTAGCAAATTGACCGCGCCGTGCAGCACCAGCGCCGGCCACAGGCGCCCGCTGCAGTGCAGGGCTAGTCCGTAGCCCAGCCCGGCCAGCCCCGCTACCAGGGCGAATAGGGGACTGAAGGGGATGTGGGCAGCGCCGAACAACAGGGCGCTGATGCCAATTCCGGCAGCGGCGCCCAGACGTGCTACCAGAGCCCCCTGCAGCCAGCCGCGGAACAACAGTTCCTCGGCCAGTACCGCCACTCCCAGATTGACCATCAGCCACAGCCACAGCTCCTGAGGCCATTTCGGCTGCCAGCCAACCATTCCCAGCCCCAGAGCGGTCAGCGGCACCAGCAGCAGGGTTGCGAGAGCGACCAGGGCTGTCCGCCGCAGAGAGCCGCGCGGGTCGGGCTCACGCCCCAGCCACCAGGCCAGCAGGCTCAGGCCCAGCAGCAGCTTGTCCCACGCCAGGCGCAGGGCGTAGGGCGGGGCGTCGGCGCTGAGCTGGCGCGCTGGCCACAGTGGTGTGGCCTGAAAGCCGGGAAGCAGGTGAGCCGCCAGGGCGATGCCGCCGACCAGGCCGCCACTCCACCACAGCCAGCCCGGCAGGCGGCCTTCCGCCAGGAGGATCCAGCTGGCGAACAGGGCGATCCATAGCAGCCCCAGGGGCTGGATGAAGCCCAGGGCCAGGCCCAGGCCGAGGGGCAGCGCGGGCAACAGCAGGCGCAGGTGCAGCGGTGGCATGCGACGTCCTTGTGCGGGGTGTCAGCGCTCTTCGGCGTCCTTGGCATCCTGCTCGGCATTGCGCTGGCGGATGCGCTTGAGCTGCTCCTCGGTCAGCGGCAGGCGGCGTGCGCTGTCACGCAGCAGCAACAGGCTGCCGAGGATGGAGCCGAGGGCGAGGACGATGATCAGCCAGGCGTACCAGGGCATGGCGTTCTCCTTCGAGGCAATGGCCCACCTTAGCCGCCGGACGCCGCTCAGGCAATCGAGGCGAGCGGGCATGGCCGCTGTCAGATAACGGCAACCTGTGGCTGTTTGAATGCCGGCCATTCGCACTTCCGGGAGTAGTTGTAGGGGCGTCCTGCCTGCCCTGGCGCGCGGACTAGGGCTGCAGGCCATGTGCATCCTGCTGGCTGGAACTCCGAGCTGCAGGCGGTGATGGTGGTGCATCTTCAGTTACCTGTCCAAGTCGATCCGCCGCGCGAAGCCGGCGAGCGCGAGCGGGGTAGCAGGCTGTCGGGTGGTCTCGGACGGCTGCGCGCAGGGCTCGATTACTTAGATGATGGATATCGGCATGAGCGAGGCCGCGGATCGCGGCTGGATCGTCAGGGTGGGGCAGTGCAGCGTGCCCTTTTCCTCCCAGGAAGCGGCCGACCAGTTGGTCGAGCAGCTCATGGCGCGACTGGCGGCGCCGCATGGGTTGCCCGGGGCATAGGGTCATCAAACTGTCATGCAGGAGACGCAAGATCGTCCCTGACAGATTGCAGCAACCGCCCAGGCAGACATACCCGGCGCTTGCTCAGGTGACGTGCTACTCGAACTTGCCGCCGCGGATACGCGGCGTTTTTTTGCCCGCTCAGCGCTGTCCGGCGATCTTGGCGATCACCTTGAGCTCGCCCGGCAGCACGTTCTGCACCGATGGGCGCGCCTTGATGCGCTGGTAGTGGCTAGTCAGCGCCGGCCAGCGTGCGGCATCCAGTGCCTCGCCGCCGTGCTCCATGTTGAGCAGCTGGGTGAAGATGGCCAGGTCGGCCTGGCTGAACTGCTCGCCGAGGAAGAATTCGCCCTGGCCCAGCGTCCGCTCCAGGTAGTCGAAATGCTGCGGCAGCTTTTCATGCAGCACACCCTGCACCGCCTGTTCGTCGCAGGCCTGGCCGAGCATGGGCTTGAGCAGGCGATTGCGGAACACGCCGAAGGTGCATAGCGGGGCCAGCTCGTAGTCGCCGTACTTCTCCAGCCAGCGCACCCTGGCCGCCTCGGCCGGATCCTTGCCGAACAGCGGCAGGTGCTGCGGATAACGTTCCTCGAGGTACTGGCAGATCACGCTGGAGTCGGCCAGGGTCAGCTCGCCGTCACGGAAGGCCGGGATACGTCCCAGCGGATTGAGTTCCCGATACCAGTCCGGCTGGCCATAGGGCGTGACGATCTCCAGCTGGTAATCCAGCCCCTTCTCCAGCAGGCACAGGCGCAGCTTGCGCACGAATGGCGA
Organism: Aquipseudomonas alcaligenes; assembly: GCF_003205495.1. Lineage (GTDB taxonomy): Bacteria > Pseudomonadota > Gammaproteobacteria > Pseudomonadales > Pseudomonadaceae > Aquipseudomonas > Aquipseudomonas alcaligenes_B. The sequence continues at coordinate 54,571 of NZ_QJRX01000004.1, read as the reverse complement.
CAAGGGTGCGCCGTAGACGATCAGGCTCATCGGATGTTCCCGGGGGAGGGGTCAGTCGTAGATGTTCTTTTTCTTCCAGTCGTCTTCCTCGATGGACTTGAGTCCCTCGGTCAGCTCGCTGGATTCATCGGGGTTGGGCTGTGCCTTCTCCAGTACCACGGCGTTGGCGCGTGCCAGCTGCTGCTCCAGCTGTTGCAGCTGGGCCTGGTAGCGGGCGGGGTCGGGCTGCTTGCGCAGGTACTGCACGCCACGCTCGAAGGCCAGGCGGGCCTGGCCGGGATGGTTTTGCTGCAGGGACTGCTGGCCGAGGTTGCTGAAGAACTCGAAGTGCAGTTGCACCAGCATGTGGCGGATCTCGCCCAGCCAGCGCTTGGCCTCGTTGGCCGACAGCAGCTTGTCCTGGGTGGCGCGATTGATCTGGCCGTGCAGGTTCTCGAGGAGGAAGCGGATGTCCTTGGCCTTGGCCTCGGTCATGATCTGTTGCGGCGGGTTGCGCACCGGAATGGCGTCGTTCTTGGCCACCAGCTCGCGCAGCTCGGCGATGCGGTTGCGCAGGTTGGCGTTCTGCTTGTCCAGCGGTTGCAGGCGCTCGCCGTAATAGAGTTCGAAGCGACTGAGCAGATGCTTGAGGGCGGGGCTCATCAGCTGCCCCGGCATGTTCTCGGAAACATCGCGGCTGCGGCGTACCCGGTCGTTGAGGTCGGCCCTGAGGCGAGCCTTCTCCAGCTTGCTGTTCTCCACCATGTGATTGATGTAGCCAATGGCGAACAGCACCACTATGCCGGCGACTATCAAGGCGGTGATGACGAGTGGGGACACCCTGGAACCTCCCGTACGCTTCTTTTTCCCCGAGTGTAGTGCCTTGGCCGCGCTGCTCATAGCGCTGTATCAATTTATGATCCGAAGTCTTTGATTTAGAAAAAGTTTTGATTGAGGGTTGACGCTCTCTGAAAGGCTCCATAGAATGCGCGCCACTTTCAGCGTGTTGGCGAAAGCCGAGCTGCGGAAAGTCGGGAAGCTGTTATAAGCTCCTGGCCACGTCCCCTTCGTCTAGTGGCCTAGGACACCGCCCTTTCACGGCGGTAACAGGGGTTCGAGTCCCCTAGGGGACGCCATGCGGGAATAGCTCAGTTGGTAGAGCACGACCTTGCCAAGGTCGGGGTCGCGAGTTCGAGTCTCGTTTCCCGCTCCAGTTTCACGAGGCGCCGCTCCTGTAGCGGCGTTTTGATTAGAGTTAGACGGTGGGTGGTAACACCGACCGGCAACACCGGGAAGCTGTTGTAAGCTCCTGGCCACGTCCCCTTCGTCTAGTGGCCTAGGACACCGCCCTTTCACGGCGGTAACAGGGGTTCGAGTCCCCTAGGGGACGCCATGCGGGAATAGCTCAGTTGGTAGAGCACGACCTTGC
>NZ_QJRX01000004.1:0-53153 GCF_003205495.1 Aquipseudomonas alcaligenes | reverse complement strand
TAAGCTCCTGGCCACGTCCCCTTCGTCTAGTGGCCTAGGACACCGCCCTTTCACGGCGGTAACAGGGGTTCGAGTCCCCTAGGGGACGCCATGCGGGAATAGCTCAGTTGGTAGAGCACGACCTTGCCAAGGTCGGGGTCGCGAGTTCGAGTCTCGTTTCCCGCTCCAGTTTCACGAAACGCCGCTCAATCGAGCGGCGTTTTCGTTTGTGCTTCAAGGCCATGAAAAAGCCCCGCTGATGCGGGGCTTTTCGTTGTCAGTGCTTGGCGCTCTCGGCGGGCAGGGCGAGCAGCTGCTTTTCCTGGTTCCAGTCGAACGGCTCGCCGTTCTCCTCGGCCTCGAAGCGCCGCTCGTCCAGGCGCTGGAACAGCGCGATCTCCTCGTCCGGCATGAAGTGCAGGCAGTCGCCGCCGAAGAACCACAGCAGGTCGCGCGGCACCAGGTGGGCGATCTGCGGGTAGCGGTGGAATACCTGGCTGATCAGGTCCTGGCCCAGGTACAGGCTGCCTTCCGTATCGCTCGGCAGCTGCGCGAGCAGTTCATCGAAGCGTTCGAGGAACAGGGCGTGAGCATCGTCCTCCACCTGCTCGGCTTCGCCCAGGGCGACCAGGATGCCGCGCAGGTGGGCGAGCAGGGCGAGGTGGTGGTCGAGGTAGGTCGAGGCCATGGCAAGAGTCCTGAGTCGGGAAAACGGCCGCGGAGTATAGAGCGAGCGCTGCGCCCTGTCCCGCCGTCCATGCGTGCTGTCGATAGTCATCATCGGCCGTCGCGGCTTTCATCCCGCGCCGATTGCGGGCAGGCTAGCCTGTAACCAAAGGTTGCAAATGCCGCTCCATGACCTTATCTAAGCCATCCCCTTGCCGAGTAAGCGCACTTACATGACCTCCGCACTGTCCATCCGGCAGCTGACCAAGACCTACGCCAACGGCTTCCAGGCCCTCAAGGGCATCGATCTGGAGGTGGAAGAGGGCGACTTCTTCGCCCTGCTGGGCCCCAATGGCGCCGGCAAGTCCACCACCATCGGCATCCTCTCCACCCTGGTGAACAAGAGCGGCGGCACGGTCGAGGTGTTCGGCCACGACCTCGACCGCGACCCCTCCGGCCTCAAGCGCTGCCTGGGCGTGGTGCCGCAGGAGTTCAACTTCAACCAGTTCGAGAAGTGCTTCGACATCCTCACCACCCAGGCCGGCTACTACGGCATACCGCTCAAGCTGGCCAGGGAGCGCGCCGAGCAGTACCTGACCCAGCTCGGCCTGTGGGACAAGCGCAACAACGCCTCGCGCGAGCTGTCCGGCGGCATGAAGCGCCGCCTGATGATCGCCCGCGCGCTGATCCACCAGCCGCGCCTGCTGATCCTCGATGAGCCGACCGCCGGCGTCGACATCGAGCTGCGCCGCTCGATGTGGAGCTTCCTCACCGAGCTGAACCAGCAGGGCATCACCATCATCCTCACCACCCACTACCTGGAAGAGGCCGAGCAGCTCTGTCGTAACATCGGCATCATCGACCACGGCCGCATCGTCGAGCGCTCCAGCATGAAGGACCTGCTGAAGAAGCTGCACGTGGAGACCTTCCTGCTCGACCTCAAGGAGGCGACTCTGGTCATGCCGCAGCTGACCGGCTACCCGGCGCAGCTGGTCGACGACCACACCCTGGAAGTGCAGGTGGAGAAGAGCCAGGGCATCAATGACCTGTTCCGCCAGCTGGCGGCGCAGAAGGTCGAGGTGCTGAGCCTGCGCAACAAGAGCAACCGCCTGGAGGAGCTGTTCGTCTCCCTGGTCGAGAAGAACCTGGAAAAGGTGGCCAAATGAGCCCGGAACTCGCCTCCAACTGGGTCGCCCTGCAGACCATCGTGCGCCGCGAAGTGCGGCGCTTCATGCGCATCTGGGCGCAGACCCTGCTGCCGCCGGCCATCACCATGGCCCTGTACTTCGTGATCTTCGGCCGCCTGATCGGCAGCCAGGTCGGCGGCGTGGGGCAGTACTCCTACATGGAGTTCATCGTGCCCGGCCTGATCATGATGTCGGTGATCACCAACTCCTACAGCAACGTGGTGTCGAGCTTCTTCTCCAGCAAGTTCCAGCGCAACGTCGAGGAGCTGCTGGTATCGCCGGTATCGCCGCACACCATCCTCATCGGCTACACCATCGGCGGCGCCCTGCGCGGCCTGGCGGTGGCCTTCATCGTCACCCTGCTGTCGCTGTTCTTCACCCAGTTGCAGGTGCACCACCTGGGCGTGACGGTGCTGGTGATCCTGCTCACCGCCATCACCTTCTCGCTGGGCGGTTTCATCAACGCGGTGTATGCGCGTAACTTCGACGATATCTCGATCATCCCGACCTTCGTGCTGACGCCGCTGACCTACCTGGGCGGGGTGTTCTACTCGATCAGCCTGCTGCCCGAGTTCTGGCAGACGGTGTCGCTGGCCAACCCCATCCTGCACATGGTCAACGCCTTCCGCTACGGCATTCTCGGCGTGTCCGACATCAATATCGGCATCGCCATCGGCATGATGCTGCTGGCCAGCACGGTGCTCTACATCGTCTGCATTCGCCTGCTGAAGAGCGGGCGCGGCATGCGCCAGTAAGCATCGCGTAACATTTTCGGCGGTCGGCAAGCCCGGTCGGCATCGTTAGACTCGACCACTTGGACAACAAGAGGTCGCTCGATGACTACCCGCCGCCGTCACGCCCTGTTCATCGCTTCCCTGCTCGCCATCGCTGCGCCTGCGGCCCTGGCCGAGCGACCTCCACTGGTGGAAGTGGTGCAGCCCGAGCGGGCGCTGGTGCGTGACGAGCTGGTGACCTTCGGCTCGCTGCGTTCGGACGAGTCGACCATGATCCGCCCGGAAGTCGACGGCCGTGTCGCCAGCCTGCAGTTCCGCGAGGGCCAGGCGGTCAAGGCCGGTGATCTGCTGGTCAGCCTGGATGACGCCATCGCCCGCGCCGAGCTGGCCCAGGCCCGCGCCAACCTGGACCTGGCCGAGAAGAGCTTCGAGCGCACGCAGATGCTGTTCAAGCGTGGCGCCAGCAATGCGCAGACCCTCGACGAGGCACAGTCGCAGCTGCAGGCGGCGCGCGCCAGCCTGGCCCTGGCCCAGGCCCGCCTGGACAAGACGCAGATCCGCGCGCCCTATGACGGCGTGCTCGGCCTGCGCCTGGTCAGCGCCGGCGACTACCTCAGCGCCGGCGACAATATCGTCAACCTGGAAGTGCTCGACCCGCTCAAGGTGGACTTCCGCATCCCGCAGAAGGCAGTCAGCCAGGTGCGCCTGGGCCAGGCCATCGAGCTGAGCCTGGACGCCTATCCCGGCGAGCGCTTCCGCGGCGAGATCATTGCTCTCAACCCGCGTCTGGACGAAGTCGGCCGCAGCCAGGCGCTGCGCGCGCAGGTGGCCAATGCCGACCAGCGCCTCAAGCCCGGGCAGTTCGTCAAGGTGTCGGTGATCCTCGCCGAGCGCCCGCAGGCCCTGCTGATTCCGGAAGAGGCGGTGATGCCGCTGGGCCAGCTGCTGTTCGTCAACCTGGTGGTGGACGGCAAGGTCGAGCGCCGGCAGATCCGCCTGGGCCAGCGCCAGCGCGGCAAGGCCGAGGTGGTCGAGGGCCTGGACGGCAGCGAGACGCTGATCAGCGCCGGCTGGCAGAAGGTCGCGCCGGGCCGCGAGGTGCGCAGCGAACCGCGGGGTGAGGTGCAATGAGCCTGTCCGACATCTGCATCCGCCGGCCGGTGTTCGCCACCGTGCTGTCGCTGATCATCGTGCTGCTCGGCCTGCTGGCCTACCAGCGCCTGGCGGTGCGCGAATACCCCAACATCGACGTGCCGATCGTCACGGTCAACGTCATGTACCCCGGCGCCAGCCCGGAGATCATGGAGTCGCAGGTCGCCCAGCCGGTCGAGGACGTGCTCTCCGGCATCGAGGGCCTGGACTTCGTCAGCTCCATCAGCCGCTCGGAGAATACCCAGATCACCGCGCAGTTCCGCCTCGGCACCGATTCCGACGAGGCGGCCAACGACGTGCGTGACCGCCTGGGGCGGGTGCGCAGTCTGCTGCCGGACGAGATTGACGAGCCGATGGTGCAGAAGGTCGAGGCCGACGCCCAGCCGGTGATCTGGCTGGCCTTCTACAGCGAGCGCTTCTCCGCCATGGAGATCACCGACGTGATCGAGCGGGTGGTGCAGGATCGCCTGCAGACCATTCCCGGCGTGTCCGAGGTGCTGATCCGCGGTGCGCGCACCTATGCCATGCGCATCTGGCTCGATCCGGAGAAGCTGGCCGCGCATGACCTCACCGTGCAGGACGTGGAGGACGCCCTGCGCCGGCAGAACGTGGAGATTCCCGCCGGGCGCATCGAGTCGGTTCAGCGCGAGTTTTCCGTGCTGGCCGAGACCGACCTGCAGACCCCCGAGCAATTCAACCAGCTGATCCTCGACGACTCGCGTGGCTACCTGCTGCGCCTGGCCGACGTCGGCCACGCCGAGATCGGCGCCGCCGACGAGCGCACCCTGGCACGCTTCAACGGCCGCTCGGCGGTGGCCGTGGGGATGATCAAACAGGCCACGGCCAACCCGCTGGACATCTCCGATGGCCTGGAGCAGGCGCTGCCGAGCATCCGCAAACTGCTGCCTGAAGGCATGGAGATGCAGGTGTCGAACGACAACTCGCAGTTCATCCGCGAGTCGATCGACAACGTCTACACCACCATCTGGGAAGCGGTGCTGCTGGTCATCCTGATCATCTTCCTGTTCCTCCGCTCGCTGCGAGCCACCCTGATCCCGCTGGTGACCATCCCGGTGTCGCTGATCGGCGCCTGCGCGCTGATGGCGCTGATGGGCTTCTCCATCAACACCCTGACCCTGCTGGCCATGGTGCTGGCCATCGGCCTGGTGGTGGACGACGCCATCGTCGTGCTGGAGAACATCCACCGGCACATCGAGCAGGGCATGCGCCCACTGCAGGCGGCCTTTGTCGGCAGCCGCGAGATCGCCTTCCCGGTGATCGCCATGACCCTGACCCTGGCTGCAGTGTACGCACCGATCGGCTTTATGCAGGGCACGACGGGAAAGCTCTTTACCGAATTCGCCTGGACCCTGGCCGGCGCCGTGCTGGTGTCCGGCTTCGTCGCCCTGACACTGTCGCCGATGATGTGCGCCTACCTGCTCAAGACGCACTCGCCGCAGCAGCACCACAGCCGCCTGTACAACCTCATCGAGCACGGCCTGGAGCGGCTGAACCAGGGCTATGGGCACCTGCTGCAGCGGGTACTGCGTGCCTGGTGGCTGGTGCTGGTGGTGCTGGCGGCGATGCTCGCCCTGTGCGCCTGGCTGTTCCTCGGCCTGCGCAGCGAACTGGCTCCGACCGAGGACACCGGCACCATCGTCGGCTCGATCAACGGCCCGGACGGCGCCACCCTCGGCTACACCAGCCGCTACGCCAAGCAGCTGGAGGAGGCCTATGCCGCCATCCCCGAGACCAACCGCTACATGGTCATCGTCGGCTTCCCCACGGTGGCCCAGGGACTGTCGTTCATGAAGCTGGAGGACTGGGACGAGCGTGAGCGCAGCCAGTTCGAGATCCGCGACGAGCTGCTGCCCAAGCTGCAGGACATCCCCGGCGTGCGCGCCTTCCCGATCAACCGGCCGCCGCTGGGGCAGAGCGCGCGCAACCAGCCGGTGAACTTCGTGATCCGTTCCTCGCTGGAGTACGCCGAGCTGCAGCCCTACGTCGAGCAGCTGCTGGCCGAGGTGCGCGACTACCCGGGCCTGGAAAGCCTGGACAGTGACCTCAAGCTCAACACGCCGCAGCTCAAGGTCACGGTCAACCGCGAGCAGGCGGTAGCCGTGGGTACCGACGTGGCCACCATCGGCCGCAGCCTGGAAAGCCTGTTCGGCAGCCGCCAGGTGACCCGCTTCAAGCAGAACGGCGAGCAGTACGACGTGCTGGTGCAGCTGCAGGACGTTGACCGCAGCAACCCGGACGACCTCAACCGCGTCTACGTGCGTGGGCGCGACGGCAGCATGGTGCAGCTGTCCAACCTGATCGAGGTGCGCGAGACGGTGGCGCCGCGCGAGCTCAACCACTTCAACCAGCTGCGCGCGGTGACGGTCACCGCCAACGTCGGCTCCGGCTACACCCTGGGTCAGGCGCTGGATCACCTGGAGGAGCGGGCGCGGGCGATCTTCCCGGCCGACACCCAGTTCGACTACACCGGTACCTCGCGTGACTTCAAGGAGTCCGAAAGCGGGGTGGCGCTGATCTTCGTGCTGGCCCTGGTGTTCATCTTCCTGGTGCTGGCGGCGCAGTTCGAGAGCTTCCTCGACCCGCTGATCATCCTGTTCAGCGTGCCGCTGTCGATGGCCGGCGCGCTGCTGGCGCTGACCCTGTTCGGCGGCACCCTGAACATCTACTCGCAGGTCGGCCTGGTGACCCTGATCGGGCTGATCACCAAGCACGGTATCCTCATCGTCGAGTTCGCCAACCACCTGCTGCGCGAGGGCCGCGAGCTGGGCGAGGCGGTACTGGAGGCGGCGCTGCAGCGCCTGCGGCCGATCCTGATGACCACCGGCGCCATGGTCCTCGGCGCGGTGCCCCTGGCCATCGCCAGCGGTGCCGGCGCCGAGAGCCGCCAGCAGATCGGCATGGTCATCGTCGGTGGCCTGCTGGTGGGCACCTTCTTCACCCTGTTCGTGGTGCCGACGCTGTACATGCTGCTGCGCCGCTGGCGGCCGATCGCCGTGCACCAGGACGAACCGCAGACCGCCTAATTCGCGCCGCTGGTCAGTGCCGGTTGGCGTGACGGGGCCTGGCGACTATGCCTTAACCAGGCATCGTTCGCAGGGAGGCCCCGTCATGAAGCCGCTTCTGTTGGTTCTGTTCATCGCTCTGTCGCTCTCCGGTTGCACCCTGAACCGCGCGGGGCTGGCCGCCATGCCCGGCGGCGAATTCACCGCCACGCCGGCCCTGGCCTGCCCGGGCGATACCGTGACCATTGCCTGGGACACCCAGCGTCCGCGCCAGTCGAGTTTCTGTCGCTTCCCCAACGGTAACCTGCCCGAGTTGCAGAGCTGCGGCTCTAGCCTGGACTGCACGGTCGGCGGCAGCATCTGCCTGGACGGTTACTGCAACCTGTGTTTGGCCATCGCCGACGAGCAGGAGCGCCGCAGCGAATGCGCCGCGCCAAGCAATCGCGGTTGTCAGCCCGATTTCAATGCCCGTATCCGTATTACCCCGGAGCCGACTCCGCCGCTGGTGGCGGCCGAAGACATTGTCGAGCATCGCGGCGAGCGGACCTTCGTGGTGCAGGAAACCACCGATATCGCCTTTCTCAGCGAAGTCGCGGATCCCGAGGGCAATCGCGCCGGGCACCCGGACTGGCTGGGGCGCATCGACCTGAACGCGCGGGTCGAGGTGGTCGATCCCGAGCTGGTGCGCACGGCGGCCAATGCCTACGAGTGCCGGGGGCGTGCCAGCTGGCCGGGCACCCGCCTGGAGACGCTGTTCCCCGGCGCCTCGCCGCGCTTGCGGGTGCTGACAGTGCGCAACCCCAATCCTTTTGTCGTGGTCGGCAGTATCGATGGCACGCCGTTGCGCCTGGCCCCGAGAGAGGTGCGCGAGCTCGGCCTGCTGCCGCAAGGCGAGCTGCAGGCCCAGCCGGATGCGGACTTTCTGCGCACCTTGCCGCCCGTGCAGTGCAGCGCCATTTTCAGCAGTGGCAGTTACCCCAGCGCACCGCTGGAGCTGACCCTGGGTTGCACACCGCCCTAGTCTGTGGCGCTGGCTCAGCCCTGTGCCGTCACCGGCAGTTCTAGGATGAAGCGTGTCCAGCCATTCGCCGACTCGCAGCGAATAGCGCCACCATGGGCCTGGACGATGGAGCGGGCGATGGCCAGGCCCAGCCCGGCATGCTCGGCGCCGCCTTCGCGGCGCGCCGGGTCGGCGCGGTAGAAGCGGTCGAACAGGCGCTCGCGCTGTGCGGCGGGAATCTCCGGGCCCTGGTTGGCCACCTCGATGCGCACTTTGGCACCCTGTGGTGCGGCGCTCAGGCGCAGCTCGCCGCCACGCGGGGTGAAGCGCAGGGCGTTGTCGATCAGGTTGCTCAGGGCGCGGTGCAGCAGGGCGCGGTCGGCGCTCAGCCCGGCCTGGCCATCGACCTGCAGCCGCACCCCGGCCTCCTCGGCCAGGGGCGCGAAGTACTCGGCCAGCGCCGCCAGTTCGCGTTCCAGCGCCAGCGTCTCGCGGCGGGTCTGCAGCAGGCCGTTATCGGCCTTGGCCAGCAGCAGCATGTCGCCGACCATCTGCGCCAGGTGCTGCAGCTCCTCCAGGTTGGAGTGCAGGGCTTCCTGGTAGTCCTCCAGGGCGCGCGGCTGGCTGAGGATGACCTGGGTCTGGGTGAGCAGGTTGGACAGCGGCGTGCGCAGCTCGTGGGCGATGTCGGCGGAGAAGGCCGAGAGGCGGGCGAAGGCGTCTTCCAGGCGCGCCAGCATGGCGTTGAAGGATTCGGCCAGTTCGCCCAGTTCGGCCGGCAGGGCGTCCGCCGGCAGGCGCGCGGTCAGCGAGCTGGCGGAGACCTGCTGGGTCACCCGGGTCATTTGGCGCAGCGGACGCAGGCCGCGGCGCGCGACCCAGGCGCCGAGCAGGGCGGTGGCCAGGGCCGAGAGGCCGACGCACAGCCAGATCAGCCGCTGCATCTGTTCGAGGAAGTGCTGGTGGTGGGTGATGTCCAGCAGCAGGGTCAGGTGCAGGTCGCCCTGCTTCGCGTTCATCACCCGGTAGGCCGTGTCCTGGTGATTCCAGTGCTGGGTGTGCGGCAGGCTGTCCGGCAGCGAGCGGCTGCTGAACCAGACCTGACCGTCCGGCCCCTCGATGCGCAGCGCCAGTTCCGGGTGGCGCTGCAGCTCCTGCTCCAGTGCCGGGCGCCGCGCGGCCAGCGCGGTGGTGCTGGTCACGCCCTGCAGCAGCTCGGTGAACACCGCCAGCTTGCCCTGCAGCTGCTGCTGGTCCAGCTCGATGAAGTGCATCTCGCTGGCGCGGCTGAACAGGACGCCGGCCAGCAGCGCCACGGCGGCGGTGCAGGCGGCGAACAGCAGGGCCAGGCGGTTGGCCAGCGACATCAGGCGCGCGCCTCGAGGACATAGCCCATGCCGCGCACGGTGTGGATCAGCGGTTGGGTGAAGCCGTCGTCGACCTTGGCGCGCAGGCGGCGGATGGCCACCTCGATGACGTTGGTGTCGCTGTCGAAGTTCATGTCCCACACCTGCGAGGCGATCAGCGACTTGGGCAGCACCTCGCCCTGGCGGCGCAGCAGCAGCTCCAGCAGGGCGAACTCCTTGGCGGTCAGCTCGATGCGCTGGCCGGCGCGTTCGGCGCGGCGGCGCAGCAGGTCCAGGGACAGGTCGGCCAGTTGCAGCTGCTGCTCCTGCGGGGTGCCATGGCCGCGGCGCAGCAGGGTGCGCACCCGCGCCAGCAGCTCGGTGAAGGCGAAGGGCTTGACCAGGTAGTCGTCGGCGCCGGCCTCCAGGCCGCGTACGCGGTCTTCCACCGCATCGCGGGCGGTGAGAAACAGCACCGGCACGTCCAGCCCGGCCGCGCGCACGCTGCGCAGGATCTGCCAGCCGTCGCGACCGGGCAGCATCACGTCGAGGATCAGCAGGTCATGCTCGCCGGACAGCGCCAGCTGCTCGCCGCTCATGCCATCGCCGGCCAGCTCCACGGCGAAGCCGGCCTCGGCCAGGCCCTGGCGCAGGTACTGGCCGGTCTTGGGTTCGTCTTCGACGATCAGCAGTTTCATCTGGGACTCACAGTCTGGGGCTCTCGGCCTGGGCTCGACAGGGACGTTGCCGGCTTTATACGCCAGGCGCCGGCCTGAATGAACCAAGCTGACAAAGTTGTAATCTTCGCGTCAGCTTGGCGCCAGCGGCGGCTCTCTAGAGTGGCGACACAACCACGATGGAGTTTCGCCATGTCCGCACGTTTTCTCCTGCCGCTGCTCTGTGCCCTCAGCCTGCCGGCGCTGGCAGATAAAGGCCATCACGCCTTCGGCAAGCCGACCAAGGCGGCCGATGCCGATCGCACCGTCGAGATCACCCTGGGCGACATGTACTACGAACCGGCCTCGGTGCAGGTCAAGGCCGGCGAGACCGTGCGCTTCGTGCTGAAGAACGAGGGCGCGCTGCTGCACGAGTTCAGTCTGGGCGACGCCGCCATGCATGCCGAGCACCAGAAGCACATGCTGATGATGCAGCAGATGGGCATGCTGACGCCGACCTCCATGCAGCACGACATGAGCAAGATGGATCACAGCCAGCATGACATGAGCGGCATGCAGCACGGCAAGATGACCCACGACGACCCCAACACGGTGATGCTCGAGCCCGGGCAGAGCGCCGAGCTGACCTGGACCTTCGCCCAGGCTACCGGCCTGGAGTTCGCCTGCAACATCCCCGGGCACTACCAGGCGGGCATGGTCGGCAGTGTCGAGGTGCAGCCGTGAAACGCCTGCTACTTGCCACCGGCCTGCTGGGCCTGAGCCTGGCAGCCCAGGCCGGCCGCTACGAACTGGTGATCGACGAGGGCCAGGTGCGCTTTTCCGACGGCGCGCGTCCGGCGCTGACCGTCAACGGCCAGAGCCCGGCGCCGGAGCTGCGCTTCCAGGAAGGCGAGGAAGTCGAAATCGCCGTCACCAACAAGCTCGACCGCATGACCGCGCTGCACTGGCACGGCATCATCCTGCCCTACACCCAGGACGGCGTGCCGGGTATCAGCTTCCCCGGCATCCAGCCCGGCGAGACCTTCACCTACCGCTTCACCCTCAACCAGTCCGGCACCTACTGGTACCACGCCCATGCCGACTTCCAGGAGCAGGAGGGTATCTACGGCCCGCTGATCGTCGAGCCGAAGAAGCGCGAGCCGTATCGTTACGACCGCGAGTACACCGTGCTGCTGTTCGACTGGCAGGACGAGAAGCCGGAGCGCACCCTGGCCAACCTGAAGAAGCAGGCCGACTACTACAACGACCAGCAGCCGACCCTCGGTGATCTGCTGCGTGACGCCAAACGCGATGGTTGGGGCGCGGCGCTCAAGGACCGCTGGGACTGGGGCAACATGCGCATGGCCAAGACCGACATCGCCGATGTCAGCGGCTTCCGCTTCCTGGTCAACGGCCGCGACAGCGAGCAGAACTGGACCGCGCTGTTCAAGCCGGGCGAGCGAGTGCGTCTGCGCATCATCAACGGTTCGGGCATGAGCTACTTCGACCTGCGCATCCCCGGCCTGGCCATGACCGTGGTGCAGGCCGACGGCAACGACGTGCAGCCGGTGGTGGTGGATCAGCTGCGCATTGCCGTGGCCGAGACCTATGACGTGATCGTCCAGCCGCGCGAGGACAAGGCCTACACCCTGTTCGCCGAGTCCATGGACCGGCGTGGCTATGCCCGCGCCACCCTGGCGCCGCGCCCCGGCATGCAGGGCGAGGTGCCGGCGCTGCGCGAGCCGCGCCTGCTGACCATGGCCGACATGGGCATGGCCCATGCCGTGATGGACCACGGTGGCATGGATCACTCGGACATGGCGGGTATGGATCATTCCCAGATGGCTGGGATGGACCATTCGCAGATGGCCGGCATGGATCATGGCGCGATGAACCACGCGGCCATGACCCAGGCGAACAATCCGGACTACGCCGCCGGTAGCGGTATCGCCCCCGAGCCGGTGGACGGTGGACGGGTGCTGGTCTACGGCGACCTCAAGGCCATGCGCCCGGCCGCCGGCTACCGAGCGCCGGACCGTACCATCGAACTGCAGCTGACCGGCAACATGGAACGCTACTTCTGGTCGTTCAACGGCGTGAAGTACTCCGAGGCCGAGCCGATCCGTCTCAAGTTCGGCGAGCGGGTGCGCTTCCGCTTCGTCAACCAGACCATGATGAACCACCCCATGCACCTGCACGGCATGTGGATGCAGTTGGACAAGGGCAACGGCCAATTCAACCCGCTCAAGCACGTGGTCAACGTGGCGCCGGGGCAGACCCTGGAAGTGGACGTGCCGGTCGACGCCATGGGCGAGTGGGCCTTCCACTGCCACCTGATCTACCACATGGGCAGCGGCATGTTCCGCAAGATCGTGGTGGAGGCGGCCGATGGCAGTACCCAGCCGTTCTACAGTGAGCAATCGGCGGCCAAGGAGAGCGAACATGCGCACCATTAATCTGTTGCCGGCCCTGCTGCTGGCCACCCCGGCGCTGGCCATGGAACAACATATGGACGCCATGCCGGTGGCCAAATTGGCCGTCGATCATCTGGAGCAGCGCTTCGACGGTGACGAGCAGGCCTTGGCCTGGGAGCTGGAGGCGACCTATGGCAACGACCTGCACAAGGCGGTGCTGAAGAGCAGTGGTGAGCGCGCCGAGGGCGGGCCCACCGAGTCCAGCGAGACCCAGCTGCTGTACCGGCGCATGGCTAGCGAGTTCTTCGACTGGCAGGCTGGCCTGCGCCACGACGACCAGCCGGGGCCTTCACGCGCCTATGCGGTGCTCGGCCTCAAGGGCCTGGCGCCGCAGTGGATCGAGCTGGACGCCAACCTGTTCGTCAGCGAGCGCGGCGACCCCTCGCTGCGCGTCGAGGCCGAATACGAGCTGCTGCTGACCCAGCGCTGGGTGCTGGAGCCCAAGCTGGAGTACGACCTGGCCCTGGCCGACGACCGCGACCTGGGCGTTGGCGCCGGTGGCAGCACCCTGGAAGCGGGGCTGCGCCTGAACTACCGGGTCAGCCCGCAGTTCTCGCCCTATGTCGGCTATGTCTGGGAGAAGAGCTACGGCCGCACGGGCGACTGGCTGCGCGAGGAGGGCGAGCACGACGAGGAGGGCGCCTGGGTGGTGGGGTTGAAGTTCTGGCTCTGAGCCCCGGGGCCGTAGGGTGGGTGAAACCCGCGAGCCGCAATGCGCGGGTTTCACCCGCCCTACGCATAGCCTGTAGCCCGGATGCAATCCGGGAAGCAGGCTACTCCGCCCCCGGATTGCATCCGGGCTACGGGTGACGAGAGGGCGGTGGGCATGGAGTACAATGCCCGCCGTTTTTCGTTTTCCAGGCCATCGCCATGCAGCATCCCGCCGAACACTCGCCGCTGGGCAAATCCAGCGAGTACGTTTCCCAGTACGCCCCCGAACTGCTGTTCCCCATCTCCCGCACCACCAAGTGGGCCGAACTGGGGCTGGAGGCCGGCAAGCTGCCGTACCAGGGCGTGGACTATTGGAACTGCTACGAGCTGTCCTGGCTGACGCCCTCCGGCAAGCCGATGGTGGCCATCGGCGAGTTCGCCATTCCGGCCGACTCGCCGAACATTATCGAGTCCAAGTCGTTCAAGCTCTACCTCAACTCGCTGAACCAGAGCTCATACGCCAGCGCGGCGGATGTCGAAGCGGTGCTGGCGCGCGACCTGTCCGCCTGCGCCGGTGCGCCGGTGCGCGTGCGTGTACGCAGTCTCGACGAGGTGGCTGCCGAGGGCGTGGCGACCTTGCCGGGGCGTTGCATCGACGACCTGGAGATCGCGGTCAGCGACTACGCCCATCCGCGGCCGGAGCTGCTGCGCTGCGCTGACGAGGTGGTGGAGGAGGTGCTCTACAGCCACCTGCTGAAATCCAACTGCCCGGTCACCGGCCAGCCGGACTGGGGCACCCTGGTGGTCGACTACCGCGGCCCGCGCCTGGATGCGGCGAGCCTGCTGGCCTATGTGGTGAGCTTCCGCCAGCACCAGGACTTCCATGAGCAGTGCGTGGAGCGAGTGTTCCTCGACCTGCAGCGCCTGCTGCAGCCCGAGCGGCTGACGGTGTATGCACGCTATGTGCGCCGTGGCGGGCTGGACATCAACCCCTACCGCAGCACCGAGGCGATCGCGCTGGACAACCGCCGCCTGGTGCGCCAGTAACGAAAAAGCCCGCGGATGCGGGCTTTTTGTTGGGCGCTCGGGCTAGATGCCCATATTGGCCAGGCTCTGCAGGATATTGCGCAGGGTGCCGGTGAGGGTCGGGTGCTGGCTCTCGAAACGCTCCACCGCCAGGTTGACGCCGTCGACCAGGGTGGCATCCGGGTCGCTGGCCAGCTCCTTGGCCAGTTTCAGGTCGATCTGCTGCATCAGTTCGAGCAGGGCGGCGCGGTCTTCGGTATCCAGCGGCGTGTCGCTGGCGAGTTCCTCGCGCAGTTGCTGGAGGTGTTGCTGCAGGCGTGCGGGCATGGTCGTCTCCTTCTCCGGATGATGCACGGTTGACCCCTGGTCTCGCCCGGGGTTCGCCGCCACATAGCTGAAGGTTAATCCACGCGGCACGCTCCTGCCTGATCCAGAGCAGGTCGCGGCGAGATTTGGATTTCAGGGTTTTTCGCCTTTCTGGCGGCGCACGGCCAGGTCCTGCAGGCAGGCCGGCAGCTCGCCGGGGTGGTCGATCACCGAGTGGGCGCCGAGGCGATAGAGGTCGAGGGTGGTCTGCGCTCGCAGCTTATCGCGCTCACCGGCAGCCAGGGCCTGCCAGTCGCCCAGGGCCAGGCCGCAGGGAGCACCGCAGCTGGCCAGGCCGATACACCATAGCCCGGCGTTGAGGCCAGCCTGCAGCAGGCGCGGTTCGCTGGCGATCAGCACGCAGCCGTCCAGTCTGTCCACTTGCAGCTCGGCCAGTGCCTGCCAGATCGCGTCCGGGGCCGGCCAGGGGCGGGCAGCGTTCGGGCGGCTGGCGCGGATGCTCGACGGCAGCACTTCGGCCAGCAGGCGACAGGCCGTTTGCGGCAGTTCATCCAGCCAGGCATGCGGCAGTTGCTGGCGGCTCAGATCGTGGAGCAGCTCCGGCACGCCCGGCAGCGCCTCCGCGCATTCGGCCGCGCTGGCCAGCAGCGCGGGCAGCAACTCGGGGGCGTGCGGGTCGTCGGGCAGTCGCTCCAGGCCACTGTGCTGCAAGGCCACCGGCAAGGTGCGGGCACCGTGGTCGACCAGGCAGCCGGTCAGGCCGAACAGCAGGGCATTGAATATTGGCGCAGGCATGGCGGACTCGCTTCCCCGGGGGTGTGGGGCAGGGTAACCAGGCCGTGTGACGAACCCGTGACGGCTAGGCGCCCATGACCTGGCGCACGCTCTGCGGCACCGCAACCGAGGCGTTGCTGGCGTGGTCGACCCACACCAGCTTGCAGTGCCCCTCGCCATAGCAACTGTGCGGGTCCTCCAGGGTGGTCAGGCGGTGTTCGACCACCAGGCTGCTGCGGCCCACGGCGCCGGCGTACAGCTCGATGACCACGGTGGCCGGGTGCACCACCGGCTTCAGGTAGGTGTGCAGGGTCTGCAGCACCACCGGGCCCTGCGGCGCGTGGTCGATGTCGATGCCGACGCGGGCGAACCAGTCCACCCGGGCTTCCTGGACATATTCCAGGTAGACGGTGTTGTTGACGTGGCCGTAGTTGTCCATGTCGCCCCAGCGAACCGGGATATGGGCGATATGGAGGAGGCGTTTATCCGACATGCTGGAGTCCGCTATGCTGCTGCCATATGGGGGCGGCGGTGGTTATACTGCGCGGCCTCACAGATTCCCGGGCGGCCGCGGGCCGCCACACTACTGATGCCAAGGAGAGACTGCAAATGCCCATGATCGGTGCGAGCTGGATCACCCGCCTGTGCGCGATCGGTGCGCTGGTGCTGCTGCCGCTGGCGGCCTCGGCCGAAGAGGACCCCTGGGAGTCCTTCAACCGTCCCGTCTTCCGCTTCAACGACACCCTCGATACCTATGCCCTGAAGCCCGTGGCCAAGGGTTACCAGGCGGTGACGCCGCAGTTCCTCGAGGATGGCGTGCACAACGTGTTCCGCAACATCGGCGATGTCGGCAACCTGGCCAACGATCTGCTGCAGGGCAAGCTGCACGATGCCGGCGTCGACACCGGCCGGCTTATCTTCAATACCACTTTCGGCCTGCTGGGCTTCTTCGATGTGGCCAGCGAGATGGGCCTGCAGCGCAACGACGAGGACTTCGGCCAGACCCTCGGGGCCTGGGGAGTCGGCAGCGGTCCCTACCTGGTGATCCCATTCCTCGGTCCGAGCAGCCTGCGCGATGCTCCGGCCAAGATTCCGGACAGCTATCTGACGCCCTATCCCTACATCGACCATGTGCCGACGCGCAATGTCACCCGCGCAGTCAACGTGGTCGACACCCGCGCCAGCCTGCTGTCGGCGGAGAAGATGGTCAGCGGCGACAAGTACATCTTCATTCGCAACGCCTACCTGCAGAACCGCGAGTTCCGCGTGAAGGACGGCGAGGTGGTGGACGACTTCTGAGTCGTCCGGACAAGAAAGCAGAAAGGCGGCCTGGGCCGCCTTTCTCGTTTTCAGCTCATCGAC
This sequence comes from Aquipseudomonas alcaligenes, assembly GCF_003205495.1. Taxonomy (GTDB): domain Bacteria; phylum Pseudomonadota; class Gammaproteobacteria; order Pseudomonadales; family Pseudomonadaceae; genus Aquipseudomonas; species Aquipseudomonas alcaligenes_B. The sequence continues at coordinate 36,796 of NZ_QJRX01000004.1, read as the reverse complement.
AGGATGGCCAGGCCGATGGAGGTTCGGCCATCGTCCAGCGGTGTCACCCGCACCACTTCCGCCTGGGCATCGAGCCCCTTGAGTTCGCTGTGGTCGGAGGGGATGTGCACTTTCACCCGGTCACCCATGGCGACCTGACAGTCGGCCTCCACCTGCATGCCGGTACTGGAAAGGTCGAGGCACTGGGCCTGGAATTCCTTGCCGGCGTGGTGAAGGATGACCGGTGCTTCCAGTCGCATGCGGATGAAGTCACGTTTCTCGCTGTAGGCACGATCGTTCTGGCTCATGGACCCTGTCCTCTTGTTTTTCGGGTGCTCCCCGACGGTCTTATAACCCCCGCCGATTTGAGGTGTAAAGGCGCCGGGCGACAATCGGCAGCGGCTTGAATCGCCTGGCGGATGGGAGTACCGTCTGCGCCGTGAATCGTCCGAGCGCAGGTGTTGCTGTCCCCGCCGGTCGGCAAATCCAATCTCTCTCCGGCGTCGTTTGCCTGGATGGCCCATGCACAAACCCAGCGCCAAGCTGCTGATAATCGATGATGACGAGGTGGTGCGAGCGAGCCTCGCCGCCTATCTAGAGGACAGTGGTTTCCAGGTCCTGCAGGCCGGAAACGGGCTGCAGGGACTGGAAGTGTTCGAACGCGAACAACCCGACCTGATCATCTGCGATCTGCGCATGCCACAGATCGACGGCCTCGAGCTGATCCGCCGGATCAGTGCGCTCAACAGCGAGATCCCGGTCATAGTCGTTTCCGGGGCGGGGGTGATGAGCGATGCGGTCGAGGCCCTGCGTCTGGGCGCTGCCGACTACCTGATCAAGCCCCTGGAAGACCTGGCCGTGCTGGAGCACTCGGTGCGCCGCGCGCTGGATCGCTTCCAGCTGCGCCTGGAGAACCAGCGCTACCGCGAGAAGCTGGAGACCGCCAATCGCGAGTTGCAGGCCAGCCTGCACCTGCTGCAGGAGGACCAGAACGCCGGGCGCCAGGTGCAGATGAACATGCTGCCGGTCACGCCCTGGCAGGCCGATGACCTGCAGTTCGCCCACCAGATCATCCCCTCGCTGTACCTGTCGGGCGATTTCGTCGACTACTTCCGCGTGGACGAGCACCGCGTGGCCTTCTACCTGGCCGATGTCTCCGGCCATGGCGCCTCGTCGGCCTTCGTCACCGTGCTGCTCAAGTTCATGACCACGCGCCTGCTCTACGAGTGGAAGCGCAACGGCGTGTTGCCGGAGTTCAAGCCCTCCGATGTGCTCGGCCATATCAACCGTGGCCTGATCAACTGCAAGCTGGGCAAGCACGTGACCATGCTCGGCGGGGTGATCGACCAGCAGAGCGGCACCCTGACCTACAGCATCGGCGGCCATCTGCCGCTGCCGGTGCTGTTCAGCGAGGGCGAGGCCCGCTATCTGGACGGGCGCGGCCTGCCGGTGGGGCTGTTCGATGAGGCCAGCTACAAGGATCAGGTCATGCAGTTGCCGCAGTCCTTCAGCCTGAGCCTGATGTCCGACGGCATCCTGGACCTTTTGCCTGGCGACACGCTCAAAGAGAAGGAGGCCGCGCTGCCACGACTGGTCAGCCAGGCCGGAGGCACGTTGGATGGCCTGCGCCAGGTGTTCGGGCTGGCCAATCTGCGCGATATGCCGGATGATATTGCCTTGCTGGTGTTGAGCAGGAACCTTGCATGAATCCTGGGAATAGCCCCGGTAGGATCCAGTTCGCCGAGCAGGACGGTACCTTCGTCCTGAAGTTCGTCGGTGAAATCCGCCTGACCCTGTGTTCGGCGCTGGATGCAACGATCGAAAAAATCTTCTCTGCGCTGAATTTTTCGGCGATCGTCATTGATCTGACAGAAACCCGCAGCATCGACAGCACCACTCTCGGTCTGCTGGCCAAGCTCTCCATCCTCTCGCGGCAGAAGATCGGCCTGTTGCCCACCGTGGTCACCACCCACGAGGACATCACCCGCCTGCTGCAGTCGATGGGCTTCGATCAGGTGTTCAACATCGTCGACCGGCCGATTCCCTGTCCGGAATGCCTGAGCGACCTGCCGTCGCAGGATCAGTCGGAAGAGGTGGTCAAGGCCAAGGTGCTGGAAGCCCATCGCATCCTCATGGGGCTCAACGAGTCCAACCGCGAGGCCTTCCATGACTTGGTGAGCGCCCTGGAACGCAGCTGACCGTGTAAACGGGCATGAAAAAGGGCGATATCCCCGCGGATATCGCCCTTTTCGTTTGCGCCTGGGTTAGTGGCGGGCGGCCAGCAGGGCCTCCAGCTTCTCCTGGTCGCGGGCGAACAGGCGGATGCCCTCGGCCAGCTTCTCGGTGGCCATGGCGTCCTCGTTCATGGCCCAGCGGAAGGCGCTCTCGTCCAGTGCCTGGCGTGCTTCGCCGGTGCCGGGGGTGAGGGTGCGCGGCAATTGGCCCTGGTCGTCGGCCAGCTGCTGGAGCAGCTCGGGGCTGATGGTCAGGCGGTCGCAGCCGGCCAGCTGCTCGATCTGGCCCAGGTTGCGGAAGCTCGCGCCCATCACCACGGTGTCGTAGCCGTTGGCCTTGTAGTACTGGTAGATGCGCGACACGGACTTCACGCCCGGGTCCTCGGCGCCGACGAAGTCGCGGCCCTCGGCCTTTTTGTACCAGTCGTAGATGCGCCCGACGAAGGGCGAGATGAGGAACACGCCGGCGTCCGCGCAGGCCACGGCCTGGGCGAAGGAGAACAGCAGGGTCAGGTTGGTCTGGATGCCGGCCTTCTCCAGCTGCTCGGCGGCGCGGATGCCTTCCCAGGTCGAGGCGATCTTGATCAGCACCCGCTCGCGGCCGATGCCGGCCTGCTCGTACAGGCCGATGAGGCGCTCGGCGCGGCGCAGGGTAGCCTGGGTATCGAAGGACAGGCGAGCGTCCACCTCGGTGGAGATGCGCCCCGGGATCACCTTGAGGATTTCCTGGCCGACGGCCACGCCGAAGCGGTCGCAGGCCAGGCCCAGATCGCCGGCGCAGCCCTGCACGGCCTTGCCCAGCAGCTCGGCATAGCGGGGCAGGGCTGCGGCCTTGAGCAGCAGTGAGGGGTTGGTGGTGGCGTCCACCGGCTTGAGCCGGCTGATGGCGTCGAGGTCGCCGGTGTCGGCGACCACGGTGGTGTACTGCTTGAGTTGGTCCAGCTTGGAGGTCATGACGAGGCCCTGTCGTTACATGTCTCCGACCTTACCCGAGCCGTGCGGAGCGCTTCAATGTCTGGCGCGGGCTTTTCCGCTGCTGGCGTCGGGCTGGGGCAGAGAAGCGCTGCCGTGCGCGCTGGAATGATCGTCTCAGTGGCCGGCGAGCAGTTCGATGGCCTGGTTGAGCAGGGCCAGCGGGTCCTGGGTCTTGTGCACGTCCACCGAGAGCAGCTGGCGGAAGCGCCGCGCACCTGGAAAGCCCTGGGCCAGGCCCAGCACATGGCGGGTGACGTGGTGCATGGCGCCGCCCTCGGCGAGGTGCCGTTCGATGTAGGGGCGCATGCGCGTTAGCGCCTCGGCGCGGCTGATCACCGGGCTGTCTAGGTCGAACAGCTGCTGGTCGACCTGCGCCAGCAGGTAGGGATTATGGTAGGCCTCGCGGCCCAGCATCACGCCGTCGAAGGTCTGCAGGTGCTGCTGGCACTCTTCCAGGGTCTTGATGCCGCCGTTGAGGATGATTTCCAGATCGGGAAAGTCGCGCTTGAGCTGCGCAGCGACGTCGTAGCGCAGCGGCGGGATTTCGCGGTTCTCCTTGGGCGACAGGCCTTCGAGAATGGCGATGCGCGCATGCACGGTGAAGCTGGGGCAGCCGGCCTCGCGCACCGTGCCGACGAAGTCGCACAGCTCGGCGTAGCTGTCGCGGCCGTTGATGCCGATGCGGTGCTTGACCGTGACCGGGATGTCCACCGCGTCGCGCATGGCCCTGACGCAGTCGGCCACCAGCTGCGGATGCCCCATCAGGCAGGCGCCGATCATGTTGTTCTGCACCCGGTCGCTGGGACAGCCGACGTTGAGATTGACCTCGTCATAACCATGCTCTTCAGCCATCCGTGCGCAGGCCGCCAGATCAGCAGGATTGCTGCCGCCCAGCTGCAGGGCCAGTGGGTGCTCGCAGTCGTGATAGCGCAGGAAGCGCTGGGCATCGCCATGCAGCAGGGCGCCGGTGGTGACCATCTCGGTATAGAGCAGGGCGCGGCTGGACAGCTGGCGCAGGAAGAAGCGGCAGTGGCGGTCGGTCCAGTCCATCATCGGCGCCACGGAGAAGCGGCGGGAAGGCTCTGGTCGCTGTATGGAGTTCGGCATGGTCGGTGTGCGCTGCGGAAAAACGGCGGGCATTCTAGCGTACTTGGCGACAGGCCGATGGCTCGGCTGCTAAGCTGCTGGCAGGTTTCATGCGTAGGGAGATGACAACATGCAAAGCAGATACTGGCTGGCGGCGCTGGCCCTGGGATGCAGCCTGCAGGTGGGCGCGACCAGCTTCGTGGTAACCACCGACGGCATGGTCAATACGGTGGATGCCACCACCGATGTCACCTCGTCCACCTTCGGTGACGACAAGGTGGTGCGCGAGGCCAAGGACGACGCGGCGAGCTTCGTTGCCAGTCGCGGCGATATCCGTGGTGCGCATCTGGAGGCGGCCTTCCAGCACATCCGTGGCAAGCTGCCGGAGCTGCAGCTGGATGACATGCAGCTGGCGCAGGCCATCCTGGCATTGTGATCGGCGCGGTGAAATGAAAAACGGCGCCCGAGGGCGCCGTTTCCGTTTGCGGTCGGTGTTACAGGCCCAGCTTGTCGCGCAGGCTGTAGTACCAGGCGCCCATGGCGGTGAAGGGCACGCGGAACAGGCGACCACCCGGGAAGGGGTAGTGCGGCAGGCTGCCGAAGGCGTCGAAACGCTCGGCCTGGCCACGCAGGGCTTCGGCGAGGATCTTGCCGGCCAGGTGGGTGTAGGTCACGCCGTGGCCGCTGCAGCCCTGCGAGTAGTAGATGTTGTCGCCGATGCGACCGACCTGCGGCAGGCGCGACAGGGTCAGCAGGAAGTTGCCGGTCCAGGCGTAGTCGATCTTCACGCCTTTCAGCTGCGGGAAGGTCTTGAGCATCATCGGGCGGATCATCGCCTCGATGTTGGCCGGGTCCTTGGCGCCGTAGACCACGCCGCCGCCGTAGATCAGGCGACGGTCGCCGGTCAGGCGGAAGTAGTCAAGCAGGTAGTTGCAGTCTTCCACACAGTAGTCCTGCGGCAGCAGGCTCTTGGCCATTTCCTCGCTCAGCGGCTCGGTGGCGATCACCTGACTGCCGCAGGGCATGGTCTTGGCGGCCAGTTCCGGCACCAGGTTGCCCAGATAGGCGTTGCCGGCGACCACGATGAACTTGGCCTTCACGCGGCCTTCGGGAGTATGCACCACCGGGTTGGCGCCGCGCTCGATGCGCACGGCCGGACTCTGTTCGTAGATGATGCCACCCAGGCTTTCCACGGCCGCGGCTTCGCCGAGCGCCAGGTTCAGCGGATGGATGTGGCCGCCGCTCATGTCGAGCATGCCGCCGATGTAGTTCTCGGTCTTGACCACTTCACGGATGCGCTGGGCGTCCATGATCTCCAGCTGGGTATGGCCGAAGCGCTCCCACAGCTTCTTCTGCGCTTCCAGGTGCTTCATCTGCTTGGGCGTGAAGGCGGCGAACACGCCACCGTCCTTCAGGTCGCACTTGATGTCGTACTTGGCGATACGCTCGCGAATGATGCGGCCACCTTCGAAGGCCATCTGGCCCATCAGTTGGGCCTGCTTGGGGCCGACGGTACGTTCGATCACGTCGATGTCGCGGCTGTAGCTATTGACGATCTGGCCGCCGTTGCGACCGGAGGCGCCGAAGCCAACCTTGGCGGCCTCGACGATGCTGACCTTGAAGCCGTTCTCCAGCAGGAACAGGGCGGTGGAGAGGCCGGTGTAGCCGGCGCCGATGATACAGACATCGGTCTCGGTCTCGCCCTGCAGCGCCGGGCGCTGCGGAACCGGATTGGCCGAAGCGGCGTAGTAGGACTGGGGGTAGGAGGTGTGCGCCATATTTGAACCTATGTTCTTTATTTTTTACGGAATGAGCGGATGCTACCCGAGTCAAAATGCGCCGGCTAGCCTCTGTGCAAAATTTTCAACGTGGCGCTGTGCGGCAAAAAATCCACTTTTTCAGAGGCTTAGCGAAAAAAGGTGTTGACACCCCGGCGAATCTCCCTAAAATGCGCCTCCATTGCAGGCACATAGCTCAGTTGGTTAGAGCACCACCTTGACATGGTGGGGGTCGTTGGTTCGAGTCCAATTGTGCCTACCAAATCCGAAAGGGGTCGTTGATACGACCCCTTTTTTATTGGCTGCTTGCCAGAGAATAGGCTTTCTGGAAGCATCCGCGATTCTGTTTACTTCCAGTGACTCTGGTTCGGTTCCGGTTGGCCCGCAAGGCTCCTGCCATCGTCAGGCAGGTATACCGCCGGATCGCTTCCTGGCTCATCCCAACCCATGTGACCTTTGGTAGGGGTCACCACTAGGAGAGGAGGCGCCATGCCCACCATTACTCTTCCCGACGGCAGTCAGCGTTCGTTCGATCATCCGGTATCCGTGCTCGAGGTGGCCCAGTCCATCGGTGCTGGCCTGGCCAAGGCCACTCTGGCCGGCAAGGTCAACGGCAAGCAGGTGGATGCCTGCGATCTGATCGAGACCGACGCGACCCTGCAGATCATCACGCCGAAGGATGAAGAGGGGCTGGAGATCATTCGCCACTCCTGTGCCCACCTGGTTGGTCACGCGGTCAAGCAGCTCTACCCGAGCGCCAAGATGGTGATCGGCCCGGTGATCGAGGAGGGCTTCTATTACGACATCGCCATTGATCGCCCCTTCACGCCCGAAGACATGGCGGCCATCGAGAAGCGCATGGCCGAGCTGATCGACAAGGACTACGACGTCATCAAGAAGATGACGCCGCGTGCCGAGGTCATCGAGCTGTTCAAGGCGCGCGGCGAGGAATACAAGCTGCGCCTGATCGACGACATGCCGGACGAGAAGGCCATGGGCCTGTACTTCCATGAAGAATACGTGGACATGTGCCGTGGCCCGCACGTGCCCAATACCCGCTTCCTCAAGTCCTTCAAGCTGACCAAGATATCCGGCGCCTACTGGCGCGGCGACTCGAAGAACGAGCAGCTGCAGCGCATCTACGGCACCGCCTGGGCGGACAAGAAGCAGCTGGCGGCCTATATCCAGCGTATCGAGGAGGCCGAGAAGCGCGACCATCGCCGTATCGGCAAGCAGCTGGACCTGTTCCACCTGCAGGAAGAGGCGCCGGGCATGGTGTTCTGGCATCCGAACGGCTGGACCGTCTATCAGGTGCTGGAGCAGTACATGCGCCAGGTGCAGCGCGAGCACGGCTATGTCGAGGTGCGCACGCCGCAGGTGGTCGACCGCATCCTCTGGGAGCGCTCGGGGCACTGGTCGAACTATGCCGAGAACATGTTCACCACCAACTCGGAAAACCGCGACTACGCGGTGAAGCCGATGAACTGCCCGTGCCATGTGCAGATCTTCAATCAGGGGCTGAAGTCTTACCGCGACCTGCCGCTGCGTCTGGCCGAATTCGGTGCCTGCCATCGCAACGAGCCGTCCGGTGCGCTGCACGGCATCATGCGTGTGCGCGGCTTCACCCAGGATGATGCGCACATCTTCTGCACCGAGGATCAGGTGAAGAAGGAGGCGGCCGATTTCATCAAGCTGACCCTGCAGGTCTACGCCGACTTCGGCTTCTCCGACATCGCCATGAAGCTATCCACTCGTCCGGCCAAGCGCGTAGGTTCCGACGAGCTGTGGGATCGCGCCGAAACCGCCCTGGCCGATGCGCTGAACGAATCCGGCCTGGCCTGGGAATACCAGCCGGGCGAGGGGGCTTTCTATGGTCCTAAGATCGAGTTCACCCTCAAGGACTGCCTTGGTCGCAACTGGCAGTGCGGTACCCTGCAGTACGATCCGAACCTGCCGGAGCGCCTGGATGCCAGCTATATCGCCGAAGATAACGGGCGCAAGCGTCCGGTGATGCTGCATCGCGCCATCCTGGGTTCCTTCGAGCGTTTCATCGGCATGCTCATCGAACATTACGCCGGGCAGTTCCCGGTCTGGCTGGCGCCGACCCAGGCGGTGGTGATGAATATCACCGACAAGCAGGCCGATTTTGCCCTGGAAGTCGAGAAAACCCTCAATCAAAGCGGATTTCGTGCCAAGTCCGACTTGAGAAACGAAAAAATCGGCTTTAAAATCCGCGAGCATACTTTGCTCAAGGTTCCCTATCTCCTGGTTATTGGCGACAGGGAAGTTGAGACACGATCCGTTGCTGTGCGTACCCGCGAAGGTGTCGACCTGGGCTCCATGCCTCTGGAACAATTCGCCGATCAGCTCAAGCAAGCGGTTTCCCGGCGTGGTCGCCAAGATTCGGAGTAATCATTATTAAGCGTGAAATGAGACAGGATAAGCGGGCCGCCCCCAAGGCGCCTATCAACGAGAACATTACCGCTCGTGAGGTCCGCCTGATTGGTGCGGATGGCGAGCAGATCGGTATTGTTTCGATCGATGAAGCACTGCGCGTGGCCGAAGAGGCCAAGCTGGATCTGGTAGAGATCTCGGCTGACGCAGTTCCGCCGGTTTGCCGCATCATGGACTACGGCAAGCACCTGTTCGAGAAGAAGAAGCAGGCTGCTGCTGCGAAGAAGAACCAGCATCAGCAACAGATCAAAGAAATCAAGTTTCGTCCAGGGACGGAAGAAGGGGATTACCAGGTAAAACTACGCAACCTGGTACGTTTCCTTAATGAAGGGGACAAGGCCAAGGTATCCTTGCGATTCCGTGGTCGTGAGATGGCCCACCAGGAGCTGGGGATGGAACTGCTGAAGCGGGTCGAAAACGACCTCGCCGAAATCGGTACCGTCGAACAGCATCCTAAGCTGGAAGGACGCCAGCTGATGATGGTCATCGCTCCCAAGAAGCGTAAATAACCTCCCGGGCACTGGCAGGCCTGATGGTTATCAGTTGTTAATGAATGCGGAGTACAAAACATGCCAAAGATGAAAACCAAAAGCGGCGCGGCCAAGCGTTTCCTGAAAACCGCGGCCGGCTACAAGCACAAGCACGCTTTCAAGAGCCACATCCTGACCAAAATGTCCACCAAGCGTAAGCGTCAACTGCGCGGTAGCGAGCTGATGCATCCGTCGGACAAGGCAAAAGTCGAGCGCATGCTGCGCGTTCGTTAATCGGTCAAGATACTTAGAGGTAAATACTCATGGCTCGTGTTAAGCGTGGCGTTATCGCTCGTGCTCGTCACAAAAAAATCCTGAAACTCGCCAAAGGCTACTACGGTGCGCGTTCGCGCGTGTTCCGCGTTGCCAAGCAGGCTGTGATCAAGGCAGGCCAGTACGCCTACCGTGACCGCCGTCAGCGCAAGCGTCAGTTCCGCGCTCTGTGGATCGCTCGTATCAACGCCGGTGCTCGTCAGAACGGTCTGTCCTACAGCCGTCTGATCGCTGGTCTGAAGAAAGCGACCATCGAGATCGATCGTAAGGTTCTGGCCGATCTGGCAGTGAACGAAAAAGCGGCGTTTGCTGCGATTGTCGAGAAAGCTAAGGCCGTTCTGGCTTAAGTCCCCCGACAATCACCGGGCTTGCCCGGTGGCAACGTCAAAGATAGGGGAAGAGCCTTCGAGCTCTTCCCCTATTTCGTATCTGGAGTCCGTACATGGAAAACCTGGATGCATTGGTCTCGCAAGCGCTTGAGGCCGTGCAAAACACCGCAGACGTCAACACCCTGGAGCAGCTCCGGGTGCAGTATCTCGGCAAGAAGGGTGAGCTCACCGCCCTGATGCAGACCCTCGGCAAACTCTCCGCCGAAGAGCGTCCGCAGGCCGGCGCCCTGATCAATGCCGCCAAGAACCAGGTTCAGGACGCCCTGAACGCCCGCAAGTCCGTGCTGGAGCAGGCTCTGCTCGCCGAGAAGCTGGCGTCCGAGCGCATCGACGTGACCCTGCCGGGCCGCGGCCAGGCCTCAGGTGGCCTGCATCCGGTCACCCGTACCCTGGAGCGCGTCGAGCAGTTCTTCACCCACATCGGCTACAGCGTGGCCGAGGGTCCTGAAGTCGAAGACGACTACCACAACTTCGAAGCCCTCAACATTCCCGGCCACCACCCGGCGCGGGCGATGCACGACACCTTCTATTTCAATGCGAACATGCTGCTGCGCACTCACACCTCGCCGGTGCAGGTGCGCACCATGGAATCGCAGCAGCCGCCGATCCGCATCGTCTGCCCCGGCCGCGTCTACCGCTGCGACTCCGATATCACCCACTCGCCGATGTTCCACCAGGTCGAAGGCCTGCTAGTCGACGAGGGCATCAGCTTCGCCGACCTCAAGGGCACCATCGAGGAATTCCTCCGGGTGTTCTTCGAGAAGCCGCTGGGCGTGCGTTTCCGTCCGTCCTTCTTCCCCTTCACCGAGCCGTCGGCCGAAGTCGACATGCAGTGCGTAATGTGCTCCGGCAAGGGCTGCCGCGTGTGCAAGCAGACCGGCTGGCTGGAAGTGATGGGCTGCGGCATGGTCCATCCGAATGTGCTGCGCATGTCCGGCATCGATCCGGAGAAGTACCAGGGCTTCGCCTTCGGCATGGGCGTCGAGCGCCTGGCCATGCTGCGTTACGGCGTCAATGACTTGCGCCTGTTCTTCGATAACGACCTGCGGTTCCTGGCGCAATTCCGCTAGCCGCACGACCCGTATCGAATTCGCTTAAGGAGAACAGACAGCATGAAATTCAGTGAACAGTGGCTGCGCAGCTGGGTGAACCCGGCGGTCTCGCGCGACGAACTGGTGGCCCGCCTGTCCATGGTCGGCCTGGAAGTGGACGCCGTGATCCCGGTCGCCGGCCAGTTCAGCGGCGTGGTGGTGGGCGAGATCCTCAGTGCCGAACAGCACCCGGACGCCGACAAGCTGCGCGTGTGCCAGGTCAGCAACGGCAGCGCCACCTTCCAGGTGGTCTGCGGCGCGCCCAATGCGCGTGCCGGCATCAAGATCCCCTTCGCCATGATCGGTGCCGAGCTGCCGGGCGACTTCAAGATCAAGCAGGCCAAGCTGCGCGGCGTGGAGTCCCAGGGCATGCTCTGCTCGGCCTCCGAGCTGCAGATCAGCGACGACAACAGCGGCCTGATGGAGCTGGCGGCGGACGCCCCTGTCGGCCAGGACGTCCGTGCTTACCTCGGCCTGGACGATGCCAGCATCGAGATCGGCCTGACCCCCAACCGTGGTGACTGTCTGTCGCTCGCCGGCCTGGCCCGCGAAGTCGGCGCCATCTATGGCGCGCAGGTTACGGCGGTGTCCATCGCGCCGGTTGCCGCCGCGCATGACGAAGTGCGCCCTGTCGAAGTGCTGGCGCCCAAGGCCTGCCCGCGCTACCTGGGCCGTGTCATCCGCAACGTCGATCTGTCCAAGCCGACTCCGCTGTGGATGGTCGAGCGCCTGCGCCGTTCCGATATCCGCAGCATCGACGCCGCCGTCGACATCACCAACTACGTGATGCTCGAGCTCGGCCAGCCGATGCACGCCTTCGACCTCGCCGAGATCAACGGCGGCATCCGCGTGCGCATGGCGGAAGAGGGCGAGAAGCTGGTCCTGCTGGATGGCCAGGAAGTCAGCCTGCGCGCCGACACCCTGGTGATCGCCGACCACAACCGCGCCCTGGCCATCGCCGGCGTGATGGGGGGCGAGCACAGCGGTGTCAGCGGCAAGACCCGCGACCTGTTCCTCGAGAGCGCCTTCTTCGACACCATCTCGGTGGCCGGCAAGGCTCGCTCCTATGGCCTGCATACCGACTCCTCGCACCGCTTCGAGCGTGGTGTGGACTCGCAGCTGGCGCGCAACGCCATGGAGCGCGCCACCGAGCTGCTGTTGGAGATAGTCGGCGGCGAAGCCGGCCCGATCATCGAAGTGGCCAGCGCCGCCGACCTGCCGAACGTCGCACCGATCACCCTGCGTGCCGAGCGCATCAGCCAGATGCTGAGCATGGACATGGACGGTGCCGAGGTCGAGCGCCTGCTCACCGCGCTGGGCCTGGGCGTGACCGCTCAGGGCGCTGGCCAGTGGCTGGTCAGCGTGCCGAGCCACCGCTTCGATATCAGCCTGGAAGTGGACCTGATCGAAGAGCTGGGCCGCCTGTACGGCTACAACCGCCTGCCGGTGCGTTACCCGCAGGCTCGTCTGGCGCCGCAGGCCAAGGCTGAAGCCCGTGCCGAGCTGCCGGCCCTGCGCCGCCTGCTGGTTGCTCGCGGCTATCAGGAAGCCATCACCTACAGCTTCATCGATCCCAAGCTGTTCGAGCTGTTCAGCCCGGGCGTGGCGCCGCTGCAGCTGGCCAACCCGATCTCCGCCGACATGGCCGCCATGCGTTCCTCGCTGTGGCCAGGCCTGGTCAAGGCGCTGGAGCACAACCTCAATCGCCAGCAGTCGCGCGTGCGCCTGTTCGAGAGCGGCCTGCGTTTCGTCGGCCAGCTCGAAGGTCTGCAGCAGGAAGCCATGCTGGCGGGTGTGATCAGCGGCAGCCGCCTGCCGGAAGGCTGGGCCAACGGCCGAGAGAGCGTGGACTTCTACGACCTCAAGGCCGACGTCGAGGCGCTGCTGGGCTATGCCGGTGCCGCCGATGCCTTCAGCTTTGTACCTGGCGAGCACCCGGCTCTGCATCCGGGCCAGACCGCGCGTATCGAGCGGGAAGGGCGCCTGGTCGGCTTCATGGGGGCGCTGCACCCGGAGCTGGCCAAGACCCTAGGCCTGGATCAGCCGGTGTTCCTCTTCGAGCTGGTACTGGCCGAAGTCGCCACCGGGCGCATGCCGGCGTTCAGCGAGTTGTCGCGCTTCCCCGAGGTGCGCCGTGACCTGGCGCTGCTGGTGGATCGCGAGCAGCCGGCCGAAGCCGTGCTCGCCACCATTCGCGAGGCCGCAGGCGAATGGCTGACTGACCTCAAGCTATTTGACGTCTATCACGGTAAAGGTATTGATCCACATAGAAAAAGCCTGGCAGTCGGCTTGACCTGGCAACATCCATCGCGCACTCTTAACGACGATGAGGTGAGTACAACTACGCAAAACATCATCACCTCGCTGGAAGAAAGGTTCAACGCCACGTTAAGGAAGTAGCGTATGGGGGCTCTGACGAAAGCTGAAATGGCGGAACGTCTGTATGAAGAGCTTGGCCTGAATAAGCGGGAAGCCAAGGAGTTGGTGGAGCTGTTTTTTGAGGAAATCCGCCACGCGCTGGAAGACAACGAGCAGGTCAAATTGTCCGGTTTCGGCAATTTTGACCTGCGCGATAAGCGTCAGCGCCCAGGTCGTAATCCCAAGACAGGCGAAGAAATCCCGATCACGGCTCGCCGTGTCGTCACCTTTCGTCCGGGCCAGAAATTGAAGGCCAGAGTAGAGGCATATGCTGGAACCAAGTCATAACGACGAGCTGCCGCCTATCCCTGGCAAACGCTACTTCACCATTGGCGAAGTCAGCGACCTCTGCGCCGTCAAGCCGCATGTTTTGCGTTACTGGGAGCAGGAGTTTCCCCAGCTCAATCCGGTGAAACGGCGGGGCAACCGCCGCTACTATCAGCGCCAGGACGTGCTGATGATCCGCCAGATCCGAGCCCTTCTGTACGACCAGGGTTTCACCATCGGCGGGGCGCGCCAGCGTCTCTCCGGCGACGAGGCCAAGGACGACACCACCCAGTACAAGCAGCTGATTCGGCAGATGATTGCCGAGCTTGAGGATGTTCTACTGGTACTGCGCAAATAAGCCTGTAGCAGTAAAAAAAACTTCCACAATTCAGCAGCTTAATGTAAAGTCCACCCCGCTTCCGGTAACACGGAAGCATCGTCGGGGCGTAGCGCAGCCCGGTAGCGCACTTGCATGGGGTGCAAGGGGTCGAGTGTTCGAATCACTCCGTCCCGACCAAAAAACCCTAAAAAATCCAGTCACTTAGCGGTGGCTGGATTTTTTTATGGGCGAATGTTTTGTCGGTCGGCTGAAATTTGTGCCACTTTTTGTGCCACCGGAATTTTTTGTTGCTATCGAGCCAGGTGCTGGCCCGCTGTCTGTCGCTCTAGTTCAGTGAGCTGGGGCCCGGCTTTCAAGAGGCTAACGAAGGACGGCAAGCGCATTCGGTGATTCTGGCTGGTATGGCCCGCGCCTTTTGGCTTGTAAAGCAGGCCTCAGGCTTTCATCGCTGCCATCAGAGCGCCACTTCCAGGCAAATTCAACACGCGTCTGAGGCTGTAGGCCGCATGCAGGCTCATCTCGGTGCTCACCTGCATGAGTGTTTGGGTGAGGAGTCGGTCGGTACACATCCAGGATTTCAGCAAGCCGAACGGTTGTTCTATCGTTTGGCGACGGATCCGCATGATCAATTGGCGCTTGAGCCAGGCGACTCTGCACCGCCTCGAGCAGGGTCTCATGCTCCCAGCGGCTCACCAGGCGCTGTGGGTACGGCTTACAGCGCGCTTCAACGTGCAACCTCGGAGCACGCGCTCCAGTAGTGGTGCGGTTTCAGCCCTTTCTCGATTTTTGCAAAGTGCCTAATCAGGCGCCTGCAAGCATTGGATCGTGGGTCTTTGTGGTCTGGCCTTATATTAGGTAAAAATTTTTACCTTAACTTTGTCCATGCTGTAACCTGCCTCTAAGCTGGGGCTACAACGCTCGACAATGAATTTTTGCAGAAGGAAACGAGCCTATGGCACAAGCCAGACCTTGGTCTTTTTACGGCCGACGCTCCGAACTGCTGCAGATGCAGCAGGTGCTTGAGCGTAAGAGGTGGTTTTTCCTCCAGATATCTGGTCGCCGTCGTATTGGTAAAACCACGCTGATCCAGCAGGCACTACAGGCCGCGGGCATCGATAAGACGCTTTACATCCAGATCCCCGACTCTGACCCTACGGGAGTAGTAGCGGCATGCAATGAATACCTCAGTACCTTTGGCATTCAGGAGCGAGTGCGCTCGTTGGGTGACTTAGCTGACCTGATCGGCAGGCTTGCCGAGCAGGGATACGTCATCGCGCTCGATGAGTTTCAGTACTTCAATCGCAAGCGGCTGTTTGATTTTTGCTCTTTGCTTCAGGCTGTGGTTGACCGCCTTGCCGCCAACGCGGCTAACGTTCCTGGTGGCTTGATCGTGTTGGGGTCCTTACATGCTGAAATGACGGCGTTGCTTGAGGATCGGGCAGCTCCGTTGTTCAACCGTACAACTGATTCCCTAGAGCTCGGGCACCTGGATATCAGCTCTATCCTTGAGATCCTTAAGGCGCATGCTGATGTGGAGCCGGAGCGCCTGCTGTTTCTCTGGAGCCTTTTTGAGGGTGTTCCCAAGTTCTATCGCGATGCTTATGAGCAGGGAGTGCTGGCAGCAGAGAGACAAGAAGTTTTGCGGCGCTTGTTCTTTTCGAGTTCCTCCCCCTTACGCAATGAAGCAGATAACTGGTTTTTGCGTGAACTGCGTGGCCGCTACGACATGCTGCTGCAGTATCTAGCCCAGCATCCCGGTTGTACCAATGCCAGCATCGAAGCAGCGATGGCAGAGGTATCTGGGCCTGGTGAAGTGAAGCAGGTGGGCGGCTATTTGAAGATCCTGTCAGAGCGATATCAGATGATTGAGCGTCGGCTGCCGATTTTCGCGCCAGCTCGTGCACGCTCAGGTCGTTACTACATCCGCGACAATTTTCTTCGTGCATGGCTTTCTGCTTTGCAGCAGCCTGTATCGGCCGTTGCATTTCGCCCTTTGGAAAAGCTGTTGGCTCAAGCTGATGAGCGTCTCATGCAGGTTGAGGGCTATGCGCTGGAGGACATGGTGGGCAAGCTCTATGAGGAGCGTAGTCGTCGAGGTCTTGGTGATTTCCCGCTTACAGAGCGTATTCAGGGCTTTTGGGATCGCAGCGATGTAGAAATCGATCTGGTGGCTATCTGCGGTGATGAGCAACGGATTCGCTTCGGAACCTGCAAGCGTAACGAAGCCAAGTTGCTTGGCTCCGTAGAGCCACTTAAGCAAGCCGCTGAGCGCTTCTTGAATGCGCAGCCTCGATTCCGCTCCTGGTTAGTTGAGTATGTCGCGATTGCGCCTCGTATTAGCGCTGGATTGACCGAGCAACTCAAGGCGCAAGGTGTGCTCTCTCAAGACCTGATAGCGCTGACAGCAGAGCTTTAGATAAACGCTGGTTTTGATAAGCACTCCTGAGGCTTTGGTTGCGGATTTCACGTTGACTCTGGCACTTGCTCCACGAGCATCCGGACATTTATCTGTGATGAGGTGGGGGGAGTTCGGCCCAATTACAGTTTTCGTTGTTTCGCCAGGTTTCTCTATGCTTGCTTTGGTTGAGTAGAAGTGTTTTTGCGGTTGCTCTGTTATATGTCTTTTAGTGGGCGCAGTCTCTCAGGGATGTAAGCTCCCTTTTCTTCTTCCATTTTTAACAAAATTTCCAGTACTTCAGTTCTTCTTAGGTCGTATTTTTCTGCTAGCTTGTCAAGGCGTTGAATTGCTTTATCAGAAAGAATGAAGTTGTACTGCTTCTTGCCTGTTAGCTTTGTGCGGTATTTATTCTGGCTCCATCGTTTCTTGATGGAGTTCATGAGTAGTATTTTGTCTGATGTGTGTGTTAGGTAATAGTCAAGTAAGATTATGAATTCATCTTTGTCTTGGGGAGTGTTTTGTTGGAGTGTAAGTACTGGATATTTGCTTTTGGCTATTTCCCATGCTATTTCTAGCCTTTGCTTGGTGTCGGGGCTATCGAACCATTTGAATATATAGTCCGTGCTTGAGTGTTGCTCCCATTCTGATCTTATTTCGCTGATTAGCCATGATTTATGGTTTTTCTCTTTTCCCCATATGTCAATCGTTGCAATAGTTAGTGCTCGTCCAGTTAGGTTGTTTTGACTTATGATTGGTATTTTGTCGTTTTTTTCAATAAGTTTTCCAGCTACAAAGAAATTCTGTCTTTTATTGCTTGTTATCCATTCTAAGTCCTTTTCGGGCAGCAGGGCTAAAGCGCTTTGTTCCTCAACAAACTCTTTCCTTATTTGAGCGTTTTGGATGTGATCTGCCATGCGGTCTCGCATGCCGGGGCTGCCGAGCTCACCGAGATAGGCGTAAGGCGTTTGGCTTTTCAGAAAGAACCATAGCCAAGTACTTAGTCTGCTATCGACATTGATACCGTCAAGTGTTTTCTGGAGCCTGTCATTGAGTGCAGTGGCCATGTTATTGGTTCTCTATGTGTGTGTTCTCTAGTGGATTTTTAGACGAATTTTTAGGTTATATCTGGTGTTATTGTGCCGATTTGAAGTGGCTTTGTAGATTATGAGAATGCAGTATACACATTGAATTTGCTGGGTTGAACCTGGCCCTGACTGGTTACCAGCTGATAGTCACCGCATTTATTGGGGCGATTAGGGAGGGACGAGTGGTGCGGCGGTAAGGGGGCGCTCTATAAGCGCAGCTGAGATATGCAGCTAAAGCCGATCTCTGTGGCTTCCGTTCTCTAGGTAAGGAGGGGGTGTGGGTAGAGCACTACGGCCCTGTAAGACATGTGCCTCGCTTTCCGGGGCTATGCCTTGGCGACGTGTATAGATGTTCGGGAAAGCCAGATTCGATGAGTCAAGTTAGGAGCTCATCAGGCAAGTGATAAGATCCTGGCGGCAATGGAGATAGCTGGCCTCGGCTTATCCACGATCTGAGAGTATCGCTCCGAAACTGGCTTCCATATCCAAGCTTCAGGGAGGCAGGGGCGTGACTACTACTATAGACATTGAGGGTATGGGCTTGAATAGGCTTGAAGCTAGATCGCTTGTGCTATCTGAATCATGGTACAGGTTGTGTTTTCATTAGCGAGCTCGCGCGGCTGCTTTCTGTGCTTCTGGCTATTGGTAGCTCGGGCGAGGTGGTAGAATTTTTGGATATCTCGTGCATGCGGAAGAGCAATACAAGACGCGTGTTAATTTTTACTGATGGCCGTGATGCCGGAGATAAGTTCGGAGCAGGTTTGCAGGGGGCTCTCAACAGGAATTGCTCGATTTTCCTTGCAGGTCGTTCTTAAGGGTGATCATTGAACGCTGTTTTTATGTTGGTTATTTATTATTGATTGGATGCTAGGCTGGTTAGCACTTTGGTTATTCTTGATGGCGTGCTCTGTGTGGTCAGTGCCGTTGAGCGTAAGTATGTGAATGGTGACCGATGAGGTTAGTTTCTATAGAACTAACCATAGGAGCTACTCATGTACATCCAACCACCCTCCAGTGCCGCTGAATGGCAAGGCTATCCTGTTCAGTTAACGCTTAGTGATCTTAACTCAGATTACCTAAGGAATATTTACCTACTTCTGCAGGATAGCCTGATATTGCACCCGCGGTGGATGGTTGTCCGGGTGGATCTACGCGTGCCCTCGGGATGCCTTTTGCCCCAGCGGGCGATCACCTACTGCATTGAGTCCCTCAAAAGCCAGCTCGAACATGCCCGGTCTATCAAGGCAGCAGCAGGGAAGAGAGCTTACGACCCGATGCTCCGCTATGTCTGGGTACGTGAGTGGAACGGTGCTACCAATCCACATTATCACCTGGCGCTGTTGCTCAACCATGATGCCTATTTCGCCCTAGGTGACTATAGGAGATTACAGTTAGCCGACAGCTGTTATGACCAAATGCTCGCTGGTCGTATCGTCAAAGCATGGGGTGTGGCACTGGGGTTGGATTGGAGGGTGGCCATGAAGGGTGTTCTATTCACACCACACCCCGTATCGCCCCTCAAGGTGCATGATGATCGCTTTGAGATGCAGTTTCGTGCGGTTTTCTACCGCCTGAGCTACTTCGCCAAAACGAGGAGCAAGGTGTATGGGGACGGGCAGCGGAATTTTGGCATGAGCCAGCTGAGTCGTCTTAAAACCGAACACCCCTGAGCTATCTCATGGACTAATTGCCGGAGTGCTGACCATGAGACTGATTCGACTGAAAGAAGTGATGCGACTTACCGGCCTTGGCCGCTCTACCGTCTACAAGGTCATGAAGGAGGGGAGCTTCCCAGGCTCGGTTGCAATAGGGGGCAAGGCTGTAGCGTGGGTTGAGTCCGAGGTCCAAGAATGGATTCTGGCCCGGCTCCGTGAGCGAGATGGCCAGCCATCCCTGTAACCCAGCAATTGCATCGCAGGTGGTGGTGTCATTGCTCCCATCTACAGGCTTGGGGAGCCCGCCGGGCATCGTTCTCTCAAGGCAAAAAAATAGCGGGTATGGATCGGATCAGCGTGAGCAGCTTCTACGCTGCCCACGCTGAATCTATCCGGTGCTGATCAATCACTACATGTGTCTGCATGGAGAGCTTGCGTAGTTTCAAAGGTATCCTTGTTCGGCGAGCGATACGCAGCCTTCAGCCCCCACAACGATGTGATCGAGAGTACGGACGCCCACCAGCTCTAAGGCCTGTTTGAGTCTGCTGGTCAGTGCACGATCTGCTTGGCTAGGTTCGGGGTTGCCGGAAGGGTGATTGTGCACTAACACCATAGCTGCAGCGTTGTGTTCCAGCGCAACTTTGACCACTTCGCGCGGATAGACGCTGGCGCCGTCCAGAGTACCTCGGAATAGCTCCTCGAAACGGATGACACGGTGTTTGCTGTCCAGCAGTAGTAGTGCAAATACCTCGTGTTCATAGTCCTGCAGCAGGATCTGCAGATAGCTGAAGACCTCCATGGGCTCATGCAAGGCCTGGCCTTTGCGCAGCCGCTTGCTGGCTAGGCGTTGTGCCATCTGTACGATATCGGCTTCGGTCACGGGGGCATCGGTGATGTAGGTGCCGGCGGACTCGCCGGCCTTGAATTTGGTAGTCATAGGACCTCTTTAAGGCGGTGTTTTACAGGGCATAAAAAACCGCCGGACCATCGACTGATCTGGCGGTTTGAGGGTGGAGCTGCAACCGTATGTCAGGTCAGCTGTGTCTTTGGCGCATTAGGGTGAATAGCCCTCGCTAAACCATTGCTGGCATTTGGTGATGTGGTTGTAGGTGATCGCGACTCCGTCTCCTTCGTCTTGGCGAAGGACATCTATCCAGGCATCCAATCACGCCTCGGCCTCAATTGCTGAGGGGCTGGATCTGCTGCCACTCGAGCCAGCTGAATCAATCGGCTCTGGAATTGATATTCAACGCAAGCAAAGTTCTGGTATTTGGTCTGGGGCTCCTGCTTCCAAGCGTGTTGTTCCGTCAGGACAATTTGATTGGTTGCATCGATGTAGTTAGGACTAATCATGATTTTGTTGAAGCCCTTTTCGTCAGCTAGCTTCAGCGCCGCCAGGGATTATTGATCGCGGATTTCAGCCTCATGGACCGATCTCCTGGAGCCACAGCAGACACTTGTCTGGCGTTGATCAAGCTCGCTTGTGGAAGTTGCAAATAGTGCAATGGCGTTGCACTGTTTGTGTGTTCACATGGTGGGAATTAATTTGTCAAATTGATTTTCTATAAATTGCAATTTGATAAATCGCTCATGAGTAAAGAAAGTCTAAAGGTTGCAATTCTTCTTTGTACATTTAATGGCTGTAAATATTTAAAAGAGCAACTGGAATCTTTCGGTTCGCAAGAGTATAAAAACTGGGTGGTTTATGTGTCTGATGATGGCTCGCATGATGGCACTTTCGAAATGCTTGAATGCTATAGCGATAAGTGGCCTGGGCGCTTACATATACGCTTGGGTCGTAAAGTTGGATTTGCAGCTAATTTTCTTAGACTTACATGCGACTCAGGCATTCAGGCAGATTTTTATGCCTGGTCAGACCAAGATGATATATGGGAGGCAGATAAGCTTGCGAGAGCTGTACGATGGCTTGAAACCGTGCCGGATAATATCCCGGCATTGTATTGCTCTCGCACCCTATTAGTTGATGCTGATAACAATTACATCGGTATTTCACCATTTTTTCCCAAGCCTCCCAGTTTCGGCAACGCCTTGATGCAAAATATCGGTGGTGGCAACACCATGGTGTTCAACAGTGCTGCGCGAAAACTTTTGCGCGAATCCGGGGAAAACAAGTCTGTTATTAGTCATGACTGGTGGGCCTACATGGTTGTAACGGGCTGTGGCGGTCGTGTTTTCTATGACCGTAAGCCAACGCTGCGCTATCGCCAGCACGGCGGTAACCTGGTGGGAATGAATGCCAACTGGGCAGCCCGTTTAAAACGTATTCGTATGCTATTTCAGGGGCGCTTCAAGCACTGGAATGATTGCAACATCTCTGCGCTACTGACGCTAGAACACCAACTTACACCCGAAAACCGGGAAATACTTCAGCGCTTTGCTGACGCCCGGTGCATGAGCCTTATTCCTCGCCTTATCCATCTCAAACGCAGCGGTATCTACCGCCAAACACTGCTGGGCAATATTGGTCTGGTCGCGGCTGCTATGTTCGGAAAAATTTGACGCATGACTATTTTTGTAACTGGCGGAGCAGGCTTCATCGGCAGTAATTTCGTGCTCGACTGGCTGGCCCAGTCCGATGAGTTGGTGGTCAATCTGGATAAACTGACGTATGCCGGCAACCTGGAAAACCTCGCCACTCTGGAGGGTGATGCTAGGCATCTCTTTGTTCAGGGCGATATTGGTGACAGCGCCCTGGTGGCGCGTCTGCTGGCTGACCATCAGCCACGGGCCATTCTCAATTTCGCTGCGGAGTCTCATGTCGACCGATCCATCGATGGGCCGGAAGCTTTTATCGAGACCAACATCGTCGGCACCTTCCGCTTGCTGGAAGCTGTACGCGTCTATTGGAACGCGCTTGAGCCGCAGGCGCAGCAGGCGTTTCGTTTCCTCCATGTATCGACAGACGAAGTCTACGGCTCTTTGGGCAAAGACGAGCCGGCGTTCACCGAAAAACATCAGTACGAGCCCAACAGCCCATATTCGGCCAGCAAGGCGGCCAGTGACCATTTGGTGCGTGCCTACCATCGCACCTACGGCCTGCCGGTGCTCACCACCAATTGCTCGAACAACTATGGCCCGTATCATTTCCCGGAGAAGCTCATTCCGCTGATGATCGTCAACGCCCTGGCCGGTAAGCCTCTGCCGGTGTATGGCGACGGCCAGCAGATCCGCGACTGGCTCTACGTTAAGGATCACTGCAGTGCCATCCGCCGCGTGCTTGAAGCAGGCGTGCTGGGCGAGACCTACAACGTGGGTGGCTGGAATGAGAAGCCCAACCTGGTAATCGTGCGCACTGTATGTGCCCTGCTTGACGAGCTGCGTCCGCGCGCTGACGGCGAGCCGTATCAGCAGCAGATTGCCTACGTTACCGATCGCCCCGGGCATGACCGCCGCTATGCGATCGATGCGACCAAACTGGCCACGGAGCTGGGCTGGAAGCCCGCCGAAACCTTTGAAACCGGTATCCGCAAGACAGTGCAGTGGTATTTGGATAACCAAACCTGGGTGAACAATGTGCTGTCTGGCGATTACCGCCAATGGATGGAAACCAACTATCGCGGACGCAGTGAATGAAAATATTGCTGCTGGGTAAAAACGGCCAGGTTGGCTGGGAGTTGCAACGTAGCCTGGCCCCATTGGGCAGCGTGCTGGCTCTTGACTCCAAAAGCAGCAACTACTGCGGTGACCTGTCTGACCTCGGCGGCTTGGCAGAGACCGTGCAGCGTTTCGCACCGAATGTGATCGTCAATGCCGCCGCCTACACCGGCGTTGACAAGGCCGAGAGCGATACTGACCTGGCCTTCCGGGTGAATGCCGAGGCCGTTGCCGTATTGGCTCGCGAGGCCAAACAGTTGGGTAGTTTGTTGGTGCACTACTCCACCGACTACGTGTTTGCCGGCGATGGTGAACGCCCCTGGTGCGAAACGGATGCTGTTGCGCCCCTCAACCAATATGGTGCCAGCAAGCTGGCTGGCGAGCGCGCAATCCAGGCAAGTGGCTGCCTGCATTTGATCCTGCGTACCAGTTGGGTATACGCAGCGCGTGGCAACAACTTCGCCAAGACCATGCTGCGTCTGGCCCGTGAGCACGATTGCCTCCGCGTGATTGCTGACCAGTTCGGTGCGCCGACCGGGGCTGAGCTGTTGGCAGATGTCAGCGCACATCTCATTCGTTCGACCCTGAAACAGCCACAGTTGGGCGGGCTGTATCACCTTGCCGCGTCCGGCGAAACCAACTGGCATGCCTATGCGCGCTTCGTGCTGGAGCGGGCAGCGGCTGAAAGTGTCGACCTCAAGGTACACGGCGACCAGGTTGCGGCTATCCCCAGCAGCGCCTATCCGACTCCGGCCAAGCGGCCGAACAACTCACGACTCAATACACAGAAACTGCAAAAGGCCTTTGCGCTGAGCTTGCCCGAGTGGCAGGTCGGTGTGGCACGGATGCTCACAGAAGTACTAGAGAAATGAACATGTTGAAACGCAAAGGCATCATCCTGGCAGGCGGCTCGGGCACGCGTCTGCACCCAGCGACCCTGGCGATCTCCAAGCAGCTTCTGCCGGTTTATGACAAGCCGATGATCTATTACCCGCTGACCACCCTGATGCTGGCGGGCATTCGTGAAATCCTGATCATATCCACGCCGCAAGACACCCCGCGTTTCGAACAACTATTGGGCGACGGTAGCAAGTGGGGGCTTAGCCTTTCCTACGCTGTGCAGGCATCGCCGGATGGGTTGGCCCAGGCGTTTCTGATCGGTGAAGCGTTCATTGGCGACGATCTGGCGGCCTTGGTGCTGGGTGACAATATCTACCATGGTCACCATTTCCAAGCGCTGCTGATAAGCGCGATGTCGCGCGAGCAGGGCGCCAGTGTGTTCGCTTACCACGTACATGATCCTGAGCGTTATGGCGTGGTCGAGTTCGATGATCAGGGCAAGGCCATCAGCCTTGAAGAGAAACCTGCGGTGCCGAAATCTAGCTATGCCGTCACCGGCCTCTACTTCTATGACAATCAGGTCGTGGAGCTGGCCAAAAGCCTCAAACCTTCCCCGCGTGGCGAACTGGAAATCACCGACCTCAATCGCCTCTACTTGGAGCAGGGCCAACTCAGTGTTGAAATCATGGGGCGCGGATATGCCTGGCTGGATACCGGCACACATGAGTCGCTGATGGATGCCAGTCAGTTCATCACCACCCTTGAAAAACGTCAGGGCCTGAAAGTCGCCTGCCCGGAAGAAATTGCGTATCGCCAGAAATGGATTACGGCAGAACAGCTTGAAACACTCGCAGCGCTGCTCGCCAAGAATGGCTACGGGCAATACCTCAAACGACTTCTGAGCGAGACCGTTTACTGATGAAAGCGACGCTTTTAGCCATCCCCGATGTCATTCTGTTCGAGCCCAAGGTATTTGGGGATGATCGGGGGGGCTTCTTTGAAAGCTTCAATCACCGCCGCTTTGAAGAGGCTGTCGGAAAGCCCGTCACCTTCGTGCAGGACAACCACTCACGTTCGGTGAAGAATGTTTTACGAGGCTTGCACTATCAGGTCCAGCAACCGCAGGGAAAGCTGGTGCGGGTCGTGCAGGGCGAAGTGTTCGATGTTGTCGTGGATCTGCGCAGAAGCAGCGCAACCTTCGGCCAGTGGGTGGGGGCTCACTTGAGTGCTGAAAACAAGCATCAACTCTGGGTTCCTGAAGGCTTTGCGCATGGTTTTGTGGCGCTGAGCGAAACGGCTGAGTTTCTCTACAAGACGACCGACTACTACGCGCCAGAGCATGAGCGTTGCATCCGTTGGGATGATGCAATGCTCAAAATCGATTGGCCGTTGGGCATCGAACCCGTTCTTTCTACTAAAGATGCCATGGGGTGCCTGTTTTTGGATGCCGAGGTTTTTTCCTGATGCGCAGCTTTTCTGCAACGCCGCTCGAAATGATCGCTAGTTTATGGCGCAATCGGGAGCTAATTCGTACATTTGCTAGGCGTGAAGTATTGGGACGCTATCGAGGCTCTGTGCTGGGATTATTATGGTCGTTTGTAAACCCCCTAATTATGCTGATGATTTACACTTTTGTTTTTAGTGTCGTATTTAGTACCCGCTGGGGCAGTGGCGCAGAAAATAAAGCCGAATTCGCCTTGTTGCTATTTGCTGGGCTGCTTGTATTCAATCTTTTTGTTGAATGCATTAATCGGGCGCCAGGATTGATTTCATCGACTCCGAATTATGTCAAGAAGATAGTATTCCCCTTGGAGATTTTGCCGTTCGTTAGTTTTGCGGCTGCCCTTTATCATGCTATGGTCAGTTTGATAGTTTGGCTAGTGGCTTACACTATGCTGATCGGAATGCCGCATCTGACGGTGTTTTATTTGCCGCTTATTTTTGTACCTTTCGGGCTTCTTATCGTGGGATTGTGCTGGGTATTATCCTCGCTAGGTGTTTATTTGCGTGATGTTTCACAAGTTATTGGGGTGTTCACAGCTGCATTAATGTTCATTAGTCCGGTTTTTTATCCAGTCACAGCTTTGCCAGAATTATATAGAAATATTATGTATCTGAATCCGCTCGCTGTGATTATTGAGCAAACAAGAAACGTCTTGTTCTGGGGGTGTGCTCCAGACTTTTTAGTTCTAGGCGTTTACTGGGCTATAACTTTATTCATCGCCTGGCTAGGCTTTTTTTGGTTTCAGAAGACACGCAGGGGATTCGCTGATGTGCTCTGAAGTTGTAATAAGAGTCGAAAGCCTGAGCAAATGCTATCAGATCTACGATAAGCCGCGGGATAGGCTCAAGCAGTTTATTTTTCCGTATGTGCAAAAACTTTTTGGGTTTTCACCTAAGAAATATTATGAAGAGTTTTGGGCGTCAAGAGATGTTTCCTTTACAGTTAGAAAAGGCGAAACGCTATGCGTCATGGGTTATAACGGTAGCGGTAAATCGACATTGCTACAAATGATTTGCGGCACACTCAATCCCTCTAGTGGTCTCGTAGAGGTAAGCGGAAGGGTCGCTGCACTGTTGGAACTAGGTTCTGGATTTAATTTAGATTTCACTGGGCGTGAAAATGTATATATTAGTGCAGCCATACTTGGCCTGACTAGAAATGAGATAGATGCGCGATTCGATAAAATTTCTGAATTTGCAGCTATCGGTAGTTTTATGGATCAGCCCGTGAGAAATTATTCTTCTGGGATGTATGTTAGATTAGCGTTCTCTATCATTGCTAATGTTGATGCGGATATTCTGATAATTGATGAGGCGCTTGCTGTTGGCGATGTAAAATTCACGCAAAAGTGCATGAGGTTTTTGCGTGATTTTAAAAGCATCGGGACATTAATTTTTGTAAGCCATGATTTAAGTGCTGTTTTAAGTTTGTGTGATAGCGCAATTTGGTTAGATAATGGACGTATAAAGGCAAGTGGTGATGCGAAATACGTAACTGAGCATTATCTTGCCGATATTTATAATGCTCCGCTCAATGATAATGACGCCGGCTGTAATGATTCTGCGGTCACTATGTTAAGTAATGCTGCGTCGGCTAGTGGTCTCCTTGTTTTTTCAGAAAAGTACGATATGAGAATGAGGTTTATAAATTGTTCTAATCTAAGAAATGATCTGAAAGTATTCGATTTCGTATCTGATTCGAAAGGGTTCGGGCATGGAGGGGCGAGTTTTTCTGATGTTTTCTTTTTAGACAATAGCGGGAATCATTTGTCGTGGATAGTTGGTGGTGAGTGTGTAAGTCTTTTAGCGTATATAGATGTTCACACGAAATGCAATAATTTGGTCGTGGGCTTCCAGCTAAAGAATAAGTTGGGTCAAGTCGTTTTTGCAAAAAATACATTTGGCTATAGTGGCGATAATTCTATTGCTTTCGACTTTGGCAGCAATCTCAGGGTAATGTTTAAATTTAATATGCCAATATTGCCGATAGGGCATTACTCCATAGACGTCGCAGTTGCAGATGGTGTGCCGCCAGATGTCAAACAGTTACAGTGGGTTCATGATGCGTTGATAATTGAATCCCGTACCTCAAGTGTTGTATCTGGTTTGGTCGGGTTGCCATTTGAAGAAATATCAATAGAAGAAATTAAGGTGCCGTCGTGAAATTAATACCAGGGGTCTTTTTGCATATCCAGAAAACTGCGGGGACAACAATAGTCGAGTTGGCTCAGAAGTATTATGGCCAAGAGAACGTCGCAAGTCACGCAGATTGTATTATAGGCCACGGCCTGTTTTCTGCTGGGGAGTTTGGTACATATTCTGATAGCGCAATAAAAGCGGCTAAGGAGTTTGAGAAAGTCCCTTTTGTTTCCGGTCATTTCGGATTTGATTATGCGAAGCAGCTCATCGATGAGCGCTTCTCATTTACTTTTTTGAGAGACCCTATTGATAGGGTGTTGTCATTTTATAATTTTTGCAGAGCGCGCAATCCGAAAGAGTATAAGATTTATGAGTTGGCGCAGAGTATGTCGCTTGAAGAGTTTCTTGAGTTGGGGCTCAATAATGATGAGGTGAAAGCATTTATTTGGAACAATCAAGCATGGCAGCTTGCAAGTGGAGTGAGTGACACGAACTGGCGAGATACTTTAAATGTTGCGCCAAAAACAATTCTTGCTACAGCGCTCGAAAATATTGAGGCTTTTTCATACATAGGGTTTACGGAAACTTTTGAAAAAGATCGTGATCATATTCTGCAATCTCTTGGAATGCCAGTTCCAAGGGGACGTATCGTGGCTAACTCAAGCTTTTGGAGTCCCGAGTCTGCGGGGCTAACACCAAGAGCCAAGGATCTATTATACGAGCTTACTGAATTAGATCGAAATATATATGAAGCTGTATGGCTGAAATCTAATTCGCCCTCAAGAGCATACGTTGAGATAAACAAGAAATATACTCTTGAGTCGGGTTGCTCGTCTGCGGATATTGATAAGACACGGAGCTATTACTTAGGTTTACTGCAGCAATGTCTGACGGGCAGTATCTACGGCGACGCATCATTTGCTCCTTTTGGTTCCCGCACGTTTGACCAAAGGCTACGTGAGCACGGACTAGATTGGCCCGAAAGAGCGCAGACTATGGTCGGAGATAAACGGCTAGCTAATTTGCGAGAATTGATTTCGATAGTTCTGGATGAGAATGTTCCCGGAGATCTTATCGAAACCGGTGTATGGCGTGGCGGCTCATGCATTCTGATGCGCGCTGTTCTAATGTCTTATGGTATTACCGATCGAAAAGTATGGGTTGCAGATTCATTCGAAGGATTGCCTAAGGGTGATGAAAGTCTATACCCTGCAGACCGAGACTCAGATTTCCATAGCTATGCGCAGCTCGCTATTTCACTTGAAGATGTCAGAAATAATTTTTTGAAGTATGGCCTTTTAGATGACCAGGTTGTATTCCTAAAAGGTTGGTTCAAGGATACCTTGCCGACGGCGCCGATTAATAGTCTTGCACTGATTCGTCTTGATGGCGATATGTATGAATCTACAATGGACGGATTGGTGAATTTATACCCAAAGCTGTCGGTGGGTGGTTATGTCATTGTCGACGATTATCATGTTGTTCCGGCATGCAAGTTGGCAGTTCATGATTATTTTATAAAGTCTGGGATTTCGCCCGAATTGGTTGAGATTGATGGTGTGGGGGTTTACTGGAAAAAGATTTCCCCCCTTCCTCTGCGGACCACCGGATCATCACTTAAAGAAAATATCCCAGATATAGAGCTTGGTGATCGTCTGAGCGATGCACTAGCTCGAATAAATCGAATAATAATCAGTGAGCTACATGTTTCGATGGTGAAGAGAGATGTGTACTTGGCAAAGCTAGAAAATCGAAATTTGAATCTTGGGCAGCAACTCGCTAAGCGAGAGGCATCACTGCTCAACTTGTCCAAGCAGTTAGAAGAAAGCATTGAGATTATTTCTAAGATTTACGAAAGTTATTCTTGGACAGTAACGGCTCCGCTCCGGAGGCTTTCGGCTCTATTCCGCAAGCTGAGGATAGTTAGATGAATAAAGCCCGTCACAACTATGAGTATGATGTTGACACGGACTCCCAGACTGCCCCGGCGAATGTAATTAGAATGGTTGGCCACCAAAAGCGAGTGCTGGAAATTGGTTGTGGCCCAGGCTCTATTACCAAGCTACTTTTACAGCAAGGTGAGTGCCGTGTGGTAGGGCTTGAACTTGATCCGGACGCCATCAAACTGGTAGAGCCTTACTGTGATACTGTTCTGCAGGCGGATCTTAACTCCAAGGACTGGCCGGGATTATTAAGTGGCATGGCTAAGTTTGATGTGGTGGTGGCGGCAGACGTGCTGGAGCATCTCTATGATCCATGGGTGACCTTAAAGCGCATGGTTCCACTATTAGAATCTGAAGGCTATTTGGTTATTTCGCTACCGCATGTTGGCCATGCAGCTATTTCCGCATGCCTAGTCAATGGTGATTTTGAGTACCGTGATTGGGGCTTGCTTGATCGTACGCACATTCGCTTTTTTGGCTTGAAAAATATGGAGGATCTTTTTAGTCAAGCTGGTCTTAAAATCGTTGAGGCGCGTTATGTCATAAAGCCTCCTGAGAATACAGAGTTCGCTCCTACATGGTCACGTCTTCCGACTAATGTGAAATCGGCACTATGCAGTAGCCCTCATGCGCATGTTTATCAGGTGGTCATTAAGGCCGTGCCGCAAAGTCGTCCGGGTGAAGCGGTGAGGCTGGTCCCGCCTGCACTCAAGAATCGAATTTTACCAAGCGGTTCATCGGTAAAAGCGCGTGTAGCCACTAGACTTAGCCCTCAGACCAAGCTTTGGATTTGTAGGGTTTTTAGATTATTTAGAATCAATCTCTAGATAATCATTTTCATGTGTTTGCCAGTATTGAGTAGTAAGAATAAATGAATATTAATAAGTCCATGCCGGAGGGAGGCGATCAATCACCGCGGCTGATCGCTTTCTACCTCACTCAATTTCACCCAACACCAGAGAACGATAGTTGGTGGGGGAAGGGATTCACAGAGTGGACGAATGTTACTAAGGCGCAAGGATTATTTGAGGGGCACTATCAGCCGCATCTACCGACCGACCTGGGTTTCTACGATTTGCGTGTGCGCGAGACACGCCATGATCAAATCCGCTTAGCTAAAGAGTATGGAGTAGATGGCTTCTGTTATCACTATTATTGGTTTTCTGGAAAAAGGATACTCAATCAGCCCTTGGATGATATGTTGGCTGATCCAGAAAGCGATATGCCGTTTTGTCTGTGCTGGGCCAATGAAAACTGGACCAGGCGCTGGGATGCTGCAGAGCACGAGGTTCTAATTGCGCAAAAATATTTGCCCGATGATGATGTCAATTTCATTAAATCACTAGTGCAATTTTTTAAGGATTCCAGATATATTCGGGTAGGTGGTCGGCCGTTTCTAATTGTCTATCGACCGCAACATTTGCCGGATGCAAATAAAACGCTGGAAACTTGGCGTGACTATTGTCGCGATATAGGTATTGGTGAAATTCATCTTTGTGCGGCATTAACTCATGGCAATGAAGATTATGCTAAATATGGTTTTGATAGTGGT
The DNA here is from genome assembly GCF_003205495.1 of Aquipseudomonas alcaligenes. Classification (GTDB taxonomy): domain Bacteria; phylum Pseudomonadota; class Gammaproteobacteria; order Pseudomonadales; family Pseudomonadaceae; genus Aquipseudomonas; species Aquipseudomonas alcaligenes_B. The sequence goes on along the minus strand of NZ_QJRX01000004.1, from coordinate 6,252 downwards.
GTTGAATTTCCCCCTCACAACCTAAAGCAACCAAACATTAATAGTGAGCTTTCCTTCCACAAGGCTTTTTCTGGTAACGTCATTCAGTATGGTTCTCTTGCCAGTGACTACCTCAGCAGGGACTACAATGGTCAGCATGTATTCAAAACTGTATTCCCCTCCTGGGATAATACTGCTCGTACAAATAGTAGAGCGTTAGTCGTTTTAAATGGTACGCCCGGTAATTATGAATGCTGGCTATCATCTACCATTGATTTGGTAAAAAAAACGGGGGGCGAACAGTTAATTTTCATTAATGCATGGAATGAGTGGGCTGAAGGCTGTCATCTTGAACCAGATCGTCTATATGGCCGTGGTTTTTTGCGGGCAACGCGTGACGCTAAAAATGGCGTCCGAAGATTTCAATTTGGTAAATTTCCGGATATAAGTTTTCCGGAAATTAATAATGAGGCTTTCAGAAGCTTCATGGGTGACTTGGCTGAGTTTATTCAGTTCCATGGCTCTCGAATGTTTTCTAGATTGAAAGAATCAATAAAGGCTATTAAGGTGCTGCATCGAATGCTTTTGCCTTTTGTCCGATTTTTCCGCAACCTCATGACAAGACTTAGTTGATCAAATCATGCATGTAAGCGTAGTGACTATGGATTCTAAATCGGTACCTCCTCTACTAATGGTAATTTCAGGCGCTCTGGGGGGTTCATAAGGGCTGTTAATACCTGTCATATTTGGCAGTTGCCCAGTGCGTGCCTTCTTGTAAAGTCCCTTCGGATCACGCTGCTCGCACACGGCCAGCGGCGTGTCGACGAACACTTCGATAAAGTTATCTTCTCCGATCAGCTCCCGGGCCATCTGGCGTTCTGCCCGGAAGGGGCTGATAAAGGCGGTCATCACGATCAGCCCGGCATCCATCATCAGTTTGGCTACTTCAGCTACGCGTCGAATATTTTCCACCCGGTCGGCATCGGTAAAGCCGAGGTCCTTGTTGAGGCCTTGGCGAACGTTGTCGCCATCGAGGATATAGGTGCGTTTACCCAGGGCGTGGAGTTCTTTCTCCAGGGCGTTGGCGATAGTCGATTTACCCGAGCCGGAAAGGCCGGTGAACCAGATGACCTTGCCTTTATGGCCATTGAGGCGTTCGCGGTCCTCACGGGTAATGCTGAGTGCCTGGCGATGTACGTTCTGTGCGCGGCGCAGATTGTGGCGGATCATTCCGGCGGCGACGGTGCTGTGGGTGTATTTGTCGACCAGCAGGAATCCGCCCAGGGTATGTGATTGAGCGTAGGTATCGAAAACCAGTGGCTTGCTCAGTGCAAGGTTGGCTACTGCGATGTCGTTAAGCTGAAGCCGGCGGCACGATTCATGAGCTTGAGTGTTGACGTCTATGCGGTGCTTCAGTGCGGTAAGGCTGGCGCTGGCCCATTGGTTCGCCAGTTTGATCTCGTAGGAGCGGCCTATCAGGCCAGGCTCGTCGTGCATCCAGACCAGGGTGGCTTCGAACTGGTCGGTCATTTCCAGCGGTTGATCAGCGCGAGCCAGAATGTCGCCTCTTGAGGAATCGACTTCGCGGTCCAGTACCAACGTGACGGCATCGCCCGGGTTGGTACAGTCGAGATCGCCGTTGGCGGTGACGATGCGTGCGATCTTGGCCGTTTGCCCGGAAGCCGTTACGCGCACTTCGTTGCCGACGGCTATTTGGCCGGAGGCCAATGTGCCGCTGAAGCCTCGGAAGCTGGCATCCGGACGGTTGACCCACTGAACGGGAAAGACCGTTTTGTGTTCCCTGGGGGTACGAGGGGCGATGGTTTCCAGGCAGGCCATGAGGGTTGGGCCCTGGTACCAGGGCGTATGTGCCGAGCGTGAGGTGATGTTGTCGCCTTTGAGAGCCGACAATGGGATGGCGGTGATGCTGTCGAATCCCAATGGCTCGGCCGCTGTGTTGAACGCAGCCAGCGTATCGGCGAACACCTGGGGGTCATACGCCACCAGATCCATCTTGTTGATGGCCAGGATGATGTGCTTTATGCCCACCAGTGACGCCAGATAGGCGTGCCGGCGGGTTTGCGTCAGCACGCCCTGGCGCGCATCGACCAGCAGTACCGCAACGTCTGCGGTGGAGGCTCCTGTGATCATGTTGCGCGTGTATTGCTCGTGGCCAGGGGTATCGGCCACGATGAATTTGCGATGCGGTGTGGAGAAGAAACGATAGGCCACATCGATGGTGATGCCCTGTTCTCGCTCTGCTGCCAGGCCATCTACGAGCAGGGCGAAGTCAATGTCGTTACCTTGCGTGCCATGACGCTTGGAGTCGGCCTGCAGCGTACTCAACTGATCGTCGAAGACCTGCTGTGCTTCCCAGAGCAAGCGGCCGATAAGCGTGCTTTTGCCATCATCGACGCTACCGCAGGTGATAAAACGCAACAGGTCCTGATTGGCTTGCTGCTCGAGCCATTCGCTCAGTGTTGCCGTCTTGTGGGCGTGCTGTTCGGGCGAGGTGCTTTTCTTGAGGCGTGCCATCAGAAGTAGCCCTCTTGTTTTTTCTTCTCCATGGAGCCTGCGCTATCCGTATCGATTCGACGGCCCTGCCGTTCGGATTGTCGTGTGTTGATGATTTCCAGCAGGATGTCTTCCGGCGTCTGCGCTTCTGACTCCACTGCCCCTGTCAGCGGGTAACAGCCCAGTGTGCGAAAACGCACTTTGCGCATCTGAATGTCTTCGCCGGGCAGCAGTTTGCAGCGCTCGTCGTCGACCAGCATTATCATCTCGGGCCGCACGACCACAGGCCGCAACTTGGCAAAGTACAGGGGCACCATTGGGATGTTTTCCAGGTAGATGTAGTGCCAGATATCGAGTTCGGTCCAGTTCGACAGGGGGAATACTCGAATGCTGGCATCCTGGCTTTTGCGGGTGTTGTAGAGGTTCCAGAGTTCTGGGCGCTGGCTTTTCGGATCCCAGCGATGGGTTGCGCTGCGAAACGAGAAGATGCGCTCCTTGGCGCGGGACTTTTCTTCATCGCGGCGCGCGCCACCAAACACGAGGTCAAATTTGTACTTGTCTAGCGCCTGTTTGAGCCCTTCGGTTTTGGTGATGTCGGTATGCAACGAGGAGCCATGATCGAAGGGGTTGATATTCTTTTCGATGGCCTCCGGGTTGGTGTGTACCAGCAAGTCCATGCCGCTTTCACGTGCCATGAAGTCACGGAACATATACATCTCCTGAAACTTCCAGCGTGTGTCTACGTGCAGCAACGGAAAGGGTGGTGGTGAGGGGAAGAAGGCTTTGCGGGCAAGGTGGAGCATCACTCCACTGTCTTTGCCGATGGAATACAGCATCGCCGGATTCTGCGCCTCGGCCACCGCCTCACGGATGATGTGGATGCTCTCTGCTTCCAGGCGCCTGAGGTGCGGGGATAGTTCGGATGCCGCCTCGGCGGGCATTGAATCGAACCTGGGGAGCTTGAGATTGGCCGGTAGTACCGGCTGGTAGACATTCACGCAGGAGTGGATGTCAGGCATCTCGACCGCGTTGCGCATCGAGGCTACCAACGAGCCATGCGGAAACACCGCGAGGGGCTTACCGATGTGTTGTTGCAATGCGACACAGGCCGTGCGGACTGTCTCCCACTCGACATTTGCCAATGGCACCCAGAAGCGCGCGCCCCTGGCATCGTTCGCGTGCAGGCAGGGCTTTCCGCTGGGTAATGGGCTCAGTTGAACGAACAGCACTCTGTTGCGGCGTTTGCGGGCTTGCACCATGGCCCAGGCCAGTACGATTTTGTTGGGTGCACGGCCATGCTCGTCTTTCAGTGCTTCTTCAGCCAGTTCAGCAGGCAGCAGGCCATGAGCGTTCAGGCGGCGCTCAGCCGTGCGCTTGGTATCGGCTTCGCCGCACGCTTTAAGGTGTTCGTAGGCAAGATTGGTATCCCAGGCCTGTTCGGCCTCGAGCCCTAAAATAGCATTTGCAGTGGCTGTCGCAATTTGAATCATGTTGATTTCCGGAAATAGAAATTGCGTGATGAAATTCACTTATCAAATTTAATCACGTGGTTTTGCATTATGCGACATGTGTGTCGAATCGACTTGGCTTCTCTTTATTGCCAATCGTTTGTCAGGCGGGGGATGCCATCATGTCGATTTACAGCAGCGGGCAGAGCGGGGGGCCGTGAGAAGGCAGATCACAGCCCGGTCGCCGAGGCTGATTTGGCCACTCATGTTGTTTTGACCAAGGCCCTCGGTTCTTTATCGCAGAGCTACGCAGTGGTGTCGGAAGAAGATGAGCGTTCGCTGGTGCATCGCAATGGCTCGGGGCGCTTTTGGTTGATTGATCCACTATATGGAACCAAGGAATTCATCACGCGTAATGGCGAGTTCACGGTCAACATCGCCATCATCGATCAGGGCCGCAGTGTGTTGGGTGTGGTGTATGCGCCTGCTATCGACTGCATGTATTTGGGCGGCGTCGGCTGGGTGCATTCAGAGAGACAGCCGCTGATACGCAGCCGATTAAAGGTCAGTGTGTCTGTGCCGGTATGAGGCAAGATGATGTGGTTGAGCGGCTTGGCATTGGCAGTGAGGCTATTTCCCGCATTGAGCGGGGTATCGTCACTCCCAACATTTCTCGGTTGCTGGAGTTCGCTGGCATCTTCGAGTGCGAGGCCGCGGACCTGCTTACAGAAGCAAGCCCGCGAACCTATGATCAGGCGCAACGGATCAGTCGTATGCTGGCTACGGTCTCACCTGCAGATCGCCAGTTAATCCTGGGGCTGGTCGAGCAGTTGGCGGATCACCTGGCTGAGGCGTAAGGGTGTCGCTAGGCTGCTGGTTGAAACGTGCACCACAGCGCAGGCAAAGGCACTCGAATTCCCCGAAGTGATAACGCTGAACGTCCTGGGCGAATTCCCAGCTCTGGGCACATCCAGAGGTCGCGCCGTCGACTGCGCGCGTGAGCAACTCTAGTCCGATCTGAACGGCTTCGCCGATCCTGCGCTTTTTGTGCGTGTCGCTCTGCACGTGCATCTCCGAACAGCCGTCTAAGAAGCCGCTGAGCGTTCCCAGTAGCAGGGAGAGGGCCTGCGCCTGCGCCTTGGTGACCACGAGCGTCGAATCGCAAATCAGGCATCGTGTTTCCATGAAGAGTCTCCTGAGTGGTTATGGCCTCGCTTCGCTGCTGAGTGATTCCAGCTTGGTGACCAGTGTTGTGTGCTTTGGGGATGAGGTCTCGCTGGCGGTCTGCGCTGGCTCGGTGGGCGGGAAAAACTCATCGACAATCGCTCCGGCGTCCTCGCCACTGTCTTCAAAGGCGCCATTGCCCAAACCACTTCGCGCCGCGGCATCCAGTGCCGACTGATCGAAGCCAGCAGCCTGTCGCCTCTGATCCAGCTGCTGTGCCTGCGCCAATGTTTCCTCCATGCTCAAGCCACTTCGCATGGTCAGGTCGACATAAAAGAGTGGCGTGCCGTGGCTCTGCCGAGTTGATTTGCCACGCAGACGTAGCTCCAGCGGCAGACAGGCTAGGCGGTTGCCAGAGATGGCTTGGAAGTAGTGCAGTCGGGCAGTGAGGGTGCGGATACTGTTGAAGCCAGTGGTGCGGAACACGAAGCTGCCTAGTGGATCCTCATCGCCAATGGCCACGTTCAAGCGCCCATAGGGCTTGCAGGCGCCACCCTTGGCGAGCGGGCAGGCATCTGGCGAAGGGCAGGGCAGCGACTGCATGCCATCCTGGGTGACGCGCTTGCAGATATCGCCATTGCCCACGCAGATAGGGCGCCCCGATTGCCGATCAAACAGGGTGTAGTCGGCCCGGAAATTCAGATCCGGTTCGTTGAACAGCAGCCTCACCGGGATACTACGCAGCTTGCCCTCCTGGCCCTCGCGCAGCTCATCATTGAGTGGGTGTACAAGCCAGCCGTCCTTGCTCTGCACCTGGGAGGTGATGGTGAACTGGTCATCTTTCTCGGGTAGGCGCTTGCCGTTTTTCTCGATCACCTTGCCGATGGAAATTCGCCCCAGCACCGGCGGAGTAATAGCCAGACCTTTGAGCATCGTGGTTCTCCTGAGAAATGAAAAAGGCCAGCCACGCAGTGCTAGCTGCATGGGCTGGCCAAGGGGAAGGAGTGGAAGTGAGAGGTCGAAATCAGCCGACCAGAAAGCGCCGCGCGCCGGGCTTCAGCAGCGGGTACTTGGCTTGCAGGTAGGGTTTGTCCTGGAGCAGTTGTGCGACATCGAGGCCGACACTGTCCTTGGCTTTACGCCAACT